>CAJYTK010000017.1 GCA_913777615.1 uncultured Agrobacterium sp. | reverse complement strand
CATGTTCTGCCGCCTCAAGGACTTCCGCCGCGTCGCAACCCGATACGACCGAAACGCCGGCAACTTCCTCGCAGCCGTCTGCATCGCAGCGACCGTCAGCTACTGGTTGTGAGTCTGGACCCTAAGGGTAGTGGCACGACTGCAAAGGGCGGCAAACCGCACCAGCCAACCCCTACTCGAAGAACAAGCTCGGTTTCGATTTCCGTGTCGTCCGCGCTGCCGAGTTCGGCCCAGACGAAACGAGGCAACTCGCAGACATGCGCAGATCCGGCACGGTGGAGGCAACGGCGGGTGGTGCAAGTGCCCAAGCAATCTCGACCAAGATGGCCAATACGCTGGCCGCTTCGACCCGACTTCAGCAGACTTACAACCCGGTCAACATCGCCACCGTCCGCGACGTCGATGCCAACCGTCGCGAAGGCCGAGCGAAGCTCAGAAAGAACAAACCGGGACGAAAAATGTAATGAACCCAGCTACAAAAGTGTAATGGCGACCCCGCCACACTGGCTAAGTCATTGATTTAAATGGCGCGGGCGACGGGGCTCGAACCCGCGACCTCCGGCGTGACAGGCCGGCACTCTAACCGACTGAGCTACACCCGCATCTCCTGACAGGAGGCTTTCACCCCGCTGCACGAACCGCCTCGGCTGTTCGTTGAGCGGCTAACTAAGGGGTTCGTGTGGGGGTGTCAAGCAGGTTTCACGACAAAAGAATAAGCTTATGCATTTTGCTGTAGGCGTGGACTCCCAAACGCCTGATTTTTGGGGCGATCCGCCAAAAGTGGGACGGATGCCTCAGCCACGTCTTTTCCACAGCCCGGCATTTTCTTTTGAAGGCTGCCATGATTCTTTTTCATAAGGCGCCGGCTACAGACGGGTAATGGCCTGCCCTGCCCTCTCGAACACGCAGGCATCCATTTCCCACCGGTCACTCAGCATCACTGCGATTAAGAGACATCAACATTTTGGCACTGGCACCGACGTGTTCGTCCGAGCGATCTGGAGGACATTGCCTGCGCCATCTGTGGGAGGGTGACGCTTGAGGAGTAACTCAACCTGGTCTTAAGTCTCTGCAAAGGTTAGTCTATGATGCGGACAGATGACGTCCTTGAGTGCCGATGTGCAACGAAAATTCAGAAAAAAACAAAAAAACTTCACAAAGGCTCTTGCGGTTTCCGCTCGATCCGAATAGATCACGGCCACCGACGCGGCGGACACGATCCGCAGAACGCGAAGGGCGATTAGCTCAGTTGGTAGAGCGCCTCGTTTACACCGAGGATGTCGGGAGTTCGAGTCTCTCATCGCCCACCATCTTACCCTTCCATTCAAATATTCATTGTCCCCGCTTTGTTATCGGGTTGATGCTTTTGAACGCCGTTAGTGAGTGTGACTATCGCTATGTGCTCGATTGTAGCAAGCCGCCGTATGGAAAGTGGTATTGATGCAAACTACTTCAATTGGCTTATACAATTGTGCCAGAATCGGTCGCTTCGCCTGTAGATCGATTCAAGAATTATAAAGATGTTTCAGCTCATAAGTATCTCGTCGTCCTCATGATGAGGACACGTAGTAATGGGATGAACCATGTCAGCACACACCCTCGTCACTTTGGCGCTTATTGCGCTTCCTATCTACTTCTTCTTTCGATGGGTTCAGTACGATTCGGAGAATCAGGACAAGCAGCGTTAGAGACGTAAGCTCTTCCTCTTCATTCAGAAAAGAACGCGTTGCCGAACACAGTGCTCACCCGTCCGATAGCGAACATTCAGTCCCTCTCATTTTCGAAGTCGTTCGCTGTTTTGGGTTATCCACGTCCATCAACTGCGATTCTTAATCCTGTCCGTTGCCTCTCATACAGGCGAAAATAAATGCTTTCGACGCCTGCGTGCCGTGACATGCGGGCGTTTGCTGAGGTTGCCGGACGCGTTGCGACCGGCTTCCGTTAATTTGCCATCAAGACGCCGCCGGTGTTTCCTTGCTTGCCTCGCGCAACATAAGGAAGAGCGAGGCGCAGAGAATAAGAAAAGCTCCCAGCCAGAGATAGCCGCTTGGCGCGTAGCCAAAGACAAGCCAACCCGCAAAGACGTTAAGTGGCAGCTTCAGGTCGTCGAACGGCTGGACATAGGCAGCATCGGCGGCGTTGTAAGCCAGCGTAAGCAAATATTGTCCCAAGGCAGTCAGCAAGCCAGCCGCAAGCAGCAGCCAGAGACTGAGCCCGTGTGGAAGCGCGAAGCCGGATGCTGCGGCGAGCCCTGCATTGATCGGCGTTAACAAAACGAGCAGCCAGACCGTCACGGTTTCAGGCGCTTCGTGATGGGTCAGGTTCTTCATGATAAGCGACGATCCGCCCCATAGGAGTGCCGAAAGAACCGGTAGCAGCGCGGACATGGTGAAGCTGTCAGACCAAGGCTGCAGAATAATCATCGCCCCGATAAAACCGGCAAGGGTTGCCAGCCATCGGTCGCGACCGACCGTTTCCCCGAGAAAGAGGCGCGCCCCAATGATGCTGAAAAAAGGCGACGTCATAACCAGCGCGATCGCTTGCCATATTGGCACGGTAACAAGCCCCATCACCCAGGCCTGAACGCCGAGGGCGGCAAGCAGCACCCGGATGATATGGCGAAAGGGATAAGCCGTCCTCATAGCACTCAGCCCCAACCGGATCAGTAAAGGCAGTGAGAGGACAAGAGCAAAGCCATATTGCCAAAAGGCTGTCGACGCCGGCGGGAAGCCGAGCGTCATCGCAAGCTCTTGGGTGATGATGTTGATAGCGGCAAAGGCGATACCCGCCAGAACCATGAAACCGGCGCCGAGAACGGCCCGGGAGCGCAAGAGCGAAACGGAGCTCTGATTCATGCCATGCTTCCTTATCAAAAAGGACCAACATAAATCAGGACAGATGAGGACGACGAGAACCGCATCGCGAAGGACACGATAAAACGCGCAACCGCTCCCGAATGTGCTTTCGCACTGCGGGGCAGATGCCTGACCTCATTCTCTTTCATCCGGACTATGACCGTCGGCTCCGGAATTGCACCGGATCTGCTGACCCTGCCCTCTCAAGGAGAACAGGCGCTCGCGGGCTTGAGGCTTCCCCATTACCGCCGGTGGGGAATTTCACCCCGCCCTGAGAACGAACGCCGGAAAAACCGGCGAAAGAGAAGTATGACAGGACTGCACGCAGCGCAAGCCGGCGCAAAAGAAAGCCCGGCGCTAAGGCCGGGCTTGCAAAACATCGAAATAAAAATCGCCTTCGTTGAATCACGAAGTCTGGACGGATCAGCTGTTGACCGCGTCCTTCAGGCCCTTGCCTGCAGAGAACTTAGGAACGTTGCGAGCCGGAATATCGACTTCCTCGCGGGTCGCCGGGTTGCGGCCCTTGGTTGCCTTGCGGTGGCTGACGCTGAAGCTACCAAAGCCAGCAAGACGAATGTCGCCACCAGCCTTCAGTTCGTTCTGTACAGTTTCAAATACGGCGTCAACGGCAGAAGCGGCGTCAGCCTTGGACAGGCCAGCCTTCTCGGCAACTGCGGAAACGAGCTCGTTCTTGTTCATGTTTCCATCCCTTTCAGTGGTATGAAACGACTCAAAATCAGGTCCGCGCAGAATAGAGTTCTATTCGCGCACCGCCACCCAAAAGCGACGGAATCGCCTGAAAAACAAGAGGTCTCGTAATCTTTTCACAAAAAAGGCCGGCATTTCTGCCGGCCTTCAAGAAGTTCTGTGCTAATTTAGCACCATAGATCGCTCGAAATCTTAATGCGCGATGGTCTGGCTGCCGTCCTCGACACCTTCAACGGTCGCAATGACCGGCGTCTCAATACTTCCATCCCACTCGATCGGCTCAGGTTTGCGGGTCAGAGCATGCTCCAGAACCTCACCCATGCGCGATACCGGAATGATCTCCATACCGTTCTTCACGTTGTCCGGGATGTCCGCCAGATCCTTGGCGTTCTCTTCCGGGATCAGCACCTTCTTGATGCCGCCGCGAAGCGCTGCAAGCAGCTTTTCCTTCAACCCACCAATCGGCAGGACACGGCCACGAAGCGTGATCTCACCGGTCATCGCCACATCCTTCGAGACGGGAATACCCGTCATGATGGAGACGATGGCCGTTGCCATGGCGACACCTGCGGACGGACCGTCCTTCGGCGTTGCGCCTTCCGGCACGTGAACGTGGATGTCGCTCTTGTCGAAGCGTGGAGGCTCGATGCCGAAATCGACCGCACGCGAACGGACATAGGATGCCGCCGCCGAGATGGATTCCTTCATCACTTCCTTCAAGTTACCGGTCACGGTCATACGACCCTTGCCCGGCATCATCACGCCTTCGATGGTGAGCAACTCGCCACCCACCTCGGTCCAGGCCAGACCCGTTACCACGCCAACCTGATCCTCACGCTCTGCCTCGCCATGGCGGAAGCGCGGCACACCCAGATAGTCGTGGATGTTGTCTGCCGTGACCTCGACCGACTTGGTCTTGCCCTTGATGATTTCGGTGACGGCCTTGCGGGCAAGCTTCATCAGCTCACGCTCGAAGTTACGAACACCGGCTTCGCGGGTGTACTGCTGGATTACGGCCATCAGGGCGCCATCCGTCACGGAAAATTCTTCCGGACGCAGGGCATGTTCCTTGATTGCCTTGGGCAGCAGGTGCCGCTTGGCGATTTCGCGCTTTTCGTCTTCCGTGTAACCGGCAATACGGATCACTTCCATACGGTCCATCAGCGGGCCAGGAATATTGAGCGTGTTGGCGGTCGTCACGAACATGACGTCTGACAGGTCGTATTCCACTTCCAGGTAGTGGTCCATGAACGTGGAGTTCTGTTCCGGATCCAGCACCTCGAGCAGCGCCGACGACGGATCGCCACGGAAATCCATGCCCATCTTGTCGATTTCGTCGAGCAGGAAGAGCGGGTTTGCCTTCTTGGCCTTCTTCATCGACTGGACGATCTTGCCCGGCATGGAGCCGATATAGGTCCTACGGTGACCGCGGATCTCAGCTTCGTCACGAACGCCACCGAGCGCCATGCGAACATATTCGCGGCCGGTTGCCTTGGCGATGGACTTTGCAAGCGAGGTCTTACCAACGCCTGGAGGGCCAACAAGGCACAGGATCGGGCCGCGGATCTTCGTCGCGCGGGCCTGCACGGCCAGATATTCGACGATGCGTTCCTTGACCTTATCGAGACCGAAGTGATCGAGATCCAGAACCTGCTCGGCAGCGTTCAAATCGACCTTGACCTTGGACTTCTTACCCCATGGCAGACCAAGCAGCCAATCCAGATAGTTTCGCACTACGGTGGCTTCCGCCGACATCGGGCTCATCTGGCGCAGCTTTTTCATCTCCGCCTCAGCCTTTTCCTTGGCCTCCTTGGAGAGCTTGGTCTTGGCGATGCGCTCTTCCAGTTCAGCCATCTCGTCACGGCCGTCTTCGCCGTCGCCGAGCTCCTTCTGGATCGCCTTCATCTGCTCGTTGAGGTAATATTCGCGCTGGGTCTTTTCCATCTGGCGCTTGACGCGCGAGCGGATACGCTTCTCCACCTGCAGAACGGAAATCTCGCCTTCCATGAAGCCGAGAGCCTTTTCCAGACGCTGCTTCACGCTTACCGTCTCAAGCATTTCCTGCTTTTCGGTAATCTTGATGGAGAGATGCGATGCGACCGTATCTGCGAGTTTCGAGTAATCGTCAATTTGTCCAGCAGCACCAACGACTTCCGGGGAAATCTTCTTGTTGAGCTTTACGTAGCTCTCGAATTCGGACACCACAGAGCGCGACAGAGCTTCGATTTCGACAGGATCTTCGTCCGGTTCGCTCAGGATTGATGCCGTCGCTTCGTAGAAGTCTTCTCGGCCAGTGTATTCGTCGATCTTGGCGCGGCCCTTGCCCTCGACCAGAACCTTGACGGTGCCGTCGGGCAGCTTCAGCAACTGCAGAACGTTCGCCACTGTGCCGACCTTATGAATGGCCGATGGATCGGGATCATCGTCGCTGGCGTTGATCTGGGTCACAAGCATGATCTGCCTGTCGGAGCCCATGACTTCCTCGAGCGCACGGATAGACTTTTCGCGTCCGACGAAGAGTGGAACGATCATATGCGGGAAAACGACAATGTCGCGCAGAGGGAGTACGGGATAGGTACCGCCAGATGCAGCAGACGTGATGTTCATCATATCATTTCCTTTCCATGGTCCCAATTAGGGACGCTTGCCGGACGTCTTGGGAAGTTTCCGGCATATTCTTATTCGTGACTGAAAGTGGCGTTTCGCACCGTCATTTTCAAGTCACGGGAACCAACAGCCCGCTTACAATGTTTGGACAAGTTGCGCTTAACAAACGCGCGGGCTCCAAAACGCTTATACAGCCCGCATCTCACTGGCCCGTTGAGCGCGGGTTTGATGCACGATGTTCGCGAGAACATTCACCATCAGACAAAATGACTCGTAACATCTTATCAGCAAAGCGTAATTTTCTTCAAATTTAAAATCGGGAGATAGGTCGGTTATTTGCGCTTCATCAAGCACGAAGTGCCGAGCCCCTCCAGCATCCCTGCCCCAGCCGCAATTCGCGTTGCGTCTTACAGACTGAGGAAAACCTGCCGATATCTTCACGGCAGACCTCAACGCAGAAAAAGGCCCGCCAATGGCGAGCCTTCTTAATTCCAAATGGGTCCGGCTTGACGATTAGGCCGAAACATTCGCCTTTTCGTCCTGACGATCGGCATAGATGTAGAGCGGGCGCGCAATGCCGCTGACAACTTCATCCGAAATGACCACTTCTCGAACACCTTCCAACGTCGGAAGGTCGAACATTGTATCGAGCAGGATCTTTTCCATGATGGAACGCAGACCGCGCGCGCCAGTCTTGCGAGTGATCGCCTTACGAGCGATTTCGCGCAATGCGTCTTCATGGAAGGTCAGCTCGACATCTTCCATCTCGAACAGACGCTGATACTGCTTGACCAAGGCGTTCTTCGGCTCGGACAGGATCTGGATCAGCGCATCCTCGTCGAGATCTTCCAGCGTTGCCAGCACCGGCAGACGACCGATGAATTCCGGAATGAGACCGAACTTCACCAGATCTTCCGGCTCAAGTTCACGCAGCACTTCGCCAACGCGGCGATCGTCTTCGGCTTTGACCGTTGCGCCAAAGCCGATCGAGGTCTTTTCGCCACGGGCAGAGATGATCTTGTCGAGACCGGCAAAGGCACCGCCGCAGATGAAGAGAATGTTGGTCGTATCCACCTGCAGGAATTCTTGCTGCGGATGCTTGCGTCCGCCCTGCGGTGGAACGGATGCGACCGTGCCTTCCATGATCTTCAGAAGCGCTTGCTGCACGCCCTCGCCCGATACATCGCGGGTGATGGAAGGATTGTCCGACTTGCGGGAAATCTTGTCCACTTCGTCGATGTAGACGATACCGCGCTGGGCGCGCTCGACGTTGTAATCGGCAGCTTGGAGCAGCTTCAGAATGATGTTTTCGACGTCTTCACCGACATAACCGGCTTCGGTCAACGTCGTCGCGTCCGCCATGGTGAAGGGAACATCGATGATGCGCGCCAGCGTCTGGGCAAGATAGGTCTTGCCGCAACCCGTCGGGCCAACGAGCATAATGTTCGATTTCGCCAGTTCGACATCGCCGTTCTTGGAGGCGTGCGCGAGGCGCTTGTAGTGATTGTGAACGGCCACAGAGAGGATTTTCTTCGCCTGCTTCTGGCCGATGACGTATTCGTCGAGGATCTTGATGATGTCCTGCGGGGTGGGAACACCCTCACGCGACTTCACCATCGAGCTCTTGTTCTCCTCGCGGATGATGTCCATGCACAATTCGACGCATTCATCGCAGATGAACACGGTCGGCCCGGCAATCAGTTTCCGGACTTCGTGCTGGCTCTTGCCGCAGAATGAACAATAGAGTGTATTTTTCGAGTCGCCGCCGTTGCTGCCGCTGACTTTGCTCATATCTCTTTCCTTCCAGCACGCCGCAGGTCCGCAAAGCGGATCGCGGTCAACTTACCGCCTGCAAATGCGACGCCGTCTTCGGCCTTCGCATCCGCTTCGTTCCCGGGGTACTAGCCGTATCAGATACATGAACTGACGAACGGCGGCAACGAATTCCCCTTAAAACCCCGGAACAGCAATGCTCCGGTATATCTTCGCTGCTCTCCCTCACAGCATTACGGCCTACGGAAGAGCTTGGTTCAGACTACGTCATAAAAATTCAACATAGCCTTAATATGTACTATTAGCGCTTTATTTGCCGGTTTAAAGCCCAGAATTCAATCCGCCACCATAAACCGGCAGACACTCACGCCAACATCAATTTGCGGTAACGCCTTCAATTTCCTGGCGAGAGGTGAGGATCTTGTCGATCACGCCCCAATCCTTCGCTTCTTCGGCATCCATGAAGTGGTCACGGTCGAGCGTCTTTTCAACGTCTTCCAGCGTACGGCCCGTATGCTTCACGTAAACTTCATTAAGGCGACGCTTCATCTTGATGATATCGCGAGCGTGGCGCTCGATATCGGATGCCTGACCTTGGAAGCCGCCGGACGGCTGGTGAACCATGATACGGGCGTTCGGTGTCGCGAAGCGCATGCCTTTTTCGCCAGCAGCCAAAAGCAACGAGCCCATGGAGGCCGCTTGGCCGACGCAGAGCGTGGAGACAGCAGGGCGAATGAATTGCATCGTATCGTAGATCGCCATGCCGGCGGTTACGACGCCGCCGGGGGAGTTGATATAAAGAGCGATTTCCTTCTTCGGGTTCTCGGCCTCGAGGAACAGAAGCTGAGCGCAAACGAGCGACGCCATGTGATCTTCGACGGGACCTGTCAGGAAGATGATGCGCTCTTTGAGAAGACGGGAGTAGATGTCATAGGAGCGCTCACCGCGATTGGTTTGCTCCACGACCATCGGCACCAGAGCCATGGCGGTATCAACTGGATTTGTCATGTCCGTCCTTTATCCAATTCTAGCCCGGAAGCTCCGCGCGCCCGGAATCACTTTTCTTCATCTCATTACATAGAGTGTCCTTGGTCAGCACTTCAAGACTGAGGCCGCGGATATCCTTAATAGGCTGGACAATTCTTCGAACGACTTAGAGATGAAACCGCACCGACGCCAGCCTGCCAACGGTCGTCAGATCATGTCATCAACGCTTGAGTCCGAGACTGGTCAACAAGCGGTTAAGGAGCTGCAGTGTGACAAATTCTTTACGTTACGTAAGGAATAAATGGCTGAACAGTATTTCGCGTTGAAATTAAGATATCTTCGGAATACACGTTGAAGTCGCATCACTTGCCCGGAGTCGGTTAGGAACGTTAATGAGCAGGTGGGATGATGCCCTTCGCGTTTCTAGTAAGAGTGTCTGGCGACACCACCCATTGAAATGCGGATAAACAAGACGTTGGGCAGCGCAGGTGAAGCCGTCTTTCACCCGAATGCTCGTGAAAATTCACATAGGATTGCCCAGTGTTTCAAGCCCAAACAGGCATGCTAGTCTGGTCGCTGCAAACATCGACCCTTGCCGCACTTCTGGCCATGCTCTGGCTGCATGCGCCTTCGAAGAAGCACCATCTATTCTTCTCATGCGGCTTTGCGGCGGTGGGCCTGGGCTCTGCCCTGGTGGCCCAGAGGGGGCAACTTTCGGATTTCGTGACAATCGTGATCGGAAACCTCCTTGCGCTTTCGGCTTTCGGTTTTTGGCTGGCAGGCATGTTACGCCTGGAACGACGCAAGATTGAGGGGTGGATTGCGATCCCGGCGCTGCTCTGGCTCGCCGTCATGCTCCTGCCCGCAGTGCGTGAGAACATGCTGGCACGCGTGCTCGTCTATCACTTCTGCGCCGGGATCGGCTACATCACGATCGCCGGCGTCGTGATGACCTCTAAGCAGCCGATAACCATCACGCGAAAAGTCTTTGCTGTCGCTCTGGTATTGCATGCGCTTTCGGGCGGCCTGACCGCCGCGCTCATCATTCCTTTCAATGCGCTCAGCGGCCAGACGCTGCCTTTGACGGCCCCAGTCGCTTATTCCGCAGCTTTCAGCTTCGTCGTGTTGATGATGATCGCCGTGAAGATGTTCATGGAAGACAACGAAAGACGGTTGCATCGGCTGGCCGTCACGGACCATCTGACAGGTGTCCTCAATCGGCGCGGCCTGATGGAAGCATTTCCGGCGGTGAAAAAAGCACCGGAACATCGTTCTTCGCAACTCATGATCGCGCTATTCGATATAGATCATTTCAAGAAGATCAACGACCGCCACGGCCACCAGTGCGGCGACGAGGTGCTGGTGCAGTTCTGCGATCTCGTCAATCGTATCATTGGCGGCAAAGGGACATTTGTGCGTATGGGCGGAGAAGAGTTCGCTTATCTTTTGCCGCATGATGACATCACCGCAGCGTTGCGCATCGTTGATGGCGTTCGCATGTATTTCTCGCGTCTTTCCACCGACGCCAGCGACGAGAGCTTTCACTCGACCGTCAGTATCGGTGTTCATTCGATGCCGGTGTCTGAGGCAGATCTTGATTTGATGCTGAAGATGTCCGATCGCGCTCTTTATGCTGCAAAGTCCGCGGGCCGTAACAGGACCGTCTTCAACGATGGCCTGGCCAACGTCGTGCTTCCGGCCGAGGACCGGGGCGAGAACCCGCATGACAACAATGCGGACCGGCAGGTGGCTGCGCTCAATCGTATTGCAGCAATCGGCAGTCATTGACCCGCTTCTGGCCTCTCAAATCCCTTTCAACGAAGACAGGTTTCCGATAGATGTCGGGCATGAACACCATGCCCGATTTTCTCCGCATCGATCCTCAGGAACGCACCGTATCGCTCGACGCCCGCAACCCGGCGTTCTATGGCAATCCGAACGCGACTTACGCGCGCTTGCACGCACACTGTCCGACCTTCTACTGGGAGGAGCAGAAGCAGTGGTTCTTTACCGGCTATGATCACGTCAATGCGCTTTTGCGCGATCGCCGCTTCGGGCGTCAGATCCTGCACATCGCCACACGCGAAGAGCTGGGATTACCTGCACCGCTTGATCATACCCGCCACTTCGATGCCGCTGAGCGCCATTCGCTGCTCGAGATCGAGCCTCCAGAACACACCCGTCTTCGTACACTCGTCAATCGCGCCTTCGTGTCCCGCCATGTGGAGAAGATGAAGCCGGAAATTGAGGCTCTGGCGCATGGTTTGATCGACCGCTTTGCGAAGGACGGGCAGACGGAACTGCTCTCCTCCTTCGCCGACATCATTCCCGTGACGATGATTGCCAGGATGATCGGCATTCCGGAAGAGATGGGGCCACAGTTGCTCAAATGGTCGCATGCCTATGTCGGGATGTATATGTTCAAGCGCAGCCTTGAGGACGAAGTGGCTGCCGACCACGCCGCCAAGGAGTTCGCTGATTACGTGCGCAGTGTCATTGCCGAACGCCGCGCCGAGCCGAAGGACGATCTGCTCAGCCATATGATCCATACGGAGCATAAGGGCCAGTTTCTGACCGACGAAGAGCTGGTTTCCACCACCATCGTGCTCCTGAACGCCGGGCATGAGGCGACAGTGCACCAGATCGGTAATTCGGTGCGCGTTATCCTCGAAAGCGGCCTCGACACTCATTCGCTGTTCAGCGACGAAAAGACGACGGAGCGGACCGTTGAAGAAACTCTTCGCATTGGCGCGCCGGTCCATATCTTCCAGCGTTGGGCTCTGGAGCCGGTGGAAATCGATGGCGTTCGGTTCGAGCGAGGCGACAAGGTTAGCCTGATCCTCGCTGCCGCCAATCTCGATCCGCAGAAATTCAGCGATCCCCTGACTTTCAAACCTGACCGAACCGAGGCTCCAAACCTCTCCTTCGGCGCAGGCATCCATTTCTGCATCGGCGCTCCACTGGCGCGGCTGGAACTGAATATCGTTCTGCCACTTCTCTTTCAACGCCTGCCGCATCTGAAGCTTGCGAGCCAGCCTACGGTGAAGGACGTCTATCACTTCCACGGGCTTGAAAGGCTTGATTTAGTTTGGTGATCAGGTCTGTTCCTTGAAGCTTCGGGCTATGCGCAGGTAAAGACGAAGAAAGTGTACCAAAACCTTCGTTCTGATACACTTTGATTAAAAGCACCCGCGCTTCGCCTTCTGACTACTTGGCCGTTTAAAGCCGGACTACGTAATCCTTTCGGGTTGTCTCCACCACTTCCCATGTTCCCTTGAAGCCTGGGCGGATGATTTGGCGGTCGCCCGTTCTGAGGTGAATGGCGTGTCCACCATCCTCGGTCAGAATGGAGTGGCCCTCCAAAATATTGAAGTACTCCCACTCGTCATATTCCACTCGCCACTTGCCGGGAGTGGATTGCCAGATGCCGGCGTAAATGCCGCCTTCGGCCTCCTCCAGATTCCAGCTGGTGAATTTCGGGTTGCCCCCAATCAGCCGGTCGGGCGCTGGGGCGCCCTCCTCCGGCTGGAGCGTGGAAAGATCGCCGTTCGGCTTGAAATCGAGTGTGAAGGCCATGAGCAATCTTGTCCTTTAAGATCTTTGCTATCGGGATTGATGGCCGTCAGATTTTGGCCAGCGACTGTTCCAGATCGGCGATGATGTCCTTCACATCCTCGATGCCGATAGAGAGGCGCACGACATCTGGACCAGCGCCCGCAGCAACCTGTTGCTCGGGCGTCAGTTGAGCATGCGTGGTGGATGCAGGGTGGATGACCAGAGAGCGGGTGTCACCGATATTGGCAAGATGCGAAAAGAGCTGCAATCCCTCCACCAAGGATTTACCCGCCTGGTAGCCGCCCTTTACACCGAAAGTGAATACGGAGCCTGCGCCCTTCGGCGAATAGCGTTGTTGCAGAGCATGGTTGTCGCTATCGCCCAATCCCGCATAATGCACCCAGCCAATCTTCGGATGTGCTTTCAGCCATTGCGCCACGGCCAGAGCATTGTCCGAATGGCGCTGCACGCGCAGCGGCAGCGTTTCGATGCCGGTGAGAATTAGGAAGGCATTGAACGGCGAAATCGACGGGCCTAGATCGCGTAGGCCAAGAACGCGGGTGGCAATGGCAAAGGCAAAGTTACCGAAGGTCTGATGCAGAACGACTCCCGAATATTCTGGACGCGGCTGCGATAGGGCGGGAAATTTGTCGGATGCGGACCAGTCGAACGTCCCGCCATCGACGATGATGCCGCCCATGGAGTTACCATGGCCGCCGAGGAATTTTGTCAGTGAATGAACGACGATATCGGCACCGTGTTCGATCGGCCGAATGAGATAGGGGCTCGCCATGGTATTGTCGACGATCAGCGGCAGGCCATGCCTGTGCGCCACCTCGGCAATAGCCGCGATATCGACGAATGTGCCGCCCGGATTGGCAAGACTTTCGATAAAGATTGCCTTTGTCCGCTCGTCGATCTGACTTTCAAAATTCACCGGATCGGCGGCATCCGCCCAGCGCACTTGCCAGCCGAAGTTCTGGAAGGAATGCCCGAACTGATTGATCGAGCCGCCATAGAGTTGGCGTGCGGCAATGAAATTGTCACCGGATTGTAAGAGCGTGTGAAAGACAAGCAATTGCGCCGCGTGGCCGGAGGCCACCGCAAGGGCAGCGGTACCGCCTTCGAGCGCGGCGACACGCTCTTCGAGCACCGCCTGGGTGGGGTTCATAATGCGGGTATAGATGTTTCCAAACTCCTTCAGCCCGAAAAGGGCTGCGGCGTGGTCGGAATCGCGAAACGCATAGGCAGTCGTTTGATAGATAGGAGTGGCGCGCGCGCCGGTGGTCGGGTCCGGCTGCGCCCCGGCATGAATGGCAAGGGTGGAAAAGCCTGGCGTATGATCTGACATGGTGTCCCTCCAGCTGTCTTTTTTAAACAAGCACGAAGGGATCATATCGCGTCAAGCACGAATGATAAGAGCCGCTTGTCCTAACTATCGCGCAATAGTGAGACGAGGATACTCAATGGCAGGGCACCGATCCATAATCACTTCCAAACCGTAATGCTCGCCCTTGGCCGCGGCGTCGTGGTCCTTCACGCCCAATTGCGCCCAAAGAACCTTGGGCCGGGGCGACATGTGGATCACCTCCTCCACAACGCCAGAGAGATACTCCGAAGCACGGAAGACGTCGACCATATCCACCGGCACTGGGATGTCGGCAAGCTTGGCGTAAACTTTCTGCCCAAGGATTTCCTTGCCCTCCTGTCCCGGGTTGACCGGTAAGACCGTGTAGCCTTTTGACAGAAGGAACGACATAACCCCGTAACTAGGCCTCGCCGAATTGGGCGAAGCGCCGACAAGCGCGATCGTCTCGACGTCCATCAAAATCCGGCGAATGTCTTCGTCAGCGTAGTGTTCGTGATCCATCATGCTAGTCTCCTATCTTACACCATGAGGCCATACCCCTCAGGAGGGTGGCTCACTTTATGGATTCTCTGCCAGCAAAAACGTTGCGCAAATTTGCATCACACGTTGCCTTTTAATTCGGCAGCCATCGGAATGCCCAATCGTACCACATTTGTTCCAATTTCGTTCACAGGCATTTTAGCAGCTACTTATAGTTACATTAGTAATTTATGTTTTTCCCATAACAAATCCCATTCTGAAACGTTTGAGATACGTAAAAATCTTAATTAGGCGAAAAAAGTTCCAAAGGCATCACCCGATTACGCCGCTTACACCTGTATAGGTTGTGTGTTGAGGTTGGATATTGGCCGCAGAGCCAGCCGATCAAAAACAATGCATGATCATCCGGCCTCGCAGCGTATGCACATAAAGATAGGCAGGCAGTCACCGTAAAAACGTCCAACACTTTTGTGCGTCATGCTCTAAAGTTCCACTTTCATTCAGACGCTCCGTGAGTCGCCCTTGTCGCTTGATGTCCTGCTGCTAGTCCTTCTTGGCGCGCTTCTGCATGCGTCATGGAACGCTCTCGTGAAATCGGGTTCCGACAAGGCGCTTGATGCATCTTTGATTGCGGCAGGCGCGGCGATCTGCTGCGTTCCCTTTCTGCCTTTTCTACCCCTGCCTGGATTTGTCGCCGTTCCGTTTCTGGTTGCCTCGGCATTTCTACAGTTCGCCTATTTTCGACTTGTGGCAGCCGCCTACACCGTTGGCGATATTGGTCTCGTCTATCCGGTCATGCGCGGCGTCGCGCCGCTGATCGTGGCCGCCAGTAGCAGTCTGTTTCTTGATGAGCGGCTTAGTACTCCAGCCTTTACAGGGATTGCCGTCATTTCCGCTGGAATTCTGACGCTCGCCTTCGAAGCGCGACGTGGAGGCCGCAAGGCGATCCTGCTGGCACTGGCAAATGCAGTGGTGATCGCTGGTTACACATTTGTCGATGGCGTGGGCGCGCGCCGATCCGGCAATGCCATATCCTACACGCTGTGGATGTCCCTGCTGCCGCCCCTCCTCCTGTTCTCATATGCCTTTTATCAACGTGGCTATCTGCCTGTCATGCAGCATGTGAGACGCAATTGGTGGCGCGGTCTTGCCGGAGGCGGCGGCTCTATTTTGTCCTACGGCCTTGCACTCTGGGCTATGACAAAGGCCCCGGTGGCCGTGGTGGCAGCATTGCGCGAAACATCCATCCTTTTTGCCATCGTGATTTCGGTTTTCCTTCTGAAAGAAAAGGCCAGCGTCTGGCGCTATGTCGCCGGCGGTGTCATCGCATCTGGCGTTCTGATCATGAGGCTCGGCTGAAATTGCCACTATTTTGTGTGGTATCATAAAACCACACCTATAACTAACTGATTTTTAATAACTATTTTTGAAGTCAGCTTTTTTGCACCTGTTGACGGTTATCAGCTGACCGCCTATAAGCGCGCCAGACTGAATTCTCATGGAATACATGTCTTCCGGCACGCGCAAATGCGGCCAAATCAAGCAACAAGAAACGCCCGCATCTCGCCTGGCAACAGCAGGATGACGGGTCCAAAAGAAAGTGAAAAGAATGTCTACTTTCGTTCAGAAGCCCGCTGAGGTGGAGAAGAAGTGGGTCATCATCGACGCCGAAGGCCTCGTTGTTGGTCGTCTCGCCACACTCGTTGCTACCCGCCTGCGCGGCAAGCACAAGGCAACCTACACCCCCCACGTGGATGACGGCGACAATGTCATCATCATCAACGCGGAAAAGGTTGTCTTCACCGGCAAGAAGTATTCCGACAAGAAGTACTACTGGCACACCGGTTACCCGGGTGGCATCAAGGAGCGTACGGCTCGCCAGATCATCGAAGGCCGCTTCCCGGAGCGCGTCGTTGAAAAGGCTGTCGAGCGCATGATCCCGCGTGGTCCTCTCGGTCGTCGCCAGATGAAGAACCTCCGCGTTTACGCTGGTTCGAACCACCCGCACGAAGCACAGCAGCCAGTCGCTCTCGACGTTGCATCGCTGAACAAGAAGAACGTAAGGAGCGCCTGATAATGGCCGATCTTTCCTCCCTGAAAGACCTCGCCCCGGCATCGGAAGCTTCGGCTCCCGTACACGTCCGCAAGGTTGACACTCTCGGTCGCTCCTATGCGACCGGCAAGCGCAAGAACGCCGTTGCCCGCGTATGGGTCAAGGCTGGTTCCGGCAAGATCATCATCAACGGCCGTGATTTCACCGCCTACTTCGCACGTCCGGTTCTGCAGATGATCCTGCAGCAGCCGATCGTTGCAGCAGCGCGCACGGGTCAGTTCGACATCGTTGCGACCGTTGCAGGTGGTGGTCTCTCCGGTCAGGCCGGTGCGGTTCGCCACGGCTTGTCCAAGGCTCTCACCTACTTCGAACCGGGCCTGCGCTCTGTTCTGAAGAAGGGTGGCTTCCTGACCCGCGATAGCCGCGTTGTTGAACGTAAGAAGTACGGTAAGGCCAAGGCTCGCCGCAGCTTCCAGTTCTCCAAGCGCTAATCGCTTCTGGAATACACGAAAATCAAAAAGGCGGCGCTTCGGCTCCGCCTTTTTCTTTTGCAGGTCTTGCTGCATTTTGCGGTTGGATGACCTCTTACAGCATAGCCTGACAATCGGCACGATCTTGTAGATCACGTTTCGAAGCGTAAAAGGCGCCATCCTGTGTGCGCCTACGGGGTTGCAGCGTTTTAGTTTAGCGGCAGCGGTATCGAGCCCGTTATTCCATCGGCGCCGAAAAGATCGTCCGCGACTGCAGCCGCAATCCGCTCCGCCCCTGCCCTTGTATAGTGCCCTCTGTCGGCGATGTAAGCGACGCCATCCATGCCAAAGGAGCAGCCAGCGATCGATGCAGGATCGCAAAATATCTGCTCGGGCAGTATCTTCGTCACCTCCGCAGGCAAGGCGGCATTCAAAACGCCGTAAGCGCGGGCAGTGTTTGCCTCGAAATCAGATCTCGAAATTATGAAGCTGGGGGCTGGATCTCCCCTCAGCATGCTTGAAGCCATCACATCTGCCAAGGGTTTATCGAAGCGCGGACCCGGATAAACCACGAGAACCTGTTTTCCGGTCGCCTCAAGCCTCTGAACTGTCTCGCGGAAATTATCCGACACAGCGCTGAGGGGAACATCTGCGTCGGAATAGTCCTCTTTATCGACTTGTAGGTAGGGTGAATTGAGAAAGCTGACCCAGGATGCCGCTAGGATAACCGTTTCGACGTTACTGGCTGCGAGATAATCCATGGCACGCCGATTGAATTCCTCGCAATTGGCAGCTCCCTTGTCTCTTGCCGTCCAGACCCCGAGGATCGGAGCGCAATACCCATGAGTCAGTTGCACCATGCCGATGTTCCGGTGCTTGAACTCCTCAACCAGAGCCGGGGAAATCGAAGAAGCAATGGAATCGCCCCAGACCGCGATCGTACGGCCGCTGCCGATATTGAACATGCACTCCATGCTGGGCAGGGGTGGAAGGCCATCTTCCCGCTGAAAAAGACAGTTCTCGTTCCAAGTCGTGCGTTCGACGAACTGCGTGATATTTTTGGGAAGCCTGAACGGCAGTCCCTCCTTCAGATCTCCCCATGCGCCGAAACCCACAAGCCCTGCGGCAAGCATGGACGCTGTCCACCCCAACCGCGCGAACCGGACTCGCTGGCCACGAAAAGGCTGTTCGACGAGATACCAGCTCAAGGCCGAAAGCAGAAGAATCAGAGCGATCAGGGCGCACATAACCATTGTCGACGGCAGCTCCGGGCTCCTGATGCGCCAGAACGCGAAGACGGGTTGATGCCAGAGGTAGGCGCTGAAACTGATCCGACCGAGCCTTACAAGTGGTGACATGGAGAGCAGACGGCCGACGATGCAGGTCCGCGAGGAGAATATAAGGATGAGCGCAGTGCCGCCTGTAGGAAGCAAAGCGATGATCGACGGAACATCAACCGATGAATCGAACAATAGGATCGACGCCAGTACGACCAGCAGTCCTGCCCCGGCGAAGACGTCGTTCGCTGCCCTCTCCTTTCCGAACACCCAGAACGCGCATAGCGAACCGAGGAGAATTTCCCAAACGCGGGTCGGCAACAGATAGTAATTGGCAAGCGGGAAGTATCGCGCGCCGACTTCACTGAGCAACAGGCTGGCGACAGCAACGCCAAGCACGACGGAAAAGATCGTTTTGATTTTGAGGCGCAAAAGAAACAGCAGCGGGAAAAGCAAATAGAACTGCTCTTCCAAACCGAGGCTCCATGTGTGGAGTAACGGTATTTCCGTCGTCTCAGGAGAAAAGTAGCCCGTACTTTTCATGAAATAGACATTTGACAGAGAAAGCGTCGATGCGATCAGGCTCTTGGAAAACCGCTCATAGGCATCGGGCAGCATCCATATCCATGCAAAAGGGATCGTGCATAGGAGGACGAAAAAAAGCGCTGGGAGAATGCGGCGTACACGTCGCGCATAAAAACGGCCTACCGAAAAGCGCCCTTCAGCATATTCACGCAATATGACGCCGGTGATCAAGTAACCGCTGATGACCAGGAAGATATCGACACCGATATATCCGCCGTCAAATACTGCGAACCCCGCATGGGCAAAAATGACGGCCAGCAATCCCAAGGCACGCAGACCGTCAATTTCGGGTCGATAAGTCATAAAAACCACATGTAACGTTGCTTAAGCTGAGACCTTGAGAATGGACGACGCTGCTGCCAGTTTGGGCTGTAACGCAGCTTGGAGCACCACACCGTGTTCCGCCAAAAGCGTGGCTCTGCTGGAAATGCGTTCGATCAGACTGTTGCGAGCATGACGAAGAGGCTAACCACGATACACATGCTTTATTTACGACGTGTTTACCATGAGCGTATCTTATCGCGAACAGCTTAATGCGATATTGAAAAGCCGTAAAAGTTCGACTGAAGGAGTGAGCAATGTCCGCAAAAAGCATCGATCACGCCTTCACCTCGTCCTCTCTGACGTCGGCAGCCACCGATCCCACTCATGCGGGCGCGCTGTCCTTCATGCGACGCCGCTACAGCAAAAATCTCGAAGGCGCTTCCACCGTGGTGTGGGGCATTCCTTTTGACGCTGCGACTTCCAACCGGCCGGGCGCACGTTTCGGGCCGCAAGCAATCCGTCGTGCATCGGCAATCTTCGACAATGATCCGCAATACCCGTTTGCCCGCGATCTTTTCGAAAACATGCCAACGGTCGACTATGGCGATTGCCTCCTGGACTACGGCGATCATTGGCAGACGCCTGAAACGATCGAACGCGAAGCGCGCAAGATTCTTGCCAACAGCGAATATCTGCTGACGCTTGGAGGCGATCATTTCATTACATGGCCGCTCCTGAAAGCGCATGTCGCAAAACATGGTCCGCTGGCGCTCGTACAGTTCGACGCGCATCAGGATACATGGTTCGACGATGGCAAGCGCATCGATCATGGCTCTTTCGTCGTACGCGCCGTTCGCGATGGACTGATCGATCCGAATCGCTCCATCCAGATCGGCATCCGCACCCATGCGCCTGAAGATTGCGGCATAAAAATTCTCTTCGGCTACGAGGTCGAGGAGATGCGCTCCAGTGAAATTGCTTCACTGGTCGTCAAGCATGTGGGCGGGCTGCCGGCCTACCTCACATTCGATATCGACTGCCTGGACCCGGCCTTCGCGCCCGGCACCGGAACCCCGGTCGCAGGTGGACCATCGAGTGCAAAAATCCTCTCCATCCTGCGCGGGCTTGGGCAACTCGACATTCGGGGGTCGGATGTCGTCGAAGTGGCGCCCGCCTACGACCATGCCGATGTGACTGCCATTGCCGGGGCAACGGTTGCGATGTATATGCTAGGGCTGCGTGCTGAGCGACTGGCGAAATCCGATTGAAAGCGCTTCACTCGCTTACAAATCGAGTCTGAAAAAGCCCATAATATATTGAAAATACAAGGTAAAAGACATGGCAGCGAAGATCTTCATCGATGGCGAACACGGCACCACGGGCTTGCAAATACGCACGCGTCTGGCCGATCGTCGCGATATCGAACTGCTGTCCATTCCCGAGGCCGAGCGCCGCAACGCATCGATGCGCGAGGACATGCTGAACAGCGCCGACATCTCGATCCTCTGCCTGCCGGACGATGCATCCAGGGAGGCTGTTTCCATGGTTTCCGGAAACAACAAGGTCCGGATCATCGATACCTCGACGGCCTTCCGTATCCATCCTGACTGGGCGTATGGCTTTGCCGAAATGGACAAGCATCAGGCTGAGAAGGTGCGGTCTGCCCGCTTCGTTGCCAATCCTGGCTGCTATCCCACCGGCGCCATCGGCCTCATTCGTCCCTTGCGCGCAGCGGGGATCTTGCGGGATGGCTATCCTGTGAGTATCAACGCCGTCTCCGGTTACACGGGCGGCGGCAAGCAGATGATCGCACAGATGGAAGATCAGAGCCGTGACGACGCGATCAGCGCCAACAATTTCGCCTACGGGCTGACGTTGAAGCACAAGCACGTACCGGAAATGAAGAACCATGGTCTTCTCGACCGCGCGCCGCTTTTCTCGCCATCCGTCGGTCGTTTTCCACAAGGCATGATCGTTCAGGTTCCGCTGTTTACGACCGATCTGAATGAAGGCTCGAGCGTCGAAACCGTGCACTCCGCGCTCACCGCGCACTATGCCGGTCAGCATATCGTGGAGGTCGTGCCACTTGAAGAAAGCCGGTTGATGACGCGCATCGACGCCGAAGAACTGGTCAATCAGGATACGATGAAGCTCTATGTCTTTGGCACGTCCGAACACATCAATCTCGTCGCGGTTCTGGATAATCTCGGCAAGGGTGCGTCGGGCGCGGCAGTGCAAAACATGGAACTGATGCTCTCGGCATGAGTGCGGAGTTCGTCTCCTTAGATATCCCGGAAGAGATCGCAGGGCGGTGGAGCATTTCCACCGCTTCTTTGATTGCGGACACTGAAAGCAGCATCGTTCACCGCGCCACCCTGGCGGATGGCTCGTCGGCCATATTGAAGCGCCTAAAGCCGCGTGGGCTTGGCGAACTCCCCGGCATGACATTTCTGAAATGGCGCAATGGACAAGGTGCCGCACGCCTTTTGCAAGGAAGCGGAACAGCGTGCCTGCTCGAAGACGCAGGCGATCTGACGCTTCGCGCTCATCGCCTCCACTATGGCGAAGAAGCCGCGAACGTCGTCATCGTTAGCGTTCTGCAAACGCTCCACGGGTCAGGGCGGGCAGAAGTTGTGGGTTTGACACCGCTTGAGCGGCATTTCCGCTCTCTGCTCTCCCGCGCCGAAACAGAGACAGATGAGCAACTTCGTGAGCCCTTGGGGTATTGCGCGGAGATTGCCCGTCAACTTTTGGCGAACCAAAAAGACATAAAGCCCCTTCATGGCGATCTGCATCACGATAATATCGTGAGTGGCGGCAATCGCGGCTGGCTGGCCATCGATCCGCAAGGTTTGCTTGGCGACCCAGCCTATGATGTGGCAAATATCTTCGGAAACCCGCTCAACGCCCTGCCGGACATCATCGATCCATACCGGATAACGACACTCTGCACCATTTTCGCGGATACGCTGAACTGCACGAGAGAGAAGATCCTTCGCTACGCCATCGCACATGCAGGACTGTCCGTCTGCTGGTCTCTTGAGGACGGCGGCGCCTTAGACGATAGCGTTAATGCACGCGAGCGACTTGCCTTCCTGACGGTCGCCCGAGACCTTTTGCCAAACTTCAGCGCCCGACCTCTGCAGCAACGGCTGCAGGATATTCTCCGATAAAGCCGCGCCAATGCGCAATTGCAAAAGCGAGTACGATAAGCGCCATGGCCTGATGCGCCAGCGCAACATGAATATCCACATGGGTAAGTAGCGTGGTGATTCCGAGCGCCGCCTGAACGCAGACGAGCAGGAAAAACAGCACAGAGCGTCGCGCGTGCGGTGTGCCTGGCAAAGCGCGGCAGAGGCTCACCATGTGCCAGAGCGTTGCGGCGAACAGGGTGTATGCGCCGAGGCGATGAACGAACTGTACAGTCTTCGGGTTTTCGAACAGATTGATCCACCAGGGCTGCTGGATGAAAAGATCTCCTGGAACAATGGAGCCATCCATCAGCGGCCACGTATTGTAGGAAAGGCCGGCATTAAGACCTGCCACCAGCGCACCGAGATAGATCTGAAAGAGACAGAGGACCGCAAGCAGCGCTGCAAACCCCCTGCCCGTGCGCTCATTCGATGCATCCGCTGAATGGCGCGACAGCCCCCGCAATATCCACATGCAGCCCGCGAAAATCAGGCAGGCAATCGTCAAATGCGTTGCAAGACGGTATTGCGATACATCCGTGCGGTTGACGAGGCCTGAGGAAACCATCCACCAGCCAACGAAACCCTGGAAGCCGCCAAGTGCCAGAAGTCCCAGCAATGGCAGGCGCAACCGCTTCTCGATCCGGCCCGTGAGCCAGAAATAGGCGAGCGGCAGGGCGAAGATCAGCCCGATGGTGCGCGCAAGAAGACGATGTGCCCATTCCCACCAGAAGATCGTCTTGAACTCATCCAGCGACATGCCACGATTGATTTCCTGATATTGCGGAATACGCTTGTAGAGCTGAAATTCTTCTTCCCACTCCGCGACCGATAGGGGTGGGATTGCACCGTGAATAGGCTTCCATTCCGTGATCGACAAGCCAGACTCTGTCAGGCGGGTTGCGCCCCCCACCAGCACTAGACAGAATAGCGTGAACAGCACAACGCGCAGCCAAATTCGCAGAAGTCTGCGATTGTTCTCCTGCCGATGCAAAGCTGTTTCCACCCGTTGCTCGACAGAGGCATGACCCTTCGCCATCGTTTCGGATCGCATTCCTGAACTCCACAATTGCCTAGAGCGCCGTGCGTTCTCAAGACGCAAAAAGGAAACTCTAACTCTTCGAATCGACGCATCGCGCTTTCCGAAAAGCGATTCCGGTTCTCGGGCCGCAGCTTATCTGCTTGGTTTGCCTCAACCCGCAGGGCAAAACAAGGGGGTTGCCTTTGCGGCATCCGGTCGCGGCTGCTATAGACGTACAGTACGAGTCAGCGACGGAATATGGCATGCATCCCCGCCTCAGATCATTCATCGGCACAATCGTCATCATTCTGCTGGTGGTGACTTATGCCATCGTCGCAACGGCTTTTGCCTCCGCCATGCTTGCCAACCATCCCTGGTGGGTTCACCTCGGCTATTTCGTTCTATCCGGCCTGCTGTGGATCTTGCCTGCGATGCTCATCATCAAATGGATGGCGGGGCCGAAGCGGCAGAAGTGAGCGCTACTCTCCCTCACGTCAATTAGGCGTTATACCAGAGTCTTGGGACTTTGCCTGTCGCGCGATGAGGATATCATTGCGATGATCTGGCTATGACCACTTTTTTGAAAAGCGGAAGCGGCATCGCGAAGGACCGTGGGGTCGCCATCCGGCACGGAAACGACCACATCCGCCTCGACATATTTGAGTATGCGGGAAATTTCTCCAGGATCGGCCGCGCCGAACTCCAGCAAGACAGTGTCGTAGCTTCCCGACAATGCGCCCAGGATCATTACCAGCCGTTCGAGAATTCCGCTTACGCGCTGGCCGGAACCAATACCCCTTGGTACGATATGCGCGGTGGAAAGTCGATCTCGATGGATCGTTTCTCCGAAGGCGGCGTCGCCAGTTAACAAGTCCATGATGCCAGGCAGTTTCTCGTCCGAAGCCATCAACCGCGATGGAGCACCGGATGCCGTCATATCCACCACTACGACAGAGCGCGCCAGTTCCGCGATCGCCCTTGCCAGCATCACCGTTGCCGTCGACCCCTCTGCACCGTTTGGAGAAGCCACGACTGTGACAGGCTTTGCACCGGTCATGACTAGCAGATCGGCCACATAGGCGACAGGAAGCCCGCTTGGCGCCGAGACAGCATCCAGATTGTCCTCAGCTTCGGTGGCGTTGTCATTGGCGTTCATGGCTGTTGCGTTCCGTGTTTGCGGCGGCGTGACCCGATTGCTCGCCGCCTTCTCACTCTAATTCTCATGCGGTAACGCAACGGTTAAGCGCCCTGCCTCTCTGGCTTATAATACCCTATCCAGTGAAATTATTCGCAGGACATATTTCTTTACCGGGCATTAACCATAACGAACGGATAAGTGAGGGCACGAAATGTTCCGGAGGCCGATTGCGAATGAGTTTCGCTATCCCACGTCTGATATCGGCTTTTGCCATCACCGCAGCGTCAACGCTGGTAGGCTGTGCTGCGTATCAACCGGCACCGGCCGCGATAAATGCAGTTGCCTTGCAGCCATACCGACTGGATAGCGGTGACCGCCTGCGCGTTACGGTTTTCGATCAGGCTGGCCTGACCAACACTTACACTGTCGATCAGGCCGGCTATATTGCCTTCCCACTTGTGGGCCAAATTCCAGCCCGTGGCAGAACTGCCAAACAGGTCGAAGCAGCACTCGCCCAACAGCTTCGCAAGGGTTATCTACGCAATCCCGATGTCAGCATCGAAGTCGACCGTTATCGGCCTATCTTCGTGATGGGCGAAGTCGGCCGGCCGGGGCAGTATTCTTACGTGCCCGGCATGACCATCCAAAACGCCATTGCAATCGCAGGGGGATTCACTTCGCGTGCCAATCAGCGAGACGTCGATGTGACGCGTAAGCTCAATGCCGATGTCACGACCGGCCGCGTTATTATCACCGCGCCTGTTCTCGGGGGCGACACGATCTATGTTCGGGAACGTTTCTTTTAATGAAGCTTCCCATCACCAACTCCCTGCTTGATCGCAGATAACCGGATTTTCAAGTTCAGCGACAGAAGCGATGAGCGTCAAACCAGCGGCCTCAAGCTCTGTTCACAGTTGCGGGTAAACAGGTATTGCGTATCCCGCCCCCTCTATTGCGCCGAAGCACGGCAATTCTTGTCGACCTGCCCCTGAAATGAGGGTAAAAAAGCGATTTCTAATGTGAAAATCGTCAACGCTTCTTTTAGTATCGATGACTTATTCATACCACCAAAGAAAAGTGGGATAGGTCTATGGGCAACTCCGCAGGAGACGGTCGCAACTCCGAGCTCGATGCCTTGCATCGGCAACTTGCAGCAGTAGCCAAGAGCCAGGACGAGGCCCCAAGCCTTAATCCACTCGCCCGCCAGGTCGCCAATCAGCTGCGCAGCACCAGCCACTCTCCAAACATGATCATTGGGCAGCTCCGCCTTTTCGAGTTCGCCGGCCTCTCCGTTATTTCACTCGCTCTCAATGGCATTGATATCGCTGGCGGCGCGCTCACTCATCTCACCATTGCTGCTGCCTGCCTCTTCAATGCCGGCTTGTGCGCCCTCCTGCTTCAGGTCACAGATACCTATCAGCTTCCATCGCTTCGCCGCCCGCTTGCAATGATCGGACGCATATTAGGGTCGTTCCTTGCTTCTTGCGCCATTACCGGCATTGCCGTACGCCTTCTTCTGGATAACGGCGTATATACTTGGCAAGACTTAGCACTTTGGGCTGCTACGGGCTCAGGCTTTCTTTTGCTGGAGCGAGTGATCGTTGGCATTGCCATCCGCCACTGGGGTCGTAACGGGGTGATGGAACGCCGTGCTGTCATCGTGGGAGGTGGACAGGCAGCGAAAGACCTTATCCGCTCCCTTGAACAGCATGACAACGACATTCGGATCTGCGGTATTTTCGACGACCGCAAGGGCGACCGCTCGCCCGATATTGTGGCAGGTTATCCAAAACTTGGAACCTTCGCCGAACTTGTGGAGTTCGCGCGGTTGACCAAGCTCGATATGCTGATCATCTCACTGCCGCTGAGCGCGGAAGCTCGTATCCTCGACCTCATCCGCAAGCTCTGGGTCTTGCCGGTGGATATTCGCGTCGCCGCCCACGCCCATAAACTCCGTTTTCGCCCCCGCTCCTATTCGCGCGATGGCGGCGTGCCTATGCTCGACGTGATGGATAAACCGCTTCGGGACTGGGATGGGGTGGCGAAACGAATCTTCGATATCTTCTTCAGCCTGATCGCGCTCTCGCTCCTCTGGCCGGTGATGATCGGCGCGGCCATCGCCGTCAAGAGCACGTCCAAGGGTCCGATTTTGTTCAAGCAGAAACGACATGGTTTCAATAACGAAACGATCAATGTCTGGAAATTCCGTTCCATGTATACGGAAATGAGCGACCCCAGCGCCGTGAAGGCCGTGACGAGAAACGACCCACGTGTCACGCCAGTTGGTCGTTTTCTTCGCAAATCATCGCTCGACGAGTTGCCACAGTTCTTCAATGTTTTAGCAGGCGATTTGTCTCTGGTGGGCCCGCGTCCGCACGCCGTTCACGCGCAGACGGGCGATCTGAAATATACCGAAGTCGTCGAACATTACTTTGCTCGCCATAAAGTCAAGCCGGGCGTGACCGGGTGGGCTCAAATCAATGGATGGCGGGGAGAGATCGACAATAGTGACAAGATAAAACAGCGGACCGCCTTCGATCTGTACTATATCGAAAACTGGTCCCTCCTGCTCGACCTCAAAATTCTGTTTCTAACGCCGATTCGCTTGTTGAAGTCTGATAACGCCTACTGAACGACCAATATTATGATACCGCTTACCCCTTGGAACTCTCAGGGATTTTGGGCGTTAAAGCGCTGTAAATCTTAACTTTCAGGGGAAATCCGAATGACGCGAACCAACAATCTTTATCTCATCATCGGCGCACTGTTTGTGGCAGTAGCAGCCTTGGGCATTTATGTCTGGCATGAAGAAAGCAAGCCGAAGGGTATCGAAATGAATATCGGTCCAAATGGCGTTTCAGTGCAGGAAAACTAATAAGCCAGATGTGGAAAGCGCAGCCCTTAGGGAGCTGCGCATTTTGCACTTTGCAGCATAGACTGCTTCACGCAAGTCCTACGAAGGACAGAATCATCCCAACCACAACGACCAGACCGACGATGTAAATAATACTGTTCATTTCTCTCTCCATTCGCAATTGCCAGGCATCGAAGCCGATGCGTCATCTCGTTACGATGGACTAACCCCTCTGCAAGGCATGGCGTTCCATTAGAAAAATCAAAAATGAAGCATGCACTGCACGAGTGAGATAGGTGCGTCGAATCAACGTGGGCGCCAGATGTGAAGCACAGCAAATACGCTTCCGATTGCCCGGTACGGACTGAAGAAATTCGCCGAAAGAAGAGGTTTGGGGAGAACCTCGTGAATGGTCGGAGCGACAGGACTTGAACCTGCGACCCCTTGACCCCCAGTCAAGTGCGCTACCGGGCTGCGCTACGCTCCGACACAAGAGAGGCGTTTATATAGAAGGCGCGCTCCGTGCAACCCTAAAAATAAACGGCTGCGGACAAAAAGGCTGAACTGTGCTTATTCTCGCGTGACGCGCCTTCCCGTCGAGGTGAACCGTAAAAATGTCCAAGCGCTTTCTTGGCGTCGTCCGCCCCTGATTAGCTTGCACCTACGGGCTCAATGGAGCTCGCCAGGGACCCGTCCACGCGTCACATTGTTGCCAGATGGGTCTCGATCGTCTCCCAACTCTGATCCATTGGATAGGCTTGCGAGATGATCGGGACCGCGAGGTGGCCATAGCGGATCGACAATTGCTTCTCGGCCGTTTCCGGATTGATGCCGGCGATCTTGCCGAGATAGATAGCGGAAGCGAGTCCCGTACGATCCGATCCAGATCTGCAATGGATAAGAATTGGTTTGGGCGAAGAGCGCATGATCTCCACAAGCGCTTCCGCCTTATCCATGGAGAGCGCCTCACGTGCGGACATTGCAAAGTCTACGTGACTGATGCCAAGCGCCTTGGATTCGGAAATCTCGTCTTTGTACCAGGTCGAACCGTCATTCTTTCCCCTAAGATTGATGACGGTTTTGATATGGTGCTCCTTGACGTAAGATGCCAATTGCTCGGCACTAGGCTGGTTAGAGCGATACAGCTCTCCAGCCAAGACCTCGTGAAAATTCCCTGACAGTTGGAGAAATCCCAGATAGCCAAAAAAGGCGAGCAGAAGGACCGTGAAAACGGTGAAAAATGCTCTGAATTTTTTTCGCATGATTCCCATCGCTCTACTGTCGTTGAGACGATGGATATTGGCTCAGCCTGACATCAAGATGAATGAAGCTTTCGGATATCTTGTGCTAAGCAGCCATGTCACCGGACGAAGATATAGACCGTGTAGAGTGCAATCAGAGCGCTGGCGACAAGGGCAGCGATCAAACCTAGGCGCTTTTCAATGAAGTGACGAATGCCTTCGCCATATCGCTGTAGCAACAGTGCCAAAATGAAAAAGCGCGCTCCGCGCGTCACAATTGCGGTGATAATGAATAATGCAAGGCTGATATTGGCCGCGCCAGACAGGATTGTCACCACCTTGATTGGAGGAAGGTGAGCCAGCCCGGACGTGATCAACAAAAGGACGATCGTCTCATAATCGACGGACGCCTTGAGATTTTCAAACGTGTCTGCCTTACCGTAAAATTCCAGGATCGGGCGGGCGATGCTTTCAAAAGCATAATGGCCAAGATACCAGCCAGCAATTCCGCCAAGGACGGAAGCGACCGTCGCTACCGTGGCATAAAAAATGGCTCGACGCGGTCTTGCCAGAACCATCGGTAAAAACAAAACGTCAGCAGGCAGAAAAAAAATCGAACTCTCGACGAACGCGATAATGGCAAGCCACCAGACCGCAGTTTTTCTCGCTGCGAGGTTCATCGCCCAGGCGTAGAGGCCCTTCAGCATTTTTCTCTCCATTCGGTCTGCTAGGATTTTCGGCAGGGGTGTGTGGCCAAAGCATTAGCTTCCACCGCGAGGCTTTGCAAATGATGCAGCGCAACATTGTGGCAAAGAGGACATAAGAATGCTGCGACGCGGAAAATACTTTTATTGAGTTTTAAGATAAATCAAAGGGCATCATGGTGCAACGCAGCAATAAAGTTGTTTGTCCTGGTATTCCTGTTCAATCGGAGTAGTATGGTAAGAGCGAGGACATACTGAGGAGGAGACAGTTATGGACTACGTTAATTTCTTTACTTCACTGAACCCGTTTATTCTCGGAATTCTCATGGCGGTCCTATTATTGGGCGCCTACAATAAGTGGGTTTCCCACTAACGCAGTGAGATGTCCGTGGATCATCCGAGATCTTGATCGCCATCCGCCTGGCGGATTTGCGGATGGTCACTCTATGGCATGAGTGATATCACTTCCGAAATCGAAACGAATTCGGGAGACAGCATGACGCAGGACTTCGGTTTCAAGGATACGTCAGAGAATCTCAGCACAGTTTTACAACGCCTGATTGATCAGTTGCGCGGAAATACGATCACTCTGAGAGAGTTGATGGAGGCTATCGGCGAGCAAGGGCTTCTTTTGATGTGCGCCATCGCGTCGTTACCATTTTTGATACCTGTCTCCATTCCCGGCGTCAGCACCGTCTTCGGTGCGGCCATCATCATGATCAGTCTTGCTGTTACGCTGAACCGCCTTCCATGGCTTCCAAAGCGCATTCTGGACAAGCAGATGGAGACTGCGCGTCTCGTGCCTGCCCTGCAAAAGGGCATCAACATCGTTTCCTGGCTCGATCGCTACATTCGCCCACGAATGCTTTCACTGACGACTGGACTCTTGATGAACAGGGTCAATGGCCTTGCCATCATGAGTGCCGGTCTCTTGCTGATGATGCCACTGGGCTTCATTCCCTTCTCGAATACCTTGCCGGGAGTTGCGATTCTTCTGTTCTCTGCAGGGATGATCCAGCGTGACGGCGCGACCGTTCTGGGCGGCTATCTGTTTCTATTGCTAACGGTGGTCTACTTCGCCGCCCTCGCCTACGCGGCGGTCTGGGCTGGACAGGGGCTCAGCAACTCGCTTTCTGGCGCTTAAGAGCGTAGCTCGTCCTTTGGGACGCTCTATCGTCTTGAACCTACGCTTCGTGCTTTCCTGACATCGATTCCGATCCACGGTCCGATGCTGTAGCGCGGTCTCGGCGCGCCTGACGGGCGCGTTTGCGATACTCCCACCAGATTGCGAGCTGTCTGCGCTTGCGGCGAACGAAACGCAAATCCTGCGACAAAACGAGAAGCCCTAGAGGCACCATCCAGAAGCCGAGGATCGGCAAGAAGCCCAGCAGACCGCCAACGACCAACAATGTGCCGATAACGATGCGCCCGACACGCGAGCGAGGCATCGCTACGCTCCATTTACCCATATGGAGTCGCCCGGTTTTGGGATGGAGACCGAAATTCACGCCAGAATACCTCGGTTGAAAAGTGTCATGAGATTTTTTTTAACATCGTCATGCCCGGAAAAGTGGGGCCTTCAGTGGATAAAACAAGGGGAAGGCATTTTTTTTGAAAAAAGCGCTTGGCAAATCGTCAAAGCGTTTGTATTACCCCGCTCACGCCACGACAAGCGGCGCACGTTCCCTGGTAGCTCAGCGGTAGAGCATTCGACTGTTAATCGACAGGTCGCCGGTTCGAATCCGGCCCGGGGAGCCATTTTACAATATGCCGCATTGTAAAAAACCCCTTTCCTACTATCGCTGAAAAAACTGCTTAGTCTGCACATTGGTCGAAGCATGTCGCAGATGGTTTAAGCCTTGTTCATGTTTTTCGAGAATGCAGAATCAACGGCACTCGTGAAGACCATACCCACGATTTTCGCAAAACGATTCCGGTTCCCACTCCAATGTTGTAGGACAAGACAAGACCGCAGCATCCGCTTCGGTCAAGTTGCAGCCATGGAGACTGCTGACATGTCTATCACCGCTTCACAATGCAGAGCCGCACGAGCGATGCTCGACTGGTCACAAGAGACGCTGGTCGAAGGTGCCGATATCGAGCTGGACATCCTTTGTGCCTTCGAGCACGGCCATAGCAAGTTGGACCTCGAACTACAGGATCGGCTTCGCGCAGCTCTGGAGAAGGCAGGCATTTCTTTTATAGGCGACAATCAGACATCTGCGGCGGGCGGTCCAGGGGTGCGGATGTTGAGGTCGCCCGGCGAGTTCGATACCGACCAGAGCAAAACGGTGCAATACACGGAAAATCTGGCGCCGGACGCGCCAACAGGGGCTGGAGGCTGACATGTCCAAGAAGCAGAAAATGGAACACTCGGAGTTTTCCGGGGAATTCGAGGATGACGGCGTTACTGTTTTGGTGGATATTTTTCGGCCGGCGGGAACGCAACAGGACTGGCAACTGGAAGTCATCTCCGAAGAGGACGATGTCACCACTTGGGACGAGCCCTTTGCCACCGATAAGGATGCTTGGGAGGAGTTTCTGGCTACCTGCGAAAGAGACGGTATCCGAAGCTTTCTTGGCGACGAGGAGCCTGCTGTTCATTGATCGCGGTTACAGACACTTTGGGTTTGCGCTACGCACTCTGAAAGAGGTGGAAACCAAAAGACTAGAAGGCGGCCAGTGGTTTGGCCGCCTTGCATCTAAAAATAAGGAGCTTCGCGGCTACCCCGCGGGTGTTAGCGCTTGCCTGCGCGGCCCGATACGGCGGTCGATGTGGCTGACACCGGATCGCTTGCTGGAAATGTATCCTCCAGCCCCTCTTCGAACCCGGCCTCTGGATCACGCTCTTGCTGCGACTGTTCGCGGTTGAGCGATACGACAGCGGGTGACTGGTCAGCCGACGCTTCAGGCGCTTCGCCGAGAACCGACGTGTTCCTGTCGGCGTTGATTTCCATTTCAGCTTCGCTCCAATGGCGGTCGTGGTCGCCATCGCGCCGACCTTCGCTCTCCCACTTCTCATAGGCCTTCTTGCGTATTTCGGATTCACGATCGACTTGCATGGTGCTTCTCCCGTTTTGGATATCGGGAAAACAAATTGCACTCTTATTGGTTCCTGCTCGCCTGCTGCAGCGTCTATCAAGATGGGGTGAAGCATTGAGAGGAAGGAACGAAGCCACGCCCCGCCCGTTGTCGTACCGAACAGTCACTGAATAATTATGGAGCACACCATGACCGACGAAAGAGCAACCACCGACCAGAACAATCATCTTGATATCAGGGAAGAAGACGTGGCTCGCTTCGAGACGCAGGGAGATCTCACGCAACATCAACAGGAAGTTGACCCAGATGAGCTGATTAGCCTGCGAGCGCGCAAACAAGCTGCACGCCAGCACGAGGACGCTTTCATCGTTGCAACTGACTTGGAAGACGATGACCAGCGTGATGCAGCGCCAGGTACTCGCGAGCAGCCATAAGCTCAATCGCCTTGAGAGGACTTGAAGGGAAGTTTGTTCTTACTCCGAACTCCTCTCGGTTGGCGATGAGCTTCCAAGAACCCACTGCAGGCTAAGGGCGTTATCGGCTGGGGAGTCCCATCACCGCCGGACCGAGACGATGGACTTCCTGCTGAAATTGGAGACCTGGACGCGACCAGACTGGTTGCCGCCGAGGATTTGAGCAGTAGCACCGCTCATGCTTTTTAAAATTCCTGCGTGGTAGCGCTTGCCGCTTCTGACGACAACGACATCTCCGGGCTTGGCAGCGCCGACCGGAACGGCATAACCGAAGGATTTCCAGGATTTGGCGAAACCTGATGATTTCGGAGGGGTTCGTCCAGATTGCTCCGCGACGACACTGAGGAAGTGACCGCACCATGGGGTTTTACGGGGGTTGACGCCCAAAATCGCTTTCAGCGTCTTATTGTTCTTGCCCTCATGGAGCCCGGCATACCGCTCGGCTTGGTTCAACATGCCCGCCGAGACGGGTGTTACGACTGCGGCGCAAAGCCCTACAGCCAAAAGAAACGCAGATACTCTCACACTTTTGCCCTTTAAAAGCACAGGACGTCCCGGCTCCAGCCCGCGCCGAAGTGTCCTTGCGCACATTCAAAGTAGGGCAGTCTTGGGAGCGATACTGCTCGCTCACTGCGACTGCTGTCGAGCCGTCTATGCTTCGAATTTAGCGAGAATTTGACGAGACATGGGCGTTTGTGGGTATGTTTGCCCGGAAATCGCCCATCGTGTTACCAAAACTGAGAAGCCTATTCCGGATTTTGCTCATTATTGAAAACGTCTTCTACTCCCCAACATTTGGGTTTTGTTCTCATCCCATTTTGTGATTAAAAGCCGCCCGGTCTCACTTCGGCGGCAACGAGCCGATGGCGTGAATTCATGAGCGGCATTAGTGTGCTTGCCATTGCCTCGCCGACGATCTCGGGAGCATGTGAAGCAGCATTCAGTCCACCGGCAATGCCGCCATAGTTGTTAGACGGCCTCCAGGGGAAACAGCCGTCTTTACCTTATAAACTTTTGAAAAAATTGGCTTCTGCGACTACAAGCGAGATGCAAGCAGTCGTATCTGTGTCCAAAGTAGCCTCTCGCTTGTTCCTGTAAATGCTGCCATTTAGCGTAAGGGCTCGGAGCGTTCGGAAGTTGTCATAGCCGAGAATAGGAGAGCTTGGGCTCACCTGTCACATCCCGCGGCGGTTGAAACCGGCAGAGGTCAACGTCATACCATACGATTGCATAAAACCCGATTGCGATCTGAGCAACTTATCAGTCGATTTCGCGCTACGGCGCCCTGCCCCATTTCAGTCTGATTCCCTCCAGCCGGCGCTGGCGTTAACGTTTCAGCAACCATTTTTGTCGCGATCAATTCGTGCTGGGAGAGAGTATTTTGAGGCAAAGATGTGTCGGCAACTCATGAGCCATCCTGAAGTCGTGAGGGATTTGGCACATCAAAAAGCCACCCGGCGGGGACGCGACGGGTGGCTGAAAAGGTCATCTTCGAGAAAAGATTAAGCGGAGCGCTTAAGATGCGAGTTTGGGCATCTCCACAAGACGATTTGCATCGCGGCTTGCCTCTACAAAGGCGGTGCGTGCAATTTCGCCAGACACGCTGCCCAGAAGCGAGGCCCTGCAAAGGCGCAATGCCTGCTCATACGCCTTGCCATGGCGGCTGGGCCATTCGTGTTGGAGAAAGTCAAAGGCTTCATAAGCGCCGTTGAAGGTGCGAGGCGCGCCGTTCTCCAGGGAGATCACGACAGGCGCATCCCATTTAACTTCATTCAGCATCATCGGTGGGTCTTCCATACTCAATTCACGTGCCTCCAACGCTACCTCCGCCATATGGTTCCACTGGTTTTCATTTAAAACCAACAAAATTTACCCTTTAAAAACCATAGGTACCGCACCACCGTATTATGCTCGTTGCAACGGAGCAAAACATCTCCGCAGACGTTAAAAGAGCAAAGCAGGAAACGCTCCATGACAAAGCAGGAAAGCCCTATAATCCTTTGGTTTCGCAAGGATTTGCGTCTGACCGACAACCGCGCTTTAGCGGCTGCTCGCGAGCATGGTGGAGGTGTGATACCCGTCTATATCCGTGAGGAAAACATCGGCACGAACGGGCCGCTGGGCGGCGCTCAGGAATGGTGGCTGCATCATTCGCTCAAGGCTCTAGTAGAGGAGTTGGAAAAGCTTGGAAGTCGCTTGATCCTTCGCAGCGGAACATCTGCCGACACCCTAAAGTCACTTATCGGAGACACCGGAGCGAGCGCGGTCTTCTGGAATCGACGATATGACCCCGATGGCATGGAGATCGATCGCCAACTCAAGAAGAAGCTTCGCGATGACGGGTACGAGGTTGAAAGCTTTCCAGGTCATCTTCTCCACGAACCGTCCAAGGTGACGACTAAGAGCGGTGGGCCCTACCGCGTTTATACGCCCTTCTGGCGCGCCATCGAAGGGGGAGACGAACCACCGGAGCCGATGGTCAAGCCGCGGAAGATACCGGCGCCCTCAGGCTGGCCGAAATCGGAAAAGTTGGAGGATTGGAAACTCCTGCCGACAAAGCCCGATTGGGCGAAAGACTTCGCGGAAGTTTGGGCGCCAGGCGAAGCGGGAGCAAAACAGCGGTTGGATGATTTCATCGATTCCGCGCTGAAGGGATACGAGAAGGGCCGCGACTTTCCGGCTCAGCCATCAACCTCGATGCTCTCGCCGCATCTGGCCCACGGAGAAATAACTCCAGCCCAGATCTGGCACGCCACTCGAGGCCTCTCGTCCCACATCGCCTCAAACGACATCAGCCGTTTCCGCAAGGAGATCGTCTGGCGAGAGTTCTGCTATCACCTCCTCTTTCACTTCCCCCAACTTGGCGAGAAGAACTGGAACGACAGTTTCGACGCATTCGACTGGAAAACGGATACAGCCAAATTCAACGCCTGGAAGAAGGGAATGACCGGCTATCCGATCGTAGATGCTGGCATGCGCCAATTGTGGAAGCATGGTGTCATGCACAATCGCGTGCGGATGATCACGGCTTCTTTCATGATCAAGCATCTCCTGATCGATTGGCGCAAAGGCGAGACGTGGTTTCGTGACACGCTGGTGGATGCAGACCCGGCATCCAATGCAGGCAACTGGCAATGGGTGGCTGGTTCAGGCGCCGATGCCTCGCCCTTCTTTCGGATTTTCAATCCAATCATCCAGGGGGAGAAGTTTGACCCAGATGGCGAGTACGTCAAAACTTTCGTACCCGAGCTTGAAAAACTCGACGCCAAGTTCATTCACAAACCCTTTGACGCGCCAAAGCAGGTGTTGGCAAAGGCCGGGATAGAACTCGGCAAGACTTACCCAGAGCCAATCGTCAATCACAATGAGGCGCGCCAGCGCGCACTTGCCGCCTATTCCGATATCAAGAAGAGTGAATAAGGGGGTAATGGCAAGATTTTGCGCTGGAACCCTCTTCGCCAGAAGATAATTTCTTGTCACAAGGTCGATAGATAACGACATAACGGCTTTGAATCGCTGACTGGACAGAAGGCCTGATCATGACCATCCACTCTTCCGTGCTGACCGCAATTGGCAACACCCCGCTCATCCGCCTCAAGGCAGCATCCGAAGCCACGGGCTGCGAAATTCTTGGCAAGGCTGAGTTCATGAATCCGGGCCAGTCTGTCAAGGACCGCGCCGCGCTCTTCATTATCCGCGATGCGGAACGCCGCGGCCTCTTGCGTCCTGGCGGCACTATCGTGGAGGGTACTGCTGGCAATACGGGCATTGGGCTGGCTCTGGTCGCGAACGCGCTTGGCTATAAGACGGTGATCGTCATTCCCGAGACGCAGAGCCAGGAAAAGAAGGACGCGCTGAAGCTCCTCGGCGCGCAGCTCGTCGAGGTCCCGGCAGCGCCCTACTCCAATCCCAACAACTATGTGAAGGTTTCCGGTCGTTTGGCAAAGCAGCTTGCCGAGACGGATCCCAACGGGGCTATCTGGGCAAACCAGTTCGACAACGTCGCCAATCGGCAGGCGCATATCGAAACGACAGCGCCTGAAATCTGGGATCAGACGGATGGCAAAGTGGATGGCTTCATCTGCGCCGTCGGCTCCGGTGGCACGTTGGCGGGCGTTGCGGACGGTCTTCGCGATTTCAATCCCGATATCAAGATCGGCCTTGCCGATCCAGAAGGTGCCGCTCTTTACGAATTCTACAAGAACGGCGTTCTGAAATCCCAAGGTTCGTCCATTACCGAGGGCATTGGCCAGGGACGCATCACGGCCAATCTCGAAGGCTTCACGCCGGACTTCGCTTATCAAATCCCCGACTCCGAAGCGCTGCCGATTATCTTCGAATTGATCACCAAGGACGGCCTATGCCTTGGGGGCTCGTCGGGCATCAACATTGCTGGCGCAATTCGGCTTGCCCGCGACCTCGGACCGGGGCATACAATCGTCACCATACTTTGTGACTACGGTAACCGTTACCAGTCCAAGCTCTTCAATCCTGACTTCCTGCGGTCAAAGGGCCTTCCCCTTCCCGCATGGCTGATTGAGAAGAAAGAGCTTTCGGTTCCGTACGAAACCGTCTGAGGTAAATGCAGCATGCCCGTGAATGCCCTGTTTCGTGATGATTTTTATCTTTCAACTTGCGAAGCGGTGGTTACGGCAGTGCATGATGATGGTGGCATAGAGCTGGATCAGACCTGCTTCTATGCCACATCCGGCGGCCAGCCCGGCGATACGGGTTTTCTCGAGCGCGCCGACGGCTCGAAGATCGAACTTGGTGTCACGCGACATGGCGACGACAAGAGCGTCATCATCCATGTTCCTCTGGAAGGCCAGCCAGCACCAGAGGTCGGCGAAAAGCTTACTCTCCATATCGACTGGCAGCGTCGCTACAAGCTGATGCGCATGCACACGGCATGTCATCTGCTGTCCGTTGTCTGCTCATGGCCGATCACTGGTGCGGCCGTTGGCGAGGACGAGTCGCGGGTCGATTTCGACATGTCCGAGACGATCGACAAGGATGCGATCACCGCCAAGCTGATGGAACTTGTCGCTGAGAACCACCCCATCTACCTTCAATGGATCACCGATGAGGAATTGGCGGCCAATCCCGGTATCGTCAAATCCAAGCATGTTCGCCCGCCGGTTGGCCTTGGCCGCGTCAGTCTTGTCTGCATCGGCGAAAACTCTTCGGTTGACAGCCAGCCCTGCGGCGGCACTCATGTATCGGAGACGCAGGAAGTTGGCGAAATTTACATCGCCAAGATCGAAAAGAAGGGCAAGGAAAACCGCCGTTTCCGCATTCGCTTCGGCAAACCCGCCGACGCCGCCTGATTTCTGGGAGAAACATCGTGAGCACCGATAAAAGCCGTTTCGTCGTTTCGGCGGACTGGGTCGAGCAGCAGCTTGGAACCCCAAATTTCCGTATTGTCGATGCCTCCTGGTATCTGCCGGCGCACAAGCGCGATGGGAAGCAGGAATATGCGAGCGGACATATTCCAGGCGCCGTGTTCTTCGATCAGGACGCAATTGCCGATCATGACACGGGGCTTCCCCATTCGCTGCCCTCCCCGGAATTTTTCGCCGAGGAGGTCGGTAAACTTGGAATCAGCGAATCCGACACGATCGTAGTCTATGATGGACCCGGCTTTTTCTCCGCGCCGCGTGTCTGGTGGATGCTGCGTGTTATGGGCGCCGAAAAGGTTTACGTTCTGGATGGTGGTCTCGACGGCTGGAAGGCCGCGGGCAAACCGCTTGAAGCGGAAGCCCCGCAGGTAGAGCCAGCAGAATTCAATGCCGAGTTCAAGGCAAGCCGCGTCACGTCGTTCTCCGATATGCGCGCCATTGTCGATACCGGTGAAAAGCAGGTGGCAGACGCCAGAGGTGCTGGCCGCTTCACCGGAGACGAGGCCGAGCCCCGCGCCGGTATGCGCTCTGGCCACATGCCGGGCGCTCGCAGCCTGCCAGCCACGGCCTTCTCAGAAAATGGCCATTTCAAGGACTTGCCGACCATCCGCAAAATGATTGAAGACGCCGGTATCGATATCTCCAAGCCTGTGGTCACAAGTTGCGGCTCGGGCGTAACCGCTGCCGTCTTGACCCTGGCGCTGGAATCGCTCGGCCACTCGGACAATTCGCTCTATGACGGCTCGTGGTCCGAATGGGGATCGAAGCAGGATACGCCTGTCGTCACGGGTCCCTCAGAGCCGGTACCCCCGACGCCCTATGGTCCTTTGAAAGCCCATGTCACGCAGCTGGAAATGACATCCGCGCCTAAGGTCAGCCTGCCGGTGCCGGTCAATATCCAGACCGCGATCATGCGCACCCACAATATCCCGTTGCATTTCTATCGCTATCTTTACTGGCGTGTCGGCAAGCGCTGGCACTGGCAAAAGCGCATGCGAATGAGCGATGCCGAGCTTTCTACCGTCTTGAACGACCCCAAGAACTGTGTGACCGTGCTTTATCTGAACGGTTCACCAGCCGGCTTTTTCGAGTTCAACAAGGGCGATGGAGAGGTCACTGAACTCTCCTATTTCGGTCTTATGGAAGAAGCGATCGGCGCCGGTGTCGGCAAATGGTTCCTGCTTCAGGCGCTCTATTCGATCTGGCAGGACAATCCGAAAAAGGTAAAGGTCTCCACCAACACGCTCGATCATCCCCGCGCATTGCAGCTTTATCAGATGATGGGCTTTTCGCCGGTCAGCACCTACGAGGCCTGGGTAGAGCCATTGACCGACAGCGAGTATCTGGAAATTTCACGTCGCAGCTGAAGGCCTTCATCGCTCCGCGCGGATCAAGCCCAGCGGAGCGTTACAGTTCCTGACCAAGATTGACGGCTGTCGGAATTTCCTTTGCCGGCGCATCGCCGCGATCGCCATTGCTTGCTAGAAGATGTGCGGCAATCAGTTCGCCGTGAAACCGGGCAAGCTCGTAGCAATAGGTGATTTCGCGGCGTTCTGCCGACCAGTAGGTATCCGGCCTCCCGCAGCTTCTGGCCGTCAGCTTCACCTCACCCTTAAGATCATAGGCACTAAAGCCGCGGGCAATCAGATCGAGAACCTTCGATTCCTTCACCATCGTTGCATAGATGTCGAGGAAGGGGTCGCGCGCAGGCTCGTATCGTATATCGAATTTCGTTGTTCCCGGCGTCTTTGCATGCGGCTTGAGCAGCTCAGTCCAGCGAGCAACTGTTTGCGGGTAAGCCGTTTCGCAGGCCTTCCACTCGTTTTTGGGCAGCCCCATCATCGTGGCCAGATCGCCATATCCAGCTTCATCCTTACCGACCATAAGGCAGGCCATCTGCTGATCACGCCCGACTTTTGGAACAAGCACCGTGTAGACAGGCGGATTGTGTTCTGGAAGCGTTTGCGCGCTCCGCGCCAGATACCAACTATCGGTGGCGTTGACGATTGCGGTATCCAACCATTCCTGGTTTGCCTCAAGCATGATCGTTGCCGCCAGCTCGTCCGCTGCATCCTTGCCTTCGCCCGGACTGGATAGGGCAAAATCCGAGATCAGCATCTTTGACGCTTCGTGATAGAGGCCGAAAACGGCATTACCGATGACGAAATTCACGGTCTGCTGCAATTGCTCGTCGGACAAATCGTCCAGCGCCGGCGCAACCTGCGCCTGTGCCACAGGCATGACGGAACATAGAAGAACAACCGAAAGAACGGTTCGAAACCTGCGCAGCATTGACGTCAACTTTCCAGAACGAGACGCAGCATAGATCGCTAAACAGAACGGCCCACGCAATGGGTTGGTTTCGCTTACCGACAAGAAACGGGTGGATAGCAGACCGTTTGGCGATCATAGCGGCAAAGAAGCAACTGATAGATCACCGTCAAGGAGCAGCCATGACCGCCATCTTCTTTCGCGCCATTCCTCCAGCCCATGCGCACGCCATCCGCAGTGGCGCGCCCGATTCGAACGGTCAGCCACCGGAACGGATAATCGCTATGGACAACTTTCCCTGTCGTGCTTGCCTTGGCCAGATACAGCGTGGTGAGCCGATGCTACTTCTCTCTTACCGTCCGTTTCGTCACCTACAGCCTTACGCCGAGACAGGACCGATCTTCATTCATGCCGAGCCCTGCGCTCCCCTTGAGGCGGCTCAAGTGCTGCCCACCATGCTCGACAGCACCGACTACATCGTCCGGGGCTATGATGCAGGCGATCGCATTGTCTATGGCACTGGCGCCGTGACGCCGACTGCCAAGATCGTCGTGCGTTCACAGGAACTGCTTGAAAGTCCAGACATTGCCTATGTGCATGTTCGCTCGGCGCGAAACAACTGCTTCCAGTGCCGCATCGACAGGGCGTGACGTCAAAAACGACGTCGTAGCATTGAATATTAATTTTTTCTTATGCGGCCTGCTGAGCGGGCCGTGTCACACACCTGTCATTTTGCTGATAGACTCCTCTGCAATTCGTTCTACCTTGTCCCGCGTCGAGACAGGTCAATCGTATTTCACATCAGGAGTTTCCATGTCTTCCCTTATCGGCCTTCACCCCATTACCCGCCGTTCCCTTCTCAGCGGTATTGCGGCGTCTTCGGCGCTTGTCATGCTGCATCCCTTCGCGGCGCGCGCTCAGGGCAATCAGGCGCATCTTCGCATCATGGAAACCACCGACATTCACGTCCACGTTTTTCCTTACGATTACTATGCCGACAAGCCGAACGACACGCTGGGCCTTGCCCGTACCGCATCGCTGATCGACGCCGTGCGTGCAGAGGCTGGCAACTCCATGCTGGTCGACAATGGCGACTTCCTCCAAGGCAATCCGCTTGGCGATTACATTGCCTATGAGCGCGGCATGAAGGCAGGCGACAAACATCCGGTCATCAATGCCATGAATGTGCTTGGTTACGATTGCGGCACACTCGGCAACCACGAGTTCAACTATGGGCTCGATTTCATGTTCAACACACTGGGTGGCGCAAACTTCCCTTATGTCTGCGCCAACCTGACTAAGGGTCAACTCGCATCAGACCCAAAGCAGGACGACCTTTTCTTCAAACCCTATGTGATTTTGGAAAAGCAGATCCGTGACGGCTCCGGCGCAACAAGCCCCATCAAGGTCGGCATCATCGGCTTTGTGCCGCCGCAGATCATGATGTGGGATGCCAAGAACCTGGAAGGCAAAGCGCAGACGCGCGACATCGTGGACGCTGCCAAAGCCTGGGTGCCGGTCATGAAGGAACAGGGCGCGGATATTGTGATAGCACTCTCCCACTCCGGCATCGACGGCAAGGGCCAGAGCGAACGCATGGAAAATGCTTCGCTTTATCTCGCTGGCGTCCAAGGCATCGACGCGGTATTTACCGGTCACCAGCATCTGGTTTTCCCTGGCCCCAAGACGTGGGATGGAATCGATGGTGCCGATCCGGTTAAGGGCACATTGATGGGCAAGCCTGCCGTAATGGCTGGTTTCTGGGGATCGCATATGGGCCTCATCGATCTGCTGCTGGAAAAGGACGGCAAGAGCTGGAAGATCGTCGACTTCACCTCAGAAGCCCGACCGATCTATCACCGCGATGACAACCGCAAGATCGTTGCGGATGTAAAGGACAAGCCGGAGGTCATCGAAGCGGTCAAGAAGGACCATGATGGAGCGCTTGCCTATGTGCGCCGTCCCGTCGGCAAGAGCTCTGCGCCGCTCTACTCCTATTTTGCGCTAGTGGCCGATGATCCGTCGGTCCAGATCGTCTCTAATGCTCAGACTTGGTACATCAAGGACATGCTGAAGGACGGGCAGTACAAGGATCTGCCGGTGCTTTCTGCGGCAGCACCGTTCAAGTCGGGCGGTCGTGGCGGTGCTGACTATTATACGGATGTTCCTGCCGGTGACATTGCGATCAAGAACGTCGCCGACCTCTATCTCTATCCAAACACAGTGCAGGCCGTGCTCATCAACGGCGCGCAGGTGAAAGACTGGCTGGAGATGTCGGCCGGCATGTTCAACACGGTCAAGGCAGGATCCAAGGATGCGCCGCTGCTGAACAATGATTTCCCATCCTATAATTTCGACATCATCGATGGGGTCACCTATCAGATCGATGTCTCGAAACCTGCCAAGTTCGACAAGGATGGCAAGGCAGCCAACCCGGACAGCAGCCGCATCGTCAATCTTCAGTTCCAGGGCAAACCGATCGATCCGGAGCAGAAGTTCGTTGTCGCCACCAACAATTATCGTGCCAGCGGTGGCGGCAAGTTCCCGGCCATCGGTAGCGACAAGATCATATTCGTCGCGCCCGATACCAACCGCGATGTGATCGTGCGCTACATTATGGATCAGGGCACGATCAATCCATCTGCTGACGATAACTGGTCGTTTGCACCAGTCTCCGACACCACCGCCATTTTCGAAACCGGCCCGAAAGGCCGCCAATACGCCAAGGATGTGAAGGGCGCGAAAATCGAGGAAGTGGGCGACGGCGCCGAAGGCTTCGCAAAGTTCCGCCTGATGTTGGGATAATGGCCGTGGCGGCGGCTTCAAGCCGCCGCTATCATACACCGCGGTAGATAACCCTCGTGAGCCGATGGTCAGAGAGATGTCATTCCGCAGCGTCTTTGAGCGTTACGGGACGCACGGCATTCAAAAAGCTCTTATTGTCCGGGCATTTCGATAGTCGTTGCTGAAAACTGTCGATCAGCCATTGGCTCGCCGGACCAGCAGGCGTGTCGGCTCTGCGCAGCGAATAAAGTGGATACTCGCCGAGTTCGTAGGCATCGAGATTAAGTACCTTGAGACTACCGTTCATGATGTCGCCTCGAACGAGCGATGCTGGCAATCCGCCCCAACCGAGACCACCTTTGATCAACTGATACTTGGTTGCGATGTCACTGACGCGCCATGTCTTATACGAGAGAACATTGAAATCGCGACCCTTGGTGAGGCCGGACATATCCATCACCACCATCTGCACCTCTTCGCGTACATCGGCGAGTGTCACCGGGCGGTTCAGTCTCGCCAAGGGGTGATCGCTTGCAGCGACCGGCACCATGAAAGAATGCCCAATTTTTTCGATGACGAGGCCGTCATCCTGCTGGGAGATCGCGCCACCAATGCCGATCAGTGCCTTGCGGCTCCTGACCATATCCATCACCATGCCGAGTTCGCCCACATTGAGCGTCAGCGACACGGTTGGAAATTCGCGTCTGAATTCACGCAGAACCTCCACCACCGCTTCTGCCGGGACGATCGTGCTGAGCACGAGTGGAACCTCAGCCTCCAGGCCCTGCTTCAAACCTTTTGCGCGCGAGCGCATCTCTTGCAGACCGGCTACTATCCTGCGCGCATCTTCCAGCATGGCGCGACCTTCATCCGTCAGCCTGGACTGGCGACCGCTGCGCTCGAACAGACTGACCTCAAGCTGCGCCTCAAGATTGGCGATGGTGTAGCTGACGACCGATTGGGCACGGTTGAGAAGACGCGAAGCAGCTGAAAAACTGCCGCTCTCGGCAACGGTCAAGAAGACCTGCAACTGGTCGAGCGTCGGATTCGCGTCCATGTCCCATCCATTTTTTCGATAGCTTCATTTCAGATTATCACAGTTTTCTTGATGGTAAAACTGGCCGATACATCATCCAACCGAGCGGGTCTGTCCCGCTGCTATCTTCCCAAGACTGACAATGAGGCACTCAAATGTCGAAGATTCTTCTCGTCACCTCCAGCCCACGCGGCGACGAATCGCTTTCCAACAAGTTCGCGTCCGAGCTTGCTTCCAAGATCCAGGCACAGTCGAATGGCTCGATCACCCATCTCGATCTCGGCCAGAACCCAATCCCGCATCTCGATTCAGTCACGACTTCTGCGATCCGCAAGCAAGCCGATCAGCGCACGCCGGAAGAGGCTTCCGCCGCAGACTATTCCGACAAGCGCGTCGCTGAACTGATGGACGCCGACACCGTCATCATCGGAACGGGCCTCATCAATTTCTCGATCTATTCCGGCCTGAAATCCTGGATCGACAATATCGCTCGAGCAGGCATGACCTTCAAATACACCGAATCCGGCCCCATCGGCCTGGCGACCGGAAAGAAAGTCTACATCATTCTGTCCGCTGCTGGCGTGTACTCCGAAGGTCCCGCTGCTTCTCTTGAGCATGCGGTGCCTTACCTCAAGACCGTACTCGGCTTCATGGGCATGACCAACGTGGAAGTCATCCGCATCGAAGGCTTGGCGTTCGGTCCGGAAGCTGCTGAAAAGGCAATTGCTGCCGCAAATGCCAAGGTCGAGGAAATTGCGAAGGCCGCATGAAAAAAGCGGCCAGTCCGGCCGCTTCGGTTCAAAAATGCCGACGGTCGCGCTTGTCGCGGCCGTTATTTTTTGTCGGCAAACAGATGCGGCCCGCTCTGGTCGATAATAAGCTTGGCTTTTCTCACGGTGCATTCGACCGCGTCATCCATGCTGGTAAACACATCTGCGCGAACGAATTCGTGAACAAGCACCTCATCGCCGACCGTCTTTTCGATACGGCCTGCCAAGCGGTACTGCGCACCTTCCTTCATCGGCGTGGCATAGATGGTGTATTCGCCGTGCTGATGCGGTTCCGACGTTTCCGCCTTCTTCGGTGTATCCGACTGCGCAGCGCCGAAGCCGCCAAAGAGTTTCGAGAAGAACGAGGCCATGCTTTACCCTTCCTGTTATCTTTTTGCAGCGTGCTCGCCGCCGTCCTGCTTCTTAAAGCGTAAGATCAGATGATGAGGTTCGCGAGGATATCGTTTTCGGTAATATCTTCGTAACCGAGCCCTGCCGCTTCGAAACGCTCGAACAGGCCGGTAAAATTTTCACGCGAGGTCGTCTCGATGCCGATCAGGATCGAACCGAAGTTGCGAGCCGACTTCTTCAGATATTCGAAGCGGGCGACATCATCGTCAGGACCAAGCAGATTAAGAAAGTCGCGAAGCGCGCCAGGGCGCTGTGGTAGGCGCAAGATGAAATACTTTTTCACCCCGGTGAAGCGCATGGCGCGCTCCTTCACGTCCGGCAGACGCTCGAAATCGAAGTTGCCACCGGAAACCACACAGATGACTCGCTTGCCTTCCAGCCTTTCACGCCCGAGTTTCTCAAGCGTTGCAATTGACAGCGCGCCGGCAGGTTCCAGCACCACGCCTTCAAGATTGAGCATATCGATAATCGTCACGCACAATGCGTTTTCCGGAACCAGTTCGACTTGCTCGGCGGAAAAATTCTTGAGCGCTTGAAAATTGAGGTCGCCGATGCGAGCCACTGCGGCGCCATCGACGAAATTGTCGACCTTGTTCAACGTGACTGACTCTCCGGCCTCGAGGCTCTTTTTCAGGCTCGGCGCGCCCTCTGGCTCGCAGAAGACAAAGTTTTCTTTCGCCACCGTTCCAGCGAAGTATCCCGTGAGACCGGCCGCGAGGCCGCCGCCACCGACCGGCATGACCACGAGATCCGGCCTAGCACCGTCAGGCAACTGGTCCATGATCTCCGCAGCAACCGTTGCCTGGCCTTCGATAATGTCCTGATGGTCGAAGGGCGGCACCATATAGGCACCGTTTTCTTCGACATACGCACGCGCAGCCGCGTAGCACTGGTCGAAGATGTCGCCTACCAGTTTGATGGAAATGAATTCCGCACCGAAAATGCGGGTCTTATCGATCTTCTGCTGCGGCGCTGTGACTGGCATGAAAACCACGCCCTTCACGCCGAAATGGCGGCAGGCAAAAGCGAAGCCCTGAGCATGGTTGCCAGCGGATGCACAGACGAAAATATTGTCCTTGCCGGCGGTTGAGACAGCCTTGCGAAGAAAGTTGAATGCGCCTCTAATCTTGTAGGAACGAACAGGCGTGAGGTCTTCACGCTTCAGCCAAATCTCGGCTCCATACCGGCGGCTGAGATGTTCATTCAACTGCAACGGCGTTTCGGGAAAGATTTCCCGAACTTCGCGCCGTGCGGCTTCTACAAGCAGTTTGTCCACGATTTTCAATCCATTGAAATTCACGATGGCACCCGCTATGCCATAGGAACAGGCTCGACACAAAGACTCTTTGCGCCACTTCGGTACGCGTTACTCGATCAAGGTTTGATTTTTTTGAACGCCAATCTCCTGCGCGCAGTCGTCTATATTACGTCGATCTTCGGCCTTTACATGGCCACGTCAATGTTCGTACCAGCCATGACGGACCTCTATTACGGCAACAATGACTGGATCGTTTTCGCCGCTTCCGGTTTCATGTGCGGGGGATTTGCACTGGCCTGCGCGCTCGCAACCCGTGGACCGATGCCGACCTTCAACAAGCGCTTCGGCTTTCTGCTGGTGAACGTGTTGTGGCTGGCGTTTTCGCTCATCGGCGCCGTGCCTCTCTACCTGTCCGAACTCGATCTTTCCTTCGCTCAGGCGCTGTTTGAGTCGATATCTGCGATCACCACCACCGGCTCCACAGTGATTTCCGGTCTCGACCATGCGCCGCAAGGGCTTTTGATATGGCGTTCGCTTCTATGCTGGCTCGGAGGCATCGGCATCGTGGCGCTGGGTCTGTTCGTTCTGCCGCTATTGCGGGTCGGCGGGATGACGTTCTTCAGAATGGAATCCTCCGATACGGCGAGCGACAGGCCATTTGCGCGTCTCGCCAGTTTCACCCGCGCTTTCGTCGGTATTTACGTCCTGATGACGATTGCCTGCGCCATCGCCTTCGATTTCGCCGGGATGACGCATTTCGATGCAGTGAACCACGCCATGTCGGCGATCGCGACAGGAGGCTTCTCCACCCATGACGCCTCGTTCGGTTATTTCGGGGATAATGTCGCGCTGTTGTGGATCGCAACTTTCTTTCTGATTCTCGGCAGCCTGCCCTTCTCGGTCATGATCCTGCTCGCCGTGCGCCGACGCATGGATATTCTCTACGATCCTCAAATCCGGGTGTTCATAGGCTATCTCTGCGCCATCTCGCTCGCAGTCGGCATCTATCACCACATCAACAATGGCGTAGCGCTTCATATTGCACTCAGCCATTCCTTCTTCAACATGACCTCGATTCTTTCGACTGGCGGCTTTGCCAGCGACGACTACACCCTTTGGGGACCGTTCGTCGTGGTGGCGGCATTCTTCGCCACTTTCATGGGCGGCTGCTCCGGCTCGACGGCTGGCGGCATCAAGGCCTACCGTTTTGTCATCGTCTATAATGTGGTGAAAACCGGCTTGCGGAAGCTGATCTATCCCGATGCCGTCTATCCTGTGCGTTACGGCGCGCAGGTCGTCGATGCCGAAACCATTCGCAACGTCTTCTTGTTCATCAGTTGCTTCATTGCTCTGTGGATCGGCGGCAGCCTGTTGATGAGCGCCATGGGCTACGACTTTCTCACTGCGGCATCCGGTGTTGCCACATCGCTTGCCAATGTTGGTCCCGGCGTCGGCCCGATCATCGGGCCTGCGGGCAATTTCTCCACCATCAGCGATCCAGCGCTCTATCTGCTGTCGATTATGATGCTGCTCGGCCGTTTGGAAATCCTGACCGTGCTCGTGCTGCTGATGCCACTATTCTGGAGAGGTTAACGATTTGGTACGGGCGGCGGGACTCGAACCCGCACGCTTTCGCTCCGGATTTTAAGTCCGGTATGTCTACCATTCCATCACGCCCGCATGCATTTCCCATCTACACAGCGTGACCGCTTCCGGTCAACTGCAAGAGTTTCTTAGAACGTATTACCCACACCAGGATGGACTTGCGGAACCAGCACGGCGTGCAAGCCCCTCTCGGATCAACTGATCGGCAAAAGAAACTCCTGACCTGGACAGGGCTTTTACTTCTGCGCCCTGCCCTCCGGCTGCAATCTGGAAGCCGCCGGAGTTCAGCATGTCGCGCAGACGCACCTTGGCGGTGAAGCCGCGCGCACGTTCTTCCATGCAGCGCGCCTGATCCGTTTGCGGGACCTCGATGCCAGCAAGCTTCATCCTTACTCCCTTCATCCAGAAGGTGTTGCCGTCCATCACGCAATTGTTCAGGCCGGAGCGCCCACAAAAGGCAAATGTGCCGGGCTTGGCGCCGAGCGAAACATTTTCCACCTGTGGCCTTTGCGATGGCAAAGTCGCTGGCGGCAGTTGACCAGTGCTCAGCGCAGATCCTGCAGAAGCGATAGAGCGTGGCGGAATAGGCGCGCCGGTCGTTGGCAGGCCGACTGTCTGGGAGGGCTTTAGAGCTGCGACCTGCTTGGGCACACTCGTTTCGCGCATCGCGGGTGCTGACGGCTTGGACGCGGATGCAACAACTCCCCTTATCTTTGGTAACAGAGTGTCGCGGTGCTCATAGACCTGAATGCCGCCTATTGCGACACCAAACAGGATCAACCAGGACCAGACGCTGCCACCCTTGGACTTGGACGACGCACGGCGGCTTGAAGGCTTTCTCTTGCTCACAGTACAACTCCTTTTCAGGCGGGCATTATCCGCTGAAGGAGTTTCCGAAAGGTTGGCATTTGATATAAATTCGACGGGCGCTGGCGAAGCGCCGCGTTATCCACAGCTCTTCCACCGACCGAAACGTGAGATGTTTTTCGAGCTCACCCGTCGGTTAACGCACTTGGTCGAGCAGGCGTTTGCATTCCAGAAGGTCGAACAACGCCTCCTGCAGCAGGGCACGATCGTCTTTGCTGATACTGGATTTGCCGATGGAAATTTCCGGTGTATCGTCGGAACTTCCTCCGCCGAAACCAAAGAAACGACCGCTGGGCCTGGCCTTTGGGCGTCCGACAACTTCATCGTCGTCCGATGGCGCCACACGCGGTTCGGCAGTCTGCTTTTCACCGCTTGCAGCCATGATGGCTTCCATCGTCGCCATGTCGCCCGAAGCGATGGCCGCAACGAAACGGTTGCCGTTGGTTTTGAGGAGCTTCTGAACGCCCTTGATCGTATAACCATGATCGTAGAGCAGATGGCGGATGCCTTTGAGCAAATCGACATCGTCCGGACGATAATAACGGCGTCCGCCCCCACGCTTCATCGGCTTGATCTGGGGAAAGCGGGTTTCCCAGAAACGCAGCACATGCTGCGGGAGATCGAGCTCGTCCGCAACTTCGCTGATCGTTCTAAAGGCGTCCGGACTCTTATCCACGCTTAACTCCCACCCGGCGAAATGACAGGTTTGCAAAATACACGACAAGGTACGATGCGAATCGTCTTTATTTCAACGGCTTGAAGGTTGAAATTCAAGTGTGTTCACAGGAAGAAGAGGAGTGAGGTATCGAAATGGAGCTATTGCTACCGAAAGAAGCCGCTTCAGGAGCCGGGCTTCGGGGTCTTCTGCTTTGCCTTGCGTGACGCATGGGCTTTGAGGATGCGTTGTTTCAGAACGTTCGAGGCCTTGAAGGTCATTACGCGGCGCGGCGAGATCGGAACTTCTTCACCGGTCTTGGGGTTGCGACCGATACGCTCGTTTTTTTCACGAATTTGGAAGGTTGCAAAGGAGGAAAGCTTTACAACTTCACCACGGGTGATGGCGTTGCAGATTTCGTCGATGACGGTTTCGACCAGCTCGGCGGATTCGGTTCGGGACAAACCCACTTTGCGGAACACAGACTCGGCCAAATCCGCACGTGTCACAGTTTTACCGGCCATTTTTCCCCGCGCTTATCTCTGTTGTGTTCTGGAAACTGCCCGAGACTATTGCCGTTGATGGCAACGGTCAAGAAATGTTTCCAGAATCGTTTAGGGATTTACGGCAATGATGGCAAGGGGTTACGTGAGTACCGTAACCTACAGTTTACCAGCGCAGAAGCACTGCGCCCCAGGTGAAGCCACCGCCCATTGCTTCCAACATGACTAGATCGCCCTGCTTGATACGTCCGTCTGCCGCAGCGGTTGCGAGAGCGAGCGGAATGGAGGCAGCAGATGTGTTTCCGTGTAGATCGACCGTAACGACGACCTTCTCCAAGGGAATGCCGAGCTTCTTCGCGGAGCCGTCAATAATGCGGCGGTTCGCCTGGTGTGGAACGAGCCAGTCCAGATCATCCGCGGTCGTGCCGGTTGCCTCGAACGCTGCCTCGATCACGTCGGTGATCATGCCGACAGCATGCTTGAAGACTTCGCGACCTTCCATGCGCAGATGACCGACCGTCCCTGTCGTCGATGGCCCGCCATCGACATAGAGCTTTTCCTTATGCGAACCGTCCGAGCGCAGATTGGAGGTCAGCACGCCACGGTCAGACGTCTTGCCCTCACCCTCACCCGCTTCCAGGATGACAGCGCCAGCACCATCGCCGAAAAGAACGCAAGTGGTGCGATCCTTCCAGTCGAGAATTCGCGAGAAGGTTTCCGCGCCGATGACCAACACGCGCTTTGCCATGCCGCCACGAATGTAGAGGTCGGCCGTCGCCATCGCATAAACGAAACCAGAGCAAACGGCCTGAACGTCGAAAGCAAAACCGCCCGTGATACCGAGACGGTTCTGGATGTTCACCGCAGTTGCCGGAAAAGTGTTATCGGGCGTAGATGTTGCAACGATGATGAGATCGATATCTTCCGGCTTCAGACCGCCATTTTCCAGGGCTGCGCGGGCCGCGGCCTCACCCAGCGATGCAGAGGTCTCACCTTCGCCGGCGATGTAGCGCTGTTTGATGCCGGTGCGCTGAACGATCCATTCGTCCGAGGTTTCGACGATGCCCTCGATTTCCTGGTTGGTCACAACCCTCTTCGGGAGCGCCGCTCCGAAGCCACGTACAATAGAGCGGATCATTGATTATTCCTCATCGACCACGAGAGCTTCAGGCGCGGGAGGCGGAAGTCTTCTTGCGTGGTAAGCTTTCAAATCATTTTCGATCTTGGCGGTCAGACCGTTATGCACCATGTCGTAACCGACATCGATGGCAGAGGCGAAACCAAGCGCGTCCGTGCTGCCATGGCTCTTGATGACGATGCCATTCAATCCCAGGAAAACGCCGCCGTTGACCTTACGCGGATCCATCTTTTCACGCAGCACATCGAATGCGCTTTTAGCGAGAAGATAGCCGATCTTGGCAAAGAAACTGCGGGAAATCGCTTCGCGCAGCAAAGTGGTGATTTGGCGTGCCGTGCCTTCCGCAGCCTTCAGTGCGATATTGCCGGTAAAGCCTTCAGTGACGACCACGTCCACCGTGCCCTTGCCGATATCGTCACCTTCGACGAAGCCGCGATAATCGATGGTGGCGAGGTCCGCCTCACGGATAAGGCGACCGGCTTCCCGGACTTCTTCCTGGCCCTTCACCTCTTCGACACCGACATTGAGCAGACCGACAGTCGGGCGATCTACATCAAACAGCGCCCGTGCCATTGCGCCACCCATAAGGGCGAAGTCGAGAAGCTGCTGCGAATCTGCGCCGATCGTCGCACCGATATCGAGAACGATGCTTTCGCCACGCAATGTCGGCCAGATGCCTGCAATCGCCGGGCGCTCGATGCGCGCCATGGTGCGCAAACAGAACTTGGCCATGGCCATAAGCGCGCCGGTGTTCCCAGCAGACACGGCCACATCCGCCTCGCCCACCTTCACCGCTTCGATGGCACGCCACATGCTCGACACGTAACGGCCCCGGCGCAGCGCCTGGCTCGGCTTTTCATCCATCCCTACGGAGACTTCACAGTCGAAGAATTCCGATTTTGCGAGAAGCTGGGGATGTTGCGCCAGAATATGATCGCACTTGTCCTTCTGCCCATAAAGCAGAAATGTCACGTCGTTGTGCCGCTCAAGCGCCTTTGCGACACCGGGTATGACAACATCAGGGCCGTGGTCCCCGCCCATGACGTCAATTGCTATTCTGATCACTCGTCCCTGATCCTTCTGACCGCATGGCGGTATTTTTCGGGCGAAAATACCGTTTCCGCCCACGCTTACAACTGAATTGTTCTCTTCTTACGAAGGCGTTCAGTCTTTTTTCCAATCTTTCAACACTGCAAAGGGCGATGGTTTTTTATCATCCATTGGGGTCTTGTCGCCAAATCCATCAAAATCGACCCCAGCCTTTCGCGGATAGGGATCGATAGCAAGGGCGGCAAACTCGGCGACCACAACTCCTACATCGATCGTGTCACCGACAAACTGATCGGGAATATCCGGCCCGTCGGGATCAAGCACGATCTCGCCATCTTCATTCGTCGTCAGTCGCGCGAGCTTCGAGCCTTCCGGTACGAAAATCTGCTCTACCTTTTCATCGATCACGCTGGAGACAGGTTCCAGCGTTACCACGCAAGCCTGAGTCACTCCGGCCTGCACCTGACCTTTAATCCTGATGCCGTCCCTCTTCCAACGCGTTACCTGCAATTCACTCCTAAGATAATCGACGGACAGAACATCCCAGAATTTAGCAAGCGCAGCCAGTTCTTCCGGGCTCGCCTCCAGACCAATCCTGACCGGATTGGCAGAAATATGGCCTACCTTGACGACATAGGAAAAGGGCGCGTCATCATTTGCCGCATGGGGCGATTTCATTGAAAACCTCAAAAATCCGGTGACGGCAGCGTGGCGCTTCCCGTCACGACCGCATCTTCCGACTGCGAAGACAGCGTTTCAGACGCCATCATCATCCATTTCGAGAGAGCGCGCATGTCTGGCGCGGTCTCGTCTGCCTGCGGATATATATTGCGACGCAGCGCTGCCGCAAGAGCATCGGCATCCGCGCCATCGATTGCGGCCGCGTAGGATTCCAGTCGACCATAGAACATGCCTGCAAATTTCTTCATCCGTTTCGGCACGCCTTGGTCGCCGATGCCGAGTTCGCGCATGGAGTGATCGAGGTCCTGAAAGAAGGCGTCGACGATTTCCTGAGCGATCTCCTGTCCGCTGATGGATGCGTCCTTGGTGCGATGGAAATACAGAATCATGACGATTGCCAGCATCTCGAAGCGCCCCATCACCGTGTCGGGCACATCCATGTGGAGATAAAAACCTGGCTGACGCGCGGCTTGCGTCAATATCGCATATTGACGGTCAACGATGGCGCGATTGTTGTTTTTCTTCTTGAAAATCCCAAAAACCATCGAAAAATCCGAATATCGATCGACGAAATCGCGTCCCGCCCATCGCACTTGTTGCATGATCGTGAAAGCTGGTTTACCGAAGCATCCGAGAATTGCAATGCCGGGTCAGTCACGTTCATCATCGTGCTGAAACAGTAACGGAGAAGCGCCAGCAAACGGCAGCCGTCTCCGAAACATGTTGCATTCCATGGTGAAACGGGGAATTCCTGTCCCCGGATTGACATAATCGTGTGTACAGAAGCGGTACGACACGCAATGCCGGAAGGTGCCATTCATGATCGCAGTCGGGGAAACGCAGGTGAGCAAGCAGAAGTCGGGCGGAAAAACCAAATTTCTGAGCAAAACCGCCATCGCCGTCGTCATTGCTTCGAGCCTGCTTGCGGCCTGCTCCAGCACGACGGACGTTTTCCACAATGGCTATGTGCTGGACGAGCAGTCGCTGCAATTGATACCTGTCGGCTCCAGCCGTGAGCAGGTGCTGCTGACCATGGGAACGCCATCGACCACGGCAACCTTTGGCAATGAGGTTTTCTATTACATCTCGCAGAAGCGCGTTCGCAAAGCCGCCTTCATGAAGCCGCAGCTGGTTGAGCAGAACATCCTGGCCATCTATTTCGACAAGAATGGCGTCGTGACACAGAAGGCGAACTACACGCTTCAGGACGGCAAGGTATTCGACACGATTTCTCGTACCACGCCGACAGGCGGCAAGGACCTTACGTTCCTTCAGCAGCTGCTCTCCGGTGGTCCTGCGGGTGCCGGCATCGCCAAGAGCATTCTGGGCGGCAACAACAACAGCTACTGAGCAAGGCGCTCGGCCCAATTCGGAAACCGGGTATCTTTGCGATGCCCGGTTTTTTTGTGTTTGAAGAGCTAGCATTTGCGCGCAAACAAAAACGGGGCCGTTACCAGCCCCGTTTTTTTTCAATCTTGCTCTGTGTCTTTAGCCCACTCATCGCGCTTTTGCGAAAATCGAATCCGATTTTCGAGCCGATGGTGTCGCCGACAGATCAGCCAACGATTTCGGTTTCAGCGAACCAGTAGGCGATTTCCTGAGCAGCAGTTTCCGGGGCATCGGAGCCGTGAACCGAGTTCTCGCCGATGGAGAGAGCAAAGGTCTTGCGGATGGTGCCTTCGGCAGCCTGGGCAGGGTTGGTTGCACCCATGATTTCGCGGTTCTTGAGGATGGCGTTTTCGCCTTCCAGAACCTGAACGATGGTCGGGCCGGAGGTCATGCCCTCAACCAGTTCGCCGAAGAAAGGACGTTCCTTGTGAACGGCGTAGAAGCCTTCTGCTTCGCGCTTGCTCATCCAGACGCGCTTGGATGCGATAACGCGCAGGCCGTTTTCTTCAAAAACCTTGGTGATGGCGCCAGTGAGATTACGCTTGGTTGCGTCCGGCTTGATCATCGAGAATGTGCGTTCAATCGCCATTATTGCGGTTCCTTGTCATAGAAAGAAAGTGGGCGGTGTTTACCCGCCCAAACGCCCGAAAACAAGGGGGCTTTCCGTAATTGGCAGAAGCTGCGTGACATTTCACGCCGCTGTCACACTGCGCCCCTTCGCGCCATGCAGATCGAGGCAGCGCTCGAACCAGTCTCGAACAGGATCCTTGGCAGCAAAGAGATCGACGCCGCTGGCGACCCTCGACCACTGAAGCGCTCCGAAGACGATATAGTCGGCGAAGAGCGGGCTTTCGCCACCGAGAAACGGCTGACGGCTGAGCATCTTGCGGATGGGCTCCAAACGAGCGGGAAAAGCGGCAATCTCCGCATTACGTTCAGCAATGACGTCTTCCAGTGCAGCACCGAGCGCCTTCGTTCGGCTTTCGCGGAAATAAGCTTGGTCCTGATCATCCAGCATGTCATGAATATCAAGAAGCGCGATCCGGACGATGGCCGGATGGAGCTGCGTCTGCGACCAGCTTTCGACAAAGCGTGAGAGCGCCTTGCCGCCCTCCCCGTTAAACAGCGACGGCTGATCCGGATAGGCCTCATCGAGATAGACCGCGATGTCGAAGCTGTCCTTTACCAGCCTGTCGCCATCACGCAAAACCGGCACCGTTTTCGAAAAGCCGTTTTCGATGCCGGGGATCGCGGTGAAAGCAAGCGGGCGCTCTTCGAAATCCAGCCCTTTATGCGCCAGCGACAGAACGGTTTTCCAGCAATGGGGCGAGAACGGACGGCTGATGTCACGGCCGCAGAGCGTGTAAAGCGTAATCGACATGGTCACTCCTGTTTTTCTGACCCCATTGAACAGGCTGATGCGGCGAAAATCAAACCACCAGTCTTCATATCTGCCATCACAGGGTTTGAAGTGAGACGACCGGCGGTGAGACGGAGTTAGAAACGATAGAGAAACAGCTTCGTGTGACGGGCGTCATGCACTTCCAGAACATCAAGCGGAGTGACGCCGGGAATCTCGAAGCTATTGGAGACAAGCAACGTTCCTTTACGCATCTCAGCCTTGGCCTTTTCGTAAAGGCCGGGCATCGGCACCGGCGACAGGAAGCAATAGACCAGATCATATTGAGACAGATCGGCATCCCAGAGGCTTTTATAGCGGATCGCCGCATTGGGGCGACGGTTCATCGCGACCAGAAGCTTGGAGATCAACGTCAGAAGCGGCGCCGTCTCATAGCCATCGACCCGGACACCCGGGTGAGCCTTTGCCAGATAGATGACGATACCCCCCGTACCGCTTCCGAGATCGGCACAGGATTTCGCATTTTCCCGGGATACCAGACCGCTAATCGCGTTCCAGGTCTGCCGGTTTGTCATATAAAACGGCACCTGCTCCTTGGCACCGTTCCAGAAGACCAGCACGCAGGCGATGAAAGCCAGACCATAAGCCCAGGCCGGCACAACTTCATTATAGACGACCGCGAAGGGAAGCAGGATTTGCACCGGCACCCAGAACCACCAGAGTCCAAGAAGACGACCGATAAGCGCTGAGAACACACCGTGTATCAGCAGGATTTCGAAAATACCGAGTGGCAGCCGCCAGCCCATACGCTGAACGATCACGAAGCCGCCGAGCACGATCGCCTGGGAGAGAACGAGCCTGGAGAGGTTCAATATCGGCTGGAGAATACGGCTCATGGGCGGGTTCTTTTTGACGGCATCACACCCCCTACCCTGTAGAAGCTCACGATGGCGCGGGGCTTGCCGCTTCTCCATCTTGCAAGCTCCCGTAAACTCGGCCAAAAGGCTGGCATGATTACGATTACCGACCTTTCAGCCCGTATCGCAGGCCGCCTGCTTCTCGACAATGCCAGCGTCTCGCTGCCTGACGGCGTTAAAGCGGGTCTTGTGGGGCGCAATGGCGCGGGAAAATCGACACTGTTTCGCGTCATCACTGGCGATCTGGCATCGGAAAGCGGCAGCGTCACCATTCCCAAGCATGCGCGCATCGGTCAGGTGGCGCAGGAAGCGCCAGGCACCGAAGATTCGCTGATCTCTATCGTGCTTGCCGCCGACAAAGAACGGGCGGCCCTGTTGCAGGAAGCGGAAACGGCGACCGACCCGAACCGGATCGCTGACATCCAGATGCGGCTCGTCGATATCGATGCGCATTCGGCGGAAGCGCGCGCCTCAGCCATTCTCGCAGGTCTCGGTTTTGATCAGGATGCGCAGTTGCGCCCCGCCTCTTCATTTTCCGGTGGCTGGCGCATGCGCGTAGCGCTTGCCTCGGTGCTCTTCGCCGAACCCGATCTTCTGCTGCTCGACGAACCGACCAACTATCTCGACCTTGAAGGCACGCTCTGGCTGGAAGACTATATCCGCCGCTATCCCCACACCGTCATCATCATCAGCCACGACCGCGATCTTTTGAACAATGCCGTCAATTCGATCATCCATCTGGATCAGAAGAAGCTGACCTTCTATCGCGGCGGCTATGATTCCTTCGAGCGGCAGAAGGCGGAAGCCGACGAGCTGCAGATGAAGGCGAAGGTGAAGAGCGATGCGGCGCGCAAGCACTTGCAGAGCTACATCGACCGCTTCCGCTACAAGGCCTCCAAAGCCAAGCAGGCGCAAAGCCGTATCAAAGCGTTGGAACGCATGGGTACTGTTGCTGCCGTCATAGAAGATCATGTCCAGCCGATCACCTTCCCCGAGCCGGAAAAGCAACCCGCCTCACCGATCGTCGCCATCCAGAGCGGGGTCGTCGGCTATGAGCCGGGCAAGCCGATCCTTAAAGGCTTGAATCTGCGCATCGACAACGACGATCGGATCGCGCTGCTAGGCTCCAACGGTAACGGTAAATCCACTTTTGCCAAATTCATTTCTGGACGTCTTCCCGCGCAAGCGGGGGATTTGCGTTTGGCCCCAGGTCTGAAGATCGGCTTCTTCGCTCAACATCAATTAGATGATCTGATGCCGAATGAAACGCCGGTCGAGCATGTGCGCAAGTTGATGCCGCAGGCGGCGGAAGCACAGGTGCGTTCACGCGTGGCACAGATGGGACTTGCGACGGAAAAAATGTCAACCGCTGCCAAGGATTTGTCAGGCGGCGAGAAAGCCCGTCTGCTGATGGGGCTCGCCGCGTTTCATGCGCCGAACCTCCTTATCCTCGACGAACCGACCAACCATCTTGACATCGACAGCCGCCGCGCACTGATCGAGGCGCTGAACGATTATAATGGCGCCGTGATCCTGATCTCGCATGACAGACACCTGATAGAGGCAACCGTCGACCGCCTATGGCTAGTGAACAATGGTACGGTCACGAGCTTCGAAGGCGATATGGAAGAGTATCGGGACATCGTCATCGCGTCTGGCAAGAAGAAGGACGAGAAGGTCGAGGTCGCTGGGGACCAGGCATCCAAGGCCGATCAGCGCAAAGCCAACGCCGAAAAGCGCGCGCAACTTGCGCCGCTGAAGAAAAAGATCAACGAAATCGAATCCTTGACGGCGAAGCTTGAGAAACAGATTCAGGCTCTGGACACGGAGCTTGCCGATCCGACGCTGTATGAAAAGGCGCCGGCCAAGGCAGCAGAAAAGGTCAAGCAGCGCGGAGAAGCGGCCGCCAAACTTTCTGCAGCGGAAGAACAATGGCTGCTCTTGTCCAGTGAATATGAAGACGCGATGGGTGGATAAATGAAACGTTACTTCGCCAGCGGGAAAGTAACGCACCGTTAACCATAATGAGAGAAAGCTCGGCAGCAACGTCATCCCTGATTTGCCGAGCTTTTCATGCGCTTCTCCTCACTCTTCGTGTCCGCAGCCATTGCGCTGTGCCTTTCCAGTTGCGCAGGCAAGCCGCAGGCCGACGGGTCTCTAAAAAGCGCCTTTGCCGCCACGATGCCCGACAAGCCAACTGCAGGTGCACATGATCCTGTCGCACTGTCGCCAGCGGCATGGATGCGTCCACGCAACCCTATGGGGCTTGCCGGTCGCGACATTGAGGTGTCGTCCTTAAAAGATATCGCTCTTGCCAATAAGGAAGTCGTGCTCAGCTTCGATGATGGCCCTGTCCCCGGAAAGACAGAGCGGATCCTCGCGACACTTAACGACTTTGGCGTGAAGGCTACATTCCTGATGGTTGGCGAAATGGCGCAGGCGCATCCGGCCATTGCCAAGAAGGTCGTTGCCGAAGGACACACGATCGGTAGCCACACATTCAGCCACCCCAATCTGCGCAGCCTCGCATTCGACCGCGCAGTGGCGGAGATTGCCAAGGGTGAAAGAGCCGTGTCGAAAGCAACCGATACTGACGTGATGTTCTTCCGCTTCCCCTATCTCGCAGACAATAACAACCTTCGACGCATGGTATCCGAGCGCGGGCTCGTCATCATGGATGTCCAGGTCGATTCCAAGGATTACTTCACCGACACGCCAGCCCTCGTAGCGTCACGCACGATCGCGGCCCTTCGTCACCGCGGCAGCGGGATTATCCTGATGCACGACATTCACAAGCGCACTGCCACCATGCTGCCAGCGCTGCTGACCCAGTTGAAAGCGGAAGGCTACAAGGTGGTGCATCTGGTCTACAAAAAACCCGCTCAGAAGCCGTTGCTGGTTGCATCCATCAACTGATTTGCGGTGACAGCATCGAGCAACAGCTTGCCCGAACGGCGGTTTCTGATACAAGTAATAAAGTATTATTTTTAGAGCATCATACGGGTCTTAAAAGCATGTCAGCCATCAAGCTTGCCATCGTCGGCGTCGGCAAAATCGTTCGCGACCAGCATCTTCCAGCCATTGCCGCCAATGCGGATTTCGACCTCATTGCAACGGCTAGCCGCCACGGTACGGTGGAAGGCGTGCCCTCTTACCACACGATCGAGGAATTGATCGCAGCCGTACCTGACGCCACAGCCGTGTCGCTCTGCATGCCGCCGCAATATCGTTATGAGGCTGCCTATGCGGCGCTCAACGCTGGAAAGCATGTCTTCCTTGAAAAGCCGCCCGGCGCGACCCTCTCCGAAGTGCAGGATCTTGTTCGCTTGGCGGATTCGAAAGGCCTTTCGCTCTTTGCCAGCTGGCATTCGCGTTATGCGCCCGCCGTCGAGGCAGCAAAGAGCTTCCTGGCCTCCACCAAGATCAACAGCGTTCATGTCATCTGGAAAGAAGACGTGCGCCAGTGGCATCCAAACCAGGAATGGATCTGGCAGGCCGGCGGTCTTGGTGTTTTCGACCCAGGTATCAATGCGCTCTCCATCATCACCCATATCCTGCCGCGCGCGCTCTTCATCACCAAGGCGACGTTGGAATTCCCGGAAAACCGTGATGCGCCGATTGCAGCCGACATTCATTTCTCCGACGTGACGAAGATGCCGGTTCATGCCGAATTCGACTGGCGCCAGACGGGCAAGCAGAGCTGGGATATTGTCGCCGAAACAGAGGCAGGTCAAATGGTCCTGTCCGAAGGCGGCGCAAAGCTCTCTATCAATGGCGAACTGAAATTAGCCCAGCCTGAGCGTGAATATCCTGCCCTTTACGAACGCTTTGCCGAAATCATCAAGGCGAAGACATCCGATGTCGATCTTGCACCGCTGACTCACGTCGCCGATGCATTCCTGCTCGGTCGTCACAAGTTCGTCGATTCCTTCTACGACTGATCACAAGATCATTGACAGGCTTTGCCGATAAACAAATGACCGGGGAAGACCCCGGCCATTTTCCTTGACGCAATCTTTTCAAAGAGATGGCTGATTGTCAGCGGCCATTGGCCTTGCGCCATGCGGCGAAGGCCGTCTGATGCTCATCCTTGGTGCAGGGGTAAAGACCGATGATCGTCTCGCCCGCCTTCACGCGCTCCACGACGAAATCCTCATAAGCCGTCATTTCGACCGCCTCGTTGGCCACTTCGTCGGCAATGCCCGCGGGGATGACAATCACGCAATCGGCATCCCCAACAATGATGTCGCCAGGAAAGACCGGCGCGTCACCGCAGCCGATGGGGCCGTTGATCTCGATCGCCTCATGCTTGGTGAGGTTCGTCGGGCTAGAAGGGCGGGTGTGATAAGCCGGGATATCCAGCTCGGCAATCGTTGCCGCATCACGAAAGCCGCCATCGGAGACAATACCGGCACCGCCCCGCACCATCAAACGTGTTACGAGAATATCGCCGGCGGAGGCAGCACTCGCATCCTTGCGGCTATCCATGACCAGCACGTGACCGGGAGGGCATGTCTCGATTGCCACGCGCTGCGGATGGGCGGGGTTGCGGAACTCAACAAGCTGATTTCTATCTTCGCGCGCTGGCATGTAACGAAGGGTAAAGGCCGGGCCCACCATGTTCTTGCCCTTGTAGCCAAGCGGGCGAACCCCCTGAATGACCTGGTTGCGCAGGCCGCGCTTGTAAAGCGCTGTGGCCAGCGTCGCGACGGAAATCGTCGATAGTTTCTCGCGGGTTTCGCTGTTCATGGTTGTGTCCTCGTCGTGATGGATAAAGGCATTTCACGCCTTGTGAATGGGTTCATCGATGAAGATGCCACCCTGATATTTTGCGATGGCCGCTTGCGGATCGGGCCGCGGCACGATCCGTTCGATTTCCTCACGGAAGCGCGCGGCATTGTCGCGGCGCTCCCAGCCGAGAAAATCGACATGGGAATTGTCCCACCAGGAATCGTCGTTGGCAGACACGCCCCAGATGATGGGGCAACCAAGCTTTCGCACGCGGAAGACCGCCTCGATCAGCGAGACGAAATCGTCATGGCTGAGCCAGGTGGAAAGCATGCGCCAATCCATTGGCTTTTCGGTACAGGAACCGATGCGGACAATCGCCGTCTCCTGACAAAACTTGGAGTGATAGAGGCTCGCCATCGCCTCGCCGAAAATCTTCGACACGCCGTAAAGACCATCGGGCAAGAAGGGCATCTCCGGGGTCAGTTGCGTGCCCTGGGGATAATAGCCAATCGTGTGATTGGTGGAGGCGAAGAGGATGCGTGGCTTTCCGTTGGCTCGCGCCGCTTCATAGAGATTGTAGACTCCGCGTAGATTGGCGTCTTCGATCGGATCATAGGCCTTCTCAACCGAAATGCCGCCCAGGTGAACGATGCCATCGCAATCTTTCACCAGATCATGGACAGCGTGAGCGTCCTCCAGCGCACAGCGCATTACTTCCTCATGCGGCCCGGCCGGTGCGGCAATCTCAACCACATCCGACAGGCGGACGATTTCGGCAACATGACCGAGGCGCCCGCGCAGCATTCTGCCCAGCTGGCCGCCCGCACCTGTGATCAGCAAACGCTTCATCATCGACCCAATCCTTTAAAAGATATCCGGCTCGCCAGCGCTGCGGCCGAAATCCGTCTGGAGAAAATCGAAGTCGCAGCCCTTGTCGGCCTGGGTCACGTGCTTGGCGAAAAGATAGCCGTAGCCACGCTCGTAGCGAGGCGCCGGTGGCTGCCATGCGGCGCGCCGGCTGGCAATCTCTTCTTCGCTAACCAGCATGTCGAGGCGACGCGCCGGCAGATCGAGGCGAACGATGTCTCCGGTTTTCAACAGTGCTAGCGGACCGCCGACAAAACTCTCCGGCGCGACATGCAGCACGCAGGCCCCATAGGAGGTGCCGGACATACGCGCGTCGGAAATGCGCACCATGTCACGGTGACCTTTCTTGATCAGGGCCTTGGGGATCGGCAGCATTCCCCATTCCGGAAAGCCCGGTCCGCCGAGCGGGCCTGCATTGCGCAACACCAGAACATGATCGGGGGTCACATCGAGATTCTCGTCGTCGATCGCGGCCTTCATGTCGGGGTAGCTGTCGAAGACAAGCGCCGGACCTTCATGGACATGGAGTTTGGGATCGCTGGCCGCAGGCTTGATCACCGCACCATCCGGGCAGAGATTACCGCGCAACACGGCAAGAGAGCCTTCGGCATAGACCGGGTTGTCGAGCGAGCGGATGACGTCGTCATTGTAGACTTTGGCGCCTTCCAGGTTTTCACCCATGCTCCGCCCAGTGACCGTCAGCACCGAACAATCGAGGCGGCTTTCCAGCTGCTTCATCAGCGCGCGAAGGCCGCCGGCGTAATAAAAATCCTCCATCAGATAGTCCTTGCCCGAAGGACGGACATTGGCAATCAACGGGGTGACGCGACCGAGTGCATCCAGCTCGTCCAGCGTCATGGGTACGCCTGCGCGGCGGGCCATGGCGATCAGGTGCACGACGGCATTCGTGGAGCACCCGGTTGCCATGGCAACGATCGCCGCATTGCGGAAGGCCGCTGGGCTCAAGATGCGGTCAGGCGTCAGATCCTCGTCAACCATCTCGACGATGCGGCGACCGCAAGCGGCAGACATGCGCTGATGACCTGAGTCGACGGCAGGGATCGATGAGGCACCGGGCAGTGTCAGACCGAGAGCATCGGTGATCGCCGTCATGGTGGAGGCTGTGCCCATGGTCATGCAGACACCGGCCGAGCGCGCGATACCGCCCTGAACGCCGCGCCACTCCTCATCGGTCACGTTGCCTGCGCGCCGCTCGTCCCAGTATTTCCAGGCGTCGGAACCGGAGCCGAGCGTGTTGCCGGCATAGTTGCCGCTCAACATCGGACCTGCGGGCAAATAGATCATCGGCACGCCAGCGGAGATGGCTCCCAGCACGAGGCCGGGTGTCGTCTTGTCGCAGCCACCCATCAGCACCACGCCATCGAGAGGATGGGAACGGATCATCTCTTCCGTCTCCATCGCGAGCATGTTGCGGTAGAGCATGGATGTTGGCTTGGTGAAGCTCTCATCGACGGAGAGCGACGGCATCTCGACGGGAAAGCCACCGGCCTGGAGCACGCCGCGCTTCACATCCTTTACACGTTCTGGAAAATGCGAATGACAGGTGTTGAGCTCCGACCAGGTGTTGAGAATGCCAATGACCGGCTTGCCGGCAAAATCCTCTTCGGAGTAGCCGAGCTGCATCATGCGGGAGCGGTGACCAAAGCTGCGCAGATCGTCGGGCGCGAACCAACGAGCGGAACGGAGTTTTTTCTCAGTCATGTCAAACATCCTGCCTGAGCGTCAGCCCGCTCGTCGTATCGAAAAGATGAACGTGTTCGATTGGTGCCGACATGCGGATCACTTCTCCAGGGGAGACCGAAGTCTGACCGGATAGGTGTAGCGTCACAGGCGTACCATCGCCCAGATTACCGTAGAGATAGGATTCGCCGCCCAGTTGCTCGGCTGTGCGTACCGACATTGTGAGCGAGCCCTCGCTGCCGTGCTTCACGTGGTTAGGACGAATACCAAGTGTCACTTTCTGGCCGGGCGCATAGCCAAAGCCCATCTGCGGCAGCGGAATGAGTTCACCCGTCGCGATCTTCAGCTGCGGTGTCGGCCCAGAGATCACCTCACCGGCGAAGAAATTCATTTTCGGCGAGCCGATAAAACCGGCGACGAAGAGGTTGGCTGCGCGATTATAAAGATCGAGCGGGACGCCAAACTGCTCGAGCTTGCCAGCGCGCAGAACAGCGATCTTGTCAGCCATGGTCATGGCTTCGACCTGATCGTGGGTCACGTAGATCATGGTGTTGCCAAGCCGCTTGTGCAGGGCGGAGATTTCACCGCGCATATCGACGCGCAGTTCAGCGTCAAGGTTGGACAGCGGTTCATCGAAGAGAAAAACGCGCGGTTCGCGCACCACGGCGCGACCGATCGCAACACGCTGGCGCTGGCCACCCGAGAGATCCTTGGGACGGCGCTCCAACAACTGATCGATCTGCAGCATCTTGGACACCTGGGCGATCTTTTCGACGATCTCCTTTTTGGGCGTGCCGATATTTTCCAAACCAAAGGAGAGATTTTCGCGCACCGTCATATGTGGATAAAGCGCATATGACTGAAATACCATGGCAAGACCGCGGTCTGCCGCCGGCACGGTGTTGACGACATCGCCGCCGATGACGATATCGCCGCCGCTCAAGGCTTCCAGGCCGGAAATCATGCGCAGAAGCGTCGACTTGCCACAGCCGGAAGGCCCAACGAACACGCAGAATTCGCCATGCTTGATATCGAGATCGATCCCCTTGATCACATCCAGCGCGCCATATGTCTTTTTGACCTGACGAAGCTCAATACTTGCCATTGTCGTGTCTCCTCCCGAAGCTTATTTGCCGCCTGTCGACGCAATGCCGGTGGCGATGTATTTTTGCAGGAACATGAAGACCAGCGCGATCGGAGCGAGCGTCAGCACGGTCATGGCAAGCAGATTGCTCCATTCCGTCGTCATCTCTCCCTGGAAGGAATTGAGCGCCAGTTGCAGTGTAAAGTTTTCGTTGCGGGTCAATACGATGAGCGGCCATAGGAAGTCGTTCCAGCGCCACATGACCGCAAGGATTGCCAGAACCGCAAGGGCCGGAGCAGAGAGCGGCAGGATGATGCGCCAATAGATTTTCCATTCGCTCGCCTTGTCCATGCGTGCCGCATCGAGAATCTCATCCGGAATGGTCAGCATATATTGGCGCAGAAGGAACACGCCTGTCGGTGTCGCCGCCCCCGGAATGATAACGCCCCACAGACTGTTGATCATGCCAAGCTGGCTGGTGATGAGAAAGAGCGGCACGAGCACGACCGTCTGCGGGATCATCAAGGTACCGACGACCATCGCCAATACCGCACCCCTGCCCTTGAACTGGTATTTCGACAGGGCAAACGCTGCCATAGAGTTGACGATCAGCATGATCACGGTCGATGTCACGGTGATGAAGACCGAGTTCCAGAAGTAGAGTGGGAAGTTGAAACGCTGGAAAAGCTCCGTGTAGTTTTCCGTCGCCAGCGATACACGCTCTGCCGGCTTCAGCTCGTTGAACGGCATCTTCACGACTTCTGCCGGTTTTGCCGGGTCGATGACCTGCGCGACAAGCCCGATGCGGCGGATCATGCCGTAGGTCTTGCCATCCTTATCGGTATAGGCGGGCAGCGGTGCTGCCTGCCCGTCCACCACAAGGGTCTCCTGCGTATAGGGCAGAAGACGTGGCGGAAAGCGCTGGAGATCAGCTTCCGTCTTGAAGGAAGAGAGAACAAGCCAAACCACTGGGCCGAACATCAGTATCACAGCGAGACCAAGATAGGCGTAGGATAGCCAGTCAGTCCAATGCAGCTTGCCATTGCGACCGCGTGTGCGGGAAAGAAATGCAACGATCCTAGCCATCGACCTTGCTCCTGTTTGCCCGGAATTGCAGCGCAGTCAGCACCACGAGAACGACGGCGAGAAGCAGCGAAGCTGCAGCTGCAAGGCCGAAGTTGCGGGGCGTGCCGGCAAAACCGGTCTGATAGATGTATTGAATGATGAAGGTCGTCGCAGAGCCTGGACCGCCGCCAGTGAAGGCGAAGATTTCGTCGAAGGTCTGGACGCCCTTTATCAGCGATAGAACCAGAACCACTAGCATCGTCGGCGCCAGAAGCGGCATGGTGATGCGGCGGAAGATGCGCCAAGGGTTGGCCTTGTCGAGTTCGGCTGCCTCGTAAACGTCACGCGGGATCGCCTGCAATCCGGCAAGCAGGATCAGCGTGTAGAAGCCCATATGCGCCCAGACCGAGAGGAAGACGGACCAGCCAAAGGCAAGGTTTGCTTCCAGCAGCCAGTCCACCGAACTGAGCCCCATGGATTCCATTGCGGCGTTCAGAACTCCGAAGCGCTGCAAGATCCACTTCCAGATCAGCGCCACCACGACGGGCGACAAAAGAACAGGGAAGAAGAACACGGCGCGGAAGAAACCACGGGCGCGGATATCGCGGTTGAGAATGATGGCGGTTATCAGCGAGAATCCGACCATGAAGCCCACCTGAAGCACGACGAAGAACAGCGTGTTCCAAACCGAGCGCCAGAAGAGATCCTGCTGACAGGAATTGGGATCGAGATAATTGCCGCAGGACATCAGCGCGGAGAAATTCCCACCACCGACGAAAGGCCGATCGGCAAGCATGATCTGCTCGGTGCCGGTCACCGAATAGGCGACGTTCAGCAGGATCGGCAGAAACGCGAAGATGGCGAAGAGGATTAGGTTGGGGGTGAGAAACACCCAGGCAATCCGTCGATGTCCGAGAACCTTCTGCAAGAAGGAGAACGGAAGTTCGACAATGCCCATCACTGGCGCAATCAATTTATACATGGGGCTCCTCCTTCGATCCGGCGCGGCGCGGTATCGGCCGCGCCGGAAGGCGTTGGATCACTTCGCCTGCTTCAACATTTCCTCAACGTCCGTCTTGGCGCGGGCCATGGCTTCATCGACAGTGAGCTCACCGACGATGGCCTGGGTCACGCGCTGGACAGAGATGTTGAACATGGCGCGATTGTTCTTGTAGCCCTGATAGGTATAGGCAATCGGGCTGATGCCGGGGATCTGATCGAGCCAGGCATTCATGGCCTTCTGCGTCGAAGGGGTCGCGCCGGTATAGGTCACGCCCTTGTCCGCGACTGACTTCTTGGCCGGAACGTTGCGGGTACGCACCGTGAAGTCGAGGTAATTTTCGTCTTCAGCCAGGAAGTTCAGAATATCGGCAACAATCTTCGGGTTCTTGGTCTGCTTGAAGCCGACGATGCCGGTCCCACCAGGCATGCCGGTGCAGGCGGCACCACCGCAAGGCTGCGGAACAACTTCCCAGTCGAAGGCGTCGCCCACCTGACTGTCGAAGCGTGCTGTCTGCCAGCTGCCGGAATAGTAGTAAGCGAGCTGGCCGTTGATGAATTCCTGACCGGCGTCGCGATAGGTATTGCCCCCTTGGCCTGCCCAGACGTCACGCGCCATGGTGCCGTCCTTGTTCCACTCGACGAACTTCTTCACGAATGTCGTAAAGCCTTCATCGACCAAGATCGGTTTGCCTTCCGCGTCAAAAATCTTGGCGCCGTAGGAAATGGCCGGACCGGCGATACGGTGGCCGGAACGGTCGATCGCCATCGGGTAAGGCGTGCTGGTGGCCTTGGCAACGGCCGTTGCAGCCTTTGCCCAATCATCCATCGTCGCGTCCTTGCCGGGCACGGCAACATTGGCCTGATCGAAGAGCGTGCGGTTGATGAAGGCGCCAGTGATGGTCAGCTGGGTATGCATGCCGTAGATGCCCTTGTCGTCAGGGCCGCTGCGATACCATTTTAGCACGTTGGAGAAATTGTCTTCCCAGTTCTTCGCGTCCACGTAGGGCGTCAGATCGAGATAATAGCGGTTGAGGCCGCCAAGGTCGGTGACGGTTGCGAAGTCAGGGCCGCTACCACCGGCGAGCTGAACCGGCAGACCTTCCAACAATGCCTTGTAGGGCACGACGTCGGTGACGATCTTCACATCCGGATGCTGCTTTTCGTAGCGCGCGAGAATGTCCTTCAGGATTTCGCAGCCATTGCCATCATAGGCGCAGGTGAAGCGGACTTCCTGCGCGGCCTGAGCGCCACCGGCAAAAGACGCCGTCCCCAGGGCTAACGCTGCAAATGCGATCTTGTATTGACTGATCATCTGGTTTCCTCCCGTTAGATGATTATGCTTTAGAGCGTCGTGCTTCCTTTGGGCCGCATGACGCTCTACTGCTTTGAGTCTACGCATCGTGGTTTCTGAAAAATCGATTCCGGTTTTCAGGCCGATGCGTTGGCGTCTACCGGCCGTGGAGCCCAACCCTTGATCCACTGACCTTCCGCCGCCTCTGCCAGCCGCACGGGCCTGCCCTCCCGCGCCGAGCGATAGATGGCTGTCACCAGTTCTATGGATTGCAGACCGTCATTGACGGTGACTTCCTTACCGCCGCGCCCCTCCATGGCGTCGGCGATGGCCTCGACGAAACCGGTGAAACCGTTTTCGCCTTCGCCGACTGTGGCAAGAACCGCATCGATCTGATCTTGGGTCGTTGGTGCACGTGCTATGAAGCGCCACTTGTCTTCTGCCGGGCGGTAGGGCAGCGAACCGCTTTCGGCAGTAAAGCCTTCAAAGCAGAAGCGCAGACGCGATGTATCTTCCGCCGCACCAAGCGTCACCGAACTGGTGGCCAGCGCGCCGTTCTTCATGCGGAAGCTCAAGGCTGCGCAGTCTTCCGTCTCGATCGTGTTGACGCGCGTATCGGCCATGGTGAAAACTTCCTCGACCGGACCCAGCACGTGGCAGATCAAGTCATGCGCATGGATCGCGTGACCGAGGATCGCGCCGCCGCATTCGCCTTTCCACGTGCCACGCCAAGGGATGTCATAATAGCCCTTGCCGCGGTTCCAGTGTACTTCCGAGCTTGCAACATAGGCCTTGCCGGCAAGGCCGGCATCGATCAGCGCGCGAAGCTGACGCATCGCCGGGCCAAAACGATATTGGAAGACCGGGAAGATGCTGCGGCCTGTCGTCTTGACGGAATCGAGAAGCGCATTCGCCTCTTCCAGCGAACGGACAAGCGGCTTTTCACAGACGACATCCTTGCCGGCGGCGTGCGCCTTCAGCGTGATCGGAAAGTGCAAGTGCGGCGGCAGGCAGACGTCGATCAGCTGAATACTCTCATCCGCTAGAACCTCGTCCAGATCCGCCGTCACGTGGATAGACGTGCCATTAGCAACACCGCGCGCGCGCTCCACATCGAGATCGCAGATCGCCTTGACGGTGAAGCGCTCGGGTAGAGCGAGATACCCCTTCAGATGCTCGGCACCGATACCGGCGCCAACAATGGCGACGCCAATCATGCCTTTGCTCCTTCGGCCTTGGCTTGAGCCTGAAGCGACAGTTCGCAAACCTTGAAGACGTGTTCATGCGTCATCGCCGTTTCGGTGCGGTTGCGAATGTCGTCGCATACGCGTCCGAAATATGGGAGGCCGGCGTCGGAGGCATCAATATATTCGCAGCGATCGCCGTTGACGAGAATGAGACGGTCGGTGCCTTCGCTGTTACCGATATCGACATATTTGCGCAGCTCGATATAGCCCTCGGTGCCTAGGATCGTCAGGCGGCCGTCACCCCAGGTCGGCAGCGCATCCGGCGTATACCAGTCGACGCGGATGTAGCCGTGGCCCTTGTCACCGCGCAGCAGCACTTCGCCGAAGTCCTGCAGGCCCGGATCGCCTGGGTTCGCGTAGTTTGCGACGGTCGCGGACACGACTTCCACCTCGGTGGAGCCGGTGAAGAACATGAACTGGTCGATCTGGTGGCTGGCAATATCGGTGATGATGCCGCCATAGGCTTCGCGCTCGAAGAACCACGTCGGACGAATCTGACGGTTCAGACGGTGCGGGCCCATGCCGATGGTCTGGATGACGCGACCGATGGCGCCAGCGGCGACCAATTCGGCAGCCTTGGTGACACTTGGCACTTCGAAGCGCTCGGAGAAATCGACGGTCCAGATGCGATTGGTCTTCTTCACTGTCTGACGGATGCGCTCGAGTTGCTCGAATGTAGTGCAGCCCGGCTTGTCGGTCATGACATCCTTGCCAGCTTCCATCGAAGCGACGGCAAGGTCTGCGCGCTTGGAAGGGATATCGGCGATCACGACGAGATCAATGCTGTCATCTGCAAGAAGCGCTTCCTTCGTGGCCGCACGCGGCACGTCGGGGAAACGCTTGACGAAGCCTTCGACTACGTCAGGCTCGCCTTCCGTCCACCAGCCGACAAACTCAGCGCCGGCATCCATCAGGTTCTGTGCCATGCCAAAAATGTGGCGGTGCTCTATGCCGAGAGCCACGAACTTGATTGCTTTAGTCATCGTTGCAGTTCCACTTCCTTGCCGGTTTCGGCCGAGTTGATGATCGCGTCGATCAGTCTGTGAGATAAAAGAGCCGCTTCACCCGTCACGACCGGCGGGCGCGCTTCATCGAGGGCGTCTGCGAAATCCTCGAACACGCCCTGATGCCATTCATGGGTGAAGGCCATCGGATCGGCGCCGCCGCCGGTGCCAGCGGCTGCGCCGCCAAATATTTCCTGTCGTCCATCGCGCCAGTCGAGATGCAGCAAACCGGAAGCGAGCCGGAGGCTGGCGTTATCGAAATGCAGGAGGATCGATTCCGCCGAACCTGGAAAGCTTGCCGTGCTCGCAACCAGCGAACCGACCGCGCCGCTTGCAAAGCGAAGGCCCGCAGAAACGTAATCTTCCGTTTCCATCCGGTGGAAACGGGTCGTCGCCGCCATGGCCTGAACGCGGGATACGGGACCCGTCAGGCTCAGCGCAAGATCAATGGTGTGGATAGCTTGAGAGATCAGAACACCACCGCCGTCACGCGCCAGAGTGCCGCGACCGGGCTCGTCGTAATAGGATTGGGCGCGCCACCATGGCACGGAAATCTCGCAGAGACCGAGCTCCCCAAGCGTTCCGCCTTCAACGAGCTCGCGCGCCTTCTGCGACGCAGCCCGCATGCGGTGCTGGAAGATGATACCGAGCGTGATGCCGGCATCACGGCAAAGCCGTACCAGATGCTCGGCCTCGTCTGTGTTACGGGCAACCGGCTTTTCCATGAGGATGTGCTTGCCGGCGCGTGCGAAGGCTTCAACAATATCGAGTCGCGCATTCGGTGGCGTCGCGATGATGGCAAAATCAACGTCCGGGTCAGCAGCCGCCTCTTCTACCGACGAGTAAACTTTCACGTCATACCCAGCGCTCCAAGTGGCCTCTTCAGCCAGCGCCTTGGCGCGACCGGAACCGCTATCAACGATCCCCTTCAGCCTGATTTTCTCTGGACTTGCTGCACAGGCGAGCACATGCGTCTTCGCCACCATTCCGGCGCCGATTATGACGCAGGTCTTGATATTCTGCATTTTAGGGAGCCTCCCTTCCCATTGTGGCGTAATTTGCATACCGGTATGCCGGTTGTCAACTCACTTGTGTTCCGGTATACCGGTTAAAAATCCCTGGAGTGAAAATGCCCAAAATTCCGATGACAAGCGGCTCTGTCCCGACCATGGAGAGGCTGGATCTGAACCGCCCCGTGGTGGATCAGATCTACTCCGCACTGAAGTCCGCCATCCTGTCGCGCGAGCTTTTCCCAGGTCAGGCGGTATCCGAAAACGAGATCGGTCAGTCCTTCAATTCAAGCCGCACGCCGGTGCGCGAGGCATTGAGCCGCTTGCGAGACGACGGTTTGATCGTCACGCTTCCCAGCCGTGGTACCTATGTCTCCAAACTTTCGGAGAAGAATATCCGCAGCTCGCAGTTCATCCGCGAGGCGCTTGAGGTCGCAGCCGTCGAGAAACTGTGCCACATCGGCCTGTCAGCCGAGGCAGAGCAAGAGATCGAGCATGCGCTGAACGGTCAACGCAAAGCGATGCAACGCGGCGATCGGAAGGCTTTTCGCATGCACGACGATCAGTTTCACAGCGCACTTGCGGCAGCCACAGGCATGGAGAGGCTTGAAACGCTGCTGATCCGCGAAAAGGCAGGCCTTGATCGCCTGCGTGCTCTCGCCATTACCGACGAGGCGCATATGGCCGGGTTGCTGAGCGAGCACGAGGCTGTCTATGGGGCGGTCCAGGACGGCAATGAAGCGGTTGCGGCAGAGGAATTGCGCAAACATCTGCGACGCGTGCTCGGCATTCTGGCGCAGGTCTTTGCCAACCACCAGGACTATTTCGAGTAAGCCTGCGCCGCCACCGACACTGGATAAATGATCATGACGACTGCACCCTACGGACAGCTTCCTGCCGAGACACTTGCCATGTCACAGGCAACACTGCTCTGCGACACGATCAGCACACTGGCGGAATCCCCTGTCTGGGATGAGAAGCGCCAGGTCCTGTTCTGGTGCGACATTCTCGGCAAGACGGTGCGATCGGCTGCGCTCACACATGGCCAGTATCGCGAATGGTCTTTCCCAAGCACGGTGTCTAGCCTCGGACTTTGCGACGATGGCGACCTCATCATCGCTTGCGGCATGGATATTGTTGTCCTCGATCCAGATAGCGGTGCCATCAGTCCGCTGTGCAGCATTCCTTCGCCGGAAGACGCTCCTTTCCGACTGAACGACGGACGCATCGGCCCCGATGGTGCCTTTTGGGTCGGCACCATGCACAATGTGCCGCTTGCGCAGATGGAGCCACGCGGCGAACTTTGGCGGGTGACGGCAAGTGGAGCAGAGCGCATGCAAACCGGCCTGACCTGCTCCAACGGCCTTGCCTTCTCTGAAGATGGTTCGGTGATGTGGCAGAGCGATTCCATTCAGCGGTGGATCCGGCGCCGCGTCTTCGACAAGAGCGGCGGCACCTTCGACGAGGGCGTACTGGTTGCGCAGATGACCGAGGAAACGGGCAGGCCCGATGGTGGCTGCGTCGATCGTTCTGGCATTTATTGGAGTTCGGGCGTGTCCGCTGGGCTTATCAATGCGTTTTCGCCCGACGGCACGCATCTCGGCGCGACTGCGGCGCCCGTCCCGCACCCGACCATGGGCTGCTTCGGTGGGCCCGATTTCAGCACGTTTTTCCTGACTTCGCACCGTCACAACATGTCTTACGAACGGCTGCAAAAGGCGCCATTATCCGGCGGCGTGTGGGTCATTCCGACAACCACGACCGGTTTTGCCGGGTTTCGCTTCCGTCGTTGAACGGGTTCAGGCGTCTACGCCTTTTTCTGCCAGCGGCCTTCCGGTGATTGCTGCCAGTAAGTAAGAGCGTGCCCCTCACCTTTCAGCTTCTTCCACTGTGCCCTCGCCGCCTCGAGTTGTCCGGCGTCGTAGCCATCGAACATGAAGACGATTCGCTCGTAAGGCTCAAGCGCTGGCGCCTCTGCGCCATCGACAAGAAACCGGACCGTTGCCTGATTGACGTTGCCTTCGCTTGAGGTGAGCAGCACCGGCTGATCGGACGAATTTCCGGCGGCGTCGGTGGCGTGCGGCAGAAAGCTGTCGTCGCGAAATGTCCACAGAAGCACGTCGAGCGCATCGCGCTTCTCATCGCTTCCCGTCTGGACCGCGACCTTCCAGCCGCGTTCCAGCGATTTCTCCAGAAGCGGCGGCAAAGCATCCTCCAGCTTGGATTCCGTCAGATGATAAAACAGGACTTCCGTCATCGGGATATTGCCGCCTTCATACGTCACCTCAGTCTTCGTAGTGGGCGCGGACCAACTCATCGAGAAGCCGCACGCCGTAACCGGAGCCCCAGGACTGGTTGATCTCGGTCAAAGGCGAACCCATAGCTGTTCCGGCAATATCGAGATGTGCCCATGGGGTATCACCGACGAAGCGTTTAAGGAATTGCGCGGCTGTGACCGAACCGGCCAGGCGACCGGCGCTGTTCTTCATGTCAGCAAATTTCGAATCGATAATCTTGTCGTAATCCTTGCCGAGCGGCATGCGCCACAGTTTCTCCTGCGTGGTCTCACCGGCGCCAATCAGTTGACCGGCCAGTTCATCGTCATTGCAGAACAGGCCCGCCTGAAGATTGCCCAGCGCCACCGTGATCGCACCGGTCAGTGTGGCAAGATTGATCATGAATTTCGGCTTGAAACGGTCGTTTGTATACCAGAGCGCATCCGCCAGAACGAGACGGCCCTCGGCGTCGGTATTGATGATCTCGATTGTTTGGCCGGACATGGAAGTGACGATGTCGCCGGGGCGCTGCGCGTTGCCATCCGGCATATTTTCCACCAGCCCGATGACGCCGATGACATTGGCCTTGGCTTTGCGCGCAGCCAGCGTATGCATAAGGCCCGTCACCGCAGCCGCGCCACCCATATCGCCCTTCATGTCTTCCATACCGGCGCCGGGCTTCAGCGAGATCCCGCCGGTGTCGAAGACAACGCCCTTGCCGATGAAGGCAATCGGCTCATCTTTCTTGGAGCCGCCATTCCACTGCATGATGGCAAGCCGCGGCGGGCGAACCGAGCCCTGCGCGACCCCGAGAAGAGCGCCCATGCCAAGCTTCTTCATTTCTTTTTCGCCAAGGATTTCGACCTCAACGCCGAGTTTCCTCAAGCTTTCAGCTTTCTCGGCAAACTCGACGGGCCCTAGCACATTCGGCGGCAGATTGACGAGATCGCGCGCCAGAATCACGCCGTCGGCAACAGCCTGAGCGGCGTCGAACGCCTTCTTCGCCTCTTCATGGGCAACCGTCACGATCGTCACATCGACCCGCTTCGGCTTCTTTTCCTCGTCGGAGGACTTCTTGGTCTTGTAAGTATCAAAGCTATAGGCACGCAGCAGAAGTCCAAGCGCGAAATCGGCAGCGGTCTTGCCTTTTACATCGAGGCCCGGAACATCGAGATAGACGACAACCTTTTCCGCCTTCTTGAAATTTGCAGCAGCGCTACCACCGGCTCTCAGCCAATCATGGGCTGTCAGCTTCGTTGCCTTGCCAAGACCGATGACGACGATGCGATCGGCTTCGGATCCCTGTGGTGCGAGCACGTCGAGAACGCTCATAGACTTTGCCGCAAAGCCCGATACCTTCGCGGCCTTTTCCAGCACGCCAGCAGGATCGACATGCGCTTGGCCTGCCGCCCCGTCTTCTCCGGACGCGCGAAGAAGAATGACGGTGGCATTCTCACATGAGGCAGAAGCGGCGAAGGAAATATCGAAACTGGCGGACATCTTGATGCTCATCTTGCTGTTTTTTAAGGGGTGCGCGGATCATGAGCCTTTCCGCCCGTGACGCAACCCCGGCATGGCGCGTTGCAGTGTCAAATTTGTGGATGGAGAGCGGTGGCCTGGAACTGACGAAAAAGTTTTTCTCGCCCCTCTCCACAAAAAGCCACAGCGACAGGAAAAATGACGGTGCAGAAGAAATTTGTGGCGGGTGCGGAGTCGCCAAGCGTGATCCATACGATTACATAGGGCCAAATCCCTGCGAGGGGAAAAGAATGAAAAATGTGACCAGGGACTAAATGGCGCTTCTCGAACGCTACATATTGCGACGCACGACGCAGATGGTTCTCGTCGCGCTCATGCCTGTGCTGGCTATCATCTGGACGATCCAGGTTCTGCAAAGAATCAACCTCGTCACCGATAGCGGCCAGTCCATGGGCTCATTCATGACGCTTGCGACGATGCTGTTGCCGACGCTCATACCGGTCGTCTTGCCATTCGCGCTGGTCATCGGCGTGACGCAGACGCTGACGGCAATGAATACCGATTCCGAACTGGCGATCATCGATGCATCCGGCGCTCGTCGCACCATCATATACAAGCCCGTCCTCATTCTCGGTGCGGTGTTGAGTCTCGTCTCCTTCGGCATCACCAATTTCGCCGAACCGCCTGCTCGCGCCGCGGCGCGGCAAATGGTGGCGGAGGCCTATGCAGATCTGTTGTCTTCCGTCATCGAAGAAAAGACTTTCCGCACGATCCAGGATGGACTCTACGTGCAGATCGGCCAGCGTCAGGGCCGCATCTTGCGCGGTCTTTTCGTGGCTGACCGACGCGATCCGAATTACGACCTCATCTATTATGCAAAGGAAGGCATGATTGACGAAGGCGGTACATCGCTGACCATGCGCGACGGAGAGGTCCAGCAGAAGACACCAGACGGGAAGGTTTCCGTCGTCAAATTCCTGTCCTATGCCTTCGATCTATCAACCATGTCCGAGAAATCCGACAAGGAGCCGTCGCTTTCTGCCAGTGATGCCAGCCTCTCCTTCCTGCTCTCGCCCGATCAGGATCTGGACAGCTACAAAAAGAACCCCGGCACGTTCCGATCGGAATTGCACCGGCGTCTCGTCGACTGGATGTTTCCCTTTGTCTTTGCACTGATCTCGCTGGTCGTCGCGGGTGATGCGCGCTCCCATCGCGAGGCGCGACTGCACCCGATGGTGGTCGCGTTGGTGACCGCCTTCATGCTGCGCTGGCTTGGCTTCTATTTTACCAATCAGGTCAAGCAGAGCGCCGTTTTCATACCGCTTGTATATGCCGTGCCGGTGGTGAGCGGGCTTATTGCCACCTATGTGCTCGCGACAGGCCGGAAACTTCATATGCCAGCCTTCGTCCAGCACGCGAGCCGAATGCTTCAACGCCGTATCAGCCCTCCAAAGGCTAGCGGCAATGGAGGACAAGGCGCATGATCTTCGGAACGCTTGCCCGTTACTTTCTTCGCCGCTATGCCGTTACGACCTTCTGGTTTTTGCTCGGCGTCTCCTCGATCATTTTTCTGGCCGATTTCAGCGAAACGGCACGCCGCATGTCGGCTCTTCCCGGCTATTCCGTGCCTGCCGCGCTCGGCCTCACAGCGCTCAGGCTGCCTCTTATTCTGCAGCAGACCGTCCCATTTGTCGCACTTTTCGTCGGCATGACGACGCTGATTTCGCTCAATCGCCGTTACGAGCTGGTGGTGACTCGCGCAGCCGGTATCTCCGTCTGGCAGTTCATGCTCCCCTTCATTACCGGAGCGATCCTGCTCGGCATTCTATCCATCACAGCGCTCAATCCTCTAGCGGCGTGGGGAGAGAGCAAATCGCTTTCGGTTGAAGCAGGATGGCGCAACGATGGCAGCGGGCCCCGCCAGCAACAGGTCATTCCTTGGTTGCGTCAAAGCAGCGGCGGCCAGGATACGATCATCGGCGCCAAGAGTTTCGAGGACAACGGCACCCTGTTGAAAGATGTGGTGCTCATTCACCTCGATAAGAGCGGCAATATCCTTTTCCGGCAGGACGCAAGCTCTGCGAAATTGGAAGATGGTTACTGGCTTCTTAACGACGTTTCAGAGATTCGACCGGGCCACGTGCCCACGCATCAGGCAACATCGAGAATCAGTACCAATTTGAGACAGGAATTCGTTCAGGAGCGTTTGACGCAGCCGGAAACCGTTGCTTTCTTTGATCTTTCCAGAAAGATCGAAGTGGCAAAATCATTTGGCCTGTCATCGAAGGCGCTTGAGACCCAGTATCATTTCATGCTCTCGATGCCGTTTCTGCTCGTAGCGATGACCTTGATTGCAGCGACTGTTTCTCTAAAGTTCAGCCGTTTTGCACAGTCTCGTTCCGTGATTCTCGGTGGAATCCTTTCCGGCTTCGTGCTTTATGTGGTAACCGTGCTTGTAAGGGCATTCGGGAGTAGCGGCGTTGTTCCGCCCTTCGTTGCGGTCTGGATTCCAGTCATCGTAGCGTTGGCATTAGGGGCAACCATTCTGCTTCATCAGGAGGACGGCTAGTGGCGGTATTTGACCGCGGGAATATCAGACGGCTTGCGGCAGCCCTTCTGACAGGGGCTTCTGTGTGCGCATACGTTGCGACCGCATCCAGCGCTTTTGCTGATGACGGCGTGATGGTCGGCGACGCTCAAGACCAATCAAAACTCCTGCTTACAGCAAATGAACTCACCTATAATCGCGACGCTGAACAAGTGATCGCAACGGGTGGCGTGCGCATGAAATATTCGGGCTACCGCATGGTGGCCCAGAGGGTTGAATACAACCAGGGCACTGGCCGGGTGGTTGCTCGCGGCGATATCGAGTTGATCGAGCCGGGTGGAAACCGTATCTACGCCGACGAACTGGATGTCACCGACAACTTCTCTCAGGGCTTCGTCAATGCCTTGCGTGTGGAAACGACTGACAATACCCGCATAGCAGGCGAAAGCGCCGAGCGCGTCAATGAGGATGTCATGATCCTCAACAACGGCGTCTACACAGCATGTCTTCCCTGCTCCGAACGACCGGACAAGCCGCCATTATGGCAGGTCAGAGCCGAGCGCGTGATCCAGGACGGCAAGAGCCAGACCGTGCGACTTGAAAAGGCGCGTTTTGAGCTGTTTGGCAAGCCGATCGCCTATCTTCCTTTCATCACGGTTCCCGATAACCGGGTAAAGCGCAAGTCGGGCTTTTTGTTCCCGCAAATGAGCATAACGGACAAGCTCGGCTTCGGAATCGGCGTTCCCTACTATCAGATCCTCGGCGATAGCGCTGATCTGACCGTCACGCCCACCTACTACACGGCCCAGGGCCTTCTGCTGCACGGCGAGCTGCGTCAGCGTTTCGAAATGGGAACGCACACGCTCACATTTGCCGGCATCGATCAGAAGGACCCGTCCCGCTTTGATGCAGGAACCAGTGACTCGCTGAACGACCGTCGTGGCATGGTTGCCAGCAAGGGTGACTTCAAGATCAATCCTCGCTGGTCCTTCGGCTGGGATGTCATGGTGCAATCGGACAATAACTTCGCACGCACCTACGACCTCAAAGGCTACAAGAGCGAAACGCAGACCAACAAGCTTTACCTCTCCGGTCTCGGTGACCGTAACAGCTTCGATGCCAATGCCTACTACTTCAACGTTCAGGACAAGGACGACTTCGAAGCCGAGGAACGCCGACAGGCAATGGTTCACCCGGCCATCGACTATCGCTACTTCGTACCGGACCCGGTTTACGGCGGAGAGCTTTCGCTGACGACCAACCTGACGAGCCTGACAAGGCGTGATCAGGATGCGTATGCGCTTGGAACATCCAACCGATTCCCAGGCCTCGAGGGAACCTATACGCGACTATCTACCGAAGCGGAGTGGAAGAGAACCTATACATTTGACAGCGGCGTCCAATTGACACCGCTTGCAGCGCTTCGGGGAGACATCTTCTCCACCGACATGAGCACACAGGGTTTTGCTTATAACAGCATGATCAACGACGATGCGGCGTTCCGCGGCATGGCCACATTCGGCCTGGAGGCGCGCTACCCGATCCTGTTCACTGCTCAGAACAGCAACCATGTCATCGAGCCGATTGCACAATTGTTCGTGCGTCCGGACGAGCAATATGCGGGCCAGCTTCCGAACGAGGATTCTCAGGCCTTCGTCTTTGACGCGACCAATCTCTTTGAACGCGACAAGTTCACCGGCTTTGACCGGATCGAAGGCGGCACACGCGCCAATCTCGGTTTCCGCTACAACGGTACCTTCAATAACGGCTATGGCATTCGTGCGATTGTGGGTCAGTCCTACCACCTGGCGGGCGAAAATTCTTTCGCATCCACGGATCTGGTCAATGTCGGCGCCGACTCCGGACTTGAGTCTGATCGATCCGACTACGTGACCATGGCAGCAATCGATGCACCGATCGGCCTGTCCTTCTCCAACAGCCTGCGTCTCGACAAGGATAATTTCGAGATCAACCGCATGGAGAATAGTGTTCACTACGCGGACAACCGCTTCACCGGGAAGGTCAGCTACACGCAGGTCAAGGCACAGCCGAATTATGGCTATGATCGTGATCGTGACATCATCCAGACCTCCGGCAAGCTTCGTCTCAATGACAACTGGGCGCTGTTCGGGGCGATCAACTACGATCTGAATAATAAGTTCTCCAGCGAACGTCGTATCGGTGTTCTGTATCAGGACGAATGCACCATCTTTACCGTCAGCTATTCCGATGAAGGCAATCTGAGCACGGTACGTGAAGCGGCCAACGACTGGTCAATCAATGCCCGCATCGCCTTCCGTACGCTCGGCGATATCAGCGTCGGCTCCGCCGCAGAGGATTGGAGCAAGGCAGACATTGGCTGGCAACCGAACACTTACTGATCGACTGCTGGAAATTATCGAGATGCGGCGGGATTTTCCCGCCGTTTTCGTTTGATGGGCGAAACATCAGTCGTGTGCAGAGATAAGCAAAGATTATGCGTGTGAGAGCGCCTGCTGGACCATGGGATTGACGATTTCTCGATAAAACGGGTCACGCCCGCTCAGCCAGGGCTTTCGTCACGCTTTTGCCGCAGATATCGACGATCTCGTATCGGCGAACGATTGCCGTAGCAATCATTCCAGTGATATACACGGGCACGTTCATATTTAGGTTCGCAGCGTAAGGACAGACAACGCCGCAAGGTACGGCTGTAACCTTCATGCAGCGGGAGTTTCAAGAGCACTGTCTGGGCACTCGTCCCACGTCATGCCGAGAGGGAGAGAACAGGATGAACTTCGGAAAGAAGGCGATGCGTAGCGTCGCGTTTGCCTTTGCGATCTTCGCAGTTCCCATGATTGTCGCACCACAGGCAAATCGTGCTTTTGCCGATAGCGCGGTTAAGATCGTCGTCAACAAGACGCCAATCACCTCCGACGACATAGCGCGCCGCGTCGCTTTCCTGAAACTACAGCGCCAATCCGGCAATCTCAATGACAAGGCGCGTGAGCAGTTGATCGATGAGGCGCTGAAGCGCGACGAGATCGCCCGCGTCAAGGCCTCCGTCAGCACCGCGGATGTGGATGCAGCTTTCGCGCGCTTTGCTGCCACGAACAAGATGACGAAAGACCAATTGACCAAAGTATTGGCCCAGGCAGGCGTTGGCGCTGACCACTTCAAGTCGTTTATCGCCATCCAGATGAGCTGGCCGCGCCTTGTAAACGCGCGCTATGGCGGCAAGAACCGCATGTCGACTCAAGATTTCGTCACGAGGCTCAAGGAACGCGGGCAAAAGCCCGTCACGACGGAGTATTTCCTTCAACAGGTTATCTTCGTGGTGCCGCAGTCGAAGAAGTCCATCGTTGGCAAGCGCAAGAGCGAAGCGGAAGCCTCTCGCAAGCGTTACCCCGGCTGCGAACAGGCAAAGACTTTCGCAGCGACGATGCTGGATGTGTCGATCAAGGATCTCGGTCGTATTCTTGAACCGGAACTGCCGGCAGAATGGAAAGACATGGTCATCAAGGCGCCTGTGGGCGGCACCACCGGCACCCTCGTGACCGACAAGGGCGTGGAATATCTCGCGGTCTGCAAGAAGCAACAAGTGTCCGACGATTATGCAGCGGAAATCGTTTTCCGGGCCGAGGACCTGACCAAGGCCGAGAAGGGTGAAAACCCGAATGAAAAGAAGTATCTGGACGAGCTTCGCAGCAAGGCGCAGATTACCAGAACGTGAGTGAAGTGCGGCGCTCCTTACTGCTGCGCCCCTCTATTGACATAGATGCTACCGTCGGCAGGCTCTCTCTGCCGGTTACGGCATAACAGGTGAAAGCTCCAACGCATTGTCTTCGCTCAAGCTGCCTCTTGCTCTTACCCAAGGCGACCCCGCTGGAATCGGTCCCGATATCGCACTCGCAGCCTGGGCGAAGCGCGCGGAACTTGACGTTCCACCGTTCCTGTTCATCGGCGATCCAGAGGTCCTGACGAGCAGAGCGAATATACTCGGCATGCCCGTCAGCGTGGTGACGTGCGAAGCAGAAGAGGCGTTCTCTGCCTTTTCGTCCGCCCTTCCCGTTCTTGCCGTTCCCGTCGGCTTTGACGTTCAGGCTGGACAGCCGCATGTAGGGGCTGCCCATTCGACCGTAAAAGCCATCGAGATCGCCGTTTCGCTCACGATGGAGAACAAGACTGCGGCCGTCGTTACTAATCCCATCGCCAAATCCGTACTTTACGAGGCCGGGTTCGGGTTTCCAGGTCACACGGAATTTCTTGCCGATCTAGCATTGAAGCATACAGGCCAGCCAGCAAGGCCGGTCATGATGATTGCTGGCCCAAAGCTGCGCGTCGTACCTGTGACCATTCATATTCCACTGAAGGACGTCGCGTCGGCTTTGACCCAAGACTTGATCATCGACACCTGCCGCATCGTTGCCAACGATCTGAAGAGCAAGTTCGGTATGGATGCTCCGCGGCTGGCGGTGGCCGGGCTTAATCCTCATGCGGGAGAGGACGGCGCTATCGGCCTGGAAGATCGCGACATCATCCATCCGGCGACCATGCGACTGCGCAAGGATGGTATCGATGCGTTCGGCCCGCTGCCCGCCGATACGATGTTCCATGATGCAGCGCGCAAGCGTTACGATGTCGCCGTCTGCATGTATCACGATCAAGGTCTGATACCGGCAAAAGCGCTCGGCTTCGATGATTCGGTCAATGTCACGCTCGGCCTGCCCTTCATCCGGACGTCACCCGACCACGGCACAGCCTTCGGCATTGCTGGACAGGGTATCGCCAATCCGTCCAGTCTCATCGCATCGCTGACGATGGCGGCCCAGATCGCCGAGCGACAGGCCTCGTGATGGCAGCCATCGATGGTCTTCCGCCTCTGCGCGACGTCATCCAGCGCCATGGTCTCGACGCGAAAAAATCGCTGGGCCAGAACTTCCTCTTCGACCTTAATCTTACCCAGAAGATCGCGCGCACCGCGGGCCCGCTCGACGGCGTGACTGTTTTCGAGGTTGGTCCAGGGCCTGGCGGCTTGACGCGGGCCATCCTTTCTCTTGGAGCGAAAAAGGTGATCGCAGTCGAACGCGACAGCCGTTGCCTGCCAGCGCTTGCGGAGATCGCAGATCATTATCCCGGAAGGCTTGAGGTCATCGAGGGCGATGCTCTCAAGACTGATTTCGAGATGTTGGTTCCCAAGGGCGAACCGATCCGTATCATCGCCAACCTTCCCTATAATGTCGGCACGCAGCTTCTGGTGAACTGGCTTTTGCCGAAAGAATGGCCACCATTCTGGCTTTCCATGACGCTGATGTTCCAGAAGGAAGTCGGGCAGAGGATCGTTGCCGAGGAAGGCGATAATCACTACGGTCGCCTGGGCGTGCTCGCCGGATGGCGCACAGTGCCGGAAATGGCATTTGACGTGCCACCGCAAGCCTTCAGCCCGCCGCCCAAAGTCACCTCGACTGTCGTGCATCTGTTGCCGAAGGCAAAGCCAATGTCCTGCGACGTGGAGAAGCTTGAGAAGGTCACGGAAGCCGCCTTCGGTCAGCGACGAAAGATGCTGCGCCAAAGTGTAAAGAGCATCGGTGGCGAAGCGCTGCTTGAAAAGGCTGGCATTGACCCCACACGACGCGCCGAGACGCTTTCAGTAGAAGAGTTCGTACGGTTGGCAAACAGCTTGTAATCCTTGCTGAGCGACAACTTGATCGACATCCATCTCGCGTCGAGTCGCGCCGAGAAGGACGTCTTGAACAACGCCGGTTTAAACACAGGCGCGATCACTCTTCAGGCACCACGCACTGTGTCATCCAGCAGACAAGCCAAACACTGGTTCTGGCCCATTCCTCGAATCGACCAATGATCGCCAGCTAAGCCGGCTTGTCTGAATTGCGGTTCTGCGGGAGGACCAATCTGGTTGCCTTGGCTGTGCCCCAGAAGACATCGAGAGCGCCCGAGCCTCTGCGGCTTTCCTGTCATGCCGCTTCCTGCCGCGCACGATGCCCCGCCACTATTAGAACGATGCACTCACGCGGAAAGCCGCACAGCAGTCGCCTTTGGGTGAAAGACGCCACCGATGACAAACCTTCGGATAAAGAGCTGCGACCTGCGTCTTTGCTGATTAAAGCTGCGGCTCTTCTTCGAGCAAGCCTCTGACAAAATCGAACATGCCGTGGCGTCGGTCGCGGCGGACACGTTCGGCCTTTACGATGGCTTCAACCGCCGAGAACGCCGCCTGGAGGTCATCGTTGAGGATGACATAGTCATAATCGCGCCAGTGCTCTATTTCGGCGCGCGAGTTGGCAAGGCGTGTGCGGATGACTTCTTCGGTGTCTTCGGCACGCCGATGCAAGCGCGATTGGAGTTCGGTCATCGTCGGCGGCAGGATGAATATCGAAACGACGTCTGCCTTCATCTTGTCCTGAAGCTGTTCGGCGCCCTGCCAGTCGATATCGAACAGCATGTCGCGACCTTCAGACATTGCCTGTTCCACGGGCGCACGCGGCGTCCCGTAGAAATTGCCATGCACCTCAGCCCATTCCAGAAGCTGATCGCTGTCGCGCAGTCCCTCGAATTCGCGCTTGGTGATGAAGTGATAGTGAATGCCTTCGATTTCGCTTTGCCTGCGCTGGCGCGTGGTGACGCTCACAGAAAGGCTTATGTTCTTATCCCTCTCCAGCAGGTTTCGAGCAATAGTGGATTTGCCTGCGCCGGATGGCGAGGACATGACCAGCATCAGACCCCTGCGGGCGATATGGACGGGAGAGCTATTCGCTGGCACCATAGAGCCTACTCCAGATTTTGAACCTGTTCGCGGAACTGATCGATCACGACCTTCAATTCGATACCAGTAGCGGTTACAGCACTGGCATTGGATTTGGAACAGATCGTATTCGACTCGCGGTTAAATTCCTGTGCAAGAAAATCGAGCTTTCGTCCGACCGGCCCGCCCGTGGCAAGAAGTTCCCTCGCGGCAGAAACATGCGAGGTCAGCCGGTCGATCTCTTCACGCAGATCGGCTTTGGTCGCAAGCAATGCGGCTTCCGCATAAAGACGCTCGCGATCCAGTCCGCTGGTGCCGTCACCGATCAGGGCGATCTGGGCTTCCAGCCTTGCGCGAATATGCTCCGGCTGGCGGGACGGATCAGCATTGATGACCGACGTCAGTTGTTCGATCCGGTCGATATGGGTCGACAGAAGCGCATAAAGAGATGTCCCCTCGCGCTCACGCATGGATCTCAGGGCCGCAACGGCAGCCGAGAAGCCAGCAACGATATCGGCATTGCGCGCGCTCTGAACCTCTTCTGTTTCCACCGGCTCGCGAAACTCCACTAGACCGCGCACCGACAGCAACGTGTCGAAGCTGAGCGGCGCATCGCTGATCGCACTGCCCAATTCCTGCTTAAGGGCAAGGACCGCATCCAGTGCATCACGGTTGACAACAGCCTCAAGCTTGGTTTCGGAGGCTGACAGCGAAAGGCCCGCTTGAATGTTACCTCGAGACAGGCTTTGCGATGCGATGTCGCGAAACGCCGTCTCAAGTGCCTCCATGCCTGACGGCAGACGCAGACGCAGATCCAGTCCCTTGCCGTTTACGGAGCGTAACTCCCATGCCCAGCGATACCGCCCGGAGGTGCCTTCGCTGCGCGCGAAACCCGTCATGGATTGCAATGTCATGCGATTGTCCCCCAGAAACTCTATGCGGTCACGCAAAGCGCGACCGCAGCAAAGCCAGTCTCATCAATTGGCAGGTTTTTCTGCTTGATTGCCGCCGGGTTGACCATCGACAACCGTATCGGACGCGGTCCCATTTGCGGCCTTTTCAGCCTCGATCTTGCGCCAGCGACGCACATTGCTGTTGTGCTCGTCCAGCGTCTTTGCAAAGACGTGCCCACCCGTGCCATCGGCAACGAAGTAGAGATCATCTGTCCGCCATGGGTTGGCAGTTGCCTCCAGCGCCGCACGGCCAGGATTTGCAATCGGATGAGGCGGCAGACCGCGGATGATGTAGGTATTGAAGGGCGTTTCTTTCTGAAGATCCGATTGATAAATCGGCCTATCGGACGGTTTACCCTCGCCACCGAACAGACCGTAGATGATGGTCGGATCGGATTGCAGTCGCATGTTCTTCTTCATCCGATTGTAGAACACCGAAGCGACATGACCGCGCTCATCATCCTTGCCGGTCTCCTTTTCAACGATGGAGGCAAGCGTGACGAATTCCTCGATCGTCTTCAGTGGAAGGTTCGGATCGCGGCGCTCCCAGAGCATCTCCACGAGCTTTGTCTGAGCTGCGCGCATCTGGCGAACGATTTCGTCACGCTTGGTACCGCGGGTAAAGGGATAAGTATCAGGACGCAGACTGCCCTCGGGCGGCAGTTCGCTCGGCAAGTCACCCTCCAGAACCGGATCGGTAGCAAGCCGCGCAAACATCTGCTTGACCGTAAGGCCTTCCGGGAAGGAGACGGTATAGAGAATAGACTTGCCCGATTCTAGCAGAGACAGAATATCCTTCATCGAGGCATGTGCCTTGATTTCATATTCGCCGGGCTTCGGTGTCTGGCCGGCGGCCATGTAGCGATCTGCCATGAGGCGGAAGATGCGGCCGTTGGAAATCGCTTCGCTACGCTCCAGCGTGTTGGCAATTTCCGCAAGACCCGCGCCGTTGCGCACCGTGATCGTGGTGTTGGTCTGCAACGGGCCCGGCTCGTGGAACGCATGGATCATGTAGTAGAAGCCAGCGACACCCACGACCGTGACGGCAACGATCAGTGTCATCAGAAAATTCAGAAAGATCACCGCCTGGCTGTGGGCCTTGCGCGAACGCTTCGGCGGCTCAGGAACTTTTTCAGGTCTCAAAGCCTCGGTCGGCGATTTTGGAATGATCGGTCCACCCTTGCTCTCATAGGAGCTGTCGCGATCGTAGGGGGGAAGATTGTTCTCTCTATTATCGCTCACCGGCGGTCCTTTTCAGTTCGGCATTACAACGGCTTATTTGAGCAGGCAATGCGGCAAAAACAGGTTCGGCAGGCTATTCTGCACTCTCTCAGGCTGGAGGGATCGAACACATCTTCGTGGACGAAGACAGGATACTCCAAGGGTCCAGTTCTTAAAAAAGAATGCTTGCGCATCTTCATTTCTAAAGGACTGGTCGATCAGTCATCCCGGATCACCACCGGGAATGCTGAAAGCGTTCTGATCGATTCTTGGAGGGGCGGCAAGGGGCCGCTCCTTCCTGAATTGGGTTGGGTTATCCCAACCTCAGCCTTCGTAGCGGCGCAGTACCAGAGACGCGTTGGTCCCACCGAAACCGAAGGAATTCGACAGTGCCACATTGACGTCGCGCTTGCGCGCCTTGTGCGGCACGAGATCGATCTCAGTCTCGACGTCAGGATTATCGAGATTGAGTGTCGGCGGGACAATGTTGTCACGGATGGCCAGCGTGGCGAAGATCGCTTCGATCGCGCCTGCTGCTCCAAGAAGATGTCCTGTCGCCGACTTGGTGGACGACATAGAAATCTTTGAGGCAGAGTCCCCCACAAGTCGCTCGACGGCACCGAGTTCGATCGTGTCTGCCATGGTGGAGGTGCCATGGGCATTGATATAGTCGATATCTGCAGGCGTCAGCCCCGCACGCTTCAGCGCCATTGACATGCAGCGATAGGCACCTTCGCCATCCTCGGACGGAGCCGTGATGTGGAAGGCATCGCCGGAAAGACCATAGCCGACGACTTCGGCATAGATCTTCGCGCCACGGGACTTGGCATGTTCCAGCTCTTCCAGAACGACGATGCCCGCACCTTCACCCATGACGAAACCATCGCGGTCACGGTCATAGGGGCGCGAAGCCTTCTGTGGATCATCATTATGCTGGGTGGACAGCGCTTTGCAGGCAGCAAAACCGGCAAGCGCGATACGGCAAACCGGCGACTCCGCACCTCCTGCGACCATCACGTCGGCGTCGCCGAGCGCAATCAGACGGGCTGCGTCACCAATGGCGTGCGCGCCGGTGGAGCAGGCGGTAACGACCGCATGGTTTGGGCCACGAAGCTTATGCTTGATGGAGACCTGGCCGGAGACAAGATTGATCAGCCGACCGGGAATAAAAAATGGTGAAACGCGGCGCGGACCTTTATCGCGAAGGGTATAGCCAGCCTCGACGATACCTTCCAGACCGCCGATACCGGAGCCGATCAGCACGCCGGTCATGATCTGCTCTTCGTCCGTCTGCGGATGCCAGTTGGCGTCGTTCAGCGCCATGTCGGCGGCGGCGATACCGTAAATGATGAACGGATCGACCTTGCGCTGTTCCTTCGGTTCCATCCAGTCGTCAGGATTGAAAGTGCCATCGGTACCGTCCCCAACAGGAATCCGGCAGGCGATTTTTGCGGGTAGATCGTCAACTTCGAATTCCGTGACGAGGCGAGCGCCATTCTGACCGGCCAAAAGCCGCTCCCAGGTCACTTCCGTTCCACAACCAAGGGGAGATACCATGCCGGTACCTGTGATAACGACACGTCTCAACGTCAACTTTGCGCCCTCATAATCCGATCATTCGAGCATTTCCGGCCAAAGCATGTTGGCTTTTTGCATACGGAAATACATCACAACAAAGAGTTAGAGCAGTATGGGTGAACCCGTGTTCACCGAAATTGCTCCAGGTGTATGGCTCAGCGTCATTCACGCCTCATCCAGCCGAAAACGGCCGCATGATAAAATATTGGCCCGGACAGGCCGGGCCACATCGGGAAGGCATCGCAGCCTTCCCTAGATCCATTCAATGATTAGGCCTGAGCCTTTTCGATGAACTTGACAGCGTCGCCAACAGTCAGGATCGAGTCAGCTGCGTCGTCTGGAATCTCAACGCCGAATTCTTCTTCGAACGCCATAACCAGTTCAACGGTGTCGAGCGAGTCAGCGCCCAGGTCGTCGATGAAGCTTGCGCCTTCAACGACTTTGTCGGCGTCAACGCCAAGATGATCAACTACAATTTTCTTTACGCGTTCTGCGATATCGCTCATGTCGGTTTCCTCGACCTTTACTTTGAAAGGAATGCCCCTTCAGGCACCCTGCCCTGTTAAAACCCCCAAGCGCCTTTCAAGGCAGGCACCGTGGGCAAACCCGTTCAACCCGGCCAAGCTAACATCGTCGCAAGAAATCGCAACGGCTGCCTGTCACTCCGGGACGACTGTTCACAGTCTTCGCCCGCTTAACACGGTTTCCAGCGGGAAAAAAGCCTTAAAATTACGCTAACACACGTGCTCTACAGGCAATTTTCTTGCTTCGAATCATCAAAAGCCAGGCTGTGAAAGCGCCATCTTGAAAAGGCGGTAGGCGCTTTCACCTGTTGTCTCTTCCCATCATGCCGCCCGAAGTTACCCGCGGATTAACGGCATGATGCATTAGATCATCGCCATTCCGCCGTTCACGTGCAGCGTTTGTCCGGTCATGTATCCGGCCTCGTTGGAGGCGAGATAGAGCACGGCAGATGCGATTTCTGCGCCCGTTCCCATGCGCTTCATAGGGATCGCTCCCATGATCGCTTCTTTCTGCTTGTCATTCAGCTTGCCGGTCATCGCGCTTTCGATGAAGCCTGGCGCCACGCAATTGACGGTGACGTTGCGTGTGGCGATTTCCTGGGCGAGCGACTTGGAGAAACCGATCATGCCGGCCTTCGAAGCGCAATAATTCGCCTGACCGGGATTTCCGGTGACACCGACGATGGAGGTGATGTTGATGATGCGACCGAAACGACGGCGCATCATAGGATGGGTCAGCTCACGCGTAAGGCGGAACATTGCGGTCAAATTGACCTCGATAACATTGTCCCAGTCCTCGTCGCTCATGCGGACGAAGAGCCCGTCCTTGGTGATGCCGGCATTATTGACGAGAATATCGACGCCTTCGAGTTCGGCTTCCGCCTTCTCGCCGAGCGCCTTGACCTCTGCGCGATCGGCCAGATTGGCCGGGAAGATCTTCACGCGTTCGCCGAGCTCGGACGCGAGTGCCTCAAGCTTTTCGACACGGGTGCCGTGGAGACCGACAATTGCGCCCTGCGCATGAAGAAGGCGGGCGATTTCTTCGCCGATGCCGCCGGTCGCGCCGGTGATGAGAGCCTTGCGGCCAGTCAGATCAAACATTCTGTTCGTCCTTTGTTGTATCTTGTGAACTCAGCCGAGAAGCGTCTGCAGTGCGGCATCAATATCCGCAGGCGTGTTGACGGCAACGCCGGTCACCGTCTTGTCGATGCGGCGGGCGAGCCCAGTCAAAACCTTGCCCGAGCCGATTTCATAAAGCGTGGTCACGTCATTTGCGGCAAACCACTCGACCGTCTCGCGCCAGCGAACCTGCCCGGTCACCTGCTCAACTAGGAGCGATGCAATCTCATCGGCATCGGAGACTGGGGCAGCCCGCACGTTAGCAACCACCGGCACGACCGGATTGTTCTTCTTGACCGAGGCCAGTGCCTCACGCATCGCTTCGGCGGCAGGCGCCATCAAGGCTGAATGGAATGGTGCTGACACCGGCAGCATGATCGCGCGCTTGGCGCCCTTTTCCGAAGCCAGGGCCGCCGCCTTTTCCACTGGTGCCTTCGCGCCGGAAATCACCAACTGTCCGCCACCATTGTCGTTGGCGATCTGGCAGATGCCACCGTTTGCAGCTTCGCGGCAAATGGCTTCCACATCGCCATGCTCAAGACCGATGATGGCTGCCATGGCTCCCTCACCGACCGGAACAGCAGCTTGCATGGCATTGCCGCGGATGCGCAGGAGACGGGCGGTATCGGCAAGCGAGAACGTGCCGGCAGCACAAAGCGCTGAATATTCGCCAAGCGAATGGCCCGCGACATAGGATACTCTTTGCGCCAGATCCAAGCCGCGCGCTTCCAGCACGCGCATCACGGCGACGGATACGGCCATCAACGCCGGCTGGGCATTGGCGGTCAGCGTCAGCGTCTCTTCCGGACCGTTCCACATGATGTCGGACAGCTTCTGTCCCAAAGCTTCGTCGACTTCATCGAAAACCGCGCGGGCTTCTGCGAAGTTCTCTGCCAGATCCTTGCCCATGCCAACGGCCTGGCTGCCCTGACCTGGAAATGTGAATGCGATAGCCATGGAATGCGGTCCTTCTTTTTTGGCCTGTTTTTGGGCCTTCACTTCCATTCTGGCGCTTTCCATTCACAGTTCGGCCCGCAAAGTCAAGGCTTTGCGCCGTTTGACGGCCGCTCGCGCCTTGTTTGACCGCCCTCTTCCACAGAGATTGAAGAGCAATATTTTTTCTTGCACTGCGGCAATTCCGCATTACTTTCTGCCAACCTTCCAAGCAAAACGAGACATTTCCATGAAACACAACACGTTGGGACGCACGGGCATTTCCGTGTCGGAAATCTGCCTTGGCACGATGACATGGGGTACGCAGAATACCGAGTCCGAAGCCCATGAGCAGATGGACTACGCACTCGAGAATGGCGTGAACTTTTTTGATACCGCCGAGCTCTACCCGACGACGCCGGTCTCCGCCGAAACGCAAGGGCGCACGGAAGACTATATCGGAACCTGGTTCCAGAAGAGCGGCAAGCGCAGCGAGGTGGTCCTGGCCACCAAGGTTGCGGGTTCTGGTCGTGATTACATTCGCGGCGGGCGCGATATCGACGCGGCAGCCATTCGTGAAGCGGTCGACACCAGCCTCACGCGTCTGAAGACCGATTACATCGATCTCTACCAGATCCATTGGCCGAACCGTGGCACTTACCATTTCCGCGGCGCGTGGAGCTTCGATGCCTCCAAGCAGAACAAAGAAAAGACCCTCGAAGAGTTCAACGAGAAGCTCGAGACACTCAGTGAACTGGTGAAGGCCGGAAAAATTCGCGCCATCGGACTTTCCAACGAAAGTGCTTGGGGTACGCAGAAATACATCGATATCGCCGAGGCCAAGGGGCTGCCACGCGTCGCCTCGATTCAGAACGAGTATAATCTTCTCTATCGCAGCTTCGATCTCGATCTTGCGGAAGTAGCGCATCACGAGGATGTGGGCCTGCTTGCCTATTCGCCGCTTGCAGGCGGCATCCTGACCGGCAAGTACCAGAACGGTGCGCGCCCGGAAGGATCGCGCGGGTCGATCAATCACGATATCGGCGGACGGCTGCAGCCTTTGCAGGAGGCTCCGGTCAAGGCCTATCTGGAACTGGCGTACGAGCTCGGCATCGATCCCGCGCAGCTCGCCATTGCCTTTTGCCTTACCCGCCCCTTCATGGCGTCCGTCATCATCGGTGCGACGACGATGGAGCAGTTGAAGACAGATATCGCGGCAGCGGAGGTCACCTTGTCCGATGAAACGCTCAAAAGCATTGCGGACCTCCACCGGCAATACCCAATGCCGATCTAATCGAAGCCCGTTCACCAGGCTTTTTGGAGCGGCGCGCTTGCATTCGCAGCGAAATTCAGTATAAGCGCGCTGTTCACAACACCCGGTCTTATGGCTGGTGGCTGAACGGAGGGCTGGTTTCGATTTCGAAACAGCAGGAACCATAAGGTTTTTCCGGCCTCCCGTGTCTCCGCTCTCGACCGTCTCGAACAACGCTTTTCTTGCCTCCGGTTTTCCGATCAAGAGCAGTCGTTGAGGCTTAGCGCCGTTGCCGGGTGATGAATGAAACGCAAGAAAGGCAAAGCTTAAATGGCTCTTTACGAACACATCTTCCTTGCCCGGCAGGATATCACTGCCCAGCAGGTCGACGCACTTGTCGAACATTACAAGGGCGTTATCGAATCGTTCGGCGGCAAAGTCGGACGCATCGAAAACTGGGGTCTGAAGTCCCTCACCTACCGCATCAAGAAGAACCGCAAGGCTCACTACGCTCTGATGGACATCGACGCTCCGGCGGCTGCCATCCACGAAGTCGAGCGCCAGATGCGCATCAACGAAGACGTTCTTCGTTACATGACCATCGCTGTGGAAGCCCACGAAGAAGGCCCGTCTGCCATGTTGCAGAAGCGTGACCGCGACGACCGTCCGCGTGGCGACCGTCCCGATCGTGGCCCCCGTGAAGGTGGCTTTGGCGACCGTCCGCGTAGCGACCGCGAAGACCGTCCGCGCCGTCCGCGCGAAGACCGTGCATAAGGAGAAACAATAATGGCTGACGCATCCTCTTCCCAGGCACGCCGCCCGTTCCATCGCCGTCGCAAGACGTGCCCCTTCTCCGGCGCAAATGCTCCGAAGATCGACTACAAGGACGTTCGTCTCCTGCAGCGCTACATTTCCGAGCGCGGCAAGATCGTTCCTTCGCGCATCACCGCCGTTTCCCAGAAGAAGCAGCGCGAACTCGCTCAGGCGATCAAGCGTGCACGCTTCCTCGGCCTGCTGCCTTACGTCGTAGCGTAATTTAAAGTTTCGAGGTCGCGCCGTGCGCGGCCTCGGTCCTTCCTGCTCTGCCCGTATGGCATTTCAGGAGCTCTCAATTCCTTCCGCGTCGGGCGCGGATCGACAAAGACCAAATCCCATGTTGGGGACGATGTTCAGATGAACGGTCCTCTAACTGCTGAAAACAAGCAGGACAGCGACGTTGAGACAGTTGAACCAGACAGTGCTGATCACCGGCATTCTTGCCGGCATATGCGCCGCGTTTCTGACGCTTGGCGCAACGGCACAATCGTCGATGTCGTTCCTGCTTTATGCCGCGTCTGCCATGCCGGTTCTCGTCGCCGGCCTGGGCTGGGGCAATGCTGCCGCCATCGTTGCCATCGTTTCAGCTGCCTTTCTCGGTGCACTTGCGGTTTCCCCGCTCTTTGCGGTGACGATTTCAATCTTTACGCTTATCCCGGCTGGCTGGCTCTCTCATCTTGCCAATCTCGCACGGCCTGCAACCGAAATCGGCGGGCCGAAAGACCTGATGGCTTGGTATCCGCTGTCCGGCATCGTGCTGCATCTTTGCGGCCTGATCACGGTATCCGTCGTCGTCCTCGGCGTCATGATCGGCTATGGCCCGGATCTCGTCTCCCAAATCGTCGATCTGATGATGGCGTCCGTGCAGGCCAGCGAAGCTTCTTTCAAGCCAGACCCGACAGCGCTTGCGCAGACGAAGTCGCTTCTGGTTTTGATGCTGCCGATGATCCAGGGCGGTCTGTGGGTGATGCTCTTGTTTGCAGCCTACTATTTTGCAAGCCGCATGGTCCGCTCCTTCGGCAAGGGCCTACGCCCACGCGAAGATATCGCAGCGGCGCTTCGTATGCATCGCAATGCGATCTTCATTTTTCTCGCAGGCATCGTCCTCACCTTTTTTGGCGGCGTTCCCGCCATGATCGGTGCGGTTGTCTGCGGCACGTTCGGTGCGGGATTCATCATGGCGGGCTACGCTTCGCTGCATCACCGTTCCAAGGGTAAGGATTGGCGCCTGCCGGTTCTCGTCCTCGCATACCTATCAGCGGTCTTCATGTTTCCGCTGTTCTTCATACTCCTCCTGGGATTGAGCGACGTGCGCAGCACGATTTCACTCACTCCTGCGCGGAACTCCGATCAAACTAACGAAACCAACTCCAATTGAGAAAGGATCAAGAAGATGCAAGTCATTCTTCTCGAGCGCATCGCAAAGCTTGGCCAGATGGGCGAAACCGTAAAGGTTCGCGATGGCTACGCACGTAACTTCCTGCTGCCGCAGGGCAAGGCGCTGCGCGCCAACGCTGCCAACAAGGCACGTTTCGAAAACGAGCGCGCAACGCTCGAAGCCCGTAACCTCGAGCGTAAGTCCGAAGCCCAGAAGGTTGCCGACGCACTTGAAGGCAAGAGCTTCATCGTTGTTCGCTCCGCTGGCGAAACCGGTCAGCTCTACGGTTCTGTTGCTGCCCGTGACGTCGTCGAGATCCTCGGCGCGGAAGGCTTCAACGTTGGCCGTAACCAAGTCGAACTCAACACGCCGATCAAGACCATCGGTCTGCACAACGTAACGCTTCACCTGCACTCGGAAGTCGAGCTTCAGGTTGAGCTGAACGTTGCCCGTTCGGCTGAAGAAGCTGAGCGTCAGGCCAAGGGTGAAAGCCTGACCTCCGCTGACGCCATCTACGGCGTTGACGAAGACGCACTGCGTCCGGAAGACTTCTTCGATCCGGAAGCTGACCGCGACGGCGACGACGACTAATTTCTGCGAGCGTTTTAAGGCTCGAACACAAAACCCCGGATGGTGACATCCGGGGTTTTTGTTTGGGTTTTGGATTATTCGCTAGATACCTTCGCCTCGGCCATTCCTGCGATCGGCCGGCGTGTCGGCAACGTCATTGCAATCACCCCCGTGAGAATACAGACGAGACCTATCATCGTGCTCGCGTACAGTTGTTCGCCCAGGAATATAACGCCGATCGCTACGCCCACGGGTACGCGTACATAGGCCTGGGCCGTCGTTCCAAGCGACCCTAGAGTACGAACGAGGCGGAAGTATATCGTGAAAGCAAGTGCCGTGGAAAATATCGAGAGCCCGATGAGTGCGGTAATCGAACGCGCTGAGGGCACTAGCTCCCACGGGCGGTCAACCACCAGACTGACGGGTATGAGAATCACGGCTCCGCAGATTAAAGAAGCAGCAGCCGGGATCATCGAATCAATACCCTTGAAGTTCTTCCCGAAGATCGCCGCGCCCGCATAAAAAGCCGTGGCTAGAATGACTGCCACCTGCGCCAACACGACATCGCCGAAACCATTTAGCGCCTGAACGCCAATCATGACAACCGTTCCAACGAGCCCGATCATCACACCAAACAGCTTTCTGCCATTGACCATCTCATGACGGGTAATGATCGCGGTTAGCAGAAATGTGAAAACAGGCGTCAGCGAATTGAGAATGACTGCCAATCCGGCATCGATGTGATGTTCTGCCCAGGCAATCAGCGTGAATGGCAGAGCGCTGTTCAGCACCGCCTGGATGGCGAACATCTTCCAAAGTGCTGAATCCCTTGGAAGCCGCAAGCCTCGCCAGAATATGACGACGGTGAGGATGCTACCGGCAATCGCGGTGCGCGCTGCAATCAGCGTCAGAGGAGGGATCGTCTCAATGCCGATCTTGATGAAGGTGTAGGAGCTGCCCCACAGGCATCCCAGCAAGACGAGCAGGGCGAGTTCGGGCAGCAATTTTTTATCAGCCATTCTATCAGTCTCTCCATCAAAGCGATCCTTCTTTATAGAGTTGCGCCGCGGGGGGAAGCTTCGGCATCGACCGAACAATGTGCCGCTGACGAGCGGATGTGGGAGTGATAATGGTGTTGCATGACCGGTTTCGCCTCCCCTAACACACTTGCCGCCGTAGCCAGCCTTATTGGCGATACGACGCGCGCAAACATGCTCTGCGCGCTGATGGGCGGACAGGCTTTGACAGCGGGCGAGCTTTCGCGAGATGCAGGCGTCACGCCACAAACCGCAAGCGAGCATCTAGCGAAGATGGTCGACGCCAACCTTCTGACAACCGTAAAACAAGGTCGGCATCGCTACTACCGGCTTTCGTCCGCTCAGGTTGCTCATGGTATCGATTCGCTCATGTCGATTGCTGCAGTCGGTCCGAAACGGCATCATCCGATGGGGCCGCGAGAAAAAGACATGCGTATCGCCCGCAGCTGTTACGACCACATCGCAGGACGGCTTGCCGTCGCGATCACAGACAGCCTCAGCGACAGCGGAGTGATTCTGCTGTCGGACGAAGGCGCTCTTGTAACAAAAAAAGGCAAGGACTTTTTGGGGGAGTTCGGGATCGATCTGAGCGACGGTTCACGTCCGAAGCGGCCGCTCTGCCGCACCTGCCTGGACTGGAGCGAACGGCGTCATCACATTGCCGGGCGTATCGGTGCCGCACTTTTCCAACGCATGCTGGATCTCGGATGGGTAGCACGCAGGGCCGATAGCCGCGCTCTGACGATCACGCCTACGGGTGAGAAGGGATTTCGAAACATCTTCTGCCTGCCCGCGGATTGGCGGGAAGGCTGAGCGAAGCCGACGACCTAGCAAGACAAAGCCTTCAAACCGGCCGTATAGGCTGAAAGGCTTGACTGTGGAAGCCGTACCGCAGTCTATTTAGATGCGGCCTCTTCCGCTACGGGAGCCTTGCTCTTGTCGACGCGAACGACCACCGACATGCCCGGAGACAACTCTTCAGCGGCGCGCTGGTCCGGATCGATCGACACGCGCACGCCCACCCTCTGCGCGATCTTCACGAAGTTGCCAGTCGCATTGTCTGGCTTGATCACGGCAAATTCGGAACCGGCAGCTGGCGAGAAGCGCTCGACCCTGCCCTTCAATTTGCGATGATGGAGCGCATCGACGGAAATCGACACAGGCTGGCCCACTTCCATGCCCGCAAGCTGGGTTTCCTTGAAGTTGGCGACAACCCACACATCATGCGGCACGACCGCCATCAGCTGGGTTCCTGCGGCGACATACTGGCCTACACGCGCGCCCACTTCACCAAGCTCGCCATCGCGCGGCGCCTTGATCTCGGTGTTCTGCAAATCGATTCTAGCGAGCTCAACCGCCGCCTGCGCATTGGCAACGGCAGCCTGGAGCGAACTACGATTGACGATAATGGTCTGCAAATCCTGGCGAGCCACTTCCAGCGCCGCCTTGGCCTGCGACAACCCTGCGCGGGACTTTTCAAGATTGGCCTGAGCTTCTTCTTGCAGGCTTGAGGTTCCGACGCCGCTGCGGATCAGATTGTCCTGGCGATCGGCAGCCAATTGCGCCTGTTTCAGCGAGGCTTCGGCGCTATCCACAGCGGCCTGGCTGGAGGCAATATTGGCACGAGCGGCGTTTTCCTGCTGGCGGGAATTATCCGAGGCGGCGGTCTGCCCGGCAAGTGTGGCTTCTGCCTGCGCCAGTCTCTGGCGGAAGATGCGGTCGTCGATCTTGACCAGCAGATCTCCTTGTTTGACCTCCTGATAATCCTTCACCGGCACATCGACGACATACCCGCTGACCTGAGGGCTCATGGTCGTGACATAACCGCGCACATAGGCATTATCGGTCATTTCCACATGACTGGAGAAGGGTGGCAGGCGCCAGGCATAAAGCACCAACGCGACGCCAGCGACACCTCCGAGAAGAACGATTAGGGTGACAGGTGTGAAAATCTTTTTTAGCATTTTTAAGTCTCTGAAGGATCAGGAGTGGGAAACGGTTGCGGCACTTTGACCGCCCGACATCAATGGTTTGAGGCGCAGCCATGCGAGGTGTAGAAGCAGCGCGACGAGAGCGGCGGCAGCGCATATAGCGATCAGCAGAAACGTATCGTTATAAGCGAGAATATAGGCCTCTCGCGATACCTGCTGGGCAAGAAGGGTCACACCCTCCGCTCGCAGAAGCGTCGGATCGGTGAGCACATGGCTGTATGCACCCGAAAGCTGGCTGATGCGCTGCGCGACCTGCGGATTTTGCAGAAGGATGCTTTCCACTAGGATGTTGGAGTGGAATTTTTCCCTGAGCGTCACAAAGGAGCCCAACAGACCAGTCGTCAACATCGATCCGGTAATCTGGGTGAACAGGAAGATGGTGATGAAGTTAACGAGATAGGGCGGACCTTTTGCCAGTGCCGCGCCAAATCCCTTGGCCATAACGGGGGGCAGAAACATGGCCGCGCCGAAGGCGATCATTGCCTGACTCAGATACATTTGTTCAGGCCGGGTCAGATTGGTCGATGTGCTGTCCATGAAGGCTCCGAGCGCAATACAGGACAGGGCGATGACATGTGCGGTTTCGACATATTTCGTCAGCATCAACAACGCGCAGGTCGCACCGCCCAGAACGGTCGCGAGAATGATGAGACCATAAAGGTCCGCTGTCTGTTCGTTGAGGATGCCAAGTTGCTGATAGAGGCTCACTGCGGTGGACGACTGCTCCGAAGAGACGGCGCGATAGATCAATAAGACCGCAATGAGATGCAGATTGGTGCGCGAGAAAATCCAGCGCAGATCGAGCATAGGATTCTTGCGTGGCAATTCGATCATGGTCATCACAGTCAGGAGGCTGATCGACGTCGCCAGAAGCACTCCAAGCCACCAGGTTTCGAACCACCAGTAGAACCGGCCAAGCGTGAGAAAGACAGCGAGACAGCCAAGACCTCCGGCAAATAGCATATAGCTCAGAATGTCGAGGCGCTCGATCACTTTCACCCGTGGCGGAGCCGTTAGCGGAAGGAGGTAGATGATCGGCAATACGGCAAGCGCTAGCCCCACTTCCATGCTGTAGAGCGCCTGCCAGCCATCGATCTGGAGCAGCGGCGGCGAGACGATGCGCGCGAGCGGCGATGCCAGAAGCGTTCCCGTAAGCGCGATGCTGAGGCCAAGCGTCAGCTTTCGCTGTGCGGGGAAAGCTTCGAGAATGTAGAGAAAGCCAAGCGACGACAGAGGTGCCGCCGCCATGCCGCTAACGAAACGCACGACAATGGCGGAATGCAGATCCGTAACAAAAAGGTTGAGGCAAGAGGCAAAAACGAAGGCGATGATGCTGATTTCCGCAAATGGCCGCAGGCCATATTGCTGGCGGACCTTGAAGAGCGCAATCGAGAAGGTCGCATAGGGCGCCATATATGCTGCCGAAAGCCAGGCCACCTCCGCCACAGTTCCAGAGAATTCGCCTTGCAGCTGATAGATATTGGCCATGACGATGTTCATGCCCATGCCCTGGGTAATGAAGAAGGCAAGGCCGGCGGCGATATACATCAGTTTTTGGCTGAAGGATTTCTCGGCGGGCTGAACCGGCGGGAGGGCCGCATCGTCCTTAGGCTCGGATGCAGGTACAGCAGCGGGAGTGGCCTTTTGCTCCTCTTCATCCAGAGGCACGTCGCGCTGATACGTTATGGCATTACTCACGACGTCGCCTCCTCTTCCGAGAGTTTCTGCAGATTGTTGGTCAAGCGTCTGACCACGTTGAGCGCCACCCGGATTTCATCGGTGGAAACATCCAGCGCGATCTCTGCTCGCATGGCCTTCGCCTGCGCATCCACTTCTTCGAATGTCTGTACTCCGGAGGCTGTCATGTGAATTCGCTTCGCCCTCCGATCAACTTCGTCAGAACGCCTTTCGATGAGCTTTTGTTTCTCCATGGCATCCAACAGCCGCACGAGCGTCGGCGTTTCGATTTCCAACTCTTCCGCAAGCTCCTTTTGCGTCAGCGGACCTCTTCTCGAAAGAGCAAACAATGTCCGAGCACGCGCCAACGTCAGCCCTTTTTCAGCAACGCGAGCATCGAAGAACGAGCGGAGCTTGCGGTTGAAGGCCGCCATCTCATCAAACAGCTGTTCTTTTTCGGTAATTCGGGACACCGTATTTAAACCTTATAATTAGTGCACTACTTATTTTATCCCTACCTATTTCGCTCTCTGCTAAAATTCAAGTGTCTTTGGTGGATTGGAGCCATGCTTTAAAATCATGGCAGAGAGTGAGTGATTCGCGCCGCCTTCATCGCATTGTCCGAATCATCCTGTGGATTAATGGGGACAACCTACTATGTTGGGGTCCCCGCCTCTCTTTAGGTAAGGTGAGGCTCAAGTGTTGCCTTCAGGTCATTGACGACAACGCCGCCACGCTTCAAACCGGCAGCCTTGCCGCAGACGGAAGGCCAACGCGCCAGCAGAAAATCGACATGGGTTTTTCGCAAAGCTGGATGCGCAGATGGAAAAGTTAGAGCGTGTCTTGTGCCTTCTAAAGGATGCGCCGCGCTTTAAAGGGAGATCGCGAGACCATGAACGACGCCGTGAGAAAGATCACCCCAGCGCCCGCCGCCGAACCGCTTTACCGCGAGGCGCCAAACAACATCGAAGCTGAGCAGGCGCTGCTCGGCGCGATCCTCGTCAACAACGACGCCTATTATCGCGTGTCGGACTTCCTGAAGCCGGTGCATCTGTACGAGCCGCTCCACCGCAAGATCTTCGAGGTCGCGGGCGATATCATCCGCATGGGCAAGACGGCCAACCCCGTCACCATCAAGACTTTTCTTCCGGCGGATGACAAGGTCGGCGACCTGACCGTTGCCCAGTACTTGGCGCGTCTTGCCGCCGAAGCCGTCTCGATCATCAACGCGGAAGATTATGGCCGGGCGATTTACGATCTGGCGCTGCGCCGCGCACTGATCCAGATCGGTGAGGATGTGGTCAATATCGCCTATGATGCGCCGCTCGACATGCCGCCTCAGGCGCAGATCGAAGACACAGAGCGCCGCCTGTTCGAGCTGGCAGAAACCGGGCGCTACGATGGTGGCTTCCAATCGTTCAACGATGCGGTGGCGCTTGCCATCGACATGGCTGGCGCTGCCTTCGAGCGCGATGGGAACCTGTCCGGCATTTCTACCGGCATCCATTCACTCGATGCCCGCATGGGCGGCTTGCAGCGTTCGGACTTGATCGTGCTTGCCGGACGTCCGGGCATGGGCAAGACCTCGCTTGCAACCAATATCGCCTATAACATTGCCGCGGCCTATGAGCAGGAAGTGCAGCCGGACGGAACCTATAAGGCCAAGAATGGCGGCGTCGTCGGCTTCTACTCACTCGAAATGTCGTCCGAACAGCTCGCAACCCGTATCATCTCCGAGCAGACGGAAGTCTCATCATCGAAAATCCGTCGTGGTGACATCACCGAAGCCGATTTCGAAAAGCTTGTGGCGTGCAGCCAGATGATGCAGAAGGTGCCGCTCTATATCGACCAGACCGGTGGTATCTCGATTGCTCAGCTTGCCGCCCGCGCGCGCCGTCTGAAGCGCCAGCGCGGTCTTGATGTTTTGGTCGTCGACTACGTTCAGCTGATGACAGGATCGGGCAAGGGTGGCGAAAACCGCGTGCAGGAAATCACCCAGATCACCACCGGCCTGAAAGCGCTCGGCAAGGAACTCAATGTTCCGATCATCGCACTTTCACAGCTCTCTCGTGCGGTGGAAAGCCGTGAAGACAAGCGCCCGCAGCTTTCCGACCTTCGTGAATCGGGCTCCATCGAGCAGGACGCCGACGTGGTGCTCTTCGTGTTCCGTGAGGAATATTACGTCAAAAACATGGAGCCGCGCGATCCCGCCGACCCGAAATATTCTGAATGGGAATCGCTCTTCGACAAGGTCAAGGGCACAGCCGACGTGATCATCGCCAAGCAGCGTCACGGACCGACCGGCACCGTCAAGCTAGCCTTCCAGGCCGAGTTCACCCGATTTGCTGATCTCGCCGATCCATCCTTCAGTCAGTACGAAGAACACTGATATCGCGTCTGCTTGGCGGTTTGTCGACCATCAGGCAGAGTCTTTTCAAGAGGATAGCGGCGGCGGTTCAGACACAGATTCGCTTGCTTCAACCGCTTTCAAGGTGACGACCTGATCCTGCGCACGGATGGAGCTTTGGCGATGCGTGATCGCGATGATCGTCAGATCACCGTCCAGTTTGCGCAGCTGATCCATGATTTCCCGCTCAGTCTCTTCATCCAGTGCTGAGCTCGCCTCGTCCAGGAGCAGGATGGACGGCGCACCATATAAGGCGCGGGCGATCGCGATGCGCTGGCGCTCACCGCCCGAAAGCTTCAGCCCCCTCTCCCCGACGATCGTATCGAAACCATCCGCCATGCCTTCGATCCGTTTCAGGATGGCGGCCTGCTCGGCGACTTCGCGTAGCCGCTCTTCATCGTTGGGGCGACCCAGAACAATGTTCGTGCGGAGACTGTCATTCAAAAGCTGAATTTCCTGTGGGACGATCCCGACTAACGAGTACCAACGGTCCTTGCCGATCTCTCTCAAGTCGGCGCCATCGACAAGGATGTGTCCCTGTTGTGGCACCATGGTCTTTTGCAGCAGCTTGAACAGGGTGGATTTGCCGGAGCCTGTCTCACCGATGATGAAGGTAAAGCGCGCCGGTGATGCCGTGAAAGAGACGTTACTGACGCCACGGTCATTGTCGTAACGGAAACCGACATTCCAAAGTTCGATCGTCTCCGGGTGCGAGACTGACTGCTCGGCTGCCACTTCTGCCGGCTCCTCCGGCTCCAACCACATGCGCGCGCAGGGCATGAAGCGCGCCAGAGAGCGTATGGCTTCTCCGATCGACTGCCCGATCATTTCGAATGGGATGTTCAGTTGAAGCAACAGCATGTTGAACAGCACGATATCGCCGACGGAAATCGTTCCTTGCTGATAGCGCGGCAAGAGGAGATAGAAGCTGAGCATAAGCTGGAAGCAAAGCGCCAGAGAGAGTGCCGCGATGAAGCCGATACGCCGCAACGAGTAGAGCCGCCAGTTCTGATAGATCGCATTGGCATTTTCACCGAAGCGCTCTTGCATCCAGGCCGTGCTGCCCGTGTGCCTTAACGGCTCGATCATGCTGACTGCGTTGCCGACAAAGCCGGCATTCTGCTGCCCCGCTTCGATGGCCCGCTCCAGATAACGGCTGGTGAAGCGGTTTGACGCAATTGTCAGTGCTATGAATACTGCGCCGTAACAGAAAACGATCAGGATCAACTCGGGGCTGATCGCCGCGCCGAGAACTATGATACTGAACAGAAAATTGGCGAAGCCCGGCACGAAATAGATTAGGACGATCTGCATCAGGATCGAAGCTGCGGATGCGCCCTGAGTTTGTGCTTGCTGGATCTCCGCAGGATTATGATCAGTGAAGAAAGTACCGTGCTTGCGCGTAATCCTTTCGAAGAAACGTGTCGTTGCTACAAATTCCAACCGCTCCGAATGGATCACGGCAAGATACTGCGTGCAACGTTGTGTGCCCGTCGCTAGAGCCGTGAGAATGGCATAAAGGGAAAACGCCATGATCCATGGACCGGCCTCTTTCGGCACGTCATCGATAATGCGCGAGAACACATAAGGGCCGGATACAGACAGCAACGCGCCTGCGAGAATGGTCACGATTAGCAAGAGGATCGAGGGCCATGCAGTCCTCAGATCTTGTCGATAAATCTGCAGCAACGGCCTCAGGGCGATCTTGTAGTTCTTGAACAAAACGGTGCTCCCGCTTTTCACAAACTAGAAAGTCGTCCTTCAGGACATAACGTCTCCGGTTGGTTTGCACAACCCTTAGGCGACAATGTTACAGCCCAAGCGCGCGCAATAGCGCCACCGTCACAACGCCCGTGCCCGCGGCAGGCAGAAGCGAAAAACGGGTGGCGGCAAGAGCGGTGACAGCGCAGCCGATGGATTCCGCAAGACCGTTGGTAAAGGCTGTGGGGGTGACGACAGCCATCAGCACCGCAGGCGGCACAGCATTGAGCGCTCGCGTCGCCCTGTCCGTCATATGCACGTGGCGGATCAGTACGAGACCGCCGAAGCGCGTGAGGACTGTCGCAAACGCCATGGCGAGGATCGTCAGCAGCGTGTTGGGATCAAGGCTCATTGCGCCGCCTCCCCTTCGTCACGGGAGAAGGCGGCAACGGCCAGTCCGGCCAGCGCGCCGGCTGCGATATACCAGGCGCCGGGAACATATCGATGGGCGAGGAAGGCAGCGGCGGCACTTGCGACGAGAACGAAGCCCGTTTGCCGACCCTTCCAAAATCCCATCAGCAGCACGATGAAGACGGCTGGAAAGGCGAAGTCGAGACCGATGACCGTGGTATCGCCCATGACGGAGCCAAGCAGCGCGCCCGCGAGTGTCGCAAGGTTCCAGACCGTATAGATGGACAGAGCGGCGGCGGCATAGAATGCCGGACGCAAGGGGCCGGTCATACTGCGAAATTCTGCGAGCGCCCAGGACTCGTCCGTCAGAACCGGCATGGAGAGCCAGCGCTGCCATGGTTTGAAGCTTCGCATTTTCACGGCGATGGAGGCGCTCATCAGTATGTGCCTGAGATTGACGAGGAGCGCCGCAAAGCCAAGCGCTGCCCAGCTTGCCGGATGCGTCCACAAATCCATGGCCACGAATTGCGCGCCACCGGCGAAAACGAAGAGCGACATCAGGCAGGTCTCCAAAGGCGAAAGACCCTTGCTGACGGCGATGGCACCGAAGACCACGCCGATCGGCACCATGGCGACGAGCAATGGCGAAGCAGCCTTCAATCCGGCGATCAGTTCCTGTGGTTTTTCAGGCGGGGTCTTGCTCAACATATCATTCTCCTGTTCAGGAGATGCATCTATGCTGCCACCGAATTTCCGTATTGAACGAAAGTGACCTGGTGTTTCAGGCCGCGCGAAACTGGCCGGGCGTCACGCCCGTGCGCGCCTTGAAGTGGCGGGCGAAATGCGCCTGATCGGCAAAGCCGCATTCCAGTGCAACCGAGGCCGGGCTTTCGCCCTCGCGCAACAAATGTCTTGCCCGGCGAATGCGGATATCAGTGAGATAAGCATGCGGCGTGATGTGGAACTCGCGCCGGAAAGCGCGGATCAGATGCGCTCGGCTTAGACCGGCCATAGCTGCGAGTTCTTCCAATCCGATATCCAAGTCGAAATTGTCATTGAGATAATCCCGCGCCTGATACACGGCCGTCTTCTCACGTGTCTCGACGGGCAGAATGATGGCGCTGCCGTGCCGGCAAAACAGTTCAGCCAAAACGGAGAACATCCCCTCATCTGCCTCCAGCGCCCCTGCTCCGTTGTCCAGCCTGCGATGAGCGATCTGGAAAGCCTGCGCCATCTTTGGGTCGTGCGGCAGGAACTTCGGAAAGGACGGTGTCCCGTGAAAAGCACGGCGTGTCACGTCTTCGATGACTTCCGACAACAGTGCTACATCCGGATAGATCATTCGATATCTGTAACCGTCACCGCCGGGCGCGCCATCGTGGATCTGGCCGGGATCGATAAGATAAAGATGTCCGGGACCGGTGCGCTCTGTCGTGCCCTTGATGGTCGAAATCTGTGAGCCGTTTTCGATGGCGCCGATTGAAAATGTATCATGCGCGTGCGGCGAAAATTCATGCGTCAGGAACGTTGCCGTCATGCATTCCATGCCTTTGAAGCGCTTGTCGCGCCAAAACCGAGTGGTTTCAGCGCGTGAAAGCGGCATGTGCTCCGTGGCCTGTTCCTGCGAAACATTGTGCATAGTTAGGGTTTAGCCCAATCCGTCATGACCGTCTTGAACAAAAGTGATAGACCATGCCGACATTCAAAAGGTGCAAGACCATGACAGACGACCTTGACGATAGCATCTCCGAGATGGGGGCAGACGCATTCGAAACCGCGCCGGTTCGGCTCACCGTCGATCTCGCAGCCCTTGCGGATAACTGGCGCGATATGCAGCGCCGCTCCGGCAAGGCGCGGGCGGCAGCGGTGGTGAAGGCGGATGCCTATGGCATGGGGATCGAAGATTGTGGTTCGACGCTTTATTACACAGGCGCCCGCGATTTCTTTGTCGCCAGCGTCTCCGAGGGCGTCACGCTTCGTCCCCACGCGCCGGAAGCCCGGATCTTCGTTTTGTCCGGCATCTGGCCAAGCCAGGAGCGCGATGTCTTCGCCCATGATCTGGTACCGGTCATTGCCTCGGAAGAGCAGCTTACCTTCTGGATGAGCGCCCTTGCGGAGCGCGGCGATCATCCTTTTGCGCTGCATGTGGATACGGGTTTCAACCGGCTTGGGCTTCCACTTGAGGACGCGCTTTATCTGGCCGATGATCCCACGCGCCCCGCAAGCTTCGATCCCGTACTGGTCCTGTCGCATCTCGCAAGCGCCGACACCCCCGCCTCGCCAATGAACAAGGCGCAGCTTGAATCATTTCGCAAAGTTAGCGCGGCTTTCGAAGGTATAGAATCAAGCCTCTCAGCCTCGGCCGGAATATTCCTTGGTCCGGACTACCACTTCGATCTGACGCGCCCCGGGATTTCTCTCTATGGCGGTGAAGCAGTCAACGACATGAAGAACCCGATGCGCCCCGTCGCCAAGGCGGAAGCTCGGATCATCCAGATTCGCCGGGCAGGTGAAGGTGAGACGGTAAGTTATGGCGGAACCCACCGTCTGACGCGACCAAGCCGTCTGGCGATCGCCGCCGTGGGTTATGCCGATGGCTACCAACGCTCGCTTTCCGGCTCCGGCATTCCACTGCGTGAGATGGGTCGCGGCGGAGCGGAAGGGTTTATCAACGGGCACCGTGTGCCGGTTGCCGGTCGCGTGACCATGGATCTCACCATTTTCGATGTCACGGATGTTCCGGAACGCGAAATCCGCGCCGGTGACTATATCGAGCTGTTCGGGCCGAATGTGCCTGTCGACGACGTAGCGCGGGCCGCAGGCACGATCGGTTACGAAATGTTGACGAGCCTTGGGCTGCGCTACGAGCGGCAATATCTGATCGGCGACGAGTGACATTTTCCGGCTCTTGGAAAGCTGCAACGATCTGTGCTAGACGAGAACAAAACGGGATCGAAATTCACGATCGCCGACTGTACTTTCAAGGAAAAGACTGACATTCATGGCCAAAGCCAAGACACAATTCGTCTGCCAGAACTGCGGTACCGTTCACACAAGATGGGCCGGAAAATGCGAAGGTTGCGGCGAGTGGAACACCATCGTTGAAGAAGACCCGATGGGTGGAATTGGCGGAGGACCTGGCAAGACTCCAAAGAAAGGCCGACCGGTCACTCTCACCTCGCTTTCCGGTGAAATCGAGGAAGCGCCGCGCATTCCGACCGGCATGAGCGAACTGGATCGTGCAACGGGCGGCGGCTTCGTGCGCGGATCAGCGGTGCTGATCGGCGGCGATCCAGGGATTGGCAAGTCGACTCTGCTGATGCAGGCTGCGGCAGCACTCTCGCGCCAGGGCCATCGCGTCATCTATGTGTCGGGCGAAGAGGCCGTGGCACAGGTGCGGCTGCGGGCGCAACGCCTTGGCGCTGCTGAAACCGATGTGCTCTTGGCTGCTGAGACCAATGTCGAGGACATTCTCGCCACTATTTCAGAAGGCAAGCGCCCCGATCTGGTCATCATCGATTCCATTCAGACGCTGTGGAGCGACACCGCCGATTCCGCCCCCGGCACGGTCACGCAGGTGCGCACCGGCGTTCAGGCGATGATCCGCTTTGCCAAACAGACGGGCGCCACCATGGTGCTCGTCGGCCACGTAACCAAGGAAGGCCAGATCGCCGGGCCACGGGTCGTCGAACACATGGTCGACGCGGTGCTCTATTTCGAAGGCGACCGCGGACATCATTATCGCATCCTGCGCACGGTCAAGAACCGCTTTGGCCCCACTGATGAAATCGGCGTTTTCGAAATGTCGGATCGAGGTTTGAGGGAGGTGTCCAACCCCTCGGAACTCTTTCTAGGCGAGCGCAACGAAAAATCTCCGGGTGCTGCGGTTTTCGCCGGTATGGAAGGCACGCGTCCTGTGCTGGTCGAGGTTCAGGCGCTGGTGGCGGCTACTTCACTCGGCACGCCGAGACGTGCGGTCGTCGGCTGGGACTCGTCGCGCCTTGCCATGATTCTTGCCGTGCTCGAAGCCCACTGCGGCGTAAAGCTCAGTCAGCACGACGTCTACCTCAACATTGCCGGTGGCTATCGTATCTCCGAACCGGCAGCGGACATGGCGATTGCTTCTGCACTGGTTTCCTCGCTTGCCGGTCTTGCCCTGCCTGCCGATTGCGTCTATTTCGGCGAAATCAGCCTTTCGGGCGCAGTGCGGCCGGTGTCCCAGACGGCCCAGCGGTTGAAGGAAGCCGAGAAGCTTGGCTTTTCTGCTGCATTTCTCCCCTCCGCATCGGCAGAATTGCCGAAAGGCTCAAAGGGGCGCTGGACGGAGATCGAAAGCCTGCCCGATCTCGTGGCGCGCATTGCCGGTTCGGGCAACCGCTTCAGACAGGCTGAGGAAGAAGAATATTGATCCTTTCGCTGCTTACCCGGCTAGTGTAAGAGGATCGCAAACTGGCACAGCGGTTCTCTTCCGGGAGCCGCGACCTCCGGAGTTGGTAAATGCCCATAACGATTTTCGACGGTATCGTTCTTGCCGTTGTGCTTTTCTCCGCCGTTCTCGCCATGGTGCGCGGGTTCTCGCGTGAAATTCTTTCCATCGCAAGTTGGGTCGGCTCCGTTGCGGCTGCCTACTACATCTACCCGCTGCTACTTCCCTACGCGCGCAACTATACCGATGACGAGAAGATCGCGATTGCCGGTTCTGCCGGTCTGGTTTTCCTCATCGCGCTCATCATCATTTCCTTCATCACCTCGCGCATTGCCGATTTCATCATCGACAGCCGCATCGGCGCGCTGGACCGCACACTGGGCTTTCTGTTCGGTGCGGCGCGCGGCCTTCTTCTTCTCGTCGTTGCCGTTGCCTTCTGGAATTGGCTGGTCGATGTGAAAACGCAGCCCGAATGGGTGACGCAGGCCAAGTCCAAGCCGTTCCTGGACGGTCTGGTCGGCAAGTTGGAAGCGGTTCTGCCGGATGATATCGAGCCGCAAATCCGGGCTCGCATCCTTGGCAAGAAGACCGAGACGACGCCTGAGCAGGCGCCAGCAGAAGATGCACCAGCCACAACGGCGCCGGTGCCCGCGAATTGATCGGATAGCGCGCCTTGCAATAGATGCAAGGCGCGCTATTTGTGCTAGATACTTCGACATAGGCAGCAGACAGGCCAAACCGGCAGAGCAATTCTCCGGGGCGGTTTTTGTTTTTGGCACTGAGCAAAGGCAAGCCAGATGAATGAGCCGCTTTCGCATTCCACCTTCAATGACATTATCGATGGCGATACGCTGCATGAAGAATGCGGTGTGTTCGGCATCCTCGGTCACGCGGATGCGGCGGCCCTGACGGCGCTTGGCCTGCATGCTCTCCAGCATCGCGGGCAGGAAGCTGCCGGTATCGTTTCGTTCGATGGCAAGCGCTTCCATCAGGAACGGCATATGGGTCTGGTGGGCGACCATTATACCAACCCCATGACGCTGGCTCGCCTGCCGGGCTCGATCTCCATCGGTCATACGCGCTATTCGACCACAGGCGAAGTTGCGATGCGCAACGTGCAGCCGCTGTTTGCCGAACTGGAAGAAGGCGGCATCGCCATTGCCCACAACGGCAACTTTACCAACGGCCTGACGCTTCGCCGCCAGATCATCGCCACCGGCGCAATCTGCCAGTCCACCTCCGATACCGAAGTGGTGCTGCACCTCATTGCGCGCTCGCGCCACTCTTCCACGGCTGACCGTTTCATCGATGCGATCCGCCAGATGGAAGGCGGCTACTCGATGCTCGCCATGACCCGTACGAAGCTGATTGCAGCGCGCGACCCCACGGGTATTCGTCCCCTTGTCATGGGCGATCTCGACGGCAAGCCGATCTTCTGTTCCGAGACCTGTGCGCTTGACATTATCGGCGCGAAATTCGTACGCGACGTGGAAAACGGCGAAGTCATCATCTGCGAGATCCAGCCGGATGGTTCGATCAGCATCGATGCCCGCAAGCCTAACAAGCCGCAGCCGGAACGTCTCTGCCTGTTCGAATATGTCTATTTCGCTCGCCCGGACTCCGTCGTTGGCGGCCGCAACGTCTATACGACGCGCAAGAATATGGGCATGAACCTTGCCAAGGAAGCTCCGCTCGAGGCCGATGTCGTCGTGCCGGTGCCGGATGGCGGCACGCCTGCCGCACTCGGTTTTGCCCAGGAAAGCGGTATTCCCTTCGAATACGGCATCATCCGCAACCATTATGTCGGGCGCACCTTCATCGAGCCGACTCAGCAGATCCGCGCGTTCGGCGTGAAGCTGAAGCATTCGGCCAACCGGGCGATGATCGAAGGCAAGCGTGTCGTTCTAGTGGATGATTCCATCGTTCGCGGTACGACCTCGGTAAAAATCGTACAGATGATCCGCGAGGCTGGCGCCAAGGAAGTTCACATACGCGTAGCGAGCCCAATGATTTTCCACCCGGACTTCTACGGCATCGACACGCCGGAGGCCGACAAGCTGCTCGCCAATCAATACGCAGATGTCGACGCCATGGCGAAATATATCGGCGCAGATTCGCTGGCCTTCCTGTCGATCAACGGGCTTTACCGCGCCGTAGGCGGGGAGGATCGTAACCCTGCACGTCCGCAATTCACCGATCATTATTTCACCGGTGAATATCCGACCCGCCTCCTCGACAAGAATGGCGAGTCCATGGGCAGCAAGATTTCCATGCTGGCCAGCAACGGCTGACCTTCTTCAAGCCCGCATCGAACGTGCGGGCTTTTCTTTGCGACCCACTCAGACCTTGAAGCCGCTTGCAGGACATGTCCTGCCTCGTTTAGAGATTGCGGACGATCGAAAGATATTCAGGGGGGACCATGACCATCGACCTTAAAGGCCGGATCGCACTTGTGACCGGAGCCTCACGCGGCATCGGCTATTTCACAGCGGTCGAACTGGCAAAAGCTGGCGCCCATGTGATTGCCTGTGCGCGCACCGTCGGTGGGCTTGAAGATCTGGATGATGCCATCAAGGCAGTTGGTGGAACGGCAACGCTGGTCCCTTTCGATCTCGCCGACATGAAAGCCATCGATGCGCTGGGCGCATCGATCCATGAACGTTGGGGAAAGCTCGATATTCTCGTCGCCAATGCGGGTGTCCTTGGCGTCATCTCTCCGGTGGGGCACATCGAGGCGAAGGTGTTCGAAAAGGTGATGAACATCAACGTCACCGCAACGTGGCGCCTGATCCGTTCGGTCGAACCGCTTCTGTTGAAGTCGGATGCCGGACGCGCATTGATTCTATCTTCCGGCGCTGCACATTCCTGCCGTCCGTTCTGGGGCGTCTATTCCACCTCCAAGGCAGCGGTCGAGGCACTGGCACGCACCTGGGCTGCCGAAACCGAACGGACCCATCTGCGCGTCAACAGCATCAATCCCGGCGTAACGCGGACGGCAATGCGGGCTCAAGCGATGCCCGGCGAAGATCCGGACACCCTGCCCCACCCTTCCGAAGTGGCACAAGCCATCATTCCGCTTGCCTCGCCGGATCTGACAGAGACCGGCAAGATCTATGTGGTCCGCGACAGGAAGTTCGTGAGCTATCGCACGCCGGAGTGACTGAGCCGTCGGCCATGAATATCGAAGCGAAGCCCTTGACCGACAACGGGCATCGTTTCATAAAGCAAGTTATGAAAATAACGATCTGCTGCTGCTGCTGAGTTGAATTTTGCTGGTTTAACACCCGGCCAGATCGTTTTCGTCTCCTGAAAGGTCAACGCAGACAAACGCTCCGGTGGGGTCAATCTCCGATACCCGAAGGAAATACGCATGTCCTTGCGCTTGAAGCTCTACAACACGCTGACCCGCGAAAAATCGGAATTTCAGCCGATCGATGCGAAGAATGTCCGCATGTATGTCTGCGGCCCGACGGTCTATGACTACGCTCATATCGGCAACGCCCGCCCGGTCATCGTGTTCGACGTTCTCTACCGTCTGTTGCGTCATGCCTATGGCGAGAATGGCGTGACCTATGCCCGCAACATCACCGATGTGGACGACAAGATCAACGCGCGTGCGCTTCGCGACTATCCGAACCTGCCATTGAACGACGCGATCCATGCAGTCACGGAAAAGACCGCCAACCAGTTTCATCAGGATGTCGCAGCGCTTGGTTGCCTTGAGCCGACTGTAGAGCCCCGCGCAACCGACAATATCGCCCAGATGGTGGAGATCATCGAGAAGCTTATTGCTCGTGGTCACGCTTATGTGGCGGCAGGAGAAGTTCTTTTCGATACCAAATCCATGAGCGATTACGGCCAACTGTCAAAACGACCGCTGGATGAGCAGCAGGCCGGCGCACGCATCGCGGTCGATGCGCACAAGAAAAACCCGGGAGACTTCGTGCTGTGGAAGCTTTCAAGCCACAATGAACCGGGCTGGGAGAGCCCTTGGGGGCGTGGCCGTCCGGGTTGGCATATCGAGTGCTCGGCCATGTCCGGTCGTTATCTCGGCGAAGTTTTCGATATTCACGGCGGCGGTCTCGATCTGATCTTTCCGCATCACGAAAACGAAATCGCCCAATCCCGCTGCGCGCACGGTACGCATGTCATGGCCAATGTCTGGATGCATAACGGCTTCGTGCAGGTCGAAGGCCGCAAGATGTCCAAGTCCGACGGCAACTTCGTGACGATCTACGACCTGCTCCACACCGAATCCTTCGGGGGACGTAAATGGCCGGGAGACGTGTTGCGGCTGGCAATGCTGATGACCCACTACCGAGAGCCGATCGACTTTTCGGTGAAGCGTCTGGAAGAGGCAGAACGGCTACTGGCGAAGTGGCCTGCCGCGGAAGCGGGTGATGCCAAGGTTGATCAGAGCGTGCTCGATGCACTGGCCGACGATCTCAACACCGTCGCAGCCGTGCAGGCACTACATGCGCTGGCTCAGGCTGCGAATGCCGATCCAGAAAAGCTTCCGGTGTTTGCGGCAAGTGCAGCACTTCTCGGCGTGCTGCCCAAGAGAGCGGAAGTGGATGCGGCGATTGCGGCAGCGGTGGATTCGCTCGTTGCCATGCGCTTGGAGATGCTGAAGGCGAAGAATTTTGCCGAGGCGGATCGGATCCGGGATGAATTGTCGGCCAAGGGTATTCAGTTGAAGGATGGCAAGGATAAGGAGACGGGCGAGAGGGTGACGACCTGGGAGTTAAAGCGGTAGGCAGGACCTACCGCCGTCCTTCTGGCTCACGGACCCGACGATTTGCTTTAGGATACAACTGCCCATTTTCGGTCACATCGTCGATTTCGTCTGAAATCAGCATTAGCTCTTTATAGAGATAGACGAATTCGACACGCAACCGACGTTCGACAAACGGCAATCGTCAAAGGACTGGAACCCTCCAGCAAATTGGCTGGACAGTCATTCGCTTCTGGATTCAAGATGTGCTCCTTCGTTTGCACGACATCTGTCTCTACATCCTAAACTCGATCCCAAGGAGCAACCATGACCATCCACACCGGCGGATGCCAATGCGGCGCAATACGGTTTCGCGTAGAGGGCGACTTGAAGGACAGCTCGATCTGCCACTGCCGCATGTGCCAGAAGGCTTTTGGGGCTTATTATGCGCCTCTGGTTTCCGTGCGAGGCGCCACGTTTGAATGGACCCGTGGCGAACCTAAGCGGTTTCGGTCTTCCAACCACGTGAAGCGTGGGTTTTGTGGTGACTGTGGTACTCCACTCACCTATGAGGCACCAGATGGTATGGCGATCGCGTCGGGCGCCTTTGACGATCCCTCCGTCCTGCCGCCGGTGATCCAGTGGGGCATCGAAAACAAGATCGTCTTTGTCGATCATCTTCACTCCCTGCCGAAAGAAGAAACCGAGGCCGATCAGACGTCGGCAAGTTACATTGCCGACCTTGTTTCCTATCAGCATCCGGACCACGATACGTCCGAATGGCCACAAGAGAGGCATAGATGAGCGAGTCGGGATATTCAGGTGGGTGCCAGTGCGGCGCGGTGCGCTTTCATGCAGGCAAGCTCGGACGCCCGTCAATTTGCCATTGTCGCATGTGCCAGAAGCAGTTCGGCAATTTCTTCGGTGCGCTTGTCACGGCAGATCAAGCGCATCTGACATGGACACGCGGACAACCGACACTGTTCCGCTCATCGGCTAAAATTCATCGCGGCTTTTGCAACAAATGCGGCACGCCTCTGAGCTATCATCATCCAGGCGGGGTGGAGATCGCCATCGGCGCCTTCGATCATCCGCAGGACATCGAGCCGCAGGTTCAGGTCAACGCACATCTCCGGATGCCTTGGATCAAGACTTTGTTCGAAAAGCCAGAGGTACAGCAGGGCGTGGATGAAAGTACCATCACGACCTATCAGCATCCAGACCACGACACCATGGTGTGGCCGCCTGCAAATGACACAAACGACTAAGACCAAGGACTTTATGCCATGACTGAAATACTGCGCGGCCTCTATCCAGAGATCGAACCCTACGAAACCGGCTTTCTGGATGTGGGTGACGGCCACACGATCTATTGGGAGCGCGTCGGCACCAAGGGCGGTAAACCGGCGGTGTTTCTGCATGGCGGTCCGGGCGGCGGCGTCAACCCGACACAGCGGCGCGTATTCGATCCCGCGCTCTACGACGTGGTCCTGTTCGACCAGCGCGGTTGCGGCCGATCTACCCCGCATGCCAGCCTGGAAGCCAACACGACATGGCATCTGGTCGCGGATATCGAAAAGCTTCGCCAGAAATTCGGCTACGACAAGTGGCAGGTCTTCGGCGGCTCCTGGGGTTCCACGCTGGCGCTTGCCTATGCCGAAACCCATCCGGAGCATGTCAGCGAACTCATCGTTCGCGGCGTCTATCTGCTGACGAAACGTGAGCTCGATTGGTATTATCAATTCGGCGTCTCGGAAATGTATCCTGAGCGCTGGGAGACCTTCGTCGCGCCGATACCTGAGGCGGAGCGTGGTCAAATGATGGCGAGCTATTATCGCTACCTCACTGGCACGGACGAGAAGAAAAAGCTGGAATGCGCCAAGACCTGGAGTCAATGGGAGGGTGCGACGATCTCGCTCGTCACCGATCCGTCCCGTGTCGACGCATTCGGTGAAGATCAATACGCCATAGCCTTTGCCCGGATCGAAACGCATTTCTTCGTCAATGGCGGATGGCTTGAAGAAGGACAGTTGCTGCGGGATGCTCACAAGTTGGAGGATATTCCGGGCGTTATCGTTCACGGACGTTACGACATGCCCTGCCCGGCAAAAACAGCGTGGGATTTATCCAAGGCTTGGCCGAAAGCCGATCTGCACATCATCGAAGCCGCGGGCCACGCGATGACCGAGCCCGGCATTCTCGATCAGTTGATCCGCGCAACGGACCGTTTCGCCGGAAAGTAAAGCCGGAACTCTGCGCGTTACGTTCAGCGTTACACCAAGGATGGCCCGCCGGCCTCGCTGGCGGGCCTCGTTATTTTCATGAGTCTTGCCGGGCATTTACGTCGCGCGGCTCAGATCTTGATTCATTCGAACGATCAATATCCCGGCAATATGGATGCGTGATCCAAGCTTCACGGAAATGAATTGGTGCATCACGCCAAAGGGGAATACTGCGAAGAAAATCCGATCATTCTGGTTGTAGTCTCATGGCAATGAACCCCTCCATTCAAGCTCCTCAGTCGGGCGATAGCGTCCGTGGCTTCGTCTATGCGCTGACGGCCTATCTTCTGTGGGGTTTTCTGCCTCTTTACATGAAGGCCGTGGCACATATTTCGCCGCTGGAGGTCATCGTTCATCGCGTCGTCTGGTCCGTGCCGATTGCAGCCATCGTGCTCATTGTGCTCGGCCGAACAGCCGAAATCCGCCAGGCGCTGACCACGCCCCGCATGCTTGCCATGGCCTGCCTCACGGCTTCACTGATCAGCCTCAACTGGGGCATCTACATCTGGGCCATCGGATCGGGTCACGCGCTGGATGCAGCACTCGGTTATTTCATCAATCCGCTGTTCAGCATTGTTCTCGGCGCCGTGATCCTGAAAGAAAAGCTCAGTCGCATACAGATCGCAGCCATCTCGCTGGTCGCGATGGCGGTGGCGCTGCTGACATGGAATGCCGGCGGTCTGCCTTGGGTGGCTCTCGCACTGACCGTGACCTGGGGCTTTTACGCATTCTTCCGCAAGACGCTTCCCATCGGCCCGACGCAGGGTTTCCTGTTGGAGGTTCTGCTGTTGACCCCACCAGCTCTCGCCTTCATCGTCTATCTGACAGTCACCGGGCGCGGACATTTCTTTGCAGGAACTGCCGCCGACACGTGGCTCCTGGCAGCAAGCGGCCTCGTTACTGCCGTCCCGCTGATCTTTTACGGCAATGGCGCGAAACTTCTGAAGCTCTCCACGATCGGCATCATGCAATACATCGCGCCGTCGATCATCTTCGTCATCGCGGTCTTCATCTTCAGAGAACCGTTCGATACGGTTCGGCTGATTGCATTTCTGATGATCTGGTCAGCACTTGCGGTTTACACATTACCAAGCCTGATGAAAGGCAAGGGCACCCGTTAACCGGCGGCGCTTGGAGCGCCGCGTTCTATTGAATGCAAAAGGCGCTCTCAAACGTTAAACAGACGCATTGCGGTTCAAAGCTGCGCGATGACCGACGCGTCGCCTTCGGGGTTTTGCTGAGCTGCCGCACGCTCGATGATTGCCGGCACGATGTCGCCGATCTGGTCGATCACCAGCGGGTTCAACAAATGCGCGCGATGGATAAAGCCCTGATCGCGCATGTGACGGATCAGTTCGAGCATCGGATTCCAGAAGCCGTTGATGTTGGCGAAAACCATGGGCTTTGCATGACGGCCAAGCTGTGCCCAGGTCATGATCTCGACGATCTCTTCCACCGTGCCGATACCGCCCGGCAATGTGACGAAAGCATCGGCACGCTCGAACATCATGTGCTTGCGCTCATGCATGTCCTTGGTGATCACAAGTTCGTTCAATTGCCCGAGAGAATGGCGTGTCGCTTCCATATCCACGAGAAACTCGGGTATGATCCCCGTCACTTCGCCGCCGTTTGAAAGAACGCCGCTTGCGACCGCACCCATGATGCCCTTGGTGCCGCCGCCATAGACGAGGCGAATGCCGTTTTCGGCAAAGGATTTTCCAAGGTTGCGGCCAGCTTCCATATAGGCGGGATCGCGACCCGGCTGGGAGCCGCAATAGACGCAGATGGATCGAATCGGATGTTTTTTATATGTCATGACCTGCACCGAACTACGCAGGGTCGATCCCGTCAAGAATTTTTGGGGGAAGATGCGGCAAAGGCAGCGCTTCAGCCATGCCAGTGCTTGTATGGAAAGCGCTAAAACGCTAGCAATTCGCGATAATCTTGCGAAGAATGACCTGGAGACTCATGATGAAAAATAAGAGAGCTGCATTGTTGGCGCTTGTCGTGCTCGGCATTGCCACGCTGCTCATGGTCTTCTTCGTCCTGCCCCGTATGTCCGGTGACGACAAACCGATCGGTGACGCTATCAACGAAGCCAGCAACGCTGTCAAAAACAGCGTGGAAATGGGCAGCGAAAAGGCGGGCGATCTTTTGTCCGATGCAGCTGGAGAGACCACCAATGTTGCCGACAAGGTCGGCCGCCTGGCGGAATCCGCCACGAAGTCCATCAAGGACATGAGTAACCTGTTCTCCGACAACAAGGTGCCTTCGAACGAAGACTTCGCCGCGGCCCGCAAAAAGGTGGAAGAGTCCCTTCGCGAACTGGACACGATCGATATTCCGGAATCGCTTGACGAAACGACCTCACGCCTGATCACCACGGCGCGCTCTGCCGCTGAGCGGACACTCGCATATTTGCGCGGGCTACCGGACGATGCATCTGCCGCTGCCGCCCAGGTTCGTCGCCTTGCGGGCGTGTTCGCCGGTACCGATGATGGAGCACCAAGGCAGGAACCGCCTGCTGCGCCGGCACCTGCGCAAGAACCTGCGCAGCCGGCAGCACGGACTGAAAGCGCCCCAGCCAACGATGCTGCAGCGCAGCTTCCGAGCTTCGACGTTCTGCGCGTCGAACCCGATGGCTCTGCTGTTATTGCCGGTAAGGCGCAGCCGGGTTCCCAGCTTGAAATCGTCAACAAAGGTCAGGTCATTGCCAAGACGCCGGTTGAAAGCAGTGGGGATTTCGCAGCCGTCCTCGACAACCCCCTACCGCCAGGCGACCACGAGTTGGTGCTACGGGCAACCGGCAAGAATGGCAACGTATCGCAGTCGCAGGAAGTGGCGACAGTCTCCGTTCCTGCACAGAAGGGGGGCGATCTTCTCGCCATGGTCACCACGCCTGGCAAAGCGAGCCGCGTTTTGACCATGCCGGAAACCGCTCCAGCCGAGCTTCAGCCGCAGGCCACCGCCAGTGCCCAAGCGCCCGCCACCAATGCGCGGGGCGGTACCGTACCGGAAACTGCATCGGTGCGCGTGACCGCCGTGGAGTTCGATGGATCGAAGATCTATATCGCCGGCTCTGCGCCAGCCGGAACCACGATACGTGCTCTGGTAGACGAGGTGCGCGTTGGCGACACCAAGACCGAAGCTTCCGGCAGCTTCGTCATCGAAGGCGATATCCAGCTCTCCGTCGGCAATCACGTCATTACAGCGGAAGCACTCGACGAATCTGGCAAGGTGACCGTGCGGGTACGCGTGCCCTTCTCGCGTCCTGAGGCAGATCAGGGAACGGTCGCCATGCAGCCATCGGGTGCCGCAACCGCATCTCAAAGCGCTCCGACATCGAGTGATCGCCCCGCTGCGGTCAGCGATCAGGCCGCTTTCGAGGCACTTCGCACGGAAGTGGCCAAAGCCTTCGGTATCCTCTCAGGCCTCTACAAAGACGGTAAGACACCCACTCTTGACGAGGTGGCAGCTGCGAAATCCGCAACAGCCATTGCGTTGCGTTCGCTTTCGGAATTCCGCACCGCTGCCTCGGCGGATCCAGCCTTTACGAATTTCGTTGCCGAGATCGCTCGCGAGGCGCGCTCCTTGCTTTCGCTCGTGGACGCGTTGCCGAACGATGTTGCAGCCGTTGGCAAAGCTATTGCAGGTTTGACAGATCGGTTTGCCGCGTTAAATGCGAAGGGTCCCGCAACGCCAGCGCCAGCAAACACCGCGGAGCCCGCCACCGATTCATCCGGCACGAAGACCTTCGAGCAGGCACCGCTCGCACATAGTGACAGCACCGTCATCATTCGGCGCGGTGATACTTTGTGGCAAATTTCCCGTCGGGTCTATGGCCAGGGCGTGCGCTACACTACGATCTACCTTGCCAATCAACAGCAGATCCAAAACCCCGACCTCATCGAACCGGGGCAGATTTTCGACGTGCCGGAAAAGGCTCTACCAAATGCGGAGGAAATCCACCGCAACCGGTTGAAGACACGCTGAGGATGGTCTTCGGGGGCATTGTAAAAACCCGATCTAGACATTATCTAAATTAGATGACGGCGGCCTATCAAAGCCGCCGTCTTGCTGTCTGCATCCCGGCAGACGCCGGAGCAGAGCATGGCCAACAACAAGAAGAAGACGATCTCAGCGGATTCCAGCAATCCGATGCAGACACTCATCAACCTATGGCCATATATGTGGCCAGATGGCAGGCGGGACCTTAAGATGCGGGTGGTATGGGCCACCATCTTCCTGCTTGTTGCGAAGCTGGTGTTGATCTCCGTTCCCTATTTCTTCAAATGGGCGACTGATGCGCTGAACGGCAAAGTGGACATGGCGGGAGTGCTTCCCCTATTCCTGCTCGGCGCCGTTTCACTCGTCATCGCCTACAATCTGACGCGCGTCATTCAGATTGGCTTCAATCAGTTACGGGACTCGCTTTTCGCCAGCGTCGGGCAGCATGCGGTTCGTCAACTGGCCTATAAGACATTCGTGCATATGCACCAGCTTTCACTGCGCTTTCATCTGGAGCGCAAGACAGGTGGCTTGTCGCGCATTATCGAGCGCGGCACGAAGGGTATAGAAACGATCGTTCGTTTCACCATCCTCAACACCGCGCCGACATTCATCGAATTCCTGCTGACGGCCGCCATCTTCTGGGTGTCCTACGGCTTCTGGTATGTCTTCGTCACCGTCGTCACGGTCTGGGCCTATATCTGGTTCACGGTCAAGGCCAGCAACTGGCGCATATCCATTCGCAGGTCGATGAATGACAGCGACACCGATGCCAATACGAAGGCCATCGACTCGCTGTTGAACTTCGAAACAGTCAAGTATTTCGGCAATGAGGACATGGAAGCCCGCCGCTTCGACGCGGCGATGGCGCGCTACGAAAAATCGGCCGTCGCCATCTGGACGTCGCTCGGTTGGCTAAACTTCGGCCAGGGAGTCATATTCGGTCTGGGCTCCCTCGTCATGATGGTGATGTCTGCGCTTGCGGTGCAGCGCGGAGAGCAGACCATCGGCGACTTCGTCTTCATTAACGCGCTACTTCTGCAGCTTTCCGTGCCGCTAAACTTCATCGGCTTCGTGTATCGCGAAATCCGCCAGGGTTTGACCGATATCGAACAGATGTTCGATCTGTTGGAAGTGGAAGCGGAAGTTGTGGATTCACCAGGCGCCAAGCCGCTTCACATTGGTTCAGGCGCTGTCAGCTTCCGCGACGTTCAGTTTGCCTACGATCCCGAGCGGCCAATTCTGAAGGGCATCTCCTTCGATGTGCCCGCTGGCAAAACGATCGCGATCGTCGGCCCCTCGGGAGCCGGAAAGTCAACGATCTCCAGGCTGCTCTATCGATTCTATGACATTCAAAGTGGATCGATCACCATCGACGGCCAGGATATCCGCTCGGTCACGCAAAAGAGCCTGCGCGCCGTGGTCGGCATGGTGCCGCAGGATACGGTGCTGTTTAACGATACACTGGCCTATAACATTCGCTATGGTCGGCCAGATGCCCCGGAAGCCGATGTCACGGCTGCGGCGAATGCCGCGCAGATCAGCGGATTCATCAGCAAGTTGCCCGATGGTTTCCAGACCATGGTCGGCGAGCGGGGATTGAAGCTTTCGGGTGGAGAGAAGCAGCGCGTTGCCATTGCCCGCACCATTCTCAAGGCACCACCCATCCTCATCCTCGACGAGGCCACATCTGCGCTCGACACCCACACCGAACAGGAGATTCAAAGCGCGCTGGACGTGGTTTCACAAAATCGCACGACGCTCGTCATCGCACATCGCTTGTCCACCGTGATCGGAGCGGACGAAATCATCGTCCTCAAGGACGGCACCATCGCGGAACGGGGAACCCATTCATCGCTCATGTTCGCCGGTGGGCTTTATGCCTCGATGTGGAGCCGCCAGCGCGAAGCGATTCAGGCCGAGGAGCGGTTGCGCGAAGTCCGCGAAAAAGACGATCTCGGGGTGGTGGATCGCGGCGAACCAGCGCGTTGAGCCTGGGTATAAACCGGTCTTGTGGCTGCGCACCATTGCCCGTGGCGCGGTTTGCCTGTAGTCACCTATGCGTGTTTTGTCGCCTTGAGACGTGAATATGGTCGCGAAACGACTATATCATGCGTGTCACGCAGGAACCTTAAGACGCTCTGCGATGGGGCATGCAGACAAATCGAGGCCTGAGCGAGCAGCAGCCGAGAGGCGCATCGTCAGGACTGGAAACGAAAATTTCGGAGAAGAACGACCAATGAACCTGTTCGATACCATTCGCAACACCCTGGTACCGATTCACAAGGAAGGCTACATTTTCATCGCGGCTTTCTTCGTTGCATCGCTGGTGCTCGGCTGGATCGCCACGCCCCTCTTCTGGATCGGTATGGTTCTGACAGCGTGGTGCGCCTACTTCTTCCGCGACCCCGAACGCGTGACGCCACAGGATGACGATCTGATCATCAGCCCTGCAGATGGCACCGTGTCCGCCATCCAGACCGTCGTTCCTCCGCTGGAGCTCGAACTCGGCAAGGAGCCGATGGTGCGTGTTTCGGTGTTCATGAATGTGTTCAACTGCCACGTTAACCGCTCGCCGGTGCGTGGCCGCATCGTGAATGTCGCCTACCGCCCAGGCCTATTCCTTAATGCCGATCTCGACAAGGCTTCGGAAGACAACGAACGCAACGGGCTTGTGATCGAAACGGCGCATGGCCGGGTCGGCGTCGTACAGATTGCGGGCATGGTCGCTCGTCGAATTGTCTGCTGGGTTAAGCCGAACGAACCCGTTGATGCCGGCGAGCGCTTCGGCCTTATCCGCTTCGGCTCTCGCCTCGACATCTTCCTGCCTGAAGGCTTCGCACCGCGCGTTTCCGTCGGACAGACGGCTATTGCTGGCGAAACCGTTCTTGCCGAATTCGGCTCGGCCAAGGGGGCCGTTCTCAGCCGCCGCGCCTGATGATACGACAGGGAGCCACGATCGATGGAAGAACAAGCGCCGCAGCCGAATATCCACGGCAAGCCCGAGGTCAGCACAGATAGCGGACGAGGCCCGAGGCTTCGCGAAATTCCGCTTCGTCTGGTCGTGCCCAATCTCGTCACGGTACTTGCCATCTGCGCGGGTCTTAGTGGCGTTCGCCTCGCCTTCGAGGGACGCTTCGAGCTGGCGGTCGCCATGGTTCTGGTGGCAGCGTTCCTCGACGGGATCGATGGACGCCTGGCAAGGATGATGAAGGCAACGTCCAAATTCGGCGCGCAGATGGATTCGCTTGCCGACATCGTCAATTTCGGCGTTGCCCCTGCCCTCGTCGTATATGCCTATCTCCTCGATCAAGCGCGGTCGCTGGGTTGGATCGCTGCCCTCATCTATGTCATTGCTGCTGGACTTCGCCTGGCGCGCTTCAATGTCATGGTCGAGCGGGAAGTGAAGGCGCCCTGGCAGAACGAATTCTTTGTTGGCGTTCCCGCTCCGATGGGCGCGATGCTGGTATTGCTTCCCGTTTATGTCGGATTTATTGGCGTCGAGCCGAGCCGCACGTTTGCCCACATTGCCGCTGCCTATACAGTATTGATCGGCTACCTTCTGATCAGCCGCCTTCCGGTATGGTCGGGAAAGTCTGAAAGCCGCATCCGCCGCGATCTCGTTCTTCCAGCGATTTTGATCGTCGTGCTCTATGTCGCGCTCCTGATGAGCTTCACCTGGGAAGTTCTGATCCTGACGGTTCTGGCCTATCTCACATTTTTGCCCTTCAGCGCACGGATCTGGCATAAACGTTACGGCACGCTGACCATCGAAGACCATGATCACGGCGACAGCGGCGACGGTCTAGACCGAGGCATTTGACCTCAGCGGGACTGAAAGCGTTTCGCGGCAACAATGACTGGTTTCAGCGGTGGGCAGTTCCAGGGTGGGGGCGAACACGAAATGTCGCAGACTGCAATTTTCAATTGATTGAATCCGCCTCGAATTCGTCACGATTGACCCCGAGAGAGCTTGTCAGGAAGGCCCGCGAATCAAGGCCGGACAAGCAATCTGCGGAGGGTGGAATGACTGAGACAACGAAAATCGAAACGCCAGCAAAACCGGATCTGAAGGCGCATTACCAGCCGCTCGGCCTCAAGGCCGTTGCAGCCGCCGCCATGATGGTGGCGCGCAAGCCGAAGCAGGCAAAGACTGCCTGATCTCTTTCAAGTTTAGCAGGCAGTGTGGTGCCCGCGAGCTTTGCAAGTGGCGCTTTCGAGCGCCATTTTCATTTTCTACGTAGAGACACGATCGGCAAGAAGCCGATTCCTCGTCTAAAATAGCGCGAGTTGCTCGCTCTTCTCTTTCACCGGAGCAAGTGGTGCGGTTTCCTCCACCGGCTCGATAAGATCAGGCCCGACATTGGCGACCTTGTTCACCCTGTCCGAAACCGGGATCATCTCGAAGAAATCCTCATCCGCTGCCGTCATCAAGCTCGAGACCTCGCGTGGCTCCTGCGTCTTACAATCCAGCCAACGGCTGAAATCCTGCGGAGCGATCACCACCGGCATCCGGTCGTGGATGCGTGACATAGAGGCGTTGGCAGCGGTGGTGAGGATCGCGCCGGTATCGACTTCCGATCCATCTGCAGAGGACCATGTTTCCATCAATCCGGCGAAGGCAACGATACCGCCGTGCTTTGGCCTGATGTAGTATGCCTGAAGCTTGCCGCAATCATCTTTGGCTGGTCTTTTCCACTCGTAAAATCCGCTCGCCGGGATGAGGATGCGGCGATGACGCATGGCAGCGCGGAACGACGCCTTGCCGATGGCGGTTTCTGCGCGCGCATTGATCAGAAGCGGAAAGGTCTTGGGGTCTTTTACCCAACCCGGCATGAAGCCCCAGCGCACGAGCATGGCCTGCCGGTTTGGCAGGTTGCTTCCCACTTCCTGCCGCTCACCCTCCACAATAATCAGGATCGGCTGGGTCGGCGCGATGTTGAAACGCGGCGGGAAATCCTCAACGCCGATCAGATCGAGATGATCGGCAATCTCTTCCGGCGTTGCTTTCAGTACGAAGCGACCGCACATGGACCTATCCTCTCGGCGCAAACAGAATGAGCGAAGCGCCGGCAAGGCAAACCGCGCCGCCCGCCAGATCCCAGCGATCGGGCGCATGACGCTCCACGCCCCAAAGCCACAGCAAAGAAGCGACGATGTAAATGCCTCCATAGGCCGCATAGGCCCGTCCGGCAGCCTCGGTCGGCACCAGCGTCAAAAGCCAGGCAAAGATTGCAAGCGACACCATCCCGGGCACCAACCAAACCACCGATCTGCCCATGCGCAGCCACGCCCAAAAGGCAAAGCATCCAGCTATTTCGGCAAGCGCTGCGGCTGCATAGACGAGGGTAATTTTCATGCCTATTTCCTGCTCCTGTTTCCGCCGCAGGCAAGGTGGACTGTTCGGGGCCTTGAGCGCATCATAGCGAAAACCATCTCTTTCGTGCAGTCTCGTCGAGCCCGCCAAGCATTCAGCCACGGTCTATGTCACACCCCGGAGCGGTTACATGACCCTTAAGCTCTATATGCACCCGCTTTCGTCATTCTGCCACAAGGTGCTCGTGGCACTTTATGAAAACGGCACATCTTTTGAACCGGTTATCGTCGATTTCTCCAATCCTGATTCAAGGGCGGCGTTCGTTGAAAGATCACCGAGGGGAAAGATGCTGGCGCTGCATGATATCGAAGCCAACGTAGCGCTGCCGGAAAGCAGCATCATCATCGAATATATTCATACCCATTATCAAGGTCCGGCCGAACTGCTGCCGAAAGGCGTGGAGGAGCAGCTTGAGGTGCGGCTATGGGATCGGTTCTTTGATCTCTACATCCACCAGTCTATGCAGCGCATTGCCGCGGAACGTTTGCGTCCTAAAGATGCTCCCGATCCTCATGGTTTATCCGAGGCTCATGCGACCATCGAAAAGGCCTATGGCGTCCTGGAGCAGCACTTACCAAGTCGTGAGTGGGTCGCAGGCAAGGAGTTTTCGATGGCGCATTGCTCTACGGTTCCGGCGTTCTTTTATGGGTCGATCGTTCATCCGTTCAGCGGCGACTTTAAAAACACCAGCGAGTATTTCGAACGATTGGTTTCAAGACCTTCGGTGAAGCGAGTGATTGAAGAGGCGAGCCCCTATTTTCAGTATTTCCCTACAAGGAAAAGATGCCGCCACGTTTCCTGCAAGGTTGACTGCATAATAAGAAGCAGATTCTTGAAGGAAACCGCATGCCTCTTCCCCACCCAGCATCTTCCGCCATCGTCCGGCGTGGCGACCGTCTGCTGTTGGTGCGGCGAATCAATCCGCCATCGAAGGACATGTTCGCCTTTCCCGGTGGGCGCGGCGAGCCTGGCGAGACACCGGCGCAGACAGCACTTCGCGAATTGCTGGAAGAGACAGGCATCAAGGCGCGCGATCCACAGCTTTTCGCGACCTACGATCTGCCTTCGTATGACGTTGCGGGACGGCTGACCAGTCATTTTCTACTGTCGGTGTTTCTTGTGGACGCGGACGAGCAGACCGCGGCTCTTGCAGCAGATGACGCGGCAGATGCCGGATGGTTCACGCTCGAGGAGATACGCCGTCTCCCCGCACCGGAAAGTGTTCTGGAATGCGCCGAGCGCGTTTTAGGCCAGTTGCATGAACACTAGAATCACAGCTATCTGGAAGAAGTTTGTCACGAGTCGATGTTGGGTTGCGCGTAAAGTCATGGGTCAAAGGGTTTGTTTTTTGTCGGCATTGTTGGTGAGTGTGGCTCTGCCCGTCGCCTTGCACGCTGCAAGCCCGAAACCACCTCAGCCGACAGCGCCACCACCGCAGGAAAGCAAGCCAGCACCCTATGACGACAAGCTGGCGCGCCTGTCGGAAATCCTTGGCGCCGTGCAATATCTGCGCACGCTCTGCCCGGCGACGGGTCCGCAGGAGTGGCGCAAAGCCATGAGCGATATTCTGGCAGCGGATACTGCAAACGAGCCGCAGCGAAAGCAGCGTATGACCGCCGCATTCAACCGCGGATACCGGACCTTTGCGGCTGTCCATACGAGTTGCACCTCCGCCGCGCTCTTGGCGGAACAGAAATACCGTGCCGAAGGCGCAACACTCGCACAAGAAATCACGTCGAGATTCGGAAATTAGAGGATTGTTAACCTCTTTTCGCCGCAGGGCGTGCCGTTTTGATAAAAGACTGTTAGAGTTGTTAACAGGGTGGTAACGACTTGGACGCCCTGTCGAGGATGAAAGATGCAAACGAGCCGTAACGAAATCCACGATATGATCGCGCATGAAAAGATGCAGGTCGCTCTGGAACATCAAAACGAAGCCTGGGCTGATGGTATGGCCGATGGCATCGAACCGGAGATCATCGCAGATGCCGCTATAGCCTTGGCCATGCGCGAAACCATTCGCATGCATGGCGAAGCCGGCGCAGAGGCCATGCTCGAATCATTGCGTCAGCGCATGCTTGCTGGCGAATTTTCCCCGCAGCGGATCATTCAGTAAGCGGGAGCCTATCCATGCTGTTTTTCGGTCATAAAGTCGCGCGGTCGTCTGCCGCGCTTGCCGCCGTTATTTCACTAACCCTTTCTGCCACCGCACTACCGCATGCGGCCTATGCTCTGTCTGAGCTGAAGCCTGGTCCAAGCGGCGAGACCAAGCAGGCCCAGGCATCCGAGGCGCCCAAGTCGTCGCAGCCGGCGCCGGTCGAAGAGGGTTCCGATGGCATTCCCATGCCAGATCCGCTGGTGAACCGCCAGGGCGGACAACATGAGGCAGCGCCTGAACAAAACGATGCGCCGCAAGTCTCCGCACAAATCGAGCATGATATCAGCAAGGCACCGGAGCCGGTGCGTCGTCTGCGTCAATTGATCATCGACGCGGCCTCCAGTGGCGATATCGAGAAACTGCGTCCACTGATCAATGCCGGCCCGAACCAGACGCGTATAGACGCCGAAGGAACAGATCCTATCGCTGCGCTGAAAAGCTTCTCCGGCGACCCGGAAGGTCTGGAAGTGCTGGCCATAATCCTCGATCTTCTCTCTACCGGCTATGCCCGCGTGGATGCCGGAACGCCGGATGAAATGTATGTCTTCCCCTACTTTGCCGGAAAGTCGCTCAACACACTGACCAAGCCCGAGAAAGTAGATCTCCTGCGTATCATCACGGCTGGCGATCTGGCCGACATGCAGGAATATGGCAATTACAGCTTTTACCGTATCGGCATCTCGCCAGATGGACAGTGGAAGTTCTTTGGCGCAGGCGACTGATCAGGCCGCTTGAAGCATGGTCCGCGCCAATTTTCGGCAATACTGACATGCGGTGAGGCAAAGAGATCAAGCGTCAGAGCGAATCTTGAAGACCGTGATGCACTTTGGCCTCAACTGCCCCTTCCGGCTTGCCCTCGCGCGCCTAAAATCCTAACTCTAAAGCACCGTGCGTGTTCTTGGACGCACAAAGGACGCTCTATCTTTTTTGTCTCTACGCATCGGGCTTTTTCCGAAAACCGATTCTGATGTTCAGGCCGAGGCCGTAGGGAAAAAACCCAGCTGAATGGTAACGCCATGTCATCCGCCTTCTTGCCGAACCGTCGTTTCATCCGCATTGGTGGCGAAGCGGCTGCCGATTTCCTGCAAAACCTGATCACCACGGATCTGGATTCACTTCCCGATGGGGAAGCGCGTGCAGGCGCGCTACTGACGCCGCAGGGCAAGATCCTGTTTGATTTTCTGATCGCACGCGACGGCGCTGCGTACCGTTTGGAGACAGACAAGGATCAACAGGAGGCGTTGCTGCGCCGCTTGACAATGTACAAATTGCGCGCGGCTGTCGATCTGCAAGCCGAAGAGACGGAAGGCGTCAGCGTCCATTGGGACGATTCTGTCCCGCAACACGGCGTCAAAGACGGACGCTTCGCCAAAGCGGGGGTGGTGCTTTATCGCGTTCCGGGTCACCACGTGAGCGGCGATTCGTCCAGTTACGACCTGCTGCGGATAGCATATGGCGTTGCCGAATCGGGTCGCGATTACGCGCTACAGGATGCGTTCCCCCATGACGTGTTGATGGATGTGAATGACGGCGTGTCCTTCAAGAAGGGTTGCTTCGTCGGTCAGGAAGTCGTCTCGCGCATGAAGCATCGCGGCACGGCACGTCGGCGGGTCGTCATCGTTTCTGGCGAACACATCCTTCCGGCAGCTGGCACCGAGATCATGGCAGGTGGTAAGCCGATTGGGACACTTGGCACGGTCGTCGCAGACAAGGGCCTCGCGATAGTGCGCACCGATCGGGCCGCGGACGCGATGTCGTCGCACGTTGCGATGATGGCAGGGGATGTCACCGTGTCTGTGTCTCTGCCGGAGTGGACTGGGTTGAGCTTTCCCTCAACCGATCCGCTTGCAAGCACAGAGGACTAAGCGGTGGCACTCTCGAAGGCCCCGCGCGCATGGCAACGCATGCTTTCCGGCAGGCGGCTCGATCTTCTCGATCCCTCACCGCTGGATGTGGAGCTTGCCGATATCGCCCACGGCTTGGCGCGTGTGGCGCGTTGGAACGGTCAAACGCGGGGCGATCACGCCTTTTCGGTCGCGCAGCACAGTCTCATCGTCGAGGCGATTTTTTGCCGTTTGAATCCATCGGCTCCCCCGAATGATATGCTGATGGCGCTGCTGCATGATGCACCGGAATATGTGATCGGCGATATGATCTCTCCGTTCAAATCCGTCGTTGGTGGGGGCTACAAAAGTGTCGAAAGCCGACTGGAAGCCGCCATTCATCTGCGTTTCTCCTTGCCGCCACATCCCACACGCGAACTAAAAGACCGCATCAAGAAAGCCGACACGGTTGCTGCCTTTTTCGAAGCCACTGAGCTTGCGGGCTTTTCGCTTGCAGAGGCGCAGAAATTCTTCGGCCTTCCACGCGGCATCAGTCGCGACATGATCGCCATCGATCCCGTTCCCGCAACGGAGGCACAGCGCCGTTTCATCGCACGCTTCGAAGTGATCGAAGCATTACGCAAGGCCCCAGCATGACCGCAATTGTCGTCTCGCCACTTTCCCGCATCGGAGAAATGGCCGTGCGCCACAAGGCGCGTGAAATGATTACCTTGATCGCCAAGGAGCAGGCCTTTCACCGCCCTGCCGTGATTTCTGCAGAGCGGCATCTGACACTGCAAATGAACGATATCGCCTTTAAGGGGAACGACGCTCTCATCGCGCCGGACGATGCCCATGTTCTGCGGCTGATCGATTTTGCCCGTGAATGGGATCAATCCGCGCCGCTCTTGATCCATTGCTGGATGGGTGTTTCCCGTTCGCCAGCCGCAGCGATCGTCGCCGCACTGGCTCTCTATCCGGATCAGGATGAAACAGCGCTAGCACGCCGGCTAAGAACAGTATCCCCATATGCGACGCCGAATGCCCGCATCATTGAAATCGGCGACAGGCTGCTTGACCGCAAGGGTCGATTGGTGAGCGCAATCAAGGCGATCGGCCGCGGTGCGGACACCGATGGCAACGTCCCCTTCGTGCTGCCGCTTAGCGATTCGGTCCCGCTTTAACGGGAACCCCAGCCGAAACCTATCGTTACCAACCCTGAACACCGAAAGATCATCAAGGACGATCCATGGAACAACAGGCAACGGATATCATCGTGGCATCGCAGGCCGCGCTCCGGCAAGCGAGCGCGTTGGCGGTTCAATATTCCTTCTCCGTCATCGGCGCGCTTCTTCTTCTCATCATCGGCTGGCTTGCCGCGACTTTCCTCCAGCGTTGGGCATTCCAGGGACTGTCACGCATTCGCGGTTTCGACGCAACCCTTGCAGGCTTCTTTGCCGGCGCTATTCGCTATGTCGTGCTCATCCTCGTCATGGTGATGGTGCTTGGCCAGTTCGGTGTGCAGACCGCGTCCATTCTCGCTGCACTCGGTGCCGCAGGTCTTGCCATCGGTCTGGCTCTCCAAGGTACGCTACAGAACATTGCAGCTGGCATCATGCTTCTGGTCCTTCGCCCGTTTCGAGTTGGAGAATATATCGAGACGAGTACAGTCTCCGGCACCATCATTGAAATCGGCCTTTTCGCCACCGAACTCAAGACGAGCGATGGACTGTATCGACTTGCGCCAAATTCTACCCTGTGGAACGTACCGATCACCAACCACAGCCGCTTTCCATCGCGTCGCCACGAACTGAGCGTTACGGTGCCGAAGGGCGAAAGTATTGCCGAGACACAGGATATGTTGATGCAGATCGCGCGCAACGAAAGCCGTGTGCTGCTCGACCCTGCTCCGACCACATTCGTCGATGCCGCCAGCGCCGACAGCGCAACCGTCAAGCTGCGCTACTGGGTGCGCAGCGCAAACTGGTTTGCAACGACACGCGACATCACGAAGGCGCTGAAGCTTGCTTTCGAGGAACGCGAGGCTAAGGTTGAGGACACGCCGTCGGAATGACGAAAGGCCGGGTGAACCGGCTTTTCTCTTTGCATTAGCGCTTAACTTCATTGCCCCATGGTCGAGCGATGTGCCCATCCCGTCATGCGCTTCTCTACCCAGGCCATGATGGCGTACATGACGATACCTTCGACCGCGAGCATCAGCAGCCCGGCAAACACCAGTGGCACGTTGAACTGGCTTTGAGCCGAACTCATCATGTTGCCCAGTCCGTTATTGGAGGCGACGGTTTCCGAGACAACGGATCCCACGAAGGCGAGCGTGATGGCAATTTTCAAGGAACCGAAGAAATAGGGCATGCAGCGCGGGATGCCCACTTTCAGCATGATATCCATCTTCTTGGCGCCCAGCGCCCGCAACACATCTTCGGTGTCCGGTTCGATCGTGGCGAGGCCGGTGGCAACGTTGACGACGATGGGAAAGAAGGAAATTAGGAACGCCGTCAGCACCGCAGGCACGGTTCCGATGCCGAACCAGATGACGAGAACCGGCACCAGTGCCACCTTGGGGATCGCGTTGAAGCCGATCATCAGCGGATAAAGCCCGGCATAGATGGTCTTCGACCAGCCGATAAAGAGACCTATGCCGAGACCGGCGACGACGGCAATCGCAAAGCCGAGTGTCGTGGTGTAAAGCGTTTGTAGCGAGTTCTTCCAGATCGGCGACCAGTATTGCACCACGGCCTGGGCCACGCGCGTGGGCGATGGCAGCACCGTCTGCGGCATCTTAAGCGCAAAGACGAGCAGTTCCCAGGCGGCGAAAAGAGCGAGCGTGTATAGCCAGGGCGCAGCCTTGACCCAGTTGATGCGCTCAACGAGCGGCTTTCTTTGGGCAGTCGCAAGCTGGCCTTCGACAACCGCACTCATGCCGCCACCCTCGCCTGGGCGATCTCTCCATGCAGTTCCTGGACCATGTCATTGAAACCCTTTTCATACATCAGCGACAACTGGCGCGGCCGCTCGAATGGCACGCGGTGCTCCGCAAGCACCCTACCCGGCCTGGCGCTCATGACGAAAATCTTGTCGGCCAGGAATACCGCCTCGCGCAGATCATGGGTGACCAGAATGATCGTCACGCGCTGGACAGCGTGAAGATCACGGATGACGCACCACAACTCCTCACGGGTGAAGGCGTCCAGGGCGCCGAAAGGCTCGTCCAGCATCAGCAGTTGCGGCTCGTGAATGAGAGCACGACAAAGATTGGCGCGTTGCTGCATGCCGCCGGAAAGCTGCCAGGGAAACTTCGATCCGAAGCCTTTGAGGCCGACAATTTCCAGCAGACGCTCCGCCTTTGCCACATACTCCGCTTTGTTGGCGCGCAGGCGGCGGCGATGTCTTTCAACGATCTCCAGCGGCAGCAAGATGTTTTCAAGTGTCGTGCGCCACGGCAGCATTGTGGGGTTCTGAAACGCCATGCCTACGATGGAAACCGGTTCTGTCACCTGCTTGCCGCCGACAATGACATTACCACTTTGGGGAATGTGCAGGCCTGTGACGAGCTTCATCAGCGTCGACTTTCCGCAGCCGGACGGCCCGACAACGGCTGCAAACTCCCCTCTGTCTACCGTGAGCTTTAGGTTCGAGACGGCGAGCGTACCCGACGCACCTCCATAGCGCATATCGACCCCGTCGATTTCCACCAGATGAGACATATCGTGAGTTCCTGTTATCTTCCAAAAGATACGTTACGGTCGCCTACGCAAGGACCAAACGCCATGAAGCGATCTTCTCCATGGATGGATGCTCGGGTCGAGCCCGAGCATGACAACCTATCGGGCTTGTCGCTCCAAGCCACCATCAGGGAAGCATACGCTCTTCCTTTGGCGGCAGATAACTTGCGTCGAAAACCTGCTCGGCCTTCACGTTCCCCTTAAGGCCAATAGAAATCTTCAGCGTTTCCATGGAAGCGGCAAGGCGCAAGGGATCGACCCCACCCATGCCGTTTTCGGTCACGTAGGGCGTTTTGATGTTCATCGAGTTTGCCATAGTCAGGCGCTGCAATTCGATGTCGGGATTGAGCGTTTCGTTACGCTTTAATACTGCCGCAACGCCCTCTTCCGGGTTCTTGACCGCATCGGCAAAACCCTTTGCAAGTGCTTTAAGGAAACCCTTAACGGCCTGCGGATTTTTTGCCGCAAAATCAGTATTTACGAGAACGGCGTTGCCATAAAGATTCAAGCCGTGTTCGGCCATCAGGATGGTCGCGATATCGTCATCAGCAATGCCCTGAGCCTTGAGGTTGAGAATCACCGAGAAGGCAAAGCCGAAAACGGCATCGACATCGCCTTTCGCCAGCATCGGCTCGCGAACAGGAAAACCGATCGACTGGATGGTAATCTTGCTGTCATCGATCTTGGCGACTTGCTTAAAGGCGTTCCACTGCGCGAAGGCGCCATCTGGCGGCGGGGCGCCGAGCTTCTTGCCTTGCAGCGACTTCGGGTCTTCGGTCACGCCCAGAGACTTGCGGCCAACAACCGAGAATGTGGGGCGTTCGTAGACCATATAAACGGCCGTCACCTTTTGGGATGGGTCTTCATCGAGAAACTTCATGACGGAATTGATGTCACCGAAGCCCATTTGATATGCGCCGGTTGCAACACGCGGAATGGCCTCGACTGACCCGTTACCGCTATCGATGGTAACATCCAGGCCTTCGGCCTTGAAATATCCCTTGTCGAGCGCAAGAAGAAATCCAGCAGACGGGCCTTCGAATTTCCAGTCGAGTGTGAATTTGATTGGCGTATCGGCCAAGGCTGCAAGTGGTGCGATGGATACACCGGCGAGCATGGAAATTGCGGCCAAAGCCGCTGCTTTTGAAAACAGCCTTCGCGTCAACATTCAGAAATTTCCCTCTGGAGGTTTTTATGTCGTTGTCGCCATACAAACCAATTTCATTCTGCATGGCAAGAACTAATAGCCCATAAAATACGCAAAATATTTTTTGCTTATATTTTGACCTATTCACGCGCTGACGACGGCATGTAGAGCGATTTTTAGGCTGAAAACTATCGTGGTGAGGGTGATACTCAAAGATATGAACACATCGTTCTGCCCATCATGGATTGCGAAACGGCCAAAGAGCATCAAGATGACAGAACCAACCGGCATTCTGGAGACACGCATGACATCGGCCCTCGGCATCCACCACATCACCATGATCACCCGAAAGGTTCAGGCAAATGTGGATTTTTACGCCGGCTTCCTGGGACTTCGGCTGGTCAAACGGACCGCCGGCTTCGAAGACGCCATGCAGCTTCATCTTTTTTACGGCGACTACGCCGCCTCCCCAGGCTCGCTGATGACCTTTCTCGTCTGGGAAGATGGTGGACAGGGCCGCGTCGGCTACGGCCAGACGCTCGATGTTTCTCTTGCCATAGAACCCGCCAGCATCGGCTTTTGGCTGACGCGCGCCTTGCAGGCGGGCGTTCGAACCGAGGGACCTATGGAGGAGTTCGGCGAACCCGTCATCCGGCTGAAAGATCCTGACGGCATCATCGTCAAGCTCGTCGGCACCTCTGCTTTTCCAGAGGCTCAACCACACGAGGTGCCAGGAATACCCCTCGGACATGCCATCCGTCGTATTCGCGGCGCGACCGTTCTCAGTGAAGTGCCGGAAGAAACGGAGAGTTTCTTGTCCAAACACTTCGGCTACGCCCATCACGGCAAACAGGGCGCTGTCCGCCGCATGTCTTCCGCTTCCGGCGATGTTGTCGATGTCAGAGATGCTTTGGGCTTCTGGTCAAGCGCGCCAGGGACGGGCACGGTCGATCATATCGCCTTTCGCGCCCGTGATATGGATGAGCTGGAAGAGACGCTCACCCACCTGAAGTCCTTAAACTCTTCCACGACCAACGCCCACGATCGGAAATATTTCCACTCTCTTTACGTGCGCGAACCGGGCGGTGTGCTGATCGAAATGGCAAGCGACGCACCGGGCATGACCGTCGACGAGCCCCTGGAAAGGCTCGGCGAAGAGTTGTTCATTCCGACCCTCTTCATGCGCGATGAAGAGGATGTTCGCGTAGCGTTGCCTCAATTTTCCACTCCCGGAGACGAGCGCGTAATCTATCGGGAGCTTCCCTTCGTCCACCGTTTCTACACGCCGGCGGAGCCTGATGGCAGCGTCATCGTTCTGCTCCATGGTTCCGGCGGCAGCGAGACAAGCCTCATGGCACTGGCGCACCGGGCAAACCCTGCGGCCACCCTTCTGGGTGTTCGCGGACGCAGCACCGAAGAGGACATGGCACGCTGGTTTCGCCGCTTCGGCGATCTCAACTTCGACCAGAAGGACATCGCCGCCGAAGCGGAGGCCTTTGCGGCATTCATGGAAGGCGCGGTCCAGTCTTACGGGATCGACCGAAATACTGTGAGCTTCATCGGTCATTCCAATGGCGCCAACTTTCTCGCTGCTTTCTTCGCTCTTCACCCGGAATGGATGGCCGATGCCCTTTTGTTGCGCCCCATGCCGGTTCTGGACCACTGGCCCGCGGTCGATTTCTCATCGCGACGCCTCATGATCGCAGCAGGCCAAACAGACCGACATCGGGACAAGGCAGAAGAGCTTGCGGGGCTACTGAAGGACCGCGGCGCCGATGTGGAGGTGCGGGTTTTGCCGAACAATCACGACATCGGGTTCGACGATGTCGAGCTGGCAAAGGAGTGGGTTGCGGCCCGCTCAGCCAGCTAAAGCTTCGTTAAAGAAAATCGAGCGTTGCCCGTCCGACAGGACGCACAACGCACGAGGGTCAGAACCGAGGCTGAAGGAGAGACTGGCCAATCAGTCATCAAACTAAGCCGATACGGCTTGCAGATACCGCAATAAAAGGCTTTAAAAAACAGAGCTATACGCGGAGTGCTTATGACGTCTTTCCTGTTGCTTCTTATCGTCGGGTATGTCGTTGCGTTTTTCTATACGCTGAATGCCAGCATCAAGAACTCAAGACGCTTGGCAGAGCTTGAACAGGAAGTGTCGAGCCTGAAGGCGAAGATGATGGCAGGCGTTCTGTCCACGGCTGATGCCGGAGCGGTTGCTCGCGTACCCGAGGAAGATGTAAAACCTGCCGAGGAGCTCACGCCATCAGAACCGCTCGCCGCACCAGCGGAGATGGATAGCCAGGTTGTCCCGCCACCGCTTCCCGTCAGACCAACCGTTGAACAGGTGATGGAAGAGAGTACGGTCTCCGACCAGGCCGCGGCGTTTGAAGCCGCGCCGAAAGAAAGTTTCGAAAGCAGGCTCGGTGCGCGTTGGGCCGTCTGGCTTGGCGGCATCACGCTTGGGCTCGGTGGCATATTGCTGGTCAAATACTCCATCGAAAATGGTCTTCTCAGCCCTGCTGTGCGCCTTGCCATGGCGGCACTCTTCGGCATGCTGCTGGCCGCGGCTGGCGAAGCGATCCGCCGCAAAGCCCTACCCGGCATCCAGGCAGCTTACTCCAACGCGATGATCCCAGGTGTGTTGACGGCCGCGGCCTCACTGACGCTCTTCGGAGTCGTCTTCGCAGCTTACGGCGTTTACGAATATATCGGGCCGACGGCAGCATTCATCCTTCTTGCGCTCGTGGCTTTTGCCACATTGGGCCTGTCGCTGCTCCACGGCCAGGCTCTTGCTGGGCTGGGGCTCTTCGGCTCCATGATCACACCTGCTCTCATCGTGACGGAGACACCCAATATATGGGCGCTCTTCGGCTTCCTCACGGTTTCGTGGACCGCGACGACGCTAGCGGCACGGTACCAGAGGTGGCTGATCGTGCCAGCGCTCGCCAATATCGGCCTCGGACTATGGGGTGTTGGCTACACGATGGCGTCGAATCCGGTTCTTGCAGAGCCTGTCATGTTCGCAATGCTCGCAATGGTGGCGGGCTCCATCTGGATCTGGCCTGGTAAGGCTTTCGAACATACGCAGGATAACGAGGCGGCTTTGAGTACCGAGGCCACGGGAAAACCCGCCAAGCGGTTTGTTGCCATTCTCACAAGAGCGCCGCTCACCATCAATCTGACGGTTTCCCTTTCCATCGTTCTGACAGCGCTGGCCATGCTTGCCAGCGGCTCCGGCATCAGCATGCACCCCGCCTTCGTTGTCGCAGTTCTGATTATCGGCCTTGCTGCGCTCGGTGCAGGACGCGTGAATGCGGTTTGGCCCGCAATATTCTCCTCGCTCGCGGCGCTCGGTTGCGCCAATCTTCTGGCCCAAAACAGCTTGGAGTTTCTTAACGGCTTCAATTCCGGCACGGCACCGGCAACATTGGCAGTGGATCACAGCCTTCAGGCGTCCATCACCCGGATCATGGGCATTGTCTTCCTGCTCTTTGCTGTGGAAGCCACACGCCGGAGAAGCGCGAAGGATCCAGCGTTCGGCACTCTTTGGGCCGCCATCGGGTCCATCGTTCCGCTTGGGCTCGGCATCATCAGCTTTGTAGATTACGGCAATCTGACGCGCGACTGGCTGCACGCAGCTTACGGTCTGTCGATCGGCCTTGTCCTATTGGGCGCCGCCTATCGGTTCGACAAGCGGGCCAAGCCAGCCTTTCAGCTGCCGGTCAACATCATGCTGGTCGGTTCGTTTCTCGCCTTCGTGTTGACCATCCACGCACTGACGAGTGGTCTTTTCACCACACTCCTCATCCCGCTCCTCGGCTTTGTCTATGTTTTAGCGACGAAGTACCGCAATTGGCCTGCCATCGCATGGGTCATGGCTCTGGCGCTTCTCTTCGTTCTCGGCCGCATCGCCTGGGAGCCGACCATCGTCGGTCCGCAGAACCTCGGCACGACCCCGGTCTTCAACGCGCTTCTTCTGGGCTATGGCGTTCCTGCGCTGCTTGCGGTGCTTTCCGCGTGGCTCCTGCGTCACTCGCCGGATCTACGCGTCCGAAACTTCCTTCAGGCGCTTGCAAGTCTCATGGTGCTGCTGACGCTGGCCATACTCACCCGTCATGCAATGAATGGCGGGGTTTTGAACGAGGCGGTTCCGACACTCGGGGAGCAATCCATCTACACGCTGCTGACCATCGGCATGTCCGGGGTGTTGATGACGCTGGATATGAAAAGCCCCAGCCCGGTTTTCCGTTACGGTTCGATGGTTACCGGCTGCCTTGCCGTGGTCAACGTGCTGGCCGCTCATTTCCTGGCGCTCAATCCTTACTTCACCGGGGAGAATACCGGGCGTTGGCCGTTCTTCAATCTATTGCTGATTGGCTATCTTCTGCCAGGCCTTGCCTATGCTGGCCTTGCCTTTTACGCCCAGGGAAAACGGCCTCGGCTTTACGTCACGCTGCTGGCGCTTGCGGGCGCAACCTTGGGCTTCGCCTGGGCAACGCTTTCCGTGCGCCGTTTCTGGCAAGGGGAAAACATTGCCGACTGGAAGGGATTCCTTCAGGGCGAAACCTACAGCTATTCCGTCGTCTGGCTTGCCATCGGTGTGCTTATGCTGGCGCTTGGCTCCCGCTTTGATGCCAAGAGCCTTCGGCTTGCTTCCGCCGGGCTCGTGCTTCTGGCCGTCGCCAAAGCCTTCCTCATCGATATGAGTAATCTGGAAGGTGTGCTGCGTGCCCTCTCCTTCATCGGGCTCGGCGTGGTACTGATTGGGATCGGGCTTTTCTACCAGAAGATTTTGACCACAAAACCCAAGGACGCAAAGGTCGAGGAATGATTGCGCCGACGCCTTGGCCACTTTAAAACGCGGTTTTATCGAGCTGAGGAATCGCGAATGCATGCGGACTCTTTTGCGCCTTTTGAGGCACTGGCCGAAACTCTGATTCCGCATGCTGCGCAAGGTGATGACGGTTCGCATGATCTCGCGCATATCCACCGCGTTTTCCGCAATGCCACGCGTATTCACGCGCAGGAGGGTGGAAACGGACCGGTTCTCGTCGCAAGCGTCCTTCTGCATGATTGCGTATCGGTCGAAAAGAACTCGCCGCTGCGGTCACAGGCATCACGCCTTGCAGCAGAAAAGGCACGAGGCATTTTATCGGATCTCGGCTGGAGCGCAGCGGACGTAGACGCCGTTGCGCATGCCATATTGACGCACAGTTTTTCAGCCAATCTCGTGCCGGAAACGCTGGAGGCAAAGATCCTCCAGGATGCCGACAGGCTCGATGCGATCGGCATGGTGGGGGCGGCCCGCTGCTTCTACATCGCCGGGCGCATGGGTTCGGCCCTCTACGATCCGGTCGATCCGCTGGCAAAAAACCGCCCGCTGGACGACCGGCGCTTTGCGATCGATCACTTCGAAAACAAGCTGTTCAAACTCGCCGATGGCTTTCAGACGAAAGCCGGGCGGCAGCTGGCTATAGAGCGACATCAGCGCCTCAAGCAGGTGCTGGATATGTTTCTGGACGAAATCTGAGGGAGATGGCGATGCAGATCAGGCAACTGAATATCTATCCGGTCAAAAGCGCGCGCGGTATTTCGCTGCCGGAGAGCATCATTTCTGCCGAAGGCCTGCCGGGTGACCGCCGTGCCATGATCGTCGATGCCGCTGGCCAGTTCATCACCCAGCGCGAAATGCCGGCACTCGCGACTCTGAACGTGGCCCCTGAGCAGGGTGGCTATCGCTTGTCCATGGAAGGCAAAGGCGAGGTGCTTGCCCTGCCCTCTTCTGCGCGTCTCGATGTCACGGTCTGGAAGTCTAGCGTCAATGCGGCCGTCGCTATCGATGAGGCCAATGCGGTGCTATCGAACTGGCTGGGCCAGGAGATGAAGCTCGCCTTCTTTGACGGACAATCGAAGCGCCTTGCCAATGTCGAATGGACCGGCGAGGAAACACCCGTGACCTTCGCCGACGGCTATCAGATCCTGGTCGCAACCACGGCCTCGCTCGAAGCTCTCAATGCGGAGATGACGGCGAATGGCGAAGGCAGCGTGGGCATGGAGCGCTTTCGCCCCAACATCGTGCTGGACACGGATGAGCCGTGGGCGGAAGACCGGTGGGCTGCCATCGACATCAACGGCATTCGCTTCGATCTCGTCAAACCTTGCACGCGCTGCATCATGACCACCCAGGATCAGATGACCGGATCGCGTGACGTGCCCTCTCCGATGAAGGCCATGGGCCGCATCCGCATGTCTGCCGACAGGCGGGTTCCTGGCGTATTGTTCGGCTGGAACCTGACCCCACGCGGAGAAGGTTTAGTCCGACTGGGCAACGTAGCGAAGGTAGTGGAGTGGCGCCACGAGGCATGGCCACTAAAACGGCGTGGTTGAAGTCTCCAGAGATCTGTCGCCATTGCATCAACGGCAGTGATGCTGCTGTCAAGAAAAGTCGCTGGTGCCTGACAGTAGGGATGACTAATACTCATCTCCTATCCGGAGGAAAACCATGACGACCATACCCAGCGTAGCCACCAGAAGGCCCATGCCCTGGCTGATCATCCTCGCCGGATCGCTGATTGCCGTCCTGACCTTCGGGCCTCGCTCGGCCATGGGTTTCTTTCAGTTACCGATGCTGGCAGACACCGGTTGGGACCGCTCCACTTTTGGCCTTGCGATGGCTTTTCAAAACCTTTTCTGGGGCTTGGGACAACCCTTCTTCGGGGCTTTGGCAGACAAGTTCGGCACAGGTCGCGTGCTCATCCTCTCAGGCCTTCTCTATGCGACAGGACTGCTTTGCATGTCGCTCGGCACCTCTCCGTTCTGGCTGCATTTCGGTGGTGGCGTTCTGGTCGGGCTTGGAATAGCTGCCGGCTCGTTTAGCGTCATCCTGTCCGCCTTCGCGCGCCATGTCACGCCTGAGCAGCGGTCTATGGCCTTCGGCATCGGCACGGCAGCGGGATCTGCCGGAATGTTCATCTTCGCGCCGATTAGTCAGGGGCTGATTTCCAACTATGGTTGGTCCGACAGCCTGGTTTTCCTCAGCGCCATGATGCTGCTGGTACCGCTCCTGGCATGGCCGCTGCGTGGCAACTCGTCTTCCGGGTCGCAATCGCAGGTGCAATTTCAACAGACCATCGGTGCTGCGCTGAAAGAAGCGCTCGGACATAAGAGCTATCTCCTCCTGACCACGGGCTTTTTCGTCTGCGGTTTCCAGGTGGCTTTCATTACGGCTCATTTCCCCGCATATCTCGGCGATATCGGTATCGAGCCCCGCTATGCCGTTATCGCCATGGCACTCATCGGGTTCTTCAATATTGGCGGATCCCTCGCTGCAGGCGTCATCGGCCAACGCTATTCGAAGCCGCATTTTCTGGCCTATATTTACATCGGTCGTTCCATTGCTGTGACCGCATTTCTGCTTCTTCCGCAAACGCCGGTATCTGTCATTATCTTTGCCGCGGTCATGGGCGTGTTATGGCTTTCAACTGTGCCGCCAACGAACGGGCTCGTCGCCATCATGTTCGGCACCCGTCACCTCGGTATGCTGGGCGGCGTGGTGTTCCTGTCGCATCAGGTCGGTTCGTTTCTTGGCGTCTGGCTAGGCGGCTTTCTCTACGACAAGCTCGGCTCCTACGATCTCGTCTGGTGGCTCGGCGTCGCCATGGGAATTTTTGCAGCAGTCGTCCATTGGCCGATCGAAGAGAAACCGGTTATCCGCCCTGCCATGGCATAGCACTGGTTGCTCTGCTCGTCTGCCAGACAAAGTGCGCCTATCGTTGGTTTATAAAGACAACCGAAACAGAGAATAAACGTGCCTTGTCTACAGCCAAATCATGCTTTGGGTCGTTGGCCTTCCTCTTACGATAGGCGTGGCACCGCTTGCGATATCGCTGGCACCCATCAACGCGATCTTGCGCATGCTCAGTCCGGTCGCCTGCGAACGAGTTGGAAGTCGCTTCGCGGCCTGACCGTTGCACTTATGGATTGAGTATCTGAGCTTCGGGATATTGTGTGCCGGCGCGCGCAGGTTGCGGTCGTTAGCCTCGGAGCAGCCACCTTGATGACCGAGGAAACGCGCGCGGACTTTCTCAAGCGGGCCGACGAAGCGCTTTATACGGCAGAGCACTCGAGCCGCACGGGCATGCCGGTCCGCCGTCGCTAGATCCTCGGGGCGAGAAGCTAAAAATGCCCCTCTCGATCAAGCCGGTTTAGGAACCTCTTGATGATGCTCTTTCATCTTTCGTTCCAGCGCCTTCAACGCCGCCTGGATAAAACCGTCGCGGGCGGCATTTTCTTGAATCCCTCTCGGCTCATAGACATGTCTGTTGAGAAAATGATTCGTCAGACGAAAGGCCGCTGAGAGGCTCTGGCAATCCGCAGACGGCGCCTCGCCGTTCTGGAGAAACGGTGGAAGCGCCAGCATCCGGTCCGCATAGGGAGCACCAGCCGCACGGCAAACGGCCCGGCCCGTCTTTGGAGAGACATAGATAAGATCGCTGCGACGCCCGGTTGCAGCGCACTCGCTAAGGTCGAGACCAAAGCCAAGATCGTTCAGTACGGCTAATTCGAAGCGGACGAACAGTTCACCAGCATCTGCCGGATCGGATAAATTATCAAGGATGACATCGAGCGCACGATAAAGATGCGGGTGCGGATCACGCTCCGGCAGAAGCCGCAGCAATGCTCCCATAGCCTGGACGCCATAGACGGCCGTCGCGGTTTCCATCAACTGAGCGGCACGCAACTGAAGCGGCTCAATCCGGTACTCGCCAAGGTGATCATCAAGACGGGCACGCCACGTGACATCGACACGATTACCTGCCTGGAGCACCGGCTGCATTGTTCTGGACCGACCGCCGCGCACAAGGCCGAGGTGACGCCCACGGGCGCGCGTCATAACCTCCGCTATGACGCTCGTCTCGCCATGGCGCTTGACGCCAAGAATGATTGCCTCGTCCTGCCACTGCATGAAAATCTTGCCCAGCGTCTCAACGCAAACGGAACAGACCGTCGTGTCGTCAAGCCTTTATAGCCCGCGCAGGCGCTTCCGGTCCAATGATTACGCCATAAGCTGCGTGACGAAAGCCTTCAACTCCGGCTCTGCGAAAGGCTTGTCCAGAAGCGGCGTATCGGCAAAATCCGCCGGGAAGCCGCTTGTATCACCATAGCCGCTGACGAAACCAAACGGAACGGCGTGCTCTTTCAATCGTCTTGCAAGTTCATAGCTCATGCCGTCAGAAAGACTGACATCCAGCAGAACGCAATCCGGCCTGGATCTCTCAAGCGCTTCCTGCGCTTGAGCAAGCGTTGTCACGATCTCTACGGTGTCAACCCCCATGGACTGTAGACACGCCTCGGCGTCCATCGCAACCAGATACTCGTCCTCGATAATGAGAACACGTTTAGGCACCATAATTATTATCTTCTCCGGGCCGGACCCAATTGAAGGCCATCTTAATTAAAAAAATGCATGGCTGTGACATCGCAGATCAATCCATCCACGTCATTTAAAAAAGACATATCTGGATACCGTTGCCACCCGAAGAAATTGCGACTCAGAAGCTAGGGTGAAACTTGGACGATGGCTATTGAAACGGAAATCACGCCTCTCAGGGTGATTGAAGACTACGTGGTGATCGTCAACAATCACATGGACGCCATTGCCACCTCCGCTCAGGAACAGTCGGTCGGACTGTCAGAGGTCAACTCGGCGGTAAACCAGATGGACCCGACGACCCCAGCAAAACGCCGCCATGGTTGAGGAGGCGAGCGCCTCTGGCACGTCGCTTGCCAGCGAAGCAGAGAAGTTGCGGCAGCTTGTCGCCAAGTTCGAACTTGCCTCGACACGTCACTTATGCATCGCTGGCAGACCTCAGTTGGCCTCGAACGCCACAAAGCCCCTCACCTCCCCCGCCCGACGGATGTTGGCAAAGGTTGCCGGAGCCATAGGAGACCTAGCCTCACGGAACTGGGCGGGATTCTGACGCTGGTCAGTGCGGCGAGCTGTCGCGTAGTGAAGCGATGCGCCACCAGTCCTTGAACCGGCAGAACATTCTCTCGACAATGTTTCTAACCTTCAGACGCGCTTGCTGAAAGGATGAAGGCTGTGTGGTGGGTGGCAGCGTGCACCTTGGGTGAGGAACTGGCGCAATCCATGCTGACCGCAGCGGGCGTTGACTCCAGAGCGGCCCGGCATCGGCGAGAATGGTGGCCTCGGATTTCACGATCCGCTCCCGAAGAGGATGGCCTCCTACCTGCCGCCTTTAATCTCATGAAGAAGCCCGGAAATCATAAAATGAGCATCTCCGGCGGCGTCTTTGCCGCATGATCCGGCGCCGAAGCCATTACGTTCTGGCGCAAAATACCTAGATAAACGGCCGTTTGTCGCGCGATTCGCTGTCCCAACCCGCGATCTGCGCAAGCCCCTCTTCATCCAAGACGAGACAGCCCTTGTCGATCCAGCGGATAAAATTGCGCTCGGCCAGTTTTTTCAGCGTCTTGTTGGTATGGACGATGGAAAGGCCGAGCGTATCGGCCACGTGCTGTTGCGTCACCGGGATCGGCCAGCCTTTCTGCAGCAGGCCGACGCGGATCGCTCTTTGATGCAGGAATGCCAGAAGATAGGCTGCCCTCTCGATTGCTGTGCGTCTGCCTACACTCAGCAAGTGGCTGTCGAGCATCCTCTCCTCGCTTGCGGCAATCCAGGTCAGGTCGAAGGCCAGTGAAGGGTGATCAGTGAACAGGCTTTGAAGTCTGCCCCGCTCGAAGACGCAAAGCGTCACGGGCGACAGGGCTTCCACCGAGTGTTGCATCTCGCCCATCACGGTTCCTTGCAAACCGATGAGATCGCCCGGCATCACATAGTTCAGGATCTGGCGTCGCCCGTCTTCCAGCGCCTTATAGCGAAAGCCCCAGCCCTCCAGAACGGTGAAGAGATGGGCGCTATGAGAACCCTCCATCAGGATCAGCGCTCCGCTCTCGACAGAAAGTTCACCGGTCTTAAACCGCGAAACGAAACTCAGTTCAGACGGCGAAAAGTCACGAAAATGGGGAATATCCCGAAGCGGGCACTGTTCACAGGGCGTGGTAGAAGCACCGCTTGGCTTTTTCGGCGACATAATGATCCGTTGGAGACGAGAAACTGTTTTAATGCATCACAGCTATCACGAAACCCCTTTCCGCTTTCTTGAAAAAGGTTCCCTTACGGAAGTAAAATGCAAAAAACGATGAGGTCTTTTTAAATGCGCCGCGCTTCAGATCCTTGCTGTGCCAAAATGCCTGGCAGCAAAATCTGAAGCGTTCGCGTAACCCGTTCAGTTTCTCGGGAATTCGAGTCCCATCTCGCGAAAACGCTCAGGATCGTCGCCCCAGTTTTCCCTCACCTTGACGAAGAGGAACAGGTGAACCGGCTGTTCCAGAATTTCGGAAAGCTCCTTGCGCGATGCGGACGAAATGGCCTTGATCGCCTCTCCGCCTTTGCCGAGAGCAATCTTCTTCTGGCTGTCGCGCTCGACATAGATGACTTGTTCGATGCGAACCGAGCCGTCCTTTCGTTCTTCCCACTTCTCCGTCTCGACATGAGACGCGTATGGCAATTCCTGGTGGAGACGCAGGAATAGCTTCTCACGGGTGATTTCGGCCGCAAGCTGACGCATTGGCAAGTCGGAAATCTGATCTTCCGGATAGTACCAGGGACCTTGCGGTAATTCACTCGACAGGTAATTCATCAGGTCGTCACAGCCGGAACCGTTGGTAGCGGAGATCATGAAGGTGCGATCAAAGGCTACGATTTCATTGGCCGCGGCGGCGAGCTTCAGCAGGTCTTCGCGCTTAACCTGATCAATCTTGTTAAGGCAAAGAATTTTCTTCTGGCGGACGTCTTTCAAGCCTTCCAGAATGGTTTGCGCATCACCCTTCAGACCACGCTCGCTGTCGATCAGCAGCAGGATGACATCCGCATCTTTTGCTCCGCCCCATGCGGACGTGACCATGGCGCGGTCCAGCCTGCGGCGCGGCTTGAAGATACCGGGCGTATCCATGAAGACGATCTGCGCATTGTCATGAATGGCGATGCCACGCATCACCGCACGCGTCGTCTGCACCTTGTGGCTCACGATCGAAACCTTGGCGCCCACCAGTCGATTAACCAGCGTCGACTTGCCGGCATTGGTCGGCCCGATCAGCGCAACGAAACCGGACCGCGTCGGAACGGCGGCCTTGGCATCATCATCATTGCCCTCACCGGGCGCTGCGGCGAAATCATTCTCGGTCATGAATATCCAATCAGTTTGCGGCAGATGATTTCTGCCAGACGCCTTCGCGTTCCAATAGTTTCGTCGCGGCGACCTGTTCTGCGGCGCGCTTGGAGCGGTCGACGCCGGTTTCCGGCGCAACGCCTGGAATTTCCACAGTTACCGTGAAGCGTGGATCGTGATCCGGTCCGGAGCGATCGTCAACCCGGTAGTTGGGGGTAGCAGCGAACTTCGCATGCGCCCACTCCTGCAACTCGGTCTTCGCATCCCGACGACCTGCATCCGCGCCGTTGGCTCGGCCTTGCCAGTATTTCAGGATGAAGCTGCGTGCAGCTTCCAAGCCGCCGTCGAGATAGATCGTGGCGATCAGGCTTTCCACGACATCGGCACGCACGTTCAGCATGGCCTTGCCCGTCAATTTCTTGACGTCGGAGCCTGTGCGAATAAAGAGATGCAGACCCATTTCATCGGCAATCGCCGCACAGGAATCAGCACTGACGAGCTGGTTCAAACGAACAGAAAGCTCGCCTTCGGTCGCGTTTCTGAAAGTTGAAAACAGCAGTTCCGCCACACATAAGCCCAGAACGCGGTCGCCCAAAAACTCCAGCCGCTCATAATTGCCAGCCTTCGCCGAGCGGGCGCTTGCATGTGTCAAGGCCCGGTCAAGCCGGGCCTTTTCCTTGAATTCATATCCGATCAGCGCTTCAAGACGGGAGATCTCATCCGTCTGCAGCGGTTTGGCCTTACTCATCGAACAACCTTGAAGATGCGATCCCAGCGCATGTTTGCCGGCCATTCCCAGATGTGGCTGAATGGCGTGTCATTGCCAAGAGAGAAGAAGATGACGCTGGCGCGACCAACCAGATTTTCAGCCGGAACGAAGCCTACGTCGAAGCGGCTGTCCAGAGAGTTGTCGCGGTTGTCGCCCATCATGAAATAATGGCCCTCAGGAACGATGAACTCACGTGTGTTATCACCGCGGCTGTCTGGCGATTGATCGAGCGTGTCATATGTCACGCCATTGTCGAGCTTTTCGCGGAAGACCGGCACATTGGTGCCCGGATCTGCACGGTAATCCGAGGTGAAGACGCCGTCCGGCTCTTTTGGAACGGGATTGCCGTTGATGTAGAGAACGCCGTTAGTCACCTGAATGCGGTCACCAGGCAGGCCGACCAGGCGCTTGATATAGTCCACTTCCGGGTTCGGCGGCAGACGGAAGACGACCACATCACCGCGCTTTGGCTCGCTGAACTCAAGAATGCGGCCAGAGAACAGGTTCGGAGAGAACGGCAGAGAGTACTTGGAATAGCCATAGGAGAACTTGTTGACGAACAGATAGTCACCAACCAGCAGCGTCGGCATCATGGAGCCGGAAGGAATGGTGAACGGCTGAAACAACACGGTTCGAATAACCATCGCCAGCAGCAGAGCCTGAACGATGACCTTGACGTTTTCCCAAAGGGCGCTCTGCTTCTTTTCTGCTTTTTCGGACACTTAAGAGACCTGTCTGCTCGTTCATCGCCATTGTCATAAAACCGCTGTGCGGTCTTTTTTGATGCTTTAGTGCCTTTCAGGACCAAAGGAAAGCTTTTCTGTACGCCAGGCCACAGGCTCAGCCTGCTCGCTCACCGCTGAACCGGAAGTGCTTCGATGATAACGAAGGCCTGGGCATAGGGAAAATCATCTGTGATCGTAAGATGGATCACCGCCTCATGGCCTGCGGGCATCAGCGCCTCAAGGCGCTCGGCAGCACCGTTGGTCAACAGCATTGTCGGTTTGCCGCTTGGCAGGTTGATAACGCCCATATCCTTCCAGAAAACCCCTTGCGCCAAGCCTGTGCCAAGTGCCTTGGAGCAGGCTTCTTTCGCAGCGAAGCGTTTGGCATAAGACGCGGCACGGTTCTTGCGGCGGTCGGACTTCTCTCGTTCGACATCGGTAAAGCAGCGATGCGTGAACCTGTCGCCAAAACGCTCGATAGATGCCTCAACCCGGCGGATGTCGATAAGATCACTTCCCAGTCCAACAATCATTCAACCGTATCCAGAAGCGCGTTGCGGTTTGCGGCGCGGGCAGCGATCTGCTGATGCTTGCGCTGCCGGAAGCCTCGAATGACGACATAGACCGCCGAATAGGTCAACACAGCGGATATGGCTGCCGGGACAAGCGAGCCGACCGCCATCGGCTCCAAAACCGGCTTCCACAATTGCAGGAAATTCATATGGGAGAAAATGGTGACGAAATCCACGTGGGCGGCGGTCTCATCGCCGCTGCGCCCCAGCATCAGATGCCCTAGCTCCCAGGTCGAAGCCCAGATGAGCGGAAATGTCAGGGGGTTAGCGAAGGTGGTTCCGAGTGCTGCTGCAACGAGATTTGCTCGCAGGATAAAACCGATCATCATGGCGATCAGGATATGGATACCGAGAAACGGGGTCCAGGCGACACCAACGCCGATCGCCGCACCCGCCGCCACCGCGTAAGGCGAGGCCGACAAACGAACGAGCTTCAGCTTCATGTAGCGGAACGATCGCCGAAGCCCCATTCGGGGCCAGAGTGCGGCAAGCAGGCGCTCCGAAAGCGCTAAAGGACGACGACGGCGAAAGGGCATGAGAGGACTTTATGTCATCGCCCGCATTCCGCCAAGTGGCGAAAAGGGCGCCGTAGCGTCACGGGACCATTAAAGCGCCCCATTTAAGCAAGGCGGCATGGCCGCCATGCATTTTTGCATTATCTCCGGAACATGCCACGATCAACTTCGCGCTGGCGAAGCTCGAGATCGACATTCGAGACCGAACCACTGAGGTAGTCGAACTCACGTTCTTGTACAGACTTGCCACGGACAGCGCGGGCGATCTTACGAAGCGGTGCAAACATCTTCATTTCCTTTCCAGACTTGAGGCCACATCGTCAACGGCTTGATGTGCCGGAAAGCCTCTATTGCTCTTGATTTCTGGAGTGAAGATAGTCCCCATCCGTGCTCGTGACTACGGATAAGACAAGGCCGCTGCCATGCATTTGACGCATAGCATCGGCATCAAAGTCATTTTATTAGGCACCCGGTGCATTAATCGAAGGCACGCTTGACCGTAGAAACGCAATCGAGATCTTTCAACTGGGACAGAAGCTGGTTGAGCTGTCGAAGATCCCAGACCTCTACATCCAGTGAAAGCTCGGAGAAATCGGTGCCGATCCGAACCATGCTGAGCGCTCCAATGTTCACATCAAGCGTCGCGATGGACTGCGCCACCGAGGCTAGCGTCCCCGGCTCATTCAGCGCGTTGATCAAGAGCCGTGCCATGAAGCGGGACTTGTTCGCCTCGTCGAGATCCCAGCGCACATCGATCCAGCGTTCCGGCTCATCGTCAAACCGTTGCAGTGCAGGAGACTGGATCGGGTAGATGGTGATGCCCTTCCCCTTCTCCATTATGCCCACGATGCGATCGCCAGGTACGGCTCCAGTCGCGCCGAAATGGACCTCGACATTGTCAGATAGGCCGCGGATCGGCATGGGGTCAGGCCCATCCAGCAGCTCGGCTGCGCCGTCATCTTCCAAAGCGGAGCGTGATTTGCCAGGAATCTTGAAGATCATCCCGGATGCGCTGCGCATATTGAACCAGCCGTCATCGCCGGTCATCTTCACGGTCACACGCTCATCCTGATAATCGGGGAAGACCGCCCGCAGAACATCGAGCGACGACACCTCCCCTCGGCCGACAGCTGCAATCGCGTCTTCCACGTCCTTTTGGGCAAGACGATGCAGCACGGGCTTCAATGCCTCCCGCGAAAAGGTCTTGCCCGCACGCTCGAATGTTCGTTCAAGGATGCGGTAGCCCAGACCCGCATATTGCTTGCGGATCGCCATACGGGTCGCGCGGCGGATGGCAGAGCGCGCCTTGCCGGTGACAACCACCTCTTCCCATGCGGCAGGCGGCACCTGGACGCCGGATCGGATGATTTCAACCTCGTCGCCGTTGTTGAGCCGCGTAACGAGCGGCATGATACGACCGTTGATCTTGGCGCCTACCGTCGTGTCGCCGATATTGGTGTGAACCGCATAGGCGAAATCGATGGGCGTTGCACCGCGCGGAAGTGCGATAAGCTTCCCCTTCGGCGTGAAGCAGAAGACCTGATCCTGAAACAGTTCGAGCTTGGTGTGCTCAAGAAATTCTTCAGGATTATCACCTTCGGCGAGCGACTCGATCGTGTGACGCAGCCAGGAATAGGCATTGGTTTCGGTGGAAAGCTGCTCCGTCTCGACCGTTTCGCCATCCTTGTATAGCGAATGCGCGGCGATACCGAATTCAGCTATCTCGTGCATGCGTCGAGTGCGGATTTGCAGTTCGATACGTTGTCTCGAAGGACCGACGATCGTGGTGTGGATAGAACGATAGTCATTCTGCTTTGGAGTGGAAATATAGTCCTTGAAGCGACCGGGTACCACGCGCCAGCGCGTATGGACGATGCCGAGCGCACGGTAGCACGACGGAATATCCTGCACGAGAATGCGAAAGCCGTAGACGTCCGACAGTTGCTCAAAGGAGAGCGACTTGGACTGCATCTTGCGGAAAACCGAATACGGCTTCTTCTGCCGTCCCTTAACCATGGCGCCCTCGACACCATTGGCGATGAGCAGTTCTCGCAACTCGTCCTCGATCTTTTTGATCAGGCCTTCATTGCGCTCTTCAAGCTCATAGAGACGCTTCGTGACAGTTTCAAATGCTTCGGGATTAAGATAGCGGAACGAGAGATTTTCAAGCTCGTCGCGCATATCCTGCATACCCATGCGCCCTGCGAGCGGCGCATAGATTTCCATCGTCTCTTCGGAAATGCGGCTACGCTTGTCTGCCGGCATATGCTCCATGGTGCGCATATTGTGCAGACGGTCGGCAAGCTTGACGAGCAGTACGCGAACGTCGTCGGAAATGGCCAGCAACAGCTTGCGAAGGTTCTCGGCCTGCTTGGCTTTCTTGCTGACGAGATCGAGTTTCTTGAGCTTAGTCAGCCCTTCGACCAACCGGCCGATATCCTCGCCGAACATCTCATCGATTTCAGCGCGTGTGGCGCTGGTATCCTCGATCGTGTCATGCAGGAGAGCGACCGCGATGGTCGATTCATCCAGGTGCATTTCGGTGAGGATCGCGGCGACTTCCAGCGGGTGGGAGATGTATGGATCGCCATTGGCCCGCTTTTGCTGGCCATGCTTCTGCATCGCGTAAACATAGGCCTTGTTCAATAAGGCTTCGTTCACGTCAGGTTTGTACGCCTGAACCCGTTCCACGAGTTCGTATTGTCGCATCATGAATGGGATGCCCCGAAAAAGAAAGCGCGCCAATGGACGGGAGAAACCCCGTCAGATTGGCGCACGATGCTACATAATCCAGGATAAGATTATGACGACAATCATTTACAGAGGGTAACCGTACCGTAGCCGATACCACCTGCGGAGTTAAGGCGTAACGCGATCATTGAGATACGCGCTGACGCCTGACCTGCCTCATGTGTCGTCACCGCAAACCGCGCAAAACGTTTGCGCGACAAGCTCTATTAATAGTCGTCGTTCTTTTCCGGCGGAACAAGGCCTTCGATGCCGGCCAGAAGCTCCTCTTCCGACATCTGATCGAAGGTTACAGTTTCCGGCGCGTCGTCGTCTTCGTTCTCGCTGGTCGCATTGGCAGCGAGCGTTACTGGATCGGGTTCTGGCTCATCGACTTCGACATGCTTCTGCAGCGAATGGATGAGATCTTCCTTCAGGTCGTCAGGAGACAGCGTCTCGTCGGCAATTTCGCGTAGAGCGACGACGGGGTTCTTGTCGTTATCGCGGTCAACCGTGATCTGCGAACCTTGCGAAATCTGCCGCGCACGGTGGCTTGCCAGAAGGACGAGCTCGAAGCGGTTGTCTACTTTGTCAATGCAATCTTCTACTGTGACACGGGCCATTGCCTGTCCTTTACGAGTCTTGATGTCGCTGATTAATGGTCCCGATACAGACATTGTCCGTCAATTTCAAGTTTTTCCTTATTTTCCGTCGTTTGTCTCCCCCCGGATGCAACCAACCATACCCTTAAAAGTTAGTGCGAATTGAAGCCCAGGGTATGGACTGTTATGTAAACAAGCTTATATGAATGCTTAATAATGTATAATAGACGCAGTGTTATCCAAGCCCGGCACCGCGTTGATATTGGCGGCAGAGAGTCGCTTTGGAGGACCTCCTATATATGTTCGACCCACGTGAGAAAATTGCACTCTTTATCGACGGGGCAAACCTCTACGCAGCTTCGAAAAGTCTCGGTTTCGATATCGATTATCGCAAATTGCTGAAAGCTTTCCAGAAGCGCGGGTATCTGTTGCGCGCTTATTATTATACTGCGCTGATCGAAGATCAGGAGTACTCTTCCATCCGCCCACTGATCGATTGGCTCGATTATAACGGCTACAAAGTAGTGACAAAGCCAGCCAAGGAATTCACCGACGCGATGGGTCGTCGCAAGATCAAGGGCAACATGGACATCGAACTCGCGGTCGATGCCATGGAGCAATCCGAGACCGTGGACCATCTTGTGCTTTTTTCCGGCGATGGCGACTTCACAACCCTGGTGGACGCCCTGCAACGAAAAGGCAGGAAGGTCTCTGTCATCTCCACCATGTCGACCCAGCCTCCCATGATAGCGGATGACCTGCGCCGTCAGGCAGACCATTTCATCGACCTGTTGTCGCTCAAGGCCGAGATTGGCCGCGATCCCAGCGAGCGCGCTCCACGCCCCTCCGAAGCGGTTGAGACGGTGGACTGAGGCCACTTTACAAGCTTTCGGCAGGCGCCCCGGTCTCAACTGGCGCGCGCCTGTTTCAACGCAATAGTATAATTTAGATATTTAGCAAATATTTAAGCATATCAAGCCATTCTTCCTGAGAATTCTTCGGTGCGAGTTGGGACACGCACAATATCAGGGGCTTTATTTATGACCGTGCCACGCGACAATTTGCAACTCGATGAAAGACTAAACTTTCTTGGCCTAGACAAAGAACAGAGACAATATCTTGCGGGCCTAAAGTCTACCATCACAGGCACACTCAGCGATTCCCTCGATACATTCTACAAAAAAGCCAAAGCTGTTCCCGATACGGCGAAGTTCTTTTCCAGCGAAGCACATATTCAGCACGCTAAAAGTATGCAGATCGGACACTGGACGCGCATCGCCTCTGGCGTATTCGATTCAGATTACACCAAAGCTGTGGGCGCTATCGGCCGTACCCATGCGCGCCTGGGTCTGGAGCCGCGCTGGTACATTGGCGGTTATGCCCTCATTCTTGAAGGCATCATCAAAGCCATCGTGGAGTCCGAACTGAAGGGCTTTCTCGTCGAAAAGAAAGGCAAGAAAGTTACCAAGGGCATCAGTGCGACGATCAAGGCCGCGTTGCTTGACATGGACTACTCGATTTCCGTTTATCTCGACGTGCTTGCTGATGAGCGTGCAAAGGTTGAGGCAGAACAGAAACGCATGAAGGAAGAGCAGGACCACATTCTGTCGCTGCTGAACAGCGCGCTCGATCGGATGGCGCAAGGCGATCTGACTTCGCGTATCGACGGTGTGGTGCCGTCGGAGTTCGGTGGATTGAAGGAGAACTTCAACAAAGCTCTCGGCCGTCTTTCCGAAGCCTTTACCGAAATCGTCGACGAGTCGCACAAGATCGCCAACAACACCCGCGAATTGACATCGGCGACCGACGATATGGCGCGACGCACCGAGCAACAGGCTGCATCGCTCGAAGAGACCGCTGCAGCGATCGATCAGATCACCAACATTTCGAAACAATCCGCGACACGGACCGAGCAGGCGCAAGCGATCGTCAAGAGTTCAGCAGAAGAAGCAGAACGATCACGCCACGTGGTCAGCGAAGCTGTCGAAGCCATGAGCGCAATCGAGGGGTCGTCACAGAAGATTACCCAGATCATCAGCGTCATCGACGAGATTTCATTCCAGACCAACCTGCTGGCGCTGAATGCGGGCGTTGAAGCAGCACGTGCCGGAGAGGCTGGCAAAGGCTTCGCCGTCGTCGCGCAAGAGGTACGGGAACTGGCTCAGCGTTCGGCTTCCGCAGCAAAGGAAATCCGCAGCCTGATCGACAAGTCGTCGCAGGACGTGGCGCATGGCGTATCGCTGGTAAACCGTACTGGCGAAGCGTTGAACTCCATCGGTGAGAAGGTCGACGATATTCATGAGCATATCGGCGCAATCACTCAAGCGGTGCGTGAGCAGGCTGTCGGCATCCAGGAAATCAACACGGCTATCACCAGCATGGATCAACTGACCCAGCAAAATGCTGCCATGGTAGAAGAAACCAATGCATCGACCCATGGGTTGAGCGACATCAGCAACAGCTTGGCCGACCTGATCTCTCGTTTCAACGTGGCAAAGACTGTGCCCCATCAGAAGCACTATCGCGCCGCTTAGCGAACTGGCTGGGCTTCAGCAAGGCCCAGCCTTCGCCAGCCGAGCACCATATGCTTGACGCGAGGTTTTAAACTTCTGCCTCGCTTTGCGAGCGTGGCCGGACCGACGACGCCATTGGCGCTGACAATCCTTAATCGACGTCCGGGTCGTAGTCGCGGGGCTCATCATCCTTGGTGAATAGGACACAGGGACCACGCGAACCGCGCGGATCATAGGCAAAGCCCTTCAGCGCCAGAGCCTGCGTGATATCACGCACGCCCGAGAGGCCATAGAGGTGATCGTGTAGCTCGACGAAAATCCGCTCGACGCCAGCCAGGGTGGCGTCACTCAGCAAATCGCGCTCCGCACCCTCGATATCCATGACCAGCACATTGATGCAATGATGGTCAATGAACTCGTCAATATTCTCCGAACCGATTTCTATTCGATGCTCATAGGGCCCCTGATTTTCATCCATGGATGACATCCACAGGTCGCGCCGAACATAGAATGTGTGGCTCTCAGGCTCCCCCGCAGTCAGAAGGCCCTGGGAAAACCGGACATTGTTTGCACAATTGGCCTCAAGAACACGTTCGGCCAGGCGAGCGGTGGAGGGATTGGCCTCGAAAGCCCAGACGGAAACGCCCGGGATACGGGCAATAACCGAGGTAATCACACCGATACCCGAACCAAGTTCCAGGACACGGTCTCCATCCCTGATCGCTCGCGCAACGCTTCGGGCTTCTTTCGCCTCGTAGCTGCCGTCTTTCAGCGCCTGCCAGATGATCGGCGACACCTCGTCGGGAGACAATGGCAGCAGGACACCATGTACCTTAAAAGCTTCCATGTTGTGTCCTTTCAAATTACATCTGCGTCGCGGCAAGCCGCACGTCCCGGTTTCAAGCGCTGGCGATCTGCCTTATCGACCGTCATTCCCCGGAATGCTTCGGCTCCGAGCGAGTGGCCCTTATCACGCTATCGGAAAATCAACGTGCGTTTCGGCACCAATTGAAAAAGCATTTACGCATAAACGCCAAGGTCCGCAAGCTTGACGACTGGCATCGGCTTGCCGACGAGATAGCCTTGGACTTGATCGCAGCCAAGTTGGCGCATGACGGCATATTGCTGTTCTGTCTCGACGCCCTCGGCGATCATCGTCATGCCCAGTTTGCGACCAAGACCTACGACAAACTCGACAATGGCCAGCGCCTGCTTGTCGGTGACGATATCACCCAGGAAAGATTGATCGATCTTGAGCTTTGCGAAGGGAACGTGGCGCAGGTTGCTCAGCGAAGAATAGCCCGTTCCAAAATCGTCCATCGCCATCGTGATCCCAACGGTTTTGAGACTATCGAGGATGGCGAGCGTCTGGTCGCTGTTGCCAAGAAGAACAGATTCCGTGATTTCCAATTCCAGGCGTCCGGGGGAAAGGTTGCTTCTTTCCAGCGCACCTACAACGTTCTGAATGAGATTAGCGCTGTGAAGCTGAACAGGGGAAAGGTTGATGGCAATCTTGATATCCGGACGCCACCGCACGGCTTCTTTACAGGCAGTCTCCAGGACCCATTTACCGAGCGTGTTGATGAAACCTGTTCTTTCTGCAATGGGAATGAATTCGCTTGGAGGGACTTGTCCGCGCACCGGATGCGTCCAGCGCAGAAGCGCTTCAAAGCCACAAATATCCCGGGTCTGCGTGGAAACCTGCGGCTGATAGAACACTTCCATCTCGTTATTCAGCAGCGAGGATTGAAGGTCCGCTTCGAAAGAGCGCTTCTCGGAAAGCTGGCTCTGCATATAGTCTCTATAAACCGCAATCTTCCCCGCTCCCTGCCGTTTGGCGTCATAAAGCGAGAGGTCGGCATGTTTCAGCAAATCGTCTGCATCGACCTTTTCTTGTGAGATGGCAATGCCCACGCAGGTGCCGATCTTTATTTCCATGTCGCCAATGTTGTAAGGGCTGGCGATACGCTCAATGAGACATTGAGCAACATCGAGGGCCTCCGCCTCCCCCAAGTTGTCCGTCACCAACGCAAACTCGTCACCGCCAAGCCTGCAGATCAGTTCGTTGCTCTGTCCAAGCGGCACGATACGTGCGGCCACCGCTTTGAGCAGCGCGTCTCCAACGTCGTGGCCGAGGGTGTCGTTGATCTCCTTAAAGCCATCGAGATCGAGCAGGAGCAGAGCGACCTTGTCGATACGAGATTCGGGATTAAGCCGACGCACAAGCTCCTTGCGGAAAAGTGTGCGATTTGGCAGGGCCGTCAACGTGTCGTGATGTGCGTCATATTCAAGTCGAAGATTGTTTGACTGCAACTCTAACGTTGCAGTCTGCAATTCTTCGGTCAAAAGGGTCAGTTTTTTCTGCGCACGGTTGAGCAGCTGGTTGTGACGCAGCAGCAACACGATCAGCGCCATACCGCACAGTATGAGCCCTGCAGCGAGCGCCGTGTAGATGATGTGCAGCTTGCGCACCTCGGCGTGTGCCGCATCGATCATCTCGACATCATTTGCTACAGACGCGGCAGCAATAGCAGTGAGTTGCGGAACAAGCCCGCTCATTTCGGGCAGAAGGGCGCGTGCTTCGGCTGGCGACAACTCATCCAGTTGGTTGTCGACCCTCTCCAGTATCTTGTCGAGTTCGCCGACGGCCTGACGCATCTCCGGCTTTGAAGCCATAAAAGCGGTTAAACTTCCCTGCTGAAAAGAGATCATTCTGCCGAGCACGATATCGAGGCGAAGGCGTAATTCTTCCTTGCCGACACCGTCAATTCCGAGGGCATATTCGGCGAGCAGGGTCTCGAACCGAACATACTCCCCTACTGCCTGGCTAACCGCCCAGGAGTCGTTGTATCTCGCAAATTTTTGGAGCGCGTTTTGACGCTCAGCTATCACGTAAGCGATGTAGCCGGTGGCAAGTATGAAGCAGCAAACAACGACTGCCAGCGCCTTTCGCAAATGTCACCTTTATTCGACTATGAGTTTGGCCACTTGCCAAGCGGAGCGCGTGTAGTAAGTCTGCGATTGAAGTTCCGGCGTGCTGTCGTAAGGGTATATGACGAAAAGCGGTCCCTTGTCCCTCACCTGCATATATTCGCCATCGCGCTTTATAGCAAGAATGACGTTGAACGCGGTAAAATCCTTCACAGGAATCGTGCTGACATAATCGTTCAGTGCGACTGCCGTGACTGTCGTTCCCTGCGCGCCGACAAAGTCCATGAGTTTGGCCATTGAGACACCTTCGAAACGGGTGCGCGATTCATACCAAGGCGTCTTGGTTTCCACCGTCACCAATCCCATTTTCTCTAGCATCTCCCGGTCGAATTGCGCCGTGCCGTTGACATTAGTCTTGGTGATCTTCCCCGAAACAATCAGAATCGGCTTGCCCGCCGGCGCAGGGAAATCTTGCGAATATGCGGTTTCCAAAGGCAGAAAAAATAACACGCAAAGGATCAAGCGAATGATATTCATGACACACATCCTCCCGGGCTTGCTCTCGGCAGACACGGGCCGCCCGCAGCTCCGCTTCAAGACTAATCTATATTAGAAAATATTAAACTAATGTCTTAAAGTTTCGATCCATTTGCGCAAAGCGAAGCTTTAATATGACGCATGTTAGCCGTCTTTGAACCACTTAAAAACCTGGAAAAGATTCATCTAAAGCGAGCGTTTGCCGAAGGTTCTCCTCAAGCGTTTTCTTTTCAAATTTAGCAACGAAATTCTGCAATTCGCTTTAAGAAACCCGGGAAATGAATAATATCGTATCAAGACGATAACCCGCACCTAACCTGCACGCACCCTCTTAAGTAGAATTAAGCTTATCTAGCAACGAGACGTAGAATAGATCAACACAGATCTTATCGAATCATCAGTAAGATCTGTTGTATTTCGTTGTGATTACTTGAGCTGAAGTTTCTACTCCGTAGACCGTGATTCAATTCCGCAAACGAAAGCTGTGACGCCTACGCTCAGGACCGGTGTCACTCCGACCAGCCACAGAATAAAGAGCAAGAATCTATCGGCTTAGTGCTTCAGCCATTTCCTTTGAGCAGCCTGGATTTCTGCCTGTTCCAGTCGCGTTCTTTTTCAGTCTCACGCTTATCGTGAAGTTTTTTACCCTTCGCCAAGGCCAACTCAAGCTTTGCCCTGCCCTTGTCATTGAAGTAGATCTTCAGCGGAACAAGCGTCATTCCTTCGCGATTGATGCCAGCGCGCAGACGATTGATCTCGCGCTTGTTGAGCAGCAATTTGCGACGTCGGCGCGGCTCATGATTAAAGCGGTTCGCCTGAAGATACTCGGGTAGATGCGAGTTGATCAGCCATATCTCGTCTCCTTCGTCGGACGCATAGGATTCAGCAATATTGGCCTTACCGTCGCGCAATGACTTCACCTCGGTGCCAGTCAGCACGATTCCCGCCTCGTAGGTGTCGAGGATTTCATAATTGAAGCGTGCCTTGCGGTTTTCGGCTACAACCTTGTTGACGATGCGCTGGCTGCCTTTGGGGGCCATATCCTATTCCATTTCCATCTGTCCGCACATGAGGGGGCGCGCGGCTTTCAGCGCTTATGTAATCAATGCAAGCGAGAAAGTGAAGATGCGCGGCGGGCGCGCATCTCTGCATCTACTCGGGTGATGAATTCCGGTTGGAATCAGTTTAAGAGGCCCGCGTGTATGAGTGCTGCATCGATAGCGGCCTCAGTTGCTGGCTCGAGCGTATCCATCAGTGGTGACCGCACCTTTCGGCTACCCTTGCGGGTGCGGGAAATCGCATATTTGGTGCCACAGACGCCAGGCTCCATGAAGATGGCCTTGTGGAGCGGCATCAGGCGATCCTGATAATCGAGCGCAAGTGCATAGTCTCCTGCAGCCATCGCAGCCTGAAATTCCGCACAGAGACGCGGTGCGACATTCGCGGTGACGGAAATGCAGCCAACGCCGCCATGAGCGTTGAAGCCCAGTGCCGTACCGTCTTCACCCGACAACTGAACAAAGTCCTTACCGCAGTGAATGCGCTGCTCGGAGACACGGTCGAGCTTGCCAGTAGCATCTTTGACGCCGACGATATTCTTGTGCGCCTTGACGAGTGCGCCCATCGTCTCCGGCATCATATCGATGACCGAACGAGGCGGAATATTGTAGATGATGATCGGCAGGCTCACCGCTTCTGCAACCGCGGAAAAATGTGCAAACAAACCCTTCTGCGTGGGCTTGTTATAATATGGCGTCACCACGAGAAGAGCGTCAGCTCCGACTTCCTGTGCGTGGAGTGCCAACTCGATCGCTTCGCTGGTGTTGTTGGAACCTGCGCCAGCAATGACCGGGACCCGCTTGCCCGCAGCCTCTACGCACAGCTCGATGACCCGTTTATGCTCGTCATGCGACAGGGTTGGCGATTCCCCTGTCGTACCGACGGGCACGAGGCCGCTGCTGCCTTCGGCAATCTGCCACTCCACATGGGCGGCAAAAGCCGTTTCGTCCACCTCGCCTTGCTCAGTGAACGGCGTAATCAGGGCGGGAATAGATCCCTTGAACATGCAAAACTCCTTGCGGTGAGCCAGTTCATGCTTCAGCCGCATTCCGTGGTTAAAACGGTTGTCACATTAGTGTGGACCCTGTCGGCCCACAAGCGTTTAAGCTCGGCTTTCGTCCTGGACACGCAAATAGTTTGGCGCTCCCTGCGCGGCACCCGCTTAAGGGACGGTAATCGACTTGCGAACGGCGACTTCAGCCGGATGTTACCGAAATTGATCGAATGCGCGCCTTTCGATTAGAGTTTCGTTAAGGCTAACGATCACTAATGGAAGCGAGGCGACAGCGCTCATATTCGCGCTGCACACAGGCTACTAGCAAGCGCTGGATCGCCTTCACTCAAGGTTTTCGCCGTTCATTTTGGTTGTCATTGGGCTGGTGAGTAAGGGATGAAGAAAACAGCACTTTTGGGCTTGGTGGCGACAGGGATAGCTGCGACTATATGGAGCGCGTGGGCTGGCCCTGCCCGGGACGATATCGTGCCGCTGCCTTTCGCCCGACCTAACACGCCAGCCGTTCCGGCGTTCATGCCTGCATCGCCGGAAGTAACAGGGTCCATCGTCCGCCCGCAAAAACCTATCGACGTCTCGAGGTTGAAAGCAGGTCTCGACGCTCTCTCAAACAGGGATGCAAAAGGGGCGATCGCCGTCCGTGACAGCCTCGTCGAAGACAGTCTCGACCGCCACATCTTGACTTGGGCAATCGCCATATCCGGGCAGAAGGACGTATCATCCACCGAGATTGCCGGGGCGCTCAAGGAGCTCAACGGTTGGCCGGGCCTCTCGACGCTGAGGGCGAATTCGGAACGTGCTGTCCTGCGGGAAGACCTCCCCCCCGCACGCGTGGTTGCGATGTTCAGCACGTCGCGACCGGAAACGCCGGAGGGAACAATTGCGCTTGCACATGCCCTGACCTCTTCCGGAAACACGGCCCGCGCTCAGCAACTCATCCGCCAATTGTGGGTGACTGAGGGCATGGACACCGATCTGGAAGATCGCGTGATGGCCGAGTTTGCCGGTCTGCTTTCGCCTGCCGATCACAAGGCGCGGATGGATTACCTGATGTATCGCAGTCGCGTCAGCCAAGCCCAACGATTCGGTGATCTCGGCAGGGCGCAATCGCTTTACAAGGCTTGGGCTGCGGTTCTTCAACGCACAAAAAATGCGCCCGTGCTCCTGAACGCAGTTGGGTCCGCCTGGAGAAATGACCCTGTTTATCTTTTTGCTCAGATTGAAAACCTGAGACATCAACAAAAGTATGCGGACGCAGCAAAGCTTCTAGAGCGGGCACCCAAAGAGAGCAGCAAACTCGTCAATCCAGGCGAATGGTGGAATGGACGCCGAATCGTTGCCCGCGGCTTGGCAGATCTTGGTGATTTCCATGGCGCGTATCGTGTCGCTGCCAATCATTCGGCAACCTCACCCGTAGACGTGGCGGATGCAGAGTTCCATGCGGGCTGGTACGCGCTTCGCGCCCTGCATGAGCCGTCCTTGGCATCAAAACATTTCAATGCCCTTCTCGCCGCTTCCAACCGGCCGCTTACCGCCTCCCGCGCTTATTACTGGCTCGGACGCGCTGCAGAAGCTGGCGCCCCCGGCAATGCCCGTGACTATTTTGCCAAAGCCGCCTCCCATCCCGGAACGTTCTACGGACAACTTGCGGGTGCGCGCATAGGGGTTACGACGCTCAACGTCACCTATCCATCACCTACAGAAGAAGACCGGACTAGGTTTGCCGAACGCGAAGCAGTACGCGCTATTGAGCGCCTCGAGGCCGCCGGGTATAGCTGGCGTGCGGACGGCATATACCGTGCATTGGCGGACCAGATCGACAGTCCCGGTGAGTTGGCGATCCTTGCAGCGCGCGCCGAACGGAACAACAACCACCAGGTATCGCTACAGATTGGCAAGACCGCCTTCAGCCGAGGTATAGACGCAGCCGCCCTCGCCTATCCGATTGGTGTTATTCCCCTCAGTGCGAACATATCCGGCTCCGGCAAAGCACTTGCCTACGCCATAGCCAGACAGGAAAGTGCCTTTAATCCTAGTGCCGTCTCGCCCGCCAATGCACGCGGCCTTCTGCAGCTGCTCCCGGGAACAGCAAAGGGCGTCGCAAGCCGTCACGGTATGGCCTACACACAAGCCAAGCTGACCACTGACGCGGGATACAATGCGACGCTGGGCGCTCACTATCTTGGCGAACAGATTGACAGCTTTGGCGGCTCCTATATCCTTACCTTCATCGCCTACAATGCCGGACCGAAACGGGTGCCTGAATGGATCGCTCGATACGGCGACCCAAGGGGTAAGCCCATCGACGAGGTTGTAGACTGGATCGAGCGAATTCCCTTTCCCGAAACACGCAACTACGTTCAGAGGGTCATGGAAAACTACCAGGTGTATAAGACCAGACTCGGTCAACAGGCAGATATTGTCAGCGATCTGCGAAACGGTCGCGCCGGTTGAGTGAGGGGGTTCGCTGTTTTCCAAGCCTTCCGCCATCGCTTCGAGCTTTGTAGCGCATCGAACGCTGCCGTGACACCGGCGCTGGTCACGCTGGTGTTGGGTAGAAGTTGCCGTGGCTCGCAAACCGCTTCACGCCGTTGCGAGCCAGTTTTTAGAAGTCACGCTGCAAGCGAACGAAGCCCGACCAGAACTCCGGACGATTGTCCTCGTCATAGTAGTTGGCAGTTATCTTGGCCGCGAATTCGTCCGTGAACTTGTAATCGACCGTCAGACCGGCCGTCCAAGCATCATTGCTCGACCAATTGGCATTGATGATATCGAAGGACGCATCTTTCCTCGCTACATTACCCAGCCACTGCACACCTGGCGTGAGCGTTAGTCCGTCCGTAGCCTTATACGCATATTCGGCAACGACGGCCCATTCGGAGAGCGCGTAATAAGCGTTCGCACCCGACGCATAGACACCGGCGAAACTGAATGAGCCCGGTCCCACATCTAAGGAGCCGATCAAACGTAGCGCACCATCTTCGCGATCAGTATCAAATCCACCAATGAGCGAAAGGCTGGCGGAGCCGAACTTTCCTGCGAGGCTACCGGCAATACCGACGTTATTATTGCCCTCACGTGCCGAATCTCCAACAAAGGCAACGCCCTCGAGCTCATCTACGGAGGCTGCTGCGGAGAATGCGCCGGTGTCATAGGTATAGCGGATCGAATTGAAAAGCGTGTTGGAAGAAAGAAGATCCGTCTCGCCAGAGAGATCGTCATCCCACCAGCTATAGAACTTACCAATCTTCAGGCCGGCAACTTCAATGAAGGCCTGATCAACGAACACTCCGGAGCCCAGGTTGCCGGACGATCCGGCCGTCGCACCACCCACGCCGGAGTCTGCATTGCCACGGAAGCCGATAAAGCCACGCAGGGCGCCAAGCTCGGTGTCGGAGCGTACATCGGCCTCGAACTGAGCGCGGGTGAAGCTATTCCAATCGGAAGAGCCGGAAAGATTGGGACCAAAGTCTGTCTCAAACCGGATGTAGCCACCGAACTTCATGCATGTCTCGGTTCCCGGAATGTAGAAAAAGCCTTTCCCGAAAGCGTCACAGACTCGAACATAATCCAGGGGCTCAGCCTCGGCTGCAACGATGGCATCGGCGGCATTGGCGCCTGACACCGTTGCAAGTACCGCAGCGGCGCCAAATAAAACGCTTCTGATATGCATGTCGTTCTCCAATCGAACTCGGATAACGGCGGACAATCGCGCTCGTGCGCCGCTCCGTCACGGCGATTAGAGACAAAGAAAAGTCAGGGGGCAATGGACATGAATTAATTTGGAGACCTTACGATTATCTTCCTCTCACAGTGTGACATCGCCAACACAAAAAAACAACCGCGTTGACAAGCTCATGTCCTCATCAAAGGCGCTGCAGCCTCGGCACCTTTTAGATTCGAAGATGACAAAAAGAAAAACCCGGCTCGAAAGCCGGGTTTCCAAATACTTGTAAGTTCAAATCAGATGAGATCAGAACGAACGCTGAAGGCGAACAAAACCGGTCCAGAAGTCAGCGCGGTTGTCTTCGTCGTAGTAGTTGGCCGTAACCTTGGTAGCAAGGCCTTCGGTGATCTTGTAATCAACCGTCACACCAGCTGTCCAGGCATCGCGGTTGGACCAATCGTTGGATACGATGGCAGTGGAGCCGCTGAATGCACCTGTGGAGTCGAGCAGAGCAACGCGGTCAGCGACGTTACCGAGGTACTGCGCACCGGGCGTGATCGTGAGGCGGTCAGTTGCCTTGATCGCATATTCAGCAGCAACAGCCCATTCAGACAGCGCGTAGTAAGCGTTGGTGCCGGAAGCCCATACGCCAGCCAGGCCAAGCGTGCCAGGACCGACATCGGCCGTAGCGATCAGGCGAACTGCGCCTTCTTCCTGGTCGGTGTCATAGCCACCGATGAGCTGAAGCGTTGCGCCGCCGAGCTTTGCACCGACCCCAGCGGAGATACCGACATTGTTGTCTGCTTCAGCGCGAACGTTAAACGTCTGCACGCCACCGACGATACCAGCAGGTCCTGTGATCGTGCGGAACTGATCGTTCGTGCCCTGAAGTTCGTCAACCGAGATACCAGCCCAGAAGGAGCCAGCGTCGTAGGTGTAACGAATAGAGTTGAACAATGTGTTGGAAGACAGGAGATCGGTTTCGCCAGAGAGATCGTCATCCCACCAGTTGTAGAACTTACCGACCTTCAGGCCGCCGAGCTCGATGAAGGCCTGGTCAACGAAAACAGACGACGAAGCCGACGAGCCATTTTCAGCGTTGCCGCGGAAACCAATGAAGCCACGGAGCGTACCTAGCTCGGTATCGGTCTTGGTGTCTACTTCGAACTGGGCGCGTGTGAACGAATTCCAGTCAGATGTACCGGAAAGATCACGACCGAAGTCGGTCTGGAAACGAATGTAACCGCCGAACTTGAGGCAGGTTTCGGTGCCAGGAATGTAGAAGAAGCCAGTGCCGAAAGCGTCGCAGACGCGAACGTATTCCATGGGCTCAGGCTCAGCAGCGACGATCGCGTCGGCGGCCTTTGCGCCAGATACTGCTGCAAGAGCTGCAGCGGAGCCGATGAGAAGGCTCTTGATGTTCATGTTGACCTCCAGTCAAGGTTTTCAAAGCAGCTCAGTCGATCCAAAACTTAAGACGCTGCCGTGGAATGAGTAGAACCCGAACCGTGAGAGTCGCGCAATCGACCAATCAGCAAATCCGTCACATTGTGACACGCTTCTAAATACACTGTTGCAGTTGAGCGACAGGACTGCTGCTTGGGGAAGCCAAAAGTAAACAAGGCGTTAGCAGCCAGTCGGTTACGTGAAAAAATATATCTAATTTAGGGACTTGCGATATTTTGCACGTAAGTGCCAAGGACACTATACTTTCGTCTAAAATCAGCTGCCTTAAGACTTGAAATGACGGGTGGGCAGCCTCCTAGCACAATAAGCCGCCCGGATAGACACGGAACGCGCATTGTGAGTCGTGATGCGCATCCATTAGCGCAGATCTGGGCAACCTTGCATCGGCGAAGGGTATCGCTTCAGGACTGGTCCCAACATTTGCTGAAGCTCATCCAAGCGCCATTTCGAGTCGTCCTCAAATGCCTTACTCCGGGCTGGCCTTCCCAGCGTGAATAGACGCAACTTAGAACGTCTCAACGATATCAAAGAAACTGGCCCAGCGCATAAAAAAACCCGGCTCGAAAGCCGGGTTTTCTAAAACTACGTTGTTCTAAATATTAGAACGAACGCTGCAGGCGAACGAAACCATTCCAAGAGGAAGAGCTGTTGTCCTGGTCGTAGTAGTTAACTGCAACCTTGGTGGAGAGACCCTGCGTGATTTTGTAATCAACGGTCAGGCCAGCCTGCCAAGCGTCATTAGAGGACCAATCGTTCGTGATGATCGCACGACCAGTGGGGGTGAATGCGGTCGCGCCAGCATTGACGGTGCCCGTAACAGTGCGAGCAGCAACATTACCGAAGTACTGGGCACCTGGCGTAATCGTCAGGCGATCGGTAGCCTTGATAGCATATTCAGCTGCAACTGCCCACTCAGATTCTGCGTAGTAAGCATTTGCGCCAGAAGCCCAAACACCAGCCAAACCGAGCGTGCCAGGGCCGAGATCAGCCGTAGCGATCAGGCGAACAGCGCCTTCTTCCTGGTCGACGTCATAGCCGCCGATCAGCTGGAAGGTTGCGCCGCCAAGCTTCGCGCCGATACCAGCGGAAACACCAACGTTGTTGTCAACTTCCTGCGAGAGGGTATTGACGGTGAAGGGAGTGCCCGGAGCAGCTGGCGTAACGACAGCGGTGCCCGTAACAGTAGCGAACTGGCTGTTAGTACCCTGAAGCTCGTCAACCGAAACACCAGCCCAGAAAGAGCCTGCGTCGTAGGTGTAACGAATGGAGTTGAACAGAGTGTTCGTTGCGAGAACGTCAGCTTCGCCAGAGAGACCGTCGTCCCACCAGTTGTAGAACTTACCGACCTTCAGGCCGCCGAGTTCGATGAAAGCCTGATCAACGAAGACAGACGAAGAAGAAGCAGAGCTGCCATCAGCATTGCCACGGAAGCCGATGAAGCCACGCAGAGCGCCGAGCTCGGTGTCGGTGCGGGTGTCAACTTCGAACTGAGCGCGCGTGAACGAGTTCCAGTCAGACGTACGGTTGTTGGTGTTTACGCCAAAGCCGGTGCCGCGATTGATGTCGGTCTGGAAACGAACGTAACCGCCGAACTTCAGGCAGGTTTCGGTGCCAGGAATGTAGAAGAAGCCAGTGCCGAAAGCGTCGCAAACGCGAACGTATTCCAGGGGCTCAGGCTCAGCAGCGACGATAGCGTCAGCGGCCTTTGCGCCAGATACTGCTGCAAGAGCTGCAGCGGAGCCGATGAGAAGGCTCTTGATGTTCATGTTGACCTCCAGTCAAGTTTCATAAGGGTCTGGGTTCTTAAGCTGAAGGACAGCATTCCCTGCCCCATTCCCGTTTTTTTGAAAACGAGCGATCCACCGCCGCGCTTCCGTTGCTGAAAATACAAAAGCGTTCGTAGCTTGCAATCAACAAACCGATTTATGACCACTTCTCACAGGTGCTTCACATAACGATGTTGCTCAAAAAACACATTCCGGTTGGATCCGGTCTTTATAGTTTAAAGATTCGTTAATAGAATCAGCGGGAAAGCAGTCGCATGAGGCGATGGTGTGGTCGCTTCGCCGCAACTCACACTCACTCACTTCCTATATATCGCGCCCCCTCACCGATAGCCGTCCTCTTTCAATGCAAGAGGACCAGCTTGCGAAGACAGCTTAGAAAAAGAGCGTCCTGGAGAGAATCGCCCCCTTCTACTGATCGGTGAATCACGCCTGTTCGTTTCTGATTCGGATAAGTCTTCGCTCTTTCGTTTGCCAATCTTCATCGCTGACACGGAAAAGCTGCGCTCGGAGACTCTTTTTCCAATCTCTTTGTAAAAGCGCTTGCATTCGTTTTTCTTACGCAATAATCAGGCGGCACCGGAGAGGTGGCCGAGTGGTCGAAGGCGCTCCCCTGCTAAGGGAGTATACGTCAAAAGCGTATCGAGGGTTCGAATCCCTTCCTCTCCGCCATCCCCCAATTTATCCCGCCCAATAATTTGCTGCTGAATATGTTGAGTGCATTTGAAATAAGATATTCAAATATGCCTCCCCCAGAAGCGTTCACGCACACACCCTGAACTGAAAATCATCCACCAATATTGAGCGGATCCGACAGGCCAGCTGGTCTGGGCGAGCCAACCGGATCACCGATGAGTCCGGATTCTTTCCCCGCTGACGACCATTAAGGCGGAAATACCGAGTTGCGGGATAAGATTGGATGCACGGGGCTTGGTTCTTGTACCCCCATGCCGGGGCGCGTCACTTGCGAACGTTCATTGCCGGAGGGGCATTGTCGATGAAAATTTCGAGATTGATGACGACCATATTGCCTCTTGCCTCGTTTGGCAGCGCTGCCGCGGAGCTTAAGCGCGATAGAATCGCGCCTGATTCGTCCAGGCAGAAGGAGCCGTTGTTAGTAAATGGCTGAACCGGCGTCTTTAACTACATCGCTACGGATGTAGGGTTAGCAGCAGTCGCTCTGAAATGCGCTTCATTCCTGGGCGGCAAGGCCTCCGACAACGATAGCTATTCTCCATAGTGATGTGTTCGAACGCCAAGAGGGCCTTGCCACTGCGCTTTCCCTGATCCATTCTATATCGAATTTCACGACAATCACACGATCAGGCGTGGTCGAAAAATCTTAGCCGAGGAGACCAAACGCAAACCACTATGCCAGCGTCCCGCATGATGTGGTGTCATTTGCGGGAGCCTCCACTGAGTCGGACATCCCCCATAGGACCAAAAGTTACGCCGTTTCATCTTCGTCCGTTATGGAACATTATCTAATTTGGTCGCGTTATCGCCTCGGAAACAACATGAGGTGATTTCAAATGGCACAGACCAAACTGAACGTCGTTGAAGATTCCGTCGAGAACCAGATCGCGGAACTGCGCTCGCAGATCGCTTCGCTCTCGAAGTCCGTCTCGTCCCGCGCGAGCGAGTTTTCGGGCGAAGCTTCGGATTTTGTCGATGAAGCAAAAGGCAGAGTGCAGCGCGTCGCGCAGAATGCGGCGCAGACCGTTAAAGCGCAGAGCCACAATGTCGTTGAGGCTGTTAAAGAAAATCCCGGCACTGCCACGTCGCTTTTGACAGTCGTCGGCGCGCTCGGCTTCGCACTGGGATACTTCGTCGCGAACGCATCGACTCAGCACAACAGCAGCAGCATTTATCGCTGGCGCTAACGGGCATTATGCTCAGGGCAGGAAGGTTCGTCCTCCTGCCCTTATTTTTGCTTGAAGATGGAGATGTTCTCTTGGACCTTCCGCACCAGATCGATAAAGCCCTCCAGGCATTCGCCGATGAACGCGGACTGGATAAACAGGAAGCGCTCTACCGTATCTTGAGAGAACGGCTTATTGAAGAGGGCCACCTTTCTTCGGGCGAAGAAGGGATTCCGCCGGAAAAGTTGAATGCCAGCAACGACGATTGATGATCAGTAGCCGGACGCTTTTGCCGCCAGCGACCCGCCTTTATATCGAGCGGCGAGTTTCTTCAAAACGTTTGAGAATTCAAATACGTCAGCACCAACGGCGACGAACGAAGCACCTAGCTCAAGGTATCTCTTATTGTAGGATTCGTTGAACGTCAGGATCCCAGCGGCCTTACCGGCAGAGACAATCTTACGAATTGCGCCCTCAATGACCGACTGAACCTCGGGCTCATCTATCTTTCCGAGATACCCCATGTCGGCGGCCAGATCGGCCGGACCGATGAAGATGCCGTCCACTCCCTCTACGTCCAGAATATTATCGAGATCGGCAATTGCAGCGCGTGTCTCGGCTTGGATCAGCAGACATACGCTGTCCGACGCCGTCTGATTATAGTCTGGAATGCTACCGAAAGCAGACGCGCGAGCCACTACAGCCCCCATCCCACGAACTCCTCTCGGCGGATAATGCATTGCAGATACCAGCGACTTCGCCTGCGCGGCAGAATCGACCATGGGAACGAGAAGCGTTCTCGCTCCGGCGTCCAGCATCTGCTTGATGATCCAGCTTTCTCCCATTGGAACGCGCACGACCGGTTCGGCGGAAGACGTCTCGAGTGCGCGCAACTGATCGATAATGCTGCGCAAATCGTTCGGGCCATGTTCTCCGTCGATCACCAGCCAATCGAACCCAGCGGTACCAGCGATCTCCGCCGCAATTGCCTCCCCCATGTCCAGCCACAGGCCTATTTGCGGTTCACCGCGATGGATGGCATTTTTGAAGCGATTTTCAGCGGCGCGCATGTCAGTCCTCATGTCAAAAGCGATTTCAGGTCGGCGGCAGGATCCTCAAGGATCGCACGGTTGAGCGGGGAGTCCGTGTCGAGCGCTTTCTTGCCGGTCACATAGGCCTTGGCGTCATTGATAGCATCGACAGCGACGAACCGGCCTTGCTTGAAGTACCATATGGAGCGGCTTCCCGCTCGTTGGCCGGGACGGAGCACTGTCTCGTCGTAACCCGCGTTAAAGCCAGCAATCTGCAGCTTCACGTCATACTGATCCGACCAGAACCACGGCTTTGGCAGATAAGGCCTTTCTTCGCCTGAAAGCACGAGCGCTGCAGCCTCCGCCTGATCGACCGCATTCTGCACCGACTCCAAACGAACCGCCGCACCATTCATTGGCAAAACTGCGCAGTCGCCCATAGCGTGGATGTCGAAATCGGAGGTGCGCGTGAACTCATCGACGATGACACCATTGCCCACTGCCAAGCCCGACTCACGGGCCAAGCGGTCATTGGGAGTAACACCAATGCCGGCTATGACGAAGTCGACGTCCAGTGACGAACCGTCCGAAAGCTCTGCTTTCTTTACACGTCCACCCTCTCCCTCAAGTCGCACAAGACCTGTCTTTTCTCGAACGGAAACCCCTTTCGATACATGCAGGTCGCGCATAATGGCGGCTGTTTCAGCCGAGGCGACTCGTTGAAGAATCCGGTCGGCCATTTCAATGAGCGTAACATCAAGCCCAAGTTGACGCGCTACTGCTGCGGCCTCCAGTCCGATGTAACCGCCGCCTATGACCAACAACCGCCGACCCGGCTGCATTTCCTCCCTCAGCCGATCGGCATCGCGCTTGTCTCGGACGGTTAAGACTCCGTCCAGATCGCCGCCCACGCCCGCGGGCAGCAAACGAGGCGCCGCACCTGTTGCCAGTGCGAGCTTGTCGTAAGCCAGCACGGAGCCATCCTGCATCCGGACAGTCTTCGCCTTGCGGTCGATTTCCTCGACCCATGTGGAGAGCCGGATCTCGACATTATTGTCCAAGAACCATTGAGAAGATCGGAATTCCAGCCGATCGAAACTCATTTCGCCCATGAGATATTTCTTGGACAAAGGCGGACGCTGATAGGGAAGAACCTCTTCCGAACCGATGATGGTGATGGGACGATCGTCCTTTAAAGCACGAAGCTTGGCAGCGAGAGCGAAGGCTCCCTGCCCAGCGCCGATAATGACCAGTCTGCCCGCCATCTGAAATGCTCCACCCAACCCTGCGTCTTCCGTATCGAAGCAGGCGTAACGACAAGTACGCTTCACGTCAACCACGTGCGAGGCGTCTACCGGCGGCGGTTCTATAAGCTCCACGCAACCTTCTGGAGATAATAATGTTCTACCAACGTCACAGAAGACCAGTTCGCTCGGCGCATGCCGTGGCAAAATGGGACAGACATACGGCATTTTACGAATTGCCTTCAGAATCCGGCAACTCGGCAGGCGTATCATTCAAGGACGAGAAGAGACAATCGGGAGGTTGTCATGACACTCAATATAGATATCAAGACAAAGGGTGCCGTTCCACAAGACGAGATGTATGAAAAATATGTGATCGACCGACCCGGTAAGATCACCTTCATCGGCCATCATCTCAGCACCAGCAACACGATGCGTTGTCTCATCCGCAAGATTTCTCTCTATGGAGCAGACATCGAAGTCAGCCCTCATCTCGACCTTCCCAGCAATTTCTATCTTGAGATTATCGGTATACGCGATGAAATCGGCTGCACGCTGATCCGGAGGGAAGAGGAAAACGCTTCTGTCGGTTTCAACATGCTGATCGATCCCGAGTTTCTGCACCATATCCGTCGCTTGAGCTTCGAGACGTCGCTCTGATAACGACGCGACCTAGAGTCGACAGCGAAAAATACGCTCAAAATAGCGGCATAGATGTCGGCCTGCCTTGCGCAGGCCGATTTTGTTTCTATTGTGAGGCCATCCGCTTCAAGAAACACGGAACCCACTGAAATGTCCGCATTTTCGCGCTTCACTCCCCTTGCCGCCTCGCTTCCATCCACAGTCCCTTTCGTTGGTCCTGAAGCGATAGAGCGCAACAGAAAACTGGCAGTCAAGGCGCGTATCGGCGCCAATGAAAGCGGCTTTGGCCCCTCACCTTCCGTGCTTGAGGCAATGCGCAATGCCGCTGGCGAAACATGGATGTATACCGATCCGGAAAATTACGAGTTGCGTGAAGCGCTCGCCATCCATCACGGCATTTCGCGAGGCAATATCGCCATTGGAAGTGGTGTGGACGGACTGCTGGGTGAAATCGTTCGGTTGGTGGTGGAACCGGGTACGCCGGTCGTCACGTCTTTCGGTGGATACCCGACGTTCAATTACCATGTGAATGGCTATGGTGGCCGGTTGGTAACGACGCCCTATCTTGATGACCACGAGAACCTCGATGGACTGCTCGATCTCGTCATAAAGGAAAATGCGCCGCTGGTTTATTTCGCAAACCCCGACAATCCTATGGGCAGTTGGTGGGACGCAAACGAGGTGCTGACCTTTGCCAAGGCGCTGCCGGAAACATGCCTGCTGATTCTCGATGAGGCCTACTGCGAAACGGCACCGGAAAGTGCGGTACCCAGCGTCCGCGCCATGATCGGTATGCCGAATGTTTTACGCATGCGGACTTTTTCCAAAGCATATGGTCTTGCCGGTGCGCGCGTCGGTTATGCGATCGGCACACTCGGCAATGCGCAAGCATTCGACAAGATTCGCAATCACTTCGGCATGTCTCGGGTTTCGATCGCAGCGGCGCTGGCAGCACTTAACGATCAAGTCTATCTGCGCGACGTTGTGAAGCGCATCGCCAATGCCCGCGAGCGTATTTCCACGGTTGCACGGCAAAACGGTCTTTCGCCCCTCCCCTCGGCGACGAACTTCGTTGCTATCGACTGTCACAAAGACGGCGTCTATGCAAAATCCATCGTGGACGGATTAATGGAGCATGGCGTCTTCATCCGCATGCCGGGCGTGGAACCGCTCAACCGCTGTATCCGAGTGAGCGCTGGCCCGGACGACAAGCTCGACCTTTTCGCCGAGGCTCTGCCGAAAGTCTTGAAAGCGATCGGCTGACAATCAAACAAGAAAAAACCGTGCCGGCCTTGTTTCTGCCGGTCACGGTTTTGATCTCTCGTTGCAAGCATGCGGCGTTGCCGTCGGCGTTTGCGGTATCATGGGTGTCTCGACCGGGACTGGAGGTTACCAGTCGAAACCACTGGCGATCTTCTGATCGCTCCGTCTTTTTGAAATCGTCTTCTTGGAATTCAGTGCGTGGTCATCCAGTCGCGGGCAGCGCGAAGGGCTGCAGCGAGGTCTGCTTTGGTCATGTTGCGGGCAAGATCGGCGCGTAGCGATGCAGCTCTTTCCGAACCCTTGATGGCTGCGATATTCAGCCACTTATGGGCGGCAATGAGATCCACCGGGCAGCCCCGGCCTGTTGCATAGATCAGGCCGAGATTGCAGAAGACATCCGCGCGGCTTTGTCCACCGGCAACTGCCAACTCGATATCGCGCATTTCAAATCTTGCCATTTTTCTAGTCCCTGTTTGCCCGTATTCTTCCTGTTTGTCCGCTTCTCTGCGAAAGCTTTTTCAGCTTTGGAGCGCTACCGTCTTCTGCGGCTTTTTCGTCTCCGGCTGTCGTCAGGTTGTTCCTGCTCTTTGTTGAGCTCACTATGCCAAACGGCCTTCAACGGGCGCTTAAAATCCATGATTAACGGGGGCCAAATAAAGTCCAAACGATTGGTAAAATTGGATTTTTGTTAAATATGGGAAGGCCTGCAAATTAAGGGTTTTCGCTGCAATTTTACGAAAAGTTTACGGATGGATTTAAACGCTCTGCTAACCACGGCAGAAGCTTGCGTTTTTGGGGTGCGACACATTTGGTCTTCGGACACACCAAAAATTCTTCATCCGCCCCGCCTTCAGGTTTCCTTTTACGTGAACGTCAACTATAAAGATGTCCATTCGCACTGGAGTTGCGAAAGCCACGGGCAGCACTGCGCTGCCGTGCCTTTATTGGATTGGGAGGTCCATATGAAGAAATTGACGATTCTCACAGGTCTGGCATTTTTGATCAGCACCAATGTCTTTGCTGCCGAAGCCATCGAAGGCAACTGGAAGACAGCGAGCGGTGAGACCGCAGCAATCGCAAAGTGCGGCTCTGCCTTCTGCGTGACGCTGAAGACGGGAAAACATGCCGGCAAGCAGATCGGCAAGATGAAGGGCAGCGGCAACAGCTACTCGGGTGAAATTACCGACCCGGCAGCCGACAAGACCTATAGCGGCTCCGGCACGGTGTCGGGCAATTCCCTCAGCATGAAGGGTTGCGTGTTGAAGGTGCTGTGTAAATCGCAGACCTGGACAAGACTATAAGGATCACAAAGGGCAGCCAAGCGCTGCCCTTATTCATCACAAGAAAATGGTCGCACGATTGAGGGCCATCAGGACACTCCTACCACCGCGTTCAAGGAGCGATGGCGCAGGGGCCGGGCGTTATTTTCCAGCCATCTCGTTTCCGAGCAGGCTGACTTTCTCCCAGCAAGCCGTGGTGCCCAATCGCGCGCTCAACAAAGGCTGCGGGTAGACCGCTCGCGACGCATCTGGGTGACATTCACAGCAATTTGTCCATTCAAGGGGTGGAATGCGACCGGCCACTACCACTCAGTCATCTTCCCCACACCAGCTTGGTCGCATGAGAGGCGCAACCTGAAGAGGTACGCCGCCTATCAACCCGTCACATCGCTGTAATAAACCCGCTTTAGTTGCTGCCTGAAATTTTCTCGGAGTAAGCAAACGGAGAGCGCCATGACCAACATCGACACAAGCAAGCTCAGCTGGGACGAGTGGGACGAGCTGCAAAATCCCCCGCCAGCCGTGACTGATTTCGACCGCGTCGTCGAATCCGCCGTCTCGCGTCGCGGTTTCCTCGGTGGTTTGCTGGCCTTCGGCTCTGCGGCCGCGGCTCTTGGCACACTTGGCAATCTTGCGACCTCGACCTCAGCTCAAGCGCAGGAGGCTGCCTCTCGCTTTCCATTTAAGCCGGTGCTCGCCGCAACCGATCACACTGTCCATGTGCCGGAAGGCTATAGCTGGAAGCCGCTTGCCAAGTGGGGTCAGCCACTGTTCCCCAACGTGGCCGATATCGACCCTACAAAAGGCGTCAGCGTTGAAAACTCAGACAAGGTTTTCGGAGAGAACACCGATGGCATGGAGCTTTTCGTCGTCGGCAGCCATCAGTTGATCGCGGTAAACCACGAATATGTAAACAACGAAACCAACCTGCCCCACCGCGAAAAAGGCATGCCAGCGAATCTGGATGAGGTGAAGATCCTGCAGCACATGCAAGGTGTCACCGTCATGGAAGTGGCGGAAGGCAAGGACGGCTGGGAGATCGTCGTCGGCAGCCCGTTCAACCGTCGTATCCACCACAACACGCCCATGAAGCTTTCCGGTCCTGCTGCCGGCTCGGAACTCGTCAAGACAGCAGCCGACCCGAAAGGTGTCGACTGTCTTGGCACCTTCAACAATTGCGGCGCAGGCCGCACGCCATGGGGCACCTATCTGACCTGCGAAGAAAACTTCAACGGCTATTTCGGCTCCACTGAGCCCAACTTCAAAATGCCGGATGACTTCAAGCGCTATGGCATCGCTGCCGAGACGCGCTATGGCTATGAGAAGTTCGACGAGCGTTTCGATGTCTCGAAGAATCCGAACGAGCCGCGCCGCGCTGGCTATGTAGTGGAAATTGATCCGTCCAATGCCTCCTCTACGCCGATCAAGCGCACCGCACTTGGGCGCATCAAGCATGAAAACGCTGCTGTTGTGGTGGCGCGTGATGGTCGCGTCGTCGTTTACATGGGCGATGATGAGCGCGGTGAATTCCTCTACAAGTTCGTTTCCAGCGGCATCTATGTTCCAGGCGGCGACACGTCCAAGCTGCTAGACGAAGGCACGCTCCATGTTGCCAAGTTCACCGATGATGGCAATGGCGAATGGCTAGCTCTGACGCCGAAATCGACGGGTATGAAGATGGACGAAATCTGCGTCTTTACCCGTCAGGCCGCATCCAAGGTTGGCGCCACGACCATGGACCGCCCGGAGTGGGTCGCCATCAACCCGGTTGCTATTGAAGCCTATTGCGCGCTGACCAACAACAGCCGCCGCGGCGAGGTGAAAGACGGAAAGATTCGCACCAATGCAGGCGGTGACGTGATGGCCGTCAACGCGGCTAATCCGCGTGAGAAGAATGAGTACGGCCAAATCGTTCGCTGGTATCCTGCCAATGACGATCATGCCGACGGCAAATTCAAGTGGGATCTCTTCTGCATGGCTGGCAATCCGGATGTGCATAAGGATTCTTACGCTGGCTCCTCCAACATCAACTCCGGCAACATGTTCAACTCGCCGGACGGAATGATGTTCGATTCGACCGGCCTGCTCTGGATCCAGACCGACGGAGAGGATAGCAACGAGGGCGATTTTGCCGGTCAAGGCAACAACCAGATGCTGGCGGGCGATCCCGTCACTGGCCGGATCGAGCGCTTCTTGACGGCGCCAAAAGGTGCGGAAGTGACCGGTCAGACTTGGTCTGCCGACAAGCGCACCCACTTCGTCGGCATCCAGCATCCCGACGCTCCTTTCCCCGATGGTGAGGGTAAATTGCCACGCTCCACAATCATCGCCATCAAGCGCGACGACAACGCGATGATCGGCTAAGGCTCACGCTAACGCCATGAAACGAAGGCGCCCTTCCTGCGGCGCCTTTTTTCTTACCGACATGCCGGCACTGAGTGCTTCGTGTCGCGGCGGCCTGCCGAAATTTGAGGGCTTTCTAATTCATTGAAATGCCATTCTTGATCTGACAGTTTACCCGCGGGGGTATTTGATCTGGAGGAGAAGGAATTTGCGTTTAATTCTGCCCTATGTACTCGCTGCCACCTGTATTGTGAGCGGACCTGCCATGGCAATCGATCCACCTGCGGCACCACCCGCCGACCGTCCCTTGAGCGAATTCGTTACCTCAGTCGGCAAGGACGGCTCCATCACGTTCCGTCTCTTCGCTCCCTCTGCAAAGGCGGTTTCGGTCGTGCTCGGCTCACGCGCGCCGCTTGAGATGACGAAGGCAGAGAATGGTCTGTGGAGCGTAAAGACCGAAGCGCTGAAGCCCAATCTCTACGAGTACTACTTCAACATCGATGGCTTTCGCAGCATCGACACCGGCACGAACATGCCCAAGCCCCAACGACAGGTAAACACCAGTCTTGTGCTCGTACCTGGCAGCATTCTCGATATTCGCGATGTGCCGCATGGCGAATTGCGCCTAGTGACGATCCCGTCGAAGGCGCTCAAATCGCAACGTCAGACCTATGTCTATACTCCGCCCGGCTACAGCGATACATCGAAGCCGCTTCCCGTACTCTATCTCTATCACGGCTTTGGAGACACGGTGGATTCCTGGGTGACGCAGGGCCGCGCGCCGCAAATGCTCGACAATCTCTTGGCGGAAAAGAAGATGGAGCCGATGATTGTCGTCATTCCTGACACAGAGGCTGACACACCGGAGGCGACCCCGGAAAACTTCCCCGCGGCAGACCGTCGCAAGACGTTCTATCCCGCAAATGCAGATGCGATCGACCGGGAGTTGGTGGAGGACCTCATCCCCTACATGAAGACGCATTACCGCGTGCGCGACGACGCCGATGGCCGTGCGCTGGTCGGACTTTCTCAGGGCGGTTATCAGGCACTCGTCTCGGGCCTCACTCATCTCGGTACATTTGGCTGGATCGCGAACTTTAGTGGCGTCTCCACCACCACCGTTCCGAACAAGGGTGTAGAGGCCGCGCTCAACACGCCGGAAAAAATCAACGAGAGCCTTCGCAATTTCACCGTCACCGTCGGCACACAGGATCAGGTGACTGGCAAGGACATCGCCGGGTTGAAGTCGACCCTGGACGAGAAGAAGATCAAATATGATTATGTAGAATATAAGGGTCTCGGTCACGAGATGGATGTCTGGCGTCCATCGCTCGAAGCGTTCTTGCAGAAGGTCTTCAAAAAGTAGAGTGCGTTTGCGCCCTGCTTTCACTTAGAGGGGAACTCCGCCGCTCGGCCCGCAATCGAAAAGCGGCGGAGGACCAAGTGAGACGGCTTTGGTCGCAGTGCCGCGTGGCGTACTTGCCTTTCTTGGGCTATTTTGTAATTGGGCCTTGCAAAACCGAAAATTGAGCCTATATTGCTGGCATCGACCATTGCTTGTGACGTCGGTCCAGAGCCTAGCTCCCGTCGGATTTCCTCTCAAAACATCGATCTAATCCCGCAAGGTATTTCGGGACCAACAACGATTGCTACGAAAGGAAATCGTTATGAACACTGGTACTGTAAAGTGGTTTAACGCCACCAAGGGCTTCGGCTTCATTCAGCCTGACAATGGCGGCACTGACGTTTTCGTCCACATCTCTGCTGTAGAGCGCGCTGGCATGCGTTCGCTCACGGACGGTCAGAAGATCAGCTTCGAAATCGTTCAGGACCGCCGGTCCGGCAAGAACTCTGCCGACAACCTTCAGGCGGCATAAATTGTCTCTCGCGGACGCTGACCACGGATGTACTGGCAGCAGACGCTGAGTGACTGAAGAAAGGTCGGGCATCGCTCGGCCTTTTGTTCTTTATGGCATAGGAGATCCTGATGCCAAGAATGTCTTACAAGATCGGCAATGTCATCGTCCTGAAATCCAGACATCACGGTGATCTCACATCGCAGCAGAGCGCCAAGATTGTTGCGGTCATGCCGGAAACACAGGGCGGCAGACGATACCGTATCAGGCTGGCCAACGAAAACTTCGATCGCACCGTCGCTCACGACGACATCGATGTTGAGGCATCGGTCAGACAGACGCCGGATGCCATCGCTCCTAAAGTCTCTAAACCGGGCGGCTGGATCAACCACGATCTGGTACGCACAAGAAAATAGCGGCGTAAAGCCGAGTAAGGAAAAGCCTTTGCAAGTCCTCGTCAGAGATAACAACGTCGATCAAGCGCTTCGCGTACTGAAAAAGAAGATGCAGCGCGAAGGTCTGTTGCGCGAAATGCGCGCGCGCCAGTCCTACGAGAAGCCCTCGGAAAAGCGCGTTCGTGAAGAAGCGGAAGCCGTGCGTCGTCATCGCAAGCTTGCGAAGAAGAAGATGCAGCGTGAAGGCCTTCTGCCTATGCCGAAGAAAGCAGTACGCACACGCTGATAGCGACAGTATCGACCTGAAAGTTGAGCAAGATTTTCAGCAGACTGCGATGCTTGTATTGAACAGTGAAAGCGTCTTCATGCGCCTACAGAGACGCACGGCGCTTTCTCGCAATGAAAGGGTTTCGAAATGACCGCTACGAAAGATGAATTCTTCAAGCCCGGCAAACTAACCCCTCAGCAAAAAGCCACAGCAACCAACGATGCCGTTTCTCAGATCCTGGCTGCGGAAACCGCACAGCGCCTGAAGAAGACAGAACGCCTGCGTGAAGCGCGCCTGGCACGCGAAGCAGAGACCGTGATGGTCACGCCACCCGCGCCGGCCAAGAAAAAAGTCAAAGCACGCGCCTGACCGTGCAGAATCCACAATCGAGAGATGGCTGACGCCGACACTCGCTGGTTCAGTAGGCGCCATGTTCTGGCGCCTTTTTCGTTGTAAGAATAGATACGCTGCGAGCCTCATGTCATAACCATCAAGCCCCCTGCCGAAAGCCATCCGGCCTGATTTTTGTGACGACGAAGCCTTGGCGGGATCCAATGTGTATCTGTGCTGACTGCCATAGAGCACCGCTTTGTTAAGGTGGGCCATCTCCTTCGCAAGCCTCACTCCCCGAGGGCGAGTAGAGTCCCGATGCCTGTTCCATGGCGCTCCTGGTTGCACCCTTCAACACACGAACGACGTTTTCGATTTCGGGCATTCGGTCCAACGCCGTAACACCGACTGAAAGCCGCCATAGGTACGTCTGTCCGAAGTAGAAATAACGAAGTGTATCCCTCGCCTGGCAAACCGCGCGCGATCGGAAAGCGCACTTCGGAACGTTGCCATCTCTCAAGAGGCAAGATGCCCGCCCCCAGCGGCACAGGGACGGTATTCTATCGAGGTGACGGCAGGGATAGGCGCACCTATTACGCCTCACGATGCTCAGAGCTGCCTCCATGAGTACGGCAAGCAAAGCTGTTAATCTCCCTGAACCCCACATGAACCTGCCTCTCAGGGTTGGTTCAGTCCAACTGTGGCAATGTCATGTCCAGATTACGGGACAGGACAACAGTAAGGGGAAATGGGCATGGCAATCTTGATACGTCGCTTCAGCATCATTGTTCTTCTGATGGCTATCTTCGCCATGTCGTTCGCTGCTCTTGTTGTCAATCCTAACCGCAGCTTCCAGCGCATCAGCGTCGGCACCGCCTACACCTGCCAGCATGGGTATTCACCCAGCTGCCACGTCACCTTGTGAGGCGCGAGATGAACAAGAATATCGCTAACGCGCTACTCTCCGGACTTCGGATGTTCATCATGGCATCGGTGTTTCTGGGTCCATTCGCCGGCCTTGCCGTCTATAAAACGGACCAACGGCCCGCCTCCAACGGCGCGGGCTTCGTGTTGTTGATGAGCTTGCAGCGCGGCTCTGTCAGCTGAGTCGAATTTTCTGACGGATTTTTCAAAACGCACATATCTCTGTCGCTTGCCTGTCGAACTAGGCTCCCTATAATGAGCCATGACAATAGCAAAGCACACGATTCCGCCCCTCGCCTTCATAACGCCCGAGCCTTTCGCACCGCGGACTTTTGATGATCCGAAAGAAGCCGTGGAGGCGCTGACGGCGCTCTATGATCGCAACACCGATTTCCTCATCAAATCCTTTACCGATCTTGCCAAGGGCGCGCCCATCGAGGGTCGCTACCGCGCCTGCTATCCGCAGGTCAGCATGGAGACGTCGACATTCGGACATGTCGACTCGCGCCTCTCCTATGGCCATGTCACCTCGCCTGGTGTCTATACTACCACGATTACCCGACCGCAGCTTTTTCGCCATTATCTCAAGGAACAGCTCGGCCTCCTGATCAAGAACCACGGCGTTCACGTGACCGTTTCGGAATCGGCGACGCCTATTCCGCTCCACTTCGCCTTTGGCGAAGGAGCATATGTGGAAGCCTCTGCGGCCTCTTCACTGTCTGACGTCCCGCTTCGCGATCTATTCGATACGCCGGATTTGAACAACACCGACGATCTGATAGCCAATGGTGAGTACGATCAGGTTCCGGGCGAGCCGGCGCCGCTTGCTCCTTTCACGGCGCAGCGCATCGACTACTCGCTGGCACGGCTAAGCCACTACACGGCAACGAGCCCAAACCACTTCCAGAACTTCGTTCTGTTCACCAACTACCAGTTCTACATTGACGAGTTCGCCGCATGGGCGCGCAAGCTGATGGCAGACGGTGGTGACGGCTATACCGCCTTCGTCGAGCCCGGCAACATCATCACTCATGCCGGATCGGACCGGCCCGAGAGCGATACGACGCTTGGGCGTCTGCCACAAATGCCGGCCTACCATCTGAAGAAGAAAGGGCATGCAGGCATAACGCTGGTCAACATCGGCGTCGGGCCCTCCAATGCCAAGACGATCACCGACCATATCGCCGTGCTGCGTCCACACGCCTGGCTGATGGTCGGCCATTGCGCGGGCTTGCGCAACAGTCAGCGTCTGGGCGATTACGTGCTGGCCCATGCCTATGTGCGCGAAGACCACGTGCTAGACGACGACCTGCCCGTATGGGTACCGATCCCGGCTCTTGCCGAAGTGCAGCTTGCGCTGGAAGGCGCGGTGGAGGAAGTCACGGGTTATGAAGGCTTCGAGCTGAAGAGGATCATGCGGACCGGGACGGTTGCGACGATCGACAACCGAAACTGGGAACTGCGTGATCAGGCCGGACCGGTAAAGCGTCTGTCCCAATCGCGCGCGATTGCGCTCGATATGGAATCGGCAACCATTGCGGCCAACGGCTTCCGCTTCCGCGTGCCCTACGGCACCCTTCTGTGTGTTTCCGACAAGCCATTGCATGGCGAGTTGAAGCTTCCCGGCATGGCGACGGAATTCTATCGCACACAGGTGGCGCAGCATCTGCAGATTGGCATTCGTGCCGTCCAGAAACTTGCGGCCATGCCAACGGAAACGCTTCATTCACGCAAGCTCAGAAGCTTTTACGAAACGGCGTTTCAGTAGGTCTTCTGGCGCTACTTTCGTGTCGGTACAAAGAGCGCGAGAGCCGTTCCAATCAGAGAAGACAAGATAACGAGCAGGTGCACGTTCACGGCAGCTTGGCCTAGAGCGGACAGTGCCTGGGCATCGGCGGCGGCTCCAAGGCCAACCGCGCCTGCGGTGATTCCCGCCGGATAGGTGCCGACACCGCCCGGCGCGTGTACGGGCAGTACGGAAGACAGTTCACCGCCAAGCGCTCCGCCAAAACTTGCAGGAAGGCTGATCTCGCCCATCAGCATCAATACCCAGGCTAACACGGCGATCTTGACGAACCAGTTGATGAGCGTTGCAGCCCATGCCCTGAGAAAGGCTTGCGCGTCTATCGGCAGCCCCGCCTGCAACTCATCGATGACCCTGACGAGTTTTGAAGGCGCGGCTCGATGGATCAATCCGATGACGATGTGGCGCCCGGCAAATCCAAAGACTGGCAGAAGCAGAAAGACCATCCAGCCCACCCAAATCCAGATGCTTGCCTCCTCCAAGGCCCATCCCAGCGCGGCCGCCGCCAGAAGCGCATGCAGATCGAAGAGCCGCATAACGAACAGTGCGGAGGTTCCGCGAACAAGGTTGACACCGAACTCTCGCCGCATCAGCAACGGAAAACTGGTTTCGCCACTTCGAAACGGCAACATGATGTTGAGTATGTTGTGAAGCTGAACCACGCGAAACAGCGTCGCGAAGCGGCCTCGCGTTTCTTGGGAAAAGTAATCGTAAATGCGCCAGGTGCGCAGAACATAGGTTGCGACGAGAAGCGACAGAGCAAGGGCAATCGTGCCTAGGCCGGCGTGGGACCACAGACCGAAGATGGTAGCCCAACCCCACGCCCATTGAATGAAAGCAGCATAGGCGATGACGACAACCACCATGCCGAGCGTCATTGCGTTGCCTGCAAGCAACGCAAACGGTTTCATCCTGTGAGAACTGTCTTTCAAACGGAGACCTAACTGGACAACTTGCGCTCTGGCGCATATCCCGCAAGAGAACATGTTAACAAAATCTTACCCGGGAAACCTGCGTGCCGACTATGACAGCCCTTCGAAGCGAGAGTCCGATGGATACAGCCCCGGAATTATCGCTTGTCGTGCCGATTTTCAATGAGCAAGAGAGCGTCGGCCCTCTGATAGAGCGCGTTGTCGACGCAATGGCAAGCTTCAGTGCCAGTTGGGAACTCATCCTGGTGGATGATGGCAGCACAGATGCAACGATCGTTAACGCCAAGTCCTATCTCGGCCGCGATGGGCTTGATCTCAAGATCGTTGCGCTTCAGCGCAATTTCGGTCAGACCGCAGCGATGCAGGCTGGCATAGACACGGCAAGGGGCCGGCTGATCGCCACACTCGATGGTGATCTGCAAAACGATCCCAAGGATATTCCCATGCTGGTATCCGAACTCGAGCGCCGTGAACTCGATCTTCTTGTCGGCTGGCGCAAGAACAGGCAGGACGGTCTGATGCTGCGCAAGATCCCGTCGTGGATTGCAAACCGGCTGATCGGTCGCATCACCGGTGTGCGCCTGCACGATTATGGCTGCAGCCTGAAGATTTACCGCACGTCCGTCATCAAGCAGGTGAAGCTGATGGGGGAGATGCATCGATTCATTCCCGCCTGGGTGGCTGGCGTGGTGCCGAGCAGCCGGATCGGCGAAATGGCCGTGACGCATCATGCGCGTCAGTTCGGGACATCGAAATATGGCATTTCGCGCACTTTCCGCGTCATTCTCGATCTTCTATCGGTCATGTTCTTCATGCGCTACAAGGCGCGGCCCGGACATTTCTTTGGCTCTCTCGGGCTCGGGCTCGGCGCTCTTGCCGGCGTCATCATGACCTACCTTTTCATCGACAAATTCATCCTCGGCAACGACATCGGAACACGCCCGCTGCTTATGGTCGGTGTGGTTCTATCGCTCTCCTCCATGCAGTTCATCACCACAGGCATTCTGGCCGAAATGATTGCCCGCCTCTACTACCGCGACGATCGGACGCCGAATTACATCGTCAGCAAAACCTTTACCTCAGACGAGACGTGACCTGATGCGCAAGGTTTTATCCCGCAATCTCGATTCAACACTGATCCTGATTGCAGGATATTTCCTGCTTGCATTCGTCGTCCGTATTCTCCGCTCGTCGGCTTTGGAGATCGATGAAACCCAGCAGGCTCTTCTGTCTCAGCATCTGCTGCTCGGATACGGATCTCAACCCTTCCTCTACACCTGGCTGCAACATGGCGTAAACGGGCTCGTCGGCCCGTCGATCGCCTCGCTCAGCCTGCTGAAGAATGGATTGCTTTTCCTCTGTTGCCTGTTCTTTTGGCTAACGGCCAGGCTGTTGCTGCGCGACAGGACTCTGGCCAACATTGCGACGCTTGGCGTACTGACAATGCCGACAATCTTTGTCATGGCGCAGAGGGATTTGACCCATACGGTTCTGGCGCTGGCGTCCGTCGCCTTGTTTGCCTACGCGCTTTTCGCAACGCTCAAGACACCCAGCACAGGTGGGTACCTTCTGACGGGACTTGCCATTGGCATCGGCGCGATTGCCAAATACAATTTCGTCCTCGTTCCTATTGCGGCCGTCATTGCTATCGCCATGGATAAGGATCTGCGTCAGCGGCTTTTCGATTGGCGCATGCTCTTGACGATCGGAGCAGCTGTTACGCTTGTCCTTCCGCACTGTCTCTGGGTCATGAATCATTTCGATATCGCCACGACGCAGACCGCGAAGGAAATGCGCGACGTCAGCGATAGCGCCACGCTCTATGCCATCGATGGGGCTCTCGATCTGCTGCTTGCCTTCCTGAAAGGCGTGGCGCTGCCGACGACAATTGGTGCTGTACTTTATTTCCGCGATCTCAAAGCGATTATCCGGGCAAGCGATCAGTCTACCCGCCTCGTCGGGCGCATCATTCTCTTTTCAATGATTTTCGTGCTGATGCTTGTCTTTGCAATGGGCGTCACGCATATGCGGCAAAAATGGCTCGCCGTTTATGTGTTGCTTTGGCCGCTCTATCTCTGTCTGAAAGTGCAGGCTGCAGATTTGTCGGGCGAGCGTAAGCTCAAGCCGATGCTAGCCTCCACCTTTACGCTCGCCATAGGTTTCCTCGCCGTTCTCCTGACGCGGGGTCTGATCTCTCCTCATTTCGAGCGATACTCGCTCATTCATATCCCCTACAAAGGATTTGCCGAAACTCTGCGCCATGACGGGCCGCTCAAACCCGACTATGTCATCGCGTTCGGCGGGCTTGCGGGTGGAAACCTGAAAATCCAGTTTCCCGATTCCATGGTGCTGACGACAGACACGGATATCGAGACGGTCCCTGCCATCTGGCCGGCTGGTGCAGTCATCCTGTTGGTGGATACCACTGACGACGGAGAAAGTCCCGAGGATTTCAAGGACGCACTCGCTTCACTTGCTGAGCGCGTCTCACTTCCTGCACCCACCGATGTCCACTACGTGAATGTACCCTACGGTGCCACGGGTCGTAGCCACAGGTTTTATTATTCTCTCGAGACGGCCCAAGCCAATTAGAGCGTTTTGATAGTCGGCTCTACCCGGATCGGGAAATTGACGGAGGCGGCGATGAAGCATTTGTCGTGCGCTTCTGCATGAAGCTCTTGCGCAGTTTGCGGATCGCCTTTTGCGAGCGTGACTACGGGTTTTAGAACTGCCTCAGTGAAGTTCCCCGCCCCATCCTTTTTCAAAACCATGGTGGCCTCCGGCTCGTCGACATAGTCACTCACCACAACGCCTGATACGGCACAGAAATGCAGATACCAGAGCTTATGGCAGGCGGAGATGGAGGCGAGAAGCAATTCTTCCGGGTTCCATCGCTTCGGATCGCCGCGGAAAGCAGGATCGGACGAGCCGACGATATCCGGTTTTCCCTCCGCCGAAATCACGTGATCGCGGTCATACTCCCTGTAGCCGGACGTGCCGGCGCCCCGGTTACCGGTCCACGTCACTTTGACAGTGTAGTGATGGTTATGCTCTACCATGCTTATGCCTTCACTGTATCGCGCAGATGGTTCAAGCCGTTGCGCAGGGTTTCGACTATCTGGTCGACCTCCGCACGGCTGATGACGAGGGCTGGAGACGCCAGCATGCGATCCGCCGTTGCGCGCATGACCAGACCGTTTTCCAGGCAATGGTTGCGAACGATGACGCCGATGTCATCCGGCTTTTCGAAGCGCCTGCGCGTTGCCTTGTCAGCCGTCAGCTGCAAGCCGCCCATAAGGCCGACATTGGCAGCCTCCCCGACCATGTCATGGTCCAGCAGGCTCTGCCAGGCTTGCGTGAAATAAGGACCGATATCGTCGCGTACCCGCTCGACCAGCCCTTCGTCTTCGATGATGCGGAGATTTTCGAGTGCAGCGGCGGCACAGACAGGATGGCCGGAATAGGTGAAACCATGGTTGAAATCACCGACCTCGTTCAGCATCACATCCGCAACACGGTCCGACACCAGCACACCCCCTATCGGCAGATAACCGGATGACAGGCCCTTGGCGATAGGCGCCAGATCCGGCGCATGACCAAAATGCTGGTACCCGAACCAGGACCCTAGCCGCCCAAAGCCGCAGATGACTTCATCGGACACCAAAAGGATATTGCGCGCCTTGCAGATACGCACGATCTCCGGCCAGTAGGTTTCCGGCGGCACGATGACACCGCCTGCCCCCTGAATGGGTTCGGCGACGAAGGCGGCCACGTTTTCTTCTCCAAGTTCGTCGATTTTGGCGTCCAGTTCGCGGGCGATTTTTACGCCGAACTCTGCCGGGGTGAGATCGCCGCCTTCGGCATACCAGTAGGGCTGGCCGATATGGCTTACCCCTTCGATCGGAAGGTTGCCCTGCTCATGCATCCATGTCATGCCGCCAAGCGATGCGCCGGCAACTGTCGAGCCATGATAGCCATTGCGCCGCGAGATGACCTTCGTCTTGGTGGGATAACCAAGCGCCTTCCAATAGACACGCGCCATGCGAAACCAGGTATCGGTGGCTTCGGAGCCCGAATTGGTGAAGAACACGTGGTTCATCGTCGGCCCGGCATGGGAAGCTATCTTCTGGGCAAGCAATGCGGCTGGCGGCGTGGTCGTGCCGAAAAATGCATTGTAATAAGGCAACTCGTTCATCTGCCGCGCTACGGCATCGACAATTTCGCGGCGTCCGTAACCGATATTGACACACCAGAGGCCGGCGAATGCGTCCAGATATTTCTTGCCCGTGCTGTCATAGATGAAGACGCCTTCCCCACGCTCTATGATGCGCGTGCCTGAGGCATTCAGCTTTCCCATGTCCGAGAAGGGATGAAGATGATGCGCGGCATCGATTGCGGCAAGGTTCGAAATCGACCTGGAAATATCGTTCATGCCTACATGCTCCATGGACTGCTGCAAGCAAGCATGGCGGCTGGCTTTCTATTTTGCAAGCCACTGCCGGGCGACGATATCAAACGTTGGATGAATCCTTTGCGACGATCACCTTCAACTCGCCAGCGTGAATCTTAAGCATCACGTCGCGCTTCATAGGACGCAGTTCGCCGTCGATGACGCAGCGCACATCATGCCGTCGCTTGGGAAAATGGAGCTCGACACTTTCGACCGCCATGGCCGTCACTGCCGCGTTTTCCTTCAGCTTACCACGCAGGATATCGATTGCCAGGCGCGCCACGCCTGAGGGCGTCAGCGCCTCGGCCAGATAGAAGCCGAGGCGGCCTTGGGTAATGTCGTCGGCAACCAGTAGCGGGTTCGGACCGAACTCATTGTTGGACGCGGAGATCGCGCAGACGTGCCGGCGTTGCGTCTCTCCGGCAACCGTGAATTCCACGTCGAAAACAGGCGGATTGAGAACGACACCGAGGGCGGCACGGATGTTGGCGCGGATTTTGCCAAGGCGTGAGGCGTATTCCATCCGATCGCGATAGCGCACCATGCGCGCATGCAGACCGGCTGAGAACTGATGGACGAACGGGTGGCCATTGGCGCTGGCGATGTCCACGTTCTGAACGTGGCCGGTCGCCAGGGTATCGACCGCTTGCCAGATATCGAGCGGCAGCTTCAGCGATCTCGCAAAAAGGTTCATGGTACCAGCCGGCACCACGCCGAGCGCAATGCCATGTTTCCAGGCAATCCCTGCAGCAGCGGAGATGGTGCCGTCCCCACCGCCAGCAATGAGGCCGTCCAAACCCGACTCATCGGCGGCACGCTCCATCTCTTGAACGATGTCCTTGCCGGATACGAGACGGCACTCAATCTCATGGCCCGCCTGGGAGAATACGTCTCGCGTATGATCGCAATAGGCATCCAGATCGGTGGTCCTGAACGTTCCGCCATCGCGGTTGAAGATCGCAACCAGCCTCATCTATCCATCCAGCTATTGAGCACGAAGCGCCATCTAAATCGCGCTGCATCAAAAGGGTTCCAACGGCTGGATGTTCAATCCAGATTTTATCGAATCAAACACTACCGCGACGCACAAAAACATGATAGAAGCAACATAAGGTCAATTTGGTGACCAACACCTCCAGTTAGGGCAGATCGGCCACGTCGATCTTGCCCTTTTTTCTTGGGCGAGCCTTTCCTTACAATGGATGCGTTCTGCCGCAGCCGGAAATCCGATGAGCCATAGCTTTTCACACGACACCCACCCAGCGGCGCAAGAAGATGTTACCGCGCCTTCTACTCCGGGTGGCCTGACGCCTCTTTCCGTAGCACTGATCGAGATTGCTCTTGCGGCTGGCGGGTTCGGTATCGGCACCGGAGAGTTTGCGATCATGGGTCTTTTGCCAGATGTCGCAACGACTTATGGCGTCTCGGTACCCGTTGCTGGCCACGTGATTACTGCCTATGCGCTCGGCGTCGTCATCGGCGCGCCCATCATCGCGGTGCTCGCCGCGCGCATGACACGCCGCTTGCTTCTACTTTCCCTGATGGGCCTGTTTGCCGCCAGCAACATTCTCAGCGCCCTTGCGCCGGACTTCTGGACCTTCACCGCTCTGCGTTTCATATCCGGTCTGCCGCATGGCGCCTATTTCGGCGTTTCAGCACTGGTAGCAGCCTCCATGGCGCCTATTCACAAACGCACCCGCGCGGTCGGTCGCGTCATGCTCGGGCTCACCATCGCCACGCTTCTCGGCACACCGCTTGCCACTTTCTTCGGACAAGTCTTTTCCTGGCGGGCAGCTTTCATGATGGTTGGCGGCATCGCGCTCGTCACCGTTGCGCTTCTGTGGATGTTTCAACCGCGTGACAAGGTGCAGGAAGGCGCAAGCGTGTGGCGTGAGCTTGGTGCGTTTCGCCGCGTCCAGGTCTGGCTATCGCTCGCCATCGCAGCAGTCGGCTTCGGCGGCATGTTTGCTGTTTTCAGTTATATTGCCAAAACCACCACGGATGTCGCCATGATGCCCGTGTCCGCCGTGCCCATCGTTCTGGCGCTGTTCGGCATTGGCATGAATGTCGGCAATATCGTCGGCTCGCGACTTGCCGACCTATCCTTGAACGGCACGATTGGCGGCATGCTGGCCTTCAATGTCATCCTCATGACGATCTTCAGCCTCACGGCCCACACACCCTTCATGTTGTGTCTTTGCGTCTTTCTCATCGGCTGCGGCTTTGCCGCGTGCCCCGCAGTGCAGACGCGTCTGATGGACGTTGCTGCCGATGCCCAGACCCTGGCCGCGGCGTCCAATCATTCGGCCTTCAATATTGCCAATGCGCTCGGCGCGTGGCTTGGCGGCGTGGTGATCGCACTTGGCTACGGTTATGCATCCACGGGTTATATCGGGGCAGCCCTGTCCTTTGGCGGCCTGCTGGTCTTCCTCGTTGCAGTCATGCTGGAGCGGCAGGAGAAGGCTCCCAGGATTTAAGCCGTTTGGCTCTGTCTTAGAAATTCATCGTCAGGTTCGCCATGACGGCGTTGGAACCATAACCCTTGGCGAAATCACCGCTGTAGGTCAGCATCACGCGCGCCGATTTGGAGAGGTGGACGGTAGCGCCTGCCTTCACCATCAGCGCATCTTGCGGTACGCCAACGCCATCCAGCATGAACGGGCTACCACCGTCGAAACGCGCGACTGCAAAAGGTCCTGTAGGGTCGAAATCATGCCGCCAGCCGACCATGCCGGATACGAAAATCGGCAGGTGGCCTGTCTCAACCTCTGTCGAAAAACGCAAACCCATCGTGGATATTGTGCTATCGAATGACCGGTCTTCAATGGCGAGTGCCGCCGCCCCGCCATCCTCTCGGATTGCACCGCCATCGGTCGCCGTATAGGCGAGACCAGCAAAGGGCTGGAGACGGAGTTTATCCATCTCGAAGGTCCAACCCACCTCGGTAAAGACTTGCGACGTCGAGCGGCTGTAGTCGGACGTTAGTACGTCTGAAAATGTGCCGAAGGCAACGTTTCTGCGTGTAGCGATCTCGTTTCGGGAGTAGAGCGCGCCGCCTGTGAAACTAAACGGCTCCATCTGCGCATGGGTATAGAGGCCGATGTGGTATGACTGCGCCTCGGCCCCCTGAGCGGCGTCAATCGTGCTGTAACCCAACGCGCCTCCAAGGCGCCAAGCATCCGAAATCGGAATATCGCCACCGAGCAACATTCCCTCCCGGTTGATCTCCAGAGCTCCAGCCGTTTCATCATCAGCGAAAGTCTCTCTCGACGCCAGGCCTGTCGCCCACAGACTGCCGTCTTTCACCTCGCTCTCGCTTGAAAGGCGGTTGGTCTTGTCGACAATCGCTTCGCGCAGAATAGAGCTGTCGGAGAGAAGAGCAGATTTGAGCGAAGCGTGTACTTCACCGTTCAGCTGCGCAAAGGCACTCTGCGCCGTCTGGATATCCAGTGGCAGAACAGCCTGAAAAAGGGTGTTCGATACGCCGGCTGCTTCAATCGCGTTTGCAGCCGCAGCATCGTTGCGGGTGCGTGCGACATCTTCGAAGCGCACGGCGTTACGGTCAAGTTGAAGATCGACGGATGTCGCTCCATAGGTCAGCGTTGGCGACAAGAAAGCAAAATTGCTGTCGACGCGATCGAACGCGCCGTCGACCAGACCGGCAGTCAAGATGTGGTAGGTTGTGGACAGACCGTAAGTGCCGCTTGCTGCGCGCAGATCGACCACGCCGCCTTGCAGACGCGCCGTTCCTGAGACATCAATGCGATCGGAGCGGCCGGTGGAATCGATATCGACATCATAGACCGCGCCCGTCTGGAAGGTCGCATCGCCGCTGACACTCGTCGCCGCGATGCCAGGCCCAGGGGCCAGCACGCCACCTGCGCGAACCAGCAGGCCACCCGACACGCCGGTACCGCTCAATAGACCGCCATCGAAGATATCCACGGTGCCGGACGCCGTTCCGTCGTTCCGAAGTTCGCCGCCTCTCACATCGGCTTTGCCTGTAATGGTACCCGTATTGGTGAAACGTCCTTTGACATTGCTCAGAGATGCGACCGTGCCATCATTCGTCGCTATCCCTTCATTCACGACATCATTTACGATGGCGCCGAGATTGTTGATGAATCTTCCACCTGCCCGGTTTTGCACATCCGCAAGCGTGTCGTTATTGACCACGGTGCCACCGCTAATCGTCGTCGCTCCGGTAACCGATCCACCGGCATTGTTGGTAAAGAGCCCATCCCTGTTTTCGAGTGAAGCGACCGTGCCGGCGTTGGTGGTGACACCGTTGTTGGTGACCGCCCCAGCAGAGGCTGCTGTATTGTTGACGAAAGCCGCGGCGGCGGCGACATCCACATCGGTCACCACGAAGTTGTTGGTGACCGTTCCACCCGCAACAATGGTCGTGCCGGTCACCCTGCCACCGGCATTGTTTGTGGTCGTTCCGGCGTCGTTTCGAAGAGAGGCGATCGTTCCGGCATTGGTGAATGCACCGGAATTGCGCACATTGCCCGCCGTTCCGCCGGCATTATTTGCAAATGCCGCCGCTGCGGCGACGTCCACATCCGTCACCACAAAGTTGTTGGTCACGGTGCCACCCGATATGATCGTTTCGCCGGTAATCCTACCGCCGACATTGTTGGTAAAGCTGCCCGAATCGTTCTGAAGCGAGGTGACCGTGCCTGCGTTGACGATGGTTCCTGAGTTGCGGATATTGCCCGCCGTTGCACCATTATTGTTGGTGAAGGCCGCAGCTGCTGCGACATCCACATCCGTGACGATGAAGTTGTTGGTGACACTTCCGCCTGACACCGTCGTCTTGCCGAGAACCTCTCCACCGGCATTGTTAGTGAAATTGCCGCCGGAGTTTTCCAGCGTGCCGATATGACCCGCATTCGATGCCGTACCGGCATTTTCCAAGGTGGAGAGCGTCGCCCCGCTGTTATTGGTAAAAGTGCCGCCTGAGGCGACGTCAGCACCGCTCATTGCACCATTGTTGGAAAGCGAAGTTCCATTTCCAACGACGCCATCGCGAAGCGTACCATTCACGGTCACGCTGCCATTTTGTAGTGACAGCGTGCCATCCAGTGCGCCATCGACAGCAAGACTGCCACCGACGAGATCGACGTCCGATGTCAAAACACCGCCTGCATTGATGGTGATGCTGCCAGAGGTCATCGTGGTGCCACTGGTAACGGTCAAGGCACCGGTATTGGAGACAGTCACGTTTCCGCCGCCGACATTCAACCGGTCGATGATCTCGCCCGTCGACACCTGGGGGGAGCCGGCATCGACCGTGGCACTATCGGTCACGGACGGCGCGCGCGGCGCCCAGTTCGCATCATTCTCGAACGCGTTATCCGTCGCGCCTGTCCACATCGATTGCGCAGCCGCATAGGTTGCCACGAGGGCGGCGGGCGCAGTTGCAGCCAACAAGACTAAAAATCTGGGTGCTATGAAGAGCGGGTGGCGGACCATAAGCATACCGGCAGTCGTCACGTCGCATCATGCCGACGTTGCCCCCTAACCTATGGCACTTATGGTTAATCAATGATTAAATCTGAAGGTGGAGCTACCCGCATGGGTTTGTCGAAACAACGTATATTAGCCGCTTTTTAGCTGACCGTGGGACATGTTGAACGAGGAGAGAGAGCTCGATCTTCAACTGTATGTCACGTCGAGAAATGGCGCGGCGCAATTCAGGTCGGTCGAAACATAGACACCTGAATTCAGAGAGAGATCTGCTCTGCTTTTCGCGCAGATCAACCTTGCCAAAATTTCATCTTCGCACGGCTTGACTATGACGCGGTTCAGGCGCACCACAGGCCTCACGTGCGGGTGTGACAGCCATCCGGCACGGATATTCACGGAGCATCGTTTGATGTCTAGCGACAGTAGTAGTCGATTGCCTTTGCCGAGACCGGCGAGACGTGCTCTGATCTGATCCCTGTCAGCTCACCACGGCCCGCCGCGATCGGCGGATCGACTGGAAGGTGAGCAATCATGAACTTTCATACCCTCTCCCAGAGAGCCAGCAAGGCCGCACGTCTTTTTCGCAGCGGTGATGCAGGTCTTTCAACCATTGCAGAACGTGTCGAGCAACTGAACGCACTTGATGTGCATGACGCCGTCGATGCTTTGCTGAAAATGCCGCAGCCAAAGGCCGTTGCCATTCTGGATCGTCCGGAACTGCATCATGCTGCCGAGATTATCGCTACCATCCCGCTGGAGCAGGCAACTCGTATCGTCAACCTCATGTCAGACGACCGCGTGGCGGACGTCATGGCCGAGATGGATGAGAGCCACCGCGCCAAGCTCTTTTCGCGTCTGGACCGCGCTACGGCTGCTGCCATCCAGCATCTGATGACCTATCCGCCCCGCACCGCAGGCTCCATTATGACGACGGAGTTCGTCAGCGTGCCTGATAGCTGGACGGTGGAACAGACCCTTTCGCACATTCGCGTCGTCGAGCGTTCGCGTGAAACGGTCTATGCCATCTATGTGCTGGCCGAGGATGGTACCTTGAGCAAGGTGGTGACGCTGCGCCGTCTCGTTACCGCAGAAGCTGAAGCATCGATCCTGTCTGCAGCATCGCGCGAAAGCGTCGTCTATGCAGACCCCCAGATGTCGCAGGAGGACGTCGCTCGTCTCATCCGCAAGCACGATCTTCTCGCGATTCCGGTAGTGGATGAGCACGCCCGCATTCTCGGCATCGTCACCGTCGACGACGTCATCGACACGATGATTGCCGACACGACGGAAGATGCCCACAAGTTCGGCGGCATGGAAGCGCTTGGCAAGCCTTACATGTCGATGGGCTTCATGGACATGATCCGCAAGCGCGCCGGATGGCTCTCCGCCCTGTTCCTCGGCGAAATGCTGACGGCCAGCGCAATGCAGCACTTCGAAGGAGAACTGGAAAAGGCTGTCGTTCTGACGCTCTTCATTCCGCTGATCATGTCGTCTGGCGGCAATTCGGGTTCGCAGGCAACCTCGCTGATCATCCGCGCCCTGGCTCTGGGAGAACTCAAGCTTTCCGACTGGTGGCGGGTGCTTCTGCGGGAACTGCCAAGCGGACTGGCTCTCGGTGCAATTCTCGGCGCAATCGGCTTCCTGCGGCTAACCGTGTGGCAGCAGGCAGGTTTCTACGATTATGGTGAGCATTGGCTGCTTGTCGGTTTCACCGTCTTCGCAGCGCTGATCGGCATCGTTACCTTCGGCTCGATCTGTGGTTCGATGCTGCCTTTCCTCCTCCAGCGCCTGCGTCTTGATCCGGCCAGCGCATCGGCCCCCTTCGTTGCCACGCTTGTGGATGTCAGTGGCCTCGTCATCTACTTCTCCGTGGCCCTGGTCATTCTGGGAGGCACGCTGCTGTAATCTCGCCGTTTGCCCGGCCGCAAAATCTCGGCCGGGCCACATCGTTGCGCTGGCATTTCAATTGCTTGTAGACTTGCTCTCGATTTCTGATTCAGGATGATGAGACATTACATGCGGATATCCAATCTTCGTCACCACCCTTCTTTCGCCGACACGATCGCTCATCGCGGCTGGAATGCCTGGTGGACGGAAAGCGGCGTGCCGCTCGAAGATTATCGGGCGCATCTCGATCCTATGCTGGGAGAGGATGATGTCCCCTTTGCGCTCGTGGCGCATGAAGGCGACACCTATGTCGGCTCCTTGCTCGTCATCGACAATGATCTCGACGTGCGGCCCAACTACGCACCTTGGATCGCCGCGCTCTGGGTCGATCCTGATTATCGAAAACAGGGCGTCGCTGCTGCTTTGATCAAAGACGCCCGCCAGCACATTGCGCTACTTGGGCGTGGCACCTGCTATCTCTGTGCGACAGCCGACAAGCGGCCGTATTATTTGAAACAGGGCTTCACCCTGCTGGAAGAGGACGTCACCGGTCTCGACGTGTTTTCCATCGAGACGCGGTAGACGTCACCACCTTTCAATGAGCGCGTAATGCGCCTGCCACCTTATGGATGTGGGCCGCGCCGATGCCGCAGCATCCGCCGATCATCGTTGCGCCAGCGTCCGCCCAGGTGCAGGCGAAGCGCGAATAGACGTCGTCGGTCAAATCAGTCCGTGTGCCATGCAGACCCTCATTGGCAGCGGAATCCCCCTGCTCTCCTTCGAAGGCGTTGGCATAAACGCCAATTTCCAGCGAGACGCCCTTTTCCTTGAAGGTGTTGGCAGCCGTCTCGACTGCAGCTTTCATCACCTCCGGCTTGCTGCAGTTGAATAGCAAGGCCGCAGCACCCGATCCCGCTATCCACTCTGCGGCGGCGCGGACGGTTTCACCGGACCGCAGTTTCGGTTCGGCTCCGTTCAACTGCGCCAGTTCATCATCCAGAGTGAAGGAAATCCAGAAGGGTTTGCCCGTCTTCGCAACGGCCTCACGGACGGCTTCACCTTCGGCTATCAGGCTGAGGGTCTCTCCAAGCCAGACATCGACAGAGGGCTCGAGATTGTTCACCAGAACACGCAGATAATCCTGAACGCGGGAGGCATCGAAATTCTCCGGCTCATAGGAGCCAAAGATCGGCGGCAACGAACCTGCGACGGTAATCTTGCGACCGGAGGCATCAGCGGCCTCACGCGCAAGACGACCGGACAGTGCAATCAGCGACGCTCCCTGCTCACGGAACCGCTCCTCGCCGATGTGAAACGGCACCAGCGCGTAGGAATTGGTGGTAACGACGTCGGCGCCGGCTTCGATGAACTCCGCATGGACCTGACGGACAATGTCCGGCGCATTGATCAGCGCGAGAGCCGACCATTCCGGCTGCCTCAGTTCGGCACCCAGCCGCTGCAATTCGCGGCTCATGCCGCCATCGAGAATGCGAATATCGCCCATTCAAAAAACTCCTGGTATTTGCGCCGCTAGATTAGCGTCTGACTGGCACCTGCGCTTCGATAATCCCGAAGCAGCGGGCAATGATAGCTGTGAGGATGAGATAGAAGACGGTCACGACAAGAAGCGGCTCGTAGACGAGAAGAGTGTCTTGCCGAACCTTGTAGGCAACTGCGTAGAGGTCCATCACCGTCACGGTAAAGGCGAGCGGCGTGGCTTTCAACTGCATCACCACCTCGCCTGCGATCGTGGGAAGCGCGTTGCGGATGGCGCGTGGCAGCCAGATGCGGCGGGCAAGCTTGAACCGGCTCATACCGAACGCGCGCGCGGCTTCAAGTTCACCCTTCGGCACGCCGAGAAGTGCCCCACGCAGGACCTCTGCCTCATAGGCCGCGTAGTTCAGAGTAAAGCTGACGGCAGCGAAGAAAAAACCTTCACGCAGGATCGGCCACAAAAAGCTCTGCCGCAGGCCAGGGATCATCGGTAGAAACGAACCGACGCCGTAATAAAGAAGCCAAAGCTGGATCAGCAGGGGCGTACCGCGAAAGAAGGTGCAGTAGCCGCGTGCCAGGAGCCGCGTGATCCTACCACCGCTGACCTGAGCGAAGGCAAGGCCAATCGCCAGAATGAAGCCGAGGCTGACGGAGATGAACAGAAGGGCGATGGTCTGCCATGCACCGGTGAGGAGAAGCGGCCAGTATTTTTCAATCCAGGAAAACGTCATCTTGTCTCCCTCACGCCAGCGACGGCTGGCCGCGGCGCACGCGCCGTTCGATCAGCCGGAAGACAAAATTGGAGACAAGCGTTATCGCCAGATAGATCAGTGCGGCAGCCATGAAGAACAGGAAATAATGCTTGGTGCTGGCCCCTGCCAGCCGTGTGGCGAGCGCCAGTTCCTGATAGCCGACGACAGCCACCAACGCGCTATCCTTTGTTACCGACAGCCAAAGATTCGAAAGTCCAGGCAACGCGTTCGGCAAGAGAGCGGGAAGTACTACGCGGCGAAAACGCAAGAACGGTGACATGCCAAACGCCTTGGCTGCCTCGATCTGGCCATTCGGGATAGACAGGATCGCGCCGCGCAGGACTTCCGTCATATAGGCGCCCTGCACAAAACCAAGGACAGCGACAGCCGCGACGAAGCCGTTGACCTCCAGCGGCGGTAGGCCCGCCATTTGCAGCAGGCGGTTCAAGCCGTCCGTTCCGGCGTAATAGAGGCCGACAATCAGAATGAGTTCCGGCACCGAGCGGATCAGGGTCGTGTAGAGATTGAGAATGATGCCGAGAGCCCGGTTATCGGAAAGCTTGCCAAGCGCACCCGCCATTCCGATGACTATACCGATTAGATAGGCGCCGGCGGAGATGGCAAGCGTCGCGGCAGCACCAGACAGCAATGTGCCTCCCCATCCCGGTGGATAGGGAGACAAAAGCTGAATGATGCTGTCAGGAGCTGCCATTTGCGAGAAGAACCAGACTTACTTCGCGCCGTAGATATCGAAGCTGAAGTATTTCTTGGTGATCTCGTCATACTTGCCGCTGGCGCGCACAGCTGCGAGCGCCGTGTTCAGCTTCTGCTTCAGTTCCTGGTCGTCCTTGCGCACGCCGCCGGAAACGCCACGGCCCAGAATTTCAGGATCGTCGGCAACATTGCCGGCATCGGCGCAGCAATCCTTGCCGGTATCGGTCTTCAGGAAGTCATTGAGAACGAGCGAATCACCGAAGACATAGTCGATGCGGCCGGCGGCCAGATCCTGGAAGGCTTCGTCCAGCGTCTGGTAGGTTTTCTCGTCGGCGACGTCCTTGAAGTACTTGGCGTAGTAAGCGGACTGAATGGTGGCAACCTGAATGCCGATCGTCTTGCCCTTTACATCTTCAGCCGTCGTACCCGGCTTGCCGTCCTTGGCGCCGATGAGCTTGGCTGGGGTGTTGTAATATTTATCGGTGAAGTCGATGACCTTCTGACGCTCGGCGGTGTTGGACATGGACGACCAGATCACGTCGAACTTCTTGCTTTCAAGCGCCGGAATCAATCCATCCCAGGAAAGCGCGACGATGGAGCATTTCTCCTTCATCTCAGCGCAGACGGCATCCATCAGATCGATTTCCCAGCCTTGCCACTTGCCGCTGGCATCCTGGGCAAAGAAAGGTGGATAGCTTTCATTCATGACGCCAAAGCGGACTTCGGCGCTGGCAGAGAAAGCCGATAATGCGAAGGCCGTGCCGGCCAGCAGGGATGCGACGAATTTCATATCAAACTCCTGTGTGACAATCAGTTGGCAAGCGCGCCGGTAAAATCTCGGGTCCGTGCGCTGATGGGGTTGCTAAAGACCTGCTGGGGAGATCCCTCCTCCTCCACGCGGCCCTGGTGCAGAAACATGACATGGCTGGACACATCGCGGGCAAAGCGCATCTCATGCGTCACAAGCAACATGGTGCGGCCCTCTTCCGCCAGATCGCGAATAACTTTCAGCACTTCGCCAACCAGTTCCGGATCTAGCGCCGATGTCGGCTCGTCGAAAAGCATGACGGCGGGCTCGACGCAGAGCGCACGGGCAATAGCGGCACGCTGCTGCTGCCCACCCGAAAGAAAGGCTGGATAGGCATCCCTCTTCTCGTAGAGACCCACCTTGTGCAGCAGCGCTTCCGCCTTCTCGACTGCTTCCGCGCGCTTTACGCCCATGACATGGACCGGGGCCTCGATGACATTTTCGAGAACGGTGCGATGAGCCCAGAGGTTGAAACTTTGGAAGACCATGCCGAGGCCGGTGCGCAATCGCTCCACCTGACGCCAACTTTGCGGGACAGACTTGCCATCGCGCCCATGCCTGACCGCGATCTCTTCGCCATTGACGCGGACACGGCCTCTATCGGGTATTTCCAGAAAATTGATGCACCTAAGAAGGGTGCTCTTTCCCGAGCCGGAAGACCCGATGATGGAGATGACATCGCCCTTCCTTGCCGTCAGCGAAATGCCCTTCAGAACCTCTTGATTGCCGAAGCTCTTGTGGATGTCCTCCACAGCGAGGGCGCAAGGCGCGTCGGTGGTCATTCGTTTTTCCTGACAACATCAAAGGATACCGCAAAAGTGAGCGGCGTGGCGATCTTTCAGCCGGAATAGACGCTCTCTCGCCATACCGAAAGGAAAATAATTCTACAGGGATAGAAAGTCATAAAATTACCCGGTGCGGCAGGCCGTACCGGGTAAAATTAACGCGTTTCCGACCGGAATCAGATCGGGTTGATGACGCCGCTGAAGAGCAGGCCAAGCAGCGCGACACCGATTACGATGCGATACCAGACGAAGGGCATATAGCTTTTCGTCGAAACTAGCTTGAGGAATACGACGATGACAGCATAGCCGACGACAAACGAGATCAGGGTTGCGAGGGCAGTCTGGCCCCAGCCGACGGTGTTTTCCTGACCGATGCTTTTGAAGAGCTGGTAAAAGCCGGAGCCGAAAACGGCGGGAACGGCGAGCAGGAAGGAGTAACGTGCAGCGGCTTCACGCGTGTAACCCATGAGCAAGCCAGCAGTAATCGTTCCGCCGGAACGGGACACGCCGGGGATCAAAGCCATGGCCTGCGCGAAACCGAAAATGATCGCATCGCGCCAGATCAGTTTGTTGATCGGATACTTCTTCTTGCCGATACGATCCGCCCAGCCCAAAATAATACCGAAGACGATCAGCATGACAGCGGTGATGTACAGATTGCGTAACGAGTGCTCGATCGCATCCTTGAACAACAGCCCAAGTAACACGATCGGCACCGAACCGACGATGATCATCCAGCCAAGACGCACATCGGCAGGGTCGTACGAACCGCCAAGCCTGAGGTGATGCCGAAGCCACGCGAAGGCGATCCGCATAATGTCCGACCAGAAATAGACCAGGACCGCCAGCTCCGTGCCGATCTGAATGATGGCGGTGAAGGCTGCACCCGGGTCTTCACCGGTGCCCAAAAATTCCCCGGCTATTCTCAAATGTGCGCTTGAAGAAACTGGCAAAAACTCTGTAAGCCCTTGAATAAAGCCGAGGATCGCGGCTTCTATCCAACCAATACCCATGCTGGTCCGTCCCTGAACTGACAAATCACTGCGCGCGAAATTATGAACTAATCCGGGCAGTTCGATGTTGCGGTGCAAAAAAATGTGAATGATGAGAGCCGGCGAATGCCGCGGCAAATCCTTCCTCCCAAATTGTCCGAAAATCAAGAGGACATTCTTCGCAAGAATGGTTCAGAAAAACACATCGCATCGATGTCAAGGTGCGCACTTATCATGTCCAAGTAAAGTATTACCTCAACATGAATGCGAAACAAAAAGTAGCTCGAACATTATAAATCCATATTTATTGCGACGAATGTGACGAATATTTTTGCATTCCTGGCGAGCACTTGTCGCTCAGGCTGAACCAAATCCATCCGCCATGAATCTGGGTTGATCGATCCCCATTCGTGCAGCAGTCAACCGCCGCCTTCGATGTCCGCTGTCAGTCCTGCCGTCCCGGCGAGGCTTATGCGCGGCATCTCGAATGGCTGCATGTAAACCAGTGCTCAATTCAGCGCAGCAGAAAGGCAATTGCCGCTTTCGTCAAACGCCCGTAGGGCGGGCGCAAACGGTTGGGAATGCTGAATCGCCCCTGGGAAAAGACGCCCTTGGCATGGCTCATCCGTCGAAAGCCCTCTATGCCGTGATAAGCGCCGATACCGCTTGCGCCGACCCCGCCAAAAGGAAGATCATCCTGCGCCACATGCAACACGGTGTTGTTGATACCAACATTACCCGACGTGGTGTTGGAGAGAATCTTGCGGCAGTCCTCGCTTCTTTCGTCACCAAAGACATATAGCGCCAGCGGTCGCGGTCTCTCGTTGATGTAAGCAATGACCTCATAGATATCGCGGTAGGTCAGCACGGGCAGGATCGGCCCGAAGATTTCATCCTGCATCACCGCCATATCGTCCCTTGGGTTGAGGACGAGCGTCGGCGAAATGACCCGTCGTCTCGGTTGCTCATCTGCCTTTCCACCGACCGGCCGCAAGGTCGCACCCTTGCGCTCGGCATCGTCGAGTAGCGCCTTTAAGCGGGTAAAATGTCTGTCGCTACAAATGGATGTGTAATCGGCGCTTTTCGAGCCGTCCGGATATGATTTCGAAACCGCTCGACCGAATTTATCGACAAAATCACCAACCTCGTTCTCTTGAACGAAGACATAGTCCGGAGCAACGCATGTCTGCCCGGCATTAGCCAGCTTTCCCAGGACAATGGCAGCCGCGGTCTCCTGGCTTGCCTTGCCCGGAAGAATGATGGTGGGACTTTTACCACCAAGCTCCAGCGTTACCGGAACAAGGTTCTCGCTCGCAGCTTTCATCACCGAGCGTCCGACTGCGGTGCTGCCCGTGAAGAACAAATGGTCGAATGGCAAGCCGCTGAATTCGGCGCCGATGGCGGCATCTCCCAGAATGACGGCAACCTTTTCTTCGGGCAACGCGTCCGCGAGCATCGCCTTCATCAAAGCGCTGGTTTCCGGTGTAAGTTCCGATGGTTTCAGCATCACACGATTGCCAGCTGCAAGTGCGGTTGCCAGCGGCACCATCGACAGCAAAAAAGGGAAGTTCCATGGTGACAGGATGCCGATGACACCGAGCGGCTGATACTCGACCCAAGCTCGCCCGCGCTGAAACAGTGCCGCCACGTGTCGTCGCTCCGGCTTCATGAAGCGCTTCAGATTACGGTCGAGATAATCGATCGCCCTTATTACGCCGACGATATCGAGAAGCGCCGTCTCATAGGGAGACCGTCCGCCGAAATCCGTATCTACCGCTCGTTCTATCTTTTGCCGATTTGACGTCACGACCTTGCGGAGTGCCTTCAGATCTGCGCGGCGCTGCTCCAGCGTCGGTTGTCCGTCTTGAATGAAGGCGTGTCGTTGCCTTTGCAACATATCGGTTGCCATGCTCATTCGGCAGCCGCCAGAGGCATGACGGAGTCCACAGCCGACGCGACTGTTTTAATGCCGTTCTTGCATACGACGTGCGCCTCCCCCCACGTTTTGAGGGCAGAAATGACTGGCTCCATGCTCTGGCCAAGTACGGTGAGGCTGTAATCCACCCTTGGCGGCACGACAGGAAAGACGGTACGGGAAATCAGACCGGCGACTTCCAGTTCACGAAGCTGCTTTGTCAGCATGCGCTGCGTCACGCTTGGAATACGGCGGCGCAACTCGTTGAAACGCAAGGTTCCCTCGCTCAACAGGTGATAGAGAATGACGCCTTTCCATTTTCCATCGAGATAACACAGCGTCGATTCCACCGGACAACCGGGAAAGTTATCCTTCAACTTGGCGCGGGGTCGGGACATCAAGAGGCTCCGTTTTTCGGGATCGATGAACGGCTACAGTATCCTTTTTGTCTGTATAGACACAAAATGTGCATTCTTGCAGCCTGTGCTGCTTTCTATCAAATAGCCCCCAACGCAACAAGCGAAGGAAAAGCATCATGCGAGCCATCGGTTTTAACAGCTGCAAACCCGTCACTGAAACAGACGCCCTAGTGGATTTCGAACTGCCTGCGCCAGAGGCCAAGGGGCGCGACATTCTGGTTGAAGTGAAGGCCGTTTCCGTCAATCCGGTAGACACGAAGGTTCGGCGCAACCAATCGCCGGAAAACGGCCAGACCCGCATTCTCGGCTTCGATGCCGCTGGCATCGTTAAGGCCGTTGGCGACAAGGTGAGCCTGTTCAAACCGGGCGATGAGGTGTTTTACGCGGGCGCTATCAATCGTCCTGGCACCAACAGTGAATTCCACCTCGTGGATGAGCGAATCGTCGGCACGAAGCCAAGCAGCCTGAGCTTCGAGGAGGCTGCGGCACTGCCGCTCACCGCGATCACCGCCTATGAGGCACTGTTTGACCGCCTCAAGGTAAAGGACAAGGTTCCGGGCGGCAGCGATGCTATCGTCATCATTGGCGGTGCCGGCGGCGTTGGCTCTATCGCGATCCAGCTCGCCCGACATTTGACGGACCTGACCGTCATCGCCACAGCGTCCAGAGCAGAGACGAAAGAATGGGTTCGGCAACTCGGCGCACACCATGTGCTGGACCATAGCAAACCCCTCTCTTCTCAGGTCGAAGCGCTCGGTATTGGCGCGCCTTCCTTCGTCTTCTCCACAACTCATAGCGATGTTCACCGCGCCGATAGCGTAGAGCTGATCGCGCCACAGGGACGCTACTGCCTGATCGACGACCCGGAAGACGGCTTCGATATCATGCCGTTCAAGCGCAAGGCCATTTCGGTTCACTGGGAGATGATGTTTACCCGCCCGGTTTTCGAGACTGTGGACATTCTGGAGCAGCACAACCTGCTGAACCATGTCTCCGACCTAATTGACCAAGGAAAGATCAAGACGACGCTGACAGACGTGTGCGGCAAGATCAACGCCGCAAACCTGATCAAGGCCCACGCTTTGATTGAAAGCGGCACCGCCAAGGGGAAGATCGTGCTCTCGGGCTTTTGAGCCGGCGCGCATCGTTCGCGCCTCTGTCCGATGTTTGCGACCTAACTAATGCCTTAGAGCGCTTCCTTCTCAGACGGAGCGCTCTAAGCGCCTAAACTCAATCGCGGGCTGGCTCTACGTTAGTCGTCTTCCGGGTCAGACGGGCAAGGCCAGGTGGCTGGCTTGGTCAGCCCCTGCGGAAGCTTCGTCTTGTCGTCACCACAGGCGATATCGATCTGTTTCTGCTCTAGTCCAGTGGCTGCGGAAAGATCCAGTCCTTCAATATGCGCCAGCAGCAGGAAAGAGTCGGAGAAATCGATTGAGCCGGTAAACTTGGCTCCCTCGAAACTGGCCCGAGAAAGATTGGCCTTGGTGAACTTGGTACCTGTCAGCACCGCACCATTAAAATCTGCGCGTCCAAGTTCTGCTTTGCTGAAATCGGCATTATCGAGCTTGGCGTTTTCGAAGTCGGCACGCTGCATTTCGGCGCTGTTAAATTTGGCATTGGTGGCGTTCACGTCGCTGAAATCGCTCCGGTAGGCCTCAACCTTCACGAGATTTGCCCCTTCAAGTTCAGAGGATGCCAGCGAACTGCGGATCAACTTGGCTTTTTGCAAATTAGCCTTCTTGAAGGACGAGCCTCGTAGATCTGTGTAGGTGAAATCCGTTCCGTGAAGGTCTGCACCATCGAGAATACTGCCGCCAAGCATGAGAAGGCGTTTGTTGCACTCGCTCCAATCTATGCTCGCTGCTGCATCAGCCCGGCAACTCGCCGCCATCGCAGGCTGGCTACCAAGAGAGGCAGCGCAAGCCACAAAAGCAGCAGCCACCGAAATAATGTTTCTCCGCAGCGCGAAAACCAAAGTGGCGCTTTTCGTCATGTACTCACTCCCAACCCCCGCCGGGGGCCATATCAACCCGATTGTCGCTTAGGGTCTAAGCCCGATCAGAACAGGTCTAGTACTAGTAGATGATCCTGCCCGTAGCTGCAAATGTCTCAATCGATCAGGACGATCGATGTTATAACCTCAAAGACTGACGGTTGTTCAAAAATGATGGCTTGATGCATTTCAAATCGCGCATCACAGATGCAAACGCATCGCGACCCGGCGCTCTGGATCGAGACCGGAATCGACTTGCGCCTTTAGTCTTTTCAGCAGGAATGCCGGCGTTTCCACCGCCGAAAGAATCCGAAAACCAAGCTTTTCGTAGAAGGGGGCATTGAAGGGCGCATAGCGATCTGTGGTCAGAACCGCCTCGGAGCACCCAAACCCACCTGCGCGCTCGAGCAAAGCGAGCATCAAAGCCTTGCCGATGCCCTTGCCCTGTGCCTCACGTTCCACGTCGATTTCGACGATGTGGAGCGTACTTTCTTCCATCAAACCAAGCGCAAATCCGACAGTCCGGCCACCCTCCTCGGCAACCAGAAGCAAATTCTCCTCCAAGCTCTGCTGAAGAAGATGGACTGGCGCGCAGGATGGCTCCTGCGATACGTCGCAAGCCTGAGCCCAGGTGACGAAGGCATCCAGTTCGATGTCTGCAAGACGGTCGAACTCCTCTTGTCGACCATCCCGAATTATAACCATGAAGAGGTGCTCCTAGAACACGGTCCGCTCGGATATCTCGCCAACAACTGTTCAGGCGGGCCGCGCCGATATTCGCATATTGGTGTGAGTCGGCGCTTCGCAGAACATCTTTGCTAACGGCGGTCCGGGCGGGCCGCGCCAATACTTACATATTGGCGTAGACCGGCCCTTCGCCGCCTTGTGGCGGAACCCAGTTGATATTCTGGTTGGGATCCTTGATGTCGCAGGTCTTGCAGTGGACGCAGTTCTGCGCGTTGATGACGAAAGTCGGCTCGCCGTCCTTCTCCACCCACTCATAGACTCCGGCGGGACAGTAACGCGTCGACGGTCCGGCATAGACGTCATGCTCGGAACGCTTCTGCAATTCCATGTCCTTGACCTGAAGATGGACCGGCTGATCCTCTTCATGATTGGTGGATGACAGATAGACCGATGACAAACGGTCGAAAGTCAGCACGCCATCCGGCTTTGGATAGGCAATCGGCGTGTGCTTTGCCGCCGGTTCCAGGCTCTCAGCATCCGTCTTGCCATGCTTCAGTGTGCCGAAGATGGAGAAGCCGAAGAGCTGGTTGGTCCACATATCCAGGCCGCCGAGGCCAACGCCGATCGCAGTGCCGAACTTCGACCAGAGCGGCTTTACATTGCGTACCCGCTTCAGGTCCTTGCCTATATCGGTGCTGCGCCATTCGTTCTCGATCTCGATCAATTCATCATTGGCGCGACCTGCTTCGAGTGCCGCCGCAATCTTATCTGCCGCCAGCATGCCCGACAGAACGGCGTTGTGACTACCCTTGATGCGCGGAACGTTGACAAGGCCGGCCGAGCATCCGATCAGAGCACCACCTGGGAATGTCAGCTTCGGCACCGATTGATAGCCACCTTCGGTAATGGCGCGCGCGCCATACGAGAGACGCTTTCCACCTTCGAAGGTGGGCGCAATGGCTGGGTGCGTCTTGAAGCGCTGGAATTCTTCGAAAGGATAGAGATAGGGATTCTTATAGTTCAGGTGAACGACGAAACCGACGGCCACCATATTGTCCTCCAGATGATAGAGGAACGAGCCACCGCCCGTTTTCATTCCCAGCGGCCAGCCGAAGGAGTGTTGCACAAGGCCTTGGCGGTGGTTTTCAGGCTTGACCTGCCAGAGTTCCTTAATTCCGATGCCGAATTTCTGAACGTCGCTGTTCTTCGACAGGTCGAATTTCCTGATGAGTTGCTTGGCAAGCGAGCCGCGTACGCCTTCGCCGATCAGCACATATTTGCCCATCAGCGCCATACCGCGGGTGAAGTTAGGCCCCGGCTCTCCATTTCGCTCGATCCCCATATCGCCGGTCGCGACGCCGATCACTGCGCCTTCGTCGTTATAGAGGACTTCGGTTGCAGCAAAGCCCGGGTAGATTTCAACGCCAAGCGCCTCCGCCTTCTCCGCCAGCCAGCGACAGACGAGACCGAGCGAGACGATATAGTTGCCGTGATTGTTCATCAGCGGCGGCATCAGGAAGTTCGGCAGGCGAATCGAGCCGGCAGGTCCCAGGAACAGAAACTGGTCGTCCTTGACTTCGGTCTTGAAGGGATGCCCCTCTTCTTCGCGCCAGCCGGGCAACAGACGGTCGATACCGATGGGATCGACAACTGCGCCGGAGAGGATATGCGCACCCACTTCCGAGCCCTTTTCCAGGACCACAACGGACAGATCCGGATTGACCTGTTTCAGCCGAATAGCTGCAGAGAGGCCAGCAGGTCCCGCGCCGACGATAACGACGTCGAACTCCATCGATTCACGTTCCGGCAATTCCATTTCTTCCGTCATAAGATCCTCGTCAGTTCGCCGGTCCCGTCCGGCTTTTCGTTATCCTGCCCTACACCATCACGCAGCCAAAGACGTGTGAAAAAACGTCGTCGCAACAAGCAGTTCGCGTCATCTGTCTTGGCAAAGGACAAGCGCTTTGTCGAGACCAATAGCAAGGAAGCGCGGTCGCAGCCATCGAATTGTCTGACAACCTGATGACAAACGCTTACTTTTACGTTCACGTAATACGAAGAATAGGAGTGCATGATGAGATGGTCAAGAGAAGAAGGTGCGCTGAGGAGTTGCTTTAGGCATCGCGTCTACAGGTAGCGAATCGCGCTGATTTCGAAGCTGCGTTGGAGGCATCCAACAATCGAAGACAATTTGCTGACCGGAACGCTTGGCAGTTCCAGGAGAGGCTATTAAACCTGTTCCCGTGAATGGCATGACAAAACGGCAGTAGAGATAATGGACGTACCGACGCTCACGACGCAGCGCTTTACTATGCGGAGCTTGATTGAAAGCGATGCAAAAGCTTTGTTCCCAACTTTTTCAAGTGCCGACCAGTGCCGATTTATGTCTCAGCCTCACTTTGAAGATATCGCGACATTTTCCGATTGGCTGAACGATAAGGAGTGGCCCGGACAAACCTGGATCGCCATTGACCGCGTGACCGACGAGGTTGCAGGTCGCTACGTCGCTTTTCCTGGTCGCGACGACGCCGTCATCGAGCTTGGATATATCACAGCCGCTGAGTGGCAGAGACAAGGAGTGGCGCACGAATGTATGACCGCGCTCATCGCCCATATCTTTACCATGGGCCGATATCGCAAACTTTACATGGAGATCGACGCCGAAAACCGCTCCTCCATTGCTCTGGCGGAAAGTTTGGGCTTCCTGCGCGAGGCGTACCTTCGCCAGCACGAAACAACCCATAACGGCGTCTGCGATCTGCTTGTCTATGGTCTACTCATCCGCGAGTGGCGCCAGCGGCAGGGAGAAGCAAGCTAGAGCGTTCCCCGCTCAAATTTCCAGAAGCGTCGATGGGCTTAGCCCGGTTAAAGCCTGTCGAACACGGAACCTGCCCCTGGTGAAAAGAGGCGCTCATAGGTCCTGATGAGATAGCCATCCGTCATTCCGGCAACGAAATCGCAGATGACACGCAAATCCCCGCCTGATTTTTCATAAAGGGGGAAGACATCGTCTGGCAGCAGCCGTTCGGCATCGGACTGGAGCGCTTCAAACACGGCAACAACCATTCCCTGGCCTTTGAACTCCATATGCTGGACACGCGGGCTTTTGATCACGTGTTTGCGCACCACATCCTGAAAGGCTTTCAGCAGTCGAACACGGTCCGCTCCAAGCTTCACACCGTGACGCAAGAGTGGCGTTTCGAACCGCTCGTCGTCCGCAAAGCGCGCATCCGTGATGAAATAGCCGACCAACATGCTGATGAACATTTTGCGGTCGCCGCTATGACCAAATAGCCCATCCACGATTTCGCGATAGACGTCATTGCCGCGCTTATTCTTATGGTTCTTGTTGAGCATCGCAATGAAGCTCTCGCAATGCTCCGCCGTCACCTCCTTCTCGAAGGCATCCCTGGTGATGAGCTGCATGGCGATGGCATCTTCAAGATCGTGGACCCCGTAGGAGACGTCGTCTGCAACATCCATGATGGTGCAATCGAGCGATTTGAAGAGGGACTTTGCGTGCTTGCCATCTTCACGCGTCGCCGTCTGAAAGAGATCGCGGTCGGACTCCGGCAGAGGATCAAGGATCCAGTCCACCACATCCGTCTCGCAATCCATGTAGCATTTTGGCGGCTTGGAAGCCTGCGTGTCGATGATGCGAAGCGTCGAAGGTCCGTCGTGCAGTTTTGGCACTCGCCCGGAATGAGCAGCTTTCGAATAGGCGACTGGGTATTTTAGAATACCTAAGAGCGTGCGCCGCGTGAGGTTGGCGCCGTGAGCTTTTGAAAATGTCTCAAGCCGGCTGAGAATGCGTAACGTCTGGCCGTTTCCCTCAAACCCTGCTTTTTTGATGTCGCTGATGACGCCATTGCCGTTGCGCCCCGCTTCATTCGGATCTGCCGTAACGCGCATGCAGTAATTCAGCGCGACCTCGCCTCCATGCCCGAAGGGCGGATGGCCGAGATCGTGGGCGCTGCCGATCGCCTGGATGAGGCTATGCTCTGGCAATTCGTCCGTTACCGGATGAAAAGGAAAGGACTTGCGCAGGTGCTTGACCAGACCCGCAGCGATCTGCGCCACTTCCAGCGAATGCGTCAGGCGGGTACGGTAGAAATCGCTGTCGCCGAGATTGAGGATCTGCGTCTTGCTCTGGAGGCGTCGAAAGGAGGTGGAGTGAATGATCCGCCCATAATCGATGTCGCTTTCGCTGCGGGCGTCGTCGCTCTTGCGGTTTTCGACTTTTTGACGCTCGGTCCACACGTTCAAGCCCGCCTCTCCAAACACAAAATTCTTCGGGGCTGTCTTACCGACGCGCAAGAGGCGGCGCAAGCAAACGCTGCCAATCTCAGCCGATGAACCCTTTTCAGGACTGGGCGCAGGGGCTACAAGCGGCAGCAATCGTCACGAGCATAAAGGACACCGTCATGGATTTGGGTATTTCCGGCAAGCGCGCATTGGTTCTGGCCTCATCTCGCGGCTTGGGTCTCGGCATCGCGACGGCGCTTGCGAAAGAAGGCGTCAACGTGCTCATGGTCGGACGCAGCGGCGAAAAGCTGGGCGCCAATGCCAGTAGGATCAATGCGCTTGGCAAGGGTAAAGCCGACTGGGTCTGGGGCGATCTTGCCGAAGAAAACTTTGTGCCGTCGATGATTGAGGCGGTGAAGACGAAGCTCAGCGGCATCGATATCCTCGTCAACAACACCGGAGGGCCGACGCCAGGGCTGGCACAAGATATCACGACGGACAAGCTAGACACCTTCTTTCAATCCATGGTGCTGCGCGTCGTCGCTCTCACCAACGCATTTCTTCCGCAGATGAAGGAACAAGGCTGGGGCCGAATACTGACGGTTGCCTCATCGGGCGTGTTCGAGCCCATTCCCAATCTGGCGCTGTCAAACACGCTTCGCGGTGCGCTCGTCGGCTTTAACAAGACGCTTTCCAGCGAAGTCGCAGGCTTTGGCATTACGGCCAACATGCTCCTACCCGGTCGCATTCACACCGATCGGATTGATGAACTGGATGGCGCCAATGCCAAACGTCTCGGTAAGAGCCTAGAAGAAGTACGCGAGGCTTCGGTAAAGAGCATCCCCGCTGGTAGGCTCGGCACCGTCGAAGAGTTCGCCGCCGCCGGAGCTTTTCTCTGCTCTGAACCCGCAAGCTATATTACGGGCACAATGCTACGTGTCGACGGCGGCGCAGCGAAATCGATCTGATTGCCTTCACCGGTGCTAGATTAGAGGCTTTAACTTGAAAGCCTTTACGGCTTAGTATCCGGGAAGGCTTTATTGGGGAAGCATCATGCGGGCACTGCGAACAATCTTGACTATCTTGGGCGCTCTGATCGCGCTGATCGGCCTCGTGTGGATCGGACAGGGTAGCGGCTATTTCCCCTACCCTGCGTCCAGTTTCATGATCAATCAAGGCCCTTGGATACTGCGCGGCGCACTAACGGCAGCTGGCGGCTTCATTCTGATTGTCGCAGCACGCCGTCTGCTCCGCTGAGCGCTATTTTACCAGCTTTGGCAGGTCGGCGATAAGGGTATCCCGTGTGGCGAAGCTGATTGGCTCGTCGCTCTTCCAATCCTCGATATTCAGGCTTGCAAATACGACCTTCCGATCACCCCTCTGCGCCCATCCGACAAACCAGCCAAGCCATCGATCCCCATCATAGGTGTTGGCCTTGGTGCGCATGCGACCGGACCCTGTCTTCCCATGGACAGTCCAACCATCTGCGGCTGAAAACTGCGGTATGATCGCTTCCGTTCTGGCGATGGCCTCTTTCGAAACCGGCAATTGACCATTGACGAAGCGGCGAACGAAAGTCGCTTGCTGATCGCCGGAGATCTTCAGCGACGACATGAGCCATGCTTCCGTCAGGCCATCTGTCTGGCCCGCTACGCCGCTGACATCGGCATTGCCGTAGTCGAAACGGCGAACATAGTCGGCAAACTTCGCCTTACCGAGCCTGCGCGTGATCTCCTGCGAGTACCAGACAATGGAGTCCCGCTCCCATATCGTCGGATCGACAGCTTTCTGCTCGCGCTTCGGCCTTTTCCATTCCTTCTTATAGGTCCAGCGCGGCGTTGTCGCATCCTTCAGGATACCGGAATCATATCCGATGACGGCAAGCGGCAGTTTGAAGCTGGATTGCGGTGCAAAACCTTCGTTGCACGTTCCATCCCGATGCAGAACCTGACCGCTTTTGGCATCGAGAATGACGGTGCAACGCAACCGTTCTGCCGCGATGGCCTCAATGGAGGACATCCCGGAAACTGCTGTTGCGAGAAGAAGAATCGATCTCAGCTTCTTTGTCGTGGTTGTTGGCATGGGCACTTAAGTCTCCTGTACTCGACCGCCCGCTTGAGCGGAACGAGCACCACTTAAGACCGTTTGCCGGCGTGGCACAAATAATGATATCTACCTCCTGACATGAATTAAACTTGGCCTCACTTACTATCATGGTTCGTCCTCACCTTCCGCTCAACGCTTTACGCGCCTTCGAGGCGGCGGCCCGCCACTTGAGCTTCACACGTGCCGCCATCGAACTTTGCGTCACGCAAACAGCCATTAGTCATCAGGTAAAACTGCTTGAAGAGCGACTTGGCACCGCGCTTTTCAGACGACTTCCGCGCGGACTGATGATCACCGACGAGGGCCTGGCCCTACTTCCGACGCTTCGCGATTCCTTCGATCGCATGGCCGATATTCTCGAACGCTTTGAGGACGGGCATCTACAGGAGGTGTTGACCGTAGGCGCCGTCGGAACCTTCGCAATCGGCTGGCTGCTGCCGCGTCTCAGCGTATTTCAGGAGCGTTACCCATTTATCGATCTCCGTCTCTCCACCAACAACAACCGGGTAGATATCGCTGCTGAGGGCCTGGACTACGCAATCCGCTTCGGCAATGGCGCCTGGCACGACACGGACGCGGAAGAACTTTTTTTCGCTCCGCTATCGGCACTTTGCATCCCGGCGATAGCGCGGCAACTCGCAAGCCCCCACGACATCGCGCATCAGACACTGCTTCGCTCCTACAGAACCGACGAATGGCCCGAATGGTTCGTCGAAGCCGGTGTCCCTATCCCCCGGATCAAAGGCATCGTGTTTGATTCCTCGGTTCCTATGGTCGAGGCTGCCCTTCAAGGTGCGGGCGTGGCACTTGCCCCGCCGCTGATGTTCCAGCGACACTTGTCATCAGGAACGCTCGTGCAGCCATTTCCAATGACTGTATCGAAGGGCTGCTACTGGCTCACACGGTTGAAGTCCCGTCCGGTCACCAGTGCCATGGCCAGTTTCGCTGATTGGCTGAAAGACGAAGCCGCAGGAATGCCGTCGCCTCGTGTAAAAAACTGAGGCTTGCCTGCTTGCCATTCACAATTCGCTGTGCCATCACGCGCCCTCCTCAAAACAGGCAGGCGCGAATGCGCGCCTTTGATTGCCCGGATGCCCGCATTCCGGCACAGCTTTCTTGTCGACGTAAGGACATTTTGCCATGACACGGACACTCGGCCTCGATTTCGGCACGACCAATACAGTTATGGCGCTTTCCGACACAGGCACCACCAGCCACTCCATGCGCTTCACCTCAAGCGCTGGAACGACGGACAGCATGCGCACCGCCCTTTCCTTCATGAAGGACAAGGGACTTGGCGCTGCAGCGCTGCAAGTCGAAGCCGGTCAGGCAGCCATTCAGCAGTTTATCGATCATCCCGGCGAATGCCGTTTTCTGCAATCGATCAAGACATTTGCTGCCTCGTCGTTGTTTCAAGGCACGCTGGTCTATGCGAAGCGTCAAAGCTTTGAAGACCTGATGGAAGTGTTTCTACGCAAGCTCAAGACCTACGCGGGAGACGAGTGGAAGGACGATGTTTCCACCGTAATTGCCGGACGCCCCGTGCGCTTTGCCGGCTCCAATCCCGATGAAGCATTGGCGCTTGCCCGCTATAACGAAGCGCTGACGCGCGCCGGCTTTCCGCAAATTCATTATGTCTATGAGCCGGTAGCAGCGGCGTACTACTTCGCCCAGAGCCTGAAGAAAGACGCGAACGTTCTGGTTGCCGACTTTGGCGGCGGCACCACCGACTACTCCTTGATCCGCTTCGAAAAACAGGCAGGGCAGCTTTCCGCAACCCCGATCGGCCATTCCGGCGTCGGCGTCGCTGGCGATCATTTCGACTTCCGGATGATCGACAACCTGGTTTCGCCGGAGATCGGCAAGGGCAGCAAGTTCAAAAGCTTCGACAAGGTTCTGGATGTTCCGTCGGGTTACTATGTCAATTTCGGGCGATGGAACCAGTTGTCCATCTTCAAGACATCGAGAGAGTTTGCCGATCTGAAATCTCTGCTGCGCTCCGCGCTGGAACCGGAAAAGCTGGCGCTTTTCGTCGAACTGGTGGAGCATGACGAGGGCTACCCCCTGTATCAGGCGATATCCTCCACCAAGATGGCGCTTTCCTCTCAGGAGGAAGCGGAGTTCAACTTCGCGCCGCTGGGTGCCGCCGGACGAAAGATGGTGAAGCGGTCCGATTTCGATCGATGGATCGCGGACGATCTCGCCAAGATCGAAGAGGCTCTCGACGAGGTTTTGACCAAGACGAACACTGCACCTCAGTCCATCGATAAGGTCTTCCTCACCGGTGGCACCTCGTTCGTTCCTGCCGTACGACAACTCTTCACGCGCCGGTTCGATGCAGACAAGATCGAAAGCGGCGGAGAACTGCTCTCCATCGCCCATGGTCTTGCCATGATCGGCGAAAGCGGGGACATTGAACGATGGGCCGCATGATAACCGGTCTCACGCCCGCGACGGTTTTGCTGGTGCTGCGTTGGAACATCGGTTAGTTTGCCGGACATGATCTCGGCGCAAGACCTCTCCCCGGCAGAACTGGCTGCACTTTTGCATTTTCATGCGGATGCAGGGGTCGATTGGTTGCTGGAAGATGCGCCTTTGGACCGCTTTGCCGAGTTCGCGGCAAGCCGTCAGGCGCGTGCGCCGCAAAGCGGCGCGCAACCGCAACAACGCGAAACGCAGAATGCGCCGCCACAGCCACCCTCTCCGTCCAGACAGGGCTCTCCAACGGCAACGCGCACACCGGCGGCAGCACCGTCCACCCCCGTCACTGTGGCGCTTCCCGACGACCAGGCGATTGCTTCGGCACGCTTTGCCGCCGAGAGCGCGCGGTCGCTCTCCGAATTGAAGACAGCGCTCGAAAGCTTCAACGGTTGCAATCTTAAGAACAGTGCCCGCAACACGGTGTTTGTGGAAGGCGATCCCTCCTCCGGCATTATGGTTATCGGCCCGATGCCCGATGCCGACGACGACCGGGAAGGCCTTCCCTTCACAGGCAAGACAGGATTGCTTCTAGATCGTATGCTGGCAGCGATCGGGCTCGATCGCGCAAAACTGATGCTCACCAATGTCGTCCCATGGCGCCCTCCGGGCAACCGCTCGCCCTCCGGTCCAGAAATGGAGATATGCCGTCCCTTCATCGAGCGGCAGATCGCATTGGCCGAGCCGAAGGCACTGTTGCTTCTCGGCAACTTCACCGCGCGTTTTTTCTTCGGCGGTTCCGGCACGATCCATACTCTACGTGGGCAGTGGCGAGATGTCGCAGTGGGTGCTGGAACAGCGAGCGCAATTGCAACGCTGCACCCGCAGGAGCTTTTGAACGCTCCCGCCAGCAAGTCCTTGGCCTGGCAGGATTTATTGGCATTTCAGGCACGTCTGCGCGATATGTGAATGCTTCCTTTTTGATCAATGTAAATGAAATGTGAAAATTGCCATGCAAATGACGCATAACAGCGGCGCATTTGCCCTGATTGCCGAATCTATGCCGCACTGCAATAAGCCAACTGTCTTGGGAGGAACAGGTTTAAGGAACCAAGGCAATGACTACTCGCTTCCGTCCGGTTCATTCCGGCTTTGAAACGCTCCGATTGGCGGGCCTCGGCCCACGCTCCACTCAGGGCTACCACCGCTTCGGCGTAACGAACGAACAGTTGACCGCTCGCGCCTCCACGCAGCAGGTTCGCACGACCCGTCCGTCTGCGGTGTTTGTAGACTTTCGTGAACGCTAAGCGCCCTGCGTCCTGTTGGACGCACGTGGACGCGTCATATTTTTGAATCCGCGCATCGTGTTTTTTCGAGAATCGTTTCGGATTTTTGGGCTGATGCTTCAGGATTCAGTTTGGCACAGACGCGCCCGCGCAGGTTTAATTCGCAACAATGTTCATCAAGCGCCTTTCGTCCGAGAGGCGCTTTCGAATTTTTAGAAACGCTTCAGCATCGGCGCAAAAACTGACAGCGTTTCTCAAAAAAAGACAGTGGATCAACCCGCTGCGGAGCCTTTGCGCGTTCTAAACGAGGCACAACGCTCTTGGCTCTTGGCTCTTGGCTCTTGGCTCTTGGCGCTCGCCGCGTCATCATCTAGCGAGATGCATCCGATCCTCAAGCATTGATTTTGCGCTCTCGAAAGCGTCCTCGACATGCTTGAACTTCCTTGCCTGCCAACGCGAATATTCCAGCAGATAATCGCGAGAAATCCACATGGCGCTACGCGGCGTGTCGTCGATCCAGCCGACGCTGCCCTGTTCCGCCGCTCTGTTAAGGAGCCGCTGCAAATGCGTTCGCGACATCATGAAGGTCGTAGCCATGGCGCGGACATCGACATAGCCGATGTCGACCTTGTCTCTTTCATCGCGCGTATCGCGGATCCGGATGATGAAATCGTCCATGACCAGTCCCCCGGCTTCGGTCCAGAGGAAAAGTCCCACTCGCGGCGTCGGCTCCACCCACTCCTTGTCAGCGAGGCACGCCCTTGCGGTTGCGGGGTGAGCAATCTCTATAAGTCCCGGACGCGCCATCAAAGTAGACGCGCGATGACCATTGTCCATACCATCGATAGCCGCAAGATTGGCCAGGTACCATCCGAAGATGCCTGTCTCGCTGATTTGCGTGGCGCGGTAGCGCTTCGGTCTTACCGCTGGGACGCGATGAACTTTCTCGATATAGCGATAGAGTTCAAGTTGATCGAGATAGTTCTGAACGGTGTTGCGGCTGGCCACTCCAAGCGGCGTAACCATTTCGCGCAATTGCGCAACGGTGAAGCCGTTGTCACCGTATTCGGCGTTCAGGGCCATCGCCGCCTGCGTCAAAAGCCATTTCTGATGGGCCGACAGTAGCCGTGCCAAACGCGGATTTTGGTTGAATTTCCCGCGCAGGACCGCAGCCAGATTTTGTAGTGCGGACAAGAGAGCAGGATGAGCGGCGAACTCTTCATGGGAGTAGCTCACGACGATGCCCCCCTCACGGGAGACCTCAAAAACGTCGTGCGGCTGCGCAGACAAAAACGTCTCACGACGCCCCGGTCCTGCTCACCGCTTCGCAGACGAACCCGTTCTGGCCTGACGTTCCCACTCAAGATGCACCACCCAACACCACAACCCAAATCTGCATATATCACATTACTCGCGTGATATACATGATTTTATTAAAATTCACAGGTGTTTAGTCATAGATGCAGTGCATCAAACCGTAGGGCTTGAGGCTTTGCGGGCGGCCTTGCGTTGAAGACCGAGCTGATGCTCCCGAAAGATGATGAATATGCCGGCGGAAATAACGATACTGGTTCCAACGAGCATCGTGAACGTCGGCACATCACCAAAAAGAATATAGGACACGCCGATGCCGAGCAGGATCGAGCTATACTCGAACGGCGCAATGGTCGACACTTCAGCATGGCGGTAGCTTTCCGTCAGCAAAATCTGCGCGACGCCGCCGGCTATGCCCGCCGATACTAGTAGAACGGCCTGCTGCATATCCAACCACTCCCAGCCGAAAGGCATGCTGAAGGCTGAAATGAGCGTGCCGGTCAGCGAGAAGTAAAGCACGATCGTTGGCGTGCGCTCAGTCACGACCAGTTGGCGCACCTGCACCATCGCCAATCCACCGAGCACTGCACCGAACAGAACCGCAAGCGCGCCGATGCTTTCGCCTGCCTCCAGACCGCCATTCTGTAGCAGAGTCATCTTGGGCCACAGGATAATGACAACGCCCATCATGCCGACGACAACCGCCGACCAGCGATAGATACGTACCGTTTCGCCGAGCATCAAGGCGGCAAAAACCACCGACATAAGCGGCGAGGCATAACCGATTGCGATAAATTCCGGCAGCGGCAGCAATGTCAGTCCGTAAAAACCGCACATCATCGACAAAATGCCGAGGAAACCGCGCTTGAAATGGCCGAACAGGTTGCTCGTATGGAAAGCACGCGTGAGGCTGCGAAGCCATGCCAGATAGAGAACGATCGGAATGATGGCGAACGCTGAGCGGAAGAAGGTGATCTGCCCCGCAGGAACGTCTGGTCCTGCGGCCTTGATGCAGGTCTGCATGACGAGGAAGAACGCGACGGAGGTGAGTTTGAGAACAATACCCCGGACGGGATTGTACGTGTCTGCACTCATGGGAAATTGCGATCGGGATTTGCAGACCAGATGCCCGCAGGATTGGATTTTGACCCGAGCGCACGAGCACAGCAGATCGACTTTCATGTTCATTAGATCACGCTGGACAACCGAGGTAAACCGATTTGACTGGGCGATCTGCCCTCATCGATCCAGTGGAGGCTGAGATGTATGCCGAAGCGAGGCTGATTTTCGAGATATTCGCTTCCTGCATGGTCACAGCTTCAGTAATCGTTCAACATTTCATGAAATCATGCCTCGATAAGAAATGCCCAGATGCGAGTTAAAGCTTCTGTCTGGCAGTATTTCAGGGATGTTTGTCCCCCGCCTCTCCATGATGGTGAAGCGCATCGGCAAGTTTACTTTCACCCATCATGTCCGCATGATGGACAGACAGCGGCAGACGCAAGGTTCATTCGGGAATAGTTATGCGAACAGATACGGGTCAGATTGTTCAGTTGGCGGATTATCGCCCAACGGATTTCGTGCTTGAACGGGTTGACCTCACATTCGAACTGGCCCCCCAAAATACCAAGGTGGAAGCGCGGCTGATTTTCCACCGGCGCGAGGGTGCCGACAAGGCCGCACCGCTGGTGCTGGATGGTGACGAGCTTACGCTTTCGAGCCTGCTTCTCGACCAGATCGAGATGCCTACGGAGCAATATGACGCCACACCGGAAAAGCTCACCATTCGCGATCTTCCGGAGGGGGCTCCCTTCGAGATCTGCGTTACCAATTACATCAACCCGGAGAGCAACACTCAGTTGATGGGCCTCTATCGCACCAATGGCGTCTATTGTACCCAGTGCGAGGCCGAGGGTTTCCGACGCATCACCTATTTCCCAGACCGTCCGGACGTGCTGGCCCCTTACACCATCACCATCATTGCTGCGAAGGAAGGCAATACCTTTCTTCTGTCGAACGGCAATTTCCTCGGTGGCGGCAACTACGACGAAGGGCGCCATTTCGCCGCTTGGTTCGATCCGCATCCGAAACCAAGCTACCTCTTTGCGCTTGTCGCGGGCGATCTCGGTGTTGTCGAAGACAGCTTCACCACCATGTCGGGCCGCGAGGTCGCGCTGAAGATCTATGTCGAGCATGGCAAGGAGCCGCGTGCGGCTTATGCCATGGACGCGCTGAAGCGCTCTATGAAATGGGACGAAGAGCGTTTCGGTCGGGAATACGACCTCGACATCTTCATGATCGTCGCCGTGTCGGATTTCAACATGGGCGCCATGGAGAACAAGGGGCTCAACGTCTTCAATGACAAATACGTTTTGGCCGATCCGGAAACCGCGACCGATGCCGATTATGCCAATATCGAGCGCATCATCGCGCATGAATATTTCCACAACTGGACCGGTAACCGCATCACCTGCCGCGACTGGTTTCAGCTTTGCCTGAAAGAAGGCCTTACAGTCTACCGTGACCAGGAATTTTCTTCCGACATGCGCTCGCGCGCCGTCAAGCGCATTGCCGATGTGCGCCACCTGAAGTCCGAGCAGTTTCCCGAGGATGGCGGCCCGCTGGCACATCCGCCACGTCCGGACAAATACCGGGAAATCAACAACTTCTATACGACGACCGTATATGAGAAGGGTGCCGAAATCACCGGCATGATCGCAACGATCCTGGGTGAGGAAGGCTTCCGCGAGGGAACGGATCTCTATTTCGAGCGTCATGACGGCGATGCCGCGACGGTCGAGGATTTCGTGGAGTGCTTCGAGGATGCCTCCGGACGTGATCTGACGCAGTTTTTCCTGTGGTATGTGCAGGCTGGCACGCCACTTGTCAGCGTATCCACCTCCTATGATACGGCCACAGCCACATTCACACTTTCGCTCGAGCAGACAGTTGCGCCGACACCTGGCCAAAACCTGAAGAAACCGCTGCACATTCCGCTTTCGACCGCCCTTATTCTGGACAACGGCCAGATCGCCACACCGGCAAAGGTAGAGGGCGGCGAATTCAGGGACGGCATCTTGCACCTGACCGAGCGCAGCCAGAGCTTCACATTCTCCGGCATTTCATCGCGCCCGGTCCTGTCATTGAACCGGGGCTTTTCGGCGCCGATCAACCTGCATCTGGAACAATCGTCTGACGACCTGATCCAGATTGCCCGTCACGAAACCGATCTCTTCTCCCGCTGGCAGGCACTGACTGCTCTTGCGCTGCCGAACCTGATTGCCGCAACGCAGGCGGTGCGAGCAGGCAACGAGGTTAGCGTCGATCCGGCCTTTATTTCCACACTGATCGAGATCGCAGGCAACGATGAGTTCGAGCCGGCCTTCCGCGCCCAGGCCCTCGCCTTGCCAAGCGAGGCGGATGTGGCGCGCGAGATGGGCAAGGACAATGATCCAGACGCCATTCATAAAGCGCGCAACGGTGTCATGCGTGCAGTCGCAAAAGCCGGCATCGAGACCTTCAAGAGCCTCTTCTCGACCTACGAAGAGAAAGGCGAGTACTCGCCAGATGCAGAAAGTGCCGGTCGCAGGTCGCTGCGCAATATCGCCATGAGCTATCTGTCCTATGCGGAAGAGACGCCCGACCGCGCCGCGCAGACCTTTGCCAACGCTTCCAATATGACCGACATGGCGCATTCGCTCAGCGTTCTGACACAGCGTTTCCCGGACTCGGCAGAAGCATCCGATGCGCTGGCAGCATTCGAAAAACGCTTTGCCGACAATGCCCTGGTGATGGATAAATGGTTCGCGCTTCAGGCGGCGATTCCGGGTGACGGCGCATTGGCCCGGATTACCTCGCTGATGGCGTCGAGGCATTTCATCGCCACCAATCCAAACCGGGTTCGTTCTCTCATCGGCACCTTCGCCTTTGGCAATCCTACTGGCTTCAACCGTGCCGATGGCACGGCCTATGATTTCCTGGCGGAGCAGATTGTTGCCATCGACAAGCGCAATCCACAACTGGCTGCGCGCATCCTCACCTCGATGCGCTCTTGGCGATCGCTGGAGGCAGTGCGCGCCGATCATGCACGTGAGGCTCTCTCCAAGATCGAACGTAGCGCTGGTTTATCGACTGACGTGCGTGACATCGTCGAACGCATGCTGAAGGGCTAAGGCCATATCATCATTCATGAGAAAAGGCCGGGTTTCCGGCCTTTTTATTGTTTCAGATCAAGATCAAGCATGGCTTCTCCTCGTAATTTGGCCTCATCGACATGCACGAGGAGACTGATCATGGCCATCAGCCCGGCATTCCAGAACTTCGCCAAGGAAGCACCCCAGCAATACGTAGCCTGGTTTCAGGCCGTTACCGAACTCGGCAAGGCTTCAGCGCTTGATGCCAAAACCCAGAGCCTGGTCTATATCGGCATCCTTGCCGCCATGCGTTTGGAAGGCGGTCTCGCCTTTCACGTTCAGGAGGCCAAAGCGCATGGCGCCTCGCGAAACGAGATCATCGGCGCTATTCTGGCGGGACTGCCCGCGGTCGGAAACTGCGCCACGCAGGCGCTTCCGGCAGCGCTTCAATCCTTCGATAACGACTGACGTAAGGGCAGCCAAAAGACCCTCTTTGAAGCTTCGAAAAAAAGCGCGAGTCGGTTCAAGGGGTTAAAAATCTTTTAACTTTCAGCTCTGGACAAGCCGAATCGGCTTTGATTCATTAGTGACAGATTCGAGCGGCGGCGCTTCGAATTGACACGAGGGATATCAAGGCGGGACAATGACGAACGTGCGGCGGGCGACTGCGGGCGATGATCGACCGTATGCCAGATTTGCTGAATTGGCGGCGTTGGTTCACAAGGCGGCAGAGGGTCTGTCCTCGGTCCGCAGCTTGCCCGGGCTATTGTGGCCGGTCAACAGGCTCGAAACCCTTCTCAAGAGCCTCATTCCCATTCTCATCCTTGCATTTCTGGTGGTAGTTGCCGCATCGCGCATGTTCGGCATCACTGCGGAATATAGCCGTATGGAAAGTGCCGCCCGTCAGGCGACAGCGCTATCGGCTTTGACGGCGCGTGCGGCGCTGTCCGGCGGGGAAAATCTTACCGCCACACAGGATAGAGCGACGGTCGATCGCCGGCTGAACGAGCACTTCCCGACAGGGAGCCTGGATGACGACACCGTCGTCCTCGTCGCCGGCATGAACGGCCGTATCTTCAGCGGTGTGGGCATGCATGCATCTTCCTACGTCGGAACGTCGCTAACGACGCTACTGCCTGAAATTGCCATCGTTCGCCGCTTTCCCGGCGCTCCGGGAACGATCGAAACCGATATCAACACCACCCCGCATTATGCCACCATGCTGCCGCTTGGCCCCGATGGTGGCATGATTATCGCAGCGCACTCGCTAGAGCCCATGCGCACCTTCTGGCGCAGCGAAGTGGCCATGAATGTCACTCTCTTCACCGGCATTTCCGCCATCCTGCTTGTGATCCTCTATGCTTATTACATGCAGGTGAAGCGAGCCCGCACTGCCGATGAGGTTTTTGTGGAGGCCAACCTTCGCGTCGAGACCGCACTTTCACGTGGACGCTGTGGCCTCTGGGATTTCGACCTCGCGACGCGGCGCATGTTCTGGTCCACTTCGCTTTATGAAATCCTTGGCCTGCCTCCAAGGACGGAGCCGCTGTCCTTCAGCGATGCGGCCCGCATGATGCATTCCGAGGACGGCAACCTCTATGAACTGGCACGCTCCGTCGGCTGCGGCGACCTGCGCCAGATCGACCAGATTTTCCGCATGCGCCACACCCATGGGCACTATGTCTGGCTGCGCGCCCGCGCGCAGGTCATTCATACGGCAAACGGTCCGCGCGTTATCGGGATCGCCATGGACGTGACCGAACAGCATCGTCTGGCGCAGCGTTACGCCGAGGCAGATCAGCGTCTTGCCGATGCGATCGAATGCACGTCGGAAGCCTTCGTCCTGTGGGACAAGAACGATCGTCTCGTCATGTGCAACACCCACTTCCAGCAGGCCTATGGTCTGCCGGACAGCGTCCTTGTGCCCGGTACGGAAAGATCGGTCGTCTACAGCGCGGCAGCTCGCCCCATCGTCGAGCGGCGTGTGGCAGACTCCGATCAATCGGGGCTGTCGCGCACGACGGAAGTGCAGCTTGCGGATGAGCGCTGGCTGCAGATTACCGAACGACGCACACGTGATGGCGGCCTCGTTTCGGTCGGTACCGATATCACGCTCCTCAAGCGGCATCAGGATCGTCTTCGCGAATCCGAGCGGCGCCTGATGGCGACCATTGGCGACCTCTCCGCCTCCCGCCATAAGCTTGAACGACAGAAGACAGAGCTGTCAGATGCGAATGCGCTCTACCAGGCCGAAAAGGAACGTGCCGAAGCTGCCAACAAGGCAAAGTCCGAATTCCTTGCCAACATGAGCCATGAACTGCGCACACCCCTCAACGCGATCCTCGGCTTCTCCGAAATTCTGGTTGCGGAAATGTTCGGACCGGTCGGGTCGCCGAAATATAGCGAGTATGCCAGGGACATTCACGACAGCGGCAAGCATCTGCTGAACGTCATCAACGACATTCTCGACATGTCGAAGATCGAGGCAGGCCATATGCGCATCAACCGCGAAAAGGTCGATCTCGCACCACTGGTCGAGGAGACGTTGCGCCTGACAGCCATTCAGGCTGCGCAGAAGAATATCACCATTCAGCAACGCGTCTGCAAGAATATGCATATGAGCGGCGACCGCCGTGCCATGAAGCAGATCATGCTCAACCTCCTGTCCAACGCGGTGAAGTTCACCGATGATGGCGGACGCGTCGAGCTTCGGACCCATATTCACGAAGGCGGACTTATGCTGACCATTGCCGATACGGGTATCGGCATTCCGTCTACCTCGATCGAGAAGATCGGTCAGCCATTCGAACAGGTCCAGAGTCAGTATGCCAAGAGCAAGGGCGGATCAGGTCTTGGACTTGCCATCTCCCGGTCGCTGGTGAGGTTGCATGGCGGCAAGATGAAAATCCGCTCCTGTGAGGGTAAGGGCACGGTTGTGACGATCCTCATCCCGCATGTCCATACCGCGAAGGACGTTCCCTATCTGGCATATCAGGCTAGAAACAAGCTGGAGCTTCTTCGCTCGCACAGACTGAACTGATGGGCCTCTCGGTCGCGCCTCAGCGAGACCTCAAGGTGATGCGGGTTAATTCGGATTGAACACCGAGCCGGAGCGCAAAGCCTGGCCAAAGCGCCGTGCCGTTATTAACGTAAAGCTTCATGCCATCGACGTCGTAGAAGCCCGAGACAAAGCCGTTATTTGGGCGAGCAACCACACGATCAAGTCCAAGTACCATTCCGCCATGGGTATGGCCGGAAAGCTGAAGCGCAACACCCAGTGCTGCATTGTCAGCCGCCTGACGGGGTTGGTGGTCGAGCAGGACAACAGGCGCATCGACTGGTGCGCCTTTCAGCGCAGCCACCGTGTCATGCACGGGAAATGCGGTCCGTTCCGACGAGAGGTCGGTTACGCCAGCGATGACAAGTTTGGCGTTGGAACGCTCGATCACAGCATGGCTGTTTGCAAGAGTAATCATAGTCAAGCGCTGATAATAGGCCATCCACTCTTCGTAACCGAAGAAGTATTCATGATTTCCGGGAATGGTGTAGACGCCATCACGTGCCTTCAATTCTGCCAAGGGCGCGATATCGCTACTTCTCGCCTCCACCTTACCGTCGATCAGGTCGCCCGTTATAACGATAAGGTCAGCCTTAAGCGCATTGGTTTTTTCCACCACGGCTTGGGTCCAGAAGGCGGGAAAGAGACGACTGATGTGCAAATCCGTCAACTGGACGATCCGGTAGCCATCGAAAGCCGGATCGAGGCCCGGAACAGCAACCTCGATATCCTTCAACGGCGGCACACGAATGGCCTGGCTGACAGCGAATGCCGATAGACAGAAGGCGACAGCAGCCATGCCATAACGCACAGCGGAAGGCACAATCGGAAAATGCCCCTTGAACAGCATCAAGATCAGCGACACGACATCCAACACGATCTGAAAAACTGCGAGCAGGAGCATGAAGCCGAAGAGCAGGTTGAAGCCGATAATCAAAGGCCTCGGAAACTCCGGCGAGAAGACAGAGCCGGAGGAGAGTCGGCTGAAGAGGTGATATTGAGAAGCTGCGAGAAGCAGCAGCGCGAGCGCGAGCTTCAAAGGCCAAATCCAAGGCAATGGCAGGATGAAGCGGACAGCAACCACTAGCCACGGAATTCCGAAAATAAGGTGAAACATAAAGACGCTCTCGTTTTAGCTTTCGCCATAAGTGGGGGTGGCGCCTTGATCAATCCAGCCCGGCAAAATCCGTTCCAGTGCCGGGAAACTTATGTGCCCCTCTGGACCTGCGACGGATACAGAGTCTTTTCTGGATCCCTCATTCGGCTTTATGAACTGCCTTTCGCAGTGACCAGTGTGGAAAAAGTCTTGCGGACCGCTTTCGACAGCCGCTTAACCTCACCCTCCAAGGTCGCGAGATCAGGGCAATCGCCAGCTCTGCACACGAGATCGACTAACCCGGCGGGTGCTTGCTTTGGATCGAAATCCGTATCGATGCAAAGCCTTATAATCTGCGATAACTCCGTGAAGAGCCGCATCGCCTCAATGCAATCGTCACGCGCCTGCGGCTCCATCGCTTGCGAGGCAATGCGTTTTAGCACGTCGAAAGTGCTCTCTCCCGGCTTGTGCAGCGGCAGATCTTTCGTGGGCGCGACCAGCGTCAGATATTGCGCAATAAACTCCAGATCGACCAGTCCGCCAGGAATGAGCTTAAAGTCCCAGGGACTTCCAGGCGGCTTTTCCTTGTCGATGAGTTGACGCATTTCATGAACGTCGGCGGCAATCTTCACCACGTCGCGTTTGTGCGACAGGACCGAAGAGATGATCTCCCTAGCATCGGAGATTAATGTGGCGTCACCGCAGATGAGGCGGGCTCTGGAGAGCGCCAGATGCTCCCACGTCCAGGCTTCCTCGCGCTGGTACTTTTCGAATGTGGAAATACGGGTTGCCACCGGCCCCTTGTTGCCCGAGGGTCTGAGGCGCATGTCGACCTCGTAGAGCACGCCCTCGGCCGTCGGTGCAGACAGCGCCGCGATCAGCCGTTGGGTCACGCGGGTAAAGTAGCGCACTGCATCGAGTGGCTTTGCACCGTCGGACTCGGCGGCTTCGTCGTGATAATCATAAAGCAGGATGAGATCGACGTCCGAACCGGCGGTCAGCTCGAAGGAACCGAGCTTGCCCATGCCGATGACGGCGACGCGACCGCCCGGATAGACGCCATGCGCCGTCTCCATCTCCACGAGTACGGCGTTCAAAGCCGCTTCGATGACAAGATCGGCAAGGTGTGTAAAGGCGCGGCCTGCCACGTCTCCGGTGATTGCGCCCGTCAGAAGACGCACACCGATGAGAAATCGCTGCTCGGCGGCGAAGATGCGCAAGCGGTCGAGGACATCCTCATAATGACGGGCCGGTGCGAGGAAACCCCTCATTCGCTGGGCGAGATAATCGCGTGTCGGTATTTCCGTCATCAGCGCGGGATCGAGCATCCCGTCGAAAACGTGCGGGCGCGCCGCAATGATCTCTGCCAGTCTCGGAGCGGACGACATGATCGTTACCAAGAGAGACAGGAGCGCTGGATTGTTGCCGAGAAGAGAAAACAGTTGGATGCCGGCAGGCAACCCGGAGAGAAAATTATCGAAGCGCAGCAGCGCTTCGTCGGCGCGCTTGCTCTCGCCGAAAGCCTTCAACAGGTCGGGTGTCAGCTCGGTCAGCCTTTCTCGCGCTTCGACCGATTGCGTTGCGCGGTAGCGACCATTGTGCCATGTGCGGATCACACGCGACATATCTTCAGGACGTTCGAAGCCGAGCCGCTCCAGCGTCTTCAATGTGTCGGGATCATCCTTCTGACCCGTGAAAACCAGATTGCCGCTCTCGCCCGAAAGCTTGGTTTCCTGCTCAAAGAGAGCGGAGTATTTCCGCTCCACCAGCCGCAGCACCTCTTCCAGCTTTTCTGAAAATGCCTTGTTATCGGTAAAGCCCAGCATGAAGGCGATGCGCTTCAGTTCGGTTTCCGTATCGGGCAGGATATGCGTCTGCTCATCGCGCACCATCTGAATACGATGCTCGACCTCGCGGAGAAACCAATAGGCATCCGTCAGGCTGTCACGCGTCTCCGCGTCGATCCATTTTGCATCGGTCAGCGCCGCAAGCGCTTCTTCGGTCGAGCGGACACGCAAGGGCGCCATGCGCCCGCCGGCAATCAATTGCTGTGTCTGGGCGAAAAACTCGATTTCCCGGATACCACCACGTCCGAGCTTGACGTTGTGACCTTTCACAGCAATCGCGCCATGGCCCTTATGCGCATGGATTTGTCGTTTGATGGAATGGATATCGGCAATCGCGGCGTAGTCGAGATATTTGCGGAACACGAAAGGGGTCAATTCACGCAACAAGCCCTCGCCTGCGTTGATGTCGCCGGCAACGGCTCTTGCCTTAATATAGGCCGCCCGCTCCCAGTTCTGCCCTCTTCCCTCATAGTAGAGCAGCGCCGCATCAACCGGAATGGCAAGCGGCGTTGAGCCGGGATCGGGGCGAAGGCGAAGATCGGTTCGAAACACGTAGCCGTCGGCTGTGCGCTCCTGCATGATGCGGATCAGCCGCCGCATCATGCGTCCGAAGGTTTCCAGCGCATCCAGTGGATCGGGCACAATGCCCGCCATTGGCTCGAAGAAAACGACGGCATCAATGTCGGAGGAATAGTTGAGCTCGCGCGCGCCGAGCTTGCCCATGCCAAGCACGATCAGGCCGGACCCTTCACTAGGGTTCTCGGGGCTCTTCAACTTGAGCTTGCCGCTATTGTGGTTGGCAAGAAGAAGGTGGTCGATTGCCGCCGACAGCGTCGCATCGGCCATGTCGCTCAACCATCGTGTCGTATCGCGGGCGGTGAAAATGCGTCCAAGATCGGAAAGTGCGGCAATGAAGGACAGGCGACGTTTGGCAACGCGCAGTGTCGTCATCACCTCCGCCTCGGTCGGGATGGCGCCACCCTCATCCGGTCGCCAGCAATGACGGGCCTGCTCGACCAGTCTGCCGAGCGATGCCTCGACCGGCTCGGAGATGGCAAGTGTCAACAACCCCTCATCGGCGCTCGCTGCGTCCCGCAGATAGGGAGACAGGGTAAAGGCGCTGGCAATAAAATCCTTGAGCGGGCTGTCGCCAGCCATCAATTCGGCGATAGCGGATTCGCGCTTCGCTATATCTCTTAGAGACGAGAAAACGGATTTCAGTTCGGTCTGGGTCAGCGCGCGGACCGTTCCCGGCTGCACATCGTCAAGCCGCAATCCGGCTGGTGCCGCATCTGTCATGGTGTTTCCTCCTGCATGTCACCCCTTTAGACGGGCTTAGACTCTCCCTGAACAGCTGTGCAGTCACCGCCGTCACGGAAAGAAACTAACCTTAAGGCTTCGACGCTGGAAAGACCATGGACACGGTCAGGCCGGGTGAGGTTCTATTGTCCGGATCGGTATCGGAAAGACGAAGCGCCCCACCGTGAAGCTCCATCACCGCTTCTACCAGGGACAGGCCCAAGCCTGTACCGGGCTTTGAGCGGCTTTCGTCCAGCCGCACGAAGCGTTTGATCACCTCGCCGCGCTTTTCAGCCGGAACGCCGGGACCGGTATCGGCAACCGAAAGAACGATCCCTTCGTCACTCTGAGCAAGATGAACGGACAGGCGTTTCGGGCCATCATGCCCGCCTGCATATTTAATGGCATTGTCGATCAGATTTGTTAGCGCCTGGCCGATCAGTTCCCGATTTCCCTGCACCACAAGTCCTGGCTCAATAGCTGTGGTCAGCGTCAGACCTTCCTCTTCCGCGACCGGCTCGTAAAGCTCTGCACTGTCTTCGGCGATGGCTGAGACATCCACATCGGTCATCTCAGCGGCGATCGAGCCTGCCTCGACTCGCGAGATCATCAAAAGCGCGTTGAACGTGCGGATCAATTGATCGGATTCAGCAATGATGCCTTCAAGCGCTGCGCGACGCTTGTTTTCATCTTTATCGTCGAGCGCATCTGCCGCCTTGTTGCGCAGACGCGTCAGCGGCGTCTTCAGGTCGTGCGCAATATTGTCGGAAACTTGGCGCAAGCCTTCATTGAGCTTTTCGATGCGGCCAAGCATGGCGTTCAGCGAACCGGAGAGACGATCGAACTCGTCTCCGGAACGGCCTTGCGGCAGCCTTTGCGACAGATCGCCCGCCATAATCTTCTTCGTCGCCGCGGACATGCGATCAAGCCGCTTCAGGGCGTTTTGCCCGATCGCGAACCAGATGATGAGCGCGCCGCCCCCCATGATGGCGAGGGCCACCATTAGCGCATTTCGCACCAACAACCTGAACTTCGTGGGTTCTCCCAGGTCGCGTCCGACGAGGATGCGAAGACCATTGTCGAGGACGAAGATATTGGCGGTGGCGAGGTGTTTCACGCTGTCTCCGCTTTCAGAGTAGCGTTCGTAGGTGAAGGGAAAATCCGTCCAGCCTTCGCTGTCGAAAACGCCCGGCTGAACCGAGGCGACGTTACCCGCCAGGATCTCGCCATTGGGACCCGCTATCACATAAAGGCTGGCACCAGGCTGTCGGGCGCGCCGCTCCATCATCCGCAACAGCGGATTGATACCGCCGCGCTCATAAATCCGCTGGACGTCATTGACCTCCTGAAGCACGGCGTCGCGCGTCTGCTGGTTCAAAAGACGCTCGGAAAGTGCGGTGACGTAGAAAACCAAGAAAGCAGCGCAAAGCGCGAAAAGCAGAATATAAAGCGCGGACAGACGGACAGCGGTGGAGCTGAAAAGAAGGCGCAGGCGCGAAGGCATGGCTAGCCTTCATCCTTCATCATATAGCCTGCACCGCGGATGGTCTTCAGCAACGGCTTGTCAAAATCCTTCTCGATCTTCGAGCGGAGCCGCGACACGTGAACGTCGATCACGTTGGTCTGGGGATCAAAGTGATAGTCCCAGACATTTTCCAGGAGCATGGTGCGGGTCACCACCTGACCGGCATTCTTCATCAGATATTCCAGCAGGCGAAACTCACGCGGCTGAAGCAGTATTTCCTTGCCGTTGCGGCGCACGTCATGAGAGAGCCTGTCGAGTTCGAGATCGCCCACACGATAAATCATGTCCTGCTCAGGCTTGCCCTTGCGGCGGCCAAGCACCTCGATGCGGGCGAGCAGTTCATTGAAAGCGTAGGGCTTCGGCAGATAATCGTCGCCACCGGCACGAAGACCCGTCACGCGGTCATCGACCTGACCAAGCGCAGAGAGGATGAGGACTGGCGTCTCTATGCCCTTCTTGCGCAACTCGGAGATGACGGAGAGTCCGTCTCGACGCGGCAGCATCCGGTCGATGACCATGACGTCGTAGACATTTTCGCAGCCCATAAACAGACCGCTTTCGCCATCGCTTGCATGATCGACAACAATACCCGCTTCACGAAACGCCTTCGTCATGTAGGCGGCAGCTTCCAGATCATCTTCAATAACAAGTATTTTCATGTGGGGAACATTAACGTCCATATCATTCAGCGCACAACCGGAAAGAGGTTCGCCCGAAACATTATGCAGATGACTTTCCATGGATTGGCTCATAAGGTCCGCCATGACGATGTCTCCTGACTGCTCGGCCTGTCACGCGTTGAAGAGGCGGGCAGTGACTTTGGCCGTGGATGGCCGACATCCGACCACCATAGCTGATCGCAAAACGCCAAGACGCCGAACTCATCGGCGATGTTTTTGTTGTTCTGCGACTAAAAATGAGAGGGGCAAAACGCCCCTCTCCCGTCTTTGCTAATCAGCCCTGATCAATGTCGAGGGCGATGAAGCGGCTGCCCTGTTCGGTTTCGATCTGGAACAGAGCCTTGGTGCGACCGTCCTTCTTGGCTTGCGAAATCACCTTCTCAACATCGGCCGCGGATGCGACCTGCTGGTTGTTGACCGAGGTGATCTTTTCACCGGCCTTCAGGCCACGGGTCGCGGCATCGGAGTCCGGATCGACATCGGTGATGGCAAGGCCATTGCCATCTTCCGCAGGCGCGACCGTCAGGCCGAGGCTGGAGAGAGCCTTCTCGCTGGAGGACTGACCGCCGCGATCGTTGTCGTTTTGACCCTTGGCGCCCGCAGATGCGTCATCGCTTGCAAGATCGCCGAGCGTGACACTGACAGACTGGGACTTACCATTGCGCCACAGCGACAACTCGACCTTGGTGTTGGGTGCCAGCGCACCGATCCGACGAGACAATTCACGGGCATCCTTGATCGGATCGCCATTGACCGCGGTGATGATATCACCCTGCTTGATGCCGGCCTTATCACCTGGAGAGCCCGCCTGCGGAGCGACGACCAGAGCACCCTTGGCTTCGGAGAGACCAAGCGATTCGGCTATATCCTTGCTGACGGGCTGGATCTGCACGCCGAGCCAACCACGCTCGACCTTGCCGTCCTTGATCAGATCCTGAACGACATCCTTGGCAACGGATGCGGGAATGGCGAACGCGATACCGACATTGCCGCCGGAGGGAGAGAAGATCGCGGTATTGATGCCGACCACTTCGCCATTGAGGTTGAAGGCAGGGCCACCGGAGTTACCACGGTTCACGGCTGCGTCGATCTGCAGGTAGTCGTCATAGGGACCGGAGCCGATATCACGACCGCGGGCCGAGACGATACCAGACGTCACCGTACCGCCGAGACCAAAGGGATTACCAACGGCCACGACCCAATCACCAACGCGAATCTTGCTGTCATCGGCGAACTGCACATAGGTAAACTTGCGATTCACATCGACCTTCAGAACCGCAAGGTCGGTGCGGCTATCGCGGCCGATCAACTTGGCATCATATTCCGTACCGTCATTGAGGACCACAGTGTAGGCAGATCCATCGTCAACGACGTGGTTGTTCGTAACGATGTAGCCGTCTTCGGAAATAAAGAAACCAGAGCCCTGAGCGACAGGGCGAAGCGGGCCCTTCCCTTCACGATGGCGGTTCGGACCGCGCTTGTCTTCATTTGCACCCGGACCACCGAATTCCTTGAAGAAGCGCTTCAGCGGGTGATCGTCAGGAAGCTGGTCGAGACCGCGACCGCCGAAGGAAAAGCCGCTGCTGTCGTCAGACACCGGCTCGACATTGGATTTCACACGGACCGAAACGACCGCGGGAGAAACGGCATCAACCACATTGGCAAAGCTCGGCACCTGCGGCGCATTCACCTCGACTGGCGCTGCAAAGGAACGGGCTATCGGGCCGGCGACACCGGTGGTGAGCATCAACGCGGCAAGACCGCCAACGGCGGAAGACTTCAGAACGGTCTTCAACGAGGAGCGTCCGTTTTGCAATTGAGACATGTGATTACCTTCTCTGTTCATCTGACTGGAGCCTCCGAGGGAACCGGAGTAGCGGTGGATGATGAAAGATATAGGGACTTCCACCTTACAACGAAGTGTCTGCAGAATGAAAAAATAGTAATCTTGTCAAAGCCGCCGCATAAGGTGCGCTCGGTCAGCGTTCCAGCAATTGGCGGATGCGCGCCTCTTCATCCGAGGTCAGTTTTTCACCTTCGGCGAGAGCCGCACGACGACGTGAAAAGACGAAAACCGCGACGCCGCCGATCAGAAGAAGGCCGATCGGCGCACCCCACAAGACGAGCGTCCGCGCAGTGAAGCGTGGTTTCAGCAGCACGAATTCGCCGTAACGGGAGACGACATAGTTGATGACGGCCTCGTCGCTGTCGCCCTTGACCAGCCGATCCCGAACCAGAAGACGCAGATCGCGAGCAAGCTCCGCATTGCTGTCATCGATCGACTGGTTCTGGCAAACCATGCAGCGCAGTTGTGCGGTGAGGTTGCGCGCGCGCGTTTCAAGTGCGGGGTCGGACAGCACCTCGTCCGGGTTGAAGGCGAAGGCCGGAAAAGCGCTGAAGGCCAGAAGAAAGAGCAACGACACTCTCGCCAGAACCGCCGTCATTCCGCAGCCTCCAGGGCCGCGGCCTTGGCAGGTCTGGCCTTGCGATTGGGCGCGCCGACGCGCAGGCGACGGTCGGACAGCGAGATGAACCCTCCAAGCATCATGAAGAGCGCCCCACCCCAGATGCAGAGAATGAAGGGCTTCCACCAGATGCGTACGACGATACCGCCGTCCTGCATGGGGTCGCCAAGAGAGACATAAAGCTGCGACAGGCCGAAGGTCATGATACCGGCTTCGGTCGTCGGCATCCGGCGTGCGGTGTAAAGTCGTTTGGAAGACCAGACATCCGCGACTTCCGCACCGGCCTTGCGAGCGGTGAAGTGACCTCGATCTTCACTATAGTTCGGGCCGACAAAGTGACGAATTCCGTCAAAGGTAAGGCTATAGCCGCCGGCTTCCACCGCCATGCCCTGCTTCATCTCTACGACAGTTTCGGTCTCGAAGGTGGTCACTGTCACGATACCAAGCACCGTAATCCCAAGACCCATATGCGCCAGCGCAGTTCCGAAGGTCGAACGCGGCAGACCTCTCAATCGGCGCAAAGCGATGCTAAGGGCCAGCTTGCCAAAGTTTGCACGATACCAGAGATCGGCAAGTGCGCCGAAGATCAGCCAGAAGCCTGCGGCAATACCGAGTGCGGCCAGCACCGGCCCGCCATTTTCGATATACCAGAGCGCCAGCCCGGCAAGAGCGGCCAGAGCCGCTGCCACGTAGAGCCGCTGGAAGGCGCCAAGAAGGTCGCCCCGCTTCCAGGCCAACATCGGTCCGAAAGGGGTAACGATCAGGACCGGGATCATCAACAGGCCAAACGTGATATTGAAGAAGGGCGCACCGACGGAGATTTTTTCGCCTGTCAGCGTCTCGAGAACCAGCGGATAGAGCGTGCCGGTCAGCACCGTGGCGGTGGAGACCGTCAGTATCAGGTTGTTGAGAACGAGCGCGCCTTCTCGCGAAATCGGCGCGAACAGACCACCCGCCTTCAGTGTCGGGGCGCGCCATGCGAAGAGCGAGAAAGCACCGCCGATAAACATCGTCAGGATGCAAAGAATAAAAATACCGCGGCTCGGATCGGTGGCGAAGGCGTGGACAGAGGTCAATACGCCCGAGCGAACAAGGAAAGTGCCAAGCAGCGACAGCGAAAAGGTCATGATCGCAAGCAGCACGGTCCAGATTTTCAGCGCCTCGCGCTTTTCCATGACGAGCGCCGAATGCAAGAGCGCGGTTCCCGCAAGCCAGGGCATGAAGGAGGCGTTTTCGACAGGGTCCCAGAACCACCAGCCGCCCCAGCCGAGCTCGTAGTAGGCCCAGTAAGAGCCCATGGCGATACCGGCAGTCAGAAAGGTCCAGGCAGCAAGGGTCCATGGCCGCACCCAACGCGCCCAGGCCGCATCAATGCGACCTTCCATCAAGGCAGCAACCGCAAAGGAGAAGCAGACGGAAAAGCCCACATAGCCCAGATAAAGCAACGGTGGATGGATGGCGAGACCGAGATCCTGAAGGATTGGATTCAGATCCTGCCCTTCAGCCGGCACCGGGTCGAGGCGCAGAAAAGGGTTGGACGTCAGAAGGATGAACAACAAGAAAGCCGTACTGATCCAAGCCTGTACCGAAAGCACATTGGCCTTCAGCGTTTCGGGAAGGTTGCGACCATAGACGGCGACGAGCGCGCTGAAAAATACCAGAATCAGCAGCCACAAGAGCATCGAGCCCTCATGGTTTCCCCATACGCCAGTGAGCTTGTAGATCATCGGCATCAGGGAATGCGAGTTCTCGAAGACGTTTTTCAGCGAAAAGTCGGAAATGGCGTAGGCGCGCGTCAGGGCGGCAAAGCTCAAGCCGACCAGAAGGAACATCAGTAGTGAACCGACGGAGGCAACGTCCATCAGCGCGCGATCGTAGCGGCGCACGCCGATGACGGGAAGAATCGAAACGACCAAGGACACCGCAAGTGCGAGGATCAGACAGTAATGGCCGATTTCGGTAATCATTTGGTCGCCCCAGTCTTGTTGCCCTCTTCAGTATGCTGCCAGAGACCCTTGTCCTTCAGCCGATCGGCAACTTCTTTCGGCATGTAGTTCTCGTCATGCTTAGCCAGTACGCTGTCGGCCATGAAGGCATGGGTTGCGGCATCGAACACACCTTCCGTTATAACGCCTTGGCCTTCGCGAAAGAGATCTGGCAGAATACCCGTATAGCTGACCGGGACGCTTCCCGTTCCATCCGTCACGGTGAAGCCCACCGTGCGGCCTTCGCCGCGTTTCACCGAACCTTCGGCAACCAGCCCACCTAGACGGATGCGGGTTCCGGGAGCGACAGCATTCTTTTGAAGATCGGCAGGCATGTAGAAGTAAGCGATGGACTGACCAAAGGCAAACATCACAAGAAACACGGCAAGCATGATGAAGCTCACGCCCCCGCCGATAATGGCCAATCGTTTCTGCTTGCGTGTCATTGGGTCGCTCCATCGGCATTAATACCGAGCTGTTGTGCCAGCGCCAGAAGCTTCTTGCCCTGCTCACCACCGGGCGGGAAAGCTTTCAGGCCGTTGCGCAGCGCTTCCTTCGCCTTGTCTTCATTATTCAGCATGGCATAGGAGCGCACGAGCCTCATCCAGCCCTCGAAATTATCGGGCTGTTGTCTAAGCTTGCCATCCAGGCTTTCCACCATGCCAGAGATCATCGCCTGGCGATCCTCGGGCGACATGGTATTGGCCGCCTCGATATCCTCTGCCGTTGGGTTTGCGGGCGCTTCAGGCTTTTGCGCGGCAGCAATTGCAGCATCGCCGCCCGTTGCCTTCAAATGAGCCTGAACCAGCGCAATCCACGGCGCACCTGCCGGAGATGTCTGCAGGATTTCGGCAAAGGCATCGCGTGCTTCATCCATCTTGCCAGCCTGCTCCAACGCCAGCGCCAAATAGAACTGCGCCCGGGGATTGCCCGGACGCATCCTCTCCGCATCGGCGAAGGCAGACTGCGCCTCGTCGGTGACGATGCCCTGACTGGACGTCACCAGCGTTTCGCCGAGGCCGGTCAGTCGCTGAGCATTTTCCCCCAGAATACGGATCGCATTCCGGTAGGCCATTTCGGCATCGGCAAATCGCATCGTCTTGAAGTAGATTGGTGCCAGCACGTCCCATCCAGCACCATCCTGCGGGTTTTGCGCCAGGTGTCGTTCAGCCTTGGCGATCAAAAGGTTCATATCGTTGCCGGGATTTTCCAGGCGTGCTTCCAGCGGCATGTCCGGGCGGTTCGGACTGCCCATCCACAAGTATAGGCAGAGGCCTGTCAGCGGTATCAGCGCGGTGACAATGGTCGCAATCACATTGTGGCGGCGTTCCGTCGAAGTGCCATCGGGCTGGTTTGATCCAGAAGCAGCGGCCAGTAGCCGGCGTCCAATCTCAGCACGCGCATAATCTGCCTCCGTTTCACCAATCAGGCCGGACGCACGCTCTCGCTCAAGTTCCGCCAACTGATCGCGATAGACAGCAACCTCGCCCTGCCGATCGGCAATGGCGGCCTGCCTGCTGCGCATCAGCGGATGGGTGAGAACGATGGCGACAGCCGCCGTCAGTATGGCAACGAGAATCCAGAACATTCCCAATCAACTACTCGAATGCGCGTTGCTTTGAAACACGTCGCAACAGGATGACACGAATTTGAGGCCATCGGCCGCGCGACTTTCTCTCATAGGAAGACCTACGCCTTCCTTGACGCAAGTCAAATGGAAGAATGTCGATCACGAGGAGGATTGGCCGCAACCAAGACGGGAGTGACACTATGCCATTTCAAAGCGGCGCCGGACGTTTCGCCACGTCCTCAAGTCAGCGGCGTCCATGTCCCGTCTGCGTTACGACACGCTGCACCGCGCACCTTCGCTTCGCGGCCATTATCCGTGATGGTATGGGAATATTGGCGGCAATTCTGATTGCCCACCTGATAGGGCGCATTGGCGACGACTTCACCCTTGGCGCTGCCGCTCCAGGTCACCGCCTGCCCGCCGGGCGCTGTTTCAAGAGCGCGATATTCCGCTTCCAAGGCCTTGTTGTAATCGCCTCTGCTCAATTGAATTCCACTGCGCGACACGATCCCGCCCTGAAGGCTGGAAATGTAGGAAACGGACGCAGAGGAACCTCCGCCGAAGAGACCCGTGCCGCCTGCGCCGCCGCGGGTATTGGATGTTGCGCAGGAGCTCAAGACGGAAACGACGACCAGCGACAGCACGGCAGACCCTGCCGCGCGAGCCCTTGCTGACCTCATACCTGAACTGCACTTCGCTTCGATCAAAATACCACTCCTTGACAACTCGACGCATGAACCTGTCGGTCACGGCACAGAACCGCGCCTGGTCAGGCAGGTTTTAACGTTCTTTCAGTTTGAATTAATTGCCTTTTCCCATGCCTTAAGCAAGTTCTTTCGAAAGGCCCGGCAAAAGCAGCGCGGCCTTCAACCCGCCGAGTTCGCTTCGCGACAAGGCAAACTTGCCGTGATATTCGGAAACTACCTCGCTGACGATGGAAAGGCCAAGGCCTGTACCGGGTCGGCTTTCATCGAGCCTTCTGCCACGCTTGAGCGCTTCGGTAATTTGGTCGGGCTCAAGACCGGGACCATCATCTTCGACCGTCAGTTCTACCCAGGCGCGACGGGTAATGTCCGGATCGGATGATGTGTGACTTCCGGTCGTCATACGCACGACGACGCGCTTGTTGGCAAACCGTGCCGCATTTTCGAGAAGATTGCCGACGACTTCTTCCAGATCCTGCTGCTCCATGGCGAGAAGGACACCGGGCTGGTGAAGATCGAGTTCGAATATTTTATCGGGATTGAGACGCCGCATCACACGGATCAGACGCTCCAGCGCCGGCTCTGCTTCGGCGCGCGCCAGGATCGAGCCACGCTGTGCGGCGATGCGGGCCCGCGAAAGATAGGACTGAACCTGCGCCTGCATGGCATCGGCTTGCGCTCGTACCAGATCGCCATGCTGGCTGTCCAGCGTGCGCGCCTCGTTCAACAAGACTGCAATCGGCGTCTTCAATGAATGGGCGAGATTGCCGACCTGCATGCGCGCGCGCTCGACGATACGCCGGTTGCTTTCGATCAGCGCATTGACCTCATGGGCGAGTGGCTGAATTTCCCGGGGGAACTCACCCTCGAGCCGCTCCGCCTCGCCACCGCGTATCTTGCCGAGCGCCACGCGCGCGTGGTCCAGCGGGCGGAGACTATAGAGGATGGCAAGGCCATTAACGACGAGACTGCCGACGCCGAAGACGGCGAGCGCCAGATAAAGGCTATTGGAAAAATCCCGCACGTCGTCTTCCACGACGTTCAGATTGCCGGTCACGCGAAACCGCGCCGCCCTGCCCTCTCCATCCAGCACGACCTCGGTTTCGGCCACCTGAATGCGATTTCCGGCCTGATCGGTCAGCGTGTAATAGCGCTCGTAGCGGTTATCGAAGGGAACATCGAGAATGCTGGGAACTGCAAGCTTGGACACACCCAGCGAAGAAGAGACCAACTGCGCTGTCTGGAAGTTGCCGAGGGGTTCAACAACCCAGTACCAGCCGGTGTCGGGCTGGGAGAAACGCAGATCGCCAAGCTGAGGGCTGCCCGCAAGCGTGTTGTCATTGGAAATCGTCACGGAATTGATGACGTTGTAAAGCTGGGCGCGCAACAGATCTGTAAAGCTGCGCTCGACGCCCTGGCGATAGAGCGTCGAAATCACCACTGCGATCACCACCAGCGCCAGCACGGACCATGCCGACGCCAGCAACAGAACGCGGGCGGTGAGTGAATTACTTCGCATCTTGCGGCGCTTGCATCCGGTAGCCGAGGCCACGAATGGTCTCGATCAGATCGACCCCGAGCTTCTTGCGCAGTCGACCAACAAAGACTTCGATCGTGTTGGAATCCCGATCGAAATCCTGATCGTACATATGTTCGACGAGTTCGGTCCGCGATACGACCTCACCCATGTGATGCATGAGATAAGACAGCAGACGGAATTCGTGGGAGGTAAGCTTCAAGGTTACGCCGTTGACCGTTGCCTTGGAGGACTTCGTATCGAGCCTCACAGGGCCGCAGACAATCTCGGAGGACGCATGGCCAGCGGCGCGGCGAATCAAAGCGCGCACGCGGGCAAGAACCTCCTCCACATGGAAAGGCTTTGTCACGTAATCGTCCGCGCCCGCATCTATACCGGCGACCTTATCGCTCCAGCGGTCACGTGCGGTCAGGATCAGAACAGGCATCGACTTGCCGGACGAACGCCACTTTTCGACGACGGTGATGCCGTCCATCTGCGGCAGGCCGATATCGAGGACGATTGCGTCATAGGGCTCCGTATCGCCGAGATAATGCCCTTCCTCGCCGTCGAAAGCCTGATCGACCACATACCCCGCCTCTTTCAGCGCGTCGGTCAATTGACGGTTCAGGTTGGTATCGTCCTCGACCACGAGAATGCGCATCGTCTGCCCCTTTTTCAGTCCAACCGGCCGCGGGCCGGCATTCGAAACATGTCTATAGGAGATGTACGGAGATTTAGGCCGGGATTCAACTACATAGGTACGCGCATGGTCACCTTGCGCGGACGTTCGCCATTGCCCTGCACCAGCACCGTGACCACGCAGGACTGACCATCGCCGGACGGATAGACGGAAAGAAGCTGACCGCCAGTTTCACGGACGACGCGGGAAACAGCGCCGGTACAATCGCTGGCAACGCGCACGATCGGCGCTTCGACGGCACCGGCCCGCAAATCCACTTGCGGCGCGGGGAAGCCGGATAGTCCAGCCGCAAGCGTCGCAATGATGAGAGGAGATGCCATTTGCAAAAACTTCCACAAAAAGTCGGATGCGCGTCAAATAGTTTGTTGCCGCAATATTTAGCTCAAAGCGCCTGAATGGCAAATGAATGTGGTCTTTTGCTGCGGTTCAAGCTGGGGACGGCCGCAGCCTTACAATGGCAAACCGCGCATCGGTCAGTCAGAAATGGATGGCGAGGTGACGCATCCGCTCCACTGGCTTCTAGCCCCGTTTCCGACGCGCTTTGCCCCTTCCTTGAATCTTTTGAACCGTTTCAACGAAAAACCTGCCGAGCAGCTTTCGGCCGTTAAGGCGACGACTGAGGAAAGCAAAAGGCTTGTCTCACCCGCCTAGATGATTGGCGCCTTGACGGCTTTGTCGGCGTCGAAGTCAGCGGCAACCCGAGTATCGCGCAGCGGTTTCACGGTGTTGGTGGAAAGCTCATAGGCGGGGTCGGCCTTATAAGCAGCCAGTGCATCTTCACTTTCGAATTCGCCATAGACGATGAAATCCACCGAATTCCCCCACTGATCTTTCTTGACGTTCTCTCCAATCTCCAGTTTCGAGGCATGCGAGATCGCAGTCAGGCCGGACAGGCCCTTGCGCACGGCATCACGGTTAGCTTCCGGTACAGTGAAGAAAACGATGTGGCGGATCATGAATGTGCACCTGTCATTGAACACGTCGCGACAAATTTAAAGGGACCGCCTATCACCCTGTGGCGACGCGTTCAATCCGCTAGCCAGCGACTAACCACGCGTGTTCATCAAAATGATGTGCCGATCCGGTTGTCCGGACCGCAAGGACGGCGCCTCTGCCGCTTTTTAGAGTGTTTAAGTGGGCACATAACACTTGGATAGGCGCAAGAATCATCGCCCGCAAAAGCTCATGAAGCGCCTGGAAAATGCAACTGCAGGCAAGTGACGGATTTTTCCCCACTCGGAGCGTCACACTTAAATCGATTTGAAAAAATCTTAATCGATTTTAATAGCTACGAACCGATTTAAGGAAAAATTTTTGCTTGAATTCCGGAACCTCTCGCCCTCTTACTTGGTTTCAGAGCCCGCAAATGGAGCTGCATCAACCAGTCAGGAGGAATGCCATGACAGCGACAATTCCCCAAAATATTTACGACCGCCTCGAGAGCGAGTGGCGGCAGATGCGCGAAGGCGGAAGTCAGCCAAAGCCTTCACAGTCTCCAAAGAAGTGATTGCCGCACACACGCCATGATGGCGGTTTTCGGCATGTGAGAACAGCCCGTGATGTGACGAAAGTCCATCGCGGGCTTTTTTACTCTGTGATTTCTTTCCTAGGTGCAAAGCCCGAACTGGATTGACCATCGCGCAGTCGCGATGCTTCAGTTCAATTTAGAACGCTCAGCCAGAATCATGGGAGGAGTCGCTGCTTGCGATGGATCAGGCGCTTTCTCGGACCGCTCTCCAGTACTGGTGTCGTTTTCGGCACGCTGCTGTTCTGCGCGTCGCTCACCCCTTCGCTTCTGCCACGTACCTTCATCATGCAGGGCGTGCTTTGCGGATTTTCCTTTGCAATCGGGTATCTGATCGGCATCCTGCTGAAGACGATTTACGTCTATCTTGAGTTGCCGCAACCCTCCAGGCATGATCGGCGCGGCATCCGCTTTGTCTTGTCGCTTGCCGCTATCGTTTCCGCAATCGGTTTTCTCTGGCAGGCGGGGCGTTGGCAAAACTCCATCCGTCTGCTGATGGAAATGAGCCCGCTGGACAGCAGTCACCCCATCAGAACCGGAGCGGTCGCGGTGGCCGTTGCCGCTATTCTGATTGGCTTCGGGCGGCTTTTCCAACTGGTGCGCCTTTTGCTAGCGCTGCGCAGTCGACGCTTTCTTCCGCGCAGGCTGGCCAATGTCGTAAGCGCGATTGCGGCACTAGTGCTCGGCTGGATGGTGCTGAACGGCCTGATTTTCGATATCGGACTGCGCTTTGCCGATAGCTCGCTGAAGCAGGTGGACAGCCTTATCGAGCCCGACGTCCCCAAGCCGACCGACCAGCTGAAAACCGGCAGCGATGGCTCGTTGATGACGTGGCAGTCTCTCGGCCGTCGCGGACGGGAGTTCGTTGCCACCGGCCCCACCGCGCAGCAGATCGCCAGCTTCACGGGCCGTCCCGCTCTTGAGCCGATCAGGGTCTATGCCGGCCTCAACTCGGCAGATACGCCGGCAGAACGGGCAAAGCTTGCACTCGAAGAGTTGAAACGAACGGGCGCGTTTCAGCGTCAAACGCTGCTCGTCGTGGTACCGACCGGCACGGGCTGGATCGATCCGGAAGCTCTGGATACGGTCGAGTATCTGCACAATGGCGACATAGCCAGCGTTGCGGTCCAGTATTCCTATCTGTCCAGCTGGATCGCCCTTCTGACGGAGCCGGATTATGGGGTCGAGACGGCGCGAGCTCTTTTCGAAGAGGTCTATGGCTATTGGACGACGCTGCCCAAGGAAACGCGGCCAAAGCTCTATCTTCACGGGCTTAGCCTTGGTGCGTTGAACAGCCAGAAATCGTCAGATCTTTATGACGTGCTGGCGGATCCGTTTCAGGGCGCGCTGTGGAGCGGACCACCTTTCGCAAGTCCTACATGGCGCATGGCAACCAATGGGCGCGTCGATGGAACACCGCAATGGCTGCCTCGATTCCGCGATTCGTCCGTCATTCGCTTCGCCGATCAGTATCAAACCGCCAAAATGCCGAATGCGTCCTGGGGGCCGATGCGGATCGTGTATCTGCAATATGCCAGCGATCCGATCACGTTCTTTGAGACGTCATCTCTGTACCGGCGTCCCGAGTGGATGAACCAGCCTCGAGGGCGCGATATCTCCTCATCGTTCCGCTGGTTTCCGCTCGTCACCTTTCTGCAGTTGACGCTTGACGTGGCCGCAGCGACGACCGCTCCGATCGGCTACGGTCACGTCTATGCACCGGAACATTACATCGATGCATGGATGGAGGTGACCACTCCGCAGGGCTGGAGCGAGGACGAGCTTCAGCGGCTGAAGATGTTCTTCAAGGCTCGGCGCGGAAGTCTCGATCAGGCGTGAGGCGATCGTCGACGAAAAAGAGGGCGTCTCACCGAGAAATCCGCGTGGATAGAATGATCGACGAGAGGGTGCGCTCAACTCCGTCCAATGCCCCGATCTTGTCGATCAAACCGTCGAGTTCCGCAATGGAGGGGGCGGCAAGGACGGCAATAAGGTCGAAGCTGCCGCTGACGGAGTGCAGCGTCGTCACTTCCTTTATGGCAGACAGCGACATCGTCACCGCTGCCAACGCCTTTGGGGCGATGGTGATCAGCACATGGGCGCGCACAAGCCCGGACAGATAGTTTTCCGAGAGCCTGAGGCCATAGCCGGCGATTACCCCTTCTGCTTCCAACCGCTCAAGCCGCGCTTGTACCGTCGTTCGCGAAAGGCCGAGCTTGCGCGCCAATTCCGCTACTGGCATGCGGGCATTGCTTCCCAGCAAAGATAGAAGAGCGCGATCCTTGTCGGAGATGGTCATAATGCCTGTTTCCTTCGGCGTTATGTCTAAACTTACACATCTATCTGATCGAAATAAAGCTACGAATCAAACGCGGGCAACGGCATTCTGTTACCTCAATACATAATCTCAAGGGGACGGATCATGAAACACATCGTTGTCGTGGGCGCGGGCAATATCGGCTCTGCCATTTCCTGGATGCTGGCGGTGACAGGCGATTACCGCATCACCGTTGCCGATCGTGCGGTCGAGCAGCTATCCAATGTTCCGACGCATGAGCGGATCGATACGGAAGTGGTGGACATTACCGATCGGCTCAGCCTTCAGGCTCTGTTGAAGGACAAGTTTGCCGTCCTGTCCGCAGCGCCCTTCCACCTGACCGCAGGTATTGCAGAAGCTGCGGTTGCGGTTGGTACGCATTATCTCGATCTTACCGAAGATGTCGAATCCACTCGCAAGGTGAAGAAACTCGCCGAGACATCGGAAGTGGCGCTCATCCCACAGTGCGGCTTGGCACCCGGCTTCATTTCTATTGTCGCTGCCGACCTGGCTGCTCGCTTCGACAAGCTGGACAGTGTGCGCATGCGCGTTGGCGCCCTGCCGCAATATCCGTCCAACGCCTTGAACTACAATCTTACCTGGAGCACGGACGGCCTGATCAACGAATATATCGAGCCTTGCGAAGCCATCGTTGAGGGTCGTCTTACAGCCGTTCCGGCTTTGGAAGAGCGAGAGGAATTCTCACTCGACGGCGTTACCTACGAGGCCTTCAACACATCCGGAGGTTTGGGAACGCTGGCTGCCACGCTGGAAGGCAAGGTGCGCACCATGAACTACCGAACCATCCGCTATCCTGGTCACGTGGCAATCATGAAGGCGCTTCTCAATGATCTCAACTTGCGCAATCGTCGCGACGTGCTGAAGGATCTGTTCGAAAACGCGCTCCCCGCCACGATGCAAGATGTGGTCATCGTGTTCGTCACCGTGTGCGGGACGCGCAACGGTCGCTTCATGCAGGAAACCTATGCCAACAAAGTCTATGCCAGCCCGATCTCCGGCCGCATGATGAGCGCAATCCAGATCACCACGGCAGCTGGTATCTGCACCGTTCTCGACCTCCTGGCCGATGGCAAATTGCCGCTTCGCGGCTTTGTCAGGCAGGAAGATGTGGCTCTGGATGCGTTTTTGAGCAACCGCTTCGGCCAGCATTACGTGCCTCGTGAAGGCTTGGCGAAAGTCGGCTGATACGGTTCTTCTCGCAACGAGCGTGTCGCAGTCTTCCAGCTTCGCTCACGTTTTAGACATGTAAGGCTGGCGTCATTTTTATGAATGTTACGCCAGCCCGCCGGCTGTATTTGATACAACCGTCGTTGCTTAACGAAAAGCAAAAGCCGACCCGAGGGCCGGCTTTCAATTTCAGCTCGGTCAAGTGCGAAGAAGATCAGCGGCCGGACTTACGGCGCTGTCCAAGCCCCATTTCCTTGGCCAGACGCGAGCGCGCTTCGGCATAGGCAGGTGCGACCATCGGGTAGTCCACCGGCAAATCCCACTTTTCGCGATATTCTTCCGGCGTGATGCTGTGGTGCGTCGTCAGGTGACGCTTGAGCGACTTGAAAGAACCACCACATTCCAGGCAGATGATCTGATCATCCTGAACCGACTTTCGAACAGAAACCGCCGGCTTCTGTTTTTCAACGCTCACCGATGCCGCCACCGGAGCGGATGTACCGCTCAGAGCGTTGTGTACATCGGAAATCAGGCTTGGAAGTTCCGCGACCGGAACAACGTGGTGGCTAACATAGGCGGCAACAATATCCGCAGTCAGTTCGACAAGCAGATTCTGGGCTCCGCCATATGTAGTTTCCGTCATTTCATTGTCTCCTGTTCATGTCTCGCATAGCGATGGGCAGAGCCACATGCGCCAGTATTGCAAAGTAAAAACCAACAAAACTGCACTGTGTGTATGACACGAAGCCAGCCCCAAGCTTCATGCAGAATAGGCGGGATTACTGATGCGACCAACGTGATCCGCGACTGTATCTCTGGCACTAACCCAACAAGACTTTCCGGTCTCATGTAGGGCGTAGAGAAACGCCAATAACGAATAGCAAATCAGCTTCAGAAACTTTGCGTATCGTTGGATATCACCAAACCAAAAAAAGTCCAGATATTATTTTGGAACAACTCAGACCATATTTCCGGAAATTCATATATAAAAAATAACGGGTAACAAAATATTTAGTAGCTAGAAATCCGTACAAGTTAACGGCGAAGTTGTTTTTTCACTTGGACTTCCGATCTGCTTCCAAGTCATCCGCGATTGAGTGAAAAGACAATTTATATCCAACCTGATGCGCCGATTTTGCAAGCAAATGCGCAGATATTGGGGCAGTAAGAATAACGAACAGAAAGCCTGCGAAGGCGCGCGCAAATACTGCAAGGTCTTGGGAATAAAGGCCAACTCCAAGAAGAAGGAGCCCTGAGCCGACCGTGCCTGCCTTGGATGCTGCATGCATTCTTGTGTAGAGATCGGGCAGACGGTTAAGGCCAATGGCCGCTGTCAGGGAAAACAGCGCCCCGACGATGAGCAGCACAGTTATGATCGTTGCAAGTACCCAAGTCATCTCTTCTTGCCTTTCTTCTTTGTTCCCCTGCCCTTTAATTTTGTACCCGCGACATTTTGCATATTCATCTCCGCAGGCAGGACATCTGGACCATCGAGAATCTGTCTTTTTCCACTCTTTTCTTCAGGCCGGCGTGACAATATGAAGCGGGCAAAGGCCACCGTCGCCAAAAAACCGACGAGGCAAAGGGCAATTGCGATATCAATGTAGAGATTGAAGCCACTGCGCACCGCAATCACCGCGATAAAACCAATGGCAATCCCCACCAGCATGTCGAGCGCCACGACACGGTCCGGCAGCGTCGGGCCGACCACGACGCGATAGACGGTAAGCAGAAAAGCGATACAAAGAATAAGGAGCGCCACAAGCGAGGCGTAAGAGACGAGTATCTCCGGCGTCATCTGGCGAAAGCCTCCATGATCTTGCGCTCGAAGCCATCGGCGATGGATCGTTTCGTCGCCTCGACGTCGCGGCAATCCAGAGCATGGATGTAGAGCGTCTTGCGATCTTCCCCTACATCCACGGCAAGAGTTCCTGGGGTAAGCGTGATCAGATTGGCGAGAAGGGCGATTTCGAAATCACGCTCAACCGTCAGAGAATAAGCGAAGATGCCGGGCTTCAATTCCATCCTTGGCTTCACGACGAGTTTTGCGACAGTCCATGCGGAAAGCGCCAACTCCTTGATGAAAAGCAGGGCCAGCGAAACCGTGGCCAGAGGTCGGATGCCCGCTCTGTCACCCCTCTTGATCTGGTGGCGAATAAGCCCAAGCGACAAGGCCGCCACCACCGCCCCGAAGAGCAGGTTGGGAACTGTGTAGCTGCCGGAGATGGCAAGCCAAATCAGCACGAACACAAGGCCGGTGAAAAAGAGGCTCATCGAAGCGCTCCTTGCGGAAAGACCGAACGAATATAGGCGGAGGGATCGCCAAGCGTCTGGGCCGCGCTTTGGCTGATCTTCATAAGGGGCTCGGGAAAGAGACCCGCCACGACGATCAAAAGAGTGAGAGCCGCCACGGGCATCATCGATGGCGGTCTTCCGGACGCCGACGCCAACGGCGCCCTGGCTGGCCTCGACATTTCAGGTGCGGCTGGTTTCCAGAAGCATAGGAGAAACGCACGCCCAAGAGCGATTGTAATGATAAAACCCGAAATGAGGATTGATGCAGCAAGCCACCATGCGCCGATGTCGATCGCGGATTTGGTGAGCATGGCCTTCGGCCAGAAACCGGAAAAGGGTGGAAGGCCCGCGCCGGCAAAGAAAAGCACTAGAACCATGGCGGAGAACCATGGCGCCCCGGCATAGAGCCCCCTCAATCCAGACAGCGTCCATGCGCCGCCGAGACGAGCCGCGTGACCGATGGCAAGGTAGAGCGCCGTCATCAGCACGATGGAATTCAGCGCATAGAAAATTGCGCCGCTCAGCGCTGCCTGTGTGCCGATCGCCACACCCGCCATGATGGAACCGATGCCGGAAATGACGATGTAGCCAAGCATGCGGCGCAGGTCATTCTGTGCGAGCGCTCCCATGGCGCCGAGAATCATCGTCAACGCAGCGGAGACGGCTATCACAAAACTGAGTTCCTCGCGCTGCACCGGAAAGAGCATCACCATGACGCGCAACAGAGCGTAGACGCCAACCTTGGTGAGCAAGCCGCCGAATAGCGCGGAAACGACGATCTTGGGTGTGTGGTACGATGCGGGTAGCCAGAAATTCACTGGGAAAGCTGCCGCCTTCATCGCAAAGGCGAGCGTAAAGAGCGATGCAAGCGTCATCAGAGGCGCGGTCGGCCCAAGTGCCGTAGCTTTCCTTGCAATATCGGCCATGTTGAGAGTGCCGAAAATGGCATAGAGATAGCCGACGGTAATTAGGAAAAGCGTCGTTCCGAGAAGATTGAGCACGGCATATTTCAATGCGCCGTCGATCTGCTCTCGCGTAGAGCCGAGTACGATGAGGCCGAAAGAGGAGATGAGCAGCACCTCGAACCAGACATAGAGGTTGAAAATATCTCCGGTCAGAAACGCACCTGTGACGCCGGCCATCATCAACATCATGAACGGGTAGAAGCCGTAGCGTCGCTCCCGATCCTCACAATCGCGCGCCGCGTATATAGCACAGGCAAGCGCTGCAATGGCGCCAGCCAGTGCCAGCACAGTTCCGGTCAAATCCGCCGTGAAGGCTATTCCGAAAGGCGGAAGCCAACGGCCCATTACCATTGTGAATGGCCCTTGCGACGCCACGCGCCAGAGCAGTGCCGCGTCCAGCGCCACAAGAAGGCAAAGGCCCATTATCGTGATTGGAGCATGAAACCTTGTCCGATGGCGAATCATCATCAGCACTGCGCCGAGACCGATATAGAGGGCGACCGGCATCACGATCACCCAGTCGGCAAGTCCAGTGGGTTGCATGACGAGAGCGGCAGATAGGTCGACGGCGGCGGGGCCGGATGCTGCGATAAGAAATTGCGTGATCATTAATACCCCACCGGCGGGAGCGGCTCGCCTTGCGGCTCAGCTGCACGCATTTCGTCCGTATCGTCGGTCTTCAACTCCTGAAACGCGCGCCAGACGAGTACCAGCAGAAAGCAGAAAAAGCAGAATGAAATGACGATCGCCGTCAAAATAAGAGCCTGCGGCAGGGGATTTGCCGTGTCCGGCGGCAGCGCGTCCATACCTGCTGGAATGATAGGTGGGACTTGGCGATGCAGGCGGCCGGCGGTGAAGAGCAACAAATTGACGGCGTTGCCAAGGATCGCGATGCCAAGCAGAAGCCGAACGCTGCGGCGAGACAGCATGAGATAGATCGCTGTCGAGAAGAATACGCCGACGAGGATGGAGAATATCGCTTCCATCAGTCACGATCCCTTTCTTCCAGCGCGAGCGCGATGGAGGTGAAGCCACCGACAACGACCAGGTAGACGCCTATGTCAAAGGAGATGACGGTGGCCAACGGCATTTCCACACCGAAGAGGCTGGGGTAAATCCACAAGCCCGTCATGAAGGGTACGTCGACGAAGATCGAGATCATACCGGACAGCGTCGCCAGCAAAAGACCGAAGCCGGCAATCGACAAGGGGTGGAAAATTATGGCACGCCGGACCGCGTGTACGCCATAGGCGATACCATAAATGGCGAGCGCTGAAACGGCAATCAGACCGCCAATGAAGCCACCGCCAGGTTCATTGTGACCGCGCAGCAGCACGAAGATCGAAAACAGTGTCATGACACTGGTTATGACGGGCGTAGCCGTCCTGAAGATCAGCGTATTCATGCCCTGCCCTTCCCTACACGATCATAATCGTCATCCGGATTGTTATCCGCAGGACGTAGTTTCGAGCCTGTGCGGATGCGGATAAGCGACAGAATGGCCAGCGCCGTGATCATCACCACGGCAATTTCTCCCAATGTATCGGTCCCGCGGAAATCGACGATGATGACATTCACCACGTTGTTTCCATGGGCGATAACCTTGGAATAAGCATTGAAGAACGCGGTCAGGCTATTGTCGAAGGGCTGTTCGGTCGATTTCAGCAGCATCAAGGCAAATCCGATGCCGCAGGCAACCGCAATCGTTCCATCCATTAGCTTCTGACCAAACCCGCGGTGATCCGATGGCAATAGACGCAGGCGTGTCATGACCAGAGTGAGGATCACCACCGAGAGTGTCTCGACCATGAACTGCGTGAAGGACAGGTCCGGCGCACCGAATAGCAAAAAGAGCACCGCGACCGCGAAACCCTGAATTCCAAGCGCGACAATGGCGGTCAGTCGGCTGGACGCCATCAGCACGGCGACCAGGCCGATGACGGCGATCACCACGAAGGTCAGCTCCTGAATTTGAGCCTTGGCTGGCCAGATCGGCATGGCCGGCAACTCGTCGTATATAAAAAGCGGGATCAGAAGAGCAGCTGCGATCATCGCGCATGTCGCGGTAACGTAAAATTCGAGCCTGCCCGGCTGAAGAACTCGCGTGAGACTGGCGGAGACGCGCACGAGACCGGAGACGAAGGCATCGAACCCCTTGTCGGGTCCGGGACCGACGGCATCCAGCGTGCGGGTCATCAGATCACGCGCCTTGGCGAGCATCGTGAATATCATGACGCCAAGGCCGATGGTGAACAGCGAAAGCGCTAGCGGTATACCGATATGCGGTATCAGCGACATTTCGACGGCCCGAGGATCGCCGGCAACTGCACTTGCCATGGGTGTGGAGACAGCCGCGTGAAATGTGTCTGAAAATACGGCAGAGACCAGACCGAAGAATGCCAGCACCGTGGGTCCGAGCCACAAAAGCACGGGTCCTTGATGTGCTGCTTTCGGCGTCTTCAGTGGCACGCCGACGAAAGGCTTGAGCCCCACCGCAAGAGCGATGGCCAGCATCAATGCGTTGCCGATGATTGCGACACCGGTAAAGAGAATTGCGCGCGGGTTTGCGTGGGCCAACGCATAATAAATCTCCTCTTTCGCCAGGAAACCGAAAAAGGGTGGCAGCCCCGCCATGGAGAGTGCGGCGGCGAAAGCTGCGGCAAAGGTGATCGGCATCGCCTTTCTCAAGCCCGCGAGCTGGCGCACGTCGCGGGTTCCGGTCTCATGGTCGATGATCCCGGCCACCATGAAGAGGGAGCCCTTGAAGAGGGAATGAGCGATCAGATAGAGCACAGCCGCTTCGAGAGCATGCTCCGACCCGAAGCCGATCAGCATGACCAGGAGGCCAAGCGACGACACGGTCGTGTAGGCGAGCATAAGCTTGAGGTCGGTCTGGCGAATAGCCATCAATGCGCCGATCAGCATCGTCAAGCCGCCGAAAAATGGCAGCAGAATTTGCCACGCAGCAGTATCGCCCAGGACCGGGTTAAGGCGCATCAACAGGTAGATGCCTGCCTTTACCATGGTCGCCGAATGCAGATAGGCGGAGACAGGCGTCGGCGCTTCCATGGCGTTGGGCAGCCAGAAGTGGAAGGGAAACTGCGCGGATTTTGTGAATGCACCGCCGAGCACCAGCACCAGCGCCGCGAAATAGAACGGGCTTTGGCGCAGCACATCGCCGCCATGCACAAGCAGCGAGAGCTGTGTCGTGCCGCTGATGTTCCAGATGAAGAGAAGCCCCGCCAGCAAGGCAAGACCGCCTCCGCCCGTCACTAGAAGCGCCTGGAGCGCGGCACGACGGGAGGCTTCGCGATGATGATCGAAGCCGATAAGCAGGAACGAGGTGATCGAGGTCAGTTCCCAATAGACGAACAGCATCATCAGGCTGTCGGATATCACGACGCCGAGCATGGCGCCCATGAAGAGAAAGAGAAAGGCCAGAAAGCGGCCCTGCTGCGGATGGCCTGCCATATAGCCACCGGCATAAAGCACGATCAGCGTTCCAATACCGGCGATCAGCAGTGCGAAGGTAAGCGAGAGTCCATCGAGGAACCAGGAGAAGCTGAGATTGAAGCTCGGTACCCAGACATAGCCGCCGGTTACCACCTCGCCAGCAGCGACTTCCGGCAGAAACCGGAGGAAATGCGCGAAGACGAGAACTGGAACGAGGGCCAGTATCCAAGCCGCCTTGGATCCCAGTCTGGCCACCAGGACCGGAGCAAGCAGCGCTGCCAGAAATGGTGAAAAAAGCGCGATGAATGTCAGCGACGTGACATCGAATGCCATCCGGCCTCCTCTCAGAGCCGACCGCGGCTCTCAATGCTGATGCCTGAATTACGAGAAAGGTTAATATCTCTCAACCCTTTGGGCGGCAAAAAGCAGGGAAGACACGCCGATTTGACCCTCTTTCAATGAACGCGCATCGTTACTATATCTAGGCCAACAGAAAGGGGCCTCTGATGAGCGATCTCAAATCTCCCAAAATTACCAAAACCGATGAGCAATGGCGTGAACAACTCACGCCCGAGCAATACCGAATCTTGCGCGAACACGGCACAGAGCGCGCCTTTACCGGGCCATATTGGAACAGCACCGAAAAAGGTCTCTATCGCTGCGCCGCCTGCGACGAGCCGCTCTTCGTTTCCGATACGAAGTTCGATGCCGGATGCGGCTGGCCCAGTTATTTCGAACCCGTGAAGCCCGATGCCGTGACAGAGCATCGCGACATCAGCCACGGGATGGTGCGCACTGAAATTCGCTGCGCCAATTGCGGCGGACATCTTGGTCACGTCTTTCCCGATGGCCCGCCACCGACAGGCCTGCGTTACTGCATCAACGGTCACTCCATGGTGTTCGAGCCGCAAGATTGACAGCGCGAAAAACGGGTTGGCGCGTCTGCGACAACTCGTAACAAAGGCAACAAACGAAAAGTTGCCATTGGTAGTCCACCCTTGATGCACAAGAGGGCGCCCAAGACCTCTGGTCTGACGGAAAAGCGCGGCCGCTGGACGGCGGTCGGCTCTTTAGAGGGCCTGGCTTGAGGTAAGCACCTGGCCCCCTCGCGTCACCTCGGCATAACATCCTCCGCCTCTCTTTTTAACCTTCTCTGCCTGCTCTGAACGAGCCCGGCCATGTGATGCGATCCATGAGAATGGAAAAACAATCTCTCGATTTTGAAAAAATTATAGATAATTTTGCATTTTTACCTCCGATTTAGCCTCTTGACTCTCCGTAGAGTCTGATTACCCTTATCATCATCGATAAATTATCTATAATTTAGAGAGCTTGATGCATAAAGTTGAGACTGCCTTTTTCAGCGCCAAAAACCGTAGCTTGCCGTTCCGGACGGTTGCCGTTGTCGCTGGTGTCGTCCTGATGACGCTTGCCGCAAAAACGCAGGTACCGTTCTGGCCGGTACCGATGACGCTACACACCATGGCAGTGATGGGTTTTGCGATCATCCTTGGACCACGAATGGCCGTTACGATCTTCGTCGCTTATCTGTCGGCGGGCGCTGTGGGCCTTCCAGTCTTCTCCGGCTCTCCCGAGCGCGGCATCGGAATTGCCTATATGATGGGACCGACGGGTGGTTACCTAGCCGGTTTCCTTGTTGCATCCTGGCTTACAGGCTGGCTGTCGCGGAGTGGAACCCTGCTGCGGAGAACCGTTGCCATGATGGCGGGCCTGGTCGTGATCTACGTCTTTGGCATGGCATGGCTGCTCGCCTTCCTGCCCGCAGAAAAAATCTTCTCTATCGGCGTTGCGCCATTCATTCTGGGCGATCTCGTCAAAATCGGAATTGTTACTGCCGCGTCGCTTCTTCTGCCCAAAGTGAAGACGGTGGAGAATGCTGCCAATGACTGAAACGCTGCCAGCCGACGGCAAGATACGGCATGACTGGAGCGTTGAGGACATCGCTGCGCTCTACCGGCTCCCACTTCTCGAACTGGTGGGGCGCGCCAATGCTGTCCATCGGCACTATCACGATCCAAACTATGTGCAGAAGGCCAGCCTTCTCTCGATCAAGACGGGCGGCTGCCCGGAAAATTGCGCTTATTGTCCGCAATCGGCCCATCACCGCGAGGTCGATCTGACACGCGACCTGCTGATGGACCCTCGAAAGGTTCTGGACATGGCGACCACGGCGAAGGCGGCTGGCGCAGAGCGCTTCTGCATGGGAGCCGCTTGGCGACAGGTCCGCGACGGTAAGGAATTCGACGCTGTCATCGAGATGGTGGAGGGCGTGCGCGAACTCGGCATGGAGGCCTGCGTCACGCTCGGCATGCTGAAGCCGCATCAGGCCGAGCGATTGGCGAAGGCTGGTCTAACCGCCTATAACCATAATCTAGACACCAGCCCGGACTTTTACTCCCGCATCATCACCACGCGCACATATCAGGACCGGTTGGAAACATTGTCTACCGTGCGCGCCGCCGGCATCGAGCTTTGTTGCGGCGGAATCATCGGCATGGGAGAAGGCGTCAATGACCGGGCGGCGATGCTGCAGGTGCTGGCGGGCTTCGCGCCTCACCCAGAAAGCGTACCGATCAACGCACTCGTCCCCGTCGAAGGCACACCCCTTGCGAAACGTCCTCGAATCGATCCGCTGGAACTGGTGCGTATGGTGGCAACCACGCGCCTCGTCATGCCGCAATCCACTGTGCGCTTGTCAGCCGGTCGCTCACGCCTGACGCGGGAAGCGCAAATCCTCTGCCTTATGGCAGGCGCGAACTCCATCTTCTATGGCGATACACTGCTCACCACGCCCAATGCCGGCATCGGCGAGGATGCCGAATTGTTGACCGCCATCGGAGCTGTGGAAGAGACGGTTGAAACCGCACTGGCGTCGTGACGCAACGCGTGTCGACAGGGCAGCGTTTTCGCTGCCCTGCGCTTCAGCTGGCCGCAAAAGCAAACCCCTCATCCGCCCAACCAGTCATGCCGCCGATCATGATCTTCACCTTGCGTCCCAACCGAGCAAGATTGAGCGCTGCCCGGTCCGCTCCATTGCAATGTGGACCAGCGCAGTAGACGACAAACAAGGTGTCCTTGGGCCATTCCTGCATCCGCTCTTCAGTCATATCCGCATGGCGAAGATGGATCGCTCCGGGGATGTGGCGCCTAGCGAAGACCTCGGCCGACCCCACGACATGAAGAAGCACGAAGTCCTGCTGGCCTTTCTCCATTGAAGCCCATACGTCCCAGCAATCGGTTTCCACTGACAGTCGCATAGAAAAGTGGTCGATAACAACGTCTGCCGGGGCAGCAGAAATGTCAGTGACATAGCTCATGGTTCATCTCCTTTTTGTCGAGTGTCCCGAACTTAAAACGTCACTTGCTGACTTGGCAGGTGGCAGGATTGCCATATAGCGTAAAGATCATGACAAACCCTGCAGAAATTGCGAAGCCTCCCAATCGGCTCGTCGTAGCCATTGCCTATGATGGACTTTGCACGTTTGAATTCGGTGTTACGGTGGAGGTCTTCGGTCTGGCGCGTCCAGAAATGGGTGACGATTGGTACCGCTTTGCGGTGGCGGCGGTGGATGATGGGGAGATGCGCGCAACAGGCGGTGTGCGCTTCGTTGCCGACGGAGGCATCGAACTCATAGAACAGGCCGGAACGATCATCGTGCCTGGTTGGCGTGGACTTGACGCCGACGTGCCGGACGCGCTTCGCCTCGCCTTGCGAAAGGCGCATGAAAATGGCGCCCGGCTTCTTTCCATCTGTTCGGGCGTCTTCGTTCTGGCGGCCAGCGGGGTTCTCGACGGCAGGCGTGCGACGACACATTGGCGCTATACACAAGCGTTGCAGGACCGCTATCCTGCGATCACGGTGCTGCCGGATGTGCTGTATGTCGATGAGGGCAATGTCCTGACCTCTGCCGGAAGTGCTGCTGGCATCGATCTTTGCCTGCACCTGATACGCCGGGATTTTGGAACCAGGGCGGCTAATATGGTGGCGCGCCGTCTCGTGGTTGCACCACACCGCGATGGAGGACAGGCGCAGTTCATCGACAAGTCCGTGCCGGAGCCGCATGAGAAGGCACGGCTTGGGCCTCTGTTGGATATGATGCATGCCGATCTGTCGAGAGCCTACACAGTTGCAGACCTGGCTAGAATGGCTGGCATGAGCGCGCGCACGCTGCTACGCCGCTTCGAAGCGGCGACCGGAACGACGCCCGCCAAATGGCTTCTGTCGCAGCGACTGTCAAAGGCGAAAGACTTGCTGGAAAGCTCGGCATTGACGATCGACGCTGTGGCCGAAACATGCGGGCTGGGATCATCCGCCAATCTTCGTCACCACTTCCGCCAGCATTTTTCCACGACCCCTGCCGCCTATCGCGGTCGGTTCGGCTCTGAAAAGCTCAAGAAGGAACCCTGAGCTCCATTGTGGTCAAGTCCAGCCAGCGTCCGAATTTCTTGCCGACTTCCGAATATTGTCCTGCGATCCGAAAGCCGAGCTTTTCATGCAGCCGGATGGATGCGACATTTTCGGATTCGATAGCGCCGATGAGCACGTGGACGCCAGCTGCCTTGGCGTGTTCGATGAGCGACAGCATCAGCAGCTTGCCAATCCCATGACCGCGGGCTTCCCTATGCACATAAACCGAATGCTCGCGCGTGTGCCGATAGCCGTCGAAGGCACGCCAGTCACCGAATGAGGCATAGCCTGCGACCACGCCATCCTTGATCGCGACAATCACCGGAAAGCCGCGCTCCTTGCGCAGCTTGAACCACTCCTTGCGGTTCTCGAGATCGACGAGGACCTCGTTCCAGATAGCAGTCGTGTTCTCCACGGCGTCATTATAGATGTCCATGATGCCGCTAAGATCTTCGACTGCGGCGTCGCGTAGTTCAATGCTCATTTCCGATATCCATTCACGATGAATCTGTGCCGCGACCATAGGCACGGCTGCGGAGCCTGTGAAGCAGTTTCAGGGACGTTGAGGCATTAAAACGAGATCAAGAGCCGACGCCGGGCGTGATGCTGAAGCTCGTCATCACGGCCGAGTAATGTACGGCTGCCGCAGTAACTACGAAGCCATGCCAGATGGCATTCTGGAACCGCAGGCGCTCCCAGACGTGAAAGATCACGCCCATGGAGTAGATCACGCCGCCAATCACGATCAGCCACATGGTGATAGGTGCGAGATGATTGGACAAAGGCTGCGCAACCATGACCCCACTCCAGCCCATGCCAAGATAAAGCAGGATAGCAAGCCGGTCGTATCTACCTGGATAGAAGCATTTAAGAAAGATGCCGCCCAGCGCCGCCACCCAAATGCCCGCCAGCGTCAGAGCAATCAAAGGATCTTCGATTCCGCGCTGAAGAAAGGGTGTGTAAGTGGCTGCAATCAAAATGAAGATGGCAGAGTGATCGAGCCGGCGCAGCAGCCATTTCGCTCTCGAATGTGGCCAGATATTGTAGGTGAATGAAATGGAGAGGCAGAGAACGAGGCCAAGCGCGTAGATCCAGGCTGCCGCAATTGCGCTAAGACTGCCCCAGAGCGTTACATAAAAGATGAGCGCGGTTGCGCCTACAAGCGCGAAGGCGATGCCGATGCCATGCACGATGCCATCGGCCACAATTTCATGCAGATCGTACCGGCGGCCAAACGGCCAAATCTCGCTCATTTCATCTTCCCATCAGTCGTCATGTTATCATGGCGGCAATATGAGACAGGAACAAGACGAGCGATCGCCTTGAACTTCACTTTCCGTTCACGGCCGTTGCAAAAGAGGAGACATATCTAACGGTCTACCAACACCGAGCACTTGGCATGACGCACGACACGGTCTGCCGTAGCGCCGATGAAGTAGTTGGTGAAATCTGGCGTGTGCGAGGCGATGATGATGAGATCCGCGCCCGCCTCTTCCGCAACAGCCAATATTTCGCGAGCGGGCGCGCCGCTTCGAATTTCAGTGGAAGAGATTCGAGCCGATTTTTCCTTCAACACGGCAAGCTGGCTCTTGGCATCTCGTATGGCATTTTCGATGATGTCCATGGGCACGTCGATGGCTAGATAATTCGGAAGGTCTTCCACCACGTTCATCAGCACGATCTGGCCGCCTTGGTCGAGAAGCGCTTCGGCTTTCCTGACCATGCGCTCTGCCTTGTCGGCGTTGCTGAGATCGACCGGCACCAGGATTTTCGCATACATAGGTTGCTCCCTTCGTTTGGAAGCAAATGCGCTGCTTCCTCACCGGAATGATAGCCCCTTACACCGCAGCCAGCCATAACGGACGTCAAGTCGGCAAGACTTACCGTCAACGATTATTAGACAGTTTATCGCCAATCGATGAGCTTTCGCGAACGATCTCTTCGCCGCATATTGACGGCAACGGGCTCGCAATATGAGCAGACGACATGGAGATTTGCCAATGAACACAGAGAAGCAATTTGCCTTCACGCGTCCAGGCTATGTGGGCCAGGCGCATTTGGTTGTGAAGGACCTTGCGCAGGTGTCAGGGTTCTATCAAAAGATTATCGGCCTTTCGGTGATTGAGCAGAGCGCAAGCGGCGCCGTTCTAGGCGTCAATGGTCTGCCGCTCCTTACTCTCACAACCTCGAGAAACGCTGAAAAAGCTCCGGCCACCGCAGCGGGACTGTTTCACACCGCCTTTTTGCTCCCGAGCCGAAACGATCTTGCCCAGTGGCTTGCCCATGTAGCGCAAAACGGCGTCCCGCTCGAGGGCGCGTCGGATCATCTCGTCAGCGAGGCGATCTATCTTTCCGATCCGGAAGGAAACGGCATCGAGGTCTATCGCGATCGCCATCCAGACGAGTGGAACTATCAGGAAGCGGGCACGGTGCAGATGGCGACGAACAGGCTGGACCTCCAGGCGCTTTACGAAAGCGCGCCCAAAACTCAGTTCACACAGGCAATGGAGGGAACGGCCATCGGCCATATTCACCTTCAGGTCGGCGCACTGCCGCAGGCGGATGCTTTCTACCAGGACGTTCTGGGATTGAAGATCATGGCGCGTTATCCGGGCGCAAGTTTCTTCGGCTACGGCGCCTATCATCATCACGTCGCCGCCAATATATGGAACAGTAGAGGTGCTGAAGCGCGTAAGAGCAACATGACCGGCCTTTCAGGTTATTCCCTGAAATTCAACGAGCAAGCTACGCTGGATAAGGCCCTCTCCGCATTGGATCGCCTGGAAATCCCATCCGAACGCCAGGACGAAGGGATTGCCGTGAAGGACCCGTGGGGTATCGGTTTGAAGCTCTCGGCCTGACCGAACAAGGGAGGGTCTCAGATCCGCTCTGGCATATTTTAGCGACACTGGAACTGCGCTCTTCACGATGAGTTATAGCTCATCACGAGGGGTCGGGAACATGAACAGTCACGTTTTTAGCCGTAAGAAAAAGAAAACGGAGCCGCCAACGGTCGAGCAGAATCGCGATCCCGCCCTCAAGAGCGCGCTCGCGACTGCTCAGGACGACGCGCGCAGCCAGCAGCCGCTTGGACGTGAAGCGCTCGATGTCGCGGTCGCCTGGTCCGTCGTCGGCCTCTTCGTCATCGTGCTGATGGGCGTGATCCACATGCTTTCGCTGGTCCTCATTCCCATCGTCATGGCGATCGTCGTCGGCATGATACTTGGCGTTGCGGCAGAGAAGCTCGGCTCCTATGGCATCCCGGGGTTCGCAGTCGCACTCCTGTTGTCTTCCGCAGTGGCACTCGTTCTTTTTCTCGTCATCAACTCACTTGTCGGCCCTCTTTCGTCGCTAGCAAGCGAAGGGCCTGAACTTCTCGAGCGAACACTCAACCGATTTCTCCCCTATCTACAGGGCTGGCGTTTTATCAACATCACTGCATCGACGTTCAGCCTGGGCAATATGTCGATGGAATCGTTGATGTCACGCAGTGGCGAAATCATTTCGGTCGTGGGGGCTAACCTCACCCCTGCCATCATTCAGGGCTTGATCTTTTTCGCAGCGCTTCTGCTCTTCCTCTACAGCCGGCTGCGACTGCGTAAAGCCGTCATCATGGCCTTTCCGCAGCGCCATCAGCGATTGCGAACCATCCGCACGATCGCCTCGATCGAAACGGTACTGAGTTCCTATTTTACCACCGCGTCCCTGCTTTATGCCGCTCTTGGGGTGTCTATGGCGCTGATCGCCTTTCTGGGCGGCCTTCCCATGCCGTTCCTTTGGGGGCTCTTTGCCTTCCTGTCTAGCTTCGTGCCCTTTCTTGGCATCACGGCGATGACGCTGTCACTCGCCGTCGCAGGCATCATCACCCATGACAGCCTTTTTCTGGGGCTGCTTCCGTCCATCGTTTTCTTCACCATCCATCTTCTGATGGAAAATCTGGTGTTTCCGGCAGTGGTCGGCAAGAATATGGAAATCAATCCATTCCTGGTTTTCGTGGCGATCATTTTCTGGACATGGATGTGGGGAGCAGCAGGCGCAATGCTGGCACTTCCTCTATCCCTGATCGGCATGACCATCGCCCGCGAACTCTTTCCGTCGCGTCGGGTCGTACCAAACCTTCCGGCGTAGTGCGCTGGCCAGACTGATCCGATCAATTGGAGGGCATATTGAAGGCTGGATCGTCCAGCCTGACGAATGTCACTCCGCGCGCCTTCAGTGCCATCAGGCCTTTAACCACACCCTCGCCGGCCTCATGCGTCGGCTGGTTGATGTGGGAGATCACCACGTCACCATCCTTGGCGGAAGCAATGTGCTTTGAGGTGGCCGTCGCGCCGAGCAAGGAGCCGCCATCGCCGTTGATAGAATAGCCGGCGACGCGTTCACCCATCCTATTAATCGTCGTCATGGAGGTGGTGGTGTATTTTGCCGTGGCCCCACGAAACCATTGCGGCTGCCTGCCGGTCGAAGCGACGATGGCCTGCCTGCCGCCCTCGACCTCCTGAACCACGGCTTGCTCGGAACCGGCTGCGGCAATGCCATAGATCGACACTGGCTTATCGACTGCGGGAATGTGGTTTTCGCCGTGGTTTTCGATTTCGAACAGATCGGGATGCGCCAACAAAATCGCCAGCGCATCGCTATTGTGTTTCAGCCAACGGGCTGTGACGAAAATGGTCGCAGGGATTTTTTCCTGAACCAACGTATTGAGAATGCGAAAATCCGTTTTGCCCATGCAGGCATCGAGAGTGATTGCCACTCGAATGGGAGCACCTTTGGTCTGAAGCTTCTCGCCGTGCATCTTAAGGCTCGGCTCCAGAAGCCCGGTCCCCGCGAAAGCAGGAATGGCGACCGTCGCGAACATAGCGGCAAGAGCAATGGGCTTTATCATCTCACATACTTTCCATCGAAATCTCAACGGCAATGCCGCTTGTAAAACGCCAGAATTATGGCGTTGCGGCTGGCAGCGCGTCGAGTTCGGCGAGCTTTGCCAGCGCTTCCTCTACACGCTGGGTATCGCTGACGCCAAGCGGCATGATGGGCAGTGGCGGCTGATGATGGGTCAGCGACAGCAGGTTTGCAGCCGCGTAAGTGACGCGATAGCTACCGAAGGACTTGTAGAGCGTCCACAGCGGATCGAAAAACGCCTGCAATCGTTGGACTTCCGCTTTATCCCCCGCCTTCGCCGCAGTGTAAAGCCGTTGCGTCGGCGCAGGCAACAGCCCGCCGATGACGCTATACCAGCTATCCGCGCCCTGCAGCACGGCATCGGCGCAGCCCCAGTCGCCGCTGTAGCCGATGGCGAAATCGTCTCTCAGTCGAAAACGCAGTCGTTCCAGTTCCGCCTTGATATGCAGATCGGCTGGAAGCGGCATCTTCACAGAAAGAATGGTTGGAATATAAGCGAGCTTCACCAACAGTTCTTCGCCGAAAGTAAAGTGTGTGGTGGATGGGTTGTTATAGGCGCAGAGCGGCAGCGCGGTTGAACCGGCGACCGCTGCGAAGTGATGATAGGCTTCCTCCTGCGTCAACGGCGTGTATGAGACAGGCGCTAACAGAAGCGCGTTTGCGCCGGCCTTCTCCGCATCTTGCGCCAGGGCGAGAGACTGATCGGTACGCAGTGCGCCTGCGCCTACCATCAGCGTGCGCCTGCCACTCAGGCACTCGACAGCGGCCTGAACCGCACGCAATCGTTCCTCACGACTAAGATAGGCGTAACTGCCGGTGCTCCCCAGGAGGCCTATGGAATCAACACCCGCCGCATCCAGTCGCTCGATGAGACGAGATAGCGCCTCGACATCTACTCTGCCATTTTCATCTGCTGGCGTCAGCGGAAATGCCGAAAGTCCGTGAAACCTGCTGCTCATGTGAAGTCACCCCTGAAATCCCTCTTTGGACAGGATTAGGGGGCAAACGATAAAACGACAATAACGATTTGAAATCACTGAGATATCGTTGCCGATCAGCAACTGTCGCTTTGGATGTCTGCTTAGGTTCCGCAGAATGTACGGAAGACCCGCTCGTGGTTCATCGGGGCCTGCATGTAGACGGCGTAGTCGGGTCGCTCCTCGAAAGGGCGCGCGATCGCCTTCACCATTTCATGGAACGGCTCAAAATCGTCATCCTCTACGGCCGCTGCGATGACTTCCTCGATGCGATGATTGCGCGGAATGACGGCAGGGTTGACAGCACGCATGGCTTTAGCCTGCTCATCGCCAGAACGCCCCTCCTGAGCAGAACGCGCTTGCCAGCGTTTCAGCCATTCATCAGCGGCGGCAATGTCGATAAACATGCCACGGCAGGCCTCCGCTTTACCTTGCGCTGCACTGCAAAGGCTGCGGAAGGTCAAGGTGTAGTCCACCTCGGAACGCTGCATTAGTGCCAACAGATCCTGAACCAGTTGCTCATCGCCCTCTGCCTCGCTCGCTAGACCGAGCTTGGCGCGAATACCGGCAAGCCAGCGCTTTGGAAAAGCCTTGGCAAAATCGGCAAGCACGCTGTTTGCAAGATCGACGGCCTTGTCCTGATCTTCATCCAGAAGCGGTAGGAGGCACTCGGCAAGCCGTGCGATATTCCATTGGGCTATGCCTGGCTGGTTGTTGTAGGCATAGCGCCCCTGGGCATCTATCGAGGAAAACACCTTGTTGGGATGATACTCATCCATGAAGGCACAGGGGCCGAAATCGATCGTCTCGCCGGACACGGCCATATTGTCCGTGTTCATCACGCCATGGATGAAGCCTACCATGAGCCACCGGCAGACGAGATCGCACTGCCGTTCGGCGATCGCCTGCAACATGGCAAGATAAGGCCTTTCAGCCTGGCGTGCTTCTGGATAATGCCGATCGATGACGTGGTCCGCCAGTGTTTTCAACCCTTCGGCGTCTTCCCGCGCTGCAAAGAACTGGAAGGTCCCGACGCGCACATGGCTTGCCGCCACCCGGGTAAATACGCCACCGGGAAGCCCGATCTCACGCTGGACACGCTCGCCGGTCGTCACAGCAGCAAGCGCCCGCGTAGCGGGAATGCCGAGCGCAAACATAGCCTCTGACACGATATACTCACGCAGGACAGGTCCAAGAGCCGCACGTCCATCGCCTCTGCGAGAGAAGCGCGTTGGGCCGGAACCTTTCAACTGGATATCACGCCGCCCGCCCTTTCGGTCCAAGACCTCACCCAGAAGAACGGCACGGCCGTCGCCCAACTGGGGCACGAAATTGCCGAACTGGTGTCCGGCATAGGCCATGGCCAACGGCTCGGCGCCCTGAGGCACCGCATTACCGGAGAAGATTGCAGCCAGACGCTCATCGTCCACACCATCCAAATCGATCCCGAGTTCTTCCGCCAAGGCGCGATTGAACGCGATAAGCCGCGGCGCCTTGACCGGCGTCGGAAGAACCGCAGCACTGAAACGTTCAGGCAGACGGGCATAGGAATTGTCGAATTGGATCACAGGCTTGCTCCCTTTGCCCTTATATTGTGTCTGGGTGCCGCTTTTGCCAGTGTCGTGGTCGACGCGGTTCAAGACCTTTTGTAAGCACCTGGTGTCGGCGTCTTCGGGAAAATGCCCGTCAAATTGAGCTGTTTCTTGGTCCACACCAAGAGAAATTTTGGCGGCTGACACCGAGAAATCAGAGTGCCCGCCCCCTGCTGATGCCCCGTCGCCCCGTTTCGGCCAGTGAACTTTACCCTGCCATTTTCATTCCTATGATTGAGGCTGATTTGGTACAGGAAGGATATTGGAATGAATGACATCGCTGCTCCTGCCGAAAGCGAAAGCGCAATCCGCACCATTCACACCGATCTTCCCGTCAATGCCATTTTTCATGTCTGGCTCAAGGCGAAGAAACCGGAAGATCCGGGCGCGGTTTCGTTTTCCAACGCCAATGGCAAGTTCGGCGAAGTTTCGTCCTCCAATTTGGAAGAGTACAGCTTTCGCATTTACCACGTCTTCGGAGGCGGGCGGGTCGATATCAGCTACGACACGATGACGACAGCTGTTTCGGTGATCTACTGGTTCATCGCGTCCGATGTGCTGGAAACGGGCATCACCGTCGTCCATACCAAGCCTGACAATGCGCCACCGGATTTGCCCGACAGTTACCACTTCCGCCCGCCCTTCGGCTGGATGAACGATCCGAACGGCTTTGGCCGCTTTGAAGGGCATCCGCATCTTTTCTACCAGCACTACTCCCACGGGCTGCGCTGGAACACCATGCATTGGGGTCACGCGATCTCTTCCGATTATCTGCGGTGGCGGCACCTGCCGATCTTTCTGTTCCCATCGGAGGACCTGACCACCAGGCCAGACAAGCGCGGTGGCGCTTTCTCGGGCTCGACAATCCCTCTGGTTGAAGGAACGGGCATCCGCGTCTTCTTTACCGAACAGGTTCAAGATCGCATTCCTGAACAACAGATTCAGCTGACAGCAACCTCCTCCGATCTGATCACGGCGGGTCAGGCGCAGGTCATTTTGGGCAACCGTCCCGACGGACAGGGATTGACGCCGGACTTTCGCGATCCCTACGTGCTGCGTGGTCCGGACGGCAAATGGAAGATGCTGCTCGGAAGCCAGAGCGATAGCGGCGGCGTCATTCTCCTTTACGAAACACAGGATCCGACAGCCGCCTCCGGCTGGACTTATGTGGGCAAGCTGTGGGTGGAAACGCGCTACAAGACCACCGCTATCGAGTGCCCCTGTCTTCTTCCGCTGGATGGACCCGCCAATGCCCGCTCGACCCGCTGGGTACTGACCTATGGACTGATGCATTCGGAAGACCCCGCGACGGGGCGCAAGAACCTCACTATGGCCGATGTTGGCTGGTTCGACGGCAAGACCTTTACCAAGGAGTTCGGCCAGGAACTGGACTTCGGCACTGACAATTATGCCTTCCAGGCCTTTCTCGATGGTGACAGCATCGTCGGCATCGGTTGGCTGGCGAACTGGGCGGATGCCACACCGGAGATCGACTTTCCCACCGCCATGACCTTGCCAAGGCGGATGCATTTTTCCAACGGTGCGCTTCTCACACCCCCGATCGGCGCTGCGGAAAGCCTGCGACACCGCATTCTCGACCGGACAAGGCTGGCAGCGGGCGAGCGTGTCGACCTGTCGACGGGCGCCGTCGAGTTGCTGTTCGAACTGAACAAGCCCGGCCTGCCGTTCGAGTTGGAACTCGATCATCCGGATGTGCGTCTTGGAGTGGTCAGCGACGAAAGAGGCCTTTGGATTCGCCATGAAGACGGTCGAGATGGGACGAAGCCCCGATATCTTGCTGAGGGCGCTCGACCCTACAGGCTGCGCATCTTCATCGACTATGGCTCCATCGAGGTGTTCGCCGACAAAGGGCGTTACGTCGGCACCAAACGTATCGCGAGCTTCAAACCGGTGCGAGCGGCACATCTGAAAACGAGCGAAGGCGTGGTGTCGCACGCCACTATCTGGAGCCTGAAACAGTAAATTCAGGAACCTTTGTCGAGCTCACGTCTTTCCTGAACGAGCCTATCAAAAGGAGACTTATGATGACGCGGATTCAGGAAACCGACCCCGTTCACTTCCCAACTCAGCCTAATGAGAACAAAGGCGAGAAGCGCCGGGCGGGCAAAGGTATCGTCCTGGCGGTCGTCGGTATCGGCATCATGGCTTTCGTCATCTATATGGCGGCAATTCTGATTGCTACCGTCCAGTCGTAAAAAGACACGCTTTAAAACGGAGGAATACCATGGACCCGCGAGCCCCGCTTCTGGAAAGTGAAGATGCATTGGATCAGGCCGTAACAGGCATCGATGTCGAGGAGCTTCCGGCCAAGGGAGAAATCCCGCAGAAGCTTGAGCACGACATTCAGGATGCCGAGCTCGAAACCGAAGACGATCCCTATCAGGAGAGTGATGAGGCGCTGCCAGACGACATGGAGGAGCGGGTCATCGATCGCAACCCGTCTCGCGAAGGCGGCGCTTTCGACGAGGTTTAACCTGCCTACAGGGCTAGAATAAAACCGCCCGGAGCCGATCAACCAATGCGCTTCGGGCTGTACCCAACTTCCTCCATCGCCGCCATAGCTTTCTCACCGTCTTCCTCAACGATCACAGTGTGAGACGCCAGGTCGACACTGACGCCGACCCCCGGCATAGCCTCCGATAAGGCGCCCCGAATGGTCTTCTCGCAATGCGCGCATGTCATGTCCGCAACGTTGAACGTGGCCCTAGTCATGATTTGTCCTTTCTGTGGTTTGCACTGATAAACTGGCTCCTGCCAGATCGTCCAATATCGGGCAGTCGGGGCGGTGGTCGCCTCCGCAGCAGTGTGCAAGATGAGACAGCGTCTTCACCATGCTCTTCATCTCGTCTATTTTGCGCTCAAGATCGGAGATGTGCGCCAACGCTATGTCCTTGACCGCAGAGCTTTCCCGCTCCTTGTCCTGCCACAGCTTCAGGAGTGCCTGAGTTTCCTCCAGCGAAAACCCTAAAGTTCTCGCGCGTTTGATGAAGCGCAGATTATGCACCTCCTGTTCGCCGTAGAGCCGATAGTTGTTATCTCCGCGCGTGGCGGGAGAGATCAGGCCGATCTGCTCGTAATAGCGGATCATCTTGGCAGAAACGCCGGAGGCCTGGGAGGCTTCACCGATATTCACGACCGGTCCTTTCCGCTTGAGACACGGGCGCCTTTAAGACGCAGCGCATTAGCGACAACGAAGACGGATGAGAGAGCCATTGCTCCCGCTCCGATCATCGGCGACAATGTAATGCCGAAAGCCGGATAAAGGGCGCCTGCCGCAAGCGGGATGAGAACGACGTTATAGCCAAACGCCCAGAATAGGTTCTGTCGAATGTTGCGCATCGTAGCGTTACTCATTTCGATCGCGTGAACAACGCCCATCAGATCGCCGCCGACCAGCACCACATCGGCACTCTCGATGGCGATATCCGTTCCGGTGCCGATGGCGATGCCGATATCGGCTTCGGCAAGCGCGGGTGCATCGTTGATGCCGTCACCTATGAAGGCGAGCACCTTGCCCTGCGCACGGAGGTCGTGGATCGCCTTCACCTTACCCTCGGGCAGCACGCCCGCGACGACCTTGCCGATTCCAACTCCAGCAGCGACAGCATTCGCCGTGGCTTCATTGTCGCCGGTGACCATGACGACCTCGACCCCCATGCCGTGAAGGGTCTTGATGGCATTGGCACTTGAAGGTTTCAAAGGATCGGCGACAGCGATCACCGCTGCCAAAACACCATCGATTGCAGCATAAAGAGGCGTTTTACCCTGCCTGGCAAGGCTATGTGCGGCTTCAGTGAACGGTGTGACGGACAGGCCGAACCTCTCCATATATCGATCCGCACCGATCTCCACCTTGCAGCCGTCCACAACGGCGCTGATACCGTAGCCGGTCACGCTCTCGAAATTTCGAACATCCAGTGGCTTAAGCCTTGCAGGGATCGTAACCTGTTCTTTGGCTGCACGGGTGATTGCTTCGGCAATAGGGTGTTCGGAATGGGCTTCGACCGCAGCGACCATTTGCAGGACGTCTTTTTCGTCAAACCCATTTGCTACAATCAGGTCGGTCAACTCAGGCCGACCCTTGGTGACAGTGCCGGTCTTGTCGACCACCACGATATCCGCGCTGCGCAACTGCTGAAGCGCTTCCCCTTTGCGGAATAGCACGCCGAGTTCCGCTGCCCGCCCGGTGCCCACCATGATGGAGGTGGGTGTTGCAAGGCCCATGGCGCAGGGACAGGCTATGATGAGCACAGCAACGGCATTGATCAGAGCGAAGGTATAAGCGGGATCTGGACCAAAGATCGCCCATATAATGAAGGTCAGCACTGCGATGGCAATGACGGCGGGCACGAAAAGTGCCGTTACCCGGTCTACAAGAAGCTGGATGGGTAGCTTCGACCCCTGAGCGTGCTCCACCAGCCGGATGATCTGGGACAGCATCATGTCGGCACCGACCTTCGTCGCCCGATATTTGAACGCGCCGGTCTTGTTGATCGTGCCTCCCACGACGCCAGCGCCTGCGACTTTTTCCACCGGAACCGGCTCGCCGGAAATCATCGATTCATCCACATAGGAATGACCTTCGATGACCTCCCCGTCCACCGGTAGTCGCTCTCCGGGACGGATAACAACAATATCGCCTTCCCGAACCTCTTCTACCGCGATCTGACTCGTCTCGCCGCCACGCTCTACTCGCGCAGCCTTGGCTTGAAGGCTGGCAAGCTTGCGGATTGCATCACCGGTTTTGCCGCTGGCACGCGCTTCAAGCAATCGGCCGACAAGGATGAGCGTAACGATGACGGTAGCCGCTTCGTAATAGACATGCCGGGCATTTTCCGGCAGCAGGTCGGGGGCAAATGTCGTGACGATAGAATAGAGATAGGCCGCGCTGACGCCGAGCGCGACGAGCGAGTTCATCTCCGGCGCACCATGAGCCAGGGCCGGAAAGCCACTCCTCAGGAAGCGCCGACCTGGTCCGAAGACAACCGCTGTCGCCAGAAGGAAATAGAAATAATAAAGGTTTTGCGTGTCGATGACACCCATCAGCCAGTGGTGCATCGGGGGATACACATGCCCGCCCATTTCGAGCACGAAGAGCGGCGCAGTCAGCACGGCGGCGATCGTCGTGTCGCGCTTCAATGTCGCTTCGTCACCTAAGTGGTGATTATGATCGTGCGCAGAGCCGATCGAATGGGAATGGTCGCCGTGTGCGTCTTTGTTGGCGGAGAGCGTAAAGCCAGCAGCCCGTATGGTTTCGATCAGCAGATGACGTTGATGCGGGCCGCCCATTGTTTGCACAACGACCTTACCGTCGGCATCGACATCCGCATTGACGATGGTTGCCAACGCTTCGAGCTCGCCTTTCAGACGCTGGGCTTCTTCGCTACCTTCTACGCCATCGACAAAGAATTCGTGCCGCTCGGGCTCGATTTCATAACCGATCTTTTTCACCGCGGCAGCCAAAGTCCGGGCAGAAAAACCTTCTGCGGGCTCCACCGTCAGCTTCTTCGTTGCGAAGTTGACGGAGCTCGAAGCGACACCCGGAACCTTCGCTGCTGCGGTTTCCACACGTCGAACACAGGACGCGCAGGTCATGCCATCCACTGGAATGGACAGAGGCTCCTGCAACTGGTTCTGTCTCACGGTCTTGTTCATCGCACTCCCCTTTCGAGGCATTGGCTCAAGCGTCGCGGGCAAAACAGGGGTTGTTTCCAACCGGCGCAGCACCAATCTAGGGCTTCCCATTATGGGAAGGTCAAGGGAGAAAACAGTCTTTTGTGATGAGGCTATTGGATAAGGCCCCGACGGGTTAGCTCTGCCTTGGGCCAGGCGTCCTACCGGTGTGTCGCGTAGCGCTGGATATCGCGGAGAAATTCTGCGCGCACCACCTGCCCCATGGGCTGATCGGAGGGCTTGTCGCCGACACGCAGGCGAACGAAGACGATATGCTGGCCCTCCCGCTCCGCCCAGCCGACGAACCAGCCGAAGGGCCGGTTAGGATCGGGCTTGCCATCCGGCCCCTTCAAATTGCCGGTGCCCGTCGTGCCATGCGCACTCCAGGCTTCCGCGCCATCGAATACCGGTACGATAGCCTTTGTCTTATTCTGTGCATCGCGCGAAAATGGCAGGTTATTGGCCAGTAGACGGCGCATGAAACCCACTTGCTCTACCGGCGAGATTTCCAGTGATGTGCCGACCCACGCATCCGTCATGCCGTTGTCCTTGCCCGGTTCACCTGCAACGTCGCCATTGCCGAAGCCAAGCCGCCGGACGTAAGACGCAAACTTCTCCTGGCCGAGGCGACTGGTGATCTCGCGCGAGTACCAGCGGATCCCCTCCTTCTGCCATGTTGTGGGATCGACCTTCTTGCGCTCCTGAGGGGCTGCCTCCATTCCCTGCTGCCAATCCCACGCAGGGTTGAACTCATCCTGTAAAATACCTGCATCGTAACCGATCAGTGCCAACGGGACCTTGAAAGTGGATGCGGGAGAAACCCGCCGGTCACAGGCGCCCTGTTGATTGATGACTGCGCCGGTTTCCACCGATGTCACGAGCGTACACTCGAATGGCTGCTGCACGACTTGAGCACGCGCCGGCTCGAAAACCGCTGCAATAAGGCAGATCGGAAGAAGAAGCGCTAGGCTATGGCGCATGCGGGGTCCTTGGTTGTCCGGCAAAGCATCATAACCATAACCGGGAACGGGTAGAAAAGAGAAGCTAGCGCAATACAGAGGGGATGCGGCAGGAATAGGACGGAGCGTGCGTGCAGGCACGAAGGAACCTCAGCGTCCGGCTCCCTACGCTCAACGTGGTTTCTGCGCTTCCGGACGCTCGCCCACCGTCAACGGCCAATCCACCACATAGTCTTCGAAGTCTTCTACATCGACGTCCTTCTCGTTGATCGTGCGATCACGCGCAGAGATACCCGCGACATGCACCGTTTCAGGATCGCCCGAAACCAGGTGATGCCACCAGTAGAGATCGTGTCCGTCGCGTACCAGCGCATAGGCGCAGGTCGGTGGCAGCCAGCCAATTTCGTCCACCAACTTGAGATTAAGCTGGATGCAGTCCGGCACGGTGGCGCGCCGGTTGTCATAGTCGGAGCAGCGACAGCTTGTGCCATCCAGAAGCTGGCAGGCGACGGAGGTGAACACGACCTCGCCCGTATCCCAGTCTTCCAGTTTGTTGAGACAGCAAAGGCCACAGCCATCGCACAGGCTCTCCCACTCGCTGTTACTCATTTGCGCCAGCGATTTGGTTTTCCAGAACGGCGCGTCACTCATCGTTAAGATTTCCGTTTCATTTTGCATCGTCGGGCCTCAAATAGAAAAGCCCGTTTTGTCTTATCGCCATTGGCCCGATTATAAGATAATTCTTAAATCCGGCGGAGTGGTGGTGAGGAATGACCCGCGCAAGGTTACCGCGTCAAGCGTTCGCTCGCCACATCGAACAGGAATACGTTTCAGGTGCAGGAAGACAACAACAAGAAACCGGCGCGCCGTAAACGCCATATTCTGCTTCGGATCGATTCATGGATCGATTCCAGCCTGTGGACTGCTGCATCTCGCGCATTCGATTTCTGGGAAGAAGTGACGATCGCCTCCCGCAAGCTGCATGTGCGCGGATGGAAGAAATTTGTCGTCAACATGACCTGCAACGCGCTGACCGTCGGCACGGCTGGGTCCGTCGTTCTGTTGGCACTTGCCCTGCCCGCCTTCGAGGAAACCAAGAAGGACTGGCGCTATCGCGGCGACTTTGCCGTGACTTTCCTTGATCGCTACGGCAACACTATCGGCCATCGCGGCATCATTCACGAAGATTCCGTTCCGATCGACCAGATGCCGGATCACTTTATCAAGGCTGTTCTGGCGACCGAAGACCGTCGCTTCTTCGACCATTTCGGCATCGACTTCATCGGCCTTGCGCGCGCCATGAGCGAGAATGCCCGTGCAGGCGGCGTCGTTCAGGGGGGCTCGACGCTGACGCAGCAGCTTGCCAAGAACCTGTTTCTTACCAATGAACGATCACTGGAGCGCAAGATCAAGGAGGCCTTTCTGGCATTGTGGCTGGAAGCCAATATGTCGAAGAAGGAAATCCTCGCGCTCTATCTCGACCGCGCCTATATGGGCGGTGGCACCTTTGGTGCAGCAGCAGCGGCACAATTCTATTTCGGCAAGAACCTGACGGATGTGACACTGGCGGAATCCGCCATCCTCGCCGGCCTGTTCAAAGCTCCGGCAAAGTACGCGCCGCATGTCAACCTGCCGGCGGCACGCGCACGCGCCAACACGGTTCTTTCCAACCTCGTCCAGGGCGGATTGATGACTGAAGGTCAGGTCGTTGGTGCACGTCGCAACCCTGCAACCGTCATCGACCGCGAAGAGGTGCAGGCACCCGATTACTTCCTCGACTGGGCTTTTGACGAGGTGCAGCGTCTGGCCAAGGACGGCAAGATCAAGGACCATACGGTCGTGGTCCGCACCACAATCGATACCGGCCTGCAACAGGCTGCAGAGCAGGCGATGGAAGGCAGTCTTCGCGAATTCGGCGAAGGCTATAAGGTCAAGCAGGGCGCAATGGTGATGATCGAAAATGGCGGTGGCATCCGCGCCATGGTCGGTGGTCGGGACTATGGCGAAAGCCAGTTCAACCGCGCGACAGCGGCCCTTCGCCAACCGGGATCGTCATTCAAGGTCTATACCTACTCCGCCGCCATGGAAAAGGGCTACAAGCCGGAGACGCTGATCTCCGATGCGCCGGTCACATGGCGCGGCTGGTCGCCGCAGAATTACGGCCGCTCCTATGCTGGCAAGGTAACGCTGCAGACCGCACTGGCGAAATCCTACAACACCGTACCGGTGCGTCTTGCCAAGGATGTGCTTGGCACGCAGATCATCGTCGACACGGCAAAAGCCATGGGCGTTGCAACGCCGCTTCGCAGCGACAAGACCATTCCACTTGGTACCTCAGAATTGACGGTGCTGGATCAGGCTACGGGCTACGCCGTCTTCCCGGCCAATGGCATGCAGTCGCGCCGTCATGGAATCGAGCAGGTTCTCGATTATGAAGGCAAGGTGCTCTACGACTTCGACCGCGACGAGCCGCCTGCGCATCGCGTGCTTTCAGAAGAGGCGACGTCCAAGATGAACCGCATGCTGGTGACCATTCCGGTGGAAGGCACCGCACGGCGCGGCGCGCTCGACAACGGCATCGTCTCCGGCGGCAAGACCGGCACGTCGCAGGCCTACCGCGATGCCTGGTATGTCGGCTTTACCGGCAACTACACGACAGCCGTGTGGTTCGGAAATGACGACTTTACGTCAATGAACAACATGACAGGCGGCGCCCTTCCCGCCATGACCTTCAAGCGGCTGATGGACTACGCCCACCAGGGCATGGAACTGCGCCCTATCCCAGGCATCCAGAACCCGCTGCCGACGGGCTCTCGCCCGCAACCCGGCGCGAATGGGGCGCAGATTGCTTCCTCCGATGCAAGCGCGCTTCCGGCGCTTACACGCCCTCGCTCTCTTTCGGCCGAAGCCACGCGAATTCTACGGGCGGTTGGCAAGCAGCTGAAAGAGGCCTCGGCCCCTACTCTTGCACCGCAAAAGGTGGCCGAAGCCGGAAACTAGTGTGCCGGTCACACCTGAAGAAGCAATGTCACACCGCGGCCCAATCGGGGGATGCGAAAGTCTTTAAGTATGGCGTGATGTATTCCCTTACACGCCTCATGCCTTGTCCTGCTTGAAGTCGCATCGCGACGCCATCTGACACCTTTGCACGACACGCTGCAATAAGTCTGAACTCAAGCAGACCCGAGTATCTTTCTCTTCTCTGTCTCAAACTCTTCCTGTGTCAGCGCGCCACTCTCACGTAGCTTCATGAGTTTTTCGAGCGCTTCAACGGTATCCTTGCCTGGTTTGACGGTCGTGCCTCGCGTCAACGCAGCTCCATCGGGTGCCGGCGTGCAGTACCACACGATCAAAACCACCCAGCCGATAGGCAAAATGAGCCAAAGAAGCTGATGCCATCCACTGCGATTGATGTCGTGAAGGCGCCGGGTATTTTGCGCTATAGTCGGCGTAATCGTGGCGAACGAAAATACGATGCTAAGAAGCCCGGACCGATCGATTACGTTAAGGACGGTAGAGGCCAAAATCAAAAACAAGACACAATACCAGAATTCCGACCGGCTCGCACGCGTCGAAAAATTGGTGTAGTTTTTGAAGAAGGTCGATACCGCCGTTCCAAAATCCATGGCGTATGGCAAGCCACCGAAGCGGTTGGGACCTGGAGGTGGACTTCTCATCGCGAAAATCACCGGAATGATGGCGATAATGCCGAGTGCGATCACCCAGTGCCAAATCGAAAAACTACCCATGCCAAGCCCTTGAATGCGTCTGCAAAGCCTTGCTCATGCAAGCAAAAGCTTCGCTCTACATCTCCATCTGCGGCCCTTACCTTCGCTAATCGATCTCGATTGTTGGGTGGTGCTGCAGATACCCAAAAATGCAATCTTGGGGCTGTTCATGTGGGGAGTACAACACTCGATCGTGTGATTTTTGTATTGAGCGACGTTTTTCCACACGAATAATCGACAGACATCTCTGGGTGTGTCTGTAAGTACGACAATTGCAACCAGATGACCTCTTGAACCGTTCGCAATATCATAGTGGCGCTCAAAGCCTATTGGAACGAGAGCGCTCCCTTCAATACCGGTTGGAGCAATGACATGAGTGATGCATCCCACAGGGAAGCTTCCGCCTATCCTTTCCAGTTGCTGTTCGTGCCTTTTCCGTTCGTGTGCTTTTCTCTGGCGCTTGGAACGGACATTGCCTACTGGCGCACAGCCAATCTGATGTGGTCAAATTTTTCATCATGGCTTTTATTTGCGGGACTGGTCGCTGGCGGCATCGCAATTCTCGCCGGTCTTATCGATCTGCTTCGCCGGCGCACGCGGCCCATGCGCCCGTCCTTTGCTTCCATCGTCCTCTTTATCGTGATGCTGCTGCTCGCTTTCACCAACAGTCTCGTTCATGCCGGTGACGGCTGGACGGCAGTGGTCCCTTACGGACTTTTGCTTTCGGCCATCACCTTTGTCGTGTCGCTGATGGCGGTTTCCGCCTCTTCCCGAAAGTACACGCGCCTGGCCTGGAGAGTATAATCATGGTTTCTCGCATTCTCACACCCGTCCTAGTGCTTGCGGGCGTTGCACTTGTCCTTCCTGCGTGCAGTGACCAGAACGACAATTTCGACATCTCGCAGCAGATCGGTCCCGATCCTGTTTTGCCGGAGCCAGCCATGAGCCTGATTCCCGACCTGAAGGTCGCGGAGGTCGTCGGTTGGAAGGATGGTGAAATGCCGAAGGTGCCGGAAGGGCTGAAGATTTCCGTCTACCAGAAGGATCTCGTCAACCCGCGCACTGTTCATACCTTACCAAACGGCGATGTTCTTGTGGTGCAGTCGCGTGGGCCACAAGGCGGACAGTCCTCGTCGCGCCCAAAGGACATCATTCGCGGCTTCATCATGTCGATCGCGCATGGCGAAACTGGCGGACCGCCGAAGGAAAGCAATATCATTACCCTGCTTAAGGACACCAACCGGGATGGTACGGTGGACGAGCGCCACGATCTTTTGAAAAAGCTCGACTCCCCCTTTGGGCTGGCCTTCGCCGACAATACGCTTTACGTGGCGACCGCCAATGAAATCCTCGCCTATCCGTATCAACTCGGTCAGAACGAGATAACCGCAGAGCCGCGTGTGCTGACTCAACTTCCGGGCGGACCGATCAACCATCATTGGACGAAGGACTTGGCGCTTAGCCCAGATGGCAAGTTCCTCTATGCGTCGGTCGGCTCGAATTCCAATATCGTCGAGAACGGGCTTGAAGCGGAAAAGAACCGCGCCGCCATTCTTCAGGTCGACCGCCAGACAGGAGCGTGGAAACTCTTCGCCTCGGGCCTGCGCAATCCCAACGGCCTTGCCTTCAACCCGCAGAGCAAGGAGCTTTGGGCCGTCATCAACGAACGAGATGAACTCGGTCCCAATCTTGTGCCGGACTATATGACATCCGTCAAGGAAGGCGGATTTTACGGGTGGCCATGGAGTTACTATGGCAACCATGTGGACAATCGTGTCCATCCGCTGCGGCCCGACATGGTGGAAAAGGCGATCAAGCCGGATTACGCTTTGTCCAGCCACGTCGCTGCGCTCGGACTTACTTTTTCGCTCAACTCCGCCTTGCCTGCGCCGTATAAAAACGGTGCCTTCATCGGAGAACATGGCAGCTGGAACCGTACTGCCTTCAATGGCTACCGCGTCACTTTCGTGCCGTTTGACAACGGCAGGCCGGTCGGGAAAACGCAGGACGTGGTGACAGGATTTATCCAGGGTGACAAGGCCAGGGGCAGGCCTGTTGGCGTCGGCATAGACGGCACCGGCGCGCTGCTTGTGGCGGATGACGCAGGCAACACGGTTTGGCGTGTGGCAGCCGCCGACGGCACTGTCACTGCCGCGCCTATCGCGACGGACGATGTCTCGGGCTCCTCTGTAAGCGCAGCACCACCTGCAGCGCCTGCGGGCTCTGCTCAGCCGGCACAACCCTCGATGCCTGCGGCTACAGGACAGCCAGCACCCGCCAATTAAAGCGCTGCGCGTCCCCTGGTGCGCATAAATGACGCTCCGTCTTCTTTAACACCGCATCATCCCGAACGATGCGGTGAGACAGCGACAGTCAAGCGTTTCGCGCCCGCGACATAATACCGTTGAGAACGCCTGCTTATCGTGTTCGACCGCGTTCTGCGGCGTGCGCCTCGTTAAACGCTATGGCGCGCGCTATGAGCGCACTCAAAGCCTCTTCATCGACCTCCTCACCTTCGCGAATGTCGATGGCTCGACGCGTGTCGCCTTCAAGCGACGCGTTGAAAAGACCCATTGGGTCTTCCAAGGACGCACCGTGAGCAAACGTCATTTTGACGATGAAGCGATATGTCTCTCCGGTACAAATTATACCGTCACGAGACCAGACCGGCACGCCCCGCCACTTCCAGTCCTCCGTTACCCGTGGATCCGCGGCCCGGATGATCGACCTGATCTTCGATAATACCTCCGCCCGCCAATCGCCCAACTCCGCAATGCGCGCGTCGATCAAACGGGACGCGGGAGAGCTGTCCTCATCCCCCTGCATCACGTCCGCGGCAAGACCGGAAAGTTCAGCAGAAATCATATGTTTTCCTTCGCTCCGAGAACGCCGCCTCTTTCAGCATTAGCATATACGAACTCTGCCAGAGTCAACAAACGGCTTAAGGTAGCCTCTAGTCAGAATAGACGCCTGCCCGATGGCAAAATCCCAAAAAAGGTTCGCCCATCAATCGCGAAATCCAGAGGCTTCGCGGTAGGATGGCTTGAAACTCCAATACGAAACCGTCCAATGGAGTTTAGTGATAACATGGCTTTCGGGGGGACAATCATGAAAAAATTGAACACGATACTCACCGCTGTGGCAGCTCTTGTGTGCGCGTCCGCAGCGGCACATGCAGACGATCTGACGTTCACGCTGAAGAACGGCACTAACTCGGTTTTGACGCGGTTCTATACATCACCGGTCGGCGTCAACGAATGGGAAGACGACGTCTTTGGCGAGCAGGTTCTGGAGCCTGGCGAAAGCATCGAGATCACCATTGCAGATGGCCGCACGGTCTGTCGTTACGACATGCGCTTCGAGTTCGAGGAAGGCTCCGATCTCGATACGACCGAGGATAGACAGGACCTGTGCAAACTTGGTTCCTATACGATCCACGAGTAAGCCTCACCTGGTTAACGGCCAGCATGTCGGCAGCTTTGCGCTGCTTCCTCGTGCATCGAATGGTTCGGTATATGTGGGACCTGTGTGTCATGCGGCATGCGTCTTTGAAGGTGCGGAGGTGACGGCGAGATTGCCGCCGTCACCTCCGCATCGCCTGGTTTCCGCATCGGTCGCGAAAAGCTGTTCATCGCGAGGTTGAAATCGAGACCGATGAATTTTCTCTCTAGCGTTCATGATCCTTTACGCTGAGCCATTTCCCCGCGTCGAAATCAATGCTAACCGTGGCGCTGCTCCAAATCGGGAAAGCAGCGTGTTTCGAGTCCCATTTCTTGTCGCCCTTTCATTGGTCATTGCCTTTGGCGGTGGCATCGTTTCCACGCTTGTGGCACTGGAAGCCACGTCCGGCTTCGGCTCCATCAAGATCGGCGCCTGGGACGCCTTTCCAGAGTCGCAGACGATCGAAGCAGACCCTTATGCGAAAGCGCACCGGGCTGATGCGGGAAAATTGCTCTACGGGACTGCAGAGGGCTTGGCTTTCACCGCAGCCATGGACAGCGGCGGTCAGCGACTGACGGGTCAATGCCGGTATACTCTGAGCGGAAATCTGCCGCCCGCGCGCTTCTGGACACTGTACATAGCCGATCAACAAGGCAATCTGCTGGATGATGGCTCAGGCCGGCCAATCGCTCTCAACTCGCGCAACCTGCTGCACGGCCCGCAGGGCGGCGTATCCGTGACGCTTTCGGCGACTGCCACTCCGTTCAACTGGCTGGCAGTGCCGCCTGCTGGCAATTTCAAACTGGTTCTGACCCTGCTGGACACGCCGATTGCAGGCAGCACCGGCCTTATCGACATTACCATGCCAGCCATCGAAAAGATGGATTGCAGTCATGCTTAGGCTCCTCCTGTCTATCTTCACGGGTCTGGTCGGAGCCGCCGTTCTGCACCTCGTCATCCTGTTTTCCATCCCGCATTTTTCCAACCGCGACGCTTATACGCGTGCTGTTGCACAGGGTGTGCAAAACCGTTTCCATATGGTCGAGCCCAAAATTGACCGGCCCGGCCAGAACAAGGCAGAACTCGTGAGCGAAGACCCGTTCATGCGGGTGGCTGTCTGCACCTTTGATATCGAGGAAAAACCGGTTAGGCTCTCGGCCTTCGGCGCTGTTCCCTTCTGGTCCATTGCGGTCTTCGACAGCGCATCGAATGAGATTTTCAGCATGAACGACCGCACGTCGGCGGGTGGAGAGCTGGATATTGCCATTGCCAACGCCGAACAGAGCGGCGCCATTCGCAAGACGCAGGTTCAGGCGCTGTCGAAATCCATTCTGGTAGAAGCAGGGCATGAAAAGGGCTACGTCGTTTTACGAACGATGGTCCGGCAGGCAAGCTTTCTCGAAGAAGCGGAGCGGTTCCTGGGAGCGGCGACGTGCGAGCCGACAGCGATCAGATAGACGGCATGTCGATGCCGCGCGCTGAAATATCGGTTGTCCTTTCGATAAGGACGTCTGGGTGTGCGCAAAAGCCAAAGGCCGGTTGAGAATATCAGACTGCTCCACGCAGGTTTTAAGTGCTCAAGAATTTATCGCACTGTCCTGTCCTGCAACTGCGCTGACTTTGCGTTTGCGTGCCTTTACCGTTTTGGCTGCGTCTGTTCGTTCATAACGCACGCCGGTGAAAAACAGGATCTGCGCTGGTCCACCAGCACTGATATGCGCGTCGTCCGGCTTTCGTGGACGGCGTGTTGCCGTCGAAATCGAAATTATGTCTGCCATTGCCATCTCCTTCCACTCGGCACGACGGAACTTGTTGACCGGATTGCCATATACATTGTCGCATGCGACCGTCCGGTATGAGCAGGCGCCATATCGAGCTTTCAGCAAAAATCTGTTTTTGATCTTTGTGCCGGGTCTTTGAGACAACGGCATTGAGCCGATATGGAATGCCAAGTACCACTACATCGGGCATTACCAGTCCACGGACTGGGCAGAAACACGGGGTCCGGGATGCTTCTCCCGCCCTCATGGGCTTTGCTTCGCTTCAGGACCATATCACCGAATGCTGCACTTGCCCACGCTATAGAATCACGAGAAAGTTAAGCAAGCGTTAATCCTAATATGCCTTGTGCAGAACAGCTTTACTTTCGCACGGCGACCTATTTCTTCCGATCGACCTTGGCAAACGCGAAACGTATGAGCTCGGTTCCATCGGAACGAAAATTCCTTTGGTTAACAAAATAGCTGTGAATTATCGAAAAAAGCCTCTTCTCGGGACCCGTGGTTAACAGGGCGTCAACGCATTCATTCTATTTTGAGTGCTCCTGTAGTTTTGCGTCTTGTTGGGTATTGCGTTGACAGACCGATTTCGAGAACTGGAACGGCCAAGGGCCGAGAGGAAGAAAGACGTGGTATTGATGGCGACCGTCTCGAGTTTCGAAGGGCTGCCTCATCCATCCAGATCAGAGCTGCGACAATTTGCAGAGCTTTTTCTGCCGCTCTTTTCTGCCTCCACCACCGAGGCGAAGCGAGAGGCGATCGCTGCCCTTTCACAGAACCCTCATGTGCCTTCAGCCGTCGCATTCTTTATCGCTAGCCAGCCGATTTCGCTGTCTGCGCCCTTCCTCGTGTCCTCCAAGGCGCTGAATGACGAGACATTGATCGCGATCGCCCGAACGCAAGGTGGCGCGCATGCCAGAACGATCGTCCGGCGCGAAGATCTGTCCCCAACCGTCATCGATGCGCTGGTTGGTTTGCGACATTCACGCCATGGCGCGGGCGTCACAAACGAGGATATCCGCACCTCCCAGTCAGATGCGGCGAGAGCCGAGCGCGAGGAGAAGCTGCGAAGCCAGCTTCGCACGATGGCGCGTCAGCTCAACCGCCCTGCGGGCGATACGCTCGGCGTCCGCCGCCTGACCGAAGTGCAGGAAGCACTACTGGTCCGGTTCGCGCGCGAGCGCGATGCGAGCCGGTTTGCCGCAACCCTTTCGGATTCACTCTCCACCAGTCACTGGCTGACGGAGCGCATCCTCCTCGATATCTCCGGACGCCAGTTGGCCACGACACTTGTGGGCATCGGCATGGATATGAACGACGCAATCTTCATTCTGGAATGTTTCTATCCGCATATGAGGAAGCTTGCCGGCGATACAAGCCGTGCCGAAGCCATGCTCGAGTCACTCGACACTGTCGAATGTGAAGAGCGGATCGAAAGCTGGCGCCGCGCGGATCGTTACACAACAAATCCGCAGAGCAGTGACAGCGCGCATTCGCCTGAACCTGCCGCAGTTCACAAACTGGTTGTACGCCGCTAAAGAGCCGTGCGTCTCGTTGCAGGCGTGAAGGGCACTTCGCCGATTTGGATCTATGCAGCGTGCTTTGATGGGTCGAGGCTTTAATGCGTGCCAAAACGCAGTGGTTTCCGATCACAGGAAGCATTCCGGCGCATCCAAGGAACGTCAGGCCACAAGGGTGAAGAGGTCGTCAACGCTCTCGGTTTCCAGTTCGACGACCCAGAGGTCCTCGTCGAACCGGCGTTCCTTGTCCAGAAGACTGTCCACTTGTAGGGCGGTCGCCTCTTTAAGCCGCTGTTCGAACCGACGTTCTGAACGGATCTCATCATCTTCTGCAAAGCTTTGAGGGGCCGGGCCAAAGAGATTTTCGCGACCGTCGCGCAGTCGCTGGCGGATGAAGATCGCGCCCGCCTCCTCCGCTCCCTTTCGCTCAATGGCGGCAAAGTCGCCTGCTGCGAAGACGCGACGCATGAGAGCGGATATGAAGATTTCGGACTTGAGACGCATGAGGAGACTTATAGAACGCGCAATATTGCCAAGCTATTCTTTTTCCGGATGCAGAACCAAATCGGCGCGAGAGGTTGGAAAAAGAGCGTGTCCACCCAACGCTTTGACCAAGAACGCTTACAAACTGATTCACAAAAGCCGGGTTGTGTCGACGAACCTTCAGAAAAAGATTCCGTTCGCTCTTACAAAGCCCCGATAGATTTGAGCTTTTTCAACACCGCTTCACTCGGCTCTCCTGTCTCGGGGAGGCGATAGTGCTTCTCGAAATTGCGGATGGCCTGGCGCGTCTGTTCACCAGCCAAACCATCTACTTTCACATCGGCGTAAGCAATGTTGACAAGGCCCTGCTGGATTTTTGAAACAAGATCCTTGCCCGCAGGATTGGTGCCGCTTGTCGAAGACAGAGAGACATTTTGCGGCTTGAGCGGCTTGGCCTCCGCATTGCGGATTGCGGCAGCGACCGGATCGAGCGCCACCCCTCCGCCATTGGCCGCAGCGGGGCGATCTTTTGGCAAAGCCTTAGGGATGGCTGCAACGGTCGTTGCGCTATCTATTCTCAGCGCGGACAGGACCCGGCTCGTCGGTTCCCCCGTCTGCTCCATGCCGACGGTTTCTTCGAAGAAAAGGATCGCCGCTGTTGTGCGTGGGCCCGTCAAGCCATCGGCAGGACCATCGTAGAGGCCGCGGCGCGCAAGCTCACGCTGGATTTCCGCAACCAGCTCGGAAGGTGGATGGCTGGCAGGCTGTTGACCTTGTCCGGCGGTTGCTCCCTGCCCTGCTTCTGGCTGAGCCGAGGCCTGTTGCGCATCGATCTCCTGAGCATCCGCCTGTCGTTCTATGCGGAAGGTCGTAACGTTACCGTGCTGGCCGAGCGTCGACGTCATGCGGTAACCCGCGATACCATTTGGATCATCCTCATCTCGGGTGCGCAGGAAAGGTGCCGGATGATGGCCGGGTTGGTACCAGAGGGCGTTGGCGGAAACGAAGCCGAAAACAATCAGGAACGCGGCGGAGCCGCCAACCAGTTTCGGATGAGACAGAACCTGTTGGCCCATGGCGCGCGCAGCCACAGACAGCAAGCCAGGCTCCTTCCGGACAGTTTTTTTCCTAGGCGATTTTCGCTTTGGCGCGGCCATCCGCAGTGTCCTTCCTCTTTCTCATGTCGGCGCCACCCGCATTCTCTCTCAAGCGCGGCGGAAACTCCACAGGCGCACCGGCATCTTCGCAAGTACTGCGCGGCTCGCCGGAGCCATCGGCAGGCAGCAGGATCGTGACGACTGTTCCTTCGGCCTGCTTGCTGGTGATTGCAAGTCTGCCGCCATGAAGTTCCACAAGTCCCTTCACTAGCGATAGTCCCAGCCCCGTGCCCTCATAGCGACGGGTATAATCATTCTGGACCTGCATGAAGGGCTGGCCCAGGAATTCGATCTTATCGGCGGCAATGCCAATGCCCGTGTCGCTGACCGTTAGCTTTAGCATATCATCCTGCATTGATGCATCGATGACAACCACACCACCGGATTCGGTAAACTTGATGGCATTGTTCGCCAGATTGATCAGAACCTGCTGGACGGCCCGCTGATCCGCGACGATCTCGCCAAGATCGCGCTGAACGCGGCTCGTCAGCGTCAGACCCTTCTGTTTCGCCTGGAGACCAAGCATGCCTTCGCATGACGCGATGACATCGCTGATGCGGAAAGGCTCCATCATCAACTCGTAACGTCCCGCCTCCAGCTTGCTCATATCCAGCATCGTGTTGACGACGGAGAGCAGATGGCCGCCAGACTGACGGATCAGCTTAACATATTCGCGCTGACGATCGTTCTCCAACTTGCCAAAATACTCGCCGGCAAGAATGTCGGAAAAGCCGAGTATGGCGTTGAGTGGCGTGCGCAATTCGTGGCTGACGGCCGCCAGAAAGCGCGATTTTGCCTCGGTCGCAGATTCCGCCTCTGCGGCCTTTCGGGCCATTTCGCGGCGTAGAACTTCCATTTCGCTGACATCGCTGAGCTGGCCGATGACGCGCACGAGCCGGCCGGTCTGATCCCGCTCCGCCGTCATGTCTATGCGGGCATAGATGAACTGAATCTTGCGACTGACGTGACCGTTCTCGAACCGCAGGTCGGCAACCGCATGATCTTCTCCTTGACGCAGTGTATCGAAAGCCTGCATCAGGCCAATGCGGTCGGAAACATGCACCATTTCGGCAAAGACATGTCCTGCGCTGTTCTGGATCTGCAACGGAAAGCTCCGCCGGTCGCGACCCGATACGGCCTCGACGACGCCCTGTTCGGTGAAGAACAACAGTAAACCCGGAACCTGCGAGGATGCGATTTGCTCGCGGTTGATGACCGCAGCTGCGATCTCCCTGGTTGGCTTATAAATTGTCAAAAGCACCGCGCACGATGCCAGGAATACCGCGACCACCAGCGCTACGCCGAGCGGCAGTGCAACCGATGCCGGGAGAATGAAGCAGATGATGGCAGGAGCGATGAATAGCGCGACGAGACCAAAGGCGGCAAGACGACGAACTGCGGCAACGACTGCCAGTCTTTCGCTGGCATCGTCTTCCATGCGCGACAACCACATGCCCGCGACATGATCGACAACCGCAATCGCTTTTTCCGCTATGTTACGCAATACCAGGACACCGCACTCTAAAACGCAGCAGGATTAACACCTGCCTTCAATCATGCCTGACAATAGAAGCACGCGGCTTAAGGAATGGATAAAAGCGAGGGTGACGAAGCCGCTCCAGTCACCGCGAAATCCCATTTCGGCGCAAATATCCGGTCCTTTGCCAATCATGGTTAACGGTGGGTAAGCGAAGGATTTTCTTGTATTTTTTTGGTTGCGTTAATATTTGAGGCGAGGGATGCGTGCCCAATCGCCTGCATTGTCGCCCCACTGCCGCAATTATGCTTAACATCGACCGTTAAAATTCCTGAGATCAGGGTTTCATCGACTTTTGGGGGGAACAAGTCGTTACAATTTGAATTAAATCTCGCGGTTTTCAGCAAAGGGCTGTTGGGCTCTCGCCGCTAGGGTGTTTGCAAGCCCGGACAACAGGGCAACAACGGATGATCCGAAAAGGACGCCGGTCAAACAGGGTAGTCTTGCAATGTGGTTTCTCATCAAAGGAACGGTCTGGTTTTCGCTGGTGCTCGTCGCACTGTCCTACTTTGGCGGCAACAGCACAGACAGCCAGAACTCGCAGATGAATGTCGCTGGCGCGATGTCCGCCGCCAGCGAAGCATACCGCTATGTCAGTGCCATCTGCGTCGAAAAGCCTGACGTCTGCATCAAGGGCGCCGAAACATTCCATGCGCTTGGTGAGCGAGCCCGCGAAGGCGCCAAGGTTGCCTATGAACTGATCGATTCCCATCTCAACGCAACCGATGAGCCCAAAATCGCCAACGCGAACGTTCCTGCCACAAAGGTCGAAACGGTGACAGCCGGCGACGATATCAAAACCGGCACCATCAAGGTCGAAAATACCATTCCCCTGCCGCAGAAGCGTCCTGCCCTCTGACTGAATAGCCAGACGCGCAACGCCACAGCAGAACCGATACAGATTTGAGTGACACTCTCAACATCCCTTGCGGCGCATCCCGCTATAGATGCGCTGCCTGACTGCCCGACTCCTGACGCCCTGCCCGAAGTGAAAGCTTCGCCGCAGGGCTTTTTTCTTAGCGGCAGCGGTTCAATTTACCCTGCCGTTGACCTATATCGGTGCAGCAACATGGATGGCAGGCAAATGGCTTCTCTCGACAAGATCATGGACGACTTCTCCTTTCTCGACGATTGGGAGGACCGCTACCGCTACGTGATCGAGCTTGGGAAGGAACTGCCGGATCTGGCAGAGGACAAAAAGACGGCGGAGAACAAGGTACAGGGCTGCGCCAGCCAGGTATGGGTCGTAAGCCATAGCGATGGCGCGCCTGATCCGGTGCTGACATTCGAAGGCGATTCAGACGCCCATATCGTCCGGGGACTCGTCGCTATCGTCCTTGCTACCTATTCCGGCAAAAGGGCCTCGGAGATCGCCGCTCTCGATGCCATCGACGTGTTCGGCAAGATCGGCTTGGTGGAACACCTGTCCTCCCAGCGAGCCAACGGCCTTCGCTCCATGGTGAACCGCATTCGCGAGGAAGCGCGGCTCTTGTCGGCGTGATCGCGGCGGTCACCCGGGCCGCCGCGCCGATTTTTTTGCTCAGTCGTAGAGATAGTGCTTCGCCCACTGCGATTCCGGCACCTTGTCGCCCACCTTGTAATCGAAGTTGCGGATGCCGAGCGTTGAGGGTGCCACTTGGCACTTGTATTTGAGGCGATACCACTCACCAGCGCTGCGGAACACCGCGCCCGAAGCCTTGATCGAATCCTTGGCAACATCGGGATCGCCGAAGGCATAGGCAATAACCTTATCGGGCTTCATGCCTTTCTGTTCCTTGGCAATCCGCTCCATCGCCTCGATATCGCAACGCTGCTCCAGCCGCTCCTCGGGCGCAAGCTGGTTCAACTGTCTTATGACATTTGCATCGATGGCGTAGGACGGAAGCGAGAACGAGAGGACGGAAAAGGCGGTCAAAAGTGCGATCGATAGTGGCTTTTGCATCGGATTTTATGAGGCTTTCTCAAGTCTTCTTGTCATTCTTTGCAGGGAGGTATCTGCAGCGGCTTCTCGACGCAGCAGACTGTGTCGTCGTCTAACGCCAGAATGTGATCGAAACCTGACCAAAATGTGCCCTGCCGATATTCGGTCGGGGACAATAGAAACTTGATAGCGCGGCAGGGGCACTTTACATCATGAAAAAGCAGAGTGATTTTCTTACGAAAGCGAGTTTGTCTTGACCATTTTCAAGAACCTGCCCACCCCACCCCATGCGCAGAAGAAGCCGGTGACGGATACCCATCACGGCATTACACGCACGGATGACTACGCCTGGTTGCGGGCGGATAACTGGCAGGCGATGTTCAAGGACCCCTCCCTGCTCGACCCGGCGATCCGCACGCATCTGGAGGCGGAAAATGTCTATATGGAAGCGGCGATGGCGGATACGAAAACGCTTCAGGAGAAGCTTTTCGAAGAAATGAAGGGCCGCATCAAGCAGGACGATTCCTCGGTGCCGGTCAATGACGGGCCCTATGCCTATGGCACACTCTTCGTGACTGGCGGCGAGCAGCCGCATTATTTCCGCACCCCGCGCAATGGTGGCGAGAAGCACGTTCTGTTGAACGGCGACAAGGAAGCCGAAGGCAAGGACTATTTCCGTCTCGGCGGCCTCGATCAGTCCTCCGACCACAGCCGCGGCATCTGGAGCTATGACGACAAGGGCTCGGAATTCTACACGCTGCGCATCCGCGATCTTGCCACCGGTAAGGATCTTGACGACGTGGTGGAAAATACCGGCGGTGGCGGCGCATGGGCGCCTGACGGAAAGAGCTTCCTCTATACGCTTCAGGACGAAAACCACCGACCGTCCAAGGTCTTCCACCACATCGTCGGCCAGCCACAATCTTCCGACCGTATCGTCTATGAGGAGAAAGACCCGGGCTTCTTCATGGGCGTCGGCGCCTCAGTCCTTGATGACTTCATTTTCATCGATATTCATGATCACGAGACCAGCGAATACCGTCTCCTCTCCACCAAGGATCTGCTGGCCGAGCCGCAGATCGTCGCCGAGCGCGAAGAGGGTATCGAATATTCGATGACGGAAGGCGGAGACGTCTTCTTCATCCTCACCAATGACGGCGACGCCAAGGATTTCCGCATTGTCGAAGCCCCTGTTGGCGCGCCGGGCAAAGAGAACTGGAAAGAGGTCGTGCCGCATGAAGCGGGTCGCCTCATTCTCTCGGTCGATGCCTATGCCCACCATCTGATCTGGCTGGAGCGCCGGGACGGACTGCCGCGCATCGTCATCCGCGATCGCTCGACAGGTGAGGAGCATGCGATCGCTTTCGAGGAAGAGGCCTACTCGCTCGGGCTGCATGGTGCGGCGGAATACGACACCGACGTCATCCGCTTCAGCTATTCCTCCATGACGACACCAAGCCAGTTGTTCGACTACAACATGGTGACACGCGAGCGCACGCTTCTCAAAACTCAGGAAGTGCCGTCCGGGCATAATCCGGACGATTATGTGACACGACGCGTCATGGCGCCTTCGCATGACGGTGCGCTGGTGCCAGTGTCCCTGCTCTACCGCAAGGATACACCACTCGATGGTTCGGCACCCTGCCTGCTCTATGGCTACGGCGCGTATGGCATTACCATTCCCGCTTCATTCAGCACCAACAATCTGTCGCTCGCCGATCGTGGGTTTATCTATGCGGTCGCGCATATTCGCGGCGGCAAGGACAAAGGTTTCGAATGGTATGAAAACGGCAAGATGGAGCACAAGCAGAACACCTTCAAGGACTTCATCGCCGCCGCCGACCACTTGGTAAAAGAGGGTTTCACCTCCTATAGCGGTATCATTGCCGAAGGCGGGTCCGCGGGTGGCATGTTGATGGGCGCTGTCGCCAATATGGCGCCGGAGAAATTTGCCGGCATCATTGCCGCCGTTCCGTTCGTGGACGTCCTGACCACAATGCTGGACGACACGTTGCCGCTGACCCCGCCCGAATGGCCGGAATGGGGCAACCCGCTGGAGTCGGAAGAGGAGTATCGGTGGATTGCCGCCTACTCGCCCTATGACAACGTCGGTGCAAAGCCCTACCCGCCTCTGCTCGCGATCTCCGGTCTCACCGATCCGCGCGTGACCTATTGGGAGCCGACGAAGTGGGTAGCAAAGCTGCGTGAGAAGACCACCGGCAGCGCGCCGATCCTGCTGAAAACCAATATGGCGGCAGGTCACGGCGGCAAATCGGGCCGTTTCCAGCGACTGGAGGAAATCGCCTTCGAATATGCCTTCGCTCTCAAAGTAGCAGGCAAGAACCAATCGTGAGGCGAGGCAGGATATTCCGACAAGAGAAGCGACGCGAGAACACGCGCCGCTGACTTGAGAGCGCCATAAGTCCTGCAGGACGAAAGATGGCGCTCTCTCCTCGTCGATCGATGAACCGTGCTCAAAATCGAATTCGATTCTCGTGCGGATGCTTCAGCGCTAACCAGCTTAATTCCCCGTCTAATGCAGTTTCGGATGGCGTCCTATCGTCAAAGAATCGGCGTTTGCGGGGTTTCTGCTGTTTTGCAACCCCCTGAATTACAAAAACGAAGCAGGGGTTTGCCTCATGTCAAGCACCGTAAGCGCTCCAAGCATGAGTGCGGCAAGCTTCGCGCAAGCTTCAGCGGTTAAAAAAGCGTTAACAGCTTGAAGAGGCTCCCGATGAATATCGACAACAACATTGGCGGATCGCTTTACCACGGTCGCTCACAAACCATTGAGAAAGTGCAAACGGACGCCGTCGTATCGGAAGTTTCGTCGCCGGGCTTTAGCGGCAGCACGATTTCTTTCGTCAACGCGCTGCAGGCAAGTTCGCTGGCAAGCGTGCTCTGGACCGTCAACCGCGACGCGGTAAAAGAAGCCGCTCCGGCACCAACGACGGCTCCGCTTTCGACAGCGGAAGATCCTGACGCCGCCTGGGTCTACCAGGCCTATACGGAGCACTAATACCGCCGGACATATCCGGCGGCGGCCTTGCCAGATCTGGCACGATCCGCTTTCACGTGAAGCCAGATGCCATAATTGGGCATGCTTCGCGGATCAGGCAACTGCATTGACCTCGATCGTTACGTGGGACAACTCTTCGATCTTAGAAAGCTTATCGCGATAAAAAGCGGAAGACTTTTCACCAGTTGTCGATAGGCATACGATTGCCGCATGATGTCCTGGACCGACTTGCCACACATGCAGATCGGTTATGTTCTCCTCCCCTGTTTCAACGGCTCCACGGATTTGCGAAATGAGCGAGCGATGTCCAGGGATGGCATCCACCAGCACTGCACCCGTGGTTCGAAGCAGGCTCCAGGACCAACGCGCTATGACGACGCCACCTACAATGCCCATGGCGGGATCCAGAAGGGTCCAGCCATTCCACTTTCCGAGAAGAAGCGCTCCTATAGCGAGAACCGACGTCAACGCATCCGCAATTACGTGGAGGTAAGCGGCGCGTAGATTGTTGTCGCGGCTCTCATGGTGTGCGTGCGATCCATGCGCTTGATGAGCGTGAGTCCCACGATGATGATCGTGGCTTTCATCCGGATGGTCATGATCATCGGCGCCATCGTGATGGTCGTGGCGGTGGCCGTGATGATGCCCATGATGGTGATGATCGTCCTTAAGCAGCAAGGCGCTGACGATGTTGACGACAAGACCAATGACCGCGACGATAATGGCCTGGTTGAAGTCGATCTCCACCGGCGAGACGAAACGCAGCACGCTTTCCCACGCGATCAGTAGAGCGACGACGCCGAGCACCACCGCACTGGCGAAGCCGGCAAGATCGCCAAACTTTCCCGTACCGAAGGTGAACCTTGAATCATGCGCATGTTTGCGGGCGTAGAGATAAGCAAGCGCCGAAATGAGCATCGCGCCCGCATGTGTCGACATATGCCAGCCATCGGCTGTCAGCGCCATGGAGCCAAACCAATGGCCAGCGGCGATTTCCACCACCATCATGACGGTTGTCAGGGCAATGACCATCCAGACGCGGCGCTCGTTGCGCTCATGATCGCTTCCTAAAAAAACATGCGTATGCGTGCCATCCGTATGACTGTGTTCCATCATGGCCATCGTCTTCACCTTATCGAATGTAGGTTTTCAGAACCTGCGCCAGCTCTTCTGCGGCTTTGGCGCGTTCCTCGTCATTTTCGGCATGCAGAACATGCTCGTGCAGATGCTCCTGCATAACTTCACCCGTCAGACCGGAAAGTGCGCCGCGCACGGAGGCAAGAAGCTGCAGCACGTCACCGCAGGGTTTGCCGCCTTCAAGCGCACGCTCGACCGCTTCCATCTGACCTTTCATGCGGCGGATACGCGCCAGGAGCTTATCCTTGTCTCTGATCGTATGGGACATCTGCTTATCCTTTGCATAGTATAGGGGGGTATACTATATTGCTCGAAGTGAAGCCGCAAGCCTCTCCTCGCTACGAGGGACGGGGCGAATGTCTGTGGAGGGATTTGGAATCAGGTCTTCAACGCATCGAACAACGGCATGCTGATCACCGCAGCAGTCGCGATCATCGCATAGCAGATGCGGCGAAAGGTTCTTTCCTCTGCCAATCCAAACATTCTACTGCCCAGCCATACGCCAAGTCCGTAGGTCGGTGCGACCAAAACCGCCAAGGCTAGGATTTGAAGGGTGATGAGCCCGCTTCAAAAATAGGCCGTGGCGTTGAGGACTGTGGAAATCGCAAAGTAGACGATGATATTGGCCCGAACGATGGTCGCCGGGACCGCCCCACCCAACCAATAGGCGACGACCGATGGTCCACCAATCTGTGCCACGCCGGAAAACACGCCGGCAATCAGACCAACAGTTGCTGTCAGAATTGCCTTTGGCTTATCACGGTATCGCCACCCGGATATCAAGAGCGACAGCAGCACCACGACGATGACGACAATGGCCTCGCGTATGATGACGGGGTCGAGTGTTATCAAAAGGTGGACACCAAGCGGCACGCCTATGATGGCGCCGACCGCCATGGTGAGTACGTCGCGGTGATCCGCACGGCGTACAGCAGCCGGTATCATACCCAGCGTCATCACCCCATCGACCACGAGAAGAAGCGGAACGGCAATCTGAGGTCCCATCACCGAACTCGCAAGTGGTACCAAGATCAGCGCCGCACCGAATCCGGAAAAACCGCGAGCCAGGCCTGCGCTCAAAGCAACGAAGACCAGAAATCCCAGAGCGGGAACGGAAAGATCGGTCGATAAGATACAGGGCACGGCGATAATCATTGAAGTGAGGCGTTCTCGTCATACTCCACCAGCGCTCGTAAATAGCCAACGCTTTTCTCGAATGCCTGACGGCGGGAGACGGCAGAAGGATTGCGTCCTGATTGGCTTAAACCTATATCTCTACAAGCTATAGCTATGAGGATGAGGACATGTATTCCATCGGCGAATTATCGAAGCGGACCGGCGTGAAAGTCACGACCATCCGATATTACGAGCAGATGGGCTTACTCAACGAGGCGGACCGCTCCGAAGGCAACCAGCGACGGTATGAGAAGGCTGATCTCGAACGTCTCGCCTTTGTTCGGCACGCCCGAGATCTTGGTCTCAATATAGACGCGATAAGAGAATTGATTGCCCTTAGTCAGCATCGCGAAATGCCGTGCGCAGGTGCAGACCGAATTGCGGCAGATCATCTCGCCAACGTGCGGGAAAAGATTGCCAAGCTGAAGAAGCTCGAACACGAGTTGGAACGCATCGTCTCCCACTGCGACGGGCATTCGATCGAAGACTGCTATGTTATCCGGGCACTGTCAGATCATGGTCTGTGCGATCACGATCATTGAGATGTCATGCTGCAGAGGACAGTCGCCATCGCCTGCGACTGTCGTCTGCTACGCACTTAACGGTTATAGACCGCTGTGATCTTTGCCGTGGCAATAGTGTTAGCGCCAATCATAAAGCCAGCTAGAGCATTGCTGGCATTGTCCGGCAGATCCAGATGCTCTACGCCGAGGGCATGGACGGTGAAAATATAGCGGTGGACCTCACCGGGCGGCGGGCATGCTCCGCCAAAAGCGGCGACACCGTAATCGTTGCGGATTTCCAACGCTCCTGCTGGCAATTCTTTGTCGCTGCTCGCGCCGAGTTCGAGCGACGTTTGAGAGGCGGGAATATTGACCACGTTCCAGTGCCACCAGCCTGAGCCTGTGGGGGCATCTGGATCGTAGGTCGTAATGGCAAAGCTCTTCGTACCGGCGGGCGCATCTGACCAGGCGAGCTGCGGCGATTGATTTCCGCCCTCGCAGCCGAAGCCCTTGAACACGAAGGTGGACGCAAGTTGCTGGCCCTCGGCAATCGACGTACTCGACAATTTAAAATCCGCTGCGCTCGCGGTCGTGGCGCTGAGCAAGGCGAGCATGAAGCCGGCTACGACGTTCCTTTTCAGCATGATGAGGTGTCCTTTCCAGACGTTGATCATGCTCAATGAAATAAACCGGCCAGGAATTTCGAGCTTCCGGCTCGCGATCAAAGACTATCGAAAAACGATCAGAATTCGGCTGTTCGGATAGAACGTGGTTTAAGACCGAACCTTTTGCGGAAGGCCTCTGAGAAATGCGAAGGCGTCTTGAATCCACATTCCAGGGCGATGTTGGAGATGGAAACATCCGTCGATTGCAACATCTCTAGCCCCTTCTCCAATCTCGTATTTAACAGGATCTGCGAAAATCCAGGACCGGATTTCGCCAGCCACCGTCGGAAACTGGCTTCACTCATGGCAAAATGCCGGGCAACGTCTTCCACCCGCCAAGGCTGGCTGATGTCGGTCTCTATCAGCCGCCGCACTTGGTTCCATGGCTGGTCTTCACCTCGCTTCGGCAAATGGACTCCGTGATGGCGAAGCCAGACCAGGGGTTCCAAAAGGCGGTGGCGCTTGATTGAGATGGGCGAAGCGTCATCATCCAGTGCTCGCCGCGTGATCTCCACGACATCATAGTCATCGCTTTGTGCCTTACGAATGATCTGAACGCCGGGCGAGCCTGCCGCGCGTGGCTGATCGGAGAAAACCGAGTCAATCAACTCATGATCGAAGTAGATGCCGGTCGCCCTATAATTCGCGGCACTGACGGGACGGTTTTCCAAGGTGACGATAGAACCAGAGGGGAAAATCAGAACGTCACCGGCCTCGCCAACCAGCTCGCCGTTCACTGGGCAGACGACCCTTTTGCTCCCCGCACAGATAAAGCACAGGAAAGTCAGACCGATGAACAGATCCGTGAATGTCGCTGCCGTTGCTTGGGTTATGGGAAACAGCGAGACGCCTGCACGATGAAAACCCAACTGCTCTACCGATTGCGTGGTCATAAATCTCGTTCGTCCCTGCCTGCACTTTGGTTGAATATCTCGGCGATGCACATAGCGGCTTGAGCGGGACCGATGTCAATCAAACACTCGCTCCCGTGAGTCGGATGGAACTGGAGTGGCCGGAATGCTGAAACCACCCCTTGACAGCTTTCCGATTCGAGCGCATTGAATCGCCCATGATCAACGAACGCGCACCCATCTCCTGCACGTATTTTTGGGCCTACCTGTAAAGGGCGGCTCGACAGATCTCTTTGTCAACAAGCCGCCGTTAGGCGGCTTTGTTGTTTTCCAAGCGTCCTGACGGCAAAAGACCAGAAAACCCGAAGGACCAGACCAATGACCGAAGACAGCCTTTTGACACTGCCGAGACCGCCCGTCGTCACCATACGTGGCGCGCGCCCGGCGGATTTGCCCGAACTCAACGAAATGATCACGCTGCTTGCCGCTCATCATGGCGATGCCGCCGCGATCACGCCTGAGAAGCTGGAGCGCGATCTTTTCGGCCAGGTCCCCTGGATCACCGCACTGGTGGCGGAAGCTGCAGGCGAGCTTATCGGCTACACCATTCTCGTGCCGCTCTACCGCGCCCAGGAAGGCCGCCGCGGAATGGAACTGCACCATCTCTTCGTGCGTGACGGTCATCGCGGACACGGCACCGGCCAGCACCTCGTGGCGCGGGCGCGTGACGTTGCCAAGCGTTGCGGCTGCGACTTCCTGTCCGTCGGGGCTGCAACCGGCAACTTCGCCGCGCACAAGTTCTACGAAAACATGGATTTCATTTCGCGTCCCGTCACAGGCATGCGCTTCATGCAGGCGATCGCCTGATCCGCCTTCTGATCTTTTGGAGGATGACATGGCCCGTATTGCAATTGCCCTGACAGAAGAGTTTGCCGATTGGGAGCCTGCGCTGCTTGCCGCTGCGGCGCGGGGCTATCTTGGTGTCGAGATCGTAACGGCATCTCCAGATGGCCTACCCGTGACGTCCATGGGTGGGTTTAAGGTCGCGCCCGAAACGGCTTACGACGCCCTTGATCCTAGCACTATAGACGCCCTCGTCATTCCTGGCGGCCTGTCTTGGGAAAAGGGTAAGGCTCCCGATTTCAGCGATCTGGTCCATCGCTTTCGGGAAAAAGAACGCGTCGTCGCAGGGATCTGCGCTGCCGCGAGTGCGCTAGCAGGCACCGGCATCCTGAACCACGTTGCGCACACGGGGAACTCGCTGGACTCGCACCAGCGATATGACGCTTATGATGGGTCAGTGCTTTATCGCGACCAGCCGAGGGCTGTCAGCGACAAGGGCATCGTCACCGCGCCCGGCAACTCGCCGGTGAGCTTCGCGACAGAGGTATTGGAAGCCCTTGGTCTCTGGGGACCGGAAGCCGAAAGCGAACTTTCGGTGTTTTCCGCAGAGCATCGATAGGGCGCCATGCCTCTCTCTGAAGCCACAAAGGCCGCTCTATGCAAGTCCACTCATCGTGCTTTCAACGGTCCAGAACACGGCAGAGGCGCGCCGGTCCTTGCGCGTCTTCTACCGCCATGGCGCGGCGTAAATCACGGCTGTTGATGTGGAGGCTTCGGTCGGATGGAATTGTCATCCGCTCGATCTTCTTTCGCGCAGCATCGAGAAAAGCGTCCCGGTTTTCCAGGAAGTAAGCCCGGCACGTCTGCGCTGTCGGCGCCTCTTGCAGGAGCGCCTTGAAGGCAAGACGATGCATGGCGCAAAGCGCGCCATGACCGGGAACCGGAAAACGCAGGCAATCGAGCTCATCGCTCCAGTCGGCTGCGTTTCCCCCTGTGATCATCTTACTTTGCAGCTTCGAAACGCTTGAGGAACAGGCCACTCAACGAGCCGAGGATCAGCCAGAAGACGAAGCTGGTAACGGTGGCGAGAACAACGAAGCGGCGTTCCAGCGGCAGAGGTGCCAGCGCGTGTTCACCTGCAGGCGGCAACGGCGCACCGACGACATGCGGCGCAACAATCAGCACGACAGCAAGGATCACCGCCCAAGGCTCTGAACGGCGAAACGCAAGAAGCGCAATGCCACCGGCCGTGGCTGCCGCGGTTGCGATCCACCATATCTGGCGCGCACCGAGATCGGCAGCAGGGCTGCCCGGCAGTTCCGGCGGCAGGCCGATCATCGGGGCCAACATCACGGTGGCAAAGCCCGCAAGCCCCCAGAAGAGCCCCTCGCGCCAGCCACCCTGCGCGCCGCGAAGCGAGATCAGGCCGGTGAGCACGAGCGCATAGCCGATGGCAGTCAGCACATTGGCGGCCACGGTGTAGGCGTTGCGCTCGAACCCATCGGCGGGGGCCCAAGCTTCAGCGTCGTGGTGGTGATCGGCAGGTGTTGCGGCATCATGCGAATGGCCTGCTTCGCTGCCGGCACCCTCGAACGTTTCCGCCTGAAGAATGAGCGGCGTGGTGCCAACCGCTTGCATGGCACTGACGGCCAGTCCGGTAATCAGGCCGACGAGCACAGCGGTAAAAACGATATTTCTGAAAAACGACATCTCAGCTCCCCTCAATGGCAGGGGAAGGCATTGGCGTGGCGCGTATCATGCGCCGCATTATGCATGGCCTCGACATGCGAGAAGCCGACGAAACCGACGATAAACAGTCCGAGCGCTACAGCGGTCAGGGCTTGAAGGAGTTTAGAAGTCGTTGAGGAAACGGCGCTCGACGCCGTGTTCTGTTGGATAGACATGGTGACCCTCTTTTTCAGCGGCGCGCTGTTTTCAGGCAGCCGGACGCACGCGTTCAACATTCACCACGGGGAAAGACAAACAGGGCTTTTCGGACGGATGATTCCAGCCCGAAAACCGTGCTCTTCCGGACACCCCGCCGGCATTGACGACACTTCGTGATGGCAGGTCTCCTGGCTCGCGGGTCGTAGCTTTGAAAACGCCTTCCCGATGCAAAAAAAGCATCAGTGGCTTTCGTCTTCAGGCTCGCCGCTCACAGTTGCGGGGGCAGCCACGAATGAGAGCGAAGCTCCTATCGTGTTCCCTTTTCACTTTCCGGCAGGACCGGAAAGACCATCACCTGTCTGTTATCAGTCAGAGGTTGTGTAGAGTCAATGCGAGAAGCGCCGCCTCCTGCATTCAGGATTTCAGCGCGCCGGAACTGCCTTGAGATAAGCGGCGATCGCATTGCGGTCATCGGTAGAAAGCTTCGCCATGTTTTGCTGCACCTTGACCATGGAGCCGCCGACACTGTCGAACTCCGGCGTGAAGCCGGTCTCGAGGTAGTTGGCGATATCTGCTGCCGTCCAGGAGCCGATGGCCTGCGAGCCGGGCGTGATATCGGGGATCGTCCCCTCGCCTTCCGGGTTGGGGCCGCCCGCCAGCCACTTGTCCTTGATCAACCCGCCAAGTGCCGTGCGTGGCGTATGGCATTCGCCGCAATGGCCTGGACCTTCCACCAGATACTGGCCGCGCGCGACATCGGCGCTGGCATTGGCAAGCTGCACGCGCGGCGCACCCTTGTCGAAATAGAGGAACTTCCAGCCACCGAGAGCCAGTCGCATGTCGAGCGGGAATGGTAGATCGTGGGCAGGCGCATCATTAGCGCTGGTGGGCAACGTCTTCAGATAGCCGAAGAGGTCGTTGATGTCCTGCGCCGTCATGCGGGCATAGGAGGTATATGGGAAGGAGGGATAGAGATGTTCGCCATTCTTTCCAACGCCTCTGGTCATGGCGTCACCGAATTCGGCCACTGTCCAGTTGCCGATACCGTGCTGAGGATCTGGCGAGATGTTGGGAACGTGAAAAGTGCCGAAAGGGCTCGGCAAGGCCTGGCCGCCAGAAAGCGTTTTGACGGCGTCTCCGGTCGCATCCGGGGCGGCGTGGCAGCTTGCGCATCCACCTGCCCAAAACAGAGTCTCGCCATTGGCAAGATCCGGCTCGCCCAGATTGGCCCAGTGGCTTGGTGGTTGGCGCTCAGGTGCCGTCACCCACATGAAGATACCGAAACCGGCAATCCCCGCGACCGCAATGCCGCCTGCCAGCTTTGCCCATATGGATGCCATCCGCCTCTCCGCCTAATCGATAAAACATCAAAAAAAAGAATAGCCCGCCGCTGAACCGGCGGGCGTGTCTTCGTCGTCTTACTTCTTCAGACGATAGGCCTGATGGCAGGAGCTGCAATCGGCGCCGAGCGTCTTCAGGGCAGCACCCGTGCTGGCCTGATCAGTCGGCAACTGTGCGAGCACCGCGTCAGCATCGGCGCCAAGCTTCTCAGACTTCGCCTTGAAGTCGGCGAAGTTCTGCCAGATGGCAGGCGACGCTGCACCGCCTTCGGAGCCCGCCGGGAACTGGTCCGGGAATGCCTTGGCGTTGGTGCTGATGGTGGTGACAGCGGTCTTCACGGTCTCGGCGTCGTACGGCTTTTCGCCCTTGGCGATCGCGCCGAGTGCGCCCATGGCGCCACCGATCTGCTTCATCAAGCCTTCGCGCTTTTCAACTTCGCCGGCCGCGGACACCGCTCCGGCGCAAAGACAGCCTATAAGAATGGATGCGGCAATCGTCTTGAATTTCATGCTCTCTCTCCTTGTTCCGGTGTCACCGGAGGGTGGTTGTTCGCCGTCCCGCATCGATCTCACGACACGCGCATGCGTGCCGGGCGGCACACCGAGTCGAACAGAGATGAAGATGCAGGCTACACGTGGCAAAAAGAAGTCACATTCAGGTGATTTTCCAAAGTAAAATCAGGTACCTAAACTTGTCTTTTTCAGTTTCCTTTCAACCCTTCCCAAAGCGTGAAGACGGCAACAAAAATCAGCAGCAGCCCGGCGATCCTACCGATGAGAATTGTCGCTCTAGGGGATGACACCAGAAAATCACGACTTTTGCCAGCGGTTAGCGCCAGCGTGCCATAGACGGCCAGTTGAGTCCCAGCAGTCATCAGCCCCATGACGATGCCTTGAACCCATATCGGACCATAGGCGGGTTTGAGAAATTGAGGGTAGACAGCCATCATGAAGAGATAGGCTTTCGGGTTGCTGAGGCAGGTAATGACTCCGCGCCGAAAGGCCCGCCAGGCGGAAGCGCTAGCACTGACCTCATCTGCTTCGATGACAATCGAGCTTCGTATCAGGCTGAACCCGATCCAGATCATATACGCCGCACCGAAGATCATCAGCGGCGTGAAAAGAACGGGAATGAGCGTCGCCAGAAGGGCAATGCCGATGGCGCCATAAAGTGAATGCACCGCTCCACCTGCGATGATGCCGGATGTCGCGGCAAGCCCGACGCGTCTCCCGCCAGTCAAGGAACTGGCCAGGACGAGGAGCATGTCTATTCCTGGCAGCATGATGATGCCAAAGAGCAGCGTGAAATAGAGCCAGAGGTTTTCAGTATAGGTCATGTCGGTCCGGACACATGGCGCGGAGAGAGGATCGCGAGAAATTCTCGAAACCTTATCCACCCGGTGGAGGGACGGTATCAAATGAATAAGTGTGGTGGATTCAACTCGCTGACGAGAGGCTTTTCAAAAGCGTGTAGTGATCTCTCAAGTCAGCTCATAAATTTTATTTTTATCTCATGTCGGCAGCGCAAAAACCGCTGCACACTTTTGCACAACATGCTTTAGCGTGCATCGTTGGCTCAAAACACCAGAACGCGGCTCGTCTCGCGGCCAAAACCACGAATGGCGATGCGATCCGGATGGACGTCGGCGATCGCAAAGGCATTTTGGTCCAGCGTGTCCACCATGCCTTTGATGTTGACGAAATGGGTATTGCCGATCGCGCCGTAATTGCCTTCATGATTGTGCCCGCAGAACCACGCCTTGACGCTGTGGTGGGCTGCAAGCAGTTTCAGCACTTCGGGGGCATCCCACATATTATGCGCGTTTTCCGGAAAGAGCGGATAGTGGCAGAACAGAACGACATGTTCCTGCATGGCATCGGCCTTTGCGAGCGTCGCCTGTAGCCAGGAAAGTTGCTCATCGCTGAACGAGCCGTTCCAATCCTGCGCATTCAAAGCCCCGGCCTGCCGCAATGCCTCCAGGCGCATCTTTGCAAGCTCTCGACGGGGATCGCCCAGCGGAGGCGCGAAGGTGCTGACATCATTGCCATCGAGCACGATGAAGCGGAATTCACCGAAACTAAAGTCATGCCATCTGGCCGGCATGCCGAGCCGCTCATGTACCTTTGCCAAATGCTCAGGCTCGACGGCGAAGTCGTGGTTGCCAGGAAGGAGCACGCAGCGATGCTTCAGCTGGTCATAACAGCCAAGGATGGCGTCGAAGCTATCCCAGCCTCGGTCGATAAGGTCGCCGAGGGTGACGACAAAAGCGAGATTCTCCTGGTTGAAGGCTTTAATCGCTTCCGCCAGCTTCTTCGTACTTTCCGCATAAAAGCGGTTCATCTCCGGTCTTGCAGGTATATCGGCATATTGCGGGTCGGCGACGATGCCGAACGAAAAGAGCGGTGTGGCGGGTGTATCTGTCATGGTCGCTACCGCTTAAAAGCGCCGCATGACAGCGGTGTGACAGGCATTGTAGAGGAAGGCTCATTCAGGCTGCTTGTGGGAAGCGGAAGAAGCCGGAAAGCAAAACACCCGGCGCGAAGGCCGGGTGCTGCTTATCCGATCCAATCGGAAAATTACTTGGATGCGGCTTCGTAGCGCTCCAGGACGTAATCCCAGTTGATGAGATTATCGACGAAAGCTTCGAGGTACTTCGGACGCAGGTTGCGATAGTCGATGTAGTAGGAGTGTTCCCACACGTCGACGCCGAGGATCGGCTCTGCGCCGTGGACCAGCGGGTTTTCACCGTTCGGGGTCTTGGAGATTTCAAGCTTGCCGTTCTTGACCGAAAGCCAGGCCCAGCCGGAGCCGAACTGCGTGGTGCCGGCTGCGATGAAGTCAGCCTTGAACTTGTCGTAACCGCCGAGATCGGAAGCGATCGCCTGCTCGAGCTTTCCAGGCAACTTGTTGCCGCCGCCGTCCTTCTTCATCCACTTCCAGAAATGGACGTGGTTGTAGTGCTGGGCAGCGTTGTTGAACAGACCAGCATTGGTGCCGAAGGACTTCTTCACGACTTCTTCGAGCGACAGGTCGGAAAGACCGGCTTCTGCAGCCAGCTTGTTGCCGTTGTCCACATAGGCCTTGTGGTGCTTGTCGTGGTGAAACTCCAGCGTTTCGCGCGACATATAAGGCGCAAGCGCGTCGTAGTCGTATGGGAGTTCGGGAAGTTCAAAGGCCATGGTTTTACTCCTTGTTGCAGCGGCTGGGCCGCTCCTCGAAACCTAGTGGGCGGACCATAGGATCAGCTATCAATTCAGGCAACCTGTGAATTATCAAAATGTTCCAGCAAAAGAGAAAATTCCTCTCGTGCCTCTTCAAAAACATGATTGCGACCCAGTTTGCCGTACCGATTCCGAACGATCCGTTCGGCTGATCTCGTGAGAAACTATAACAAGGACATGGCAATGAAACGACAGGCTCTGGTTTTGATCTTGGCATCCTTCGTGGCACTCCCAGTAGCCGCCTCGTCCGACGGCGCATGGGAAGAGTTCGTCGCCGACGTGCAGGCAAAATGCCTCGACGCGGGTGCGAGGCTGATGGATGATCCAAAGGCCGTGGTCGATCCGACAGGAAGCGAGAATTACGGTCTTGCGATCCTGACCGGAAAGGCAAAGGGAGCAGACGCCACTATCAGCCACATCTGCGTCTATGACAAGAAGACCAAGGCCGTTGAACTGGGAAGCGAACTTTCCGCGGATTCCGTCAAGGTCGAGCTTCCCGGCTCCACCAAGCCGTAAGACTTAGAATCTTGGCGTCGTGTCCGCCTCGCCGAGCGGTCGCTGCATGAGAACAATATCCAGCCAGCGGCCATGCTTCCAGCCGACGGATTTTAGCGTACCCACCATCTCGAAACCCGTGGCGCGGTGAACGCCAACCGATGCCGCGTTCTCAGAATCGCCGACCACCGCTACCATCTGGCGAAAGCCCCGCGCTGTTGCCTCGTCAATGAGCGCCAGCAGCAGGGCCTTGCCAATGCCAAAGCCCTTTCGGTTCGGATCTACATAAATGGAGTCTTCCACCGTGGCGCCATAGGCCGGGCGCGCGCGGTGTGGTCCGGCATAGGCATAGCCGACGACCGTGCCTTCCATCTCCGCAACGATATAGGGAAAGCCGCCGGCGAGAAGCGTTGCCCGGCGTTCACGCATGACGTCAGCCGTCGGCGGCTCGATTTCGAAACTGGCGCTGCCATGGAGAACGGCGTCGCGATAAATTTCGACGATCGCGGGGATGTCACCCTCTTCGCTGGGGCGGATGATCAAGGCGGCTTTTGTCGGGAAGGTCATTGATGGGAGTCCTGAAAGGGTATGCGTCTCGTTGCAATCTGCACCAGAGACATACCCAAATAAAGATTATAGATCTTATGCAGAGCATAAGGATTTTTTTGTCATGGATTTGGACCTCCGACAGTTGAAGAGTTTCATCGATGTTTCCGATCTTGGAAGCTTCTCCGCCGCGGCCGAGAAGGCAAGGCTGACCCAGCCCGCCATCAGCCTCCACATTCGATCGCTTGAAAAGCAACTCGGCGTTCGACTCATTGAGCGTGTTGGACGCAAAGCGCAGCCAACGCCCGCAGGCCGTGATCTACTGGTTCATGCAAGACGCATATCCGACGAGGTATCTCAGGCCATCGACACAGTCGCGCCGCATCGAGGTGGCCAGAGCGGCCGTTTGCGCATCGGCACCGGCGCAACGGCCTTGATCTACTTTATGCCGGCAATATTGCGCGAGATGCGCTATCGAATGCCTGGCATCGAAATTAGGGTGGAAACCGGCAATACGCCGGATGTCGTTCGCCTTCTCGAAAACAACGAAATCGACGCCGCGATCGTCACGCTCCCCGTCACCGGTCGCAGCCTCGATCTGCGCAAGGTCCACCAGGAGGAGTTGCTCGCAATTTTTCCGCATGACGCGTCAGACATTCCTCAAGTCCTAGATCCAGACTATCTCTGCGCTCAGCCGCTGCTGCTTTATCAAGGCGGCAATACCCGGAAGATCGTGGACGGGTGGCTGAAAGAGAGAGGTGGACGAGTTCAGCCCATCATGGAGCTGGGAAGTGTCGAGGCGCTGAAGACGCTGGTGGAAGCCGGTCTTGGCGTCGCCATTGTGCCTGCAATGGCCGTTGGTGACGTCGAGCGGAGCAAACTGCAAATACGATCGCTTGTGCCGAAGCTGGATCGTGCCCTCGTGCTGGCACTCAGGCGCGATAAGCACATGAGTGCGCCGCTCCGCGCCCTGGTCGCTGCGCTTAACCGCCAGTCAGAAGCGTAAGCGCAATTAGCCACATGACCAGCGCGATGATACCTTCCAGAATGCGCCAAGCGAATGGATTGGCAAAAACGGGTCGCAACCAGCGCGCACCATAGCCAAGCGAGAAGAAAAACACGCCCGACGCCGTCGCCGCACCGGCTCCGAAGACCGCTTCCTTGCCGGGAAACTGCGTCGAGATCGTGCCGAGAAGAACGACCGTATCGAGATAGACATGCGGGTTCAGCCATGTCAGTGCGAGACAGGTCAGAAGCGTTGGCGCGAAAGGAGTGACGGTGCCGGACGCAGCGGCCAAAACCGCCGAAGAGCGAAGCGCCGATTGCAGGCTTTTTGCGCCATACCACACCAGAAACGCGGCACCCGCATAGCGCATGGCGGGCTCGATTGCAGGCATGACCGTGGCGATCTTCCGGAACGCTGTGACGCCGACGGTAATCAGGATCGCATCCGAAAGCGCGCAGGCCAGGCAGACGGCGAAGATATGATCACCTCTAAGCCCCTGACGCAGTACGAAAGCATTCTGCGCACCGATGGCCATGATCAACGTCAGCCCCATGGTGAAGCCTGTGAAATAAACCGAAAAATCCATGCGATGCCCCTTGTGCCTCAGCATCGAATAGTTGGCGGAACACCATTAATACAGTTAAAGATACTTACTTCGATTAAGCAGGACTAAATCTATGGACTATGCATCGCTTCGCGCAGTGGCAATGGTGGTGCAGACCGGCAGCTTCGAAAAGGCGGCACTCGCCTTGCACGTCACGCCATCGGCCATCTCTCAGCGGGTTAAGCAACTGGAAGAGCGGCTGGGCGCCGTCCTCATCCTGCGTGGAAATCCCTGTACCGCCACCGAGAAAGGTGCGTGGGTCTGCCGCCACATGGAGCATGTGGGGATGCTGGAGTCGGAGCTTTTCAGCCAGCTTCCCGCGCTCCTCTCTTCGGATGAACCCAGCAGCCGGGTAACGCTCCATATCGCCACCAATGCCGATAGTCTCGGTACTTGGTTCCTGAAGGCGGTTTCCGCTTTCACTCGCCAGTCTGGCTTCCTCCTGAATGTGGCAGTGGACGATCAGGACCACACGGCCGAGTGGCTACAGCGCGGACGCGTGCTCGCGGCAGTGACGAGTCTGGAGAAGCCGGTCCAAGGCTGCCGCGTCACGCCGCTCGGCTTTCTGCGGTATCACGCAACAGCGAGCGCAGCGTTTGTCGACCAGTATTTTCCCAACAGCGTGACTGAAGCCGGACTTGCACAAGCACCTGCCCTCACCTTCAACCAGAAAGATCGGCTTCAGCAGCAATGGATCGGCCAGATTTTTGGCGCGGCGATTGCCTACCCAACCCACTGGCTTCCCTCCACCCAAAGCTTCGTCGATGCAGCCTTGTTGGGCATGGGCTGGGGCATGAACCCGGACCTTCTGGTGCGAGAGCATCTGGCGAGCGGACGATTGGTAGAGCTCAAGCCCGGCACACCGCTCGATGTGCCGCTGTTCTGGCAGGTCAATAGACTCGCTGCGGATCGGCTGAAGCCCTTGACGGATTCGGTCGTCGAGGTGGCACGTCGAGAACTGGTGCAGGCAAAGGGCGAATAGAACTCCCTGCGACGTCGAATTTACCTACGTCCACAGGGAGGGTTCACGCCATATCCTCACTCCGCCGAAACGGTGGATTTCGCCCAGTCCAGGTAAAGGTCGAGAGCTTTGCGAGCCACGGGGCCCGCCTGGAGTTCGCGGTCATCCAGCTTGATGACCGGGGAAACCTTTGAATAGTTGCCGGAGCAGAAAATTTCGTCCGCGTTGCGGAAGTCTTCGACTGAAAGTGTCGCCTCACGCACGTCGAAACCGGCCTGACGCAACAGCGTCATCACGCGTGAGCGGGTGATGCCCGCCAAGAATGTGCGGTTCGGCATCGGCGTGTAGACAATGCCGTCTTTCACCATGAACACGTTGGAGGACGCAGACTCGGCGACATTGCCGTTCATGTCGCGCATCAGAGCGTTGTCGAAACCGCGCGAACGGGCTTCGATGATGGCGCGACCGCTGTTGGGATAGAGGCTTCCAGCCTTTGCGTCGGTCATCGCGGTTTCCGGCGAAGGGCGACGAAGCGGCGAAACCGTGAGCGTCAGCGGCACGCCGGCATCCATCGGCGCCTCGAACAAGCATAGGGCAAAGCGAGTAGACTCGGCATCGGGCGCCACGACGGAGCCGCGCATGCCATGCTCCGCCCAGTACATCGGCTTGATGTAAATCGCCATATTGCCGTCGAACTTCTTCACGCCTTCCAGCGCCAACTGCTCGATTTCTTCCGCAGTCATGGTCGGCTTCATGCCCATATTGACGGCGGAGCGGTTGACACGCTGGCAATGCAGATCAAGGTCCGGCGCCACTCCGTCGAACCAGCGCGCTCCATCGAAGACGGTAGAAGCAAGCCACATGGCATGCGAGGTCGGTCCGATGAGCGGAGGATTGCCAGGAAGCCATTGACCATCGACATGGGTCCAGGTGGTGGAACGGGGTGCGGTATCGACGGACATGGCATTCTCCTTCTTGAATGCGTCGGAATGAATGCCCGTGCGGCTATGAGGTCAAGGTGAAATTCCCGACAAAACGCAAAAGGAAGGATTATTGCCCGAGTATTGTAGTGAAATGTGCATTTGTTGCGTGCAGCCAAGAGCTTGGTCTGGGCGTTGACGCTCCGATCGCGTTGATCTGGCGGTTGCAAGAACGCTGTGTCATCTTCGGTATCATACGAGCGCAGGGAGAGACGGAATGGCATGGTCGGCACAGCAATATCTGAAATTCGAAGACGAGCGGACGCGACCGGCGCGTGACCTTCTGGCGCAGGTTCCACTGGAGCGCGTGATGACGGGCTTCGACCTTGGTTGCGGCCCAGGCAACTCGACACAGCTCCTGACGGAGCGCTACGGCGTCAACGTCATCACGGGGGTCGATAGCGACGACAACATGCTGGAAGAAGCAGCGGTCAGGCTGCCGATGACGCAATTCGTTCAAGCTGATCTTTCATCCTGGCTTCCGGACGAACCTGCCGATCTGCTCTACGCCAACGCTGTGTTCCAATGGCTGCCGAACCATATCGACCTTCTCGAACGGCTGATGGATCACCTCAACCCCGGAGGGGTCCTCGCCATCCAGATGCCGGACAACCTTAATGAGCCCGGCCATTTGCTGATGGAGGAAACGAGCCGCTCCGGCCCATGGAGCGTGAACTTCGAGGGGCGGCAACTGCGCCGCCAGCCTCTGCCTTCTCCCGCCGACTACATCGATCGGCTGGCGCCGAAAGCGCTCCGTGTCGATGTGTGGCACAGTATTTACAATCACCCCATGGCCGATGCCAGCGCCATCGTCGAGTGGGTGAAAGGTACGGGCCTTCGCCCTTATCTGGCAACGGCCGGCGCTGAACATCAGGACGCTTTTCTAAAGGATTACCAGCAGCGGATCGACGCTGCCTACCCGCCTCTTGCGGATGGGAGACGCCTCCTGCGCTTTCCGCGATTGTTCATCGTCGCGGTCAGATCCTGATCATCGATGACCAGGCACCGTGGCGATGCCTGGCCATCCGAGCACGATTAAGCTTCAGCCGTGGAAGGCGTAGACACGCAGACGATAGCCATCCGGATCCGCCGCCAGAAACGTGCGGCCAAAATCCATCACTGTTGGCTCTTGGAGAATTGTCAGCCCTTTGCTCTTCCACTCAACATGACATACATCCACAGCATCGTCCGAGTGTAGAACAAAGGCAATTTCGACAGCGCTGCCGTCGGACGATAGCGGCGGCGCGACGCTGTGGCGAGACCACAGCCCAAGCCGCATGCCGCTTTTCAGATTGAATAAAGCAAATGTGTCCGAGAGTTCGACAGGTTCTGCGTCAAGCAGATTGCCATAGAAAGCAGCGCTCTGGCGGGGATCTTTGGCGAAAAGAATGATGAAGTTCGGATGTTCCACGATCGGTCTCCTTTGTTGATGGAAAGACCTTAGCGAAGCACAGTGTCAGTTTCTGTCAGCAGCTCCTGCCGCGCCGTCATCATCTTTCGCCAACCGCTCAGCAGTGCCTCGCGACGCTTTGAATAACGCGTCTCGGTCGAGGTAAAAGACAAGATGCGGTCCGCACGGAAACTGCGATAATCCTGCCGGAGTTCGCACCATGCCAGCAACACCCGCACCTGATCGAAAAAGGCCAATGCGAAGGGCCAGATAATCCGGCGGCTGCTGCGTCCCTGTTCATCGGCGTAATCGATTTCCATCTTCGTCTGGCTGCGAATGGCATTTCTAATCGTACCGAGATCGACATGCGGCATATCGATGACCTTACCGGGCCCGACAAGAAGCGTGGAGTTGTCCAGCTCTTCTGCCAGGGCTTTTGGCAGGACCGCGGCGATCTTGGAGAGCCCGGCTCGGGCCGCCTCCGCCAAAGCACCATCTGCCCTGCCTGCCACCCACCGAGAGCCCAAAACCAGCGCCTCGATCTCCGCTTCGGAAAACATCAGCGGCGGAAGTAGATAGCCAGGTCTCAACACATAACCGACACCGGCCTCTCCTTCGATATTCGCACCCTGCGCCTGAAGCGTGGCGATATCGCGGTAGAGCGTGCGCAGGCTCACCCCGGTGGCTGACGCCAGTTCCGCACCGCCAATCGGTCCACGACGGCTACGCAGCAATTGAAGGAGATCAAGTAGACGTTGCGAACGTGACAATGATTTCTCCGGCCACACTGACATCATTTGCTCGCCGCCCAGCAAAACAAACAAATATCAAATCTAAACGGCGATTTTTATTGGTCGAGTAAAATTTTTACGGCGTTCAAAACCGTTTTTTATTCATTTAGCGGCAGTTATTTCCAGTATCAATAAGTCAAACGGGCTCGCTTTTATTTCAAGAGGCTCATATGCGCAATATATGGCGTGACAGGAATGGCAATTTCGCCATCATGACGGCTCTACTGGCGGTGCCACTTTTCGGCGCGGCCGGAGTCGCGTTAGACATCAGCCAAGCCCTCGTGGTCAAGGAAGATCTGCAAAAAGCTGCCGATGCCACGGCCCTTGCCGCCATTGCCAAAAATTCCCCCTATGTCATCGAGGCTCGAAAAATGAGCGGAGACGGGCCGATCATCGCTCAAGGCAACGTCTCGATGGATTTCTTCAACAAGGCTTCGGCCGATCATGGAGACGACTTCGTCGTTACCAACATAGCCTTGAAAGTCAACAAGACCGGTAACGAAGTCGAGTCTTACGTGGAATACAAAGCCACGGTGAACACCACACTGTCACAACTTTTGAACATGGAGTTCTTCACCGTCAGCGGTAAAGCGACGGGCAAGTACGTGACCGAGCGATATACCAACTTCTATCTTCTTCTAGACAATACGCCATCGATGGGTGTGGGCGCGACGCCTAGAGATGTCGCCACACTGGTGGCGAACACGCGAGATCAGTGTGCCTTTGCATGTCATGATGTGTCGGCAGGCGCCAATAGTTACTACAACCTAGCCAAGAAGCTGGGAGTGACGACACGCATTGACGTCGTGAGCAAGGCAACCGTTGCTCTGATGGACACAGCAGCGGATATGCGGCTGGTGCCCAACCAATACAGAATGGCGGTCTATACTTTTGGCGAAAAGGCCGAGGACACGAAGCTGTTGGAGGTGGTGCCTCTAACGGCGGATCTGGCGCTCGCAAAGAGCAGCGCGAGCAAAATCGACCTCATGTCCATCCCCAAGCAGGGCTACGATAACGACCAGCAAACAGACTTCGATCGTGCAATGACGCAAATTGGTAGCAAAATGGGCCTTCAAGGCGATGGCAACAGCGCGGTGACACCGGAGAAGGTTCTCTTTTTCGTTTCCGATGGCGTTGGCGACAGCTACAAGCCAACGATTTGTACTAAGCGAACCACGGGTGGACGTTGCCAGGAGCCAATCGATACAAAGCTGTGCAGCGCTCTGAAGTCGCAAGGTTACCGCATTGCTGTACTTTATACGACCTATCTTCCGCTGCCGACGGATGGCTGGTACAATCAATGGATCAGCCCGTTCCAATCGGAAATCTCGGGACGCATGCAGGATTGCGCTTCGCCCGGTCTCTTCTTCGAAGTCAGCCCGACGCAGGGTATTGCCGACGCAATGTCAGCCTTGTTCAAACGTGTCGTGACCTCTCCTCGCCTCTCCGGCTGACCAAGACCATGAGAGCGCGGTGCCGTTCTTTCGGTTTGAATGCACGCCTCGTGCGGTGATCAATTCGTTTCGATCCGCTCGACAAGGAAGTCTATGAAAGCACGGATACGGGCCGCCAGATGCTCGTGTCCGGCATAAACGGCATGGACGAGTTCCATGTCGCCACCGTTATAGTCCTCTAGGATCGGCACAAGCCGTCCGGCCTCGATGTCCGGGCGAACGTGGAATTCCCCTATACGGCCTATGCCGACGCCGAGCAGACATAGTTGCCGCTTGATGGAGCCGCTCGACACGAGGATATTGCCACTTATTGCCTTGGTATAGGTGACCTGCGTGTCAGGGTCGCGGAATGGCCATTCATCGAGGCTGCGACGAAAGTTAAAGCCGATGCAGTTGTGATGATCAAGGTCGTCCGGCGCCTTCGGGACACCTTGCCGGCTCAGATAATCCGGCGACGCCACGATCACGCGCCGGCTGGAGAAAAGGCGCCGCGCCATGAGTGACGAGTCCCTCATAGGGCCAACGCGAATCGCAATATCGGTGCGCTCGCCGATGAGATCGATCACGCCATCTGTCAGTGTGAGATCGAGTCGAACTTTCGGGTGACGGTCGGCAAACTCGCCGAGGAGCGGAAGAATGCATCGCTCGCCAAAGCCGACCGAGGAATTGACGCGCAGCAAGCCTCTCGCCTCTTCACGCCCGCCAGCGACCAGTTCCTCCGTCTCGTCGATCTCTTTCAGAATACGCCGGGCGCGGCGAAGATAAATCTCGCCCTCGGGTGTGAGTTCCAGCGTCCGGGTGGAACGGACGAGAAGGCGCGTTCCCAGCCGCTCTTCCACCCGTGACACGAGCTTGCTGACGGCAGAGGGCGAGAGCTTCAACCGTCGTCCAGCGCCAGAGAAGCTTTTCAACTCCGCAGCCAGTACAAAAACCTCCATCTCGCCCGCGCGGTTATCCATCAGCTCGCCTATGATTTCAATTCAAAAATGATTATCGATTAATCGGTATTATCAAACAAGTACCTTGCGCCGATATTCAGCCTCGAACCTCAAACCCATCGAGATTGCCTGCTATGACAGGCCTGAAAGGCACACCCCATGCCCCTTGCTCTTTTTGCCCTGACGATTGCTGCATATGCTATTGGCACTACGGAATTCGTCATCGTGGGTCTTCTCCCCACCGTCGCTAACGATCTTCACATTACATTGCCGCTCGCCGGGCTCATCGTGTCCGTCTATGCGCTGGGTGTAACCTTCGGCGCGCCCGTTCTGACGGCGTTGACCGGCCGCATCGAACGCAAGCCGCTTCTGCTTGGACTGATGGGCCTTTTCATTCTCGGCAATAGCGCTGCGGCACTGAGCCCCAGCTACGAGATGCTGCTAGTGGCACGCGTCATCTCCGCCTTTGCCCACGGCGTGTTCTTTTCCGTCGGCGCGACCATTGCCGCTGGGCTTGTGCCGGAAGATAGAAGGGCGTCGGCCATCGCCATGATGTTCATGGGGCTGACCGTCGCCATCGTGACCGGCGTGCCGCTGGGCACGCTGATCGGTCAGATTTTCGGCTGGCGCGCCACGTTCTTTGCGGTTGCAGCACTCGGGATTGTCGCCTTTATCGGCATTGCGGCACTGTTGCCATCAACACTTCAAAAAGCACCGGCAGCAAGTCTGATGGAGCAATTGCGCGTTCTCGGCTCGGGGCGGTTGCTGCTTGCCTTCGCCATGACGGCACTTGGTTATGGCGGTACATTCGTCACATTCACCTTCCTTGCCTCCATCCTTCAGGAACTGACAGGCTTTGCCGAAAGCACCGTCAGTCTTGTCCTGGTGCTTTACGGTCTCGCGATCGCGGCGGGCAATCTCGCAGGCGGACGAATTGCCGACCGCGATCCGGTAAAAGCGCTTGGCTGGCTCTTCGGGCTTCAGGCACTTGTTCTAGCGCTCTTCACCTTTACCGCCACCTCCGCACCTGCCGCACTTCTTACGCTCGTTGCCTTGGGGTTTCTGTCCTTTGCCAACGTTCCCGGCCTTCAGCTCTACGTGGTGCAACTTGCCAAGCGTTTTCGTCCGAACGCCATCGACGTGGCCTCTGCACTTAATATCGCGGCCTTCAATCTCGGCATCGCCGTCGGCGCCTGGATCGGCGGCATGGTCGTCGCTTCTCCATTCGGACTTGGCGCAACGCCATGGGTCGGTGCGATGCTGGTCTCGTCTGCGCTCGTGCTTACGCTCATCAGTGCAAGCCTCGACCGAAAGCGGGCAGATCGCGTGCAGCCCGTTTGAACCAAACCCGCCCTTTAAGACTTAGGCTAACGACCTTCCTGTCCCGCGTCCAAGCGGGACCACAATCCGCAAATGGAGACATAACATGAAGACAGTAAACGCCAATGGCGCAAATATTCCAGCTCTCGGCTTCGGCACCTTCCGCATGCCGGAAGAGGATGTGCACCGCATCTTGCCGCAGGCGCTGAAACTCGGCTTCCGCCACGTGGACACGGCGCAGGTCTACAAGAACGAGGCGGCTGTCGGCGATGCCATCGCAAAGTCCGGCATCGAGCGCGGCGACATCTTTCTGACCACCAAGGTGTGGGTAGATCAGTACAGGCACGACGACTTCATCCGCTCCGTGGATGAGAGCCTGACGAAGTTGAAAACGGATTATGTTGACCTTCTTCTTCTGCACTGGCCGAAAAGCGATGTGCCGCTTGCCGAACGGATCGGCGCGTTGAACGAACTGCACAAGGCGGGCAAAGTCCGCAATATCGGGGTCTCCAACTTCAACGTGGCACTGATGGATGAATCGGTGCGCCTGTCTGAAGCGCCCATCGCCAATAACCAGATCGAGTATCACCCCTATCTCGATCAGACCAAGGTGATCGAGGCTGCCCGCAAGCATGGCATCTCGATTACCGCTTACTATCTGATGGCCGATGGCAAGGTGCCGAAAGACGAGGCGTTGCGCGACATCGGCGCAAAGCACGGCAAGACCGCAGCGCAAATCGCGCTGCGCTGGGCGGTCCAGCAGCCCGATGTGATCGCTCTTTCCAAGACTGCAACGGAAAGCCGCCTCCCCGAAAACTTCGATATCTTCGACTTCGAGCTTTCGGAGGACGAGATGAAGGCAATTTTCGCGCTCGCGAAAAAGGACGGCCGCATCGTCAATCCTGGCCATCTCGCACCCGACTGGGATAACTGAGCCTTTTCAGTGCTACACAAAGGCCGCTTCGGGCCGAGTACAACGGAGGCTGCGCCGAGACTACGGCGCAGCCACACCAGGACAGCCGGTCGCGAAGTGACCTGCTGCCTGGTCGAAGCCGCAACGCGCAGGCCAGCCACGATCGCTGAACATCAAGAATGCAGGCTGTTCACCATGCCGAAAACCTGATCGAAATTGCCGTTCTCGGCTGCAAAACGCAATGGTTTGCAGCGTTCCACGATCACTTCCTTTTCATCAGGCCTGCTAGTCAGGATTCCCATCACCTCCGCGACGAACTCATCGAGCGGCATGGCGCGTTCGTCGGTGGCCTGTTTCTCACCTTGAAGCGTAGTCTGAACGTAGGGTGGAGCAATTTCGATGACCTCGACCGATGTATTTTTCAATTGCTCCCGCAGAGCCATGGAATATGCATGGATGGCAGATTTCGTCGCGCTGTATGTCGGTGTCGCCACCATGGGTACAAAGGCTAGGCCCGAAGAGACGGTGATAACAGCGGCGTGAGGCTTTCGCAGGAAATGCGGAAGGAGCGCCGCCGTCAGACGGATCGGGCCCAGAAGGTTGGTGGCAATGGTTTCCTCGGCAATGTCCAGATAATCGGGCGCCGCAGTAATGTCTTCGTTCTTCATGATACCGGCATTGTTGATGACGACATTGAGGTCCGGATGTTTCCGGATCAGCGTGTCGGCAAAGCTGCGGATGCCATCCGCCTTCGTTGCATCCAGCACCACGGAAACCATGCCGGGATTGGCGGCTGTCACGTCATCCAGTGACGAATGCCGGCGACCTGAGATGATGACCTTGTTGCCGAGCGCGTGAAAAGCTTCTGCGAGCGCACGACCGATACCGGAGCCGCCGCCGGTAATGAGAATGGTGTTTCCTGTCATTTTCATCTTGGCTGTCCTCTCTTGTTGGATGGACTCAACCTAGATATGCTGCTCTCCTATAGAAAGTAGGCACCCGAAAGATTTATACTTACTCGAAAGAGAGTGTCTGTATGAAAAGGCATCTGGCAGATCCCGCCATTGAGCAGAAGCGTCTCGATCCGCCACCGGATCAGACCGATCCGGTTATCGAAGCGCTGGTTCAGGACATCATCGCGAAGGTGGCGGACAAGTGGACGATGCTGATCCTTGAAGCCTTGGAAGAGCATGGCACCCTGCGCTTCACGCAAATCGGAAAGGTTGTCGGCAATATCAGTCAGAAGATGCTGACCAAAACGCTACGGCAGATGGAATGCGACGGGCTGGTGACGCGCATCATTCATCCGGTCATTCCGCCGCATGTGGATTATAGCCTCACTCATCTCGGCAAGACACTCGGCAGCGCTTTTTGCGGCGTATGGATTTGGGCAGAGACGCACCATGCAGACATAGAGAAGGCGCGGAGAGCCTTTGAAGAGCAGACTCCGCGCCTTACATAACGAATGATGCGATCAGGCGAACTGGCTGAGGCCCGGTACCGAAGCAATCACCTTGTCCACGACTTCATCGCCTGCATGCTGGCGAGCAATCGAGATGGTCGTCTTTGCAAGAGCGGAAATTTCGCCCATGCCGAGACCCTGGCTCATCAGTTGCTGGCCTAGCCCCATGATACCACCGCCGCCGATTGCGCTCATCAGACCACCAAGAAGGCCACCGCCACCCTGGCCTTCGCCGTTGTAACGGGCGACGAGCTCCGGCGCGCCTGGGATCGCTTCGATCATCTTGGCGACAGCCGCGTCATCAGCCTCGCGCTGGAGGAAACCAAGCATCATGCCGAGAGCCTTTTCCGCCTTGTCCGGCGCAATGCCCACTCTATCCGCGATCTGAGTTACGATTTCGCTCATAAATTTCCTCCTGAATGCGAAATTACGTTCACGTCAACGTAAAACAATTGAAACCGAGACTCAAGGCCGCCAGGGTCAGTCCATCAAAGGTTTTTCGATACGCTCTTTTCAAGCTTATCAAACAGTTGTTGAGGGTAAAAACAGTTCCTATAAGTATGAAGAGGAAATCGAAATTGGGCACCGCTGCCCGATAGTTGGGAAGGAACGCCAGATGCTGCAGGACGGCAAGCTTTACATCGGCACGAGCCGCAACCCGGACGACAGCCTCAACAAGGGCGAATATCTCGACCTTCGGTTTGGCAACCGCCACGGGCTGATCACCGGGGCGACGGGTACAGGCAAGACAGTATCGCTGCAGGTGCTGGCAGAAGGCTTTGCAAAGGCGGGTGTTCCGGTTTTCTGCGCCGATATCAAGGGCGACCTTTCTGGCATCGCCAAGCCGGGCGAAGCCAAGGACTGGGTGACCAAGCGCGCCGAGCAGATCGGTTTCTCAGACCTATCCTTTGAACAGTTCCCGGTGATCTTCTGGGACCTTTACGGCGAGAAAGGCCACCGCGTTCGCGCCACCATTGCCGAAATGGGACCGCTTCTGCTCGCCCGGCTCATGGATGCCTCCGAAGCGCAGGAGGGCGTTCTGAACATCGCCTTCAAAATCGCCGATCAGGGCGGCCTGCCGCTGCTCGATCTGAAGGACCTGCAATCGCTGCTGAACTATATGGGCGAGCATGCAAGCGAGCTCTCCAGCCAGTTCGGCCTTATCTCCAAGTCCTCCGTTGGATCTTTGCAGCGCGGTCTTCTGGTGCTGGAGCAACAGGGTGCGGAGCATTTCTTCGGTGAGACCGCGCTGAAAATTTCCGATATCATGCGCACGACAAGCGACGGGCGCGGCGTCATTTCCGTGCTGGCTGCCGACAAGTTGATGATGAACCCGCGCCTCTACGGCACCTTCCTTCTGTGGATGCTCTCCGAACTCTTCGAAGAACTGCCCGAAGTGGGCGATCCGGCAAAGCCGAAGCTCGTCTTTTTCTTCGACGAGGCGCATCTTCTGTTCAACGATGCGCCGAAGGTGCTCGTCGAACGTGTCGAGCAGGTCGTTCGCCTCATCCGCTCCAAGGGGGTAGGTGTCTATTTCGTCACTCAGAACCCGCTCGACGTGCCGGAAACGGTTCTCGCACAGCTCGGCAATCGTGTGCAGCACGCGCTTCGCGCCTATACGCCGCGGGAGCAGAAGGCGGTGAAAACCGCAGCCGATACCTTCCGTCAGAATCCGGCCTTCAGCACGGCCGAAGCAATCACCACGCTTGGCACGGGCGAGGCGCTGGTGTCAACCTTGGAAGACAAGGGCGCACCCTCCATCGTCGAACGCACGCTGGTGCGTCCCCCATCAGGGCGCGTCGGCCCGGTCAGCGACGACGAGCGCCGCAGCATCATGGCCTCCAGCCCGGTTGCTGGCGTCTACGATCAGGACATCGACCGCGAATCCGCATTCGAGATTCTGGGAGAGCGAGCCCGTAAGACCGCAGAGGCCGAAGCCGCAAAGCGAGCAGCGGAGGAGCAGGCAAGCCAGCAGCCCGACAGCGCGGCTGGCCGCTGGAAGCTGCCGGGCTTCGGCGACGAAGAACCGAAGCAAGCCTCAACGACCGGCGCACGACGCTCCAGCGGATATCAGCGCGAAACGGTTATCGAAGCTGCCATGAAGAGCGCAGCTCGCTCCGTGGCAACGTCCGTCGGGCGCGCGCTCGTTCGCGGCATTCTGGGAAGTCTGCGACGATAGCGCGCCGCCCTCCCCTGTTCACACGGCTGCCTCAATGCGCAATCACTTGCGTCGGTTCTCGCTGGCAACGAGATAACCCCCGGAGCGCAATAACTCCAGGGAGACATATGAGAGCATGCAATTTCTGCCGGTGGAGACCGAACGCCTTGTCCTGCGCCGGTTCGCTCCAATCGATTTCAACGCCTGTGTCGCCTATCATGGCACCGACGAGGTCTGCTGATTTCTTTACGCAGAGCCGCCCTCAGGCGACGCGCTGAGAACACAGTTCGATAGCACGTTTTCAGCTTCTATTGATAAGGATGGCGATCTTTCGCGCTTGGCGGTTGTGCGGAGAGGGGATCGGGTACTGCTGGGAGAGGTTCTGCTGAAAATCGCAAGCGCGGATGCTTTACAGGCAGAGGTGGGCTGTATCTTCAATCCAGCGTTCAGAGGCAAAGGCATTGCCACCGAAGCTGCACGCGCCACGATCGAGCTTGATTTTGTCGAGCTCGGCTTTCAGCGGATTTTTGCACGGCTGGATGCGCTCAATCGCGGCTCTGTCGATGTGGTCGAGCGGTTGAAGATGCGCAAAGAAGCCCATCTCTTGTAGAATGATCGCTTCAACGGCGTATGGGGTTACGGTTTGATCTACGCCATCCTGAAATCAGAATGAACCGACTTCAAGCGATAATCAAACGCCCAAACGTAGCGCGCAGTGCTTTTCAAAAAAAACGGCCGGTTTTAACAACCGGCCGCTTCGGGAAAGATAATGTCTCGACGAGTACCGTCGAGGAAGACTTATTCCACGGAAACCGGGACTTCCGTAGAGGTGCGCAGGGCGTGGGAATAAGGGCAAACGATGTGCGCCTTTTTCACCAGGTCTTCGGCCGTTGCCTTGTCGAGGCCTGGAATATTGACCTTGAGCGACACGTCGATGCCGAAGCCACCGCCGTCTTCGCGCGGACCCACGCCAACGCTCGCCGTCACTGTGGTGTCATCTGGGATCTTCACCTTTTCCTTGCCGGCCACGACGCGCAACGCGCCGAGGAAGCAAGCAGAGTAACCAGTCGCGAAAAGCTGCTCTGGGTTGGTGCCGTGTGCGCCATTGCCACCGAGTTCTTTCGGAACGGTCAAGGTGACGTCGAGAACACCGTCTTCAGTCTTGGAATTGCCTTCGCGTCCACCACCGGTCGCCGTTGCCTTGGTCGTGTAAAGAATGGGCATGCCATGTACTCCCTTCGTTTGAGTTGGACTTCTTGTAGCGCTCAAGTCAATTGCGCGCAATATAATTTTGCGCATTGAAAAAATTTTTATGGTCTGCGATAAGGTTAAGAAGATTACTCGGCCTTCGCATGCAGCAGGAACCGAGTGACGGGATAAAATGTTCCCTAGAGCGCTTCCCTCCCAAGCGGAATTGTTTCGCCGGAGCACAGCTTCGCAGAATGGACCAAACCGTAGCGATCAATCCCGCGGATCGCTGCAATGTTTGCATCCCTCACTGTGGAGACGGCTTCCGGCGAAGATTTCTCAAGCAGAGGATAAGCGCTTAACAGCGCATTCTGGAGCTCACGCGAATGGACGACGGGACGATGGAAGGCCTTTTAAGGCTGGACGTGCAGATATGTTTCGCGCTTTACGGCGCAGCCCATGCATTTACGCGGGCTTACAAGCCGCTACTGGAGCCGCTCGGACTCACATATCCGCAGTATCTGGTAATGATGGCACTTTGGGAAGAGGACAATGCGACCGTCAAGGCGCTGGGCGAAATGCTGGGTCTCGATTCAGGTACGCTCTCGCCTCTTTTGAAGAGGCTGGAACAGGCAGGACTGATCACGCGCAAGCGCGGCAAGCAGGATGAGCGTCAAGTGGTGATCAGCCTGACTCCAGCGGGGGCCGACATGAAGAAAAAGGCTGTTCACGTAATGCGCTCCATTGGCAAAGCCACCGGGTGCAGCCTTGAAGAGCTCGGGCAGATTCGGGATCGATTGAATTCTTTAAAACTCAATCTATCGCGGGCATGACGGGCAGCCCGCTATTCCGGTCTATTATATATGTAGAGGTGCCTAGAGATCATTGACGGCCGGCGCGGCAACGATGCCCGTCTGTCAATTTATCACCCTCCGATGCGAAGGAGGGTGATAGATCGGTAAAATGATGCAGGTTACTGCCAGACGACAACGCGCGCCTTGTTCGGCACACGGTCATAAAGGTCGATAATGTCCTGGTTCATCAGGCGAACACAGCCGGAAGAAACCGCCTTGCCGATGGAATTCCACTCCGGCGAACCGTGCAGACGGTAAAGCGTATCCTTGCCGTTCTGGAAGATGTAGAGCGCGCGAGCACCTAGCGGGTTCTTCAGGCCCGGCTGCATGCCGCCATTCTTGGCAGAGTATTTGACCAGTTCGGGCTGACGCGCGACCATTTCGTCTGGTGGCGTCCACTTGGGCCATTTCTGGCGCCACTGGATAACGCCCTCGCCCGACCAGGCAAAACCTTCGCGGCCAATGCCGACGCCGTAGCGCATGGCCGAGCCGCCCGGTTCCACCACGTAGAGGAAGCGCGAACGGGTGTCGACAACCACCGTGCCCGGGCGCTCCCCGGTCGGATCCACGACACGCTGGCGATAATAACGGCGATCGATCTTCTGATAGGGTATTGCGGGGATGACGAAACCGCCATCTTCCACCGTGCCGTACATGACAGCGAGCTCGGCGTCGGAAATACCGGACGAGAACATCTGGCGAAAATCATTCGCCACGCCGCCGGCGAAACCAAGCGGCTGCGTGCTGTCGTAGGGCGCGACACCGGATGATGCACAACCCGCCAGCAGCGACGCGGAAGAAAGGCCCAGAAGGGAAAGGAAAGTCCGTCTTGAAAGATCTGTGTCGGTGCTCATCATAAGTCCGGTTTTCTCACATCGGAGGCGAATGGGAAGGCACTGTGCAGAAGCGCTCAGAACCTGCCGTTCAATCTCGCCGTACGTCATTTGTTCCACGATAGATCAGCTATTGCTATAGTGGTTAAGACATACTGAAAGCCAGTTGCAGACGTGCAACATTTGGCGCGGTCTCATGCTTTCGTCGGCTGACGTGTTCAGATAACCACAATCGGTGCGCCCTGTGGCACGCGATCGTAAAGATCGATCACATCCTGATTGAGCATTCTGACGCAACCCGACGAGGTCGCCTTGCCGACGGACTGCCAGTCCGGCGTTCCATGCACACGGTAAAGCGTGTCTTTGCCGTCCTTGAAAATGTAAAGAGCCCGCGCACCGAGCGGGTTGTTCAGCCCTGGAATCATGCCGCCCCTCGCCGCTGAGATAGACGCCAGCTCAGGTTGTCGCTGGACCATCTCGTCAGGCGGCGTCCAGCGTGGCCACTTGGCCTTCCATTGAATGGTTCCCCGCCCGGCCCATGCGTAACCGGAACGCCCCAGACCAACACCGTAGCGAACGGCCTTGCCGCCCGGCTGCACCAGATAGAGGAAATGCTGCTTGGTATCCACGACGATAGTGCCGGGCGCTTCCGCCGTCTGATAACCCACTTCCTGGCGAAGGAAACGCGGATCGATCCGGCTGTAGGGAATTGCGGGAAGCGTGTGCCCTTCATCCGATAGCACGTCATACATGGCGCGATGGAGCGGATTGGAAACAGGAATGCCGTATCCAAGCGTGCGATCACGGTAGGCAGGAGAAAGTGCCGGCCCGGGGCGCGCTGTGGTCGGCGGGCCGTAAAGTTGCTGGAACTGCGAGCGGAAGAGATCCGGAGGACGGCTGTTGATAGAGCCGGGTGTGGGCGGCAACGGGTCGCGTGGAATCGATCCGACATTATTGTAATTGAAGACGGGTGCTGTTTCGCGCACGAACACGTCGGCATTCATGCGACTGGTGTCGGTGATGAAAAGGCAGCCGGACAGCAAGGGCGCTGCCAGCAACACACAGGCAAATCGACGCATGGTCTTCAGGGCAAATACAATCATCGAACCGCTTCAGAGATAAATCACTTGCGGCACAATGACTCGCGCGGCTGGCGCGAGGCTGGATAACCGAGGCCAGGCCCGTTTCTACCAACGGGATATGAGAGCCCGTGTAAACGCCAGCTGACTTCTCAGGTGAAGGCATTGAAGAATTTGATGCTTTCATCGACCGCATGCGGAACGACACCATTATGCGTGCCCGGCAAAAGCTGGTGATCGATCTTCGTGCCAACAGACGTCGCACGCGACATGAGAAGCTCGTGATCGGCATCGAACGGCCGCTCTTGCGTTCCGCGCAACATCAATGTCGGGCATTTTAGACTATGACCGAAACAGACAGAGGAGCGCATGATAAATTCCTGCGGATCGGTCTCGTCAAAGCAGAGCTCATCGGCGTAGCGGTTGAAGTAACGCCATGAATTGACGCCAGCGGAGATGGGAACGGCTGCGCGAAACTTTCGCGTCATGGCAGCTAGGAGAGACAGCGTGCCACCATTTGAGTGGCCAGCAAGGAAGAACCGGTCTTTGTCGATCCCGGGTAGATTTTCCAGATAGGCCGCAGCGGACAAAGCGTCCGACGTTTCATCATAGAAACCCGAATAATTGCCCTGCTGGCCGTTTTCACCGCGAAAAGAGGGCAGCAGCACCACGAAGCCTGCCTGCCAGAATGGCTTCATCAACGCCCAGTGACCGTCTCCGGTCGCATTGCCGCCGTGCAGAAACAGAACAGCGGGTTTTAGCGTCTTTGAAGGCGTGTATTCCGACAGCCACGCAACCAGCTCGATGGAACCATTTGGCCCGCCGGGATATGTCACGCGACGCGCTCCGGGCGGCGTGCCGAGCGGCTCGGACTTTTCGGGCGCAGGCATTTTTCGCAAAAGATGTGTGTGAAATCTTTCTCGGGCCTTGGCGTAATCCTCACGCTCCAGCGGCAGGACGGGGGGCTGATCTACCTCGGAATGCGCGCCTTTGGGCAGGAACGCTGCTGCGCTCAGTCCGAACGTTCCCGCAAGCAACGAACGCCGGGTTGGAGAAAAGGAAAAAGGCTTGTCGATGCGCTTGTCTGTCATTTTCTAAAATCCGATCAGCGTTGCACGGCTCAAGTTCACCACTGCACGATCTGCTTGTCTACTCAATGTTTTGTTTTCATGCATGAATTTATGCCGAACCTTCTCGCTTATCCACCATAGCCATCAATGTGGATAGCCGGTCTGCCTCTGAAGGAGGTTTGTCGGCCCGCAAACGAGCAATTCTTGGAAAGCGCATCGCCACGCCGGATTTGTGGCGGGCTGAACGATTTATGCCCTCGAATGCGACCTCGAGCACAAAGCCGAATGAGGGCGTTGCGCGTACTGCCCTGACAGGACCAAAGCGTTCCACGGTGTTGTCGCGCACGAACTTGTCCAGTACCTCAAGTTCGGCGTCGGTGAAGCCGAAGTAGGCCTTACCCACGGGCACCAACTGTTCGCCATCCTCGCCATCTGCCCAGACACCGAAGGTGAAGTCTGAATAATAGCTCGAACGCTTTCCATGACCGCGCTGGGCATACATCATCACCGCGTCTATATTGAACGGGTCTCGCTTCCATTTGAACCACGGACCCTTGGCGCGACCCGCCTGATAGACGCTATCCTTGCGCTTGATCATCACGCCTTCTATCACCGGATCGGGCGGGGCCTTTCGCAGATCGTTCAGTTCCTGCCAATTGGAGAAGCCAACGAGCGGCGAAAGATCGAAGCGGTCATGCGGTGCAGCCTCGATCAGATCAGTCAAATATTTGCGTCGCTCCAGGTATGTCTGACCGCGAATATCATCCTCACCCTTGAACAAGAGATCATAGGCGCGGATGAAGGCAGGATAATCTTCCATCATTCGACCCGTCACCGTCTTGCGGTTGAGCCTTTGCTGCAGATCGGAAAAGGTTCTGGTGGCGCTGTTGGATCGCGCGGTACCGCCAATCAGAAGTTCACCATCGATGACTCCATCGAAATTGGCAGCCTCCAATATGTCCGGGAATGCACCGGAAATATCGTCGCCCGAGCGCGAATAGAGCTTTCGGATATCGCCCGAGCGAGACAGCTGGACGCGGATGCCATCCCACTTCCATTCGGCAACGAAGTCCTTGGGATCCAGATTGGTCAGGTCGTTGTCGCCAACGGGCGTCGATAACATGACCGAATGGAAAATGGCGGGCGTTGCAAGAAGCGGACGCTCTGTTTTCCCCTCCAGCCACGCGAAGAGCGGCTCGTACGGCGTTGTCAGGCCGTGCCACAGGGTTTCGATTTCCGTGATATCCTTGCCCGCAAAATCCGCCAGCGCCTGTCGCGCAAGCCGAGCGGAAACCCCGATCCGCAGGCCGCCGGTCACCAGCTTCAAGAAAGCGAAGCGGGAGGATGTGTCCAGCCGATCAAGGAGATCGCGCACCGCTGCGCGCACTTGCGTCTTTGCGAGCGCATTGATCTGCGCCACGACTTCTCCAAGGCCCGGGTCATCGGGCTTGGGTTGATCGGTACTCTGGCTGGTGTCCCAGACCAGCGATATCGTTTCCGCCAGGTCGCCGACATAATCATAGGAATAGCGAAACAGCACCTCGTCCATTCGTTCCAGCACGAGTTCGCGCAGCATGGCGGGCTTGACGCTCTTCAGGTCCAGCGTCCCCGCGATCGCTGCAAGCCCATATCCACGATCGGGATCTGGCGTGTCGCGAAAGTAATCGGTCAGGAGCTTCAATTTACCGTTTCTGGACGGGGTCAGAACAAGCCGGTCGAGAAGGGTCGCAAAGGCTTTCACGCTTAATCTCCCTCATCTTCATAACCGACGAGATGAAGCGGTCGAGCCGGAATTCCCTGAAGCTCGCACCAGCGTACCAGCGCTTCCTCGCGACCGTGCGTCACCCATACTTCAGACGGCGCTACTTCCTTGATGGTTTCCAACAGTTCGGGCCAGTCGCAGTGATCCGATATCACGAGAGGGAGTTCAACTCCTCCCTGCTTGGCGCGTTGACGCACCATCATCCAGCCTGAGGCAAAAGCGATCAGAGGCTCGTTAAAACGCCTTGCCCAGCGATCTTGAAATGCTGATGGCGGGCCGACCACGATTGCGCCTTTAAATTGAGTCGGATTGCTTTTCTCTAGGGTGGCAGGACGCAGGTCGCCAAGATCGATGCCTTGCGAGACGTAATAATCGCAGAGCTTGGCAAGAGCACCATGGATGTAGACAGGTCCGGCATAACCGTTGTCACGTAGTAGCCGGAGAACACGCTGCGCCTTACCTAAAGAATAGGCACCGACAAGATGAGTCCGCTCCGGAAACTGACGGATCGACGTGAGCAGTTTGGCGATTTCGCGGCTCGGCGCCGGGTGATGGAACACCGGAAGCCCGAAGGTTGCCTCGGTAATGAAAACATCGCAGGCGACCGGCTCGAACGGCGCACAGGTAGGGTCGACACCGCGCTTATAATCGCCCGATGCGACAATACGAGTACCGTTATATTCGATAGAGATCTGGGCCGAGCCGAGCACGTGACCGGCAGGGTGGAAGCCTACTGTAACGCCATTGACTTCGATCGTCTGGCCGAACGCAATCGCTTGCTCGCTAAAGGTGAAATCCTCACCGTAACGCAGACGCATGATGTCCAGTGTCTGGCGGGTGGCCAACACTTTTTCATGTCCCGCCCGCGCATGATCCGAATGACCATGGGTGATGAGCGCTTTGTGCACCGGCCTGACAGGGTCGATGTAAAAATCACCCACTGGACAGTAAAGCCCTTTCGGCGTCGGATTAAGTAGCTTTTCTGGTTTCATGAGCGTAGGGATCGGTCGGGATTGCCAATGATGTGATGCGCGCAATGAAAACGAACGGTCGGGAATAAGGTTCATTTCGACGATCGCCTAAGAGCAGCAAATGCGCGCGCCATCGGGTCTCAGCCTTTGTGCAAAAAAGCGTTCGAAACCGATTATGCAGTCGAGCCCCCCTGCGGTCCCGAATTTGACAAAGCAAAGCGTTCCGCGGGCACGGCCCTCATTCTTGCAGCGTGGGCTTTTCTGTGGCGACCGGCAGGCGGATATTCTTCAGCATCACAGCCGCGATCAGACCGATGAAGGCTGTTGCGGCAGCAGCAAGAAAGAGCGGTGTGAATGCGGCTGCATAGAGATCAGCGACCGCATGCTGAGAGTCCGCTGGCAGTTCCGCCAACATCTTCGGCGTCAGCTCCTGTATCCGCCCAACACCTGGGATATCGATACTCGGGCTATTCAGACTGGAGGAAATAACCGCACCGTAGATCGAGATTGCGAGCGCTGCACCGCCCATGCGTGTGAGAGAAACAGCCCCGCTTGCGGCACCCACATCCGCCCTGGAGGCAGAATTCTGCACTCCGATGATCGGCGCCTGCTGCCCAAGGCCGACACCAAGTCCCTGCAACAGCATCAGTCCTGCGATAATCGCCAGGGGTGTGCCGGCATGGACCTGCGACAGCGAGAGCATCGCCACCACCGCAATCGATAGACTGATCACGGAAAAGGGCTTGTAGCTGCCCGTCTTCGAGATCAACCTGCCTGCCGTCAGCGAACCCATGACGATGCCGCCTGTCACGGCGATGAAGAAAAGACCGGCCTGCGAAGGAGAAAGCCCGGTCGTGGTTTGCAGGAAGAGCGCATAATAGTTGACCATGCCGATGCCGAGACCACCGCTGACCAGTGAAATGATCATCAGCAGCGGAAATGTCGAATTCTTGAAGAGACGCAAAGGCACGACCGGCTCAGGCGCCCGCTTCTCCACCTGCACCCAGAAGAAGGCGCAGACCGCCGCGAAGGCAATGATGGCAAGGCTTTGCCAGGCGATCAACGATCCGAAAAGCTCGGCACTGTCGGCCCAGAGCACGACACTGGAAATGGCGGCAGCGAGAAGAATGGCGCCGATATAGTCGATCTTGGGCTGACGGTCCGGTCGCCGATAGGGCAGAAGGAATGCGAGCCCCAGAACGACGATGATGCCAATCGGCAGATTGATGAGGAAGATGGAACGCCAGCCGAAGAGATCGCTCATCGTGCCGCCGAGGATGGGGCCGACACTGCCCGACGCCATGATGACGAGACTGGAATAGCTCTGGTAGCGAGCCCTTTCACGCGGGGCAAAAAGATCGGCATTGACGGAGAAGATGGACACCATGATGCCGCCGCCACCGAGCCCCTGGAGAACGCGGGCGGCGATCAGCGAGTTCATCGACCATGCAAGGCCACAGACCAGTGAGCCAACCGTGAAGATGACGACAGCGGAGATCATTACATACTTGCGACCGAAGAGGTCTCCAAGCTTGCCATAGACCGGCATGACGGCGCTGGTTGCAAGGAGATAGGCGGACCCCACCCAGCCAAACCGCTCCAGTGCGCCAAACTCACCGACAATCGTCGGCAGCGCCGTGGAAACAATTTGATTGTCCAGCGTCGCCATGAACATGGCCAGCATCAGAAAAAGGAAAACTACAATCCTGCGGCGCGGGTCCGTGACGAGAGGAGCCGCAGGGTTCACCGACATGTCCATGAAAATGCCTCGCGTTATATGGCATTTTATGTGCTTATAGCATATATGTGTCAATAGCATCTTCTCATTGTTTGCTATAAGCTGGAGTGCGGATGGAAGCGGGGCACCCATGAGCATGCAGAATTTGAAAAGCGCAGAGACTGACGAGACGACGCGAGATGACGTTCTCGCGATCAGTGATACCATGACACGTATGCGTATCATGATCGGCCGTCGCGTTATCGGTCGTATGGCCATCGCGAAGCTGTCACCGGAGCTGGAGCTGTCTCATCTGGACGTTCTCGACGTCGTTCATCGCACCGAGGGCGATGCGACCGTAGGCTCGATCGCGGAAGGCATGCGCCTCGATCCGTCGCGCGGAAGCCGTCTGGTTTCGGATATGGTCGGCAGAGGGCTACTGCGGCGGGACGTGTCACAGGAAGATGGGAGACGCAGCGTGATCGCCGTAACACCGCTCGGCCTCGATGTTCTGGATGACGTGCGAAGTGCAAAGATCGCCATTATACGCGATGTGGTCAGCGACTGGCCGGATGAGGATATTGCCGCCTTCGCGCAGCTTTTCGATCGCTTTATTGGGCGCTTCGAGACGCGCCTCTCGCCTGACACGCGACTTTAGACGACTGACCTGCGGCCTCAGATGTCGCTATCGACCGTCATTTTCCTTTCAGGCGATCGCGGCTGTCGCGCTTTGCCCGGTACATCGCGGCATCGGCCTTTGCAAGAAGGCTTTCGGGCGTCTTTCCATCGTTGGGATAGAAGGCGGTCCCCATTGAACAGGTTACAGTAAGAGCGGTGGCCGATAGAGCGATAGGCTCTTGCGCGATCCTGCGGATCTCCTCCAGCCGGGCCAGAATGCCAGCCTCGTCATGGGTCGGATTGCTGAAGATGATGGCGAATTCATCACCACCGAGACGCACTGCGACATCGGAAGCGCGAATGCAGGCGGTAATACGCTCGGCAAAGGCGCGTAGCACGTCATCTCCTGCTGCATGACCATAAACATCATTGATTTGCTTGAAATTGTCGAGGTCGAGATAGGTGATCGCGACAAGACGGTTTTCCCGCTTCGCCTCATGCAGTGCGCGGCGGAACTGACCCCAGAACAGATTGCGGTTCGACAATCCCGTCAGAGGATCGTGATGGGCCATGTAATGCACACGCTCTTCGGCGCGACGCCGATCGATAGCGATTCCGGCGATATTGGTCGCCATATCAATGATTTCTTTTTCCATCTCGGTGGGCATCCGAACCGATCTGGAATACAGCGCGAATGTTCCGAGCAGGACATCATTGTTGCCGAAAATGGGCGTGGACCAACAGGAACGAAGACCATGTTGCTTCGCGATATCGGCATAATCGGCCCAAAGCGGGCTTTGACACGTATCGCTTACATAGACCGCATCCCTGCGAAACGCAGCAGTACCACAAGAGCCGTTGTTAGGCCCCACCGGAACCCCGTCTACAGTGGACACATAGGCCTCGGACAATGAAGGCGCCGCTCCTGAACGCAAGATTAGTTTTTTCTCGTCAAGCATCAAAACAGAGCCGAAAACATTATCCAGCAACCCCTCTACCTCCTGAACAAGGGCGGTGAGTATGTCTTTGAGAGGCTGACCTTTAACGATCATTTCCAGTAGACTTGCGTGACTTCTGCGCATCGTTTCCTGGCGCTTGGCAAAAGTAATTTCCCGTGAAATTCCGGCAAGCCCAACCGGCGCGCCCGATTGGTCACGCAGGATGATACGAGTTCCCGCATACCAGCGTGTCGTCCCGTCCTCGCCAACCAAACGCTCTTCGGCATCGTATATATCACGATCTCCCGCCAAAATACGGCGGTCCAGCTTATCGATACACTCCGCAACGGGCTTTGAAGCCAGATCGAAAATCGTCAATGTACGACTGTTGAGATAATCCCGGCCAAACCCAAGGGACGCCAGCGCCGCAGCGTTCATATATTCGTATCGACCGGAACAGTCCTTGATGAAGACGAGTTCGGGAACATTATCAAGGAGGAAAGCCAGTTGATGCTTGCTCACGTCCGATAGGGACGTTTCCGTCGACAGCAACTGCGAAGTGGGCGGCGCCAGACCGTTTTTCTCACCCATTCCTAGAAATGCTCCTCAGATAAATTGATCCGGCAGCGCTCTTTGCTTCACATACCACCAAGAGCACGCCTATATTATGTAGAAATCCTTATTGAAAATTTGCTTACACAGAATTAAAAAAATTCATTGTAATACTAAATCCATTAAATTCGGACATTTAAATTTCCGCTACATCGTGCCGATCGATAGTTATTTGGCTTACCCCAGATTGAATTGATATTTGATAGATTTGTAGCGATTAAAGCTTGCCGGCTGATCGAACCTCCTCTCCGTAAAAACTCCATGATCACTGGATTTTGCAAAAAATGTCTCTAGTCTGCCGACGACGTTGAAGGGGCTTTGCAATGCTGACAATTTATGGCGTCTATCGTTCCCGGGCCACGCGCACATTATGGCTCGCAGAAGAACTTGATCTTGCTTTCAAACACGTACCTGTCATTCAGGCACGACGCCTGGCAGATCCGCTGGCCGACGATGCGCCGACCAATACGCTGACACCGTCCTATCTGGCGATCAATCCCATGGGAACGATACCGTGCATCGATGACGACGGCATGGTTCTCTATGAGTCCATGGCCATCAACCTATATCTCGCCCGCAAATACGGAACGTCCGTCGCCCCGACCGATGCGGCGGAAGACGCATATATGATGCAATGGTCTTTCTTCGCCGCGACCGAGATCGAAGCAAACGCCCTGAAGATTTCCTCCACCTTCGCCGAAGGACTGGCGGATACCGACAGTGGCAGGGCGGTCATCGACGTTGCAGCACGAATGCTGCGCCGGCCTTTTCGCGTTCTGGAACAGCATCTTGCGGACCGGGACTATCTGGTAGGCAACCGCTTTACGGTGGCAGACCTCAACGCCGCCGAAGTCGTGCGTTATGCTCAGGCTCATACGCCGATTTTCGATGCACATCCGGCCGTCAAAGCATGGCTGGCACGTTGCCAGTCACGCCCTGCATTCAAGGCCATGTGGGATGCGAGAACTGCCGAGCCATCCTGACAATTTCGCGCAAAGGGCCTGGCTCTACGATAATCGGCTCCCGCGTTTTTGGGCTCAGGAAAGCGAAGACGTGACTCGAATATCGCCGACATGGATGCCGTTCCAGTTCTTCAAGGAGCGGTTCGCCATGGCATCAAGTGCCGCTCGTTCGGCACTATCGCTCTCAAAGTAGCGTGCGAGAAGAGACGCAATCATAGCTTCTGCCGCGCGCGTCGTTCCGTCTTCACATTTGACCGCGATCGCCAATCCTTTTTCCGGAAGAATACCGACAAAGACGCCTTCCGCGCCGGTCTTGGCGAAAATCTTACCCGGCGCGATCTCCATCAGCTTCGTGCAGGTTCTGCCCGTACCCGCCACATAAAAAGGTTCTGCCATGCAGGCCTCGATCAGACGGCGCGAGGCTTGAGCGCGTATCGGTTCAAGTCCGCGTCCCGTCGCCATCTTTGCAAAACCATGCGCCAGCGCCTTGAGCGGCACGGCATAGGCTGGGATGGAACAGCCGTCTACTCCGCAGCTGTCTTCGGCAATCGCCGTCCCGGTCAGGCTTTCCATCGCCGCGCGGATTTCCCGCTGCAATGGGTGGTCGCCACGAACGTAGTCACGGGTCTCGATCAGATTGTGACTGCAAGCACAGATGAAGCCGGAATGTTTGCCGGAGCAGTTGTTATGCAGTGCTGTCGGCTTGTCCATGCGGCGAGCCTGCGCAATCAGCGCCGTCTGGTCGAGCGACCAATGCGCGCCGCATTCCAGGTCATCGACATCCTTGCCCGCCCTCGTCAGCATGGAGGCGGCAAGGCCCACATGCGCCTCCTCACCTGAATGCGAAGCACAGGACAGCGCCAGTTCGCGATTGCCGAAGCCGTAAGCATCAGCCGCGCCGCTTTCTACCATGAAAAGCGCCTGCATGGCCTTGCAGGCTGAGCGTGGAAAGACAGGGCGCTCGACCTCGCCTGCGGAAAAGACGATTTTGCCGTCCCCATCCACAACGACCGCCATTCCTCGATGACGGCTTTCGACGATGTTGCCGCGGGTTACTTCGACAGTCACGGGGTTGTGCATGATGCTGGCCTCAAAAAATTCGAAATGCGATCTCTATCTAACCAGATCGGTCACATGTTGCACGGGGCTCTCCATTGAAATTTGCCAAACGCTTTCTGGCTGCCGTCTTTTTCATCTATCTGCTGCCTGCGCTCGCTTCTGCGGGGTTATGGGCAATGAAGGATCACCCGACCGGTTATCGCAATGCGCGCTGGTCTTCCGCCGGCATTCTGCCCGAAGCGGCTTTGGACAAGCCAGCCGCAATCTATGTCTATTCCGCCATGACGGGTGGCTTCAAAGGATCAATTGCCAGCCATGCGTGGATCGTGATGAAGCCGGAAGGCGCCTCGACCTATGAGCGTTACGACAAGGTGGGTTGGGGGTCGCCTATTCGTCGCAACGCCTATGCCCCTGATGCTTATTGGTATTCCAACACGCCGAGGAAAGTCCTGGAACTTCATGGCGAGAATGCGCAGAGACTAATTCCGAAAATCCAGAAGGCGATTGCGGACTATCCTTATAGCAAGGCTGGTGGCTATCGTATTTATCCCGGTCCCAATTCGAATACCTTCATCGCGCATGTGCTGCGCAGTGTTCCGGAACTCGGCGTGGTGCTGCCGCCGGACGCGGTCGGTCGGGACTACCTGCCGAATGGCGAGTTCTTTCATATTGCCGATGACTGGAAGGATATGAGCGTCTCGCTGGGTGGGCTTTTCGGATTGTCCGCCGGTGTGCGCAGTGGCTTCGAGGTCAATTTTCTTGGGCTCGTCGCCGGGATCGACATTCAAAATCCCGGCATCAAAATCCCGGGCCTTGGCTACTTCGGCGTCAACTCGTTCGAACCGGCACCGGAGCGCAAGCCCGAAGCCGCATGAGCGTCACCCTCGTGATGCTCGGCTTCACTTGCGCGCCTTGCTCTTATGCCCTGGGCAATGAAGACGCGTGACAGACCGTGATAGAGCGGCTCGGGCGAAATCATGCGTGAGGTCAGGTAGCCCAGCATAGACGCGGCCATAATAGCGATGACGCCATCATGATTTCCTGTCATCTCCAGGATGATGACAAAGGCCGTCATTGGCGCCTGAACGACACCGGCGAAATAGCCAGCCATGCCGAGGATGGCACCGAGCGCGATGCTGCTGCCAAGAAGCGAAGATACCGTGCTGCCGAAACCCGCGCCGACGGACAGCGACGGCGCGAAGATACCGCCTGGGATACCCGATAGCATGGCGAGGAATGTCGTCATCAGCTTTTCGACAAAGAAGAACAACGGCGCCGCGTCACCCTCGACCGCCGCTCTTGCCTGTTCATAGCCGGTTCCGAAGGTGGCGCCACCGCTCAGAACGCCAATGACCGCCGAGGCCAGGCCGCACACGCCTGCAACGATCAGCATCCGCCTCAATGGAACCGTATGAGCCCAGCGGCGGATACGTTGCGAGGCGCGAAGCGCGCCAGCGCTGAAAATAGCGCCCAGAAAGCCGCCGCCGATGCCGCAGAGCAGAACGAGGCTCCAGTCCTTGCCCGTCTGCATCAACACCGCGCTGGTGCCGAAATAGGTGTAGCTGCCGACTAGACCGAGAGAGGCGAGACCGGATAGAATGACAGCGGTCAATACCAAGCCGTTGGCCCTCGACTGGTAGGACCGGCTCATCTCCTCGATGGCAAAGACGATACCGGCAAGCGGCGTATTGAAAGCAGCGGCAATACCTGCTGCCGATCCGGCAAGAATGAGGCCCCTCGCCTGCGCCATGCCACCCACGCGCGCCGCCAGAAGCATGATCGACGCACCGACCTGTACCGTCGGCCCCTCGCGGCCAATCGATGCGCCCGACATCAGACCGACGACAGTGAGGATGATCTTTCCAACGGCAAGCTTGATCGACAACAAACGAGACCGGTCTTCATCATGATGAAAATGGCGCGCAGCAATGGCTTGAGGAATGCCGCTTCCGCCGGAATTTGGAAACACCACCATGGCCAGCCACGCGCAGATGACAAAGCCAAGCGGCGTGATGACGAGCGGCAGGAGAAAGGCCCACTCGCCCGACGATGTCGTGGCGGCAAACATATGCTGCGCCCAGTCGGCAGCCTTTGCAAAGCCAACGCTGATCAGCCCCACCGCAATGGCTCCAAGCCAGAAAACGGCCCTGGGCTTCCAGATGCGCCATGAACCCCACATAACGCGGGATCGGCGTACCATTTTCATTTTTTTATAAGTGTCTGGCATGGCAAATTTCTGCATTTCAAAAGCTTGGTTTCTTATCGGTCCCGAAGGCCTCGATTGCAACCATGTCTTTGACAAATGCCATGCAAAGGCATTTTACGGCCCGCTCTCGATCATACGGAGACGGTTCCGCCTTGAGTAGAAACTGGCCTCATGGCCCCCCTTATCGATCGCTTACCTCGGCACGTGGATTGACCCAGGGCTCCTGGTTGGAGCGCGGCAGTGGTTGCCTTCCCAGAATGTGGTCTGCGGCTTTTTCTCCCGTCATGATCGACGGTGCATTGAGGTTGCCATAGGTCACATGCGGAAAAATGGAGCTATCGGCCACGCGCAGTCCATCGATCCCGATGACGCGACACTCCGGATCTACAACGGATAACGGATCGTCCTTGGCACCCATGCGGCAGGTGCCACAGGGATGGTAGGCGCTTTCCAGATGTTCGCGAAGGAACGCATCGATCTCCGCATCCGACTGGACCTTTTCGCCCGGCTGGATTTCCGGGCCGCGAAATTCGTCAAACGCCTTCTGGCTGAAGATCTCACGGGTGAGACGCACGCAACGGCGGAACTTTTCCCAGTCTTCGGCTTCACTCATATAGTTGAAGCGGATCACTGGGTCGTCCTTCGGATCGGAAGAGCGAAGCGTAACATTGCCGCGCGACTTCGACAGGTTGTAGCCCACATGCACCTGGAAACCGTGGCTCTTCGCCGCCGCCTTGCCATCATAGGAGATGGCAACGGGCAGAAAGTGGAACTGGATATCGGGCTGCTTCAATCCGGGTGCCGAGCGGAGGAAGGCGCAAGCTTCGAACTGGTTGGAGGCACCAAGTCCGCCCTTGGTCATAAGCCACTGCGCACCCGCCACACCCTGCCAAAACCACGGCAGCCACGAGTAGAGCGATACGGGCTTGGTGGAGACCTGCTGGAAATAAAACTCCATGTGGTCCTGAAGATTGGCGCCGACGCCCGGGCGATCCACTTTTACGTCGATGCCCATATCCTGGAGATGCTGTGCCGGACCGATGCCCGACAGCATCAGCAGTTTTGGAGAATTGAAGGACGAGGCGGAGATGATGACCTCACGATTGGCCGTGATCGTCTCGACCACGCCTTTTCGTTCGATCTCGACGCCTGTTGCACGACCGTTTTCGATCACGATCTTTCGGGCGAAGCCATGCACCAGCGTAACATTGCCGCGTTTAAGAGCGGGTCTCAGATAGGCGTTTGCGGCAGACCAGCGACGACCATCATGGATCGTCTGCTCCATCAGGCCGAAACCCTCCTGCTTGGAGCCGTTATAATCGTCCGTTAGCTCAAACCCGGCCTGGGCACCCGCTTGGATGAAGGCATGAAACAGCGGGTTCTTGACCGGACCGCGCTGAACATGAAGAGGCCCATCCGTGCCGCGCCAACCTGCCTCGCCGCCATGGCTATGCTCCATGCGCTTGAAGTATGGTAGAACATCCGCATAGGCCCAGCCCTGTGCTCCGAGTTCCTCCCAGCGGTTGAAGTCTTCGGCATGGCCACGAACATAAACCAGACCGTTGATAGAAGACGATCCGCCGATGACCTTGCCGCGTGGAGCGGTGATGCGGCGGTTGTTAAGATTGGGCTCAGGCTCGGAGAGATAGCCCCAATTGTAGCGCTTCATGCTCATCGGCCATGCAAGTGCTGCCGGCATCTGGATGAAAGGACCGAAATCCGATCCGCCAGCCTCGATGACGATGACAGAATACTTACCGTCTTCCGATAGACGATAGGCCATGGCTGAGCCAGCGGACCCGGAACCGACAATGACAAAATCTGCCTGCTGCATCTGTTATCTCTCTAGGTGGCGATACCCTGCTTAACAAGCGCGGGCTAACGGGACCGATTGGTCACTCCCCTGCTAGGGAGGTATCTGATCAATACGGAGCTTCGACTTTGCCGGTCGATACGTAGACCGTCTTCAACTCGCTATAATGATTGAGGGCTGCCGCCGAGTTTTCTCGACCAAAGCCGGATTGCTTGGAGCCGCCGAACGGCATTTCGACCGGGCACAGATTATAGGTGTTGATCCAGAGAGTTCCGGCTTCCAGCTGATCGACGACGCGATGCGCGCGTGACAGATCCGCAGTGAAAACGCCGCCTGCCAGGCCGAACTCCGTGGCATTGGCACGCGCGATGACCTCGTCCTCGTCATCGAAATCCAGCACGCACATCACCGGTCCGAAAATTTCCTCGCGGGCAATCGTCATGCCGTCCTTAACATCGGCAAAGACCGTGGGCTGGACGTAGAAGCCTTGGCCGGACACGTTGTTGGGGATGCCACCGCCGGTGACGAGTGTTGCGCCTTCCGCCTTGCCCTTTTCCATATAGGCCAGCACCTTTTCCTGCTGCGCTTTGGAGACGAGCGGGCCGATCTGGGTGGCCTCATTCATAGGGTCTCCGATGACCATGGCGTCGGTGCGGCTTTTCAGATTGTCGAGGAAGCGCTGCTTTGCGCCGCGCTGGACGAAGACGCGCGTCCCATTGGAGCAAACCTGGCCCGAAGAGTAGAAATTGCCAAGCATCGCGCCGCCGACTGCACTTTCGATGTCGGCGTCATCAAAAACGATGAGCGGCGACTTGCCGCCGAGTTCCATCGTCACATGCTTCAAGTGCCCCGCAGCGGCCGCGGCAACCTTGCGGCCCGTCGGCACCGATCCGGTCAGCGATACCTTGGCGACATCTGGATGGTTGACGAGCAGAGGGCCGGTGTCGCGGTCGCCCTGGATGACGTTGAAGATCCCTTTCGGCAGTCCCGCCTCGATGAGGATTTCAGCAATCTTCAACGCACCGAGCGGTGTATTTTCAGACGGCTTGAACACCATGGCATTGCCCGCAACAAGCGCGGGAGCAGCCTTCCAGCACGCAATCTGTTGCGGATAGTTCCAGGCACCGATTCCAACGCAGACACCCAGGGGAACACGCTTGGTATAGGCAAAATCGCCGCCGAGCGGGATGTAGTCGCCGTTCAAAGCGGATGGGGCTATACCGCCGAAGAATTCAAAGGAATCCGCCCCGGACGTCGGGTCGGCGACGATGGTTTCCTGGATTGGTTTGCCCGTGTCGAGCGTTTCCAGTTCGGAAAGCTCTTGGTTGCGCTCGCGCATGATGTCAGCGGCGCGGCGCAGAATACGTCCGCGCGCCGTCGGGCTCACCGCGGCCCACTCTTTCTGCGCGCGCTTGGCCGAAGCGATCGCTCGCTCAACGATGGCAGGCGTTGCCGCGTGAAGGCGTGCGATGACTTCGCCGGTGGCCGGATAGATGCTTTCGATCAGAGTACCGCTCTCGTCTTCAACATAGTCGCCATCGATGAAATGCGAGGCTTTGGGTTGGGCTTTCAAAGTCATGATCATGTCCTCAAAGATGTCGGGTGGACGTCTTGTTGTCTGAAAAGCGTTTCAACTGCATGTCGAAATAATCTTCGACCAGGGCTGGCGCTGCGGAGATTCCCAACGGTGCCGCTTGCAGGCTGTGGCGAATATAGAGCCCGTCAATGAGGGCTGCGGCCCCTTCCGCGATCCGCGCCGCATCGTCCGGCGGGCAAAGGCGGGAAAGACTATACATGATGTTCGAGCGAAGGCGCTTGGCATAGAGGACAAGAAGCCTGCGGGTTTCTTCGGAACGTTGCGCCTCCACATAAAAGGCGAGCCATGCGGCAACGGTTTCCTGGGTGAACTGATCGCTTTGAAACGAGACGCGCACGATGGCGCTCAGACGCTCGCGCGGTCCGGAGGCACGCATCAGGGCCGCGACTGCATCGCGTCTCAGATCGCGCAGCAGGCTGCGGATCGTTTCCAGCAAGAGCTGTTGCTTGCTGCCGAAATAATGGTGCGCAAGCGCGGCGGATACGCCCGCTTCCCGAGCGATGTCCGACATCGTCACATTCAGCGAACCATGGTGACCTATAGTGCGAAGAGCTGCATCGACCAGCGCCTTTCGCCGCAGCGGCTCCATTCCAACCTTAGGCATCAGCGATCTCCTTAGGTGATCTGTTTATTATTGATTGATCAGTCAATCAATAATAAATTCGAGGTCTCGGTGTTCTTTGCGCCATGTCAAGGCGAGCATGCGCTTTGGCTTTAAGACTGCAGTGAAGTTGGCAGACCAGACAGGCCTCGTGAGGCCGTCATTCGTCGCGCAAATGATGCCTCGTTTGGAACCGATGCACGTGCCTTGCGTTCATAAATACCTCCACCATGCGACTGACAGATCGACTTTGCCTCGATCGCCTCAGCGTGGAGGCTCATACGGTTGACGGAAAAATCCGCAGCTTGGTAATCGGGAGGACCACTATGCCAGTATTGACCGTATCGATCTCTCCGGAACAGGCTGCCCAACTCCACGAGGCAGTAGCATCCGGTGCCTATGCATCCAGCAGCGAAGTCGTCCGCGCGGCTCTGAAGCTCTGGGGGGACACGCACCAAAGAGAAAGGCGGGGGATTGCCACCGCGGCTAGAATGGATGGCGAAAGCGTCAATGTGGCGGAGCTTTACGCTTTCCACAACACTCAGAGGCGTTAAAGCCAAGCGCACCCATTTGGACGTATCAATCATCACCCGAACGTGCGGCATAAGACCGAGTGTTTAAGCTGTCATAGAAGTTTCACATCACGTAAAGTTTTCATTGAGGAGTTGTCGCCACAATCCTGCCAAAAAGACGATCCGGCGAAGCCGTAAACGGATCCGAAATGGTGGAGAAGCAAGTGATGTCGAGCAGTGCCGAGCAGAATGTCGTCAGACGGTTTGCCAGCGGTCAGATGATTTCAATGGCCAAGCTCGTTCTCGAGTGTGCCTTCCAGCCCATAGTTGAGACGACGACTGGGTCAGTATTCGGATATGAATCTCTGATGCGCGGTCATGAGCGCATCGGTTTTGCCAACCCGATCGAGCTGCTGGATCATGTGGAAGCCGAGGGACAACTCGTCGAGCTGGAGAAGATGATCGCCAGCCGCGCGCTTGCGAAATTTTCCACCCTTCCGGACTGCTCCTCTGCCACATTGTTTCTCAACCTGGACGTACGCCTGATCCGTCACGGCGACATCATTCTGGACAAGCTTCTGGAACAGCTGACGCAGGCCAAAATCCCTCCCTCTTCCATTTGCTTCGAGCTTTCAGAACGCTTCGACAATACCAGCGTCCCAGAGTTCGGCGCGCTCATCGACCGTATGCGCAAGGAAGGCTTCAAGCTGGCCATCGATGATTTCGGTGTTGGCCATGGCGAAATGAAATTGCTTTGCGATTTCGATGTCGATTACCTGAAGATCGATCGTTACTTCATTCAGGACGTTGAGCGAAATCCGCGCAAACGGCACATGGTCAAGAACATCGTCAATATTGCCCATGTGCTAGGCGTGCGCGTCATTGCGGAAGGCATCGAGACGGAAGGAGAGTTCCTGACCTGCCGTGAAATGGGTGTGGACCTCATCCAGGGTTGGTTCGTGTCCCGCCCGACCACTTTCGTCAAAGAGTTGCACGTCTCGTTTCCCCATCTCCAACTACTGGGCGACACTCGCCGCAATCGTCAGACGCTGGATGAAATCCTGATCCGCCGCCAGATCGAACATCTTCCCACAGTTTATGAAAACGACAGTATAGACAGCGTATTCGAATTGTTCCGGCGCAACCCGGAACAGGCCTTCTTCCCGGTTCTGAATGCCAATGGCGAGCCGCGCGGTGTGATCAACGAATACCATTTGAAGGAATACATCTATCAGCCCTTCGGCCGCGACCTGTTGAAGAACAAGGTCTATGAGAGAACCATATCGCACTTCGTTGATCGGGCGCCGATCGTCGGGCTGGATGCAGATGCGGATCGGCTGATGAATATCTTCGCCAATATGGGCGGCAGCGCCTGTGTGATCCTCACCGAAAACATGCGCTATGTCGGTGTCGTCTCCGCCGCATCGCTGATCAAGGTCATCAACGAAAAGCAGTTGAAGCTGGCGCAGGAGCAAAACCCGTTGACAGCACTTCCGGGGAACCGGGCGATCAGCGGCTTCATCGAGGAATCCTGCCGCGATAGCGACGAGGATCGCTTCTTCTGCTACTGCGATTTCGATAATTTCAAGCCGTTCAACGACAAGTATGGCTTCCACGTCGGCGACCACGCCATCAGCCTGTTCTCGGCGCTGATGAAGCGCTACTTCTTCTCCGGCGACTGTTTCCTTGGCCATATCGGCGGCGACGATTTCTTCATCGGCGTTCGTGACTGGACGACGGATGAGGTAACGGAAATTCTTGAGCGGTTGCTCGGCGACTTCCATGACGATGTCATTGCCCTTTATTCGGAAGAAGACCGGCTGGCAGGACAGATCAAGGGTTTCGACCGCTTTGGCAATGAGAGGGAATTTGCCCTTCTACGTTGCTCGATTGGCGTCGTTCAACTTCCCAAGGGCATGTTGATCGGCAACCCGGACGGAATTGGCGCGGAGATTGCCAATATCAAGAAAGCCGCCAAGAAGAGCGAAACCGGACTCGTCATCCACAGTCATGGTGAGATGAAATGACTGGAGCGGCATTACGTCTCCTTTTTTAATCCGCATAAGTGACCTAAGTCTAGCTGACAGTAGCAAGCTTTGAGGAGGCCACCCGTGTCACTGCCATCCACCATGCGTTTTGTCGATCTGCCCAACTTTGGCGGCCCCGAGGTCATGACGTTCTCGAATGGGCCTCTGCCCTCACCCAAAGCTGGAGAACTGCTGGTGAAGGTGCAGGCTGCCGGCATAAACCGGCCGGATGTGGCGCAGCGTCAGGGCAATTACCCCGCACCAAAAGACGCAAGCCCGGTTCTCGGCCTTGAGGTCGCTGGAGAAGTCGTTGCACTTGGTGAAGGCGTCAGTGATTTCCAGATTGGCGACCGGGTCTGCGCACTTGCCAATGGCGGCGGCTACGCCGAATATTGCGTGGTGCCAGCGGGCCAGGCCCTGCCGTTCCCCGCGGGTTATGATGCGGTCAAAGCCGCGGCCGTGCCGGAAACATTTTTTACCGTATGGGCCAATCTCTTCCAGATGGCTGGCTTGACCGAAGGCGAGAGTGTCCTGATCCACGGCGGCAGCAGCGGCATCGGCACGACGGCGATCCAACTGGCCAAGGCTTTCGGTGCCGAGGTTTACACGACCGCTGGCTCCAAGGAAAAATGCGCCGCCTGCGAGAAGCTCGGTGCAAAGCGGGCGATCAACTACCGTGAGGAAGATTTCGCCGCCGTCATCAAGGAAGCGACCGGCGGTAAGGGCGTGGATGTCATTCTCGACATGATCGGCGCATCCTATTTCGAAAAAAACATCGCCTCACTTGCGAAGGATGGCTGCCTGTCGATGATCGCATTCCTCGGCGGCACCGTCGCCGAAAAGGTGGATCTGCGGCCCATCATGGTCAAGCGCCTTACCGTGACAGGCTCGACCATGCGCCCGCGCACCGGCGACGAGAAGCGCGCCATTCGTGACGAGCTCGTCGAGCAGGTCTGGCCACTGCTGGAAAGCGGTAAATTGGCACCTGTCATTCATGACGTGATCGATTTCGATCAGGTTGCGGAAGGCCACCGACTGATGGAAAGCAGCGGCCACATCGGCAAGATCGTGATGCGAGTTAGTCAGTGATATCAGCTGCTTGGCGTCAGCGTCAGCGAAGCCCGCGGCTTTTCTGACATGACACTGCCGTTCATCGGCGATGGCGCCTTGTTCGGATTAAAACATCGATATAAGGGCGACCCCTTGCAATCGGCGCGAATCGGATTACCTTCATACTATGTTCAACGTAGAGAAAGGAAGGTGATCCAATGTCTAGTGAGATTTCGGTCTTCGTAGCAGGCAATGGAAAGGATTTGATTTTGACGAGGCAGCCCTCGGCCTGATCCGCCTTCCCTTCGAAGCGTTGCGAAACGTTTCGGGTCTGAAACAAGGACCAAACTCATGGAAGGGCCGCTCAAAGCGGCCCTTTTCCGTTTCTGCCTGTTACTTCCTAAAAACTTGCCAACGTGTCGGACGAAAGCGCACGTCGTTGCCAACCGACACGGATGCATCGAGCGGCACCTCGATTTCCAGATGATAGGGCTCGTGGCCATTATTGGCGATGTCGATTTCGGCGATGCGCGTCCCTGCCAGCCGGCGACAGGTCGTCACCTTGCCGTAGAGCGCTTCGCGTTCGTCCGTCAGCGCCACATCCTCCGGGCGGAAGAACAGGTCGCCCTCGCCCTGTCCAGTCTCGGCAATGCCGATGCCCTCTCCCTGAAACAGGATATTTCCGTCCCGAATTTTCACCGGAAGACTGGAGGATTCGCCAATGAAGGAGAACACGAAGGGAGAATTCGGCGTATCGTAAACATCATCCGCCGTACCGACCTGCTCGATCTTGCCCTGGCTCATCACCACCACACGGTCTGCCAGTTCCAAGGCCTCTTCCTGGTCATGGGTGACGAAGATGGTGGTATGACCGGTGCGGTCGTGAAACTCGCGCAGCCAACGGCGCAATTCCTTGCGGACCTTGGCATCCAAAGCGCCGAAAGGTTCATCCAGCAGAAGAACCCGAGGTTCGATGGCAACGGCGCGCGCCAGCGCCACACGCTGACGCTGGCCGCCGGATAGCTGGTTGGGATAGCGCTTTTCCAGGCCGGACAGATGCACCATGTCCAGCAGTTCCGAGACGCGTTTGCGAACTTCCGCCTTGGGCGGCCGTGTCGCAGACGGTCGCACCTTCAGACCGAAAGCAATATTTTCCGCCACCGTCATGTGACGAAACAGAGCATAATGCTGGAAAACGAAGCCGACATTGCGCTCCTGAACGGAGCGATGCGAAGCATCTTCATCGCCGAAAAAAATCTGTCCTCTGGTCGGCTGCTCCAACCCTGCGATCAGACGCAGAAGCGTCGTCTTGCCCGAGCCGGAGGGTCCAAGCAGCGCAATCAACTCGCCGGAGCGGATGTTGAGCGACACGTCATTCAACGCCGGGAAGCGGTCGAACTGCTTGGTGATACCGGAAACTTTCACTTCCATGGATATGCCCTTCAATGCTTGCCGGCAGCGTTGCCCGCGCCAAAGCGTATTTCGAGAATGGTTTTGAGAACAAGCGTGACGAGCGCAAGCCCTGCCAGCAGCGTGGCAACGGCGAAAGCAGCACCGATATTGTACTCGTTATAAAGAATCTCGACATGGAGCGGCATGGTGTTGGTCTCTCCACGAATGTGGCCTGACACGACCGATACGGCTCCGAATTCCCCCATGGCGCGGGCGTTGCAGAGAAGCACGCCATACAGCAGACCCCATTTGATGTTGGGCAGCGTCACATACCAGAAGGTTTGCCAGCCCGACGCGCCAAGTGAAATGGCCGCCTCCTCATCGCCGGTCCCTTGATCCTGCATCAGCGGGATCAGTTCGCGGGCGACGAAGGGAAAGGTGACGAAGATCGTGGCGAGCACGATGCCAGGTACGGCAAAGAGAATTTCAATGCCGTAGCTCTTCAGCCACGGCCCCAGCACGCTGTGTGAGGAAAACAGGATCACATAGACCAGGCCGGAAATGACCGGCGAGATGGAAAATGGCAGATCGATGAGCGTGATGAGAAACGCCTTACCCTTGAACTCAAACTTGGCGACGGCCCAGGCAGCAGCAACCCCGAAGATGAGGTTGAGCGGCACGGAAATGGCAGCCACGAGAAGGGTGAGACGAATGGCCGAGAGTGCGTCCGGCTCGACGATCGCTTCCCAGAACGCGCCCGTGCCTTTGCGGAAGGCTTCGAAGAAGACCGCCACCAGAGGCATGACGAGGAAGAGCGCGAGAAACAGAAAGGCAACGAGAAAAAGCGAAATCTTGGCGGGCAGACCCTCGCTTGCGGGGTCTCGGAACGGCTTTGAAGAAACGGACTGCGCTGTGTCAGGCATAACCGTACCTCTTGCGGCTCCAGGCCTGAATGAGATTGATGACGAAAAGCATGGCGAAGGAAATGATCAGCATGATTGTGGCGATACCGGTTGCGCCCGCATAGTTGAACTCCTCAAGTCTGATGACGATGAGAAGCGGCGCAATCTCCGAAACATAAGGGATATTGCCGGCAATGAAGATGACGGAGCCATATTCACCAACGCCACGGGCAAAAGCGAGCGCAAAGCCTGTGAGAATTGCCGGCACTAGACCCGGCAGAAGTATGCGCGTGATCGTCTGGAAACGGTTGGCCCCGAGTGTAGCCGCAACCTCCTCAACCTGCCGGTCGATTTCTTCCATGACGGGCTGCACCGTGCGTACGACGAAGGGTAGCCCGATGAAGATCAGCGCAATGACGATGCCGAGCGGCGTAAAGGCGATCTTGATACCGAGCGGTTCGAACAGCGAGCCGATCCAACCTCGATTGGAATAAAGTGTCGTCAGCGAGATGCCTGCCACCGCAGTCGGCAGAGCGAAGGGCAGATCCACGATCGCATCGATAAAGCGCCGACCAGGAAAGCGATAGCGGACCAGCACCCAAGCGATGATGACGCCGAAAAAGGCATTGACCAAGGCTGCCAGGAAGGCCGTGCCAAAGCTGATGCGTAGCGCATTCAAGGTTCTGCTGTCGGTCGCAATGGCGAGGAACTCGGCGAAACCGAGATGGGCGGTGGACCAGATGAGCCCACCAAGAGGAATCAGAATAATGAGAAAGAGATAGGTAATCGTGTAGCCGAGCGTCAGGCCGAAGCCTGGCAAGACGCTGGACTGCCGCCACTTCCATCCGCTTTGCGACGGGGTGTTGCTCATCGAGGCTCCGGGTAAACTAGTGGCTCAACAAGCCATCATATGCGCCATCGACCGGCCCTGAAGCCAGTCGATCTGTCCTGCTCCTCGCTGGGCAGACACAAGGCCTGCCCGGGCGGTTCGCTATATCATCCACTTACTTTCCGGGCTTGTAAATCTGGTCGAAGATTCCGCCATCGCCGAAATGTTCCGGCTGCGCCTTTGCCCATCCGCCGAAGATCGGATCATCGATGGTGACGAGCTTGATATCCGGCAGCTGCTTCAGGAGATCCTTGGAGACCACAGACGGATTGCTCGGACGATAGAAGTGCTTGGCCGCAATATTCTGCCCTTCGTCGGAGTAAAGGTATTGCAGATAGGCCTCTGCCACCTTGCGCGTACCCTTGGCATCGACATTGGCGTCGACCACGGCAACAGGCGGTTCCGCCAGGATCGAGATCGGTGGAACGACGATGTCGAAGGAATCTTCGCCAAATTCCTGACCGGCAAGATAGGCCTCGTTTTCCCAGGCGAGCAGAACGTCACCGATCTGGCGCTGGGCAAAGGTTACCGTCGAGCCACGCGCACCGGTATCGAGGACTGGGGCGCGCTTGTAGAGCTCGCCGACATAGGCCTTGATCTTGTCCTGATCGCCCTTGAACTCTTCATTCGCCCAAGCCCAGGCTGCGAGATAGTTCCAGCGCGCGCCGCCGGAGGTCTTGGGATTCGGCGTTACGATCTGGACGTCGCCCTTTACGAGATCGCCCCAGTTATGGATGCCCTTGGGGTTGCCCTTGCGGACAAGGAAAACGATGGTGGATGTGTAGGGCGAGGAGTTATGGGGTAGGCGCGCACGCCAGTCCGCATTGATCTTGCCACTGTTCTTGACGATGGCGTCAATATCGCTCTGCAGCGCGAGCGTGACCACATCGGCCTCGAGTCCGTCGATGACGGAACGGGCCTGTTTGCCAGAGCCGCCGTGCGACTGCTGGATCGTGACGTCTTCACCCGTATCGGCTTTCCACTTTTTGGCAAAAGCCTCATTGAAATCCTTGTAAAGCTCTCGTGTCGGATCATAGGACACGTTGAGGAGCTTGGTCTGGGCGGAAACCGGTCCTACAGCACCCAATGTGACTGACAGGCTAAGCGCGATTGCGCCAAGGCTGGAAAGAAATTTCGACATCACTACCCTCCTGGATGCGTACGGTCTCACACTAGCGTCTGAGATTGCGTGGTCAATCAGCTGCGATTTATTCGCAAAAGTGTTTCCCTGCCGCATCCTCCGGCAATATGAAAAACGCCGCGAACGGAAAGAATGATGAAACAAGTAATGCGCGGAATTCCCTAGATGCGCAAAACCAGTTCGCGATTTTGCTGCATTTCGCCCCATAAAGTGAGAAAAAATCGCTTCGCTGGAATGGCATTTCCGATTTTTTGCAGCAGCCCACCAATTATATATCAGCCAGCATCACGCGACGCCGGAAAAGAATTCTATAAAAATTACAGAAAATATCGCAATTCTCTTGCAATTGGTTGCGAACAACGTTTTATTGTGATCAGCGACTAGGAACAGATTCAATATATTGGGACTCTTTTGCGCGTAACTCTGCTGCAAGAGAGATATTTGCTCGTTAGCGCCTGAGAGAAGCACGAGCATTTCTGTAAAAGATGGCGTCTTTCGAAGATTATCGGGACAGTAAAGTTTCGGAATCGAGAAATGACGATAAACACGCCTCCGCAGCCCATACCCCAGCACGATATCACTTCGCTCGATGAAACGTTGAAGCATCTTTCTCTTGTCGAGAGGCTGGCCTTTGTCGCGGGGCTTGGGTGGCGGACTGTGTTCACGACGAGCCTCGGCATCGAAGACCAAGTCATCACAGCCGCAATCGGCACGCATCGCCTTCCTATCGAAGTGGTGACGCTTGAGACAGGTCGCCTGTTTGCAGAGACGGTTCGATTGATCGATGAGACGGAAGACCGCTACGGTCTGACGATCACGCGCTTTCATCCAGAGCCGGATGATGTCAGCGCTTATGCTGAAAAATATGGCTTGAACGGCTTTTATGAGAGTGTCGAGGCGCGCCACGCTTGCTGTCATGTCCGCAAGTTGATCCCGCTCGGCAAGGCACTCAAAGGCGCCGGCTTCTGGATAACCGGCCTTCGCCGAGGCCAGTCCGGCAACCGCGCTGCCACTCCTTTCGCCGAGTTCGATTCCGATCGCAATCTCATCAAGATCAATCCGCTGGCGGACTGGGACATCGAAACAATCAAGGCACATGTCGCGGCGGAAAACATTCCTGTGAACCCCCTCCACGAGCGTGGCTACCCTTCCATCGGCTGCGAGCCCTGTACCCGCGCCATCAAGCCCGGCGAGCCAGAGCGCGCCGGTCGCTGGTGGTGGGAAAATGACGAGAAGCGCGAATGCGGCCTTCATGTTGCCGAAGCCACGCAAGCCTCGCCAATCCCCGCCTCACGCCATTAACATTTCAATCAGTACATTGCCGGAGTTTTAAAATGTCCAATGCAGTTCCGGAAACGGAAGGCACCAGCGTCAGCACACCCAAGCAGCCGCTCGACCCCCACTTGAAAGCCCTCGAAAACGAAGCCATCCACATTTTCCGTGAAGTTGCCGCCGAGTTCGAGCGTCCCGTGATGCTCTACTCCATCGGCAAGGATTCATCCGTGCTTCTGCACCTCGCGCGCAAGGCATTCTTCCCGGGCCGCATCCCCTTCCCGCTTCTGCACGTCAACACCGGATGGAAGTTCAAGGAAATGATCGAGTTCCGCGACAATATCGTCAAGGAATATGATCTCGATCTGATCTCGCATACCAACCCGCGTGGAGCGGCGGAAAACGTGACGCCTTTCACCCATGGATCGGCGCTCTACACCGATATCATGAAGACCGAAGCGCTGCGCCAGGCGCTCGATGCCGGCAAGTTCGATGCCGCCTTTGGCGGTGCGCGTCGCGACGAGGAGGCCAGCCGCGCCAAGGAACGCATCTATTCCTTCCGCACGCCCGATCACAAATGGGACCCGCGCAACCAACGCCCGGAACTTTGGAACATCTATAATGGCATGGTGCGTCAAGGAGAAAGCGTTCGCGCCTTCCCTCTATCCAACTGGACGGAAGTCGATATCTGGCGCTACATCCAGGCAGAAAACATCCCGCTCGTTCCGCTCTACTATGCCAAGGAACGCCCCTATATCGAGCGTGACGGCATGATGATTCTTGCGGAAGACGAGCGGCTGGAACTGCAGCCAGGCGAAGAGGTGAAATATGATTCGATCCGCTTCCGCACGCTTGGCTGCTTCCCGCTAACCGGCGCGATCCACTCCGAAGCCACGACGCTGGACGAGGTTATCGCCGAGCTTGAAATTGCCACGGTCTCCGAACGGCAGGGCCGCGCCATCGATCGCGATCAGTCCGGCTCCATGGAAAAGAAAAAGCGCGAGGGTTACTTCTGATGACACAGATCTCCACGGCGCAATCCGCCACCATTTTGCCGTTCGTCGAGCCGGCAAAGACCGTCAAGGATACCCGCCCGCTTCGCCTCATTACCTGCGGCAGCGTGGATGACGGCAAATCGACCCTGATCGGTCGCCTGCTTTGGGACACAAAGGCGGTGAAGGAAGATCAGGCGGCGACACTGAAGCGCGATAGCGGCAAGCAGAATGATCTCGGCCTTCCCGATTTCGCGCTTCTGCTCGATGGCCTTCAGGCCGAGCGCGAACAGGGCATCACTATTGATGTCGCTTATCGCTATTTCGCCACCGACAAGCGTGCCTTCATCGTCGCCGATACGCCCGGTCACGAGCAATATACGCGCAACATGGCGACCGGCGCCTCGACTGCCGACCTCGCCGTACTTCTGGTGGACGCGCGAACCGGCATTCTAGAACAGACGCGCCGTCATGCCACGATCGCGGCGCTGATGGGCATTCGTCAGTTCGTGCTCGCCGTCAACAAAATCGACCTTACCAACTACGACAAGGCCGGTTTCGAACTGATCGCGCATGACTTCAAGGAGTTTGCGCTGTCGCTTGGCATCAAGCAGATCGTCGCCATTCCGATGTCTGCACTCAAGGGCGAGAATGTCGTGCTTTCCGGCAAGGCTTCGATGCCTTGGTATGACGGCCCAACACTTGTGGAAACACTCGAGCTCGCCACGGTCCGCTCCACACAGACTGGCGGCTTCCGTCTGCCTGTGCAGCGCGTGTCTCGTCCGGGCGAAAGTTTCCGGGGCTATCAGGGCACAGTTGCCGGTGGCGCGGTGAAGCCCGGCGATTCCGTCGTCATCCTACCGTCCGGCATGGTCGCCAACGTCAAGCAGATCGTTACTTTCGATCTGGTGCGTAATGCCGCTGTTGCTGGCGATGCCATCACACTGGTTCTTGATCGTCAGGTCGATGTATCGCGAGGCGATATGATCGTTTCTATCGATGCGCAGCCGCAGACGGGCCTCGCTTTCGATGCTCAGATCGTGGCATTGCAGCCCGGTGGCATCGAGCCAAACAAGCGATACTGGCTGAAAAGCGGCAGCCGCCGCCAGCGCGTCAGCGTTCAGCCCGTTACGCAGCTCGACCTTAAAAAAGGTCACTGGCAGGCGCATGATGAGACACTGCCAATGAACGCGATTGGCAAGGTTCGTCTGACGTTCGACGAAACTGCAATTTTCGACCCGTATGAACATAACCGTTCGACGGGCTCCTTCATCCTGATCGATCCCGACACGAACAACACCGTCGCGGGCGGGATGATTCTCGGCAAACGCAGCGATACGGGCAAAATTTCGGATGGCGAACGCGTTATCCTCTCTCTGCCGGCAGACCTGGCGGAAGCGCTACTGGCAGGCGAATTGCTCTCCGCCCGGCGTGATGAAATCGAAATCCGCAGAACGAGCGCTAAATCCGCCTCAAGACTATTGGAAGATATGGAATAAGGAAAAAGGCGCCGGACTGTCCCGGCGCCTTTTTTTTCGATTTCGCATTCGTCTGCGTCCTCGAAACGCATTGATATGTCTTAGATGCGTTTCGTTCGCTTTTAGATTTTGCCCCCAGCGTCGAACGGGACGGGTGCGCGCCTATGTTCTGAATGTCTTAAAAGACAAACATCCACAGTAGAACGACGACGAAGAACGGGACGCCAAGCGCCCATAAGAGTAGTCCTCTCAGCATTTTAATCTCTCCTTATATACCGAGATGAACTTCTTTCAGACGCAGAAGGTTCCTTGCGCAGCGAATTACCGAGCCACCACAGCATCGGAAATGCCGATCACAAGGTTCGTAAAAGCTTTGCCCGCTAACGTGGGGAGGAATAGAAATTCATCCGAAAGCTCGCCATTCATGCAATCTTCCGCAGCATTGATTTTCATGACCGGGCGTAATTGCGCGCTCTATGCGCCGCGTGCGATCGAGAGTGTCGCGAAGCAGACATTGAAGGACGTGCATATCCTCTTCATCGACGATGCCTCGGATGACGGTACCGGCGAGGCGGCCAGGGCATCTCTGGAGAGCCATTTTGCTGATCGACACACTCTCGTCGTCAATGAAACGCGCTTTGGAAAGGCGCGCAATGCTGCGGAGCATCTGCGCCCGCTCGTTGGTAATGCGACCTTCGTCGGTGTGGTGGATGCGGACGATCAACTGATAGAGCCGCGCGTTCTGGAAGGCATGAAGGCACTGTATGACGCCGGCAAGGACGTCGTCTGGACGAATTTCGCTCTGGATGATGGCCGTGTCGGCGGCAATGGTCCGCTGGACCCAAACCGCCCCCCGCGCTTACAGGGCTGGAAGACAAGTCACTTTTTCAGCTTCCGCGCCGAGCTCCTCGGCAATGTGCCGGATGACTACTTCAAGGATAGCGAGGGGGAATGGCTGCAGGCAGCCTGCGATATCGCGATTGCTCTGCCGATTCTCGACCAGACTCGCAGGTATCAGTTCCTCGCCTCGAATGCTTATCTCTACACGGCGACAAATCCGCTGTCGCACCACAATCTCGATCCGAACTCGCAGGGTCTGAATTCGACGATACAGCAAAAATCAGCGCATGCGGTGTTCAACAAGACACCGCTTCCGCTGACGCGGCCCGCGCCGGAGACTGAGCCGGCCAAAACGCCTTCCACCGTCGCCAAGCCGAAATCCCTGCACAACAAAAGTGAGCCAGCTTCCATGACTGCGAAATCCTCTCCTCAGACATGGAGCGATATAACGGGTAATCTCGTCGTGGCTGAAATGCCTGCGATCATCAATGCGATGGCCTATTGCGGGCCTCTGCGGTTGACGCCGGAACAGGTCTGGTCGCTTCGTGGCATTCTGTCGACACGCACCGACAATGCCGACATCCTCCACGTCGGCAGCACCCGTTCGGCTCTCACGCTGGCCTGCTTCGTCCGCGACACGGGGCGTCAGCTGACGTGCCTTTGCTCGTCTGAGGAAGAGGCTCAAGAACTCGACCTGCGCCTCAAGCTTTGCGGCTTCGGTGGCTATGTTTCGATTGCCGTTTCACAGCCGCAGGCCGTCGAGTTCGGCGACAGGAAGGGCATGTTCCCGGACGCTCGCGTTCTCGAAGCAGAGCCGAAATTCGATATGGTCGTGGTGGACTTCTCCAAGTCTGTTCCGTCCGAAAGCGCCGCGGTATCGCTTGCCGCACTTGCTCCCTATCTTTCGCCGCGCGGCTTTGCTTTCTGCCTCATGGCGGGAGACGCGGCTGCCGAGGCCGCTATAGCAGCGCAGTGGAAAGCTGTCGGCAGCGGACTGAGCTTCTGCGTGAACGCCATTGGCGGCTCCGGCCTGCTTGTCGTTGCCGGTCAGTAAACGAACGCCGGACACTCTTTTTGATTGAGAGATTATTGTGACCAAGAACCTTGCCGGAGCGCTGCGCTTCGATAGTCAGAACGACGTTGACGAAGACTTGGATCTGTCTGCGCAGGAGAGTTTGCTCAGTGGCGTTCTGCGCGAGCACTACAATCCCGACGCCCAGATGTCCCCCGTTCAGATCGAGGCTGTTTCTGCTGCGATCCGATCCCGTGGGCCCAATTGCAACATGCTGGTCTTCGGCCTTGGTAATGACAGTCCCTTATGGGCCAATCTGAACCATGACGGCTACACGCTTTTTCTCGAAAATATTCCCGACTGGATCGACAAGGTCAGAAGCAAGCATCCTGATCTGAACATCGACCACATGGATTATCCGACGACCGTAGACGCTTCCCTGAGGGACCCGGCTCTCACCGTACGTCAAGCCGTTGTGCCGGACAATATCAAGTCTCGCCGTTGGGATGTTATCCTTGTGGACGCGCCCATGGGATGGCGACCGGACAATCCAGGCAGAGCACTGCCAATCATCTGGACTGCACTTGTTGCTCACGACGACACGCATGTTTTTGTCGACGACTACGAGCGCGCCCTCGAGAAGCGCTATGCGGATTTCCTTTTTGCCGAAAGAGCGAAAAACAGAAGCGTGGTCCTTCCCCGGCCCGCAACCGCACGATTGAATGCCAGCGAGATGCTCTGGCTCTTCGGCATTTCACAGAGCCTCAGCGACAAGCGCTGAGACGAAGATCAGCCGTCCCATGTCTCGAAGCTTGCCGTGCGTCAGACCAAAAGAAGCCTGAGATGGCAGCGCGCATCAAGTGCGTTCGATGGAAATCTGGAGCAGGATTGAAATTCGCTTAGGTGAACTCTCGTCACCTGTATCGCAGGGATAAGCTGCTGCCTATGCCTTTGGGCAGGAACACGGCTTTAACGCCTAAACTGCCGGGGAAATTCGCAAAGCCCGAAGACGGATCATCGAGACAGCCATAGCGCGGCCGGTTTTTGCGAAACTTATGGTCCGGTTTTTATGCATTTTCGCTGATCTACAATCGCGGCAGCCCCTTGCTGGTGCGGCGATATTTGAGGCTACGATCAAAAACGACCACGCTGCGTGGGAGCTGCCGCCCTTATCTTTTCCTTATTGGCTAATGCCCAATTCGCAATCGAAATCCTACATCGATCAGCCCTAGATCAGTGTCTGTTCAACAGTAGTGAATTTCATGGCACACGGCGAACTCTCACTGTTCGATCTGAATGATCGCATTCTTCTTGGCGGAAAAGTTCGGGAGGAGCATGTCTGGTCTTATGTCAAACTGAGCGAAAGTCCCCTCTCAAGCCGGCATCACCCATCCAGCAAGCGCTTTAGCGCCCTACTGGAAGCCGGCGCAATCTTTGAGGCCCTCCTTCTTCTGGCGCAGGACCTGACCCCGCCCGCAGAGCTTTGCTCGTTTCAACGGGTCTGCGATGGCTGGGTTTGCGCCGCGGCGGCAAGGCCGCTGTCGAAGCCGGTCAGGGCACTGCATCAGACGCTAGAGGGGGCAATCTTTCTCACCCTGTTGAAGCTATCCAGCGCGACCACCCGCCCCCGCATTTCTTCCAAACAAGGCGCAATATCGTGAGCACACCACTTCTGAACGGCGTCATTACGCCTCTCGTCACTCCTTTTCGGGCAGGCGAAATCGATTATCTCGCCTTTGATCACCTCGTCAAATGGCAGGTGGAACAAGGCATAGCGGGCCTTCTTCTGCATAGCCTGACAGGCGAAGGCCCGACGCTATCGGCCAGCGAATGGCGCGCGCTGATAAGCCGCGCCGTGCAGATCAATAGAGGCCGTGCGGTCATCATCGTGCAGACCGGCACCTATTCGACGGAAACGACAATAAGCCAGACCGAAAAAGCGCATGAGTTGGGTGCAGATTTCGCACTCGTGGTACAGCCCTATTACAACCGGCCAACGCAGAAAGGCATCATTCACCACTTCGAGCAGATCGCCCACGCGACCCGTATCCCAATCATTCTTGACAACGACCCGCAGCATGCAGGCGTTGCGCTGAAGGATGAGACGATCGAAACGCTCCTGCAGATCCCGAACATCGTCGGCATTCTGGAGGATACGTCGGATGCGCGCACGGCGCAGTCTCCGTACCAAGCCATATTTGGACGGCCCCTCCATATGACCGGAGGAGAAACGAGTTCCCCCCTCACGCACCAACAGCGCGCCTGCTGCATTTCGCCAATGGCGAATGTGATACCCGATCTGACCGCGCGTATGCATCAGTTGCGTCAGGAAGGCGACGCCACTGGTTTCGGCGCCCAGATGAAACGGATCATCGAACTCGCCAATGCTTTGGAAAATGGTGGCGATGTAGCCTCACTGAAATATGCCGTTTCCTGTCTTCGCGGGATCGATAACGCGGTGCGGTTGCCATTGACGCGGGTCAATCCCGAGGCTGCCAGATCGATCGAACGCGCTCTGCGCGGTCTTCGCGTCCTGCGGCGTCGGCGCTATGCCAGCTCACTGGTTCAGGAAGCGCGCGTTGCAAGAGCCGGCTTGCAGCCTGCCATCTCGGCCGAAGCCCTGATCTCGAAATTACACTCATCGATCCTGTGAGGACAACATGACCCTACCGCTTGGAATGTATTACCGGCTTCGTGAAGAACGGCAGAAGAAGGAAAGCGAAGCTTCGCGAAAACACAGTCGCCCTCGCGCAAGACGCGCATCCGAAGGCACGATGTTTCTTCGGCTCATCGCCGTGACAGGAGGACTGCTGCTTGCGGTCTCGCTCATCATGCAATCGGTTCAATGACCACCCCAAACAGCAAGCCCACCTGGAGCATCAGAAAGAAGATGTCGCAAATGCTGCGCAACGCAACACTCATGCAGAGAGCTCGACCCTTGCCGTGTCGTTTCCTTGTCGGCCAAAGTCGCAACGGTCGCTGGATCGTCGCTGACCGTATGGGCCTTATCGGCGGTCTCTTCACCAATCGCGAAGCCGCTTTGCACTTCGTCAAAGTCGAAAGCGCCGACGTTGTGCCAATCGAAAGCTCCGTCGCGGAGGTGTCGCGACTGGAACTGGCCGATGTCTTCTCCCCTGCCAAAGCACTGAGAGGAACACGTCCGTGATCATGATGTCCGGCGGGAAGATACAGCCCGATCACAAGAGCATTCTCGCATTGACCCTCAACGCCTTAGCGGAAATCTTCGTGATGGCGGTGATCGCTTCGCTCGCCATCGGCCTCGTCGTGGCGCCGACGATTTATCTAGCGATGCGGTAATCCCCATGAAACAAGACCTGATTGGTTATTGCCTTGAGAGCGGTTTTGTGGACTGGACGCTGCTGACAAGCTGCAGCGCGTACCGCAAGATGCTCTCCGAAAACTTCTGCCGCGCTGAAGAGCGGCAAGAACGTGCTCACCGCCTGACAGCTATCCACGATTTCGAAAGCCTCTACTGGGATGCGATCGATATGGCCCGAAGCATGGGCTCCGACGGACACTTCCTCAAAGAACCTCATATCGGCGTCCTGCCATCATCGGGCCAACAGAGATACTATCTCATCTGGTCGGATGACGATCACGGCAGCATCTTCGTCATTTCACCAGTGGAGATGCAATGGCTAGGCAAACCGCAAAAGCGCTAGGCCCCAGACGACTGGATATTGACGTGCAACGACGATAAATGCGTCCAAGACACGACAAGTTTTAGAGGCATTCTGATAAGAGTCTGCGTTGATTTGGAGAGTGTTCAGATCGGACACTGTCAAGCTGGTCGGAGTGAGAGGATTCGAACCTCCGACCCCGTCGTCCCGAACGACGTGCGCTACCAGACTGCGCTACACTCCGTGACCAGCGGCGTTTCTATAGACCAGCATCCAGTTCTCGACAAGCGGCGGTTACGAATTTTTTGTGACAGGACGAGTTGCATCGTAACGAGGATATACGCGCGCTGAAATCGTTACAAAAAAGCAATTGTGGCAGGAAATTTTAAACGAAGCCCCAGTTGCCGCTGCCCCTTCTGGCGAAATCTGTTACGGGAACGCATTCCCGGCGACGACGCCGGCCCGGCTAAAAAAGGACGTTTATCATGCGTTTTCGCATCGCACTGCTCGCGGGTATCTCCCTTACCCTGTCTGCTTGCACCACCACACCTTCAATCGCCACGAAGAGCCCGGTCGAAACCCGTTGGGCCGGTCAGTCTGCTGGCATTTTCTTCGCCAAGTTCGGTCCGCCTTTGAGCGACGTCAGCAACGGCAGCACCACCACCTATACATGGCGTGGCGGCTACAAGAAGGCGAAGATTCCTGCGAAGTATGACGAGAAAGACGGCAAGCGTGGCCGTCAAATTTCCCCGGCCCGCAGTGCTTCCCTGTCCTGCACCGTTCAGTTGACCGTCGATTCGGCTTACAAGATCAGCTCGATCCGCACCGTTTCCGATCGTCCTGGCGTGAATGGCCCGAGCTACTGCGCTGAGTTCCTTGCTGGCGAATAAGGTCTGCAACTCGCAGTCTTACTACAAGGCCTGTCCGATCTATCGGGCAGGCTTTTTTACGGTGTTGTCATGGCATAAGCATCTTTTCTGAACACCGCATGTCAGCCATGCAAAAACACATTCCTTGATCTAAAACGTTTGAATTTTGACATAGCTGAGACACGGATTCACGCCAGACATTGATTTGCGCGTCACTTATCACTTTGAATACACTTATAGAATTTTTCGATGCCGCGGGCGGTGCGTCACTTCCAACGCTGCTTTGAAATTACGCCGAATTGCGCGTTCCCGCATGAAACGAGGTTGGCGCGTGTGTTGTCGCCCGTTTCCCGATGATCTATTGCGGCGCACAAAATCTGATAATTCTCAAAAAATCGGTTAGCGACATGATCAAAAACAATAAGGGCAACACCCTGCCAAGCGACATTTCTCAAGGCACTCTCACCATGAACCGCCGTCAAGTCCTCGGCAGCGCCCTGGCTGGTCTTGCTGCTGCTGCTCTGCCTGGGGTTCCGGCGCTGGCTCAATCTGCCGACAAAAAAGTCGATGTGCTGCTGATCGGCGGCGGCATCATGAGTGCCACGCTCGGCATCTGGCTGCGCGAACTGGAGCCGAACTGGTCCATCCAGATGCTCGAGCGCCTGGACGCCGTTGCTCTGGAAAGTTCCAACGGCTGGAACAATGCCGGTACCGGCCACTCCGCTCTTGCCGAATTGAACTATACGCCCGAAACTGCCAATGGCGGCATCGACATTTCCAAGGCGGTCGAGATCAACGAATCCTTTCAGATTTCCCGTCAGTTCTGGGCATGGCAGGTGCGTAACGGTGTCTTGAAAGACCCGCGCTCCTTCATCAACCACACGCCGCATATGAGCTTCGTTTGGGGCGATGAGAACGTTGCCTATCTGGAGAAGCGCTACGAGGCGCTAAAGGCAAGCCCGCTCTTTGCCGACATGCAATATTCGACCGATCCAGAGCAGATCAAAAAGTGGGTGCCGTTGATGATGGAAGGGCGCGATCCTTCCCAAAAGATTGGCGCAACCTGGTCACCGCTCGGGACCGATATGGAGTTCGGCGAGATTACACGCCAGTTCGTATCTCACCTGAAAAGCACGTCGAACTTCGATCTCCAGGTCTCGAGCGAAGTCGATGCGATCGAGCGCAATGCCGATGGATCCTGGCGCGTCAGCTACACCAATTCTACCAGCGGTTCAGAACACACGATCGATGCGAAGTTCGTCTTCATCGGTGCAGGTGGCGGCGCGCTTCACCTTCTGCAGATGTCTGGCATTCCGGAAGCGGAAGATTATGGCGGCTTCCCCGTGGGCGGCTCGTTCCTGGTGAACGAAAACCCGAATGTCAGCATGCTGCATCTGGCCAAGGCCTATGGCAAAGCGTCGGTCGGCTCTCCACCCATGTCCGTTCCGCATCTCGATACCCGGGTCATCGGCGGAAAGCGCATCGTTCTCTTCGGACCGTTTGCAACCTTCTCCACCAAGTTCCTCAAGGAAGGCTCCTATTTCGACCTTCTGACCTCCACCACCATGAGCAACATCTGGCCGATGATGCAGGTTGGCGTCGAGGAATATCCTCTGGTCGAATATCTGGCAGGTCAGTTGATGCTATCCGACGAAGATCGCATCGCGGCGCTGCGCGAATACTTCCCCAAGGCCAAGGCGGATGAGTGGCGCCTGTGGCAGGCGGGCCAGCGTGTTCAGATCATCAAGCGCGATCCGGAAAAGGGCGGCGTTCTCAAGCTCGGGACAGAAGTGGTTGCCGCCAAGGATGGCAGCATTGCAGGCCTTCTCGGCGCTTCGCCTGGGGCCTCCACCGCCGCGCCGATCATGCTCGGCGTGCTGGAAAAAGTGTTCAAGGACAAGGTTGCCACGCCGGAATGGCAGGCGAAGCTGCGCGAGATCGTTCCAAGCTATGGCACCAAGCTCAATGGTGACCCGGAGAAAGTTCAGCAGGAGTGGGATTACACCGCCGAACACCTGCAACTGCCGACACCACCGCGCATCGATGTGAGCGCGCTGAGTTCATCTGCTCCGGCGGATGCGCAGATTAAGAAGACGCCGGACATGGCGCTTTAATCACAGCGAGCACATCACTTCTCGATGGCCGTGCATTTCCGGATGCGCGGCTTTTTCTTTGGAAGCCGAAAAACGCAAACGGTAATCGCCCGGCGCAGTACGGTTAGTCGGATGGATAGTTATAAGATGGCTGGGGCGCCAGGATTCGAACCTGGGAATGCCGGTACCAAAAACCGGTGCCTTACCGCTTGGCGACGCCCCAACGAAGCAGGTGGGCGAAACGCCACTGCCTGAACGGCGCCTGATTAGCAAAGCATAGAGGCAGCGGCAATCATTAAGTTTCGAGCGGACCAGATTTCTTGTGGGTGCAGCGGCTTCTTCGTGTTAGTTCCGAAGACCAAGGCATGGCATGCGACACGCCCTTCGCGGCTTTGCGTCAGCACCTGCTGAAAACAGCAGCTTGAAGCGCAGCACTTAACTGACAGAGTTTGTGCAGCACTTCATGGATTGTGAAGAGCTTTTGCATCATGGCAGACCCGGCTTTCGATCTCGAGTTTCAACCCGCCTATGGCACTGCGGTGAGCGTTGCGGACAACGTCCAGCGCCTTACGGTCAACAACCCATCGGCTTTCACCTTTCACGGCACCAATAGCTACATCGTCGGTAATCGCTCGGTGGCGGTGATCGATCCGGGTCCCGAAGATGAGGATCATTTTCGGGCGCTGATGCGTGCGCTGGATGGTCGCGAGGTGACGCATATCTTTGTCAGCCACACGCACCGAGACCATTCGCCGCTGGCTAACCGGCTAAAGGAAGCCACGGGCGCGATCACGGTCGCGGAAGGGCCGCATCGCGCAGCGCGTCCACTGCATATGGGAGAGCGCAATCCTTTCGCCGAGAGCGCCGATAGCGATTTTATGCCGGATCTGGTGCTTGGCGACAATGAGACCGTCACGGGCGAAGGCTGGTCCTTGACCGCGCTGCATACGCCCGGCCACACGGCAAACCATTCGGCCTTCGCGCTGGATCGTGACGGCATCGTCTTTTCCGCAGACCACGTCATGGCCTGGGCGACCACCATCGTGGCGCCCCCGGACGGCGCAATGAGCGACTATATGGCCTCGCTCGATAAACTGCTCGAGCGCAAGGACCGTGTGTTTTTGCCCGGCCACGGCGGACCGGTAAATGATCCGACAGCTTTCATGCGCGGGATTCGAACCCATCGGCGCATGCGGGAAAAGGCCGTGTTGGCGAGAATAAAGGCTGGCGACCGGACGATCTTGGAGATGGTCAAAGTCATTTACCGCAGCACCGATCCGCGCCTGCATGGCGCCGCTGCCCTGTCCGTCCTCGCCCATATCGAGGATCTCATCGCAAAAGGCCTGGTTCAGACGGATGGTCCGCCTTCGCTTACCGGAATTTATCTGCCAAGATAGGAATGTCACGTATGACCAGTGCCTATAGCTATCGCGACGATCCTTCCGTGCCGAATTTTCCCGATGACAAGCCGTTGATCATATTCGACGGTGAGTGCGGATTCTGTTCGCGTGACGTCGATATTGTTCTTCTATATGACAAAGATCGCCTCTTCCGTTTTACACCGGCTCAATCTGAGCTCGGTACCGCCCTTATGCGTCACTACGGCTTCGAAACGAAGGATTACGAGACCAGCCTGCTGATCGACAGAGGCATTGCCTATTCCTATTCGGACAGCGTTCTGAAGGTGTTCGAGTTGCTCGGCGGCTTGATTGGTTTGGCAGCCACATTGCGGTTCCTACCACGCTTCATCCGCGATGGCATATACCGCGTGGTTGCCCGAAACCGAATGAAAATTGCCGGACGACGACAGACCTGCCGGATGCCCACCTCGGAAGAGCGGGAGCGTTTCCTGTCATAGGTCTCAGTTGTCGTTGAGTCCCTGCATTTGCGCATCGAGAGCATCAAGATAACTGTCGGCGATCTTCTTGGCCATGCCGAGATCATGCGGGCCAAAGCGTGAAGCAACCCGCACGTCCACCAGTGTCGTTTCGGTATCTTCACGCAGACGGATCAACACATCGAAGCGTGCTCCAAGAATCAGCGTGCGCGTATCGCCCTGCATCAACACCGTCCCGCTGCCGTTAAAAAATGTGGGCGCTGGCGCTTCCGCCGGACGCGCCAGCGGCACAGGTATGACAGATGGTAGATCTTCCACCGGCGTATCGGCCGCGCCCTCCTGAACGTCCTGTTTCGGTGCGCCGGGCTGCGCATCCGGAAGCGCGCCAATCAAGCCATCGGTATGCAGGATACGGATATGCTGCGCTTTGGCGACCTTTCTGGCGGCCGCATAGACGCGGTCGATCGCGCCCTCGTAGCGGTGGCCGAGAAAGCCGGGATAGGCTTCCAACTGCGCGCTCCGTTCCACTGGTGAAACCGCCGCCGAGCGCGGCAGCCATTGCTGGTTGGCGGTAGGAACGGAAAGCCAGCTTGGAATATCGGTCGTATCCGTCGTCACGTCATAAATTTTTGGGTTCTGCCAATAGAGAAACGCAGCGTAACCGACGACCGCAAGTGGAACGGCAGAAAGCAGTAGCGCATAGAGGCACCACAGGCCACCCTTGGCGCCAACCGACCAGAGCCGCTGGAGACCGATGAGTGCGAGCACGAGCGCAATCGCGGCAATCCCTGCCGAAATCAGAGTGAGCGCCACGAAATCCGGTGTGGTCAACGGCCCGAAACGGTGTAATGGCGCGGCAATAACGAAGAGAAGCAGCGCGGCAAAGCCGAGATAGCGGGAAAGGTACGCCGCATGAGAAACGGGCCTAACGAAACGCACTGTCATAAAGCAGCACCCGTGAACACATGCATTGCCAGAGAAAGCGCTTCAGGCGGGTATGACCGTCTGAATCACTGATACGGGGTCTTCATAAAGTGTTTTCGAAAGAATTGGAATCGCTGCACCGATTTTGCATTCCACCCTACCGCAACCTTTCCAGAGAGCGGGTCTTTTACACATCACCAATTGGGCGTATCAGGATAACATAAGATGTCTCGCCGGTATTGTTTTGCGTCAATGAATGCAATGGCGCCTGAAGCTCCAAAGGGGTATGACCATGCGTGTTTCGATCGTTCTCGGTTCCCTCGCCGCCTTGCTGGCGCTTAGTGCGTGCCAAACGCTGACACCGGAAGAGCGCCGGGCGCGCGATGAGGCCACATGCCGCGGTTACGGCTTCCGTCCGAATACCGATCAGATGGCACGCTGCCTTCTCGATCTCGATCTTGACCGTCGGGCTGACAACAGGGCTTGGCAGGCGCAAGTCAACCGCGACATGTTCTGGTCACCCGTTGTTGTCGAGCGGCGCGTCATCGTCGAAAACCGCTAACCTTACAGCGAGGCGATCTTCCTAGCAGGTGCGGCCTGCCGCTGTTGCGCCTGCGACAGTGTCGCCTGAGCGGCGGCCAGGCGTGCAATAGGCACGCGGAATGGCGAGCAGGATACGTAATCCAGCCCCACATTTTCGCAGAAATCGATAGAGGTCGGGTCGCCGCCATGCTCGCCGCAAATGCCGAGCTTGAGCTCAGAGCGTGTCTGTCTGCCTCGCTCCGCAGCAATGCGGATCAGCTCCCCTACCCCGTCGAAATCCAGCGATACGAAGGGGTCTCGCTCAATGATGCCTTTGCGCTGATAGGTGTTGATGAAGCGGGCAGCATCGTCGCGCGAGATGCCGAAGGTCGTCTGCGTCAAGTCGTTGGTGCCGAAGGAGAAGAATTCGGCAGCCTCTGCGATGACATGGGCGCGAAGTGCTGCACGGGGAAGTTCGATCATCGTTCCCGTCAGATATTCCAGGGCCATGCCGCTTTCTGTTGCGACTTCAGCGGCCACGCGGTCGATGACGCCGCGAACATAATCCAGTTCAGAGCGAAGACCAACGAGCGGCACCATGATCTCGGGAACGATGGGCGCACCCGTTCGCCGCGCCGCTTCCACCGCAGCCTCGAATATGGCGCGGGCCTGCATCTCGGCGATTTCGGGATAGGAGATTGCCAAACGGCAGCCGCGATGGCCGAGCATGGGGTTGAATTCATGCAGCGCATCCAGTCTCTGGCGAAATAACGTCTGCGGCATGCCCATGGCTGCCGCCACTTCGACGATCTCGCCATCGGTCTTTGGAAGAAATTCGTGCAGCGGCGGATCGAGCAGACGGATCGTCACCGGCATGCCATGCATGATGGAGAAGAGTTCGGTGAAATCCTCCCGCTGCATGGGCAGCAACTGGTCAAGCGCTGCGCGCCTGCCCGCCTCGTCCTCGGCAAGGATCATTTCGCGCATGACGTGAATACGCTCGCCTTCGAAGAACATATGTTCTGTACGGCAAAGGCCGATCCCTTCGGCACCGAAGGCGCGGGCAGCGCGCGCATCGGCCGGCGTATCGGCATTGGTGCGCACCGTCATGCGACGCGCGCCATCGGCCCATTCCATCAGCTTGCCGAAATCGCCGGAAAGCTCCGGCTGCGTCATAGGCACCTCGCCTCTCAACACCCGGCCCGACGATCCGTCAATGGTGATGACATCGCCCTTGCGCAGCATGCAGCCGATACCGACCAGCACGCCATTGCGCAAATCTACACGCATCGAGCCTGCGCCCGTCACGCAAGGTATACCCATTCCACGTGCCACCACAGCCGCATGGCTCGTCATGCCGCCGCGCGTAGTCAGTATGCCCTCGGCCGCGTGCATGCCGTGAATGTCTTCCGGGCTGGTTTCCATCCGCACCAGAATGACGCGTCGCCCCTCAGCCTTGGCTGCGACAGCTTCTTCAGCGTTGAAGACGATCTCGCCGGAGGCAGCCCCTGGCGAGGCGGGAAGGCCAGAACCGATAATGGGTCTTTCAATGGAGGAATCGATCGTGGGGTGCAGTAATTGATCGAGGGACGACGGCTCTATCCGGCACACCGCTTCATCGGCCGTGATCAGGCCCTCCTCGACCATGTCGACTGCAATCTTCATCGCCGCGCGCGTGGTGCGCTTGCCGCAACGAGTCTGGAGCATCCAGAGCTGTCCGCGCTCGATAGTGAACTCCATGTCCTGCATGTCGCGGTAGTGAGTTTCCAGACGCCCGCAAATCCCGATAAACTCCTGGAAGGCTTCGGGCATCAGCTTTTCCATCGACGGCTTTTCGGAGCCGGATGCTATGCGTGCCGCTTCGGTGATGGATTGCGGCGTGCGGATGCCCGCCACCACGTCCTCACCTTGAGCATTGACGAGAAACTCACCATAGAGCTCCTTTTCCCCGGTCGACGGATTGCGGGTGAAGGCAACGCCCGTGGCGGAGGTCGAGCCGAGATTGCCGAAGACCATGGCCTGCACGTTAACCGCAGTCCCCCAATCACCGGGAATGCTATGAAGATGGCGGTAGGTGACAGCGCGGGTATTCATCCAGCTTGCGAAGACAGCGCCGATGGCGCCCCAGAGCTGAACTTCGGTATCTTGCGGAAACGGCTCGTCGAGCTCGTCTTCGAGCAGTTGCTTGTAGCGCGACACCACATGCTGCCACTCGTCGGCTGAGAGCTCCGTATCATATTCATAGCCAAGGCGACCTTTTTCGTCCTCGAGTATTTCCTCGAAGACTTCATGATCGAGACCCATGACGACGTCTGCATACATCTGGATGAAACGTCGGTAGCTATCCCAGGCGAAGCGTGCATCGCCCGAATCTTTACACAGAGCCTGAACGGTCTCGTCATTGAGGCCGAGGTTGAGCACTGTGTCCATCATGCCAGGCATAGACGCACGTGCGCCGGAGCGAATGGAGAGCAAGAGGGGGCGTGGACCTGCGCCGAACTTGCGGCCCGTCATCGCTTCCATGCCGGCGAGGCCATTCAAGACCTGCAACTTCAAATCGTTGAGTAGCTGGCGTCCGCCCTGATGGTAGCGCCCACAGGCTTCGCTGATAATGGTAAAGCCGGGCGGAACAGGCAGGCCGAGGCTCGCCATTTCGGCAAGGTGCGCGCCCTTGCCTCCCAATATGGCCACATCGCCAGCACGGCCTTCGGCAGCACCATTGCCAAAGGTGTAAACCCACTTCTTCATTATACGCTCTCCACCCAGAAGCGTTCTTGTTTTTCAACCCATTATAGCATTGTCACACTGTTGGGAACGCCAGAGAGCACAAGATGACAGTGCAGTGCAGCATAATTGCGGCGTTCAATGGTCGATATCCGGCGACGCAGGGATAAAATCTCTGGTAGCGGGAGCCAGGGCTTCAGACCGCTTCCGCCAGCCTCTCCGCCATCTGCAGATCGACCGACACGAGTTGCGACACGCCCTGCTCCGCCATGGTGACGCCGAAGAGGCGATCCATGCGGGCCATGGTGATGGGGTTGTGGGTGATGATGACGAAACGGGTTTCTGTGGATGCCGCCATTTCATCCATCAGGTTACAGTAACGCTCCACATTGTGGTCATCGAGCGGTGCATCCACCTCGTCCAGCACGCAGATGGGTGCGGGGTTTGTGAGGAAGACAGCGAAGATCAGGGCCATGGCGGTCAGCGCCTGCTCGCCGCCGGACAGTAGCGTCATCGTCTGCGGCTTCTTGCCCGGTGGACGCGCCAGGATTTCAAGACCGGCTTCCAGCGGGTCGTCGGACTCGATCAGTTGCAGTTCCGCCGTGCCGCCGCCGAAAAGATGGGTGAAGAGCCGCTGGAACTGGGTATTGACCACATCGAATGCGGCGACCAGACGCTCACGACCTTCGCGGTTCAGACTTTGAATACCTGCTCGCAGCTTTCTGACCGCGTCGATTATGTCGTCCCGCTCCTTGATGAGAGCGGCGAGCTTTGCCGACAGTTCCGCCTGCTCCTCATCGGCGCGCAGATTGACAGCGCCGAGACGCTCACGCTCGATCTTCAGCCGGTCGAGATCGCGCTCCACATCGCGAATTTCGGGCAACGGCGCCCCTTGAGCCAATCCAGTGAGACGCAGCGCCATTTGCGGCTCCACATTCAAAGTCTCGCGAATGCGGCTCTCGCTCTCCTGACGCTTCTCACGGGCAGAGACCAGCCGCTCCTCGGCACGGCCGCGCTTTTCACGCGCTTCCGCCAGTTCGGAGAGTGCGGTTGCCGCCGCACGGTCGGCGTCGCGCTGGAGATTTTCCGCTTCGGCCAGGCGATCCGCGGCGGCGCGGCGCGCCTCTTCCATCTTCTGGAGTTCAGTCAAGAGGTTACGACGCTTCTCGTCAAACTCTTCAGGTGCAATATCGAGCTCCACGAGTTCGTCGCGCGCTTCCTCCTCGCGCTCCCTGAGTTTGGCAATGTGGTCTGCGGCGCTTGCGGCACGGGCAGCCCAGGTGGCGCGTTCCTGAGCGATGGCAGTGACACGGCGCTGACGGGTTTCCGCCTCCCGGTTCAATCCCTCATGGCGCGCACGTGCTTCCGCCAGAAGGCTGCGATCGGTGGCAACCTCCAGCTGGCTATCTCGCAGCCGCTGATCGAGATCCGGAAGATCGGCGCTGTTCTCAAGTTCTATTCGTGCATTTTCCTCCTGAACGGCGATCTCCTCGATCTGACCGCCGATCTGGTTCAACGCCTCGGAAACGACATCGCGACGGCGTAGAAGGTCGCCGGACGCACGCTCTGCCATGGAGAGCGCATCACGTGCCTCGGTCAATTGTCTGGCGGCAAGGCGGCTGCGCTCACGCGCTTCGGTCAGGCCAGTTTCCGCCATGCGGATCGCATCCGTCGAAACAGACAGCCGTTCCTCCGCCTCTTCCAGTGCAAAACGGGCTTCATCGATTTCGTTTTCGATTTCCGCGAGACGATTTTTCTGTGCCAGCCTGAGAGCTGCACTTCCCGGCGCATCGGCGCTCGCCACATGCCCATCCCACCGGAAGAGAGCACCCTCTTTCGTCACCAGACGCTGACCGGCCTTAAGCTGCGGCATCAACTCCTGCCCCTCCTTCACACTCGGCACAATGCCGATCTGGCGTAGGCTGCGCATCAGTGCGTGAGGTCCTGACACGTGGGAAAGGAGTGACAGGACGCCTTGGGGCAGGACTGGATCATTCGCACCGTCACCGTTCGCCGTCCAGTAAGCGGGTGCTGCCGGATCGAGCGGGCTTTCAAGATCGTCGCCAAGGGCAGCGCCAAGAGCCGCCTCGAAGCCACGATCGACCTTCAGTTCTTCCGCCACAGGAGTATAAGAGCCGGAGGCGGCACCGGCTGCCAACATTTTAGAGATGGTGCGGGCTTCGGTTTCCAGCGCATTGAGGCGATTGCGGGCACTATCCACCGGCCCGCGCGCAAAGGATTCGGCAGAGCGCGCTTCAGCAACCGCAGTTTCCGCCTGTACAACGGAGCTCAGCGCATCTTCCGCCACCATTTCCGCTGCCTCGACGCTCTCACGTCTTTCGGCGGGATCAGGCAATTGCGACAACTTGTCATCGATCGTGTCGATCTCGGAGGTTGCCTCTGAAGACTGCCGTTCCAGACGCATTTTGCGGTCGGCAAGATCGCGAATGGAGCGCTCAAGCTGGGCGCGAGACGCGGCGGTCTCGGCTCGCTCTGCGGTCAATGCCGCAAAGACCCGTTCACTTTCTGAAAGCTTGGCAGCGGCCTCCTCGAAAGCCTCGCGTGTTTCTTCGGCGTAGCGCCCAGAATCGGCAAGAATGTCGAGAAGCTCCGCTTCCTCCGTATCGAGGCGGGCGAGAATGTCGGCATTGTCCGAAACAAGCCGCTCTTCACGCTGAATATCCTCGCCAAGCTGCGACAGGCGGCGTGCCAGTTCATCGCGGCGGCGAAGCAAGCGGTTTGCTTCATCGTCCAGCTGCGTGCGGGCGATTTGCAGTCGCTGCAGCGCGGCGGCAACCTTCGCCTCGTTCTCTCGCAGTTCGGGCAGCTTAAAGCTGGCCACGCCCTGCTCTTTTGCGGCTTCCATTTGCCGCTGCGCCTTCTCAGCCACCAGATTGGTGGCAAGGTTCAGGGCGGTGTCCGCTTCGCGCTCGGCCTCAGCGGCATCCACCCAGCGGATGTGCAGCAGTGTGGCTTCACGCGCACGGATATCGGCAGATAGCATCTTGAAGCGGTTGGCCTGGCGGGCCTGGCGTTTCAGACTTTCGATCTGGCTTTCCAGCTGTGCGGTCACATCCTCCAACCGCTCCAGATTGGTTTCGGCAGCGCGCAGGCGCAACTCCGCCTCGTGGCGGCGTGAATGCAGGCCGGAAATACCCGCCGCCTCCTCCAGCAACTGACGGCGTGCCTGTGGCTTGGCGTTGATCAACTCGCCAATTCGGCCCTGCCCCACCATGGAGGGCGACCGCGCGCCGGTAGAGGCGTCGGCAAAGAGAAGCTGCACATCCTTGGCACGGGCTTCCTTGCCATTGATGCGATAGACAGACCCGTTCTCGCGCTCGATACGGCGCGTGACCTGAATCTCATCGGCATCATTGAAGGCGGCAGGAGCTGTACGGTCGGAATTGTCGAGATAAAGGCCGACTTCTGCGGTATTGCGCGCAGGACGGTTGCCGGATCCGGAAAAGATCACGTCATCCATGCCGGAGGCTCGCATGTTCTTGTAGGAGTTTTCGCCCATCACCCAGCGAAGCGCTTCGACAAGATTGGACTTGCCGCAGCCATTCGGACCGACAACACCCGTCAGGCCAGGCTCGATGATGAATTCAGAGGGCTCGACAAAGGACTTGAAACCCAGGAGGCGCAGCTTGTTGAACTTCATGCCGCGGCCTCGCCCCATCGCGCCCGAGACACGAAAACGGGCGCACGGACATATCCGGCGCCCGTCAAAATGCGGTAGCGTCGATTACAGAAGGCTGTCGATAAGGGCCGACATGGATTCAACCGACATGTCTCCAGAATACTTCTTGCCGTTGATGATGAAGGTCGGCGTGGAATTGACGCCGAATTCCGTTGCGCCGCGCTGCATCGTCGCGTTCACATCATTCAGAAGTTGCTGGTTCGTCAAGCAGGCCTCGAAGCTCTCCTGTGAAAAACCGGCCATTTTCGACATTTGCAACAGAGCTCCGCGCGCATCCTGGGCAGCGGCCCAATTCTGCTGCTGCTTGAACAGCATGGAGATGAAGGGGAAATACTGCTGTTCCGGCGCACAACGAGCCAGCATGAAGGCGGCGGCGGCGCGTGGATCGAAGGGGAATTCGCGAATGACGAAATAGACCTTGCCGGGATCGATGTACTTCTTCTTGATCTCTTCAAATGTCGTGTTGTGGAAGTGTGCGCAGTGCGGGCAGGTCATCGACATGTATTCGACGATCTTCACAGGAGCGTTCTTGTCCCCCAACGCACGATCCGGCAGGGCACCGGGCTTCAGGACCTCAGCCATGTCGACGTTACCGGAAGATTCCGGCAGATCCTGTGCAAAGGCATTGCCAGCAACAACCGGCAGTGCAGCTGCGACAGAGGCCATGGCGACAGTGCCGAGAAGACCGCGGCGGGTGAGGTTCAGTTCTGGGACATGCATGGAAGCACCTGTTTGTGAAAGACGCAAATGTCTATGATTGCGATATAGCCACACATCGTTTCCAACAAGCGGCGAGTGGTGTTGTTCTTGTCAAAGAATTGTGACCAGTCAAGGACTGTTCGAAAACATAGCCTGGTTCAGAGTGTCCTGCCCTTGGGTCGCTTTTGCATGACCGCGGTGCCGAGGCGCTCCACCGCCTTGCGCAGCGCCTCGCTTTCTATGCCCTGCATCATATCGTCCAGCTTCTTTGCTGCCTCACCCCGCAAAGGCTGCGGCTTGCGGCGGCGCGTCGATGCCGCCGAAACCGGCTTTTGCACGATCCGGATTTGACGTACGGCAGGAAAGCCGAAGAAACCGTTGATGCGGGCAATCAACTCGCCCTGCGCGTGGGTCAGGAAAAGAGCGCGCGCGCCTTCGCACGCAATGGTCAAAACGCCCGGCTGATAACCGCCGCGATCCGGCCCCTCGTCGCGGCGGGGCCAGGTGATCTTCTCAGGGCGGGTGCAATCGGCAAAATCAATGCCAGCGATCTCATCCCATGAACCAAGCAGCGCGGTGCTTATTCCTGCACGCTTTGCCAGAACGGGATCGATGATACCATTTGCCACTTCGGCAATCTGAAGGACACCTTTACGGGGTGGTCGCATAGTCACAACTCTATACTCGTGGCTTGATCGGGCGAAGCGTATGGACCAAGTATAGGACGTTTCCGTCTCAATTGGAAACGCCCTCAGCCAAATTGGAACAGACCTTACATATGCTGCATAAAATTGAAGGGTCGGCTTATGCCCAGCTGCTGCTGGCATGGTATGACCGCCACCACCGCGACCTGCCGTGGAGAACCTCGCCTTCCATGGGGGCCAAGGGGTTGCGGGCCGATCCCTACCATGTGTGGCTTTCCGAAGTGATGTTGCAGCAGACGACCGTGCAAGCCGTGAAGCCTTACTTCACAAAGTTTCTTGCCGCATGGCCGACCGTTGACGATCTTGCAGCAGCGCCGACAGAGGACGTCATGGCCGCCTGGGCAGGGCTTGGCTACTATGCGCGTGCGCGAAACCTGAAGAAATGCGCCGAAGCGGTCGCCTTTCAGCATGGCGGCAGGTTTCCCGATACCGAGGACGGTTTGAAGGCTCTTCCTGGGATTGGCGATTATACCTCGGCGGCTGTGGCTGCCATTGCCTTTAACCGGAAGGCTGCGGTGATGGATGGCAATGTGGAGCGGGTGATCTCACGCCTGTTCCTGATCGATTCGCCGTTGCCCGCCTCAAAACCACTGATGAAAGCAAGAGTTGCAGAGATTACACCTGGCGACCGCCCCGGCGATTTTGCCCAGGCGATGATGGATCTCGGCGCCACTATCTGTACGCCGAAGCGCCCCGCCTGCGCGCTCTGTCCGTTTAATGGCCGATGTCTTGCCCTGGCGCAGGATGAGCCGGAGCGCTTTCCGGTCAAGGCCAAGAAGAAGGACAAACCCGTCCGCGTTGGAGCGGCCTTCGTTGCCGTCAATGACAGGGGTGAGCTCCTTCTGCGACGGCGCGTCGAAAGTGGTCTTCTCGGTGGCATGACGGAAGTGCCGACCACAGCCTGGACCGCCCGCCTGGATGGCGGCACCGATACGTCGCATGCGCCTTTTGACGCCGACTGGGAAGCGGCAGGCACGATCGTGCATGTCTTCACGCATTTCGAGCTCAGGCTGTCGATCTATCGGGCCAAAGTCGAAAGTGACCTTCGGCACGATGACGGATGGTGGGAGCCGGTCACAAATCTTGATGCCCAGGCACTGCCGACGGTGATGAAAAAGGCAATCTCACAGGCTATTCCATTGGCATTTGCGGCATCAAGCCGCAAATCTCGGGCGATTTGAAGCAACAGGACAATTTCATGAAAAAGATCAATCATATCGTTTTCGATATCGGCAAGGTTCTCATTCATTACGATCCGCACATTCCCTATAGCCGCCTGATCCCCGACGATGCGGAACGCGCCTGGTTCTTCGAAAACGTCTGCACCCATGACTGGAATACAGAACAGGACCGCGGTCGCACGTGGGAAGACGCCGAGGCGTTGCTATTGGACAGCCATCCCGATCGAGAAGAGCAGATTCGCGCTTTTCGCAAGCACTGGCACGAGATGGTGTCCCACTCCTATGACGATTCCGTCGCCATTCTCAAAGGTCTGATCGACAGCGGCCATGACGTGACGATGCTGACGAATTTCGCGTCCGACACGTTTCGCGAAGCGCAGAAGATGTATCCATTCCTGACACTATCGCGCGGCGTGACCGTGTCAGGCGATGTCGGTTTGATCAAGCCGGATGTAGCAATCTACACTCTCCATGCGGAGACGTTCGGGCTCGATCCAGAAACCAGCATCTTTATCGACGATACGATTGCCAATGTGGAAGGCGCGAAGGAGGCCGGCTGGCAGGCCGTGCATTTTACGAGTGCTGAAAAGCTGAAGGCGGATCTTGCCGACTACGGCATCAAGGCTTGAGAATCCCTGGCGCAGGCGGGAATGGCGGTCCCCGTCCTGCGCCAGTCCAGCCGCAAGCGGCCAGATCGAAGAATCGTCAATGTGGGGGAGCATTCCGTTTTCTTGGCTTTCCACATCAGTCACCAGCGGCGCTTCTAAAAGCCCGTGGATGGATGCGGCGGCGGTTAGCTGTCGTTCCCTTGGCGTGACTGATTAAAGAGGCTTACTTGCTCGAAGCTGTCCATGCGATTGAAATATTTCATGAAAATTCGGTATTTCTAACATGATAAAACCAGGGCCCGGCGTCTGGTAAACGCCGAGCCCTGGTTGCTCTTCATCCGGGACTGAAGGTACTAAAACCGGATGAAGTATCTGGCTAAAGCAGCACGAGGCGGTGGATCGCAGACTACTCGGCTTTGGCCAATTCCATACGGATAACGCTTCTGAGATCATCGATGGGCTTGAGGACGTCGCCCTCGTGATAATGCCAGAAGGTCCAGCCGTTGCATGCATCGAGACCCTGAACCTTGGCGCCAAGACGATGGATCGAACCTGCATCGCCGCCAGACGAGACGGTACCGTCGGCACGAATGATTGCGGTGTAGCGACGTTTGGCATCCGTAAGCACCTGACCCGGGCGCACCAGACCGCTTTCAAGCAGAACGTTGAAGGCCACGCGTGGCTCTGCCTTCTTGCCGGTCATGACCGTCAGTTCAGCCTTGCCGAGCGGTTCGACCGCGGCAATGCGGGCAGAGGCTGCGTCGATGTAATCCTGCTCGCGCTCGATGCCGACGAAATGACGGCCAAGGCGTTTTGCCACCGCACCCGTGGTGCCGGAGCCGAAAAAAGGATCGAGCACGACGTCGCCAGGCTTGGTCGAGGCCATGATGACGCGGGCGAGTAGCGCTTCCGGCTTCTGAGTCGGATGGATCTTCTTGCCGTCATCGCCCTTCAGCCGCTCCGAGCCGCTGCAGATCGGGAACAGCCAATCGGAGCGCATCTGCACGTCGTCGTTGGACGCTTTCAGCGCTTCGTAATTGAAGGTGTAGCTTTTGGCTTTCGCATCGCGGCTGGCCCAGATCATCGTTTCATGGGCGTTCTGGAAACGGCGACCCTTGAAATTAGGCATGGGGTTGGTCTTGCGCCAGACGATGTCATTCAGGATCCAGAAGTTCATGTCCTGAAGGATGGAGCCGACACGGAAAATGTTGTGATAGGAACCAATGACCCAGATGGTGCCATTGGGCTTCAGCACGCGGCGGCAGGCCAGAAGCCAGGCGCGGGTGAAGGCATCATAGGCATCGAAAGAGGCGAACTGGTCCCACTCGTCATCAACCGCATCCACGAGCGACTGATCGGGGCGATGCAGCGCGCCGCCAAGCTGGAGGTTGTAGGGCGGATCGGCGAAAATCGCATCGACTGACTGGCTCGGCAGCGCTTCGAGCGCGGCGACGCAGTCACCCTTGATGATGCTGTCCTTCCAGGCATCGCTTTCGCCTGCAAGATCAAAACCGGCGCGCCGAAAATCGGCCAGTGGAAACACTGATGCCATGGGTACTCGCTCCATACGCTTACTCAACTGAACTGGCCTTATGGTTACCGAAGATGGTTATCAAAGGCTGAACAAACCCCTGAAAAATCCCAAAAAGATGGGAATGGAACCGGATATTATTTTTAACGTTTTGATTTAGGAATTTTCCACGCTGGCGGTATTATGGTGCCAGTGACGGGTGCAGGGGTAAGTTGAAAATGCGCATAGCCTTGATGATCGCCGCGACGCTCTATGCCAGCGCCGCCTTTTCCCAGCAGGCTGCGCCGCAGGCGCCGAAGCCGCAAGTGAATGTACGCACGAATGCCGTGATGTTCAGCGGCGGCCCGTCGCTTGGCGATAGCGACAAGGTTCGCTGGGATTTCTACAAGGCAGACAGCATGGGTGGCCGCAGTGACGAGAATGTCGGCGGTGCGTACGATGCGACCTTCGAGGAAAAGATTCCGCCCGGACGCTACGTTGCCGTTGCCTCTCTCGGCAGTATCAGTCGTGAAATCGCATTCGAAGTGAAGGACGGCGGCGTGACGGACCTTGCGGTCGATTTCGAGGCCGCGCAGCTGACGATCGTTCCCAAGCGCAGCCCGGAAAGCAAGGAGGCAGAGCCTCTTGCGCGCGTGACAGTCACGCAGGACGATTTCAACGATAGTGTCTACGGATCAAAGGAAATTTTCGTTCCCGCTGGCGAGTTGAAGCTTCAGGGCCGTATCGGTCCAGCTGAGGCAGAAGAAACGATTACCGTCAAAGCGGGCGATACGCTGACACACGACGTTATCATTCCAAGCGGCGTGGTCGTGGCCAATGCTGTCTACAAGGAAGGCGGCCGCAAGGTGGAGACGGACGGCATCCGCTTCGAGGCACTTGCCGAAACCGACACGCTGGACGGTACTCGTAAGACAATTACCGGAACTTATGGCCCTGGCAAGATCATGCAGATGCCGGCCGGAAACTTCATCATGAGGGCGCGCCTCGGCAAGGTCAGCGTTGAAAAGCCGTTCACTGTGACAGCCGGCCAGCGCACGGATCTTACTGTCGATCTCGATGCTGGCGTCCTTGCCGTTTCAGCCCCGAAAGCGGAGCGAATCGACATCGTCGAAACCACCAAGGACTTACAGGGGACGCAGAAGGAAATTTCCGGGCGCTACGGAACGACGCATCAGGAAACGCTTCACCCCGGGACATATTCGGTAAAAGTGACCTACGACAAGAAGACCAATCGCGAGCCGAAGGAAGTCAATGCTACGGTGACAGCGTCCGAACGCACCGAGATCAACGTCGCAGACTGACTTCCACTGCAAAGACGGTCACTATCCCACGATTGAAAAGGCATCGCGCGTCGAGCCGGTCGGCGTTCGAACCGCCGTGCGGCCGATCCATTGCACGTGACCATGCAATATCCGAATCGCTTCTTCACCACGTCCATCGCGAAGCGCATCGATTATGGCGCGGTGATCGGTATCTGTGCGTCGCTCCCATCCAGCTCGCCAGGCGGAAAACAGGAAGCGGGCGCTTGCAGCATGAAGCCCGTCTATGGCTTCCATCAACCTTGGCATGTTGCACGGTGCGATAATCAGCCTGTGGAAGCGACGGTTCGCCGCTTCCCAATGGCGAACATCCTGCGCGTCGTCGCCTTCATGGGTCGCAGCCTCGGCTTCGGTAAGAATGGCATCCGTCAGGTTCGGTATCGCATTGCGAAGTGCCAGAACCTCGAGTGCGGCGCGCATTTCCGCCACCTCGCGCACATCGGCCAGACCGAAATCAGCAACGCGAACGCCCCGGCGCGGAATGCTGACTGCAAGCCCCTGGGCCTCCAGACGGCGAAATGCCTCCCGCACCGGCACATGAGAGGCGCCAAATTCTTCAGCGATGTGGTCCTGTCTCAGTCTTTCGCCGGGCGCGAGCTCGCCGCGCACGATACGCTCGGCAAGCGTGCGGCTGATCTTGGCGGCAATCGTATCGTCTGGCTTGGGCTTTGGAATCTTGACCATGACCTGACATAGGGCGAGGTCAGGGGATTGTCGAGCGACAGTGTAGCCGCAAAGCTCCATTGCATTCCAGCTGGTTGAGCTTCTCCAGTACTTGGTCTAAAAGCCAGCCACTCCATCAATTCCTCTACCGACATCAAGGAGCGCATATGAGCGGCTTCGACCTTATCATTTTCGACTGCGACGGCGTTCTGGTCGATTCAGAGATCATCGCGGCACAAGTCGAATCCCGCCTGTTGACAGAGGCCGGCTATCCGATTTCTGTCGAGGAGATGGGCGAACGCTTTTCCGGCATGACATGGAAAAACATCCTGCTGGAGGTCGAGCGGGAGGCGAGCATTCCGCTCTCTGCCACGCTGCTTGATAAGTCGGAAAAGCTGTTGGATGCGCGCCTGGCACGCGACGTCAAAGTCATTGACGGCGTGAAATTTGCCCTGTCGCGCCTGACGACACAGCGCTGCATCTGCTCGAATTCTTCCAGCGCCCGGCTCGACATGATGCTGACGAAGGTCGGCTTGAAGCCCTATTTCGAGGGCCATGTCTATTCCGCCAAGGATCTTGGAGCGGATCGCGTCAAGCCGAAGCCCGACATTTTCCTCCACGGCGCCAAGCAGTTCGGCGTCTCGCCTGACAAGGTCGTTGTGATCGAAGATTCGGTTCATGGCATCACCGGCGCGCGCGCGGCTGGCATGCGCGTCATCGGCTTCACCGGAGCATCGCACAGCTATCCGAGCCATGCGGACAAGCTGACCGACGCTGGTGCCGAGACAGTGATCTCCCGCATGCAGGATCTGCCCGCGACGATCGCCGCCCTTTCCGAATGGGCGATCTGAGCCCATGAAAAAAGCCGGGCCGCTTGACGCGATCCGGCTTTCGAAAACGTCGACAAAGACCTCTGGTCTCAGCCCCTGCGACCGCTCTTCTTGCCGCCTGCCTTAGCGCCGCCTGCATCGAAGGAGATGAAGACATTGGTCTGCTTGGACGCACCGCCCGGAGCATTCGGAATAGCAACATTTGGGTTGTTGAAGATAAACTGCGTACCTGCGTCACCGGCAGGAACGTCCACGCCGAGGCTGGTGACCTGCGAGAAGATTTCACCGTCGCCATCTTTCACAGTGACGCGGATCGGCAGATTGACGCGGCCAGGCTTCGAAAGAGGCCCAGGAACAACACGTCCCTGTGCAAAGACGTTTACCGTCAAGGTCGATTCGTTCATGCTGCAAGAGCGCGTCGTATCGGATATGGATGCCTGGTAGACGAGCTTGCTCGGATCACCTTTTGCGCCGCCTGCATAGACCTGATGCACTGCGTTGCTGTCGAGCACGGTGATGGGCGGGCAAGTCGCCTGCACGACGGGCGCCCCATTGACCTGTTGTGCCGGAGGATTGACCGCCAGCGAGTCGGACGGATTGGAAGAATTGCAACCCGCAAGCACGGCAAGCAGCGATGCTGCGGCGGATAAACGCAAAATAGTCCCTGTCACTCTGTTCCACCCTCTAAAACAATTCCGCAACAGGCCGCAGATGCTGTTTATTGGCCTTTCTTGCCTGTCGGCGATGGTCTATAGCAGCGGCGCTGGGAAAAATCGATGGTTGCGTTGGGATTTGTGCCATTTTTGCGAAATGGGCGAGAAACCCCGCAGACACGGTTTGTCAGCCATGAACTGATGACGACGAAGGACGATTTCCGTGAAATATGTTTCGACCAGGGGCAGCGCCCCATCGCTTGGTTTTTCCGATGCGCTGCTTGCAGGCCTTGCGCGTGATGGCGGCCTTTATGTGCCGAGCGAATGGCCGAAGATGAAAAAGAAGGAAATTCGCGCCCTTCGCGGCAAGACTTATCAGGAAATCGCCTTTGAGGTTCTCTACCGCTTCACCGGCGGGGAAATTCCTGAAAAGGATTTTCGTTCGATGATCGATGACGCCTACGCAACATTCCGTCATCCAGCTGTCGCCCCTCTGGTCCAGACCGGACCGAACAGCTTCATTCTCGAGCTTTTCCATGGCACGACACTGGCGTTCAAGGACGTCGCCATGCAGCTTCTGGCTCGGCTGATGGACTACACCCTGGCCGAGCGCGGCCAGCGTGCAACGATCGTTGGCGCCACGTCCGGCGACACCGGCGGTGCCGCCATCGATGCGTTTGCCGGTCGCGATCGCACCGACATCTTCATCCTGTTCCCACATGGCAAAGTTTCGCCTGTCCAGCAGCGTCAGATGACGAGTTCGACTGCTTCCAACGTGCATGCGCTTGCCATCAATGGTAATTTCGATGATTGCCAGAACCTCGTCAAAGAGATGTTCAACGACGCGAAATTTCGCGATGGCGTGAAGCTTTCCGGCGTGAACTCCATCAACTGGGCGCGCATCATGGCGCAGGTGGTCTATTACTTCACCACCGCGATTTCGCTCGGGGCGCCCGATCGCAAGGTTTCCTTCACTGTGCCGACCGGCAACTTCGGCGATATATTTGCGGGTTATGTGGCCAAGCAGATGGGCCTGCCAATCGACAAGCTGGTGATCGCCACCAATGACAACGACATTCTGGCCCGCACCCTAAAGACCGGTCGTTACGAGATGCGCGGCGTTCACGCCACCACCTCGCCTTCGATGGATATCCAAATTTCTTCGAACTTCGAGCGCCTTCTGTTCGAAGCCTATGATCGCGACTCGGACGAGATCAAGCGCTCGATGGATGGCCTGAAGCAATCCGGCGCCTTCCAGATTTCCGAAGCGGCGATGAAGGTGATCAAGCGAGACTTCCGCGCGGGTCGCGCAACCGAAAAGCAGGTCGCGGCAACCATTCGCGACACACTGAGCGAGACCGGCTACCTGCTCGATCCCCATACCGCTACAGCGGTGTATGTGGCGAAAAAGCACGAAAAAACAAACAGCCCAATGGTGGTTCTTTCGACCGCGCATCCGGCGAAATTCCCTGATGCTGTAAAATCCGCTTGCGCAATCGATCCTGCCCTACCAGTATGGCTTGCTGATCTTATGAACCGGGAGGAGCGTTTCGACGTCCTGGAAGCAGAGCTTGAGGCGGTGGAGACTTTCATCGGCAAGCATGCTCGCGCCAAGGACTGACCGACGCGGAAAGACGTGGAAATGAATGTAAACGTAACCCGGCTTTCGTCCGGGTTGACAGTCGTGACCGAGAGAATGCCTCACCTCGAAAGCGTTGCTCTCGGTGTGTGGATAAAATCGGGTTCGCGCAACGAGACGGATGACGAGCACGGCATCGCTCATCTGCTCGAGCATATGGCATTTAAGGGCACGGCGCGCCGCACCGCCCGGCAGATCGCGGAAGAGATCGAGAATGTCGGCGGCGAAGTCAACGCTGCCACGTCCACCGAAACCACATCCTATTATGCCCGTGTGCTGAAGGATCACGTTCCCCTGGCAGTCGATATTCTTGCCGATATCCTGACCGAGTCCGCCTTCGACGAGGCGGAACTGGAGCGCGAGAAGAACGTCATCCTACAGGAAATCGGTGCTGCTACGGACACGCCCGACGACGTCGTTTTCGACAATTTTTCCGGTGTCGCCTATCGCGACCAAACGATCGGTCGTCCGATTCTCGGCACACCGGAAACGGTACAGTCTTTCAGCACAGCCCAGATCCGCCATTATCTCGGTCGGAATTACACCACCGACCGGATCTTTGTTGTCGCGGCCGGTGCCGTCGATCATGAAACCTTTGTTAAACAAGTGGAGCAGCGTTTCTCCAGCCTCCCGCAGAAGCCTGAAACGACTCCGATCATCGAGAAAGCCATCTATACGGGCGGCGAAATTCGCGAGACGCGCGATTTGATGGATGCGCAGATCCTTCTCGGGTTCGAAGGCAAGGCTTATCACGCACGTGATTTCTATTGCTCGCAGATTCTCGCCAATATTCTCGGCGGCGGCATGTCGTCGCGGCTTTTCCAGGAAGTGCGTGAATATCGTGGCCTTTGCTATTCGGTCTACGCCTTCCATTGGGGCTTTTCAGACACCGGCATTTTCGGCATTCATGCCGCAACCGGCAGCAGCGATCTGGCGGAACTGGTTCCCGTTATCACCGAGGAACTGCGCAAGGCCTCCGACGTCATCCATCAGGAAGAAATCGACCGTGCTCGCGCGCAAATCCGCGCACAGTTGTTGATGGGGCAGGAAAGCCCGGCTGCACGTGCAGGTCAGATTGCGCGCCAGATGATGCTTTACGGTCGTCCTATTCCCAATGACGAGATGATGACGCGCCTTGGCGACATCACCCGTGAGCGGCTGACCGATCTTGCAGGGCGTCTGTTTTTCGATAAAGTTCCGACACTGTCAGCCATCGGTCCGCTGGAAAACCTGGCGCCGCTGTCCGACATCACGGCGGGCCTTTCAGTCGCGCCTTCGATGAAGATAACCGCAAACGGCTGACGGAACAGACTGCCCCGCAGCATGGTGTTGGACGACTAAATGCTGCGCTTTCTCTCCCGCAATAGCGATACGCCGGAACTTCGCAGCGCAAACTACCTGCTGAGACTGCCGCGTTATTCCGATTTCAAGCAGTGGCACAAGCTACGCTCGGAAAGCCGCGGCTTTCTTCAGCCATGGGAGCCGACCTGGCGCAGCGACGAACTGACCGAAAGTTCGTTTCGCGTGCGCGTCACCCGCAACAACCAGGAATTCTCGTCCGGCACGGCCGTATCTCTGCTGCTCTTCTTATCGGACGATACGCTGATCGGAGGCATCACCATCGGCTACATCCGCAGGGGTGCGGCGCAAAGCTGTATGATCGGGTATTGGATGGGTGAGCCATATGCTCGAAATGGCCATATGTCTGCCGCATTAAAACTGGTAATACCCTACATCTTCAATGGACTTCAGTTGCACCGTATTGAGGCAGCCTGTATTCCAGACAACTTCAAAAGCATCCGGCTGCTCGAAAATGCCGGGTTTCAGCGGGAAGGCCTCTTGCGCGAATATCTGAAAATAAACGGCGAATGGCGGGACCATGCCATGTTTTCGCTGATTGCCGACAAACGCGTTTCCGGCGGGACTCAGTGAGAGTGATGACATATATGAGCCTCGTGTCGCGTATGTTGAAACGCATACCGGCGAAAGCATGTGCGACGGCGCTTCTGTTTTTCTTTGCGCTGCTGTCAAGCCACGCGTCGGCTTTCGAGCCGGTGAAGATTTCTCGCGATGACACTGCGCTCGATCTGACGGCCACTACCGATATCTACGCCAATCAGGGCGAGGCGTTTCAGGTTTCGACGGCGCCTGGGCCGGACGGCATTCGTCGACGCATTGAAGTGCGGGCAAGCTCTCCCGCCCACCAGGGCGATTGGGCGGTGTTTGCGCTTGCCAACGTCTCGGAAGAACAGCTTGAGCGCGTCATCGTCGCGCCGCACTTTCGTCTCGTCAATTCCAAGCTCTTCTGGCCCGATCTCGGCTCGCAGCGCATCATCGCCATTACGCCAAGCGAAGGCTTCGCGCTGGATCGTCAACCGAGCCCCGATGCCGACGTCTTCCGCATCACCCTGAATCCGGGCGCTGTCATCACCTTCGTGGCCGAGCTTTCCACGCCGCAACTGCCGCAGCTCTATCTTTGGGAGCCGGAAGCCTACAAGGACACGATCAACGCCTTCACGCTCTATCGCGGCATCGTGCTTGGTATCGCCGGTCTGCTCGCTGTTCTCTTGACCATTCTTTTCGTGGTCAAAGGAACGTCCGTACTGCCCGCATCCGCAGCTCTCGCCTGGGCCGTACTTGCCTATATCTGCGTCGATTTCGGCTTTCTGGAAAAACTGATTACCGTAACGTCGAGCGACGAGCGAATGTGGAGGGCGGGCGCCGAAGTGGCGCTCGCCTCCAGCTTCGTGGTCTTCCTGTTCACCTATCTCAATCTGAACAGATGGCACGCGCATCTGGGCTACGCCACATTCGCATGGATCATCGGTCTCGGCGCGCTTTTCGGCGTCGCGATTTACGATCCATCCATTGCATCCGGCATCGCGCGCGTTTCCTTTGCGCTGACGGCGTCCGTCGGCATCGTGCTGATCATTTATCTCGGCTTCAACCGCTACGACCGCGCCATTCTGCTGGTGCCATCCTGGGCGCTGATCCTGGTCTGGCTCTTCGGCGGGTGGCTGACAGTGACCGGGCAACTGGACAATGACATCGTGCAGCCAGCACTCGGCGGCGGCCTGGTCCTGATCGTGCTTTTGATCGGCTTTACCGTCATTCAGCACGCCTTTGCAGGAAGTGCCTATCAGCAGGGTTTGTTCTCCGATCTCGAGCGTCAATCCCTGGCATTGACCGGGAGTGGCGATACTGTCTGGGACTGGGATGTCACGCGCGACCGTATCGTTACGACGCCAGACGTCTCGATCAAGCTTGGCCTTCATCCGGGCACCATGCATGGCGCTGCGCGCAACTGGCTGCCGCGCCTCCACCCCGATGACCGCGACCGCTTCAAGGCAACGCTCGACGTATTGCTCGACCATCGCAAGGGCCGACTGAACCACGAGTTTCGCATTCGCGCCGAGGATGGTCATTTCCACTGGCTGCAAATCCGTGCGCGGCCTGTGCTCGGCTCTAACGGTGAAATCATTCGATGTGTCGGCACCATTACCGACATTACCGAACCAAAGAATTCCGTCGAGCGACTGTTGCAGGACGCGCTGAACGACAACCTGACCGGCCTTCCAAACCGCCAGGTTTTCCTCGACCGCCTGCAATCGGTGCTAAACCTTGCGCCGGATGGCGATACGGTTCGCCCCACGGTCATGGCGATCGATATCGACCGCTACAAGCTCGTCAACGACACGCTTGGCATCGCTGCCGGCGACAATATTCTGATTGCCTTGACGCGCCGCCTACGCCGTCTCCTCAAACCGCAGGATACGCTGGCACGTCTGGGCGGAGACGAGTTCGGCCTGATCCTGGTGTCAGAGCGCGACCCGCAACGCGTGGCAGATTTTGCCGACGCGGTGAACAAGGCCATCATGGTACCCATCAATTTCGCCAACCGCGAAATCGTGCTGACCGCCTCCATCGGTCTGGTCTCCTGGATCGACCAGCAGGAAAATGCTCCGGGACTGTTGAGCGACGCTGAGCTTGCCATGTATCGCGCCAAGCGCGCGGGCGGCAACCGGGTCGAGCCTTTCCGTCCAGCCTTCCGAACGTCTGGAACCGATCGTCTGCAAATGGAAAGCGATCTGCGCCGCGCACTTGAGCGCAAGGAGCTTTCGCTCGCCTACCAGCCTATCGTCAAACTAGACAATGGCGATCTCGCGGGCTTCGAAGCCCTGATGCGCTGGGAGCATCCGAAGCGCGGAAACATTCCGCCGAGCGAGTTTATTCCGATTGCCGAAGCGTCGGGCCTTATCGAGCCGCTCGGCATGTTTGCGCTCGAGCGGGCAGCAAACGACCTGATGGACTGGCAGCACGCTATCGACAAGCTTCCAATTTTTATCTCGGTCAATATTTCAAGCTCGCAGCTGTTGAACAACGAACTTTATAACGACGTTCGCAGCATGCTTCAGCGAACACGCTGCAATCCCCAACAGTTGAAGTTGGAATTGACAGAATCCATCGTGATGGAAAATCCTGAACAGGCGCGTCTCGTGCTGGCCAAGCTCAAGGAAACCGGCTTAAGCCTTGCGCTCGACGATTTCGGCACTGGCTATTCTTCGCTTGCCTACCTGACACGTTTCCCCTTCGACACGATCAAGCTGGATAAGGCACTGATCGCCAACACCAGCGACAAGCGGAACGTCCTGCTCCGCTCGATCATCGCCATGGCGCGTGCGCTGGAAATGCAAGTGGTGGCAGAAGGTATCGAAACGCCGGAAGATGCGGCAGAGCTTGCCCGTATGAATTGTCATTACGGGCAAAGCTTCCTTTTCGGTACGCCGGACACGCCGGATGCGGCGCTTAGGCTAGTACGCGAGCGCTTTCAAGTCTTCAAGCGCGCCTGATTGCTGTTCGGCCTGAGGCTGAGCCCCGCCTTGGTGCTGCGCTGCGCTATCGGGCGCATCCGAGTTGGCTGGAATTTTTTCATGCAAGAGATCATGAAGGAATTGCAGCTTCTCCACCACCGCGGGCGTTAGTACGAAGGGGTAGAGGTCGGCCTCTCCCATGCTGCGCTGCATGGAGTTCAGCGCTACGCTCAGCGGTACCCAAGCGTTGACCAACCGTTGTGCGCTTCTGGCACGGTAAGGGTCAAAGGCAACTTCGGTTGCCATTTCCTCATGACCTTCCGGCTCGATGGCGATGCCGAAGGCATGGGCGGTTTCGAGTGTGTCAACGATGTGGAGATAGTGTGCGAAGCACTCGGCGAAGTCTTCCCATGGATGTACTGATGCATAGGAGCTAATATAGGTTTCCTGCCATCCCGGCTGCGGTCCCTGGTCGTAATTGCGTTTCAGGGCCTCACCGTAATCCTCTCGCTCGTCGCCAAAGGCGGCGCGGAAAGCGTCAAGTCTTCCAGCGTCACGCACCATCTTATTCCAGATGAAATGCCCGACCTCATGGCGGAAGTGGCCAAGCATGGTGCGATAAGGTTCGTTCATGTTGGCGCGAACCTGTTCACGCGTGACATCGTCGGCTTCAGCCGCACGGATCGCAATCAGCCCCTCGTCGTGACCTGTCATGGCCGGGATAACCGAACCGTCGGCAGCAATTTCATCCACCAGAAAGTCGAACACCAAGCCACCTTGCGGGTCGGAATCGCGGTTCGGATGAGGCAGTTTCAAGCGCAGCATGGAGTAGAAGAGGTGCCGCTGCGCCTGGCTAAGGCGCCGCCATTGCTCGATTCCTTCCTGGGTCGAGGCATCCGGCACCAGACGGTTATGGCTGCAAGCGGGGCAGAAGGGTGTTTCGCTATCGGCCGGGATAGCCCAGTTGCAGATGTCGTTGACTTCGTTTGCGCAGAAGCGAACCTGATGATCGGGCTTCGATACCAGCGTCCACAACGGATCACCGGCTGGATCCAACGCCTCCATTGAAAGCGTCTGCGGTACGAAGGCGAGCCGATGGCCGCATCGAACACAGGACCGGTTATCAAAGTGGACGGGCTGCCCGCACGCAGCACACGAGAAAAGTTGCATCCCTATCTCCTGGGTATCACGACTGGTTGGGGAAATTGCTCGCAAAAGCGAAAAGCGCATGTGCCGAACTTCAACACATGCGCTCAGGGACCTGCGAAGGTCATCAAGGTTGCGACCGTCTTATCTCTAAGAGGTCGCAGTCGTCCTACATTCTGTCGACGGTGTCCTTGACGGCGTCCTTGGCCTTGCCGGCAGCGACCTGGACCTTGCCCTTGGTTTCCTGCGCAGCACCTTCGGCGCGCATGCTGTCGTTGCCGGTAGCGGAACCAACGCTCTGCTTTACCTTGCCAGCAACTTCGTTTGCCTTACCAGCGATCTTGTCGGACGTGCTACCCATAATCATTCTCCCTAGTTTCATGCCAGGCTCGGTGCTGGCTACCGGGGAGAAAACGTCACGACTATAATTTTGTTCCTGCTGATCTCAAGCTTTCAATCTCAAGGTCAAGCGTGTCCCGCTTCGGCCGAGAGCATGCGCGGATCGACCCCTATCAAAGCAAGGGCTCGCTCATATTTGTCGTCCAAAGAACGATCGAAGATCAGTTCTTCCGATGCCGGGCAATTCAGCCAGCCATTATTGGCGATCTCGTTTTCGAGCTGCCCCGGTGCCCAGCCGGCATAACCGAGCAGCATCGTGGCGCGCTGCGGCATCCGGCCGTTGGAAATTGCCCGCACGATATCGAGCGTCGCCGTCAACGAGATATCGTCACTGACGGGAATGCTGGATTCACTTGAGTAATCATCCGAGTGCAGCACGAAGCCCCTGCCCGCTTCTACCGGTCCGCCGAACTGGATCGGAAAATCGCGGGTGCGATTGGGCAGCATGATCGCGTCGTTGCTATCCATGATCTTCAAATGCAGAAGTACATCGGTGAAGGTAATCTGTTGGCCTCGATTGATGATGAAACCCATGGCGCCGGCCTGAGAGTGCGCGCAGATATAGATGACTGAGCGCTCGAAGGCGCTGTTGTCCAGACCTGGCATGGCGATCAGAAACTGACCATCCAAAAAACCTCGTTCCCTTTTGTCCATGAGGGTCGAAAAAGCCAAGAGCACCTCCCCTTTTCAGCGCCCCGTAGCGACGCCGGTTTGGTTTCACCATTTGGTAAGGATGCTGCATAGCGGCCCATCAATCAACCGAAAATGATAAGTGGGACAAAATCGTAACTGGTGACTTCGAGCCTGTTGCGCTAGACGAAGAGCATGACCCGTTCGATTTACCTCCCCTTTCGCACAATTCTGAGCGCCCTCTTCACCCTCGTTGCGGTGTTTGCCAGCGGGCAAATCGCCAGGGCCGATACGAGCGAATGGGCGACGAGCGAGGGCGGGCGCATGCGTATCGTCAGCCTGCCCGCAGACCCTAGCGGCAAGATCGAAGCGGTTCTTCAAATCGAACTGAAGCCCGGCTGGATCACCTATTGGCGCGAACCAGGAGAAGCGGGCATACCACCACAACTCAAGCCAGATCCGACAAGCGGCGTGACGTTGGCCTCCATGGCATTCCCCGTGCCCAAGCTGATCAAGAACGACGATATAACCGATATCGGCTATGACCAGCCGGTGAACTTTCCCTTCACCCTTCATTCCAGTGCAGGGCACGACGCAGATGTGGTTAAGTTGACGGCCTTTATCGGCGTCTGCCTCAATATCTGTATTCCGTTTGAAGCGGGTTTCGAGATCGATAGAAGGGCACAGGCCACGCAAGAAGAGCTTGCCTTCATCGAGGCAAGGAAGGCAAGCCTTCCAGAGGCACCAACAGACGACTTCAAAGTTGTGAACTTTCACATCACTCCCGACAAGACACTGCTCGGCGTGGAGTTACACCTGCCTGAGGGTGCTCCGAAAGAGGCCGATATCTATGTCGCCGGCCCGTCCGGCTATGCCTATTTTGAACCGCAGAATTTGGTGCGCGACAAGCGCAAGCTTTCCTTTTACATGAACATCAAGGGCTTGCCAAAGAGCTATAACCCGAAAGGCCAGAGCTGGCAGATTCTGGTCAAATCCGGCTCCCGGGCCATGGAAGCGCCGCTAGATTTCCCAGCACAATAACGCCCGTCAGGGATCAAGAAACGACTTCACAGTTTTCTCGATGATGCTCTATAGTCGCGCCGTCATTGCCACAGGAGCGATATTATGACCATCAAGATCGGCGACAAGCTGCCCTCCGCAACCTTCAAGGAAAAAACAGCGGACGGCCCTGTCGAAACCACGACCGACGAGCTTTTCAGCGGCAAGAAGGTTGTCGTCTTCGCCGTTCCCGGAGCATTCACGCCAACTTGCTCGTTGAACCACTTGCCGGGTTATCTGGAAAACCGTGACGCCATCCTCGCGCGCGGTGTGGACGACATCGCCGTCGTCGCCGTCAATGACTGGCACGTCATGGGCGCTTGGGCGCAATCGAGCGGCGGCCAGGGCAAGATCCATTTCCTGGCGGACTGGGACGCCTCCTTCACCAAGGCGCTCGGTCTCGATGCCGATCTTTCCGGCGGTGGCCTTGGCGTACGCTCCAAGCGTTATTCCATGCTTGTCGATGACGGCGTGGTCAAGTCTTTGAACGTCGAAGACAATCCCGGCCAGGCAACGGTGTCTTCGGCTGCCACGATGATCGAACAGCTCTGATCTTCCAGTCTATACGTGAGCTCTAATTGGCCCGGCATCGCGTCGGGCCTTTTTCATGAAAAGGGATATCATCAAGCCTGAAGAAGCGGCCGGTAGCCGCCTTTCTTCCGCCTCAATTGTTACACCATAACAGTAACGGTATAACATTTTTGTGAGCGCGCCATGCGTTTGTCGACCCTACCTCCCCTTCTACGCCAGTCTTCGGCTCAACGCCTTCTTCTGGCTCTCCTGCTTCTCTTGCCCCTCTGGGCCGCGATATATTGGGCAGTTGTGTTGCCATGACGAACGTCCCCATTCTTCAGGTCGAAAACCTCACTGTCGCTTATGAGCGGCACCCGGCGGTTCATCATGTTTCCGGTGCTTTTCATGCGGGAAGCCTGACGGCCATTGCCGGACCAAACGGCGCAGGCAAATCAACGTTGCTGAAATCCATTATCGGTGAGTTGCGGCCATCTGAAGGTCGGATCATCCACGCTTTGAATCGGACTGATTTTGGCTATCTACCGCAGGCTGCGGATATCAACCGGCGTTTTCCGATTTCGGTGCTAGATACGGTTCTGCTCGGTGCATGGAAATCAGCAGGCGCATTTGGGCGCATCACGACCGCGCAACTGGAGGCAGGTCGCCACGCATTGTCGGCCGTGGGTCTTGAGGGCTTCGAGAAGCGACCGATTGGTTCGCTCTCAGCCGGGCAGTTCCAGCGTGTGCTTTTCGCGAGGCTTCTGGTCCAAGATGCCAAGGTCATTTTGCTGGATGAGCCTTTCACTGCTATCGATGCCAGAACGACGCGCGATCTGCTCGACATCGTCGCGCGCTGGCATGGCGAGGGCCGCACCGTGATCGCCGTGCTGCATGATTTCGATCAGGTACGGGCGCACTTTCCTCAGACCTTGCTGATTGCCCGAGAACTGGTTGGCTGGGGTGCGACCGATGACGTCATGTCGTCTGTCAATCTTCTGCGTGCGCGCGCCATGGCCGAGCGCTGGGATGAGAATAACGTCATCTGCGAGCCAGCAGCATGACGGCCTATGATCTCTTCATTGCGCCGTTCCAGGATTACGGCTTCATGCGCCGCGCACTCGTCGCCTGCCTTTGCCTTTCGGTTGGGGCAAGCCCCATCGGCGTTTTACTCGCCCTGCGACGGATGAGCCTGATGGGCGATGCGCTGAGCCACGCCATTCTGCCGGGGGCTGCCATCGGCTATCTTATAGCAGGTTCGCTCTCGCTCACGGCCATGGGCCTTGGCGGTCTCGTTGCGGGGCTATCCGTTGCGCTTCTTTCCGGCATCGTCAGCCGCGTGACACCGCTCCAGGAGGACGCAAGCTTTGCGAGCTTCTACCTGGCATCGCTGGCGCTAGGGGTGTTGATTGTTTCGCTGCATGGCTCGAATGTCGATCTGCTGCATGTGCTTTTCGGCACGATCCTCGCCATCGATGCGCCCGCACTTTTTCAGATTGGCGCGATTACATCGCTGACGCTGGTGGTGATGGCGTTTATCTATCGCCCGCTCGTGACCGAATGTTTCGATCCCGGCTTCCTGCGCGCCGTTGGCGGCCGCGGACCGATCTATCACGTCGCTTTCCTGTTGCTGGTCGTACTCAATCTCGTCGCAAGTTTTCAAGCACTCGGAACGCTGATGGCGGTGGGCCTCATGATGCTTCCGGCGGCGATCGCGCAATTATGGGCGCGCAGTCTGCCTGCGATGCTTGCGATCGCCGGCGGCAGTGCCGCAGTCTCGGGCTATCTCGGCCTCGTTGCCTCCTACCATTTCGAGACGGCGTCCGGCCCCACCATCATCATTGCAGCCACCTGTCTTTATGGGCTCTCCATACTGGTTGCGCCTGCGGGCCTCGGTTCGCGCCTTTTCACCCGCCCTCATCTGAAGGGCTAATTTTAGGAGAATGCCAATGTCACCACGCCTCTTCCTTTTCTCGACAGCTCTTCCAATCGTCATGGCCTTTTCTACCTGCGCGTCTGCTGGGGAAGTAAAAGCCGTGGCTTCGTTCACAGTGCTTGCCGATGTGGTGAAGCAAGTTGGTGGCAAGCATGTTACGGTCAGCAGCCTCGTCAAGCCGGATGGCGATCCGCACGAGTTCGAGCCTTCGCCGACAGATGCAAAAAAGCTTAAGGCTGCCGACGTTGTCTTCGTCAGTGGACTTGGTCTGGAAGGGTGGATGGACCGGCTTATTTCCGCCTCGGGCTACAAGGGCACGCCCGTCAATGTCTCGGAAGGCATCAAGACGCGCGAGATGGACGAGGACGGCAAGACGGTGACCGACCCTCATGTCTGGAACAGCCCGGTCAACGTCAAGGTGTGGGTCCATAACATCGAGACCACGCTTGCCACTGCCGACCCGGCGGATAAAGACGACTTCAAGGCAAATGCTGCAGCCTACATCCAGAAACTCGACGAGTTGGATCGTTACGCTCACCACAAGTTCGATTCCGTCCAACAGGATCGCCGCAAGATCCTGACAAGCCATGATGCGTTCGGCTATTTCGGACGCGAATATGACGTGACGTTCCTGTCGCCGCTCGGCGTTTCCACGGAAACGGAAGCCTCTGCCGGAGATGTGGCAAAGCTGATCGAGCAGATCAAGGCCGAACACGTCAAAACCTATTTCTTCGAAAACTCGAACGATCCACGGCTGGTGAAGCAGGTGGCGAAAGCAACGGGTGCTGCACCGGGCGGAGAACTTTACGTCGAGTCGCTATCAAAAGCGAACGGCCCTGCACCGACTTATGAGAAGATGTTCCGCTACAATGTCGACAAGATTGCAGACGCTATCAACAAGTCCAGTTGATGAAACCAAGTGGCCTTCGTCACCCTGAAGCTGGTGACGAAGGCCGCGTATCGAAGACATTGAGAATTGCGCTGCTGGTGTCAAATAGCCATATCGAAAACGAGGATGCCAGCCAGGCCACCATCGGTCAGACCGGCCAGGCGCTCTCCGACATCGACATGGTCGGGGTGCACGAGATAGTCGTCGCGCGCCTCCGTGCTCTCGAAGGTGACGATGAAGCCATCCAGGAAGCCGCCATTCAACCCTTCGGATGAAACGTTCTGGCCGCACTTAATGTCGGAAATGCCGGGAATAACATCCTTCAGCGCGGTGATCGCCTCATAGATCGCCTGCTTTTCGGACGTAGTGGTTGCGGACTTAAACCGCAGAAATACACAGTGAAGTATCGTCATGTGTCCCTCCTCCTTGATGCTGCAGCACTCGCTTTGAGACTACACCATCGCTTCATGACCGTCGTTTGAACGGCTCCATGCCTTTGCGCGCCAGTTCGTCTGCGCGCTCGTTTTCGGGATGTCCGGCGTGTCCCTTGACCCAGTGCAGCGTCACCTTATGTCGCTCACGGGCTGCTTCCAGCGCCTGCCACAATTCCACGTTCTTGACTGGCTTATTGTCGGCGGTCTTCCAGCCTTTTTTCTTCCAGCCGAAAATCCACTTGGTGATGCCATCCTTGACATAGGCGCTGTCGGTGTAGAGATCGACCTCACAAGGGGCCTTCAGCGCATTCAACGCTTCGATGGCCGCCATCAGTTCCATGCGGTTATTGGTGGTATCGGCCTCGCCGCCGTTCAGTTCCTTCTCAACCTCGCCGTAGCGAAGAACGGCGCCCCACCCGCCGGGTCCAGGATTGCCGGAACAGGCGCCGTCAGTAAAAATATCGACATGCTTCATTATTGCGCCAATCCATACTCGGCCACGTTGCCGATGGAGCGGTGGAAGCGCAGCTTACGCAGATATTCGAGCGGATCCTTCTTCACCACAAGAGCGCCCTCTGGCGTCGTCAGCCAATCATAGAGCCTGGTCAGGAAGAAGCGCAACGCCGAACCACGCGCCAGGATCGGCATGGCATCCAGTTCGGCTTCACTCATCGGGCGTGCCGACTGATAGCCTTCAAGCAGTGCCTTGCCCTTGGTGACATTGTAGGATCCGTCTTTCTCAAAGCACCAGGCGTTGAGGCAGATCGAAACGTCGTAGGCGAGAAGATCGTCGCAGGCGAAATAGAAGTCGATCAGCCCGGACAGCTCGTCGCCCAGGAAGAAGACATTGTCCTGAAACAGATCGGCATGGATGACGCCAGACGGCAGACCGCCCGGCCAATTGGCCGCCAGAAACGCGATCTCCGGATCGATCTCGCCCTTCAAACCATTCTCCACCTCATCGGCGCGGGCTTCAGACTTCTCCCAAAGCACCTTCCAGCCTTCGAGCGAAAGTGCGTTAGGCCGTCTGAGGTCAAAACCTTCACCCGCCAGATGCATCGCCGCCAGAGCTTTGCCAACTTCACGACAATGCTTCGCTTCAGGCTTTCTCAGCCACATGCCTTCGAGGAAGGAGATCAGTGCTGCTGGACGGCCGGACAACTCTCCAAGCAACTCGCCATCCTTGCGCGGCAATGGCAGCGGGCATGACAAGCCGGCATCGGCCAGATGCTGCATCAACCCAAGAAAGAACGGCAGGTCGGACTTTTCCACCCGCTTCTCGTAGAGCGTCAGGATCAGCGGATCTTTGGTGGTGTGCAGCAGAAAATTGGAGTTCTCGACACCCTCGGCTATGCCCTTGTAAGAGGTCAATTCGCCGACCTCATATTGGCCGAGAAACTGTTTCAGCTCATCTTCGGTGATGTCTGTGTAAACTGCCAATGGAATTCTCTTGCAAGAGGATGGATAGGGTCAGACGTTCAGCACGGCCTTTGGCGGAAGCGCATCGCTTGCGCTGCCATTCACGAATGCCATGTCTTGTGTGGTGAGTTCAATATTGCGCAGTTCGCGATTCACCAGAAAATGTTCAGTCTCTTCCACGGTGACGGCCAGATCGAGCGTGGTGTCGAAGCGCTCCTTGAAAGCCTGGATGATCTCGTCGACGATGACTTCGGGTGCGGATGCACCTGCGGAAAGACCGATGGTGCGCACATCACCGATGTCATCCCAGTCGATCTCGGCAGCACGCTGAACCAGAACAGAGCGCTTCGCGCCAGCGCGCAACGCTACTTCCACCAGACGCTTGGAATTCGAGGAGTTGGGCGCGCCCACGACGATGAAAAGATCGCAGCCGGGTGCCGCCTGTTTCACTGCATCCTGACGGTTGGTGGTGGCATAGCAGATACTATCCGCCGCCGGCGCCTGCATGGCCGGAAAGCGCTCCTGCAGCTTGGCAATCACGCCCGCAGTATCGTCGACGGAGAGCGTCGTCTGCGTCACAAAGCCCAGGTTCTCCGGGTCGATAGGCTGATAACGCGCCGCATCTTCGACCGTTTCGATGAGAGATACCGTCCCCTCGGGCAGTTGCCCCATGGTGCCGATGACTTCCGGGTGACCCGCATGGCCGATGAGAACAACGTGGCGGCCAAGGCGCTGGTGGCGCATGGCCTGCTTATGAACCTTGGAGACAAGCGGGCACGTGGCATCGAGATAGAAGAGGTTGCGCGCCTGCGCGTCTTCGGGCACCGATTTTGGCACGCCATGAGCGGAAAACACCACGGGCTGCTGGCGATGTTCGGCCGGAATCTCGTTCAGTTCCTCGACGAAGATTGCACCCTTCGCCTCAAGTCCTTCGACCACATAACGATTGTGAACGATCTCGTGGCGTACATAGACAGGAGCGCCATAAGCTTTGAGCGCCAGCACCACGATCTGGATGGCACGATCGACCCCGGCGCAAAAACCCCGCGGGCCACAGAGCCTGATGGTGAGAGGCGGCTTGGAAACGGCCATATTCATTCCTGCTCCTTTGCCTCCCATTTTACGTAAAACCGCTCGCTTCGACGGAATCGGATGCGCGTGCGCGACGTACCCTACTCCCTTGGGCCTTTCAGGCCCCGCACATAGGCAAAACCGGCCACGAAGACAAGGGCAGCGGCAAGACCATACCAAGTAATCGCATATTGAAGGTGATTGTTGGGCAGATCAATAAGCGTCACGCCGCCTTTGGGCCAGCCGCCCGGATTGGCGGCGCCATTGGCATCGACGAAAAACGGCACCAGCGTGCCGGGAGAGAGACCAACACTTCTCGCCATAGCGCGGATATCTTTCCAATAGAAGATATTCTTGGCGACGTCATTGTCAGGCAGCATGATGGATGGCTTTGCCGCAAGCTGCGCACGCGCCAGCCCCTCGATGGTGACACTCCCCGTGAGCTGCCCCTGCTCGCGTTTTGCCGGGTCCTTCATATCGTAAAGGACGAAGCCGCGATTGATGAATATCTCCCGTCCGTCATCAAGCTTCAACGGCGTATAGACGTAGTATCCGGTCTGTCCCTGATGCGTGGCAAAAAAGTGCCGTTCCTTCGAATGATCGAAAACGCCAGAGAGCCGAACGGTGCGGTATTCGATATCGCCACCGGAGGCGGCAATCCTTTCGATCTCAGCAAGGTCAACAGGTGCGGCGTGAACGCGCAGTTCGATCTCGCTGAGAAGGGCCTCCTTCCAATATAGCCGCTTCACCTGCCATGTGCCGAGCGCCAAAAGAATGACGAGCAAAAGCAGCACCAGAGGACCAGCAAACCACAGTCGCCGGTGGGCAGGCTGTAGGGGACCATGCTCAACCATGATCGATGCTGCCTTCACTGGCGTTGTTGCGATATTGGAGCGCCACCATAATGCCCTTCAGCTTGCGCAAAAGAACCAACGAGAGGATGACTGTCAGGGGTAGCCAGATCAAGGCGTGAAGCCAAACGGGTGGCGCGAAGACGGAATCGAACCAGAGGGCGAGGCCAATGATCAGAAACCCGACGATCAACATAACGAAGACAGCCGGACCATCGCCAGCGTCTGCGAATGCATAATCCAGCCCGCAGGCACTGCAATGTGGCGTCAGTTTAAGAAATCCGTCGAAGAGTTTCCCCCGCCCACAACGGGGGCAGCAGCCTTGCAGACCGACCTTGATTGGATCGACAGGAGGGAACTCGCCTGTATTCTGCATCATGGCTCCTCCGGCCTCCTTAGATCAATAAGCGCAGCAATCCGCCGCGCTTATACCAGTCGCTCAATCAGCGACGCCTGGTCTTCATGATGAAGTGGAGCGGAGCAATGCACCGTTCCACTGCAAGGCCGGTTAGTGACCCGCCTCAGCCAGTGGCGCGCCCCAACCACCCCAGATGTAGATAGCGAAGAAGAGGAAGAGCCAGACGACGTCCACGAAGTGCCAGTACCAGGCAGCAGCCTCGAAGCCGAAATGATGTTTCGGCGTGAAACCGCCTGCGATTGCGCGGAACAGGCAAACCAACAGGAAGATCGTTCCGACGAAGACGTGAAAACCGTGGAAGCCCGTCGCCATGAAGAACGTCGCGCCATAGATCGAATTCTTGAAGTCGAACGGAGCGTGCATGTATTCGTAGATCTGCACGGCAGAGAAAAGAACGCCGAGCGCAACCGTTAGCGACAGACCGGCGATCATACCCTTGCGGTCATTATGCAGCAGAGCGTGGTGTGCCCAAGTGACGCAAGTGCCCGACAGCAGCAGGATCACGGTATTGTATAGCGGCAGATGCCATGGGTCGATGACCTCGATACCCTTTGGCGGCCACTGACCACCAGTATAGGCAAGTCGCGACGCCTGAATGGCTTCGTGCGGATAGAGGCTCGCATCGAAATAGGCCCAGAACCACGCAACGAAGAACATGACCTCCGAGGCGATGAACATGATCATGCCGTAGCGCAGATGCAGCGAGACGACCGGCGTATGGTGACCTTCGTTGCCTTCCTTGATCGTGTCCGCCCACCACGCGTACATCGTGTAGAGCGTGATGGCGAGGCCCGCATAGAACACCCAGGGGTTCGCCATTTCAAGACCGAACAGCTTGAAGGAGCCGCCATTCAGGTAGCGCATATAACAGACGCCGCCGAAGGTTAGCACGAAGGCACCGATGGATGCCAGAAGCGGCCATGGGCTCGGGTTTATGATATGGTAGTCGTGGTTCTTTTGATGCGTGTCTGCCATGTGATCAATCCCCGAAGGCTCTTCCCAATCTCGCTAAACCGTCTCTCTGAACTGAAGCCAGACGACCGGTTCATTCCATGGCGCGATCTTTCGACCACGCCTCCCTCTCTCAAAGTCTCGTCTCGTCACGTTCAGTCTTTGCCGGCAAGGACGCAACCGGTTTTTCCGTTTTCGACGGGTAAAATGTGTAGGACAAGGTCAATGTATGAATGTTCTTCGTTTCCCGAGCCTTGACGATCTCCGGATCGATGAAGAACACCACCGGCATTTCCAACGTTTCGCCCGGCTGGAGCGTCGTCTCGGTAAAGCAGAAGCACTGCACCTTGTTGAAGTATGCACCAGCCTCCATCGGCGTCACATTGAACACGGCGGTGCCCGTGGTTGCGACCGGCGAACGGTTGGTAGCCTTGAAGGTCACCTGGATCGTCTCACCAATCCGAGGCTCGACCATCTTGTTCACCGGACGAAAGTCCCAGTTCAGACCGTTGGACGTGTTGGAATCGAACGTCACATTCATCGTCTTATCGAGGATGACGTCGGAATATTGTTCGACGCGCTGGGTGGTGCCATTATAGCCGGTGACCTGGCAGAACAGGCGATAGAGGGGCACAGAGGCATAGGCCATGCCAACCATGCCGCAGACGAAGACAAGACACAGCACGAGGATCGAGCCATTGCTCGTCTTTCTGCTTCCGGTCATCTTTTGTGCTTCTGTCATATCTCCCCCTCCCTAGCTCGTTCGATCAATGACCGCCGATCTTGATGATGGTAATGACGTAGAACAGGACCACCAGAGCCGCCAGCGTGAGGCCAAGCGCCAAGTTACGCCCACGCCTCGACTTCTTCTGCGCCTCATTGAGCTTTACGGTCTCGATCATGCCGCGCCTCCAACCATCGTGACAAAGGACGGCACGAGATGATCGGCCAGAAGGGCGGAGAAAATCGCAAACAGGTAGAACACCGAATAGGCAAACATCTTCTTTGCCGGCATCATCTTCTCGTCGCCATCCGGCATGCGCCGAACGGAGATGGAACAGTAGACGAAGATAATGCTTAGGATCGCAGCGAAGATGCCATAGCTCAACCCTGCAAGTCCAGAGAAATAGGGGGCCACAGCGACAGCCATGGTCAAAATGGAATAGACGATCATCTGGTTCTTGGTCGAGCGCTCGCCGGCCACATTCGGCATCATCGGAATGCCGACAGAGCCGTAGTCGCGCATCTTGAAGAGCGCCAAGGCCCAGAAATGTGCGGGCGTCCAAAGAAAGATGATCAGAAACAGGATAGTGCTATCCAGCGAAACATTGCCGGTCACGCAAGCCCAGCCGAGCATGGGCGGAAATGCGCCGGCAGCACCGCCGATAACGATGTTCTGCGGCGTCGAGCGCTTGAGCCACATCGTATAGACGACGGCATAGAAGAAGATGGTAAAGGCGAGAAGACCGGCAGCAAACCAATTGACGGCCAGGCCCAGAATGGCAACCGAGAAGACCGAAAGCGTCAGTCCGAAGGCCAAAGCCTCACCCGGCGCAACCCGTCCGGATGGAATAGGACGCTTGGCCGTGCGCGACATGACAGCGTCAATATCGGCATCGTACCACATGTTCAACGCGCCAGAGGCCCCTGCCCCTACCGCGATGCAAAGGATTGCGATCAATCCGAGGACTGGATTGATCGTGCCTGGTGCGAGAATGAGCCCGGCAAAGGCCGTGAACACAACCAGCGACATGACGCGGGGTTTCAACAGCTCAAAGTAATCACGCGCGCCAGCTTCCGAAAGCGAAGCGTATTCGATTGCCAGCGTGTCGCGATTGTCAATAACGGTCATTATTTCCTGCTTTCCCGAAAGACGCCCCATTGCAATGCGGCGTCTTTGCTCATCTCGTCCGGCGTAAAACTGACATTTATCATGTTACGCCGGACAAAACGCTCGGACAAAATGCCTCAGCGGATACGCGGAAGCTGCTCCCACTGATGGTATGGCGGTGGAGACGACAGCTGCCATTCCAGCGTAGTGGCACCCGGACCCCAAGGGTTGTCGCCAGCGATCCGCTTCTTGGCGAAGGCTTCCCATACGCCGAAGAGGAAGATCAGGACGGCGACCGCAGAGATGTAGGAACCATAAGAGGAAACTAGGTTCCAACCCGCATAGGCATCCGGATAGTCGATGTATCGACGCGGCATGCCTGCAAGACCCAGGAAGTGCTGCGGGAAGAAGATCAGGTTGACGCCGACGAACATGACCCAGAAGTGCAGATTGCCGATCTTCTGACTGTACATGTAGCCGGTGATCTTCGGGAACCAGTAGTACCAGCCGGCAAAGATCGCAAAGACTGCGCCGAGCGACAGGACGTAGTGGAAGTGCGCCACCACGTAGTAGGTGTCATGAAGCGAACGGTCGAGACCAGCATTGGCAAGCTGAACGCCCGTGACGCCACCCACTGTGAAGAGGAAGATGAAGCCGATCGCCCAGATCATCGGTGTGGTGAAGGTCAGCGAACCGCCCCACATCGTCGCGATCCAGGAGAAGATCTTGATGCCGGTCGGAACCGCGATCACCATGGTTGCGAAGACAAAGTAGCGCTGCGCTTCGAGCGACAGACCGACAGTATACATGTGGTGCGCCCACACGATGAAGCCGACGGCGCCGATTGCGACCATGGCGTAAGCCATGCCGAGATAACCGAAGATCGGCTTGCGCGAGAAGGTCGATACGATGTGGCTGATGATGCCGAAGCCAGGCAGGATCAGGATGTAGACTTCCGGGTGACCGAAGAACCAGAACAGGTGCTGGTAGAGGATCGGATCGCCGCCGCCTTCAGGAGAGAAGAAGGTCGTGCCAAAGTTGCGGTCGGTCAGAAGCATGGTGATGCCACCTGCCAGAACCGGAAGCGACAGCAGAAGAAGGAAGGCAGTGACAAGCACAGACCACGCAAAGAGCGGCATCTTGTGCAGCGTCATGCCAGGCGCGCGCATGTTGAGGATCGTGGTGATGAAGTTGATCGCACCGAGGATCGAAGAGGCACCGGCTACGTGAAGCGCAAAAATCGCAAGATCGACCGCTGGCCCCGGCATACCGCTCGTTGATAATGGTGGATACATCGTCCAGCCGCCACCGACACCATAGGCACCTGCAGGCCCTTCGACGAAGAGCGAAAGAAGAAGCAGGATAAAGGCAGGAACGATCAACCAGAAGGAGATGTTGTTGAGGCGCGGGAAAGCCATGTCCGGGGCACCGATCATGATCGGAACCATCCAGTTGGCGAAACCGCCGATCATGGCTGGCATGACCATGAAGAAGATCATGATGAGCGCATGCGCGGTGGTGAACACGTTGTACATGTGCTTGCCGCCGTCGATGGCAGCGTCACCCTCGAAGCCGTAGACCATTGTCGCCAGACCGTGGAAGATCTGGATGCCAGGCTCTTGCAGTTCCATACGCATAACGACCGATAGGCCGCCGCCGATGATGCCGGCGATGATCGCAAAAATCAGATAGAGCGTGCCGATGTCCTTGTGGTTGGTCGAAAAGAACCAACGCTGCGCAAAGCTCGGCGTATGATCGTGATGCGCGTGGTCGTCGCCATGAGCGTCGTGGGCGGCACGATCATGAGAGCGATGGTCGTCGTGTGCGGAATGTCCAGCCATTGTCCTCACTCCTTGCCTTAGTTGGTTTCGTTCGCGGCGACGCGAAGGGCGCTTGCGCCATCCACAGAAGCCATCAGCGCCCGGTTGGCACCGCTCAAGTCAGAAGCAGCGGCAGCAGCCCAGGTCTTGTATTGCTCTTCGGAAACCACCCGTATGGCAATCGGCATGAAGGCGTGGTCCTTGCCGCAAAGCTCGGAGCACTGACCGTAGTAAAGTCCTTCTTTTTCAGGCTTGAACCAGGTTTCGTTCAGACGGCCTGGGACGGCATCGATCTTGACGCCGAAAGCCGGCATCGCGAAGGCATGAATAACGTCCGTCGGCGCAGCGGTGACGAGAAGACGCACAGTCTTGTTCACCGGAACGACCATCTCATTGTCCACGGCCAGAAGACGCGGGTAACGAGCGTGATCCTCCTTGCCGGCGGCAGCGCGATCTACATCCTTCAGCATGTAGCTGTCGAACGCCAAAGGCTCGGAGCCTTCTGCCGCCTGATATTCATAATTCCATTGCCACTGCGTGGCGGTCGCCTTCAATGTCAGGTCCGGATTTTCCGGCTGCGTCAGCTGCGCGTTGAGAAGATTGAAGGACGGGAAAGCCAGGAAAAGAAGAATGAGGACCGGCGCTAGCGTCCAGACGATCTCGATTGCCGTATTGTGGCTAGTCTTGGACGGAACCGGATTTGAGGACGCCTTGAACTTCACAACGACGAGAATGAGCAGGACGAGAACGAAAATCGTCACGGGAACGATAAACCACATGGTATATTGTTCAAACCAACGAATTTCGTGCATGATCGGCGTTGCGGCCTCCTGCAATCCCATCTGCCACTCTTTGGGCTGATCGGCGTTTGCGCCGACAGCCGAGAGCAGACAGATCGTGCCCGCCAACGCTGCGTTAATCCTAGTAATCACGGTACCTCTCCCTCACGCACCTGATTATGATCAATCCCAGGCGCAGAATCCATGCTTATAGTTTAGACTCAAATCATAGTTTGCGCGCCGCCGCAATATCGCCCAGCTTTCGTAGAGGGGCATTTTTAGTCCGTTACTTTGTCTCGGCACCCTGCGTCGGCGGCACATGGAAACTGAACGCCAAACATGCGCAGGCTCTCTGGCTGGCGGCAATTTGACCAACAGCAGGTCCTATTTTGGCCGCACTCACTTGGAAATGAGGAGCGCGGCTCTTTCATTTCCAGTATCGGAAGTCAAAATAACCGCACTGATTCGAATTCCAGAGGTATCCATGCGTCTGCCCCCGATTGCGCGCGCCGCTTTTGTCGCCGCCGGCTTCTCTCTTCTCGCGTCCGGCACGAGCGTCGCCCAGCAACCGCCTGGCACGCCGAAATCCACGCATGGCAACTGGTCGGTGATCTGCGACAAGCCCGCTGGCGCATCCGAGGAACAATGCGCATTGATGCAGAACGTGATTGCCGACGATCGCCCCGAAGTCGGGCTGTCGGTCGTCGTACTGAAGACGGCAGATCGCAAGTCGCGCATTCTTCGCATCCTTGCGCCGCTTGGTGTGTTGCTGAAGGATGGGATGGAACTCTATATCGATAACAACAATATCGGCCGTGCTTATTTCACCCGCTGCTTCTCCGAGGGCTGCTATGTGGAAGTGGATATCGACGACGAGCTGATGAAAGTTCTGCGCGCCGGCAAGCACGCCGTTTTTGCCTTGCGCGAGTCGGTCGATCAGGACCGTGTCGGCATTCCGATCGAACTAACCGGCTTTGCCGAAGGTTACGACGCGCTGCCTTGAGCTTGCAGACCGGCAGTCTTCAGGCGCAACTATTTCCGCAATTCTCCGCGAGGCTATGATGTGTGGGTTGCGCCGTTAAACGCCAGCACCTAAATCACATTCACGATGATTGATGCTGACGCCTGGAGTACGCGATGACTGATGACCTTCTGACGCTTTTCGATTGCGATGAGGGCACATTGCGCAGCCGGGTGGCAGACGCTCTCGGCGGCGCCGACGATGGCGAATTGTTCGTCGAACATGCCCAAGCGGAATCGCTCACCTTCGATAATGGCCGCCTCAAGGGCGGCAGCTTCAATACCGACCAGGGCTTCGGACTTCGTGCAGTCGCTGGCGAGACAGTCGGATACGCCCATGCAGGCGAGCTTTCCACCGCAGCGTTGCAGCGCGCGGCAGATGCCGTGGGTGCCGTGACAAAGGGATATTCCGGCTCATATGCGGCAGCGCCCCAGCGCACCAACAAAAAGCTTTATGGCGATGAAAACCCGATCGGCTCGCCCTCTTTCGAGGAGAAGGTGAAGCTTCTGACGCAGATCGACGCTTATCTGCGCGACAAGGACCCCAAGGTCCGCCAAGTTACAGCATCGATTGCCGCCAGCTGGCAGATTGTCGACATCCTTCGTGCCGATGGCCATCGTGTCAGCGATATTCGCCCCATGACGCGCATCAACATTTCCGTTGTGGCTGGCGAAGGCGACCGCCAGGAAACCGGCTCTTATGGCATTGGTGGACGGGTCGGCTTTGGCGACTTCATTTCCACGGAAAGCTGGCAGCGCGGTGCGGACGAAGCATTGCGCCAGGCACTGGTCAACCTCACTGCCATCGACGCGCCGGCCGGTACAATGGATGTGGTGCTGGGCGCAGGCTGGCCCGGCGTGATGTTGCACGAGGCCGTCGGGCATGGTCTGGAGGGCGACTTCAACCGCAAGAAGACATCGGCCTTTGCGGGTCTGCTCGGCGAAATGGTCGCGGCACCCGGCGTTACCGTCGTCGATGATGGCACCATAGACAATCGTCGCGGCTCGCTGACGGTGGACGACGAAGGCACACCTTCCGGCTATAATGTGCTGATCGATAACGGCAGGCTCGTCGGCTATATGCAGGACAGGCAAAACGCGCGACTGATGGGAATGCAGGCGACAGGCAATGGTCGTCGCCAGGGCTACTCGCACGTTCCCATGCCGCGCATGACCAACACTTACATGCTTGGTGGAGACAAGACGGCGGAAGAGATTATCGCGTCAGTCAAGAAGGGCGTCTACGCTGTGTCCTTCGGCGGTGGCCAGGTGGACATAACCTCCGGCAAATTCGTTTTCGGCTGCACGGAAGCATACCTCATCGAGAATGGTAAGATTGGCGCGCCGGTAAAGGGCGCTATGCTGATCGGCAACGGACCGGACGCAATGAAGCGTGTCACCATGATCGGCAACGACATGAAACTCGACACCGGCATCGGCAATTGCGGCAAGGCTGGTCAGTGGGTTCCGGTCGGCGTCGGGCAACCGCATTTGCGGATGGACCAGATCACTGTCGGCGGCACCAAGGCTTGAGGTTTACCAATGGGAACGCTCGTTAAGATCGTTCCCTACGATTCCGGCTGGCCGAGCGTTTATTCCGCTGCCCAGCACCGCCTCGAAATTATATTAAAAGGCATGTTCGACAACATCGAGCATGTCGGTAGTACGGCGGTCCATAATCTTTCTGCCAAGCCCTACGTCGATATCGATGTCGTCGTGAAGCACCTCGATTTCATGCAAGACAGCAGGGCACGCATGGAAGCTGCAGGGTTCGAGCCACGCGGATCTCGGCATGGCGATGGAGTATTCGCTTTTATGGTCGGGGCCGTCACGGCTCCGGATCCGTTGCCCGGTCTGCGCGTTTATCTTTGCCCGCCAGATAGCGCAACTCACCACGACAGAGTGCGTTTCCGTAATATTCTTCGTCAAAACCCCGCTCTTGCCAATGACTATGCCACACTTAAAATGACGCTCGCGAAGCAATACGAAGATAATGGCGATGCCTACACAGCCGCCAAGTCGGACTTCATCCGCAAGGCGCTGCATTCCACAACCTCTCCGGTATCCGCACAATAATTGCCCTCCCATTGATCAGGAAAAGATGACCTTTGTTTCCAATGCACTCGTTCCCGAACTGGCCGTCAGCGACTGGCACAAGAGCCGCTCATTTTATTGTGACCTGATCGGCTTTCATGTCGTCTACGAGCGGCCCGAAGAGGGCTTCACGTACCTCGCGCTCGGCGACGCGCAGTTGATGATCGACCAGCTTGGCGCGGGACGCACCTTTGAGCAGGAAAATGCGCCGATCAGCTACCCGTTTGGACGGGGCATGAACCTGCAACTCGCGGTCCCATCCCTTCAGCCTATTCTCGACAGGTTGGAAATGGCCCGCGTGCCGCTGTTTCTCCCAGTCGAAGAGAAATGGTATCGCAAGGCAGAGACGGAGGTGGGCAACCGGCAATTCGTGATCGCCGATCCGGATGGTTATCTCATTCGCCCGTTCGAGAGTCTTGGCGAGCGCGTCTTTCGTTTTGGGTGAGGCACACATATGACGTTACCCCGCATGCCGAAAGCGGTCATCTTCGATATGGACGGCCTCCTGATCGACAGTGAGACGCTCTACCGCGACTCCTTTCTTGCTGCCTCTCAAGAGGGTGGTCACGATTTGCCGGTCGAGCTCTACCAGCGCGTCTGCGGAAGTCCGTGGGATGTCATCAGCGGCACGATCATTGCCGAACATGGTGCCGATTTTCCAATGGCCGCGTTTCGCGACGCTTGGCTTCGCCATCTGGCCATCAGCATGGCCGGCGGCGTGGCATTGAAGCCAGGCGTTGTCGCGATGTTAGATCTGCTGGACGATCTCAAACTGCCGCGTGCCATCGCCACATCCTCGCGGCACGAATCTGTCAATCGGCACCTCGGACCGTATAATCTCCTGGCTCGTTTCGATCACATCGTGGCGCGGGAGGATTACAAGGAACCGAAGCCCGCTCCCATGCCCTACCTCACCGCAGCGAAACGTCTTGGCGTTGCACCGGAAGACTGCATGGCTCTGGAAGATTCTTACCACGGCGTTCAGTCCGCATCCTCCGCCGGGACAATGGCTGTGATGGTCCCCGACGTGGCGCCAGCGACCGAGAGGGTGCGGGAGAAATGTGTTGCGATCTGCTCCGGTCTTTCGGATGTCGCCGCTCTGCTTCTTGCTGCCAGTATGCGCAGCTAATTGCCAGCACAATCGAAGCGCCACTCGCGCTCGAATGAATTTCTGAGATCGAGCTGGGTGTGATAGCAAGAAGAAGAACGTGGCCGTGCAGGTCTGCGACTTCGCCCGAGAGGTCTTGCCTCATCTCATCAATGGTCTTTTTTCTTCGCACGGTCGCGGGTGGTCAGCGGTCCCACGCCTGTGTCATCTTGCCGTGAGACTGAGTACTCTTCGGCCGCCGCTGTCGACGGCCGTTTCGCTTATGGATACATGCGAACTTTCGTCCAAGGGGCGTCAGTGGTTTCACGGCGGAACTCAACCCGGTCATGCAGGCGGAATTTCCGGTCATGCCAAAATTCGATGGTCAGTGGATTGATACGAAAGCCGGACCAGTATGGCGGGCGCGGAATGTCTCCCAAAGCGTATTTCGCTGTGTACTCGGCTACTGCCTTTTCCAGCGCAAAGCGGCTTTCGAGTGGCCGGGATTGCTTTGAGGCCCAGGCTCCGATGCGGCTGCCACGTGGGCGCGAGGCGTAATACTCGTCCGCTTCTTCGTCCGATACGACTTCCACAAGTCCGCGAATGCGAACCTGTCGCCGCAAGCTTTTCCAATGGAAGCAGAGACCGGCTTTCTGTTGCCCCAGAAGCTCGCGCCCCTTGCGGCTCTCGAAATTGGTGTAGATCACAAAGCCACGCTCATCTGCCGCCTTGAGCAGCACCATGCGCACGCTTGGCATGCCGTCCTCGTCCACCGAAGCAAGCGCTACCGCATTTGGATCGTTTATTTCGGACGCGGTTGCATCGCGCAACCATTCGGCGAAAAGCACGAATGGTTCATTTTCTTCTGTGAAGTCACTAGATGTTAACCCCGTTTCCGACATATTGACTAAAATGCTCCAGAGCTGATTTGCACACCAGAAATGATATCTGGGTAAGAGATGGTGATCGTCATAGCAAAGTCGAACAGTCGCACAAAGAGCTTCCTGTCATCGGTTGTCAATGTCTTTGCCGCCGGCTTTATTGCCGTTGCATTGACCGGCTGTGTCAGTCTTGATCTTTTCGGTGGCGAGAAAGTCGACCGCTCGCTCTCGACCGCGTCTGTCCCGAACCAGCCGACCGCGCCGGTTCTGTCGGACGATGCGACGATCCGCAACGCGGTCACGTCCGCCGATCTGGTGAAAGTCGCCGGGTCGCCCGTTCCATGGGCCAATACGGCAACCGGCAGCGCCGGCGTCTTGACAGGCATTACGGAAGACCGAAGCACAGGCTTCGTCTGCCGCAACTTCAACACCACGCGCCATTCCTTCGAAGGCGTTGCGAGCTATACGGGTCAGGCATGTCTTTCCGAGACAGGCGAATGGCTGATGACCCGCTTCGATCAGAAGTAAAGCATTTACCCTATCTCAAGAGATCAGATCTGCAATCCGCCTGCTAACCGGCGCGTAAAGGTCTGATTAGCAAGTTCTTGCCACACTCCCTTCCAGTTCAAGACACTGATCGTGCAACATTTTCGCATGTTGGCACGTTCAGGTCTGGGTTTGTTCTGTTTCATGCCGCTTAGGCGCGGCTGGAGTTTCGGGCGTAACTGGTGGTTCGGATGCGTGATCCCTATTCTATTCTCGGCGTCAAGCGCGATGCCGGTTCGGACGAGATAAAGGCAGCCTGGCGGTCCAAGGCAAAGACCGTTCATCCTGATCAAAATCGGGATGATCCAGATGCGAACGCACGCTTCGCTGAGATCGGCCAGGCTTACGATCTGCTGAAGGATCCGCAAAAGCGTGGTCTCTACGATCAGGCGCGTCGCGCCGCGGACGGCAAGCAGCGTGAACAAACAATTATGCAGAAGCGTGAGGCCGCGCGTGCCGCCGCCCGCGAGGCGGCGGAACGGGCAAAAGCAGCTGAAAGGCTGATGGAAGAACTTGCCAGGGCGCAGGCACGCAATGCAAAAGCCGCCAGCGAAACCGAGGCAAACGCCGCTGATCCTGTTAACTCCGCAAGCGCCAAGCCAGAATCGCCCGAGGATATGCTGGAGCGAATTTTCGGTGCGGAGGCAAAGGTAAAAGGCGGCGCGGATCCCATAAAATCGACAGCGGCGGAGGTTTCTGACGAAGCGCCCAATCAAGAAAAAACGGATGCGAGTAACTCGCTTGCAATCGGCTTCTTCAACGCGCTCATCCGCCGTTTCCGCGGCGCGCCACCGGCAATCGAAAAAGTACCCGACATGACGGCGGAAGCCATCGTGACCGTCAATGACATCATCGCCCAGAGACATGTGACGATCCGCATGCCGGATGAGCGCGACGTTCGCTTGCCACTGGCAGCGGGCACCACGGATGGACATGTGGTGCGGCTCAAGGGCCAAGGATTGAAGTTGCCGGAAGCTGCGCGTGGCGATCTCGTCGTGACCGTTCTCGTTGCCCGCGACGACGATTTTATCGTGAAGGGATACGATATCCACACAACTCTGCCACTTGCCCTTGCCGATGCGGTTCTGGGTTGTGAATCAAAAGTTCTTACGCCTCGCGGTGAACAGCCGGTGACGGTGCCTGCCTGGTCGGGTTCGGACAAGGCCATTCGCGTAGAAGGTAAAGGCTTGGAGAAGGAAGACGGCACATTTGGCGATCTCGTCGTCGAATTGCGCATCGTCCTCCTCGAAACGCCGGATGCAAAAGTAACAGATTTGATGCGCCATATGCGCGAAGGTCTTTATCTGTGACACTGCCGTGAAAGCGGTGAACAACGCACCCTTTGTTACGTTCCCTTACATGAGATGATCTGAGGCCTTCTTGAACAGTGGTTCTGCCTATGCCATAGGCAGGATCAATCTGGAATATGAGGGAGCACCAAATGGCTCAGACATCCGGCCTGATGGCTGGCAAGCGCGGCCTTATCATGGGCGTCGCAAACAATCGTTCGATTGCCTGGGGAATTGCCAAGGCATGCGCCGATGCCGGTGCCGAACTCGCCTTTACCTGGCAGGGCGACGCATTGAAGAAGCGTGTCGAGCCGCTGGCTCAGGAACTTGGCGCGTTCATGGCCGGCCACTGCGATGTCACCGATCTCGAAACAATCGATACCGTGTTCTCCAATCTCGAAGCGCATTGGGGCAAGATCGATTTCGTTGTGCATGCGATCGCGTTTTCCGATAAGGACGAATTGACGGGTCGCTACCTCGACACGAGCCGCGACAACTTCAACCGCACCATGGACATCTCCGTCTACTCGCTGACAGCCGTTGCAAAGCGCGCCGAACCGATCATGAACGACGGTGGCTCGATGGTGACGCTCACCTATTATGGCGCCGAAAAGGTCATGCCGAACTACAACGTCATGGGCGTTGCCAAGGCAGCACTGGAAGCCAGCGTTCGCTATCTGGCGGTCGATCTCGGCAGCCGTGGCATCCGCGTCAACGCGGTGTCCGCCGGCCCGATCAAGACTCTCGCGGCCGCCGGCATCGGCGACTTCCGCTATATTCTGAAGTGGAACGAGTACAACGCTCCGCTGAAGCGCACTGTCTCCATCGAAGAAGTCGGCAAGTCGGCGCTCTACCTGCTCTCCGACCTTTCCACCGGCGTGACGGGCGAAGTCCACCATGTGGATTCGGGCTATCACACGATCGGTATGAAATCCGTAGACGCACCTGATATCTCTGTCGTAAAGGACTAAAACCGTTCAGGATCTGTGCTGTGCCGCCTCATTTTTGACGTGTGGCACAGTCAAGCCTTGGAAGGACAGAGTTGAAGAAGCAGGGGTGTTGCAGTGCTGGTCTATGTTATCCGCCACGGACAGACAGACTGGAACGCGATCAGACGGCTCCAAGGCCAAAAGGATATCCCGCTCAACGACTTCGGCCGCTCTCAGGCTGTTGGAAATGGTAAAGCGCTCTCTCGCGTTCTAGGACCAACATGTACAGAATTCGATTACGTGGCAAGTCCTCTTGGCCGTACCCGCGAAACGATGGAACTGGTGCGCGGTGCCATGGGTCTCGACCCCACCGATTATCGGACAGACGATCGGCTCGTAGAAGTTTCCTTCGGTGACTGGGAAGGCTACACCCTCCCCGAACTTAAGCTCGCCTTTCCTGATCGTGTCAAAGCCCGCAAGGCAGCGAAGTGGGATTTTATTCCTCCTGGACAGGATGCAGAAAGCTACGAAATCCTCTCATGGCGCATCGGTGCCTGGCTGTCGTCCGTCCAGCGGAAAACCGTGTGCGTGTGCCACGGCGGCGTGATCCGCAGCATCTTCAGGCTGGTGTCTGGCATGGAAAAAGATGAGGCGGCAGAAATTCCCATTCCGCAGGACAGGATTTTGAAGGTGGAGACTGAGAAGAATCTGGCTGAGTGGATCAATGCCGCAGAGCCGATCTGATCGCCGCTCCAGCGTGAATATGGATGCATCGGTCGTCGGTTTTATTCACGCAAGGCGTTAGGTAATCCTGAAAAGAGGCCGCAAGCTAAGGTACCAGCCGCCCTGCCCTGTTGAAGACCGATCGTCGCGACGTCGGCCTCAGGGCGCTCTGAACGGACGCGATACGAAATCGTATTTTATTGAACGACCTCAAGATCGTCGACCACGCGCTTGCCGTCGACTTCCGTATAGAAGACCAGAACCTTCACACCGGGCTGAAGACCGTCGAAGTTGAACTCTTCCGGAACCTTGTAATTCTTGCCATCGGCAAGCGTAATGCTCAGGCCCTTCACATCCACTCTGCTGATGGTGGATTCCAAGTCCACGCTTTGCGAATAGGCGTTCAGAGGTGCAAACAGGTTGGCAGTGGCTAAAAGTGCGGCAATCATCAGGCGCATGTTTCTAGCCTCCTTCAGGCTGTTCTTTAGTTTTCCATGCATCGAGATTTCTCTCCGGAATGTGGCGGAATTTGCCCAGAACAATGTCATTTTCGGTATAATTGATGAATGGATTTTAACCAATAACAAACCTTTGAAGTTTTTTCGTTCCGGTTCCAGCGGTCACCTGCAGATCGTAACTCCGACTATACTATTTGTTTTAGATTATGTTTTAGGGTTGCACTCGAATATCATTATTGACCTTGGTTCAGAGGCTGTTTGAATTGCAACTAAGATCGTCGTCGTCGAGTGGCGTAGATAAGAAAAGCCGAAGAAAAAAAATGCTTTTCGGTGCTTCAGCGGGAGTATCGCTCACTCTTCTTTATTTAATCGACGTGGCGTCGTTCTGGATTGCCTTACCGCTTACCGCAATCCTTCTTCTTGTTGCCGAGCGTAATCATCACCTCACAATGAATCATGTCCGCGAAAGCAAGGTTCTGGAGCTATCGCAGCGCCTGAAACTTGCAATGGATGCTTCACAGATCGGTATATGGCGGCTCAAGGCAGGCGAGACCTGCTACCTCGACGGGCGTGCGGCGGCCCTGCACGGCTTTTCGTTGACCGAGAGCGAGATTTCGCTGTCGGAATGGCTGGACACGGTCTTTCTGGAGGACCGGAGGCTTATCACTGATTTTCTGACACGGTGCGCCGAGGGAGCAGAGACGCAATCCGAGGTCTACCGGGTGCAATGCGGACTGCAAGAAATCCGCCATCTGCGAGCCGCTGGAGCGAGTTATCAGACACCGGATGGCGTCAGCCATATGAGCGGGATCATCTGGGATGTCACCTCGGATATGAAGGTGGCTGAAAATCTGAAGAGCACCGTCTACAGCAGCCATGTAAAAAACGCTGAGCTTGAACTCGCCCTCCAGGAGCTATCCTCGCGCGAGCACGACTTGATGGAGCTGTCCAGGCGTCTGGATTTTGCGCTTCAGTCCTATAATTGCGGCATATGGGAAGCAAACCTTTCCAACAACACCGCCTACTGGGACCGGCGCATGCACCAGTTGTATGGCCTCACTTATACGACAGGCTATACGGAGCGAAATCAATGGCTGGATTGCCTTCATCCCGACGACCGAGAGAAGGTGGCGGCCGAAGCAGATCACTCAGCAGCGAATAACCTTCCCTTTTCCAGTGTCCAGCGCGTGCTCCTTCCCGACGGGGAAATGCGCCATGTTCGATCCGTGGGCAGCATCCATACCGATCGCGATGGAGATCGAAAAGTTATCGGCATCGCCTTCGACATCACCGCCGACGTGCGGCTGGCAGAGGAGCTGAAGGCTGCCAAGGAAGAGGCTGAGGCGCGCAATGCCGAGTTGGTCGAAGCCAAGTCACGCATCGAGCACAATGCGTTGCATGATCCACTCACGGGGCTTGCCAACCGCCGCAAGCTCGATCTCGAACTCGACAGGCTGGCCTCCCTGAAAGCCAAAACCAGGCGCTTTGCCATATTGCACCTGGACCTCGATCGCTTCAAACAGATCAACGATACTCTGGGGCATGCAGCGGGAGATGCGACACTGGTGCGAGCCTCGCAGATTCTCAGTCTCAACGTCAGCGACGAAGGCATCATTGCGCGTATAGGCGGAGACGAGTTCGTCATTCTCATTCCTCACGCTGATGACTGTCACGTCGTGACCTCCATCGCATCCAATATCATCGCCGCTTTTCGGCAGCCTTTCGACTTTCAGGGTTTTACCTATCGCTGCGGTGTTTCGATCGGCATCGCATTCGGGGAAAATCACTATAGCGACGCCCGCAAAATTCTCATCAATGCCGACCTTGCGCTTTACCGGGCAAAAGCCATGGGCCGGAACCGGTACGAATTCTTCACGCAAAATCTCCAGGCCGACATCGTCAACCACAAGCGGACCGCCGATGAAATTCTGGCCGGATTGGAGCGCGGTGAGTTTGAGACCTGGTACCAACCTCAGCTTTGCGCCAGAACAGGCGAAATCGCCGGTATGGAGGCACTCGTGCGTTGGCGCCATCCGACGCGCGGTCTGCTGACGCCGGAGAAATTTCTCGATATCGCAGAAGAGTTGAACGTCGTTCAGAAACTCGATCGCCTCACGCTGCACACCGCACTGCAGGATCGACGTGTGTGGAGTATGAAAGGGCTGAATATCCCGCGCGTTTCGGTCAATGTTTCAATCCGTCGACTGCATGACGAACACCTGCTGGAGAGCTTGAAGGAACTTCAGATCGTCCCAGGTGAGGTTGCGTTCGAACTGGTCGAATCCATCTTTCTGGACGATAGCGAAGCAGCGGCCGTCCAAAATCTGGACAAGGTGAAGGAGCTCGGCATCGATATAGAGATCGACGACTTCGGCACCGGCCACACCTCTCTCATCAGCCTTCTGCGCCTGAAGCCGAAGCGGCTGAAGATCGACCGTCAGTTGGTCATGCCCATCCTCGATTCGCCGCAGGAACGCGCGCTGGTTCGTTCCATCATCGAAATTGCGCGCTCGCTCGGCGTCGAGACAGTTGCAGAAGGTGTGGAAACGCCAGAACATGCGGCCATGCTGCACGATATGGGATGCGACATTCTACAGGGATTTGCCTTTGCAGAGCCGCTTCCCGCGCAGGATTTTTCCAGTTTCGCAATGAAGCGGGGATTACGCCGTGTCTCCTGACAAGTCAGGTCCGGCCTGCCTGAAGAAAGGCTTTTGCCTTCCAGGCTTTTTCCACTATGGAGATGACCGCGCATTATTCTGAAATCGCGTCTCTTTATGTGAAACGCCGCTTGATCTGGTTCTATTGTCATGTCGCATAACACGTTCGGTCATCTCTTCCGCGTTTCCACGTGGGGCGAAAGCCATGGTCCAGCGCTTGGCTGCGTGGTGGATGGCTGCCCGCCCGGCATTCGCTTCACGCTTGCGGAGGTGCAGTCGTGGATGGACAAGCGAAAGCCAGGCCAAAGCCGTTTCGTCACACAAAGACGCGAGGACGATATCGTGAAGGTTCTTTCCGGCGTGATGCTGGATGAGGACGGTGAAACGATGATTACCACCGGCACGCCGGTGTCGATGCTGATCGAAAATACCGACCAGCGCTCCAAGGATTACGGCGAGATCGCCAAGCGCTATCGCCCAGGCCATGCGGATTTCACCTACGATCTGAAATATGGCATCCGTGATTATCGCGGCGGTGGCCGTTCCTCTGCCCGGGAAACGGCAGCACGTGTGGCCGCAGGCGCGTTGGCACGGAAAGTCGTCCCTGGCATGAGCGTTCGCGCTGCCCTGGTACAGATCGGCAAGCACAAGATTGACCGCAACAATTGGGACTGGGATCAGGTCAACGAAAACCCGTTTTTCTGCCCGGATGCGGCGACGGTGCCCGTCTGGGAGGAGTATCTGGACACGATCCGCAAGGCTGGCTCCTCCATCGGTGCAGTTGTCGAAGTGGTGGCGGAAGGTGTTCCGGCTGGGATCGGTGCGCCGATCTATGCCAAGCTCGATCAGGACATCGCCTCGAATCTCATGTCGATCAATGCCGTCAAGGGTGTGGAGATCGGCGACGGTTTTGCTTCCGCCGAGCTGTCCGGTGAGGAGAATGCTGACGAGATGCGCATGGGGAATGACGGCCAGCCATTCTTCCTGTCGAACCATGCGGGCGGCATTCTCGGCGGTATCGCCACGGGTCAACCGATCATCGCCCGCTTTGCCATCAAGCCCACATCTTCGATTCTGACAGAGCGTCAGTCGATCGATGCCGACGGCAACAATGTCGATGTTCGCACCAAGGGCCGTCACGATCCGTGTGTTGGCATCCGTGCGGTTCCGATCGGTGAGGCCATGGTCGCCTGCACGATAGCGGATCATTATCTGCGCGATCGCGGCCAGACCGGCAGACTGAAATAAACAGGGAGATATAGCATGGCATACGATCAGAAACGTGTCGTGGAAGCGATCCGGGCCTTTGAGGCAGGCGAGATCGTGGTGGTTATGGACGACGATGGACGCGAGAATGAAGGCGACCTGATCGTTGCAGCCGTGCATTGCACCGGCGATAAGATGGCCTTCATCGTGCGCCACACATCCGGCATCGTCTGTGCGCCTATGCCGCGCGAGGAGGCCAAGCGCCTGAACCTCAATGCCATGGTGGCAGAAAACGACAGTGCACACACGACGGCTTTCACCGTTTCGGTTGATTTCAAGCATGGCACGACGACGGGCATTTCAGCCGACGACCGTACGCTGACGGTGCGCAATCTGGCGAACCCGAATGTCGGTCCTGCCGATTTTACGCGTCCTGGCCACATCTTCCCGCTGGTTTCCCGCGAGGGCGGCGTGCTGATGCGCTCCGGTCATACGGAAGCTGCCGTGGACCTTTGCAAACTGGCAGGCCTACCGCCAATCGGCGTTATCTGCGAACTTGTCAATGATGACGGAAGCGTGATGCGCGGCCCGCAGGTCTCGGGTTTTGCCGAAACCCATGGTCTGAAGCAGGTTTCCGTGGCCGATCTGATCGCCTACCGCCAGCGTAAGGAAACGCTGGTAGAGATGGAAAGCGAATTTATGATTGAAACGCCTTTCGGACCGGCAAAGGCGCAGACCTATTCCCTGCCCTGGGATCCGATGCAGCACATGGCGGTGATCTTCGGCGATATCCGCGATGGCGTCGATATCCCCGTCCGCCTGCATCCGGAAAACGTTGCCGACGACATTTTCGGCAGCAAACAGCCGGTGCGGCATTACATGCAGAAGATTGCCGAGGAAGGCCGCGGCGTCATCGTTTATCTTCGCGAGGGATCCGTGGGCGTCGGCAAGGTCGAAGGCCGTCGCAAGTCGCGCGATGCGGACGAATCTCATGAGCAGGCACGTTCGCGCGAAGAAGAATGGCTGGAGATCGGGCTCGGCGCGCAGATCCTGAAGGAACTCGGCATCAGCTCTATCAAGCTGCTCACCACCCGCGAGCGCCACTATGTCGGCCTTGAAGGCTTTGGCATAAAGATCAGCTCGACGGATCTCTGCTGACATAAGATGAAGGAGCGGATCGTACCGCTCCTTCCGCTACATATCGGCCATCCAACCGTCCAGATAGCGCACGGTTTCGACGCCGGTGAATTTGGCCAGCCGGTTCAATTCCGCATCGAGCTTTTCCAACCGGCCTGCCGATGGCCGAACGTCCTTCTCCAGCCATAGCCTCCTCACGTCCAAAGAACCGTTTTTTCGGTCTGCCTTCATATCTATGCGCCCGACCAAGCGGTCTCCCTCCAACAGGGGGAAAACGTAATAGCCATATTGACGCTTCGGCTCCGGTACGAAGACCTCGATGCGATAGAAGAAGCCGAAGAGGCGCTCTGTTCTCGCGCGATTGCGCAGCAGCGGGTCGAAGGGGCTCAGAACCCGAATGCGCTGCGGCGGCGTGACGGACGCCTCCGCTTCCATCTCATCGGAAAAGCGGGCGAATGCATAGGACGCACGCTCTTTTTCGCCGTTGGCAGAGACCAGGGAAACCTCAATCAGTTCACTGCGATGCGTCGCCACCCATTCCCTTGCCTCATGCGGCGTCACGAGATCGAAGAAAGCGGAGAGTTCTCCCGATGTCGCGAAACCGAGACGAGACAACGCTTCGCGGCAGGCCCAGTCGATGAACGCCTCGTGGCTCACCTCACGCTCGAAATGCTCCTTCGAGATCACCCGCTCTGAGAGGTCGTATACTTTCTGGAAATTGACACGGCCGGATATAGCGAGCTTGCCTGTGTGCCACATATATTCCAGTGCCGTCTTGGACGGATGCCAGTTCCACCAACCACCGGACTGATGGTCCTCAGCCTTCATGTCACGCGACATGACGGCCCCGTTTTCAGCTATGTGCCGGTAGGTCTGTTCGAAAGCCGCATCAAAACCATCGCCATGCCATTTGCGCCAGCGGTCCTGCATGATCGGCTCTCGGCGGCGAAACCGGTGTTTCCAATAGGGATAGAAGGCTGTGGGCAAGATCGAGGCATCATGGGTCCAGTGCTCAAACAGCGTTCTGTCTTTTTCCAGTAGAGCGGACAGATGCTCCCGCTTGTAGGTCTGGTTTCTGGAAAAGATGATCTGGTGATGCGCCCGCTCGACCGTGGCAATGCTGTCCACCTGAACGAAGCCGAGAGCCGTGATGAGTTGCAGCAGACCATCCTTCGACAATGCTCTATTGGGAGCAGAAGCGAGACCCTGCCGCACCAGGAATATACGTCGTGCCGCTTCGTTCGAAACCAGAATCGCCATGCCAAACAGTCTAGGATTGCGTTGCTGCAAAATCAATGTTCTTTTTTTGTTCCTGATTTCGTCAACGCCTCTTTGCGTTTATAGGAACGCGTGAACAGATAAGGACAACGGCGTGGACATTCATTTCCAGAATGCGAGTGTGACTTTCGAAGGGCGGATGGCGCTTGCGCCGCTCGATGTTTCGCTTCACGAAAGACGCATCGGCATCGTCGGTCTGAATGGTTCGGGTAAGACGACCTTCGCGCGGATGATTAACGGCTTGACCAAACCGATAAGCGGCAGGGTCATCGTCAACGGGCTCGATACGGTCAAGGATGCCGATGCCGTTTTGAAAAAAGTAGGCTTCGTCTTTCAGAATCCACAGAACCAGATCATCCTGCCGATTATCCGCGACGACATTGCCTTTGGATTGAAAAACCGTGGCCTGCACAAGACTATCGTCGATGAGGCGGTACGGGCGACGTTACAGCGCTTTAGCATCGACCACCTCGCAGATCGCCGCGCCCATGAACTGTCTGGCGGCGAGTTGCAACTCGCAGCACTTGCGGCCCTTTCCATCACCGGTCCGAAAATCCTCATACTCGACGAGCCTACGAACCAACTCGATTTAAAAAACCGGGCGCTGGTAGAGCGGACTATTCTGGGACTTGAGCAGGATGTGATCGTGATCACCCACGATCTTCCGCTTGTCGAGGCGTTCGACCGCGTCCTGCTGTTTCATCAGGGTAGGCTTGCGGCGGATGGCAAGCCGCAGGATGTCATTGCCCGGTACCGGGAGATTGCCCTGCAATGAAAAGCCTTTACGCCGAAGGAACGGGCTGGCTTTATCGACTTTCGCCACGCATGAAGCTCGTTACGCTTGCGGTTTTCAGCGTCGGGCTTTTTCTCACCCGCGACCCTGCCCTGTTGAGCATAGCCGTCATCCTGGCAGTCCTCATCCTCTGGCAAGCGCATCTTGGTCTGCGCGGTACTTTCTCAAGGCTTCGTCCCGTCTTTCTCACCATAGCCTCTATTGCAGCCTTTAGCTTCCTTCTCGTCCCGCCGATGGATGCTTTGGTGACGCTGCTGAGATTGAGCGCGCTGACATTGCTGGCAACTGCGGTGACAGCGAGCGTCAGCATTTCGCAGTTCATGGATGAAATCACATACGCGCTGCGCCCCTTGGAAAAGCTTGGTCTGGCGAAGGCGTCAGACGTCGGGCTTGCGGTCGGTCTCGTCGTTCGGTTCGTACCGGATATTATCAGCCGGTATCACACATTGAGCGACGCGCATCGCGCCCGCGGCAGCCGAGTCAAACTGACAAGCATTCTCGTACCGCTCATCATTATGACGTTGAAGGATGCCGACACGATCGCCGACGCCATTGACGCGCGCGGCTTCAGAGGTCAAACCTCACTCAGACAAAAGGGAGACGCCTCATGAAAACCCGTGACCTCGTTCTGATCTCGCTGTTTTCAGCCATCATCATCGCGCTCGGCTTGTTGCCGCCCATTACACTCGGCTTCATTCCCGTTCCGATCACGGCTCAATCGCTGGGTGTCATGCTTGCAGGCGTCGTGCTAGGCGCCAAGCGCGGCGCGCTTGCCGTGTTGCTGACGATCCTGATTGCAGCCATCGGCCTGCCTGTTCTGTCGGGCGGCAGAGGTGGGCTCTCCATTTTCACCACGCCGACGACGGGTTTCCTGATCGGCTGGATCGCTGCGGCTTTCGTGACCGGCACTCTTTCGGAGCACCTTGTAAAAGCAAGCCAGCCTGCATTGACCCAGGGCCTCGGCTTCTTCTTGGCAAGCGTCGCCGGTGGCGTGATCGTGCTTTACGCCTTTGGGATTACCTATCTTGCCGTTGCAACCGGTATCGGCTTCAGCAAGGCCTTCCTCGGTTCCATGGCCTTCATTCCGGGCGATCTGATCAAGGCCGTGGTGGCAGCGCTTGCCGGTCGTGCCGTGATGGCTGGCTATCCACTGCTACCGCAGCGGGCCTAACTCAAAGTTTCACGCGTTTCAGGAGTAAGCCAATCATGGCCACCCGGCTTTACGAGCATCCGATCTTCCTGGAGCACATCACGCCTGACGGGCATCCCGAAAGGCCCGACCGGCTGCGCTCGCTCAACATCGCGCTCGAGCACCCCAATTTCGAGCGGTTGAACCGCAAGCAGGCGCCTCAGGCGAATGAAGATGCCGTGCTTCTCGCCCATCCCGAAAGCCACCTTCTATCGATGATGCGCCAGATCCCGGAAGAAGAAGGCGAGATCAACCGGGTCGAGGCCGATACCTATGCCTCACAGAAAAGCCTGCAAGCGGCTCTGACCGGCATTGGCGCAGCTATGGCTGCCGTGGACGACGTCTTTACCGGCGAGGCTGACAACGTCTTCGTTGCAAGCCGTCCGCCGGGCCATCATGCCGAAACCGAAAAGGCCATGGGCTTCTGTCTCTTCAACAACGCCGCGATCGCCGCGCGTCATGCGCAGAAGGTGCATGGCGCGGAGCGTGTGGCGATCGTCGATTGGGACGTCCACCACGGCAACGGTACGCAGGACATCTTCTGGAACGATACCTCGGTACTCTTTTGCTCCACCCACCAGATGCCACTTTATCCGTGGAGCGGCGAGAAGAACGAAACAGGTGTGAAAAACAACGTCGTCAACGCACCGCTATCCCCCAACACAGGAAGCGACCATTTCCGTGAGGCGTTCAAGTCAAGGGTTCTTCCAGCAATCGCAGATTTTTCGCCAGACCTGATCATTATCTCGGCAGGTTTCGATGCCCACCACCGCGACCCGCTGGCGCATATCAATCTGGTGGGTGAGGACTTCGACTGGGCAACCGGGCGAATTCTGGAGATGGCGGATAAATATGCCGGTAACCGGGTCGTCAGTCTCCTGGAAGGTGGTTATGATCTGGAAGGGCTGGCGGAATCGGCGGCCATGCATATCTTGAGAATGATGAAGGGTTGAACATGACGGAAAATGCCAACACAGCCGATGTCAGCGGTTATTCTTTTGAAAAGGCCGTCGCTGAGCTGGAAAGCATTGTTGCCCGCTTGGAACGCGGCGATGTAGCCCTGGATGAATCCATCGCCATCTATGAGCGGGGAGAAGCCCTGAAGAAACATTGCGAAGCGTTGCTGACGACCGCAGAAAAGCGCATCGAGAAGATTCGCCTGGATCGCGCAGGCAAGCCGCAGGGCGTTGAGCCGCTCGACGGCGAATAAGGCTCTAACTGATCCTAGCTCGCCGGCGGCATTTTGGCGGCCTTGCGATGACGAGCGCGGCAACACCGAATGCCCAGCCCGAGCGTTCTTGAGAGAACGCTCACGCACTGCATCAAATCGTGGTAGTCTGCGGGTGACCCATGATTGAGGAGAAATCCCATGTCATTTTTCCCAGGCAACGATCCCGCCGCTGGTGATGCCTTCGCGTGCGATGCGATTGAAAACCTGATCGTTCCGCGCTCAAGCGACATCGGCGGATTTTCTGTCCGTCGTGCTTTGCCAACCCGCGATCGTCGCCTTGTCGGCCCATTCATCTTCTTCGACAGAATGGGGCCCGCTATTCTGAAAGCCGGGGAAGCGCTCGATGTGAAGCCTCATCCCCATATCGGGCTTTCCACCGTCACCTATCTCTTCGATGGCGAGATCAAGCATCGCGACAGTCTGGGTACTGAAATTGTGGTACGTCCTGGCGATATCAATCTCATGACGGCGGGCCGAGGCATCGTTCACTCCGAGCGGACACCGGAGAATCTGCGCGGACACCCCTTCTCCATGTCCGGTCTTCAGACGTGGCTTGCGCTTCCCGACGATAGAGAAGAAATCGCACCGGAGTTCTCCCATACCGAGCGGGGTGCCATGCCGCTTATCGATGCCACCGGCGCAACGGGGCGCGTCGTCATCGGAGACTTCGCGGGGCTACGCTCGCCGGTCAAAACCTTTACCGACACGCTCTATGCCGATCTTTCGCTCGAAGCCGGTGCGAAGTTCCCGTTTCCAGCCGATCACGAGGAGCGCGCGATTTATATTCTGTCCGGTTCGCTGGAAGTCGCCGGCGACATCTTTGCCTGCGACCAGTTGCTCGCCTTTCGCGCTGGCGACGATATTACGCTGAAGGGCGGCGCCGATGGTTGTCATATCATGCTCTTTGGGGGTGCCGCTTTGAACTCGCGGCGTTACATCTGGTGGAATTTCGTATCGTCATCAAAAGAACGCATAGAGCAGGCCAAGGAAGAGTGGAGAACCGGACGTTTCGATATCGTGCCGGGCGATGAAGACGAGTTTGTGCCTTTGCCCAAAGGCTGAAATTCGATAAAGCGCCGTCCCTACGGATGCGCAATGGACGCTCTGGACTGCTTGAATTGACCCATCGGGCTCTCCCGAAAATCGATTTCGATTTTCGGGCCGATGCTGTAGAACGAAGAACTGCTTGCCGAAGGCTGCACTCTCCCCCATCTAAAGGGTGCATTTAAAGAACACGAAGGCCAAACGATTTGACCGGAATGCCAGACACACCATTGCTTGACCGGGTGAAATTCCCGTCCGATCTCAAAGCAATCGAGGATCGCGACCTGCCGCAGCTTGCACGGGAACTGCGCGACGAGATGATCGACGCCGTTTCCAAGACAGGCGGACATTTGGGTGCTGGCCTCGGCGTTGTGGAACTGACAATCGCGATCCACAAGGTTTTCAATACGCCTGACGACCGCCTTATCTTCGATGTCGGCCATCAATGTTATCCACACAAGATCCTGACCGGACGGCGCGATCGCATTCGCACGCTGCGCCAGGAAGGGGGGCTTTCCGGCTTCACACGGCGCGCCGAAAGCGAATATGACGATTTCGGCGCTGGGCATTCTTCCACATCGATTTCCGCCGGTCTTGGCATGGCCGTCGCGGCGGAGCTGGATGGCAGCGACCGCAAGGTGATTGCGATCATCGGCGATGGCTCCATGTCGGCTGGCATGGCCTTCGAAGCACTGAACAATGCCGGTGCGCTGGACGCGCGGTTGATCGTCATCCTCAACGACAACGACATGTCGATCGCACCGCCGACCGGCGCCATGAGCGCTTATCTGGCGCGTCTGGCATCGGGCCGCACCTATATGGGCTTTCGCGATTTCGGCAAGAAGCTGACCGCCTATCTCGGCAAGACGATCGACCGCGCCATTACCCGCGCCGTAACCCATGCACGCGGTTATGTGACCGGAGGCACGTTGTTCGAAGAGCTCGGCTTCTACCATATCGGCCCGATCGATGGCCATTCCTTCGACCATCTTCTGCCTGTGCTGCGCAATGTGCGCGACAATCAGAAGGGTCCGGTGCTGATCCATGTCGTGACACAGAAGGGCAAGGGTTACGCGCCTGCCGAAGCCGCTGCCGACAAGTATCATGGCGTCAACAAGTTTGATGTCATTACCGGCACGCAGGCCAAGGCAAAGCCGAACGCGCCGAGCTATACCTCTGTATTCGCAGAAGCGCTGGTGCAGGAAGCAAAACTGGACGACAAGATCGTCGGCGTTACCGCCGCGATGCCGAACGGCACGGGTCTCGATAAGCTCGCCGAGCTCTTTCCCAAACGCACCTTCGACGTCGGTATCGCCGAGCAGCATGCCGTAACCTTTGCCGCAGGTCTTGCCGCAGAAGGCTACAAGCCATTCTGCGCGCTCTACTCCACCTTTCTGCAACGCGGTTACGACCAGTTGGTCCACGATGTCGCGCTTCAGGGCTTGCCGGTGCGTTTTCCGATCGATCGCGCCGGTTTTGTCGGTGCGGACGGACCCACCCATGCCGGTTCGTTCGACACCACCTTCCTTGCTACCCTACCCGGTATGGTGGTGATGGCCGCCTCAGACGAGGCGGAATTGAAGCATATGGTCCGTACTGCTGCTGCCTATGACGATGGCCCGATCTCCTTCCGCTATCCGCGCGGCGAAGGTGTTGGCATAGACATGCCAGTGCGCGGCGAACTCCTGGAAATTGGTAAAGGCCGCGTCATCAAAGAGGGATCGAAGATCGCGCTTCTTTCTTTCGGCACGCGCCTGGCCGAGTGTTTGGCGGCAGCCGAGGACCTCGATGCCGCCGGGCTGTTCACGACGGTTGCGGACGCACGCTTTGCCAAGCCACTCGACCTCGAGCTTATCCGCCAGTTGACGAGCCATCACGAAGTTCTCGTCACAATCGAAGAAGGCTCTTCCGGTGGCTTTGGAGCGCAAGTTCTGCACTTTATGGCCGGGGCCGGTTTGCTTGACACCGGCATCAAGGTCCGCACGCTGACGTTGCCCGATCAATGGGTCGAACAGGCAAAGCCCGAAACCATGTATGCGGAAGCGGGCCTAGACCGCGCCGGCATCATCAAGACGGTGTTTCAGGCTCTTGGCCAGAAGCAGGTTGGCATCGGCTACGCCGGGTAATCTCATCACATTGAACGGGAGGTCCCGGCGATCCTGCCTCAGGGCTTCTGCCAAAGGCGTTTATCATAGGGAATAGGCGAATAGTCGTGCCGGTGCGCGAGCTTCTTGCGGTAACGATTGCGATAACTTTGCTCGTCCTCGAATTCGATATTCTCCAGTACGGATTCGACGCCCAGTTCATAGTAGAGATCGAGATTGGTCAGGTCCGGGACCGGGGTCTCGCCGCGTTCGCATTCACCCTGCATCTGCCAGAATAGCTCCTCCAGACGCCGCGCCAGGGCGTGAATGTCACGCAATACGCTGGTTTCGCGTTGCCGTGCAATCGATTCTCTAACCGCGAGGAGGCTTTTTCGATCCCGCTCAAAACCGATGGCGCGAGCGACATAATCGTCCGGCGAGCTGCAAATCATTTCCGGAACACCTGCGGCGGTGACGATGCTGCCGCAGAAGCGGGCGGCAAATGTCTTGCCCGACATCGTGAGGACCGGCAGACCCGATGTGATCGCGTCTGCCGCGGTCGAATGAGCGCCATAGGGAAATGTATCGAGAAACAGATCCGCGACGCCGATGCGAGCGATGTGGTGGGGATTGGGAACTTTTGAGGCAAACACCAGCCTGTCGGCAGACACGCCGCAGTTTTGCGCAAACTCTCTCAGTCGCTGATTGACGTCCTCCCCACCTCCCAGCAGCCAAAGCAGGCTGCCAGATGTGTTTGAAAGGATCGTCATCCAGCGCGTGAAGCATTCCTCGGTAATCTTTTGCATGCCATTAAAGCTGGCATAGACGAACGCATCCTCCGGCAGACCGACGTCGGCGCGGGTTGGTCGAGCAGCAATGGGACGCTTGCGGTCGAGCGGCTGATCGCAGGCGATGCGCAGAACTTTCTCAGAGTAATAGATTTCGTTTTCCGGCGGTATCATGTAGCCGTCTGAAATCAGATACTGGTGGAAAGGACTACCCACCGACCCGGGATAACCGCAGAAACTGACGATGATCGGCGCAGGACGATACGCAAATATCCTTGCCCTTGCGTCCTTGGTATACCCGTTCACGTCGATCAGGATATCGATTTCATCGGCGATGATCAGAGATGCAGCCGCGGCGTCATCCAAAGAGTGGATATCCTGCCAGGTATGAACGGCTGCTTTTATGCGATATTGCGTCGCGTCGCCGGTCCGTGCTGGCCCGCAGTAGTAAGCGAAAACCTCGAGATTGTTTTTGTCGTGCAGCTCCAGAACCTCGCACAGAGCGAAACCCACAGCATGGTCGCGCAGATCCGATGAAAGATAGCCGACCCGCAGCTTTTCGCCCGTTCCGGATTTTTGTTTTGGCGACCGACGCGGGAAGCAACCGGGATCGGGCGGCGTACCGACCAACATCTTGCTGTAGCGATATGCCTTTGCAAGCTGGAACATTGGATCATCGGCATAACAGCTTAGCGTCAGCGAAGACATGGCGTCCATCATCTTGCGCGGCGGGATGTGGCTGGAAGGAACAAGCAGCGGCCATTTGCACTGGCGCTGACGTAAAGACAGCCAGTGCTGGCCGGATTCCGGCGATTCCGGACGAAGCTCGAATGCGCCCAGCAAGGCGCTTTCCGCCTCCTCCATCCTTTCCGTACCCTCAAGAACACGACCGATGTTCTGTAATGCCATATATCGGTGTTGCACCGCATCGGCATCGACACTTTTGGTCGCTTCGGCAAATTTCGACCATTGCTCCACCGCATCGCCGATCAAACTTGCGTCCTCGAGCACTCGCCCGAGGTTGATGTGACCCGGCGCAAAATTTGGCTCAGCCTTGATGCACGCACGGAAAGCCTGGACGGCACCGGCTCGATCTCCGAGCTTGTTCAGCGTCACGGCGTAATTGAAGTAGGCCATATGGATCGCAGGGTTGCTGTCGTTGAAGGCAACCCAGGTCTTATAGAGCTCCGCTGCCGCAGCCGACTGACCTGCAGCGTTCAGCGCCTCGGTTACAGTCAACAATTCCATCACGCCCAGTCGTTGGCTCCTCGCGAGATCGAGAGCGGATGGAGTGGAGACGTCATGCGGAGGTGAAACGGGGCTGGCTGTCATGACATCCTGCAACAGGGCTAAAAAGCTAATGAACGGCGTGGAGATGCACGGTTCTTTATTATCGCTAATAACTTGCCTGTGGCTGGATGTGTTTTACTTCACAAAACTGCCGGACTTAAAGCCATCTTCTGTCGGGAAAAGGTTTCTCTAGCGGCGAGTTTCTTGAGCGATAAAAGATATCACCTTCAGACTGAAGAGAGAAGCGGCTGCGATCCGGATCGCGCCGTCGAGATTGGCTTCCCCGAAGACGCTTATCAACGTGCAGCAGGGCCGCGAACATCTCAAGCGTCACGGACCTCCATAACGCACGATGCCTCGGAGCGTTTTGCAAAGAAATGGACGACGCGGCTTGCCGCCGCGCCGTTGGTCAATCTGCTACCCGTAAGTCGATACGATTTACGGACATGGATCGTTTGTCTTAGACCCCATTGTAGGCTGCGATGACAGCCTCGACCTGCGCATTGCTCATTGCCTGCAGCTGCTGTGCCGTCAGACCACGCGCCTGGTCCGTGCTCAAGCCACCGATGGCGGCCGTAGAAAGACCGGCGATGGCACTGGCACTGAATGCAGTGACCTCGCTCGTCGTGAACAGGCCGAGTTCGGCACTGTCGAGTGTGCCGACCTGAGCTGCTGTGAGGCCAGCAACCTGCGCGGAGGTGAGCGCCTCGATCTGGTCGGTCGACAGAGCTGCAAACTGCGCCGAGGAAAGCGAGCCAACCTGAGCCTTGGTCAGAGCGGCGATGTTGTCGGTGCTGAGGTTGGAGACATTCAGCCCAGACAGTGCCTTGGCACTGATTGCCTTGATCTCATCGGAGGAGAAGGTTGCCAGAGCGTCCGACGACAGAGCGTTCAGCTGTCCAGAAGACATAGCCGCTACCTGCGTCTTGGTCAGCGCTGCAGCATTATCCGTGCTGAGGTTCTCCAGGGCCGCTGCGGTGAGGC
>CAJYTK010000016.1 GCA_913777615.1 uncultured Agrobacterium sp. | reverse complement strand
CCGCTCTCCTGCTCTTTCAATATCCCGATGATCTGCTCGTCCGTGAACCGTGAATGCTTCATTCCGTCCGTCTCCTTGATACGACGGACTCTACCAAAATCTGGAGGAAGTTAAGGGGCTCAGGTCAATCATCGAGAATGATCGCCTGTCGATGAAGAACCTTGGGATTAATCTCGGTAATCTATCACAAGAGCCACCAAACGTGAGAGCAAAGGTGTATGGATTGCTCGCCACGGATCAGTCGGATCAGATGCGTCGACAGGATTATCTCATACAAGGATCCGACGACGTGCATCACGAGGCAAGGCTTGGCTTGGCGTCGGCGCTTTTAGATACGTACTACGACGGGATGGAGACGGTTACCGTTGAATGGCTAGAACAGGAACCGGATCCATCGGTTCGGCTCGCTCTCCTAGGGCATTTTGCAAGATGCGGAAGCAGGTGCGAGGCTTACAAAGAATTCGTCTTCGATGAGTTCGACAGATCTCCCTCCTCTCAAGAGCGCCTTCTCGGCATGGCCGCGGGGACGTCCTTATACGGGGCGCTGAAGAAGCGTCAGCCTGGCGGCGGGACAAGTGATCTTTTTGGTTTTGATAAATACAAGGCAGAAGAGGAGAGCAAACGGATGAAGATTCTGATGCTGAGCGCATCTCCAGAACAGGAAGAGCGTCTTCGGGTCGATGAGGAGAATCGCGAGCTAAAACGTCAGATTCGTGAGAACGGCGGGAAGCTCGAAATCGAATCGGAGTTTGCGGTCAAAGTATCCGATTTGCAGGGACATCTTCTGCGGCAACGGCCAAATGTCTTGCATTTCAGCGGACACGGATCCAGCGCCAGTTCGATCATCCTGGAAAATTCGACCGGCGAGGCATTCGAAGTACCTCCAGGGGCCTTGTCAGACCTTGTAAAGATGTTCAAACCTGATCTCACCTGCGTGGTGCTGAATTGCTGCTACTCAAGCGATCAGGCTTTAGCAATCGCCAAACATATCCCGTTTGTAATCGGATGCGATGACAGCGTTGGCGACGCCGCAGCACTGACCTTTTCGTACGCATTCTACCGCGCCTTGTCTCACGGTCGAAGTTTCGAAGATGCCTTTCTGTTCGGCGTCAACGAAATCAACCTCACCAGCGATCGTGAACAGTCAAGGATGTACAAGTTCCATCAAGGTTGAAACGTCTCCGCTCTGCTGCGTTGGATCAACACCCTTTAGATCCGGTATTGCTTTGTTGGGCGGTTTTTGACGACGCAGCGGACGGCAATCTCGTTATATTTTCTAAGTAGTCTTCCGCCGTGATGGACACGAGGTTCAGCGTGAAAAGGAAGGATTCGACGAACAACGCTAATTGTTGACAATTCGATACATTTGCCGCCTTCTCGCGTCATGGATTCGACATCGGAAATAATGACGCTGTTGCGGGCGGCACGCGCGCTTTTGGGCCTCAGCCAGGATCAACTGGCGGAGAGAGCAGGTGTCAGCAGGCAGATTGTTGTCAGGATCGAGAAGTGCGAAGGGAATGTTCTCGTCGACGCCATCGGAAAAGTCCGCTCAGCCTTGGAGGCGGGGGGCGTGGTCTTTATCGAGGGAAACGCCGATCGCGGGCCAGGCGTCGCCATGATCCGCCCGGCTGGTACAAAGCTCATCGATCAGACGTAGCCTAGCGTGAGCTGGTGTCGATGTGCTGCGCCAATACGGCGGCAACCATAGCATGGTCTAGGCACTGTTGCGCGACAAGTGTACTCGCTAAGCCATCGATTTTTTCCCTATTGATCTTTACGATCGACAGCGCGCGCTCATATTGAACACGCAGAATTTCAGCTATTTCGAGGCGTAGATCAATCGGAAGTCTTGCTAAATCTGTCGCCGCCGCGGAACGTTCGGTTCTGTAGAAAGACAGATTTCGTCCCATTCCATGCGAGCAGACCATCTGAATCGCTATTCTGGTTGCTGTTTCCAGATCGCTACCTTGCCAGCCGGCAAACCCAATAGAGCGCCCTCCAAGCAAGACCTCTTCGGCCGCTGCGCCTCCGAACTTTCTGCAGATGAGGCTCTCTAGGACTTCGCGGGTTGGAAGCGCCAACTCGTCTCCATCGTACGTGGCCGAACCGTAGGAAATCGGGTTTTCTTCAGCTTTTTGGTAAGTCCGACGCATCGAGAGCGCGATCCGAATCAGGGGATTGATCGAATGAGCTACGACAGCATGCCCAGCCTCATGTATTGAAATCCTTCTCGTAGCTTCGTGCGGCAGTTCATGAAGCGGTGGAAGGGATGCCACGACGTCGGCGATCGAGACTTGTCTTTTTATGGCTCTCGCCTCTCGCCTCGCGTCTCGGGCAAGCATTTCCAGGTCCGCTCCAGTCCAGCTTTCCAGATCATTCGCCACTCCCAAGACGTCGGCGTCCACCTCTATTCCAAGATGGTAGGCGAGGATGTCGGCGCGCTCTTTCGGACCTGGAAGCCTCAATTCTATCTGACGTTCGATCCTCCCGCTTCGAAGGATAGCCCTGTCAATCGCGTGCGGATGGTTGGTCGCGCCGATCGTTACTATCTTTTGGCGCCCTGCGGCTCCATCGAGACATTCAAGAAGGAAATTCACAATCTGGCTACGGTATTCTACGGCGTCACCGTGGAACTTTGTTCGATCACCGATCGAGTCCAGTTCATCCAGAAAGACGATGGCTGGCTGTTGCGAACGCGCGAAATCGAATGTCGCTCTCATCGCTGCCAAGGTGTCCCCTAGATGGCCTGCCGATTGCCACTTCGACACCGAAGCGAAAACGAAGGGAAGTCTGCTTGATCGAGCGAACGCCTGAGCGAATAGCGTCTTGCCGGTCCCCGAGGCACCGTGAAGAAGAATACCTCGATCAATATCGGACCAGGAAATCTCGTTCTGCCGCCATCGTTGAAGGTCGTCCAAAAATAATTGCGCCCAAGGCCTCACGTCGTCGAAGCCAGGAAGCTCCTCTAACGTCGGGCCGACCTCGGATATAAGCGTGTTGGAGGTTCGCTCAATACGACGTGCGTCTTCAGCGGTCACACTACCTCGGCAAATCGCTGGGACTAGAACTGAGAAGGCGCACCGCCGCAAAACCCCCACCACGTCATCACCAAGAGAGGGGAGCCCTTGCAGTTTCCTCGCGGCCCGAATGTGCCTCGAACTCGGACGCGGCGCATCCAAGATTGCATCGGCGACCACTGCCAGCGACGAGGGTACATCGCTCTCCGACCGGGCGATGACAATTATCGTATCGGAGGTTCCATGAAGGGCGAGAAGATTGCTATCCTCCTTGGCCTTACCTTTTCCATGGGAGACCGGCCCGAGAACGTGAACATGGACGCCGCGACGAATCCTTGAGGAGAACCTCACGCCAGCAAGCAGCAATTCTGCGGCCTTTTTAAAGATGTCGACGCTCTGCTCGTGGGAAATGATCAAGACCACCAGACAAGGTCGCCCCCCTAACGGCAAGTTCGATGAGCGCAGCGCCGCCTTCAGCGATGCCACTGCTAGAAACATTGCGGCATTTCGGCGGATTGAAGCAAATGCTGCTTTGGATACCTTAGTGTGTCGGGAACTAGCGCGCACCTTTTACGCTCCAGGCCTCGAGGGTGCGCTCTGCCAAGGGCGATGCCTCTCCGAGCTGGTACCAGCCCTTGGAAGTACGTACTCGGCGTAGCTCAATAGATAGCAGTTCGATGGGATCAGTGAACGCCAAGACATTGCCAGCGTTTGCGTTCACACGGTCAGGATGAAAAATGTTTCCAACAACGACAGGCACCAGCAATCGGTCAAGAAACCACTCTTCAATTATGGGCATGGAACAACCAAGCATCGAAAGAGGGAGCTTGGACCCTGAAATCTCTCGAAAGTCAGTAGCAAGTCCATCTAGCGTGGCAGCATGCTTCTTGATCGATCGAAGGGAGGAGTTGCCCCGCGGCTCGAGAAAACGAAAAAGGCTCATAAGAAAATCCCCGCGACTCATGAGCACTGCGCTCATGTTGTGAGCAATTTGATTAAATGAACCGATATTGTCAACAAATTAGCTGCTTGGCGGATTTCCGGTTGCGACAGCGAAGCCTGGAGTACCAAGTAATGACTTTCCATAGACTGTGGGGTGGCGTTGTCTCTTGAACCCAGCTTTGGATGCTTAGATCGTGGCCTCTATTAGCAGTCTACTTTCGATCTGTTTGGAGCTGTCGCGCGAGGATCCGAGGCTCGACATCGCCCCTGCGTGCGTCTGTGTAATTGGCCACCACTGCGCAGGGGCTCAGAGCCTCGACACTGAGCTAGAAACTCCAATGTGGTAAAAGGTGGCGCTTTCCCGCACATCAATTTTTTCTCATCGATTGAGGCGTTGAAAAGGGTTGGACGGCCGGTAACAATTTATGACAGAAGTAGCTTCCGATAGCCGCGAACGTGGATTTAAAAAAGTGTACCTAATATTAAAGAAAAATAGCGATGTCGGAAAACCCTTCAACGTCGCTTCTTACGCCTTGTTGACGCTCATGGTGGCGCAGGTTACCGGCTTGAAGCCTGGGGATTTCGTCCACACGTTGGGTGACGCGCATATCTATGCGAACCACTTCGAGCAGGCCGAACTGCAGATGACGCGCACGCCGAAGCCGCTGCCGACCATGCGGATCAATCCGGAAGTGCGGGATCTGTTTTCCTTTAAGTTCGAAGACTTTACGTTGGAGAACTACGAAGCCGATTCAAGCATCAAGGCACCGATTGCGGTATGAGTGAACCCCGCATCGTTCTGATTGCCGCAGTGTCCAGAAACAACGTCATTGGGCGCGAGCTGGATATGCCTTGGAAGCTGTCGTCCGATCTGAAGCGCTTCAAGGCTGAGACCATGGGCAAGCCGATGATCATGGGCCGCAAGACTTTTCTCTCCGTCGGCGAGCGCCCCTTGCCGGGGCGTCCGCATATCATCATCAGCCGTAATCGCGACTACAAGCCGGATGGCGTCGAGGTCGTCTCTTCGCTCGAGGATGGCTTGTCTTTGGCACGAGCCAAGGCCCGAGAACTCGGTGTGGACGCTGTTTATGTTGCCGGTGGGGGCGAGATTTATCGTCAGGCCATGCCCTTCGCCGATCAACTTTCCGTCACCCATGTAGACGCTGAACTGGAAGGCGATACGTTTTTTCCGGAAATTGATTTGAGCGTTTTTGAAAAAACCGATGAAATTGCCCTGTCAGCCGGGGAAAAGGACGATTATGCCGTGCGTTTTTCAACCTATCGGCGGCGCGGTGCGGCAAAGTGAACTATTTGGACCTGTCTGGTATTAAGTTACCGCCCCTGCGTTGAAACAGACGCGTCGCCTTCTTATAACGAGGACGATATTCCCGCCGGCATCGCGAAAGCGCGTTGGAGAGGGAGCGGGAAAGTTTTTATAACAAAGAGGTATGAATGCCCTGGAGCAATCAGAATGGCGGCGGCGGCCCTTGGGGCGGCGGCGGTAATAGCGGCGGCGGTGGAGGAAATAACCAGGGTGGACCTTGGGGATCAGGGCCAAACCGTCCACGTGGCGGTGGAGGCGGCGGCAACGGTAATGGTGGCCCACCCGATCTGGAAGAGATCATCCGGCGCAGTCAGGATCGTTTCAAGCACATGCTTCCAGGGGGCTTCAATGGTGGCGTCGTCGCCATCATCGCCCTCGTAATCCTCGCCTTCATCGGCATTCAGTCCGTCTATACGGTTCAACCGGATGAGCGCGGTGTGGAGCTTCGCTTCGGCAAGCCAAAGAATGAAGTTTCCATGCCGGGTCTGCACTATCACTTCTGGCCGATCGAGACTGTCGAGATCGTCAAGGTGACCGAGCAGCAGCAGAATATCGGCGCACGCGCTACTTCGTCTTCTGCTGCCACCGGCGTGATGCTGACCGGTGACCAGAACATCGTCAACGTCCAGTTCTCGGTGCTTTACACGGTTTCCGATCCCAAATCCTATCTCTTCAACGTCGACACGCCAGCTGAAACACTTCAGCAGGTTTCCGAAAGTGCCATGCGCGAAGTTGTTGGCCGTCGTCCGGCGCAAGACATCTTCCGTGACAACCGCCAGGCGATCGCTGCCGATGTTCGCAACATCATCCAAGGCACGATGGACAGCTACGGTGCCGGCATTTCCATCAACGCGGTTGCGATCGAAGATGCGGCACCGCCGCGCGAAGTCGCTGACGCCTTCGATGAAGTGCAGCGCGCGGAACAGGATGAGGATCGCTTCGTTCAAGAAGCCAATCAGTATGCCAACCAGAAGCTCGGTGCGGCACGCGGTCAGGCAGCTCAGATCGTCGAAGAGGCCAACGCTTACAAGAGCCGTGTCGTGAACGAAGCGCAGGGTGAAGCGCAACGCTTCGTCTCGATCTACGATCAGTATCGCACGGCACCGGAAGTAACGCGCGAGCGTATGTTCATCGAAACGATGGAGCGCGTTCTGAAGGGCTCCAACAAGATCATCATCGATGAAAAGCAGGGCGTGGTGCCATATCTGCCTCTGAACGAAATGATGCGCGGCAATAGCGGCGCAGCGCAGCAGGGAGGCAACTGATATGAGCAATCGTCTTACGGCAATTCTCGTCGGCCTCGCCGTCCTGTTCTTCCTCGTCTACTCTTCGGTTTTCGTGGTGAATGAGAGACAGCAGGCGATCGTCGTCCGCTTCGGTCAGATCCAGGACGTGAAGACGCAGCCGGGTCTCTACTTCAAGCTGCCATTCGCCTTCATGGATGCCGATCGCGTTCAGTATATCGAAAACCGCGCATTGCGCTTCGACCACGATAATATCCGTGTTCAGGTCTCGGGCGGCAAATTCTATGAAGTTGATGCCTTCGTGGTCTATCGCATCACCGATGCGCGTCGCTTCCGTGAAACCGTTTCGGGCGATCAGCTCTCGGCGGAATCGCGTCTGCGCACTCGTCTCGATGCATCGCTTCGCCGCGTCTACGGTCTGCGTGGTTTCGAATCCGCTCTGTCGGACGCCCGCGCTTCGATGATGCAGGAAGTACGTGACGATCTGCGTCCTGACGCCGAATCTCTCGGTATCAGCATCGTGGACGTTCGTATTCGCCGCACTGACCTGACGCAGGAAGTCTCGCAGCAGACCTTCGATCGCATGAAGTCCGAACGTCTTGCAGAAGCCGAACTGATCCGTGCCCGTGGTAACGAAGAAGGCCAGCGCCGTCGTGCTATCGCCGATCGTCAGGTCGTCGAGTTGGAATCCGACGCTCAGCGCCAATCTGAGGTGCTGCGCGGTGAGGGTGATGCCGAGCGTAACCGCATCTTCGGTGAAGCGTTCCAGCGCGATCCGGCCTTCTTCGAATTCTACCGTTCGATGACGGCTTACTCCAACGCGCTGAATGGGAATGGCACGACACTGGTTCTTTCGCCGGATTCGACCTTCTTCCGTTACTTCAATAACATCAACGGCGCGCAGCCGCAGCAAGGTGCAGCACCTGTTGCGCCGCCGGCGCCCGCACCGGCGAACTGATTGTTGAAACGATACCGAAAAGGCCGCCTCGAGCGGCCTTTTCTTTTGGTACGGAAATCGCGTGTAGCTGTCGCGACTTTGGGATACGGCTCGATTTACGGTGGACGACGGTGACGATTCGCACATGGTTCACGAAAAGGTTTTTTACACTTCATCATTCCGCCTTATGCTTGGGTACTAAAGCTTGAGGCTACTATTTGCAGATGCGAGGACGCTTGATGCCCGTAACCCGATTTTCGCCCTTCCGCAGCAGTGTTGCCGGTCTGGCAGCCTTTGCCCTTCTTGCCGGTGGTGTTGCCATGCCGGCGGGTGCGATGGCGCAGACCAATGGGCCAGCCTCTGTCGCGGATCTAGCTGCGCCGCTTCTGGATGCAGTGGTGAACATCTCCACCTCGCAAAGCGTAAAGGCTGAGGGCAAAGGCCCGACGCCACCCCGAATTCCCGATGGCTCTCCATTCCAGGAATTCTTCAAGGACTATTTTGATAATCAGAAGCCCGAGAGCGGCGAGAAGGTCAGTTCGCTCGGCTCCGGCTTCGTCATCGACCCTGCGGGTTACGTGGTGACGAACAACCACGTCATAGAAGGTGCTGACGATATCGAGGTGATCTTTCCCAACGGTACCAAGCTCAAGGCAAAGCTGGTCGGCACCGATACCAAGACGGACCTCTCCGTTCTGAAGGTGGAGCCGAAGGCGCCGCTAAAGGCGGTCAAATTCGGGGATTCGCGCAGCATGCGCATTGGCGACTGGGTCATGGCGATCGGCAATCCCTTCGGTCTCGGCGGTTCGCTGACGGTCGGTGTCGTTTCGGCGCGTGGACGCAACATCAATGCTGGCCCCTATGACAACTTCATCCAGACCGATGCTGCCATCAACAAGGGTAACTCCGGCGGTCCGCTTTTCAATATGAAGGGCGAGGTGATCGGTATCAACACGGCAATCATTTCGCCGAGTGGCGGCTCGATCGGTATCGGTTTTGCCGTCCCCACCGAACTTGCGCAGAACATCGTGCAGCAGTTGATCGAGTTCGGCGAAACCCGTCGCGGCTGGCTTGGCGTGCGCGTTCAACCAGTGACCGACGATATCGCTTCCAGTCTTGGAATGGATAGCGCCAAGGGTGCGCTCATTTCCGGCGTGGTCAAGGGAGGCCCGGTGGAGAATGGGCCTATCAAGCCGGGCGACGTCGTGTTGAACTTCGATGGCAAGCAGATCCTGGAAATGCGCGACCTGCCACGGATCGTGGCGGAAAGCCCTGTCGGCAAGGAAGTCGATGTCGTGGTGCTTCGCGATGGCAAGGAAGAAAAGGTCAAGGTCAAGCTTGGCCAGTTGCAGGACAGTGCCGAAGACCAGCAACCGGGTGCTAGCAGCGATGACGCCATGCCTGAAGATGGTGAGGGTGGTGAAATGACCGCCCCCGAAGACAAGGATGGCGCCGAAACGGAGCAGCAGGCGCCGGATACGCGCGAAGCATCGCAGACCGTGCTTGGCATGGACCTCGTGACGTTGACGGATGAGTTGAAAACGGAAAAGGGCATCGCAGAAAGCGTCGAAGGCGTTTATGTGGCGAGCGTTGCGCAGGGCTCGGTTGCCGAGCAAAAAGGCGTCAAGGCTGGCGACGTGATCGTTGAAGTCGGGCAGGATTTCATGGAGGTGCCAGGCGACGTTCTTGTACGGGTCAATGGCCTCAAGTCTGCCGGACGGAAGAATGCGCATATGATGATTGCCGATGCGCAGGGCAATCTGCGTTTCGTGGCAATACCGCTGGAATAGTCTGCTTCGACTTTTAGCCATCTGCTATTTGCGAACACATCATCAAAGCCGTCCGTTTCCAACGGGCGGCTTTTTGCTGGCGGGATGGCTAGTCCGAGATGAGGACGATGTGCGATTTCGTCAGGTGTAACTCCTCCTGTGCAGAACACGCGCCGTTTCCTGTTTCGGAACATATTTGCTGCTGTTCTGTCGCTGCGCCCAACCACAGAAATCTTTTTGCTCAGCATCAGCAATCGAGCAATCTTCTTTCTATATAAAAATAATAGACAATGTAGGTTTCTTCTCAGACGGCACGTGGTGAACGGGTGTCGCGGCTAAACGGGCCGTTGTCCTGCCTGATGGCAGACATGGCAGAGCTCCAAAGCGAGGAACCAATGACACGCAAGATCAGACTGGGCGCATTCCTGCCGGGCGGTGGACAGCACATCGCATCATGGCGTCATCCCGATCAGCCCGTGGATGGCGCGGTGAGCTTCGAGTTTCACAAGCAACTGGCACAAACTGCCGAACGCGGATTGTTCGACGCCTATTTTCTGGCAGACAATCTGGCTGTCGGCTTCGGAGGGGCGCGCGAGGGTGGAAATGCTAGGGTTGCGGGTTTCGAGCCGACGACGCTGTTCTCGGCGCTCGCACCCTTCACCAAGAATCTCGGCTTCATCGCCACATCATCCACGACCTATGAGGAGCCATATCTGACGGCGCGCAAGTTCGCCTCGCTGGATCTCATTTCCGGCGGTCGGGCAGGATGGAACGTTGTGACGACAACCGGTGATTCTGCCGCGCAGAACTTCAATCTGGATACACAACTGCCCCATGCCAGCCGCTACAAGCGCGCCGCCGAGCACGTGGATGTCGTCAAGAAACTGTGGGACAGCTTCGAGGATGACGCCTTTGTCCGCGAGGTGGAAAGCGGTGTGTTCTACGACAAGACCAAGCTGCATGAGACCAATCATCGTGGTGAGCATTTCCAGGTGCGTGGTCCGCTCAACGTGCCGCGCTCGCCGCAGGGCCATCCCGTTATCGTGCAGGCTGGACAGTCGGAGGACGGCCGCGATCTGGCAGCGGCAACGGCAGAGGTGATCTTCACTGCTCACCAGCATCTTGAGGCGGCGCGGGAATTTTACCGCGACATTAAGACCCGCGCTCGCCGTCTGGGTCGCGATCCGAACCATATTCTTGTTATGCCGGGCGTATCGCCCTTTGTCGGCAGAACCCAGGCGGAAGCCCAGGAAAAGTATGAGAAGCTGACCTCGCTCATCCTTGAAGAGGATGGCGTCGGCCTCTTGAATGGTCTGACAGGGGGTACGCTGGATCTTAAGGGCTACGATCTCGATGGGCCGCTACCCGTGGCGCCGCCGACGGAGGGCATGAAGAGCCGACAGGCACTGCTGCGCCAGATCGCCGACGAGAACAATTTCACCATCCGGCAACTCTATCAGTGGGTCGCCTCGGCCCGTGGTCATTACACCATCGTCGGCACACCGGAGACAATCGTCGATACGCTGCAGGAGTGGTTTGAGAACGAGGCGGCAGACGGCTTCAACATCCTGCCTCCGTGGCTTCCCACAGCGCTCGACGACTTTGTCGATCTCGTTATCCCCGAACTTCAGCGGCGCGGCCTGTTCCGCACGCATTATGAAGGCACCACGCTTCGCCAGAATCTTGGTCTTCCATACCCGGTCAATCGCTGGTCGGTTCAGCAACCGGTTGTCCAGGCGGCGGAGTGAGGTGCGATCATGTCTTATGACGAGGTAAAATCCACCCATCCGGCTTTACTGGACTATCGTGGCGAGAAACGTACGCCACTCGCCATCCAGGCGATCAACCGCTATATCAGGCCGTTCTTGTCCCGCTACGGGCTGGTGCTCGGCTTTTTGGCGGCTTGGCAAATATCAAGCGCGCAGGGGTGGATCAACCCTGCGGTCTTTCCACGGCTCGACGTTATCGTCGCCGCTCTCTGGAAAGGCATTGTCGGCGGGGCGTTGATCGATGACATCGCCATCAGCCTGCAGAGGTCCGGCATCGCATTTGCAGCCGCGGTTGTCATTGGCATTCCGCTCGGCCTTTTCATGGGGCAGGTGGCTGCTGTGGAACGCGCTCTCGATCCGCTGCTGCAGTTTTTCCGCCAGACATCGGCGCTGGCGCTCTATCCGGTCTTCATTCTGATGCTGGGCCTCGGTGAAGCATCCAAGGTCTTCGTCATCTTCTGGGCGACGCTCTTCCCGATCCTGCTATCTACCATCGGCGGAGTGAAGGAAGTGGATCGCAAGCTCGTTGAAATGGCCCGGACCTATGGGGCCGGGTCGATCGCGATCTTCCGGCGTGTGATACTGCCTGCTTCCGTCCCGGCCATTTTCGTCGGCCTTCGCCTTTCTGCCACCACCGCGCTTCTGCTGCTCATCGCTGCCGAGATGATCGGTGCCAATAAGGGCGTCGGCTTTCAGGTGATGAACGCTCAATATAATTTCCAGATTCCGCTGATGTATGCGTCGATCCTGCTTCTGGCGCTTCTGGGGCTCGCGGCCAATGCCGGGCTCGTGTTGCTCCAGCGCAAGCTTTGCCGCTGGTCTGCGCCGTCCCATTGATCCTGCATCGATCCCTCATTCTTCAAATTCAAAGGACAAAACCATGACCTTCCATTCCCGCAAGCTGCTGCTTTCGGCAGCCTTTTTCCTCGGCCTCACCACCATCGCTTCGGCGGAAGAGATCAAGCTTCGCTACCTCGCAAGTCAGGGCGGTCTTGCCGCGCATGAGCTTGCTGAAAAACTCGGCTATTTTAAAGGAACTGGCGTCAGCTTTGAAAATGTCGGTTATGCCCAAGGTGGCCCGGCCTCGCTCTTTGCGCTGGCCTCCGGTGACGTCGAAATCGGAAGTGCTGCGACGTCTGCCGTGCTGAACTCGATTGCCGGCGGAAATGACTTCGTTGCCGCCTATCCTTCGAACGGCATCAACGATCAGGTCCAGTCGGTGTTTTATGTTCTGGACGACAGCCCGATCAAGACGATCAAGGATATTGCCGGCAAGACGATTGCGGTCAACACGCTCGGTGCGCATCTGGATTACACCATCCGCGAGGCGCTGCATTCGCAAGGCCTGCCGGCCGATGCCGCAAGGCCGGTTGTCGTGCCGGGACCGCAACTGGAGCAGGTGCTTCGTTCCAGCCAAGTGGATGTCGCAGCCTTCGGTTACTGGCAGACGACATTCGAAGGCCTCGCCAAGAAGAATGGCGGCATTCGTCCTGTCTTCGATGACACCGATGTTCTCGGCGATATTGCGGGCGGCTTCGTGGTCTTGCGTCGCGATTTCATCAAGGCGCATCCGGAAGCGGCTAAGACATTTGTCGAGCAATCTCAGCGGGCACTCGATTACGCTCGTGAGCATCCGGAGGAAACCAAGACAATTCTGGCCAAGGCGCTCGAAGAGCGTGGCGAGAACCCAGAATTGGCGCAGTACTTCCTTGGCTACGGCGTGCGGCCTGGCGGCAAGGCCGTCGATCGTGACCTGCAGTTCTGGATCGATGTTCTGACCCGCGAGGGTAAGGTTCAGCCGGACCAACTCGCAGCGGAGAAGATCCTCTACTCGCCTGAAACCGCAACCGCCAGCAATTGAGGTGATGTGATGAGTGCAGTAGCGTCTTTGCGGGGAGAGGTGGCGATCCGCCATCTCTCCAAATCCTACCAGTTGAATGGTAAGCCGTTTCAGGTGCTGAAAGACCTGAACCTCACCATCGGATCCGGCGAAAGCCTCGCTATCGTTGGGGCCAGCGGTTCCGGCAAGACGACCCTCCTGCGGGTGCTGGCAGGGCTTGAAGAGGCAGATCGCGGTGACGTCCTGATCGATGGAAACGCCGTGCGCGGTGTCGGTCGGGAGCGGGCGGTGATTTTTCAGGAGCCGCGGCTTCTGCCCTGGTTGACTGTGCTTGACAATGTCGCCTTCGGGCTGGAAACGCAAGGTTTGAGCCGGGAAGAGGCGCGCAGCCGCGCACGCCGTTACATAAACCTCGTCGGCTTACAGCAGTTCGAAGATGCCTATCCGCGACAGCTCTCCGGTGGCATGGCCCAGCGCGTGGGCATTGCCCGGGCTCTGGCCGTCCAGCCGGAAATCCTGTTGCTGGATGAACCACTCGGCGCGTTGGATGCGATGACCAAGATTGGCATGCAGCAGGAGCTTGCACGCATCTGGCGCGAAGAAGACGTCACCACGGTTCTTGTTACTCATGATCTGGAAGAGGCGCTTTATCTGGCCGATCGTATCCTGATCCTCCCGCGAGAAAAGGGCGCCGCACCCCGGCTGATCGATGTCGATCTTCCGCGCCCGCGTGACCGGAGTTCGCCAGCCTTTGTTCGCCAGCGCGAGGAACTGCTACACGTCTTTGGTCTGCACTAGCGCAAACGCATGAAACGGGTGGCTGTTAATGAAGCTGCTCTCTAAGCCTTGGCCCTCATTAAATGGAGGCCAAAGCCTATGACACTTCTAAATAATAAGGTCGCAATTATCACTGGCGCATCATCCGGTATTGGCCGGGCGACCGCGCTGCTCTTTGCCGCAGAAGGGGCTGCGGTCGTCATCAATGCGCGTGGCGAGCGGGCGCTGAATAAGGTTGCCGAGACAATCGCGAATCTGGGCGGCCGGGTGCATCCGGTGGTCGGCGATGCCGGTCTTGCGCAGACGCATGAGCGAATGGTTCGGGCGGCGGCGGATCTGTTCGGCGGTCTCGATATTGCCGTTAACAATGCGGGCGCTGTAGGCGCGATCAAGCCGCTTGCCGAACTCTCGCTCGAAGAATGGCAACACACATTGAACGCCAATCTGACCTCCGCCTTTCTCGGTGCCCAATCCCAGGTACCATCCATGCTGGAGCGCGGCGGCGGAGCAATTGTTTTCACCTCCAGCTTTGTCGGCACGAGTGTTGGTCTGCCTGGAATGGCTGCCTATGGCGCGGCGAAGGCTGCCCTCATGGGACTGGTGAAAGGTCTGACCGCCGACTATGCGGTGAAAGGCATTCGCGCCAATGCCCTGCTGCCGGGCGGTGTGGATACGGCGATGGCTGGAGACGACGCACAAAAAGAATGGGCCGCCAGTCTTCATGCTATGAAGCGCATCGCAAGCCCTGAGGAATTGGCGCAGGCAGCGCTCTTCCTCGCAAGTCCGATGGCAAGCTTTGTGGCCGGATCGGCCCTCTATGCCGATGGAGGCAATGCCGCGGTGAAGTGAAGATGTGGGGCAGCGGGATGCGATGTTATCGCGCCCGCCATTCCTCCAGCGTCAGCGCGTAGGTGACGTGAGGGCGAAGGTGCGGATGTGTCTCTTCCTGCACGCGTGGGTGATTGAAATCGCGTGCCGCGTCGCGCTTCAATCCGATCCGCTTCATGACAGCGGTGGAGCGATGATTGTTGTAGACGGCGAAGGAAACGATCTCGGAAAGGCGCTTTTCGTCGAAAGCCATCGAGAGAAGCGCCTTTGCCGCCTCCGTCACATAGCCCTTGCCCCAGTACCTGGTCGCAAGCCGCCAGCCGATTTCCATCGTGCCGGGGGTAAACACGTTGTCGACAGTCACCGGGGCGACGCCGCAAAAGCCCATGGGTTCGCCAGTCTCTCGATTTTCCATGGCGTAGAAGCCAAAACCCGTCGTGTGAATGACGGCGTTGATCCTGTCCATCATGGCGTCGGATTCTTCATCGCTGCGGCGCACAGCAAAGAACTCCATGACGACCGGATCGGCATTGATCTCGCGGAAGAGGGCGCGGTCGCTTTCCTTCCAGGCGCGCAGAATAAGGCGCGGTGTACCGTGGATAATCATGCGGTGACGAAATCCGACTTGCGATAGCCTTGAAGATAGAGGAGGGCGGTGAGATCGCCGTGATCGATGCGAATTTTCGCTTCCGCTGCCACGGCGGGTTTGGCGTGCAGGGCAACGCCGCTGCCGGCAAGGTGCAGCATGCCGAGATCGTTTGCGCCATCGCCAACGGCCAATGCATCCTCAGGCGAAATACCAAGCGTGTTCGCAATGTCGATCAGCGCATCGACTTTGGCCTGCTTTCCCAGAATGGGTTCGGCGACCGTTCCGTCCAACTGTCCGTCCTGCTCGCCAAGGATGTTGGCCCGGTTCTCCTGGAAGCCGATCATATCCGCAACGCGTGCGGTAAAGACGGTAAAGCCGCCGGATACAAGAGCTGTGTAGTAGCCCTTGGCCTTCATCGTCGCCACCAGTTCCTTACCGCCGGGGGTCAGCGTGATGCGCTTTTCAATGACCTCATCGATGACGGAAACAGGCAGGCCTTTCAATAGCGCCACGCGCTCACGCAGTGCAGGCTCGAAGGCGATTTCGCCATTCATGGCACGTGCGGTAATTGCCGACACCTTGTCCTTCAAACCCACTTCGGCGGCCAGCTCATCGATGCATTCCTGCCCGATCATGGTGGAATCCATATCGGCAATCAGGATCTTCTTGCGGCGTGTATCCTGATCCTGAATGACAATGTCGATGGGTAGCCCGGCGATCGTGGCTGACAGCGTCGTGCGGGCAGCGTCAGTATCGGCGCCTTCCGGCAGCACGATATCGCAGGCAACACCGTCTGCCAGCCAGTAAAGGCCGGATGCTCCAACGGCCTGCGCCGCCGTTTCTCCAAGCGCTGGACTGAGAACAGGATTTGACGGATTGGCGATAAGCGTGGCAACGAAAGCCATGATGAAAAACCTTGATGAACAATTCGATGCGATCCTGATAACCGGCCCGACCGCAAGCGGCAAGTCCGCCCTTGCGCTTCGTTTGGCCAAGCAGCATGGCGGCGTCGTCATCAATGCCGACAGCATGCAGGTCTATGACACGTTGCAGGTGCTGACGGCTCGACCGTCGGCGGACGAGATGGGCGGCATCCCCCATCTCCTCTACGGGCATGTATCGGCCAAGGCGCTATATTCTACGGGCGAATGGCTGCGGGAGATCGGCACTCTTCTTTCTCAACTCAAGACGAAGGGGCTGCTCCCCGTGATCGTCGGCGGTACTGGACTTTATTTCAGGGCGCTGACGGGCGGTCTCTCGGACATGCCTGCGATCGCGCCCGATGTTCGGGAACGGTACAGGCAGCGTCTGATCGAAGAGGGTTCCGCGGCACTCCATGCCGAACTCCAGGCCCGAGACCCCGACGTGGCACAAGCGCTGATGCCGACGGACGGCCAGCGGACTGTGCGAGCGCTCGAGGTTCTGGAAGCGACGGGTCAGTCGATCAAGACCTTTCAATCTGCCACGGGGCCTGTGATCATCGATCCGGCTCGTGCCCGCAAGATGGTGGTTTTGCCGGAGCGCCACGTCCTGCATGATCGCATCAATCGACGTTTCGCGCATATGATGGAGAGCGGTGCCGTTGAAGAAGTCCAAGCGCTTCTGGCTCTCGACTTGCCACAGGATTCCACGGCAATGAAGGCGATAGGCGTCTCGCAGATTGCCGAGTTGCTGGCGGGTCGGATGAGCGAAGGCGAGGTGATTGAGAAGGCTGCGGCTGCGACCCGTCAATATGCCAAACGGCAGATGACGTGGTTTCGCAATCAGATGGACGATGATTGGCAGCGTGTGCTTACGTGAGCCAGTTGTGCCTCAGTCTTTCCTGTAGAGGCTCCCTAAGGGCTTCTTCAGCAAGGTTTCGCGAATGGAGGAGCGTGTTTCGCTGGTGAAAAATGGCCGCGTCGTATCGTGATCGACCGGAGCATTGCGCTCCGTGCTCGATATGGAGATGGGCTGCTGCTGAGGAGGCTTTGGCGTTGCAGTTGGATTACCACGCGGAAGCATGTGAGGGCGGTAGGGTTCGAAGCCGTTACCAACCTCGCCGCGGCGGTCGTAAGCCCAGTCATCCATGTCGGTCTCGCTCATCTCCTTGGCAACCGTCGCGTCGTAGCTCTGCCGGAAGCCGGAAATGTCCGGGCCGGATACCGAGCGCATGCGCTTGACGATGGAGCGGAGATCGACATTGTCCGGCGTGTCGTCATGGATGGCGGCGGTAACGCTGCCCGCCTTCGGCAACATATGCTGCGGCAGGCGTTTAAATTGCATGCGCATCGGTACGCTCACCCCTTCGCCAAAGGCAATCGCTTCGCCGTTGCCAAGAGAGGAGAGGAAGCTGATCGTTGAGCTTGAAGAACCGGAAATCGCAGAGCGGATGATCTCCTGGTCCTTGTCGTTCGAAAGGCGCATGGCAAAGACAGTCGAACACTGCGACAGGATCGTCTGATCCAACTCTCCCGGTCGCTGCGTGATAATGCCAAGCGAAACGCCATATTTTCGGCCTTCCTTGGCGATGCGGGCAATGGCTTGGCGCGTTGGGAAGAAGCCAAGCTCCGGATCGGATGGCACATAACGATGCGCTTCTTCGCAAACGACCAGCGTATGGATCGATCCCTGGCTCCAAAGCGCTAGTTCGAAGGCCATGCGGCAAAGAACCGACGCAACGGAATTGACCACTTCGGAGGGAATTCCGGCAAGCTGAAAGACCGAAATCGGTTTGCCGTCTCCCGGCACGCGAAAGATATGTGCGACTGTCTCGATGATCGTATCGTTGATGGTGCTATTGGAGAACATGAAGTGGTAGCGCGGATCGTTGATGGCTGCCATGATGCGCAGCTTGAGGGTGCGCAAAGCCGGCTTTTCGTCTCTGCCCTCCAGACGACCGAGGCGCTCGTCGATCAGCGCCAGAAGATCGGCAATGCGATAAGGAACCGGTGTATCGGCGGTCAGCGACGATTTTTCCGAGGCACGCCGAATATGTGACATGTCCGTGCCACGGAAAGCGCGCTTGGCATCTGGGATGAGGTCGCGCAGAATGTCGAGCTCCTCGGCGGGCGGCTTTTGCCCGCGAAATACCACTTCGGCGAACTCTTCGAGTTTCATGAGCCAGAAGGGCAGATCGAGCGTATCCGTATCGATCACCACCGAGGTTGTTGGGAAGGCTGCGGCAAATTCATTATGGGGATCGAGAATCAGTACCCTGAGCTTCGGGTCTTTCTCGATGGCCTTGTTAAGGAGCAGGGTCACGGCCGTCGTCTTGCCCACGCCGGTGGAGCCGAGCACGGCGAAATGTTTCGACAGCAATTGCGGAATGTTGATCATCGCATCGACGCTCTGATCCTGGCTTAGATTGCCGATGATACAACTGCCCGCGGCGCTGTTCTCATAGATTCGCATGAGGTCACTGGCGCGGATGCGATGAGCGACTGCGCCGAGATGGGGATAGCGGGTAATGCCGCTCGAAAAGAGCTCGATGCCGTCTTCCGTGGAATAGATTTCGCCGAGCAGTTCCACGTCCACGAGCAGCGTATTGGCGTCGTGGTCCGACCATGAAGAACCATCGATATTCATGGCGTAGGTGAGGGCAGTTACCCGCGTTGAGCCGAGATCGATGGAGATCAGCCGTCCGACCGACCATAATTTCGCGACATTCGGATCGTCGTTGGTGATGGTAACGGAGATACGCGCTTTCGAGCCGCTGCAGGAAACCACTCTGCCAAGCATGCGACTGGCTGCTGTCTGTTCGTCCCGGCGGTCGTGTTCGCCTGCCTTTGCCGATGCTCGTAGATCGTCGTTAAACACGGTTTTTTCCCCGCAAGGCCGATGTCGGTGTCGTCGATGCTTTGTTGTTATCTAAAAATGTTTAGGTCATGGGCTTTAACAAGTGGTGTAATTGGCGCGCATCTTTGTTTCGCATCGACCCGCTTCCGGGCAATAAAGTTAAGCCTTTGTGATTTTTTCGGCAATTTGCGTTGACGCCCATCATATTTCTGGCTAACACTCCGCCCCATGAAAAATCTTAACGTACTTATCGTGGTGGGACGGCGCATGGGCAGGATGGTGTAACCATCCGGCGAAAGCACCCATGCGCTGAACGAGGCTCCTCTAGGGGCCTTTTTTTATGTCTCCACTTGGGCGGTCACGCTCAGCGATATCCAAAAGCCAAATCGGGATGGAACAGGCAATGACGGATAAGGACAACACGGAAAACAGCAATCGCATGACGGGCGCGGAGATCGTGCTGCGTGCGCTCAAGGACAACGGTGTCGAGCATATCTTCGGCTATCCGGGCGGCGCTGTTCTTCCGATCTACGACGAGATTTTCCAGCAGGAGGAAATCCAGCACATTCTGGTTCGCCATGAACAGGGTGCGGGACACGCGGCAGAAGGTTACGCACGCTCCACCGGCAAGGTCGGCGTGATGCTCGTCACCTCCGGCCCAGGCGCGACCAATGCTGTTACCCCGTTGCAGGATGCGCTGATGGATAGCATCCCTCTGGTCTGCATTTCCGGCCAGGTTCCAACCACACTGATCGGCTCCGATGCCTTCCAGGAATGTGACACCGTCGGCATTACCCGCCCATGCACCAAGCACAACTGGCTGGTTAAGGATGTCAATGAGTTGGCGGGCATCATTCATGAAGCCTTCCGTATTGCGCAGACGGGCCGTCCCGGTCCTGTCGTCGTCGATGTTCCGAAAGATATTCAGTTCGCCACCGGTACCTATACGCCGCCATCCGCTGCCATTCAGCAAAAGAGCTACAAGCCGAAGGTTCAGGGAGATCTGAACGCCATCAAGGCGGCGATCGAACTGATGTCGAAAGCCAGGCGTCCTGTTTTCTATACGGGCGGTGGCGTGGTCAATTCCGGTCCGGAAGCCACCCGTCTGTTGCGCGAACTGGTCGAACTGACAGGCTTTCCGATCACCTCCACGCTGATGGGTCTCGGTTCTTACCCGGCGTCCGGCGACAAGTGGTTGGGCATGCTCGGCATGCACGGCTCCTACGAAGCCAATATGGTCATGCACGATTGCGACGTCATGGTTTGCATCGGCGCGCGTTTCGATGACCGCATCACCGGTCGTCTCAATGCGTTTTCGCCCAATTCCAAGAAGATCCACATCGATATCGATCCCTCTTCGATTAACAAGAACGTTCGCGTCGATGTTCCGATCATCGGCGATGTCGCGCATGTTCTGGAAGACATGGTCCGTCTGTGGCGGGCGCTGCCTGCCAAGCCCGAAAAGGCGCAGACCGAAGAGTGGCACGGCCAGATCGCCCGCTGGCGCGCGCGCAACTCGTTCGCCTACAAGAACTCCAACGATGTCATCATGCCGCAATACGCGCTGGAGCGCCTGACTGCGGCAACCCGGGATCATGATACCTACATCACCACCGAAGTTGGTCAGCACCAGATGTGGGCGGCACAGTTCATCGGCTTCGAAAAACCGAACCGCTGGATGACGTCGGGCGGCCTGGGGACCATGGGCTATGGCTTCCCTGCTGCCATCGGCGTTCAGGTTGCCCATCCGGATGCGCTCGTTATCGATGTTGCCGGGGATGCCTCGATCCAGATGTGCATTCAGGAAATGTCATGCGCCATCCAGTATAATCTGCCGGTCAAGATCTTCATCCTGAACAACCAGTATATGGGAATGGTCCGCCAGTGGCAGCAGTTGCTGCACGGCAACCGTCTGTCCAACTCCTATACCGAAGCCATGCCGGACTTCGTCAAACTGGCAGAAGCCTATGGGGCAGTGGGCATGTATTGCGACGACCCCAAGGAACTGGACGACAAGATCGCCGAAATGATCGCGGTGAAAAGACCCGTCATTTTCGATTGCCGCGTCGCCAATCTCGCCAATTGCTTCCCGATGATCCCGTCCGGTAAGGCACATAACGAAATGCTGCTGCCGGATGAAGCAACGGACGAAGCAGTTGCCAACGCCATCGACGCCAAGGGCCGCCAGCTCGTCTAATCGTGGGAAGAGGATAAAAACATGAACGCACACCTACAGCCCACCGGCTCCGCATACTTCATCCAGACCGAAACGGCGATGGTGGAAAACCACACGCTCTCGGTTCTGGTCAATAACGAGCCGGGCGTTCTCGCCCGTGTCATCGGCCTGTTTTCCGGCCGTGGCTACAACATTGAGAGCCTGACGGTTTCTGAGACAGAACATGAGGCACACTTGTCGCGCATCACCATCGTGACGCGCGGCACGCCTGGTGTGCTGGAGCAGATCAAGGCGCAGCTTGAGCGGATCGTTCCGGTTCATCGCGTGGTGGATCTGACGGTGCGTGCACGCCAGGCAGGGCAAGAGCGTCCAATCGAGCGCGAAGTGGCGCTTATCAAGGTCGCAGGACGCGGCGAAGATCGCGCCGAGACCTTGCGTCTTGCTGATGCCTTCCATGCCAAGGTTGTTGATGCGACGCTCGATCACTTCATTTTCGAGATCACCGGCAAGTCGTCCAAGATCGATCAATTCGTTTCGATCATCAAGCCGCTTGGGCTGATCGAGGTTTGCCGTACCGGCATTGCGGCGATGAACCGTGGGCCGGAAGGCATGTAACGCTTCATTCATGAGATCGACGAATGCGACAGGCTCCACTTTCGGGGCCTGTTTTTTTATGTTGGACAGCTACGTGGCGGGATACATTTGCGAGTGTCGGCTAGAGCGTTTACTTGTTAAATAGAAACAGTTCTGTTGGTTCAAACGGGATCGACTGATTGTCCGGGCGGCGCGTGCCGTAGCCAACGCATACGGCCAAGCCGTCCGGGCAAGCAGGTGGCCCGTTTCAACCAACCCGAA
>CAJYTK010000015.1 GCA_913777615.1 uncultured Agrobacterium sp. | reverse complement strand
TTTGACAGAAGCCCCGGGAATGCGGCGTTCCGCGCCCGAGACTGTGGATAAGTGCGGCCGACCGCGCCTTTTTCACCGCGCCGGACCGGCGGATTCGGCGACTCTCTTATGGCAACGCATCGATTCCGGCTTTGGATGGGGCCGGTAAGCCATTGAAACTATGGTCGGGAACCGATGACCCCACTTTGGAGGCGATCGGCGCACGAAAAAAGTTCGAGGCGGTTTCCTTGCTTCTCAGGGCTTTGCGCGGCTGTCTCGAAAAATGTCACGATTTTGTCTTTCATCGCGCTTGACACTCCAGAGGGAACCCCGTAGTTAGCCGCTCATCGAAACGGCGCTGCCGCTTCGGAACGGCGGACCGCCTAGCGGTTCACCAAGAAATGCGCGGGTGTAGCTCAGTCGGTTAGAGTGCCGGCCTGTCACGCCGGAGGTCGCGGGTTCGAGCCCCGTCACTCGCGCCATTTTTATATACCTCCAATAGCCTGAGTTGTATCTTGGAGACGGCGGTTTGCGCTGCGAGATCGATCGGATCTCGCTCCCATGGAGCCGTCGCATTGTTGCTTCTGAAAGTCCAGTTCCAATGCCTCTTCGATGTCATAAAACGTTACCGGAGGGCGCAAAATTACGTGACTTTTTAAAAGCGTCTTTCAAACGATTTTTGTCGATGTTTCTTAAGTATTTAGCTATACTTCGGATGATCGATGCACCAGCTGTTTGACGCGACGGTGTCTAATCCGTGGCGGGATTGGCGCGAAAAGGTGCTTAAACCCTTGCAGAGATGGCGCGGCTGCGCTAACCACTGCGGCGTTGCAACACAATTCGGCCCTGCGGAACGTCGGTTCCAAATGGGTGTCCGACACTCGGTCGGGCAAGGAAGAGACAATGACTGAACTCCTCAGTTCCTATATTCCAATCGCAATCTTTATCGGTATCGCACTCGTCATCGGCCTGGCGCTGTTGATCGCGCCTTTCGCGGTTGCTTACAAGAATCCCGATCCTGAGAAGCTTTCCGCATTCGAGTGCGGTTTCAACGCGTTCGACGATGCGCGCATGAAGTTCGACATTCGATTCTATCTCGTTTCGATCCTTTTCATCATCTTCGACCTTGAAGTCGCATTCCTCTTCCCTTGGGCTGTGTCCTTCGGTGAACTCGGCTGGTTCGGCTTTTGGTCCATGATGGTGTTTCTGGCCGTTCTGACCATCGGCTTCATCTATGAATGGAAGAAGGGAGCGCTGGAATGGGCGTAGTTCAAAACGACTCGACGCTTATCGCGCAAAAGCCCAAGGGCATTATCGATCCAGCCACCGGCAAACCGGTTGGTAGCGACGACGCCTATTTCAGCGAAATCAATGACGAGCTGGCCGACAAGGGCTTTCTCGTCACCTCGACCGACGAGCTCATCACCTGGGCGCGCACCGGCTCGCTGATGTGGATGCAGTTCGGTCTTGCCTGCTGCGCCGTCGAAGGTCTCATGCAGGCGTCCGGTCCGCGTTACGACATGGAGCGCTTCGGCGTTGCCCCGCGCGCTTCACCGCGGCAGTCGGACGTGATGATCGTTGCCGGCACGCTCACCAACAAGATGGCGCCAGCACTTCGCAAGGTCTATGACCAGATGCCGGAGCCGCGTTACGTCATCTCCATGGGCTCCTGTGCCAATGGCGGCGGGTATTATCACTATTCCTACGCCGTCGTTCGCGGTTGCGACCGTGTCGTGCCAGTCGACATTTATGTGCCAGGCTGTCCCCCCACGGCCGAAGCGTTGCTTTACGGCGTGCTTCTGCTGCAGAAGAAAATCCGCCGCACAGGCACGATCGAGCGTTAAGGGCAGAGGACTGAAGAATGAGCGAAGCTCTTAATGATTTCGCGGCCTATGTGCAGGAAGCGCGCGGCTCTCTTATTGAGTCGCATGCCATCGCTTACGGCGAGTTGACGCTGAACACGACACCGGAAAGCATCATCGCGCTTCTGACCTTCCTGCGCGACGACGTGCAGTGCAGTTTTGTCAACATCATCGACATTTGCGGCGTTGACTGGCCGCAGCGCGAAAAGCGCTTCGATGTTGTCTATCACCTGCTGTCTCCTCGCCAGAACCTGCGTGTTCGCATCAAGCTTCAAGCGGCGGAAGACGAGGCCGTTCCGTCTGCGACGTCTGTATTCTATGGCGCCGAGTGGTTCGAGCGCGAAGCCTGGGACATGTATGGCATTCCATTCGAAGGCCATTCCGATCTTCGTCGTATCCTCACAGATTACGGCTTCGAAGGTCATCCGTTGCGCAAGGATTTTCCGCTCACCGGTTTTGTGGAAGTGCGCTACGATGACGTCCAGAAACGGGTTCTTTACGAGCCCGTGGAGTTGAAGCAGGAATTCCGCAGCTTCGACTTCCTCTCGCCTTGGGAAGGGACGGATTACGTTCTTCCGGGCGATGAAAAGGCCAAGCAATGAGCGAAGCGATTTCCACAGAGCAGGGACAATGTCTTTGCGGCGCCGTTCGCGTTGAAGCGACGATCGGCGCCCGGGAAATGGGGGCGTGCCATTGCTCCATGTGCCGTCGCTGGTCCGGCGGTGTTTTCCTCGCTGTTGAATGCCAGTCCGTATCGGTTGAGAACGCAGCCGCGCTCGGCGTGTATTCGTCCTCCGAATGGGGTGAGCGCTGCTTCTGCAAGACGTGCGGCAGCACGGTGATGTGGCGCTCCAAGGATGGCGCGCATTTTGCCGTTTCTGCTCAGCTCTTCAACGACCCGTCCAGCTTCACGCTGGCATCGCAGATTTTCATTGACGAAAAGCCGACAAGCTATTCGTTCGCCGAGGCCACCAAAACCATGACCGGCCCCGAATTCATCGCCATGATCACGTCGGCGGAGCAACACTGATGACTGAACATAACGTTCGCAATTTTACGATCAACTTCGGTCCGGAACATCCATCCGCGCACGGTGTGCTGCGTCTGGTTCTGGAACTCGATGGCGAAATCGTCGAGCGCGTCGATCCGCATATTGGCTTGCTTCATCGCGGCACGGAAAAGCTGATCGAAGCCAAGACCTATCTTCAGGCTGTCCCATACTTCGACCGTCTCGACTATGTCGCGCCGATGAACCAGGAACACGCCTTTGCGCTTGCTGTCGAACGGCTGCTCGGGCTTGAAATCCCGATGCGCGGCCAGTTGATCCGCGTTCTCTACTCGGAAATCGGCCGCATCCTGTCGCACATCATGAACGTCACGACGCAGGCCATGGACGTAGGCGCCATGACGCCGCCGGTCTGGGGCTTCGAAGAGCGCGAAAAGCTGATGGTGTTTTATGAGCGCGCCTGCGGCGCACGCATGCACGCCGCCTATTTCCGTCCCGGCGGTGTCCACCAGGACATTCCACCGGAACTGGTCGATGATATCGGCAAGTGGTGCGATCCGTTCATCACCGTTCTCGACAATATCGAAGGCCTTCTGACCGACAACCGCATCTACAAGCAGCGTAACGTCGATATCGGCGTTGTGTCGCTGGAAGATGCGTTTGCCTGGGGCTTTACAGGCGTGATGGTTCGCGGTTCGGGCGCTGCCTGGGATCTGCGCCGCGCGCAGCCGTACGAATGCTATTCCGATCTCGAATTTGATATTCCGGTCGGCAAGCATGGCGACTGCTACGACCGATATCTGATCCGCATGCAGGAAATGCGCGAATCGGTGAAGATCATGAAGCAGTGCGTCGAGCTTCTGTCGGGCAAGCATCGCATCGGTGCGGTCTCGGCGCTGGATGGCAAGGTTGTTCCACCGAAGCGCGGTGAGATGAAGCGCTCGATGGAAGCGCTGATCCACCACTTCAAGCTCTACACCGAGGGCTACCACGTACCGGCTGGCGAAGTGTATGCGGCCGTCGAAGCGCCCAAGGGCGAGTTCGGCGTCTATGTTGTGGCAGATGGCACCAACAAGCCCTACCGCTGCAAGATCCGCGCTCCGGGCTATGCCCACCTGCAGGCGATGGACTTCCTCTGCAAGGGTCATCAGCTCGCTGACGTGACCGCTGTTCTTGGCTCTCTCGACATCGTGTTCGGGGAGGTCGACCGCTGATGCGTCTGCCGCTGGCCATATCGGCTTTGCTTGCCGCCACGACACCGCTCTTCGCCCAGACGGCGACGAGCGACGTGTCGTCGGGTGGAAGCGGCGGCAGTTCGACGATCAAGCAGCTGCTGGATTTGGGGTACGAGATTAAGTCTTCGCTCCCAAACGGCAGCAAATTCATTGTGTTTATGCAAAAAGACAAAGCGGCTTACGCTTGCGAGTTCGTCACGGTGGCGAGATCGCGGTGTGAATCGTTAAATTGATGAGGCGTGAGGAAGTATGTCCGTTCGTCGACTAGCCGAAGATCAGTTCCAGCCCGCAAGCTTCGCATTCAATGCGGACAATACGGTGTGGGCGGAAAAGACGATCAAGAAATATCCGGAAGGACGACAGCAGTCCGCGGTCATCCCGCTGCTGATGCGCGCCCAGGAGCAAGACGGCTGGGTCACCCGCGCCGCCATCGAGAAGATCGCCGAGATGCTGGATATGGCCTATATCCGCGTTCTCGAAGTTGCGACTTTCTATACGCAGTTCCAGATCAAGCCAGTGGGCACCAAGGCTCACATCCAGGTCTGCGGCACGACGCCATGCATGCTGCGTGGCTCTGAAGCGCTGATGGATGTCTGCCGCCACAAGATCCATCACGATCCGCTGCATACCAACGAAAGCGGCACGCTCTCTTGGGAAGAGGTTGAATGTCAGGGCGCCTGTGTGAATGCGCCTATGGTCATCATTTTCAAGGATGCTTACGAGGATCTGACGCCTGAGCGCCTGGAAGAGATCATCGATGCTTTCGAAGCAGACAAGGGTGATACGATCACGCCCGGTCCTCAGATCGATCGTCATCTGTCTGCACCTGTCGGTCCGCTGACGACGTTGACGGAAGAAACAAAGCCGGATCGCTCCAATCTCGACAAGAAAGAAGAGCCTGCAGCAGATGCTGCGCAGACGCCGCCTTCCAACGCTGCAAAGCCGAAGACGGATACACCGGAAACCGATCCGAAGCTGAAGACGCCGGCGACGGAGCCGAAGGCTGCAGCAGAAAATGCCAAGGCTGCCGATACCAACAGCGATGCCAAGAAGTCGCAGTGAGAGGTTGAACCATGCTGAAAGATCAAGATCGTATCTTTACCAATCTCTACGGCCTCAAGGACAAGTCGCTCAAGGGCAACATGGCACGTGGCCACTGGGACGGCACCAAGCAGATCATCGAAAAGGGCCGTGACTGGATCATCAACGAGATGAAGGCGTCCGGTCTTCGTGGTCGTGGTGGTGCAGGCTTCCCAACCGGCCTGAAGTGGTCCTTCATGCCGAAGGAAAGCGATGGCCGCCCGCATTACCTCGTCGTCAATGCCGATGAGTCCGAGCCCGGTACCTGCAAGGACCGCGAAATTCTGCGCCACGATCCGCATACGCTGATCGAAGGCTGCGTGATTGCTGGTTTCGCCATGGGTGCTCATACCGCTTACATTTATGTGCGCGGCGAATATATGCGTGAGCGCGAAGCGCTTCAGGCTGCAATCGATGAGTGCTATGACGCTGGTCTGCTCGGCGCTAACAACAAGAATGGCTGGGACTTCGACATCTACGTTCACCATGGCGCGGGTGCCTATATCTGCGGCGAGGAAACGGCTCTGCTCGAAAGCCTGGAAGGCAAGAAGGGCCAGCCGCGCCTGAAGCCGCCATTCCCGGCCAATATGGGTCTCTATGGCTGCCCGACCACGGTCAACAACGTGGAATCGATTGCGGTTGCACCGACGATCCTGCGTCGTGGCGCGTCCTGGTTCTCTTCGATCGGCCGCCCGAACAACGTCGGCACCAAGCTGTTCATGGTCTCTGGTCATGTTGAGCGTCCGTGCACCTTCGAAGATGCGCTGGGTCTGTCCTTCAAGGAACTGATCGAGCGTCACTGTGGTGGCATTCGCGGCGGTTGGGACAATCTTCTCGGCGTCATTCCTGGCGGCGCATCCTGCCCCATCGTTCGCGGTGAGGACATGAAGGACGCCATCATGGACTTCGACGGCATGCGCGAAGTGAAGTCGTCCTTCGGTACCGGCGGCATGATCGTCATGGACAAGTCCACCGACGTCATCAAGGCGATTGCCCGTATCGCGGCTTTCTTCAAGCATGAGAGCTGTGGCCAATGCACGCCTTGCCGCGAGGGCACCGGCTGGATGTGGCGCGTTCTCGAGCGTATGGTTAAGGGCAACGCGCAGAAGCGCGAAATCGACATGCTGTTCGAAGTGACCAAGCAGATCGAAGGCCACACCATCTGCGCGCTTGGCGATGCTGCCGCGTGGCCGGTTCAGGCGCTGATCCGCAATTTCCGTCCGGAAATCGAAAAGCGCATCGACCAATACACTTACAGGGCCATGGATGACGGCGCTGTAATGGAAGCTGCCGAATAACGCTTAACGCGCGTGACAAGGCATGGGACCGGGTTTCACCGATCCCGCAAATCATTTAAGCATCCGGTCGAATCTCACCGATACGGCAGGATGCGATCGGGATTTGTCGTGGACCGCTTGTTTGGCGGGACGGACAGGCAACAGGACGTAAGTAGAACCATGGCAAAGCTCAAGGTTGACGGTAAAGAGATCGAGGTTCCGGATCATTTCACGCTGCTTCAGGCGTGCGAGGAGGCTGGCGCCGAAGTTCCGCGCTTTTGTTTTCATGAGCGTTTGTCGGTAGCCGGTAACTGCCGCATGTGTCTGATCGAGGTGAAGGGCGGACCGCCCAAGCCTGCGGCTTCCTGCGCCATGGGTGTGCGCGATATTCGCGGTGGCCCGAACGGCGAGTTGCCGGAAGTGTTTACCAACACGCCGATGGTCAAGAAGGCCCGCGAAGGTGTGATGGAGTTCCTGCTCATCAACCACCCGCTGGATTGCCCGATCTGCGACCAGGGCGGCGAATGCGACCTGCAGGACCAGGCCATGGCCTTCGGCATTGCCGGTTCGCGCTATTCTGAGAACAAGCGTGCGGTTGAAGACAAATATATCGGCCCGCTCGTCAAGACGGTGATGAACCGCTGCATCCACTGCACGCGCTGCGTCCGTTTCACCACGGAAGTTGCCGGCATTTCCGAACTCGGCCTGATCGGTCGTGGCGAGGATGCAGAAATCACAACCTATCTCGAGCAGGCAATGACCTCCGAGCTGCAGGGCAACGTGGTTGATCTCTGCCCAGTTGGGGCTCTGACCTCCAAGCCTTTCGCCTTCACCGCCCGTCCGTGGGAGCTCGGCAAGACCGAAACCATCGACGTGATGGATGCTCTGGGCTCCGCAATTCGCGTTGACACGCGTGGCCGTGAAGTCATGCGCATTATGCCGCGCGTCAACGAAGCCATCAATGAAGAGTGGATTTCTGACAAGAGCCGCTTCATCTGGGACGGCCTGAAGACACAGCGTCTCGATCGTCCTTACGTCCGTAAAGATGGCCGTTTGCAGGCTGCCACCTGGGGTGAAGCCTTCGGTGCGATCAAGGCTGCCGTTTCGGCCACCACCGGTGAAAAGATCGGCGCCATTGCTGGCGATCTTGCATCCGTCGAAGAAATGTTCGCGCTAAAGTCGCTTCTCGCATCGCTCGGCTCGACGAATATCGATTGCCGCCAGGATGGTACAGCGCTTCATCCGTCGCACGGACGTGCCAGCTACATCTTCAATACGACGATCCAGGGCATCGAAAAGGCAGATGCGCTGCTGATCATCGGCTCAAACCCCCGCTTCGAAGCGGCTGTTCTCAACGCTCGCATCCGCAAGCGCTGGCGCCGTGGCGGCTTCCCGATCGGCGTGATCGGTGAAGCAGGCGAGCTGCGTTACGAGTACGAGTACCTGGGTGCCGGCACCGATACGCTGACCGATCTGGTTAATGGCTCAGGAAGCTTCGTTGAGAAGTTGAAGGCTGCCAAGAACCCGATGATCATCGTTGGTCAAGGCGCTCTGACACGCGAAGACGGTGCAGCAATTCTGGCTGATGCTGCAAAGCTCGCCGGAAATATCGGTGCAGTTTCCGAAGGCTGGAACGGCTTCTCGGTTCTGCATACTGCAGCCTCGCGCGTCGGCGGTCTCGATCTCGGCTTCGTGCCTGCGGATACCTCCGCAAACGCCGCTTCCATCGTTGCGTCTTCCGACGTGCTCTTCCTGCTCGGTGCGGATGAACTCGATCTTTCGGCCAAGGCCGCAAAGCTCACCGTCTACATCGGTTCGCATGGTGACAGTGGCGCGATGAATGCCGACGTCATCCTGCCGGGTGCTGCCTATACCGAAAAATCAGGTATTTGGGTCAACACAGAAGGCCGCGTTCAGCTCGGTAACCGCGCAGGCTTTGCTCCTGGCGAAGCGCGTGAAGACTGGGCGATCCTGCGTGCCCTTTCCGATGTTCTCGGCAAGAAGCTGCCATTCGACAGCCTGTCCGGCCTGCGTGCGCAGCTTTACATCGCGCACCCGCACTTTGCGGATACCGATGAGATTGCTGCGGGCAATGTTCACGACCTGACGGCGTTGTCCGGCAAGACCGGCACTCTTAACAAGGCGGCCTTCGTGACGCCGGTTAAGGATTTCTATTTGACGAACCCGATTGCGAGAGCGTCCGCCGTAATGGCCGAATGTTCCGCATTGGCCCGCAACAACTTCAAGGCTGCGGCAGAGTAAGGGTAGGGGATTATGGACTCGTTTTTCTGGAGCTATGTCTGGCCAGCGCTGATTATTGTGGGCCAGTCTCTGCTGCTTCTCGTTATACTTCTGGTCGCGATCGCGTTCCTGCTTCTGGCTGACCGCAAGATCTGGGCTGCCGTGCAGCTGCGCCGCGGCCCGAACGTCGTGGGCCCTTTCGGTCTCTTCCAGTCCTTCGCCGACCTTTTGAAGTTCATCCTCAAGGAGCCGGTTATTCCATCCGGCGCCAACAAGGCCGTCTTCCTGCTGGCCCCCCTTGTCGCTGTGACGCTGGCACTTGCCACCTACGCTGTCATCCCCTTCAACCAGGGCTGGGTTGTCGCCAACATCAATGTCGGCATTCTTTATATCTTCGCGATTTCGTCGCTTGAAGTGTATGGCATCATCATGGGTGGCTGGGCGTCCAACTCCAAATATCCGTTCCTCGGCGCGCTTCGTTCCGCGGCGCAGATGGTATCCTACGAAGTCTCGATTGGTCTCGTGATCGTCACTGTTCTGCTCTGCGTCGGTTCGCTGAACCTGACGGATATCGTCAATGCTCAGCATTCCGGTATCGGCACGTCGCTCGGTTTGCCGGCGTCTTTCCTGGACTGGCACTGGCTGCCACTCTTCCCGATGTTCATCGTCTTCTTCATTTCGTCGTTGGCCGAAACCAATCGTCCACCGTTCGATCTGCCGGAAGCGGAATCGGAACTTGTAGCCGGTCACATGGTGGAGTATGGCTCCACCCCGTACATGATGTTCATGCTGGGCGAATACGCCGCCATCGTTCTGATGTGCTGCCTGACCACCATTCTCTTCCTTGGCGGCTGGCTGCCGATCGTTGATGTTTGGTTCGTGAACTGGGTTCCGGGCATTGTCTGGTTCGCACTGAAGGGCGTCATGGTGTTCTTCATGTTCGGTCTGGTGAAGGCATTCGTCCCGCGTTACCGCTATGACCAGTTGATGCGTCTTGGCTGGAAGGTCTTCCTTCCGCTGTCGCTCGCCATGGTCGTGATTGTTGCATTCGTACTCAAGCTGACGGCAGGGGCATAATGATGTCCGAACTCCTCGCTTGCAGATTTGGAGGTTGAGATGGCCAGTCTTTCCCAAGCCGTCAATTCGCTGTTCCTTAAGGAATTCGTTGGCGCGATCTTTTTGACCATGCGCCACTTCTTCAAACAGAAGGCAACGGTGAACTATCCTTTTGAAAAGGGTCCCGTCAGCCCGCGTTTCCGTGGCGAGCACGCGCTGCGTCGCTACCCGAACGGTGAAGAACGCTGCATCGCCTGCAAGCTGTGCGAAGCGATCTGTCCCGCTCAAGCGATCACCATCGAGGCTGGTCCGCGCCGCAATGATGGTACGCGCCGCACGGTTCGTTACGACATCGACATGGTGAAGTGCATCTATTGCGGCTTCTGCCAGGAAGCCTGCCCGGTGGACGCGATCGTTGAAGGCCCTAATTTCGAGTTTGCGACGGAAACCCGCGAAGAGCTCTATTTCGACAAGCAGAAGCTTCTCGACAATGGTGATCGCTGGGAGCGTGAAATCGCGCGCAACCTCGCTCTGGATGCGCCTTATCGCTAAGGCTTACTCCATGTCTTCGGAGTTTTACTCCGGGGATCAAAAAAGATGAAATGCCTGTCGGCGATCGCTGGCGGGAACGAAACGGGCAGGGCGGTCTAGAGGCCGCTTTTGCCCGGTGAGGACAAAAAGGCACCAACATGGGTCTGCACGCTGTATTCTTCTACATATTCGCTTTCGTCGCCGTGGCGTCTGCATTTCTGGTCATCGCTTCCAAGAACCCGGTTCACTCGGTTCTTTTCTTGATCCTGACCTTCTTCAACGCGGCCGCGCTCTTCCTGCTGACGGGTGCCGAGTTCCTTGGCATGATTCTGCTGGTCGTTTATGTCGGCGCTGTGGCGGTGCTGTTCCTCTTCGTCGTCATGATGCTGGATGTCGATTTCGCCGAGCTGCGTTCCGGCGTGCTGCAATACGCTCCGATCGGCGCTCTTATCGGTGTGATTCTTGCGGCAGAACTGATCATTGTCATCGGGGGCAGCGTGCTCAACCCGCAGGCGGCCAAGTCCATCACCATGCCGATCCCCAATCCTCTTGAGCGCGCCAATACCGCAGCCCTGGGTGACGTGCTTTATACGAACTACGTCTACTTCTTCCAGCTGGCAGGTCTCGTACTGCTGGTGGCCATGATCGGCGCCATCGTGCTGACGCTGCGTCACCGCACCGACATCAAGCGTCAGGACATTTCAACCCAGGTCGCCCGCGATCCTAAGACCGCCGTTACGACGGTCAAGGTCAAGCCGGGTCAGGGCCTCTGAGGCGCGAACGGATCCAAGGAATATAGAATATGGAAATCGGTCTTTCCCATTACCTGACGGTCAGCGCGATCCTCTTTACGATCGGCATCTTCGGTATCTTCCTCAACCGCAAGAACGTTATCGTCATCCTCATGTCGATCGAACTCATCCTTCTGGCTGTCAATCTTAACATGGTTGCCTTTTCCTGGGTGCTGAACGATATCGTCGGCCAGGTCTTCGCCCTGTTCATTCTGACTGTTGCGGCTGCTGAAGCGGCCATCGGTCTTGCAATACTCGTAGTCTTCTACCGCAACCGCGGATCGATCGCCGTGGAAGACGTCAATATGATGAAGGGCTGATAAGGCTATGATCTACAAGGCTATCGTCTTTCTTCCGCTGATCGGCTTCCTGATCGCTGGTCTTTTCGGCCGGTCCATCGGCGCCAAGGCCTCGGAATATGTCACCACCGGTCTGATGATCGTGGTCGCGGTTCTCTCCTGGATCGTCTTCTTCGACGTCGCGCTTCTGACCCATGAGGCCGGCGAGGTCATCAAGGTGCCGGTACTGCGATGGATCCAGTCCGGCGGCATCGACGTCGAATGGGCATTCCGCATCGACACGCTGACGGCTGTCATGTTCGTCGTGGTCAACACGGTGTCCTGTCTCGTGCATCTGTACTCCATCGGGTACATGCATCATGATCCGCATCGTCCGCGTTTCTTCGCCTATCTGTCGCTCTTTACCTTCGCCATGCTGATGCTGGTGACCTCCGACAACCTGCTGCAGATGTTCTTCGGCTGGGAAGGAGTTGGTCTGGCGTCCTATCTGCTGATCGGTTTCTGGTTCAAGAAGCCGTCTGCATCGGCTGCTGCCATGAAGGCTTTCATCGTCAACCGCGTCGGTGACTTTGGCTTCATCCTTGGCATCTCCGGTCTCTTCGTTCTGTTCGGTTCGATCAATTTCGAAACGATCTTCGCAACGGCCGGTTCTTATCTGCCTGCCGATGGCGCGGCCGCCACGGAAACGGTGATCAACCTCTTCGGCATGCAGCTGGACAAGGCCCACGCAGTTACCGCCGTCTGCCTTCTGCTGTTCATGGGCTCTATGGGTAAGTCTGCGCAGTTCCTGCTGCACACCTGGCTCCCTGACGCTATGGAAGGCCCGACCCCCGTTTCGGCTCTTATCCATGCTGCAACCATGGTGACCGCAGGCGTCTTTTTGGTGGCGCGCATGTCGCCGATCTTCGAACTGTCTCCGACCGCGCTCACCTTCGTTACGCTGATTGGCGCAATTACCGCCTTCTTTGCCGCGACCGTCGGTCTGGTACAGAACGATATCAAGCGCGTTATCGCCTACTCGACCTGCTCGCAGCTCGGCTACATGTTCGTGGCGCTTGGCGTTGGCGCCTATGGCGCCGCCGTCTTCCACCTCTTCACCCACGCCTTCTTCAAGGCGCTGCTGTTCCTTTGCGCCGGTTCGGTCATCCACGCTGTGGATGGAGAGCAGGACATGCGTTACATGGGTGGTCTTCGTAAGCACATCCCGATCACCTTCTGGACGATGACTGTTGGCACGCTTGCTCTGACGGGCGTTGGTATTCCTGGAACGATGATCGGCTTTGCCGGCTTCTTCTCCAAGGACGTGATTATCGAATCCTCCTTTGCGTCGCATAGCCCGCTTGCTGGTTTCGCCTTCACGCTTCTGGTCGTCGCAGCGCTCTTCACCAGCTTCTACTCCTGGCGTCTGGCCTTCATGACTTTCTTCGGCAAGCCGCGCGCTTCTGCGGATGTCATGCATCACGTCCATGAATCGCCGATGGTAATGCTGATCCCGCTCTTTGTCCTGACAGTGGGTGCGATCTTTGCCGGTGTCGTGTTTGAAGGCTACTTCTTCGGCCCCGAATATGCGGAATTCTGGAAGGGCGCGCTCTTTACGCTTCCGTCCAACGAAATTCTCGAAGAGTTCCACCACGTGCCGCTCTGGGTCAAGTGGAGCCCCTTCATCGCCATGCTTCTCGGTTTCGTCACCGCCTGGTACTTCTACATCAAGTCGCCACAGACGCCGAAGCGTCTGGCAGAGACCCATCGTGGCCTCTACCAGTTCCTTCTGAACAAGTGGTACTTCGACGAACTCTATGACTTCCTCTTTGTTCGCTCCGCGAAGGCGCTTGGCCGCTTCCTGTGGAAGAAGGGCGATGTGGCTGTCATTGATGCCTATGGCCCCAACGGTATTGCAGCGCGCGTGGTTGACGTGACCAACCGTGTCGTCCGTCTGCAGTCCGGTTACCTTTATCACTATGCTTTCGCGATGCTGATCGGCATCGCAGCACTAGTCACCTGGATGATGCTCGGGAGTGCCCTCTGATGACCGATTGGCCCATTCTTTCAACGGTCACCTTCCTGCCGCTCGTCGGCGTGGTGCTCCTGCTTCTGACGAATGAAAACGGCCCGTTCGGGCGCCGCAACATTCTCAACGTCTCGCTTCTGACGACGGTGTTCACCTTCATCGTCTCGCTCTTGATCTGGGTCGGTTTCGACAATTCGAACGCTGGCTTCCAGATGGTCGAGAAGCACAACTGGTTCGGCAGCATCGCTGCCTACCATCTGGGCGTTGACGGCATCTCCATGCTCTTCGTCATCCTGACGACGTTCCTCATGCCCTTCTGCGTTCTTGCAAGCTGGGATTCGATCGAGAAGCGCCTTAAGGAATACATGATCGCCTTCCTTCTTTTGGAAGTCGTCATGATCGGCGTGTTCGTGGCGCTTGATACCGTTCTCTTCTACGTGTTCTTCGAAGCAACGCTGATCCCGATGTTCATCATCATCGGCGTATGGGGCGGCAAGGATCGCGTCTATGCTTCCTACAAGTTCTTCCTCTACACGCTTTTGGGTTCCGTTCTGACCATGCTCGCCATCATGGCGATGTACTGGCAGGCTGGCACGACAGATATGACCGAGCTTCTGAAGCACGGCTTCCCGGCTGGCATGCAGACCTGGCTCTGGCTGGCCTGCTTCGCAGCCTTCGCGGTGAAGATGCCGATGTGGCCTGTTCACACCTGGCTTCCCGATGCGCACGTTCAGGCGCCGACCGCAGGCTCTGTCATCCTGGCTGGCGTCATGCTGAAGCTCGGTGGCTACGGTTTCATCCGCTTCTCGCTGTCGATGTTCCCGCTGGCATCCGAACACTTCGCACCCTTCGTCTTCACGCTGTCGGTCCTTGCCATCATCTACACCTCTCTGGTGGCAATGATGCAGGAAGACATCAAGAAGCTGATCGCCTACTCCTCGGTCGCCCATATGGGTTACGTGACGATGGGTATCTTCGCCGCCAATGTGCAGGGTCTGCAGGGTGCGATCTTCCAGATGTTGTCGCACGGTATCGTATCGGGTGCGCTCTTCCTCTGCGTCGGCGTCGTCTATGACCGTCTCCACACCCGCGAGATCGCGGCTTATGGCGGCCTCGTCAACAACATGCCTAAATATGCTGTGGCCTTCATGGTCTTTACGATGGCCAATGTCGGTCTGCCTGGCACCTCTGGCTTCGTCGGCGAATTCCTGACGATCGTCGGTGTCTTCCGCGCCAACACCTGGGTGGCACTCTTTGCCGCAACCGGCGTCATTCTCTCTGCATCCTATGCTCTGTGGCTTTACCGCCGCGTCATCTTCGGTGCGCTTGAGAAGGAAAGCCTGAAGGCGATGCTCGATCTCAACACCCGTGAGAAGGTAATCCTTTATCCGCTCGTGGTGCTGACGTTCTTCTTCGGCGTCTACCCGGCACCGGTCTTCGATGCGACGGCGGCATCGGTAGATCTCGTGATCAATAATTATACAGCCGCATTGCAGGCAGCGCAGAATGTTGCGCTTTCTCTGAACTGACGACAGGACCCGTGGGATATGACCGCTGAACTTCTTTTTGCCAGTCTGCGCATCGCGACGCCCGAACTGATCCTTGCGATCGGTGCGCTGGCGCTGCTCATGATCGGCGTCTTCTCCGGCGACAAGTCGACCAACACTGTGACGGGTCTTGCCGTCGCGCTTTTGGTTGTCGTTGGCCTGTGGATCATCTTCGCCCCTGCAAGCGGCCTGGCCTTCGGCGGCGTTTACGTCGCCGATGCCTTCGGCAACTTCATGAAGATCCTGGCGCTGATCGGCTCGATCGTCGCCATGATCCTTTCGGTCGGCCACAGCCGCGTTGAGCCGATCGGACGCTTCGAATATCCGGTGCTTCTGGTTCTGGCGACGCTCGGCATCCTGCTGATGATTTCCGCCAACAACCTGATCTCGCTTTATATGGCACTCGAGCTTCAGTCGCTGGCGCTCTACGTCATCTGCGCGATCAACCGCGAAAGCCTGCGCTCTACAGAGGCCGGTCTGAAGTACTTCGTTCTCGGCGCACTGTCTTCCGGCATGCTGCTTTACGGCATGTCGCTGGTTTATGGCTTTACCGGCAACACCGGCTTCCAGGAAATCGCAACCGTACTCTCCTCCGAAACCCGTTCGCTCGGCCTCGTCTTCGGTCTGGTCTTCGTGCTGGCCGGTCTGGCGTTCAAGATTTCCGCCGTGCCGTTCCACATGTGGACGCCGGACGTCTATGAAGGCGCGCCGACCCCCGTGACTGCGTTCCTTGCCGCCGCTCCAAAAATCGGCGCCATGGCGATCTTCGTTCGCATCGTCGTTGACGCGTTCCAGCCTGTCTTCACCGACTGGCAGCAGATCGTCGTCTTCGTGTCGATCGCCTCGATGCTGCTCGGCTCGTTCGCTGCCATCGGTCAGAAGAACATCAAGCGCCTGATGGCCTACTCGTCGATCGGTCACATGGGCTATGCTCTTGTCGGTCTTGCCGCAGGTACGCAGGATGGTGTTGCAGGCGTGTTGATCTACATGGCTGTCTACATGGGCATGACGCTCGGTACCTTCGCCTGCATTCTGGCCATGCGTCGCAAGGAAGTCGGCAATGTCGAGAATGTCGATGATCTGGCTGGTCTGTCATCGACAAACCCGTTCATGGCTCTGGTGCTGACGGCTCTGATGTTCTCACTGGCAGGTATCCCACCGCTCGCAGGCTTCTTCGGCAAATACTACGTCTTCCTGGCTGCCATCGAAGCGAAGCTCTATGCCCTGGCCGTGATCGGCGTGATCGCATCCGTCGTCGGTGCCTATTACTATCTGCGCATCGTCAAGGTCATGTGGTTCGACGAGGCCAAGGGTGGGTTTGAAAAGGCTGCGGGCGAGCTGCGGATCGTTTACGCACTATCGGGTCTCTTCGTCGTTGCCTTCATCTTCTTCGGTGGCATGCTCGGTAACGCCGTGACAGCTGCGGCGAAGACGTTCTTTTGAGCGAAAACCTTATGAAACAGCGCCGGTTGTCGCTCGATGACTTCCGGCACGAGGGATTGGTGGAAACATCGTCCACCAATGTCGAATGCCTCGCCCGGGCGCGCTCGGGCGACAGCGGCAATCTCTGGATAACCGCTATTCGCCAGACTGGCGGCAAGGGCCGCCGCGGTAGGCCATGGGTCTCTGAAGCTGGCAATCTCTACGCGTCTCTTCTTTTGATCGATCCCGCACCGATGGAACAGCTCGGTTCATTGCCGCTTGCCTTTGCGCTCGCCGTCCATCGTGCGATCCGCGTCGTTTTGCCGTTTGGTGGCGCTTCACTGGAAATCAAATGGCCGAATGATATTCTCATTGGCAGAATGAAGATCTGCGGAATTCTCATGGAGGCCGAGCAGTTGTCAGATGGTCGCCGCGCGATCGTTATCGGCATCGGCATTAACATTGCCCATAAACCGGATAACCCTCTTTATCCCGTCACCATGCTTTCCGAGCATGGCGCGTCCTGCGGACCGGACGAACTGTTTGCCCACCTCTATCGTGAGACGGCTGAGGTTCTCGCCGTCTGGAACGAAGGCCGTGGCGTGACCGAGGTCATGCGGGATTGGCGTGCAGCCGCTTGCGGAATTGGCGAACACATCACCGTCAACTTTCCCGACCACTCCATCGGCGGGCGCTTTGCAGGAATAGATGATCAAGGTTTTCTGTTGCTGGATGAGGATGATGGCCCCAGACGGGCGATCGCCGCTGGCGATGTATTTTTCGGCTGAAGTAGCGCGCGCTCGATGCGTGCCACTTTGGTCTTCGAGTTTGGAGCATCCCTGTTGCTCGTGAAATCAGGGCGTTCATCCGGTCCGCGTCGGCCCGGTATTTCGACGTTTCGATAAGTCCGGCGCGGTCAGTGCAATCGGGAGCGCGGTCTTGAACCCGCGCCCATTGCACATTGCAGATTGGATAAAGACATGTCTCAACAAGATGAACTGGTTTTCCTGCCGCTTGGCGGCGTGGGCGAAATCGGCATGAACCTCGCCCTTTATGGTTATGGTCCTGCTGCCAAACGGCAATGGATCATGGTCGACTGCGGCGTGACCTTTGCAGGCCTCGATCTGCCTGGCGTCGATCTCGTGCTGCCCGATATCCGCTTCATCGAAGCGCAACGGGAAAACCTCAAAGGTATCATAATCACCCACGCCCATGAGGACCATTACGGCGCGCTGAACGATCTGTGGCCGGGTCTCAATGTGCCTGTTTACGCCTCCGGCTTCACCGCGGGTATGCTGGAAGCCAAGCGCAACTATGAGGGCACGCGCGCGGAAATCCCGATTTCGCCATTCAAAGCGGGCGATCGCATCAATCTCGGTCCGTTCGAGATCGAGGCCATCGGCGTCAACCACTCGATCCCTGAGCCCATGTCACTCGTCATCCGCACTCCGCTTGGCAATGTCGTCCATACCGGTGACTGGAAGATCGATCATGCGCCGTCTTTGGGGCCGCTGACAGATGAAGCTCGTTTCCGCGCCATTGGGGAGGAGGGGGTGCTGGCGCTGCTCTGCGACAGCACCAATGCTGTTCGTGACGGTGTTTCTCCCTCGGAAGAGCAAGTTTCAGAGGGGCTTCGTCAAATCATCGACAATGCCGAGGGCCGCGTCGCAATCACGACTTTCTCCTCCAATGTCGGCCGTATTCGATCCATTGCGCAGGCGGCGGAGCGCGCTGGTCGGGAAGTACTGCTCCTCGGCTCGTCACTCAAACGGGTCGTCAATGTTTCGCAGGATCTCGGCATTATGGAAGGCATCAAGCCGTTCCTGGCTGAAGATGAATACGGCTATATTCCTCGGGACAAGGTTGTGGTCATCCTCACCGGCTCGCAAGGTGAGCCGCGTGCAGCGCTTGCCAAGCTATCACGCGATGAAATGCGCAATGTCGCGCTCGCCAAGGGCGACACGGTCGTCTTTTCCTCGCGTGCTATACCGGGCAACGAAAAGGCCATTCTCGATATCAAGAACGGTCTGATAGAGCAGGGTATCCACATCATCACCGATAACGAGGCTCTGGTTCACGTCTCCGGCCATCCGCGCCGCAACGAGCTTTTGCGCATGTATGAGTGGACCAAGCCGAAGATCCTCGTGCCTGTGCATGGCGAAGCAGCACATCTCGTGGCCCAGAAGGAACTGGCAGAGCAGGCCGGTATCAAGCAGGTTCCGAAGGTGCGCAATGGCAATATTCTTCGCTTGGCACCTGGACCGGCGGAGGTGATCGACGATGCGCCGCACGGACGCATTTTCAAGGATGGTCGTCTTGTCGGCGACTTCGAGGAAATGGGTATCGGTGATCGCCGCAAGCTTTCCTTCGCAGGTCACGTCTCGGTCAATGTCGTTCTGGACAGCCGCTACGATTTCCACGGCGATCCGGACGTGGTTCCTTTCGGTCTTCCTGAATTTGACGACGAAGGCGAGGCAATGGAAGACACGCTCTACGATGCCGTCCTCGGTGCCATTGAAAGCATCCCGCGCGCTCGCCGCAAGGATCTGGACCTGCTGCGCGAAGCGGTCCGTCGCGCCGTGCGCGCCGCCGCCAATCATACATGGGGCAAAAAGCCGATCGTCACGGTATTCGTGACGAAGATTTGACGATAAGTTCGGTGATGCGCGCTGGGATAGACGCGCATCACCGACGATGTCAGCGTCTTAGATGATGTTCGGCCAGGAAATTGGGAGGATGACCATGCTCGGACGGATCAATCACATTGCGATCGCTGTCCCCGACCTTGCGGCGGCAACCACCACCTATCGCGATGTCCTGGGCGCTGCTGTCTCGCAGGTGCAGACTTTGCCCGAACATGGGGTGCGCGTCGTGTTCGTCAACCTGCCCAACAGCAAGGTCGAACTGCTTGAGCCATTGGACGGCAACTCGCCCATCGCAGCATTTCTGGAAAAGAACCCGTCCGGCGGCATGCACCACATCTGTTACGAAGTGGAAGATATCATCGCTGCCCGCGACAGTTTGAAGGCCGCCGGCGCACGCGTTCTCGGCAATGGAGAACCGAAGATAGGCGCCCACGGAAGGCCTGTGCTCTTCCTTCACCCGAAGGATTTCTGCGGTACGCTGGTGGAGTTGGAAGAGAGTTGAACGAGGGTTTGTTTCGAAAACTAACGTCTGCGCCGGGAGTACCAAGCGCATGATGAGATCCACTGAGGACGCTTTATCCTCTTCAAGCTGACGATGCCCCCGAAAATCGATTCCGATTCTGGGGCTTGTATTGTAGGAATCGTTTACCAGCTGCTCCGTCTGCTTCCAGCGTGTTTCCAGCACCATGAGGAGACGAGGAACGCCGGTTCTTCAAGGGGAGGTTCCACATGCCGTGGTTGTCGGTCGTTGCTGTTTTTTTCATCGTCTGGTGGACGGTTCTGTTTGTCGTGCTGCCGATTGGCCTTAGAACCCAGATGGATGACGGAGACGTGACGCTGGGCACGGTCGCGAGCGCGCCTACTCGTTTCCAAGGCGCCAAAATCCTGATCCTCACGACCCTGATCTCGATATTGCTCTGCGCACTCTGGTACGGCGTCACCTTGTACTTTGGTGTCAGCCTTGACGATTTGCCACGCATCATTCCCGTTTATGATTGATCTTATCAGATGGAGCGGGGGGCTGGTGTCCCTATAGGCGCCAGTGTCCGTCATACGAATGTTACATTTCTGTGGGCGAGATTCGCACATCCGCCAAAAGCAAAAGCTGTGTGATCAGGTCTCGGCAACCAACTCGCTGAAATAACACGGATTTTAGGGCAAAAAAAAACAAGGCGGTTAGGCCTTGTTTTTCAGTTTCGCGTGATCTGTTTCCGTTTCCGGGGCAGCGAACAAGCGCGCCTAAGATCTCATCCTCCCAAGACTGACCGCGAAGACGGCAGAAATTTAAACTTCCTGCCTCTTTTGTGAGCTGAAACTAGCCCAAAGATTCCACTTTGTCACCACGTTTTTTGCAATTTTGTTACAGTCGGCAAAAAAAATTCCCCGCGACCATTATGTCGCAGGTCACCCGCAAAATTATTTCGCCTGAAACCGTGCAGTGACGAAAGACCTATTCTCACGTTCATGTGAATGCTGTGTGGAGCGCCCCGATCGAGCGGGTTTCCTTCTGATGGAGAAACGGTTATGTACGGCGGAAATATCCTTTAATTCTGGCGATTCCCAGTAGATGGCGGGTCGCCGCACCCAGGAAATAGTCATGCGTCTCAGCCGTTATTTTTTGCCCATCCTGAAGGAAAATCCCAAGGAAGCTGAAATTGTTTCTCACCGCCTCATGTTGCGTGCAGGGATGATCCGTCAGCAGAGCCAGGGCATCTATTCCTGGCTGCCGCTGGGCAAGCGGGTGATGGACAAGGTGAACCGCATCATTCGCGAGGAGCAGGACCGGTCCGGCGCAGTAGAGCTGTTGATGCCCACGCTGCAATCGGCTGAGCTCTGGCAGGAGAGCGGTCGATATGACGATTACGGCAAGGAAATGCTGCGCATCAAGGACCGCCAGGATCGTCAGATGTTGTATGGCCCCACGAACGAGGAGATGATCACGGACATCTTCCGCTCCTATGTGAAGTCCTACAAGAACCTGCCGCTGAACCTCTACCATATCCAGCTGAAATTCCGCGACGAAGTGCGTCCTCGTTTCGGCACGATGCGTTCGCGCGAGTTCTTGATGAAGGATGCCTATTCCTTCGATTTGACGAAGGAAGCCGCGATCCACTCCTATAACAAGATGTTTGCAGCCTATCTGCGCACCTTCTCGCGCCTTGGCCTGCGCGCAATTCCGATGCGCGCCGATACTGGCCCGATCGGCGGCAATCACAGCCACGAATTCATCATTCTGGCAGACACCGGTGAATCGGAAGTCTTCTGCCACAAGAGCTTCCTGGAGCAGGGCATTCCCGGAGATGATACCAATTTCGATGACGTTGCCGGTCTGCAGAGCATTTTCGATACATGGACGGCAGACTATGCCGCAACGTCCGAAATGCACGACGAAGCTGCCTTCAACGCAATTCCCGAGAGCGACCGTCTTTCTGCTCGCGGCATAGAAGTTGGCCACATCTTCTACTTCGGGACCAAATATTCCGAGCCGATGGGTGCCAAGGTTCAGGGGCCTGACGGCAAGGAACATCCCGTCCACATGGGATCCTATGGCATCGGACCAACACGCCTTGTTCCCGCCATCATTGAAGCCTCGCATGACGAGAACGGAATCATCTGGCCGGCGTCGGTTGCTCCTTTCGATGTCGTCATCATCAACATGAAGGCTGGCGATGCGGCCTGCGACGCGGCATGCGAAAAGCTTTATTACGCGCTGTCCAATGCCGGTAAGGATGTTCTTTACGACGATACGGATGACCGCGCGGGCCAGAAGTTCGCGACCGCAGATCTTATCGGCGTGCCTACGCAGATCATCGTCGGCCCACGCAGCATTGCTGCCGGCGAGGTCGAGGTGAAGGACCGCAAAACGGGCGCACGTGAGAACGTCACGGTCGAAGCCGCAATGAACAGAGTTCTCGGCTGAAAGGCCGACAAGGAGTAGACATGGCAAAAGCCGAGGCTGACAACGGTGCTGTGGCATCCGTGAAGGATGGGGCGGCACGGCCGTTTTCGGCTTTCGAGCGCATGGTGGCCTGGCGCTACCTGCGTTCGCGCCGTAAGGAAGCATTCATATCTGTCATTGCAGGCTTCTCCTTCGTCGGCATTATGCTCGGCGTTGCGACGCTGATCATCGTCATGGCCGTCATGAATGGTTTCCGCACCGAGCTGATTTCCCGTATTTTGGGAATCAACGGTCACATGATCGTCCAGCCGATCGACCAGCCCTTCAACAATTATGATGAATTGGCAAAGAAGTTTGCCGGAGTGCCGGGCGTGACGATGGCCTTGCCGCTCGTGGAAGGTCAGACGCTGGCGTCTGGTCGCAACGGTGCGGGCAGTGGCGCTTTGGTCCGGGGCGTGCGGCCCGAAGATCTCGAAAAGATCAAGGAAATTTCTACCAACGTCAAAGCTGGCGATCTCGTCGGCTTCATGTCAGGACAGGGTGTTCTGGTTGGTTCAAGGCTAGCCGCGCAGCTCGGCGTGACAGTAGGGGACCAGATTACGCTCATTTCACCGGAAGGTGACGTGACACCCATGGGTGTCAATCCTCGCGTGAAGTCCTATCCGATCTCCGGTGTTTTCGAGATCGGCATGTCGGAATATGACGCCTCGATGATCTATATGCCGCTTTCGGAAGCGCAGCTCTATTTCAATTCGGAAGGCATCGTCCAGTCGATCGAGCTTTTCGTCAGCCATCCGGACGATGTCGATGGCATCCGACCTCTGGTGGAGGCTGCTGCCGGTCGCCAAGTCTATATCACCGACTGGCGACAGCGGAACCAGACTTTCTTCTCCGCCCTGCAGGTGGAGCGCAACGTCATGTTCATGATCCTGACACTGATCGTTCTGGTCGCGGCGCTCAACATCATTTCCGGCCTTATCATGCTGGTGAAGGACAAGGGCAGCGATATCGCCATCCTGCGCACAATGGGTGCGACTTCGGGCGCTGTCATGCGCATCTTTTTCATGACAGGTGCGGCTATCGGTATCGTCGGCACATTTGCGGGCGTGGCGCTTGGCGTTGTCGTCTGTCTCAATGTGGAATCGATCCGCCAGTTCTTCTCATGGATCAGCGGCACGGTTCTGTTCGATCCGCAGCTTTATTTCCTCAGCCAGCTTCCAGCTGAGATGGCTTTGAGCGAGACGATCACGGTCATCGTCATGGCGCTGACTTTGTCCTTCCTGGCAACGATCTTCCCCGCTTGGCGCGCGTCGAAGCTAGATCCTGTCCAGGCCCTGAGATATGAATAAGGACCGGCCTCGCACCATGGCAAAAAAAATGGCTTTACAGCTCTCCGGCGTGGAACGGACCTACGGTCAGGGGGAGACGAGTCTCTCCATTCTGAAAGACGCAAATTTCGAGCTGAGAAGCGGTGAGATCGTCGCGCTTGTCGCGCCCTCCGGAACGGGGAAATCGACGCTTCTGCATCTGGCAGGTCTGCTCGAACATCCGGATGCGGGCGAGGTATTCATCAATGGCAAGCCATGCGGCACGCTGTCTGATGAGGAGCGCACGTCGATCCGCCGCAGCGACATCGGCTTCGTCTATCAGTTCCACCACCTGCTGCCGGAATTCTCGGCGCTTGAAAACATCATGATGCCGCAAATGATCGCGGGTCTCGCTCCGAAGGAAGCGCAGGTTCGTGCCAAGGCGCTGTTGGACTACATGCGAATCGGCCACAGGGCGGAACATCGCCCGGCTGAACTGTCGGGCGGCGAACAGCAGCGTGTGGCGATCGCGAGAGCGGTTGCCAACGCCCCGCTTCTGCTGCTGGCAGACGAGCCGACAGGCAATCTCGATCCTGAAACGGCATCCTATGTCTTCGATGCTCTGGAAGCACTTGTGCGCCAGTCCGGCCTTGCCGCGCTGATTGCAACGCACAATCACGATCTGGCCGCACGCATGGACCGCCGCGTTACCTTGAGCGAAGGCAAGATCGTCGAATTCTAACACTCAAAGTGTCTGTCAACCGCACAGGCTGATTCATGACAGGAACCCCGTCTGACCCTTCAGGCGGGGTTTTGTTTTGCCAATGATTCGATCGGCGGAACCCGGACGAGTCTGCGCACGTTGGCAATAGGACAGTCCGAAGAAAGCTGTTGACATGGAAACAAAATGAGAACAAAGTTGGAACATATCAAGTAAGGAGAGACAAATGACTGATTTCATCCGTGACCTTGCCGCCTTCACGTCCATCGCTGTCTTCGTTGCCAGCTTCTCGGTTATCCTCACATCCATGTGAGTTTCGACCCTTCGGTATCTTTACGATTGCAGTGTACGGACACCCGTTCGCGGTGGACTTTGCCGCCCGAAGGGACCAAAATAAGCCCGATTCAGAAATGACAGGAATGCGGGCAAAATGGGCGATAATCTTGACGGGCAGAACCTTTCGGGCGTGCTCTTGGAATCTCCCGGCTTCGTCCATCTTCGCGTCCATTCTGCCTATTCGCTGCTTGAAGGCGCGCTTCCTCTTAAAAAGATCATGGCAAAAGCTGTTGGCGATTCTCAGCCCGCTATTGCCATCACTGATACAAACAACCTTTTTGTTGCGCTGGAATTCTCGGAGAAGGCGCGAGACGAAGGACTGCAGCCGATCATCGGGTGTCAGCTTTCCATAGATATGCAGGACGTCGTAGAGGAGAGGCGAGGTGGCAACAATCTGGTCAAGTTGCCGTCTCTTGTTCTCCTGGCCGCAGATGCTGACGGTTATGAACGATTGGTTGATTTGATCAGTCGCGCCTATCTCGACGGTGAAGGCAGCGGCCATGCGGTCAATATCGCCAAGTCCTGGCTGGAAGAAGCAAGCAATGCCGGCTTGATAGCACTATCAGGCGCATCCGGCGGTCCTATCGACATGGCACTGAAAGAAGGGCATGCCGCTCAGGCAAAGAGCCGGCTTCTCGCGCTGAAGGAGATCTTTGGCGATCGGCTATATATAGAGCTTCAACGTCAGGGCAATTACGATCGTGCGCATGAGCGCCGCATGATAGCGCTTGCCTATGAGCACGATATTCCTCTGGTTGCCACCAATGAGGCTTTCTTCCCTTCCAAGGCGGATTATGAGGCCCATGACGCCCTTATGGCGGTCGCTCATAATGCGATCGTTTCGGACGATAGCCGTTTTCGTCTGACTCCCGATCATTATCTAAAGAGCCGCGATGAGATGGTGGCACTTTTCAAGGATATCCCCGAAGCCATCGAAAACACGGTCGAGATCGCCCAGCGTTGTTCCTATGTTCTCAAGAAGCGTGGGCCCATTCTGCCGCGCTTTACCGGCGCCAGTGACGATCCGGAAGAGGCCGAACGCGCAGAATCGCTGGAACTTCGCCGCCAGGCCGTCGAAGGTCTTGACATGCGTTTGGCAGCGCTCGGCATGGCGCCCGGTTATACGGAGCAGGAATACCGGGATCGGCTGGATTTTGAACTCAGCGTCATCGAACGCATGAAGTTTCCTGGCTATTTCCTCATCGTTGCCGACTTCATCAAATGGGCAAAGCAGCAAGATATTCCGGTCGGCCCCGGTCGTGGCTCGGGTGCGGGATCACTCGTCGCCTATGCATTGACAATTACAGATGTGGATCCGCTCCGCTTCTCGCTACTTTTCGAACGTTTCCTTAATCCCGAACGCGTTTCGATGCCCGACTTCGATATCGACTTCTGCCAGGATCGCCGCGAAGAGGTGATCCGCTATGTGCAGCGTAAATATGGTCGCGAGCAAGTGGCGCAGATCATCACCTTCGGGTCGCTGCAAGCCCGTGCAGCCTTGCGCGACGTTGGTCGCGTGCTGGAGATGCCCTACGGTCAGGTGGACCGCATCTGTAAGCTGGTGCCGAACAATCCGGCCAACCCCACTCCACTCTCCAAGGCGATCGAAGAGGAGCCGCGTCTGCAGGAGGAGGCGGACAAGGAACCGGTCGTCGCAAGGCTTCTGGATATCGCCCAGAAAATCGAGGGTCTTTATCGCCACGCCTCTACCCACGCCGCCGGTATCGTTATCGGCGACCGTCCTCTGTCGAAGCTCGTGCCGATGTATCGTGATCCGCGATCCGACATGCCTGTCACCCAGTTCAACATGAAGTGGGTTGAAAGCGCCGGGCTGGTGAAGTTCGACTTTCTCGGACTGAAAACGCTGACGGTCCTGAAGGTAGCGGTCGACTTCGTCGCCAAGCGCGGCATCCATGTCGACCTTGCTGCCATTCCGCTGGATGATCAGAAGACCTATGAGATGCTGTCGCGCGGCGAGACGATCGGCGTCTTCCAGGTGGAAAGTGCCGGCATGCGCAAGGCGCTCATCGGCATGCGTCCGGACTGCATTGAGGACATTATCGCGCTGGTCGCGCTCTATCGTCCTGGCCCGATGGAAAATATTCCGGTCTACAACGCCCGCAAACATGGCGAAGAGGAAATCGAGTCGATCCATCCGACCATCGACCATCTCTTGAAGGAAACGCAGGGCGTTATCGTCTATCAGGAACAGGTGATGCAGATCGCCCAGGTTCTGTCTGGATATTCTCTTGGTGAAGCCGACCTCCTGCGTCGCGCCATGGGCAAGAAGATCAAGGAAGAGATGGACAAACAGCGGGAGCGCTTCGTTGAAGGCGCGATCCGCAATAATGTCTCCAAGGCCCAGGCCGACACGATCTTTGATCTCCTCGCCAAATTCGCGAATTACGGCTTCAACAAGTCTCACGCCGCCGCTTACGCCATCGTTTCCTACCAGACCGCCTATATGAAGGCGCACTACCCGGTGGAGTTCCTTGCCGCTTCGATGACGCTTGATATGGCGAATACCGAAAAGGTCAATGATTTCCGCCAGGATGCTGCGCGTCTGGGAATCGAGATCGTCGCACCATCTGTCCAGACATCCTTCCGTCGTTTCGAAACGGGTGAGAACCGCATCTATTATTCGCTGGCAGCCTTGAAGGGCGTGGGCGAGGGCGCGGTCGATCATATCGTCGAAGTGCGCGGCGATACGCCTTTCGCAAGTCTAGAAGATTTCTGCCTCCGGATCGATCCCAAGCAGATCAACCGCCGCGTTCTGGAAAGCCTGATCAACGCAGGCGCATTCGATTGCTTCGGCAAAGACCGCGCCGAACTGATCGGCGGTCTCGATCGCATTATTGGCTACTCCCAACGCGCCCAGGAAAGCCGTGTTACCGGCCAACACGACATGTTCGGCTCAGGCGCGGCAACCGGTCCGGAGAAGCTGGTGCTGCCCGCCTACCAGCCATGGCTGGCCTCCGAAAAGCTACTGCGCGAATATCAGGTGCTGGGCTTCTATCTCACTGCCCACCCGCTCGATACCTACCGGACCGTGCTCGACAAACTTCGTGTTCAGAACATCGCTGATTTCTCCGCAGCGGTGAAACAGGGAGCAACGGTTGGTCGTCTTGCAGGTACAGTCACTGGCAAGCAGGAGCGTAAGACCCGCACCGGCAACAAGATGGGAATCGTGACCTTCTCCGATGCATCCGGCCAGTACGAGGCCGTGCTGTTTTCAGAAGGACTTGGCCAATATCGCGATCTGCTAGAGGTCGGAAAATCGCTGGTCATTACCGTTCAGGCGGAAGAGCGACCGGAAGGTATCGGGCTGCGCATACAGACGGCGCAATCGCTCGAGGAAAAATCCGTGCAGATGCAAAAAGCGTTGCGCGTCTATGTTCGGAATTCCGGCCCGCTTAAAACCGTGGCGCGACATCTGAATGCCAGAGGTGACGGGTCGGTCTACTTCATTGTGATAAAGGATGAAGGGCAACGTGAAATCGAAGTCGAACTGACCGATAAATATCGCATTTCCCCGGAGATAGCAGCTGCTTTGCGCTCCGCTCCCGGTGTCGTCGATGTCGAACTCGTGTGAGGTGATGAGGGAGCGGGTGAGATACGTTCACCCGCTTTCCGATCAAAACAGGCTGTTTGCCGGATAGGCATAGGCACCGTTATCGATAAATCCGTGCCGCGACAGGCATGCGCGCAAGGCTGCGTTATAATAATATGAGTTGGTGAACGTGGTGCCACGCTGCGGTACGCTTGCCTCGACGCTGCAGCGCGCGAGCGCATGGTCGAACACGTTCAGGATGATGGGATCGCTCTCAACCGCCGGTCCGCCATAGACGCTATAATTTTTCGGCGCTTCCGCGGCGGAAACGCAGGCCAGCGCAACAATCGCTGCTGCAAGATATTTCATGTTCATAATCACGGCTCCCCAAGCGAATTGATGAGCTTCTAAACGTTGCCGGGGCAGAAGTGGTTCCTAAGCATGGTCGCACGCAAAGGTGCGCAGCCGTTTTGCGAGGAAAACACGCTTCAGATTGTTACGCCCGCCTGTACTGCTGTCCGAACTCGGAGCCGGCGTGTCAATCACGCGTAACGGTGACGAAGTCCGTGCCCTGACCCGTCTCAAGTCCGTGGCTTAGATCGGATACCGTGATCGAGCTTCCGACGGAAAGCTGCTCTTCCAATCTCTCGCGGACATCTGCCGGAATATCGATGCGATCGAGTGCTGCCGTCAGCTGGTCGTATCCGCCCGGTGCGTCGGAAACGTTAATACCAAGGCGCTTGCGTGCGGCATTTGGAAGATGGTTCTCGAGTGTCAGGCCGTTCCACTCTGCTTTCTCGCCGTCGATATCGATGACCTCGAAGAAATGCGTGCCGAGCGCGACCTGCGGATCTTTTATGTGGATAGGGGCTTCGAAGAGCGGCTTGAAATTCTGCCGCACCATCAATTGTCCATCAGCTGGCGTATCCGCGCCAGCCGATGCATAGACAGCATCGACAAACTCGGCGGTCAGAAGCGGGCCAGTGGTTTTCATCCCCTTCCACCGCTTGTAGCCATTGACGGCATTGATGGTCATCTGTCCCGCGTATCCGTCTGCCGCACCGGCGTCAAAACCCAGGCTCGTCAAGAGGCGCTGCACATCCATGGTTTTCTCCCGGTCACCGCGACGGGTGATCAGGACGCGCAAAGGCGCTCCGATTGACTTTCGTTGCGTGACCGACGCAGGAACAGAACTGGTTTTTTCATTCACCGCAACTTCGACCAGCTTTAGCGAGGTATCGAAAGTGGCGGGGCGCATCTCGACATCGGAGAGTAGGCGCCCTTCATCGGCAGACTTTGGCTGGAGAAGGGCAGGGTGGTCGATCCGACGCAGGGCAACATCCTTACTGGAGACAATCACGTGGACGCCCCTGCCGGTCATGCCATAGAGCGACTTTGCGAATTTGGCCGGCAGGCGAATGCAGCCGTGAGAGGCCGGGTAGTTGGGGACGTGGCCTTCATGCAACGCAATTCCCGACCAAGTCAGCCGCTGCATGAACGGCATGGGAGCTGCCGAGTAAATATTGGACTCGTGATACTTGCGCTTGTCCAGGATAGAGAAGATGCCGCTCGGCGTTTCGTGTCCGGACTTGCCGGTAGACACGCGCGATGTAGCGATGACGTTGCCATCCTCGTAAAGAGACAGCGTCTGCTCGTTCTTCGAAACGACGACCTGTAAGCTACGCGCATCACCGGCAATCGCCGCTTGCACGAGGACGGAGGAGGAGAGGAGGCAGGCTCCTACAAGGCTACGCAACATCATGTTTGCTCCAACGCGATACACAACATGCCGCCGATTGACAGCGTGCAAGGGAGACTTGAAGCGCACGATCCGCGCCAGTCAGATCGCTACATTTAAGGCAGCTCATTTAAGGAAGCTTTTAACTGCGATCACGAAGCCGTGTAGCGGAGTCATTTTTTGGCGCCGAAGGTATAGCCGGTTTCCACCGTGCCCTTTCCGAACTTCTCTCTCAGCTTGTCCATCGCCGCCTCCGCTGCTGCCCGTCTGCCAGCCGATTTGTCCACGAGGTCTGGAGGGTCTGCCTGAGCCGGATCACGAAGATCGGTCACGCCGATACCGATGAGACGAAATTTCGTCCCGTCAGTTTCCTTTTCGAGAAGGGAAAGCCCTGTTCTGAAAATTTTGTCGGCCAGTTGCGTCGGATCTTCCAGCCGCTTGTTGCGGCTGCGGGACTTGAAGTCCGCCGCCTTCATCTTCAGCACGACCGTCTGTCCGGCAGTGGCGTTCTTCTTCAATCGCCAGGCGACTTTCTCCGAAAGCGCCCGCAAGATAGGCACAAGATCGTCGTACCGCGATATGTCATTGAAGAAGGTCGTCTCTGCCGAAACGCTCTTTGCCGGGTCGTTGGTGTGGACGTCACGATCATCGATCCCGCGGGCAAGCCGGTACAGGCGTTGCCCCATGCTGCCGTAGCGGCGCATCAGCTCCGTTTCTTCCATGTCCTGCAGCTGGGAGATCATTCGTATGCCATCTGCCTCCAGCGTGGCGGCGAAGGCCTTGCCGACGCCCCATATTGTGGTGACTGGACGTGTGGCGAGAAAGCGCGTTGCTTCCTTCTCGCCCACTACAGAAAAGCCGCGTGGCTTTTGAAGATCGGATGCCACCTTCGCCAGGAACTTGCAGTAAGAAAGGCCGACCGAAACCGTGATGCCGATTTCTTTTTCGACCCTACGAGCGAAATGCGCCAATACGCGTGCGGGTGGATCGTGATGGAGCCGCTCTGTGCCGGAGAGATCGAGAAAGGCCTCATCGATCGACAGCGGTTGGACCAGCGGCGTCAGATCCTGCATCATGGCGCGGATCTGGCGACCGACCTGGCTGTACTTCTCCATGTTCGGCTTGACGACCACGGCGTCAGGACAGGCTTCCAGCGCCTTGAACATAGGCATAGCGGAGCGCACGCCATGGATACGGGCAATATAGCATGCGGTCGATACAACGCCGCGTTTGCCGCCGCCGATAATCACTGGCTTGTCGATGAGCTCCGGATTATCGCGCTTTTCCACAGAAGCATAAAAAGCGTCGCAATCGATATGGGCTATTGTGAGATCGTAGAGTTCGTCATGATAGAGCAGCCTCGGGCTGCCACATGCGAGGCAACGCCTTATTCTCTCCGGCTGACCAGCCAGGCAGTCACGACAAAAACCGGGATGGTCGCTCGAAATCAAAGGCATGGCCACGAAACAAAAAGAGAACGACCCTGACTTTAGTCGTGGATCTCTTGAATCTCAAGAGCGCGGTCTGTCGCTTTGGATGTCAATAAACGCCGGAATCGAGACCGGGACCGGAGTATCTGTGCCAGGCAGCCTGAACATCTTCCGGGTTGAACCCGGACGCTTCGCAGAACGCCATCAGATCAGGCTCGTGATTCATGACGAAGTCGGTCAGGCCAGCCAGAAATCCTGGATCTTGTATGGCGGCGCGCAGCATATTGGGCTGCAATCCGCTCAACGCCAAAAACCGGGCAAGAATATCCGGTTCGTTCGCCAGCCATCCCAGTATGGCCGCGACTGTTTCCTCGGGGTCCTTGACCAGTGACTTGCCGTTTTTCATCGAGCGCTGCATTTCTTTCCGGAAGTTACCTATTTTTCAACCAAATCGCCTTAGCCTCCCTCGGCAGGGGATAATGGAATCGGTTCTGTGGCAACTTATATGCCCAGGGGAAGGTTTCAAAGCGTAACAAGGACTGCCGCCATGCCCAAGCAGGTCATGATAGTTGAAGACAACGAGCTCAATATGAAGCTCTTTCGTGATCTGATCGAGGCATCCGGTTACACGACCATACAGACGCGTAACGGCATGGAAGCTCTCGAGCTTGCCCGCAAGCACCGTCCTGATCTCATTCTTATGGATATTCAATTGCCCGAAGTCTCAGGACTTGAAGTCACCAAATGGCTCAAGGAAGATGACGAACTGCATGTGATTCCCGTGATTGCCGTCACGGCTTTCGCCATGAAGGGAGACGAGGAGCGCATTCGCCAGGGCGGTTGCGAGGCCTATGTTTCCAAGCCAATATCCGTTCCGAAGTTCATAGAGACGATCAAGACCTATCTCGGCGATGCATAAGGCAACAGGGGCGACCGAATGACTGCTAGAATACTGGTCGTCGACGACATAGAGGCTAATCTGAAGTTTCTTGAGGCCCGCCTTCTGGCGGACTATTTCGATGTGATCTGCACCGATAATGGTCGCGATGCTTTGGCAATCTGCGCGGGCGGCCAAGTCGACGTCATTCTTCTTGATGTCATGATGCCGGAAATGGACGGCTTCGAGGTATGTGAGCGGCTGAAGGCCGATCCGGCGACAGCGCATATCCCTGTGGTGATGGTGACAGCGCTGGATCAGCCAGCGGACCGCGTGCGAGGACTGAAGGCGGGAGCAGACGATTTTCTGACGAAGCCCGTCAATGACCTGCAGTTGATTTCCCGCGTCAAAAGCTTGGCACGTCTCAAGACCATGAGCGACGAGTTGCGTGACAGGTTGAAGACAGCAGGATCGATCGATATTCAGGAATCCATCGGCGCAGACGGTCACATAGAAAAGCCTGGCCGCATCTTGTTGATCGATGGACGAGCCAGTTCGCAAGAGCGGATCGTCAAGGCATTGAAGCCGGTTGCCGAGGTTTGCGCTTGGAGCGATCCTTCAAACGCGATTTTCGAGGCGACCGAAAATCCCTACGATCTCGTGATCATCAACTCCAATTTCGACGACTTCGACCCGTTGAGGCTTTGTTCTCAACTGCGCTCGCTCGACAGAACGCGCTTTCTGCCGCTTCTGATCGTCACCGAACAGAACGACGATGCCATGGTGGTCCGCGCGCTGGATCTCGGTGTCAACGACTATATCATTCGCCCCATCGATCCAAACGAACTCGTCGCACGCACACTCTCGCAGATCAAGCGAAAGCGCTTCAATGACAGGTTGCGTGAAGATCTGGCACAGACCATGGAGCTTGCGGTCATCGATGGACTGACGGGTCTCAACAATCGCCGCTATCTCGATCTTCATCTGAAGACGCTTTTCAACCGCGCAGCGCTTCGTGGACGAGACATATCCGTTTGCATGACGGATATTGATTGCTTCAAGCAGGTGAACGATCTCTACGGCCACGAGGCAGGCGACGAAGTGTTGAAGGAATTTGCCAGCCGATTGCGCTCAACAGTGCGCGGTGCCGATCTTGCCTGCCGCTATGGCGGCGAGGAATTCGTCGTGGTGATGCCGGATACGTCGCTGGAGACCGCTGCCGTGGTCGCAGAGCGTTTGCGTTCGATTATTGAGGATCGCCCCTTCGTTCTGCGTTCGGGACAGCACTTGCAGATTACCGCATCCATGGGCATTGCCTCAAACCTTGCCGGTGTCGACAGTCCCGAGCAATTGATGCGTCAGGCAGATCGTGCGCTCTATGAAGCGAAAAGAAGCGGTCGCAATCGCGTCGTTGCTGCCGCCGCCTGAGCGGAAGGCATGATGTATAGATCAAAGCCGATAGAGCATTGGTAGTGCGTCAACAGTAAGCGCGGCGCGCTGTACCTCGCACTGCGCCAATCGCAGTTTGTATCAGCACGCTACATTTAACCATATTTCAAAGCGGAAATTGTCTCGCATTAATAAAGTGTTGAACTTTTAGGTGGCTTGAGCGAGTATTTGTTCAGACAGATAATTTTACGCCAATGCATTCAATGGGAATGCAGAGCGAGAAAATTAGTCACGACGCGGTCAGTCTTACGGTAGGCCGTGTATGGATACCCCTTGATGCTCAGGTCCGCCGCATCTCCTGGGTCTTGGGGTCGGTCGGCCGGCGATACCAATAGACGGTTCCTCGTGCCGTCGTGGAAATCCCGGCCGACCCCATCCTTACGATCTTTTAGTCTCATATGTTTTGATCTGATGCGCCGTGGTGCGCAGCACTTTTGGCGCGCACACTGAGGTGGGTATGTGACGCACCGAAGCGCTTTGGCAAACTCTATTCAGCGGACCGCTCAAAACAAAAAAACGCGCCTCGAGGGCGCGTTCTTTAAGGTCAAGATCTAGCCGATTACTTGATCTTGGTTTCCTTGAATTCAACGTGCTTGCGAACGACCGGGTCGTACTTGGTCTTCGTCATCTTGTCCGTGAAGGTACGGCTGTTCTTCGTGGTGACGTAGAAAGTACCTGTGTCGGCCGTCGACAGCAGCTTGATCTTGATTGTTGTAGCTTTCGCCATGGTCGTCCTGCCTTTAACAAGTAAGTGAGCCGCGGACCTGTTCGATCCCGGCTAAATCTGGCGCGAAACTACGGATCGCGCCCGAAAAGTCAAGCATGTTTTGAGCCGAAAACCGAACGCCCAATGGAAAGAACGACATAGAAGCCGAAAAACAGCGCTAATGCCCAGGCAAAGCCATGGCTTCCTGAGATATCCATGGCGATACCCACCGTCTGCGGCCCCGCGATCGTACCCGTCGCGTAGCAGAATATAAAGGCTGCATTAGCGGCAACGAGGTCGGAGCCGGTGAGTCGCGAGCCAAGATGGGTCAAGCCTACCGTATACATGCCTGACACGAGCCCGCCCCAGAGGAGCAGCAGAATCGCCACCAGCATCCAGTTGCTAACGAGGAGCGGCAGCGCAAGCGTGCCGCACAGACCAACGAACGCCATCAGGCCAAGAAGAAGGCGTCTGTTGGTCATCCTGTCCGACAGCAGTCCGATAGGGATCTGGAACGCCATGTTGCCGATCGCCATCACTGTCAGCAGGAGCGCCGCCTGCGATTCATTGAAGCCTTCACGCGTGGCATAGATTGGGAAGAGCGAGAGCCCGCCCGCCTGCACGGAGCCGAAGACGAAAGCTGCGGCAGAAGCCATAGGAACAAGCCAGATGTAGCGCACGAAGTGATGGGCCGGCTTTTCATCGAGCGCGGGACTTTCCTTGCGCGCCAGAAAGATGGGGATGGCAGCAAGAAGGATAATGCCGCAGCCGACAAGGAAGGGTGTAATTCCCTCGCTTCCAACCGTGGAGAAGAGGAGAGGCCCCACGGCGAAGCCGACCGCAAGGCCGGTCGCGTAAACCCCGAGTACAAGCCCGCGCTTGCGCGGTGGCGCCGCCGCATTGATCCAGAATTCCGAAAGGATGAAGAGCGTGGTGGTTGCCCCGTGAAAGACGATTCTGAGCGGAAACCACATCCAGAAGTCGGCTGCGTAGTAAAAACCCATAGCGCTGACCGAGGAGATGAGCACCGCCGTCATCATGGTGCGAGCAACACCGAAATCATGCGCAAGCTTGCTGGTTATGGGCGCTGCGATCATGGCGGCCACGCCGGCCATGGCCGAGTTGAGGCCGATCATGCTCGACGAAATACCGCGTCGCTCCAGAATGAGGCTCAACAGCGGCAGTCCGAGACCGATGGCGATACCAACGGCGCTAATAGCGGATATGGCAGCGACAAGTGAAGGCCAGTGGATATTGTCGGCGTCGCAATTGGGATGTGACATGAAGACCTTTTAAAGAAAGCCGCGTATGAATGTGCCGCGACGCTCGAAATATAGTCGCACCGGGCTTTCAAATTTTATTGGCTGATCACCTATCATGAAGTTTGTGACATCTTCGAGAACCATCCGTGTAATCGCAGCCATGTTCACACCGGAATAGTCGCGAATGTCAAGCCATTGGAGATTTTGCAACTCCTCGGAATCCTTGACTGCCACGGGATCTATGCCAACTTCATCGGCGAAACAGAAGAAGAAGCGCGTATCGAAGCGTCTCACGCGCCCGGGCGGCGTGATTGCCCGTGCCACATAGCGCAGTGAAGCCAGGTCCGGCCGCTGATGCCCTTCAGTGCCGAAGGTCAAGCCGGTTTCTTCTCGCAGCTCGCGCACTGCCGCCAGCGCCAGCGCGCGCGCTCTCGTATTGGTTATGGGGCGTGACGCCGATTGTCTGAGTTTTTTAAGGACGACCGGATTGAGATCGTCACCAAAAGGCAATGCGTAATCGCCAGGATCTCGACGTCCACCGGGAAAGACATAAACATCCGGCATAAAGACGTGCTGGCTGCTGCGCTGGCCCATCAGAACGCGCGGACTGCTGTTCGAGCGGTCCACGATGATCAGGCACGCTGCATCCTTCGGGCGCAGATAGGATATTTGTTCGGCGTCCTCGTGAGCACACAAGAGAGCAGGGACCCGCCCGTCAGTGGGACGAGCCGTCGATCTGCGGCTTGTCCGGCTCGCTACCAAACCCGTGCATCCTGAGCGCCCATTGCAACCCGATTACGCCGCCCTTGATTGGCTGGATCGTCAGAAGCGCTACCAGGATGGTGATCGGCACCCATATGGCGAAATGTACCCACATCGGTACCATCAAGACGAGATCGGTCATCATGAAGCCACCGACGGCGACGTGGCCGAGGATCATGATCGAAATATAGGGTGGCAGGTCGTCCGAGCGTTGATGATGCAGATCCTCGCCGCAGGCGGCGCACTGGTCCACCGGCTTCAGCCAGGCTTTGAACAGACGACCGCTGCCACAGGCCGGGCATCGGCAGGAGATTCCGCGCATGATCGAGCGACCCAGCGGACGCTCCTGCTTTTCGCCGCCATATTGCACTGTCTGTATATCGCTCATACCAATCCCTCCAAGACGTTCTAACCGAACCATTCAACCGCGATGTCGTTGCCGATATTGCTATTCGAAAATGCTTCAGCGTTTCCTGCGCGGCGGCCTTGTTCCCGGTGCCGCCATACGCCCTCCACTCCGGCGCGCCGTCTTGTGGAAGGATCGTGTGCCTGCCGGCATCTTGCGCCCTTCGCTCAACATCTCGAAGCGAAGCGCGCCCGCCAGCGGTACGGCTTCGGCCAGACGAACCTGAACGGTATCGCCAAGCTGGAAGCCGAGACCGGTCTTCTCACCCGTTAGTGCCTGATGCGCTTCGTCATAGATGAAATAATCGGTTCCGATCGTAGATATAGGAACGAAACCGTCTGCGCCAAACTGTGGAAGCGCGACAAATAGTCCCGCCTTGGTGACACCGCCAACCCGGCCTTCGAATTCCTCGCCGACGCGTTCGGAAAGATGGTGCGCTATCAGCCGGTTGATGGTATCGCGCTCGGCGGCCATCGCCCGGCGCTCGAAGGTCGAAATCTCAGCGGCGATATCGTCGAGTGTGGCTTCTTCCTGTGGCGTGATACCACCTTCACCAAGTCCCAAAGAGCCAACCAGCGCACGATGCACGATCAGATCCGCATAGCGGCGAATGGGCGAGGTGAAGTGTGCATACTTCATGAGATTGAGACCGAAATGGCCGATATTCTCTGGGCTGTAGATCGCCTGGCTCTGCGAGCGCAACACCATCTCGTTGACCATGATCTGATGCGGCGTATCTTCCGCCCGAGCCAGGATGCCGTTGAAGGAGTTGGCGCGCACCTGACCGCCCTTGGCCATAGTGATGCCGAGCGTTGCGAGGAATTCGCGCAACGTCTCCTGCTTTGCAAGTGTGGGGGCATCGTGAACGCGATAGACAAGCGGCTGCTTCTTCTTTTCCAGCGTCTCGGCCGCGGAAACGTTCGCCTGGATCATCATTTCCTCGATCAGCTTATGAGCATCGAGGCGTTCTGGAATGATGACCTTGTCGACAGTGCCATCGTCGCGCAGAACGATCTTGCGCTCCGGCATGTCGAGTTCAAGTGGCTGGCGACGATCGCGCCCGCGCTTCATCACCTCATAGGCATGCCAGAGTGGCTTCAGGATCGGCTCCAGCATGGGGCCGGTCTTGTCATCGGGCTTGCCGTCGATGGCCGCCTGCGCCTGTTGGTAGGAGAGCTTGGCCGCACTCTTCATCATGATGCGATGGAAAGTATGCGACGCCTTGCGGCCCTCCTTGGAAAACACCATCCTCACTGCAAGAGCAGGGCGGTCGACGCCTTCCTTGAGCGAGCAGAGATCATTGGAAATCCGCTCCGGCAGCATCGGCACGACGCGGTCTGGAAAATAGACGGAATTGCCGCGCTTCAGCGCTTCGCGGTCGAGCGGCGCGCCGGAGCGGACATAATAAGACACATCTGCAATCGCCACGGTGACGATCACGCCATCGGGATTGTCAGGCGATGTATCGGGTTCGGCATAGACGGCATCATCGTGGTCCTTGGCATCCGCCGGGTCGATGGTGATCAGCGGCAGATCGCGCCAGTCTACACGGTGCGCCATAGTAGCGGGCTTTGCTGCATCCGCTTCCGCCAGAACATTCTGCGGGAAGATGTGCGGAATACCATGTCCATAAATCGCGATCATGGATATGGCTTTTTCAGACGCCACCGAGCCAATGACGGAAAGGACCTTGGCACGCTTGAGGCCGTAGCGCCCACTATTGCGCGAAACTTCCACCTCGATCAGATCGCCATCCTTGGCGTCGCCAACGCCATCGGGATCGATCACCAGCTCTTCGCCGCGCCGATCGACCGGCATCAAGCGGCCACCAGCGCCGGGCTGCTCCTTGAAAACGCCGATCAGCGCGCTCTGGCGGCGATCGATCAGCTTGATGACGCGAGCGGTATAAGCAGGGCCGCTACGGTCCTTGGAGGGAAAAATCTTGGCCAGCACGCGGTCATTCAAGCCAGCTGCCGGTCCCTTTTTGCCACGGTCCTGCGACGACTGGCGGATCAGCACGGCGGGTGCTGCGCCTTGATCTTCCGGCCATTCGGCGGGACGGCCGATCAGTTCGCCATCCTTGTCGCGGGTTGTAATATCCAGAACGGTCACGGGAGGCAGGCCACCGGGTCGCATCAGCGACTTGCGGTTCTTCTGCACCATGCCGTCAACTTCCAATTCCTTTAGTAGAGCTTTCAGCACCACGCGGGTGTCGCCCTTCAGGCCGAACGCCTTGGCGATTTCGCGCTTGGACGCCTGTTGCGGATGTTCGGCAATGAACTTCAGCAACACTTCGCGCGAAGGCACTTCCCCATGGACGATGCCTTCGCTTTCATTCACGCGCTTTGAGCGGGCGGTGCGTCCGAAACCGTCATTGGCGGAATTCTGTTTCTGACGCGGTGCTTTGCTCACGATTCTGCCTTTTTGGTTTTCGCTGCTGTCTTGGGCTTCGCCGCAGCCTTAGGCTTGGCGGCCGCCTTCGTCTTGCTTGCCGCTTTCGCCTTTGCGGGCTTGGCGTCTGCCTCGCCTTCGGTCTTCTTTTTTGCCGGAGCCTTCTTGGCCTTGACCGGCTTGCCGCCGGTCTTGGCAATGCGCTCGGCAATCAGTACCAGCGCCTCATCCAGCGTCACCGTATCCGGAGACTGTGCCTTGGGGATCGTCGCATTGACCTTGCCCCAGTTCACGTAAGGACCAAAGCGACCGTCGCGAACGGTAATCGCGCCACCATCCGGGTGATCCCCCAACGACTTCAGGGCGGCAGGCGTCGCGGCGCGGCCACGACCGGGCGCTGCTTTCTTTTCCGCAATCACGGTCACGGCGCGGTTTAGGCCGATGGAAAACACGTCTTCGACGCTCTCCAGATTGGCATAACCACCATCATGCATCAGGAACGGACCATAGCGACCGATGCCGGCAGAAATCATCTTGCCGGTTTCTGGATGCTTGCCGATATCGCGTGGCAAATTGATCAGTGCCAATGCCTTCTCATGGTCGATCTCTTCAGGCTTCCAACCCTTTGGCAGTGAGGCCCGCTTGGCTTCCTTGCCATCGCCACGTTGAATATAGGGTCCGAAACGGCCAGACCGAAGCGTCAGTTCTTCGCCGGTCATTGGATCGGCGCCAAGCGCCTTCGGCTCATTCAGCGCTGCGGCTTCGGCTTCCGCGCCATCGGAGGTCAACTGGCGGGTGTAGTTGCAGTCCGGATAGTTGGAGCAGCCGACGAAAGCGCCGTATTTTCCGAGCTTCAGCGATAGGTTGCCGGTGCCGCACACCTGGCAGATGCGCGGATCGGAACCGTCTTCGCGTTTGGGGAAGACCAGGGGTGCCAGCACCTCGTTCAGAGCGTCGAGAACGTTGGTGACGCGCAGTTCCTTGGTGTCTTCGATCTGGGCGAAGAAGTCCTTCCAGAAGTCTCGAAGAACTTGCTTCCAATCGAGTTCGCCTGCCGAGATCCGGTCGAGCTTCTCTTCCAGATCGGCAGTGAAATCATATTCCACATAGCGGGTGAAGAAGCTTTCCAGGAAGGCCGTCACCAGCCGGCCGCGCGAATGCGGGATTAGTTTGCGCTTGTCGACGACGATATATTCGCGGTCACTCAGTGTCTTCAGCGTCGCGGCATAGGTGGAGGGTCGGCCGATACCGAGCTCTTCCATCTTCTTGATCAGCGATGCTTCCGAGTAACGCGGTGGGGGCTCGGTGAAATGCTGGCTTGCATTGATCTTCTGCCTGGCAAGATTTTCGCGGGCATTGATCTGCGGCAGGCGTCCACCGTCTTCGCTATCGTCGCTCTGCTCGCCATCTTCCTTCTGATCCGTATAGGCGGCAATGAAGCCATCGAAACGGATGACGGAGCCGACAGCGCGCAGACCTGCCTTCTCGCCCTTGTTGTCGGCAAGAATTTCAACTGTCGTGCGTTCGATCTCTGCGGAGGCCATCTGGCTCGCAATGCCACGTTTCCAGACCAGATCGTAGAGACGAAGCTGATCTGAATCGAGATAACGCTTTACCTTGTCCGGAGAGCGATTGAAGTCCGTCGGACGGATAGCCTCGTGGGCTTCCTGAGCGTTTTTGGCCTTGGTGGAATAGAAGCGCGCCTTTTCCGGCACATAGCGCTCGCCGAACTGCTCGCCGATCGCGCGCCGTGCGGCGTCGATCGCTTCGGGCGCCATCTGCACGCCATCGGTACGCATATAGGTAATGAGACCGACTGTCTCACCGCCGATGTCGATACCTTCATAAAGTCTCTGCGCTACCTGCATCGTGCGCGATGCCGAAAAGCCAAGGCGTGAAGAGGCTGCCTGCTGAAGCGTCGATGTCGTGAAGGGAGGGCCCGGATTACGCTTGACTGGCTTTGCTTCGACCGTATCGACGACGTAGCTTGCGCCTTCCAGCAATGTCTTCAGCCGCGTTGCATCGTCACCGGTCTTGATCGACTTGCCCTGAAGGCGCTTGCCATCGGCCGAAACGAGCTTCGCTTCGAACTCGTCACCGCGTGGTGTCTTCAAGAGTGCGGAGATGTTCCAGTATTCTTCCGAGACGAAGCGCTCGATCTCCGATTCGCGGTCGCAGACCAGCCGGAGCGCCACAGACTGCACGCGCCCGGCGGAACGAGCGCCCGGCAGCTTGCGCCAGAGAACCGGCGACAGGTTGAAGCCAACGAGATAGTCCAGAGCGCGGCGAGCGAGATAGGCATCGACGAGCGGAACATCGATATCGCGGGGTTCTGCCATAGCATCCAGAACGGCCTTCTTGGTGATCGCGTTGAACACCACGCGCTTGACCGGCTTGTCGCCTAAAACCTTCTTCTTTTTCAGAAGGTCCAGAACGTGCCAGGAAATCGCTTCCCCCTCGCGATCAGGGTCGGTCGCCAGAAACAGGCCATCGGATGCCTTCACGGCATCGGCGATATCCTTCATGCGTTTCTGCGACGCAGGATCGACCTCCCAGGACATTTCAAAATCCTGGTCTGGAAGAACAGAACCATCCTTGGCGGGAAGGTCCCGCACGTGGCCGAACGATGCAAGGACCTGATAGCCGGGGCCAAGATACTTGTTGATCGTCTTGGCTTTTGCCGGAGACTCTACGACGACGACATTCATATTTTTTTCTCTGGGAACATGTCCGTTAACCGGCATCGTCGCTTATTGCGCATGCAACGACGCCATCCTTTTATTTCGACATGGACAGGTAATGCGCTCCGGTCAAGGGGGAGAGCCCCTTTTTCTGTCTTCGCAGACGCATGCAACTTCTACAATTTTCATCAGAAGGAGACAATTTCAGATAGGCGTGATGCCGTCGCTTACAGCTCCGCAAGTCCTCCGCTTTAGCGGTGCTTCGATGCGTCACTCTGCCATGATCATGGAAATGCGCCCGCCTGAATGCCGGTTCAATTTACCAGCGATATCGAGTTCGAGTAGCAGAAGATAGACGGTTGCCGCCGGCAGGCCGGTGTGGCGAATGATGTCGTCGGTTTCTACCGGTGAGGGGCCAAGCGCTTGTGCGAGGATGGCGCGCTCATTGTCTCCGGCTCCGGACATCGAGTGGGTGGGGGGACCGCTACTGTCTTCTCTCGCCACCTGCTGAAGATTGAGCCTCGGCTCAATCATCGGTGACAGTGAATCCAGAATATCGGCGGCTTCAGTAACCAGTGTCGCGCCGTCCTTGATGAGGCGGTTGGTGCCATGGCAGCGAGAATCGAGCGGTGAACCTGGGACTGAAAATACGATGCGGCCGAACTCGCCTGCAAGTCTGGCAGTGATGAGAGAGCCGGAGCGCTCGGCAGCCTCCACGATCAGCACGCCAAGCGAGACGCCGGCAATCAGCCGGTTTCGCCTCGGAAAATCGCGCGCACGCGGCTCCCAGCCAAAAGGCATCTCGCTGATGGTCGCGCCGCCATTGGCATAGATGTCATCGAGAAGGCGGAAATTCTCAGATGGGTAAGGCTTATCCAGACCACCTGCCAGCATGGCAACGGTGCCGGTCGAAAGACTGGCGGCGTGAGCGGCTGCGTCGATGCCGCGAGCAAGACCCGAGGCAATTGTATAGCCAGCCTGTCCGCACTGGCGTGAAAGCATCGCGGCGAATTTCGTCCCGTTGATCGAGGCATTGCGAGAGCCGACTACTCCGAGCGAAGGACGGATAACCGTGGCACTGTTGCCTTTCATAGCGATCAGCGGCGGAGCACCATCGATCTCTCTCAAGGCGGGCGGATAGTCCGGTTCTCCAATGCCGACAAAGCGTGCGCCAAACCGTGCCGCAATCTCCATCTCGCGTTCGGCTTGATCGAGCGTGGTGATGCGTGGACTGCGCGCCGCTCCACCGCGGCGGGAGAGATCGGGGAGGGCCTCCAGTGCCGCTTCAGCACTACCGAAGTGATTGATCAGGTCGCGGAAGGTAACGGGGCCGATATTGTCGCTGCGGATCAGCCGCAGCCAGGAAAGCTTTTGCTTCTCCGACAGGACAATGCCGCGTTTCGTTTCTTCATCACGCGACATCGCTTCCTCCAAACTTGCCGGACGATCCTGTCTCAGCCCTTCTTGCCGATCTTGCTTTCCGTGCCGGCCAACAACCGCTTGATGTTTTCGCGGTGCATGTACCACGAAATGATGCTCAGTACCGTGACCAGAAGGGCGGTCTTCTCCGGTCCCAAGATCCACAGGACGATAGGGATGACAAGCATCGCAACCAGTGCCGAGAGAGAGGAATATTTGGTGACGAAGGCAGTGATGAGCCAGATGGCGGCGAAGGCCAGCATCATGAGAGGCGCTGCACCGAGCAGCACGCCGATATAGGTCGCGACACCCTTGCCGCCCTTGAAGCCGAGCCAGACCGGGAAAAGATGACCGAGGAAGGCGAAGAAACCTGCCACCAGCGATGCTTCATATCCCCAGAGTGCATTGGCGATCAGCACCGCAGCCGTGCCTTTCAGCGCGTCGCAGAGAAGCGTGGCGGCGGCCAGCTTCTTGTTGCCTGTTCGAAGCACGTTGGTTGCGCCGATATTGCCGGAGCCGATCTGGCGAACGTCGCCCAGCCCCGCGGCCCGCGTCAGAAGCAGGCCGAAAGGAATGGAACCGAGGAGGTAGCCGATGATCGCCGCAAGAGCGAGAAATGCGGGCGCTGTGTCCCAAACGGTCAATGCAGTCATGTCTCAGGTCCCCTCTCTATGTGCGTCTTTGCGCACTAACATTTCTACTGCAGTGAATGAACGAGCTTGCCCGCAACATAGGTCGCAACGGCTCGCCCGCTGAAACGCGCATCCTCGAATGGCGTGTTCTTCGAACGCGAGACCAGACCCTTTTCCGAAACCAGCCACGGCTCATCAAGATCGATCAGGGTAATATCGGCTTTGGCGCCAGGCTTCAGCGTTCCGGCCTCCAGTCCGAAGATCTGCGCCGGTCGCGTCGAAAGCGCATCGATCAACCGCATCAGCGGCACCTGATCGCTGTGATACAGGCGAAGCGCTGCAGCCAGCATCGTTTCCAGTCCGATTGCGCCACTCGCCGCATCCGAGAATGGCAGCCGCTTGGTATCGACGTCCTGCGGATCATGCGAGGAGACGATGATGTCGATCGTGCCGTTTTTCAACGCCTCGACCATGGCGACGCGATCGTCTTCGGCGCGAAGTGGCGGCGAAAGCTTGAAGAAAGTGCGATACTCGCCGATGTCGTTTTCGTTGAGCGTCAGATGATTGATCGAAATCCCGCAGGTTGCCTTCGCGCCACGGGCCTTGGCAAGCTTGATGGCTTCCGCCGATTCCGGCACGGAAATCTTGGCGGCGTGGTAGTTGGCGCGCGTCAGCGCCGCGATGCGCAGGTCTCGCTCCAGCGGAATGACCTCGGCTTCCTTGGGGATGCCGGGTAGGCCGAGCCAGCTTGCGAGCAGCCCTTCATTCATATCGCCATTGCCGATATATTTGTCGCGGGTTTCAAGCGAGATGACCGCACCAAGTTCGCGGGCGTAGGTCATGGCGCGGCGTAGCACCAGTGTATCGGACAGCGCCTTGCGGCCATTGGTAAAGGCCACCGCACCCGCTTCCTTCAGCATGCCGAACTCGGTCATCTCTTCGCCGAGCAGACCTTTCGTCAGAGCCGCGGCCGGGTGCACGTTGACGACGGCCTTATCGCGCGCAGTCTTCTTTACATACTCCACCAGCGCGATGTCATCGATAACTGGGTCGGTATCCGGCATCATGATGAAGCTGGTAACCCCACCTGCGGCAGCGGCACGCGAGGCCGACTCGATCGTTTCGCGGTGTTCGGCGCCGGGTTCTCCGACGAAGACGCGGGCATCCACCAGCCCGGGAACGGCTACGAGGCCTTTGGCGTCACGGACCGTTGCGCCATCCGGCGTCCCCTGGTTCTGCGCATTCTTGCCCGCAGCCAGAATGGTGCCATCGGCACCGATGATGATCGTTCCGGTCTCGTCAAGATTGCGCGACGGGTCGATGATGCGGACATTGTTGAGGACGGTCGCGGCACTCATACGCGCTCTCCCATATTCTGCGAAAGAAGAAGGGTTTCCATCACCGCCATGCGCACGGCAACGCCCATTTCCACTTGGGCTTCGATGACGCTCTGTGGACCATCTGCCACTTCTGAGGCGATTTCCACGCCGCGATTCATCGGGCCGGGATGCATGACAAGCGCGTCCTCCTTGGCAGCCTTCAACTTTTCCGCATCAAGACCGTAATAGTGGAAATATTCGCGCACCGAAGGCACGAAAGAACCTGCCATGCGCTCGCGCTGGAGGCGCAGCATCATCACCACATCGGCAGCTTTCAGGCCTTCCTTCATGTCGTGGTAGACTTCCACGCTCATATCGGCGATGCCGGAGGGTAGAAGCGTTGGTGGCGCGACGACACGCACACGTGCCCCCATCTGGTTCAGAAGAATAATGTTGGAGCGAGCAACGCGCGAATGCAGCACATCGCCGCAAATAGCAACGGTCATTCCGGAAATGGTGCCCTTGGCGCGGCGGATCGTCAGCGCGTCAAGCAGCGCCTGCGTCGGGTGCTCATGCTGTCCGTCGCCGGCATTGACCACCGAGCAGGCGACCTTTTGTGCCAGAAGCGCTGCCGCACCGGCGGACGAGTGACGCACGATAAGAACATCTGGGCGCATCGCATTCAGCGTCATTGCCGTGTCGATCAGCGTCTCGCCCTTCTTCACCGAAGAGTTACCGACGGACATGTTCATCACGTCCGCGCCCAGGCGTTTTCCGGCCAGTTCGAAGGAGGATTGCGTGCGGGTTGAGGCTTCGAAGAACAGATTGATCTGTGTCAGCCCACGAAGCGTGGACGTCTTCTTTTCACGCTGGCGGCTGATCTTTACGGCCTCATCGGCCTTGTCGAGAAGAAGCGTGATATCCTGATGGGAAAGCCCCTTGATGCCAAGCAGATGGCGATGGGGAAAATAGACCATGGAACTGTCCTCCGGGCCGGAATAGTCAGTCGCGGTCTATAAAGACAGGTGGCTTTGTCGGCAAGCATGGGATAAGCCGGGAACGAGCCTATATAGGCAATTAATTGCAAATCCCGACAAAAGTACACGATGACAGATATGAACCGGACTGAAGAACAGCTTGCCGAATTAAACCAGCCTAGCCTCTGGTCCGGGATCAATGCCTATCGGTCCGACCCGCTCATCGTCGATCTGACCTCAAATCTCTCGCGCCCGCTTCGCGACGAACTGGATCAGATCGGTCGCTATGTTACCTCGGCGGAAGCCCAGGAACTGGCTCGCATGGCAAATCGCAGCACGCCGCAGCTTCACACCCACGGTCCTCGCGGCGAACGTCTCGATCAGGTGGAGTTTCATCCCGCCTGGCATGCGCTGATGCGCCGTTCCATGTCGTCCGGCCTGCACAGTGCTGCCTGGGAAAACTCCGCCGATACACGCGGCAACGAACACAAGGCGCGCGCCACGAAGTTTTATCTTACGGCGCAGCTGGAAGCCGGCCATCTCTGCCCGCTGACCATGACCCACGCGTCGGTCGCAGCGCTGATGGCATCACCCCGCGTGCAGAACGAATGGGCGCCGAAGATCCTCTCGCGCAAATATGATTCGTCGCAGAAACCCGCTATGCAGAAGACGGCCGTCACGGTCGGCATGGGCATGACGGAGAAGCAGGGCGGCACGGATGTGCGCGCCAACCGCACGACGGCAGAGCGGGTGGGCGAGGGTATCTATCGCCTCTCCGGCCACAAGTGGTTCTTGTCTGCCCCCATGAGCGACGGCTTCGTCATGCTTGCGCAGATGGGCGACGGCATGGGCTGCTTCCTCGTGCCGCGCTTCCTCGAAGACGGCTCGGCCAACGGTTTGCATTTCCAGCGACTGAAGGACAAGCTCGGCAACCGCTCCAATGCGTCTGCCGAGGTCGAATTCACCGACGCCTTCGGCTATTTGCTGGGTGATCCCGGTGCCGGTGTCCGCACCATTCTCGACATGGTGACATTGACGCGGCTCGATTGCGCCCTGGCATCTTCGGGCATGATGCGCGCTTCGCTCGCCGAAGCGGTTCACTTTGCCCGAGGGCGCTCGGTCTTCGGCAAGCCGCTCGTTAACCAGCCGGTGATGACCCGCGTGTTGGCGGACATGGCGCTGGATGTTGCTGCTGCAACCGCATTGTCCTTCCGCCTCGCCAGCGCCTTCGACAGCGCCCGCAGCAATCCGGCGGAAGCGGCCTATGCCCGCGTCATGACACCCATCGTCAAGTACTGGTGCTGCAAGATCGCGCCGGCCTTGATCTATGAGGCTATGGAAAGCCTGGGCGGCAATGGGTACGTCGAGGAGCGTCCGATTGCGCGCCACTACCGCGAAGCTCCGGTCAACGCCATCTGGGAAGGCTCCGGCAATGTGATGGCGCTCGACGTGCTGCGCGTGCTTCAACGCGGCAAGGATCTCTTCGATCTCGTTTTCGAAACGCTGGAGCGCGACCTCGGACCGTCCGGCAAAAAGACCACCGACGTTCTGCGTGCAGCGATTGCGCTTTGCGAGCGCGACGAAGGTGCCGCCCGCCTTCTGGTGGAGCAGTTTGCACTTGCTGCTGCCGCCGCCGAACTCTGCCGCATCGGGGCAGGGCGCATTGCAGATGCTTTCCTCGAGACGCGCCTGGCTGGCGGATGGCGACACACCTACGGCATGCTCGACAGCCGCTTCGACCCGACTTACATCATCGATCTGCTTTATCCGCCGGTGTCGTGATGCTGACCTTCCGCAAAGCCGTTCCACAAGACGAAGATGCGCTTTACGCCATCTGCCTTGCAACGGGCGATTCGGGGAAGGATGCAACGCATCTCTACGCCGACGACAAGATCGTCGGTAACATCTATGCCGTTCCCTATCTCCATCTTTGTCCAGACAGCGCTTTCGTTGCCGAAGACGGAGAGGGCATCTGCGGCTACATCGTCGGCGCTACTGACACCGCAGCCTACGAAAAACTGCTGGAGCAGGCTTGGTGGCCGAAGCTGCGCGAACGTTATCCAATCGCGGAAGAAGAGGGTAATCTTCTGCCCGAAGAACACCGCAAGCGCGTTGCCTTCATTCACCAGCCGTCGCAAATGCCCGCTGCGGTGCTTCAGAATTATCCCGCTCATATCCACATGAACCTGTTGGAGAGGGCTCGCGGTACCGGTGGCGGTTCTCGTCTTTTGTCGATGTGGGTAGAGATGGCGCGGGGCAGGGGTACTCCCGGCATTCACCTCGGCGCCAATCCTGAAAATCACACTGGCATCGCTTTCTGGCAATCGCGTGGCTTCGCACCGCTTGTCGGGATGCCAGCCGGCACCTCATGGTTTGGCATGTCCCTGGGGGGATGAGCCCAAGAGACAGCCGTCTTTTCCGCCATCCACAGGAAAGCCACGGCTGCTAGGTTTCATCTCGATTGTCGCGTTGTTAACTCTTTGCTAACCGCGCAAGATAGTCATCAATCGGAGATTCGGAAAAGCCATGCTCGCCATCGATGGCACTGCCGCCCTTATGTCGCCCGCGCCGGAAAAGCGTATCAAGGATCGCGCAGCGACGGAAAAGGCGATCTTTGCTGCGGCGAAGTCCCTGCTGGCGGATGAAGGCTTTCAGGGTTTCGGTATCAATGCCGTAGCGCGTCGCGCAGGTTGCGACAAGCAACTGATCTATCGGTATTTCGGCGGTCTCGAAGGGCTGGTCTCGGCCATTGGCGAAGATTTGGCATCCTGGGTGCAGGAGCGCATTCCGCAAGATACGGGCGGCATGTTCCTGCTGACCTATGGCGATCTGATGGAGAGACTGATGCTCTCCTATCTCGATGCGCTGCGCGCCGATCCGCTGGTTTGCAAGATAATCGCCTGGGAAGTCTCCGAGCAGACGCCGCAGGTCAAACAACTGGCAGAAGCGCGTTCCAAGGCTCTTGCAAAATGGATAGACCGCATGCGCGGTTCGCTCCAGCCGCCGAAGGGCGTCGACGCTTCGGTAATGAATGCCATGCTCTTCGCCGCGATCCAGCATCTCGTAATAGCAGGTGGCACGAATGGCCAGTTTTCCGGTGTGTCGCTGAAGAGTGACAAGGACTGGGACAAGATCGCAACTGCGGTAAAGCGCGTGGTTCGAGCGCTTTACGGCTGATCCAGGTCTCCTGAAACCAGTTTCTGCATCAAACCGGTTCCGGCTTTACCCGCGCGCTTCGCGTGGTGGGCATTTCATTATCCACAACGTTTCTCTCTCGTTAACCATAGATGCAGGTTTCGTTTGCAAGGCGTTAACGACAGGATCATTCTGTTAATGATTTGTTAACCACGAAATCCGAGCTGGATGAGAAGGAAGCGCTGTGAGCCGCTGGATACCTTTGAGCGTCATGATGACGTTTTTCGCCCTGCTACCACTCGATCTGAACGCCCCGACGCTAAACCTTTGCATCATGGCGTTGGTCCGGTGGAGTGTCATTTCGGTTCTTCCTGATGGCGAGTTCGCCGGAGCCAACCTGGCAGGGGAGCGGATGGCATGAAGTGGTTTCTGATCTTGTGGGCGGGTCCCGTGCTTTTTCTCGGAACCTGGTATGGTCTGTCCTATTACGACATGAGCTTTGGCTTCTTCATGCTGACGCGGCAGAGCCATGATCTGGTTTTCCAGATTTACGGCAACGTGCTCGGCATCCCGCCCGAAACGATACCGCCGCTTGTCGCGCGCGCCATCATGGTCGATAGCCTGCTCGTCTTTGCGCTTATCGGGTTTCGTAAAAGAAAAGTGATTGCAGCGTGGTGGCGGTTGCGTCAGCCGTCCGTAGACGCCTCTCTTGCGAGCATGGAGAGCCGGTCCAAGGCGCCCTGAAGGATGAAGCTCGCGGCGGCGGAATCGATCCGCTCGGCGCGCTTGGCTCGAGAGACGTCCATTTCCAACAAAGCTCGCTCGGCAGCGACCGTGGACAGCCTTTCGTCCCAGAAGATAAAAGGAATATCTGTCTTCTCGCTCATGGAGCGCACGAAGGCGCGGGTGGCCTGAACACGTGGACCGGCGGAGCCGTCCATGTTCATCGGCAGGCCAATCACGAACGCCGCAATCTTTTCTTTCGCGGCGAAATCCAGGAGAAGTGCAGCATCCTGGGTAAACTTGATGCGCTTGAGAACCGGGCGAGGGGTGGCAAACCGCCGGGACAGATCCGACATGGCAAGACCGATCGTCTTGGTCCCGAGATCGAGACCGGCGATCGCCTGTCCGGGCCTCAAGGTCTCAGCGAGTTCTTCTATCGTCAACGTCGCCATTCGGTGACCTTTATCTTTTGCGGACGAATTCCGTGCGCAGCACCAAGCCCTTGACCGCATCGCTCTTGCAGTCGATTTCTTCAGGGTTTTCGGTCAGCCGGATCGACTTGATCACGGTGCCCTGCTTCAACGTAGTACTGGTACCCTTAACCTTCAGGTCCTTGATCAGCGTGACAGAATCGCCATCTGCAAGCAGGTTGCCTGCGGCATCGCGAACCTCATTGGCCTTGGTTGCTGCAGCTGCGACTTCCGAGGCAGGGCGCCATTCGCCGGTTGCCTCGTCATACACATAGTCGTCATTATCTGCGGCCATCCTATCACTCCAAAGTAAGGTTTTGGGTTTTATGGGTGGTCCTATCTCATAAGATCGCAGGAACACAAAGGAGAACTTCGATGAAAATCACCTGGCTAGGCCATTCCGCTTTCCGTCTTGAAACAGGCCACGCAAAGATCCTGATCGATCCTTTCTTCACCGGAAATCCGGGCTTTGCCGGACAGGACGCCAAGGATGCGGCAAGCGGCATCACCCATATTCTCCTGACCCACGGTCATGGTGACCATGTGGGTGATACGGTGAAGCTGGCGGCAGAAACGGGAGCAACGGTGCTGGCCAATGCCGATCTTGCCGCCTGGCTCGGCTCCAAGGGTGTCCAGAAGCTTGAGATGGGCAACACCGGCGGCACGGTGGGTTTTGAAGGATTTTCCGCCACCTTCACCAATGCGCTGCACTCCTCCGCGCAAATTACCGAAGATGGCGTGTCCCATTCGCTTGGTAACGCCAATGGCCTGATGCTGCATTTCGAAGACGGCCCATCGGTTTATCATATGGGCGACACGGATATCTTCTCCGACATGGCCCTGATAAACGAATTGCACGAGCCGGAAGTCGGCCTCGTTCCCGTCGGCGATCGCTTCACGATGGGCGGTGCGGTGGCAGCTCTTGCCTGCCAGCGCTTCTTCAAGTTCCGCCATGCAATTCCCTGCCACTACGGTTCGTTCCCGATCGTCGACCAGACTGCGGACAAGTTCGTGTCCGGCATGGACGGTTCGCAGACGCGGGTGGATGTCCCCAAGGTTGGACAAGTCCTGTCGTTCTGATGACCCGGCATCAGCGTGTCACGGCCCAAAACTGCGCCGCAGAGGGCCGCGACACGCTTTCTACCGTTGCGAAGGGCGGATATGGTCATTATAGCGGGTAGAAAATTCTTGACTGGAGTAGAACCATGTCCGTCGATCTCGCCACCGTGAAGCGCGTCGCACGCCTTTCCCGCATTGCCGTCAGCGAAGAAGAGGCCAACACCATGCTTGGCCAACTGAATGGCATTCTCGGTTTCGTGGAGCAACTGTCGGAAGTGAATGTGGATGGCGTAGAGCCGATGACATCGGTAACGCCGGTTGCCATGAAAAAGCGCGCCGATGCGGTGAACGACGGCAACAAGGCCGATGACATCGTTGCTAATGCGCCAGCTACCGAGCGCAACTTCTTCATGGTTCCGAAGGTGGTCGAGTAAGCGCTCGCCGTTTGCTCCCACATTGAAAATTCAAAAGTTTCGAAAGCCGTTGCCGATATGACCGAACTGACAAGCCTCACCATTGCCGAAGCGCGTGACAGACTGAAATCAAAGGAATTCTCCGCCGTCGAATTGACGGATGCCTATCTGACTGCCATCGATGCCGCCAACGAGAAGCTCAACGCCTATGTCGTGACGACGCATGACAAGGCGCGTGACATGGCGAAGGCCTCCGATCAGAAACTGGCAGCCGGTAATGGCGGTGCGCTCGAAGGCATTCCGCTTGGCGTGAAAGACTTGTTCGCGACCCGCGACATCCATACCCAGGCCTGCTCGCATGTGCTCGATGGCTTCAAGCCGAAATACGAGTCTACCGTGACCCAGAACCTGTGGGATGACGGTGCGGTGCTTCTTGGCAAGCTTAACATGGACGAATTCGCCATGGGCTCGTCTAATGAGAGCTCCTATTACGGTCCCGTCGTGAACCCCTGGCGCGCTGAAGGCTCCGAAAAGAGCCTCGTTCCCGGCGGTTCCTCCGGCGGTTCTGCTGCCGCGGTTGCGGCGCATCTCTGCGCCGGCGCTACCGCAACCGATACCGGCGGCTCCATCCGCCAGCCAGCAGCCTTCACCGGCACGGTCGGTATTAAGCCTACCTATGGACGCTGCTCGCGCTGGGGCATCGTTGCCTACGCCTCCTCGCTCGACCAGGCTGGTCCGATTGCCCGCGACGTTCGCGATGCCGCGATCTTGTTGAAGTCCATGGCAAGCGTCGACGCAAAGGACACCACCTCCGTCGATTTGCCTGTGCCGGATTATGAAAAGGCCATCGGCCAGTCGTTGAAGGGCCTGAAGATTGGTATTCCGAAAGAGTATCGCGTCGAGGGCATGCCGGAAGAAATCGAAAAGCTTTGGGCACAGGGAATTGCCTGGCTGAAGGATGCCGGCGCGGAGGTCGTCGATATCACTCTGCCGCACACAAAATACGCGCTGCCAGCCTATTACATTGTGGCGCCTGCCGAGGCTTCGTCAAACCTCGCCCGCTATGACGGCGTTCGCTATGGTCTCCGCGTCGATGGCAAGGACATTGCCGATATGTACGAGAAGAGCCGCGCTGCCGGTTTCGGCTCGGAAGTGAAGCGCCGCATCATGGTCGGCACCTATGTTCTTTCTGCCGGCTATTACGACGCTTATTACCTCAAGGCGCAGAAGGTCCGCACGCTGATCAAGCGCGACTTCGAAAACGTCTTCCATGACGGTGTCGATGCCGTTCTTGCTCCTATCACGCCATCTTCGGCCTTCGAAATTGGTGACAAAGAACTGGCCTCAGATCCGGTCAAGATGTATCTGCAGGACGTGTTCACCATCACGGTCAACATGGCGGGTCTGCCGGGTCTTTCCGTTCCTGCCGGTCTGGACGGCAAGGGCCTGCCGCTCGGCCTTCAGCTGATCGGCAAGCCGTTCGAGGAAGAAACGCTGTTCAAGACGGCGCACGCCATCGAGCAGGCAGCGGGCAAGTTCACGCCCGCCAAGTGGTGGTAACGGGTCTTATCATTCGAGCCATGGCCGAGGCCGATCGCGATGCGGTCGGCCTCATCGGTTTTTGCGCCTGGCAATCGAGCAGCGCGTTCGAAGATACCTATCTCGACCCGGTCGTGATCGAACGGGTGCGCGGTGAATTTGAGGTTTTCGCAAAAGAGACCACCTGTGATGTCGTCGTGGCTGAGGTCGATGGCGTGACGGTTGGCTGGGGTGCCCGCGCTGGAGAGCCTGACTATATTTCCGACATCTGGATTGATCCTGATTATCAGGGCAGAGGCATTGGTCGGATGCTAGTCGAGCATTTCCTTGGGGAGATGCGCCGCTCGCATATCTCGACAGTCAAAATCTCGACCCATGCTAGAAACGTCTACGCTATTCGCGCCTATGAACGTCGCGGTTTTCGCCTGATTTGGCAGGCAAGCAGTGGTCCGAAACTATGAAGGTTGAGCTTCAAAAGGTCCGCCTGGAAAAAGCCATCTGAAGCATCTCTCGCAAAGCGGTGACGCTCTGCTATGCTGCAGCCCGGCTCGATAAGGGGAGGCAAACATGGCAGCGGATAATGCACGACATGAACTGTTCCTGATGCGCGAAATCGATGCGCCAACAACGAAAATCTACCGCGCCTGGACTGATCCTAAATTGTTGAAACAATGGTTCTGTCCAAAGCCCTGGGGCGTGTCTCACGCTGAACTTGACGTTCGTGCAGGCGGTTCAAGCTTTATCGTCATGAAAGGACCAAATGGCGAAGAGGTTGAAAACCGCGGCGTTTATCTCGAAGTCGTGCCAAATGAGAAGCTCGTCTTTACTGACGCTTTCACAACGGCCTGGGTACCGTCGGAGAAACCCTTTATGACGGGCATCGTCGCACTGGAGCCATTGGGCGAAGGACGCACCAAATATACAGCGATCGCACGACACTGGACCGAGGAAGACAAAAAGACCCATGAAGCGATGGGCTTCCACGAGGGCTGGGGCGCCGCGACGGATCAGTTGGTTGAATTGCTAGCCAAGATATAAGGTGCGGCGGCCAAAGTCTGACCGCCGCATCTAATTGTCAGCGATTGTCGAGTTCGCCTCTCACCAGCTCCAGCCCGCGTGTGGTGATGCGGTAGGGCTGGCTTCTGGACGAGGAGATCGCCTTTTTGCGTTTCAACTTGCGAAACGTGATGAGGTCAAGGCCGCTGAACACCCAGCCGTCGCGCGTATAAAGCACGAGGGTTTCGATTCTGCGGTTTTGGTCTCGGATAAGTTCGATTCTGCCGCCCTGGGCGAGCAGATGGAGAATGCGCTGTTCTGCGCGGGAAATGTCCATGATTTGGAATCCGGCTTGCATCCAGATGGACGCGTGAAAACAATCCGGTTGCCAGTGGCATCCGGTTCGGTTTCAGTATGGCCCAGCGCGCAAGACACTTGCGGGCAGGGCCTTTACCGGGACTCCGATTGAGAGAACATAAAAACTCCAAAGATCACATCTTTTGCTTAAAAGCTCAACGCGTTACGGTCAAGAAGAGGCGGAGCCTGTTACCGTGGACGAACTGGCCGGAAGGACCGGCCAAAGCTTTTCACGTTCGCCATTATGGAGATTGAACTTGGTCGTCATTCGCAATGCGCAGGAACAGGAGGCCTCCCATCTCGCAGCCATCGGTCTGGAGGCATGGCGGGTGGCAAGCTCTGCGCTGGGTCTGACAGCAGTTCTGGAATCCAATGCCCAGGAAGCCTTTGCGGGTTTCACCGAGTCGTCTTGGCACCGTATCCTGGTGGCGGAGAAACACGGTATTGCTGTCGGCTGGTCGGCAAGGGAAAATTCTGGTGACATGATCTCGGATTTTTGGGTTGATCCGCGCCTTCATGGACAAGGGATTGGCGGCGCTCTACTCAAAGCGGTTGAGGAGCAGGTGTTAGCGGCTGGCTTTCCCTCCATAAAGCTCGAAAGCCATGCTGATAATGAGAGAGCAATTTCCTTCTTTCGCAAGCATGCCTACGGCGTCAGCTGGCTGTCGATGAAATATGCGCGCAAGCTCGATCGCGAAGTGCAGACCATCGGCCTTCGCAAGCAACTGAAGGATGTTGAGCTGATGACATATGGCCCCTCATTCTGATGGCGCGCCGCTATCAGAACAGTTGCGTCAGAAACATAAGCGACGCGACGAGTCCGACTTGAGCGATGACAATGCCTATAAGCAGGCTGCGAAACGGCTCTTTGCGTGTCTTGTGCCGCAGGAGATGTTGCGCTGTCACCGCTCCGAGACTTCCACCGAGCAAGGCCAGGAGGAGCAACGTGCGTTCACGAATGCGCCGATCGCCTTTTCTGGCAGCTCGCTTGTCCTGCCAGAAGCCGATGAAGACAATGAGGTTGAGTGCGAGATAGGCGATTAGCGCGATAACGATGAATGTCATGACCGCCTCTCTGATCCAAACAGACACGATGCGCCTCAGAAGTCTTGCACCTCCGGGCCATTTGCTCTACCTCACCACGAATAGAAATTCCGTATCGTATGAGCTTGATATGACCCTTGTAGACGTTCGCACACCCGACCCGAAGCGTTTTATCCCCGGCGCCACTGGCGACTGGGAAATCGTCATCGGCATGGAGGTTCACGCACAGGTCCTGTCCAATTCGAAGTTGTTCTCGGGAGCTTCCACGACCTTCGGCAATGCGCCCAATTCCAACGTGTCTCTGGTCGACGCGGCCATGCCGGGCATGTTGCCCGTCATCAATGAAGAGTGCGTGGCGCAGGCGGTACGTACCGGTCTCGGGCTGAAAGCCAAGATCAACAACCGCTCCATCTTCGATCGCAAGAACTACTTCTATCCCGACCTGCCTCAGGGTTATCAGATCTCGCAGTTCAAGGATCCGATCGTCGGTGAGGGTACAATTACAATTTCGCTCGGGCCTGACCGTCAGGGCAATTTTGAGGATATCGAAATCGGCATTGAGCGTCTGCATCTGGAACAGGACGCCGGCAAGTCGATGCACGACCAGCATCCGACGATGTCCTTAGTCGATCTGAACCGTTCAGGCGTTGCCCTGATGGAAATCGTCTCGAAGCCGGACATGCGCTCTTCCGATGAGGCGAAAGCCTATCTGACCAAGCTGCGCTCCATCGTTCGCTATCTCGGTACCTGTGATGGCAACATGGATGAAGGCTCCATGCGCGCTGACGTTAACGTATCGGTGCGCCGCCCCGGCGAAGGTTTCGGCACGCGTTGCGAAATCAAGAACGTCAACTCCATCCGCTTCGTCGGCCAGGCCATCGAATATGAAGCCCGCCGCCAGATCGCCATTCTGGAAGATGGTGGCGCAATTGACCAGGAAACCCGTCTCTTCGATCCGGGCAAGGGCGAAACGCGCTCCATGCGCTCCAAGGAAGACGCCCATGACTATCGCTACTTCCCCGATCCCGATCTGCTGCCGCTAGAATTCGACGATGCCTTCGTGGAAAGCCTGAAGGTCGGTCTGCCGGAACTGCCCGACGACAAGAAGGCACGTTTCGTGGCTGAACTCGGCCTTTCCGTCTATGACGCCTCCATCCTCGTTTCGGAGAAGGCCATTGCGGATTACTATGAGGCCGTCGCGGCGGGCCGCGACCCGAAGGCTGCCGCCAACTGGGTCATCAACGATCTCCTTGGTGCGCTAAACAAGTCCAGCAAGTCCATCGAGGAAACGCCCGTTACGCCGGACCAACTCGGCGGGATCATCGACCTCATCAAAGCGAACACCATCTCTGGCAAGATTGCCAAGGATCTGTTCGAAATCGTCTGGAACGAAGGCGGCAACCCGGCAGACATCGTCGAAAGCCGCGGTATGAAGCAGGTGACCGATACGGGCGCCATCGAAAAGGCGGTGGACGAGATCATCGCTGCAAACCCGGATCAGGTGGAAAAGGTCAAGGCAAAGCCAACGCTTGCTGGCTGGTTCGTTGGCCAGGTGATGAAGGCAACCGGCGGCAAGGCCAACCCGCAGGCCGTACAGGAATTGGTCAAGGCCAAGCTCGGCATCGAGGAATAAAGTGTCATCGCTTTTCAATGAAAGAGGCGGAAGACAGTCTCCTCCGTCGCTCCGATCTCAATCGAGGTTGACGTCGAGATAACATGAGCAACGCCGGGATCGCTCCCGGCTTTTCTTTTTTGATGGGAGTCACAATGGTGTTCTTCATTCGCACCGCAAGCGAGCGCGATATCGAGCCAGTCCGGTCTTTGCTGATGAAGACCTGGCACGCGACCTACGATCCAATCTACGGCACGGACAAGGTCAACGACATGATTGCTCTGTGGCACACGCCAGCGGCCTTGAAAGAGCGCGTGGAGAAAAAGGGCGGCGAGTTTTTGGTGGCAGACGATGGAAAGCGTATAGGCGGCATGGCCTATGCCGTCATGTCCACCAGCATGGCTAAAACCGCGTTGCTCTATCAGCTTTATGTCGATCCGCAGTTCCAGCGTCAGGGGGTGGGTCGGGATCTCTTCGCCGAACTGGAAACCTGTTTTCCCGACGCGGAAATCATGCGCCTTGAGGTCGAACCTAAAAATACTGTCGCAATTGCCTTCTATGAAGGCGTAGGCTTTTCCGAGGTAGATCGAATCGAGCGCATGGCTGGCGTAGAGGGGATGCCCGGAATTGTAATGGAGAAGAGCCTGAGGCGGTAAAACACAATGGACGGTCTGATCATTCGTGAAGCGCGCGAAGAGGACGTTGCAGCAATTGCTGCGATGTTCGCCGCTGACGATGTGGGTGGGCACGGTGATACGACCGATGACGTGGCCATGCCCGATTATCTCAGGGCTTTCAGGGCGATCGCCATGTCACCGCTTGAGAAGTTGTACGTCGCTGAGTTTGAAGACCGAGTGATCGGTACGTTCCAGACCGTGGTTCTCACCAAGCTTGCCGGGCGCGGCGCCGTATGGATGGTCGTCGAAGGTGTGCAGACCAGGGAGGATATGCGAGGCAGAGGTATCGGTGCGACGATGATCCGGTACTGCATCGCTGAGGCTGAAAAGCTTGGCCTCGCTGGGGTCCAGCTCACCTCCAACATGGCGCGCACCGATGCTCATCGCTTCTACGAGAGGCTTGGTTTCGAGAAGCGCCATTTCGGCTTCCGGCTGAAGCTTAAATAATCGCCGGCACGTTGGAAAAGCTGGACAATCGTTGGTGAGAACGTCATAAGCTTGTGGCCGTGCGAGTGCGAAAGCGACGCATGTGAAAAGCCCGAGGAACGGATAATGAAGACTCTTCTGCTGCAAATCTTCACCTGGTGGAACGGCCAGACGATCGGAACGCGCTTCCATACATGGCGCTTCGGAAAGAAGGTGGGGCAGGATGAGTTTGGCAACACCTACTACGAAGGTGGCACCACCTCCTGGGGCATGCCGCGTCGTTGGGTGATTTACAACGGTTACGCTGAAGCGTCTGCAATTCCGCCCGGCTGGCACGGCTGGATGCATTATCGCACCGACACGCCGCCGAGCAAGGAAAGCTATGTCGCACGCGACTGGCAGAAGCAGCATCAGCCGAACCTGACGGGTTCTGCCCAGGCGTACCGTCCTCAAGGCTCGCTGGCCGTTCCTGGTGAGCGCCCCCGCGTCACCGGCGACTATGATGCCTGGACGCCTGGCGGCTGATTCACTTCGCTTCGTGCTCCTTGCATGTAGGAGCAAACGGGGCGGGCATTCATCATGGCCGCCACCCGCTTTTGCCACATTCGATCTTTAGGCGTGATGGGCGCTTTGATGAGCGGGCACTTTTCTGGAGACGGTTTGATATGAGAACATTCACGCGGGATCTATCTTTGCGTGCACTGGCGGTTTCGCTTCTGGCGCTTCTTCCGGCAGTGGGTCTCGTGTCACCGGTGTCTGCCGCCCGCCTCGAAAACAAGGTTGCGGTCTTTTCCGGCATCGACAAGATCACCGGTCGCATTACCTCTTTCGACGTCTACATCGACGAAACGGTTCAGTTCGGCGCACTGCAGGTCACGCCGAAGGTCTGCTACTCCCGCGATGATACCGAAGCGCAGAAAATCGATTCTTTCGTCGAAGTGGATGAAATCACCCTCGACAGAAAAATCCGCCGCATCTTCACCGGCTGGATGTTTGCGGATAGCCCAGGCCTGAACGCTGTCGAACACCCGATCTACGATGTCTGGCTCACCGGTTGCAAACAGGATTCGGACGTTCCGCCGCCATCGACAGCGAGCAAGTAATCGACGAACTTGTCAGAAGTCACTCATCCGCAAAAACCTAAAATGTCAAATCCGGCTGGTTCACTGCCCGGTCCAGCATCTTTGAGTATTCATCCTTTGGAACGTCGATCGCGCCGAAGGTTTTGAGGTGGTCCGTTGTGAACTGCGTGTCGAGCAGGATGAAGCCACTGTTGTGCAATCGCTCCACCAGATGAACCAGGCAGATTTTTGAAGCGTTGGTGCGACGGGAGAACATGCTCTCGCCGAAGAAGGCAGCGCCGAGCGACACGCCATAAAGACCACCGACCAGCGTGTCGCCATCCCAGGCTTCCACACTGTGCGCGTGTCCAATCTCGTGCAGTTCAATATAGAGCTTTCGGATCGTCTCATTGATCCAGGTATTGGGTCGATCCGGTACTTCTTCCGCGCATCCGGCCATCACGGCACCGAAGGCCGTATCGAAGCGAATGTCGAACGGCCTTTTCCGAATGGCTTTGGCAAGACTTTTGGAGATGTGAAAATTATCGAGCGGGATGATGCCCCTGAGGTCCGGCTCGACCCAGAACAACTCCGGGTCGTCAGCCGCTTCGGCCATCGGGAACAGGCCGATGGAATAGGCGCGCAGCAGCATATCGACGGTGATATCGCGATCTCTGCTGCGCCGACCCATTCCTTAGTGCGCGTCGCCGGCCAGATATTTTTCCAGCCAGTGGATGTCATAATTACCGTTCAGGATATCTTCGTTCTGAAGCAGGTCCTGGAACAGCGGAAGCGTCGTCTTGATGCCATCGACGACGAATTCGTCGAGCGCACGGCGCAGGCGGCGAATGCATTCGTCACGGTCGCGACCATGGACGATCAGCTTGCCGATCATGCTGTCGTAGTAAGGCGGGATCTTGTAGCCTTGATAGGCACCCGAATCCACGCGCACCCCCAGACCGCCGGGTGTGTGGAAGTAAGTGAGCGTCCCGGGCGAAGGCACGAAAGTCCGTGGATCTTCGGCATTGATGCGGCATTCGATGGCGTGACCATGGAATTCGATATCGGCCTGCGTAACCGAAAGACCTCGGCCGGAGGCGACTCTGATCTGTTCCTGCACGAGGTCCATTCCTGTGATCGCTTCCGTGACCGGATGCTCCACCTGAAGACGGGTGTTCATTTCGATGAAATAGAACTCTCCGTTTTCATAGAGGAACTCGATGGTGCCGGCACCACGATATTTGAGCTTGCGCATGGCGCTTGCACAAATTTCGCCGATCTCCATACGTTGCTCAACGGTGAGAGCAGGGGAGTTGGCTTCTTCAAGAACCTTCTGGTGGCGACGCTGCAGCGAGCAATCGCGCTCGCCAAGATGGACGGCATTGCCTTCGCCATCACCGAAAACCTGAACCTCGATATGGCGCGGTTTTCCGAGGTATTTTTCCATATAGACGGCGTCGTTACCGAAAGCGGCAAGTGCTTCGGAACGGGCTGTGGAAACGGCTTCGTCCAGATCGGCTTCGGTCTTGGCAACTTTCATACCGCGGCCGCCACCACCTGCCGTGGCTTTGATCAGGACAGGAAAGCCGATTGAACGCGCGATTTCCATCGCGTTTTCAGGCTTTACTTCGCCATCGGAACCGGGAACGACAGGAATGCCGAGTTCCTGCGCCGTCTGCTTGGCGGTGATCTTGTCACCCATGATGCGGATATGATCGGCAGTCGGTCCGATGAAGGTGATGCCGTGGGCGTCGAGAATATCGGCAAACTTGGCATTTTCCGAAAGAAAGCCGTAGCCGGGATGAACCGCGTCCGCGCCGGTGATTTCGCAGGCTGCAACAATCTGATGAATGTTGAGGTAGCTGTCACGCGACGGCGGTGGGCCGATGCACACGCTCTCGTCGGCGAGGCGCACATGCATGGCATCCGCGTCAGCCGTGGAGTGAACGGCAACCGTCGGAATACCGAGTTCCTTGGCGGCGCGAAGCACGCGAAGGGCGATTTCGCCGCGATTGGCAATGAGGATCTTGGATACCATGGGAGCCGCCTTATTCGATGACCACGAGGGCTTCACCATACTCCACGGGCTGCGCGTCATTGACGATGATTTCCGTCACCTTTCCGGACTTGGGGGCCGGGATCTGGTTCATGGTCTTCATGGCTTCGACGATGAGAATGGTCTGGCCTTCCTTGACGGTTGCGCCGACTTCGACGAAGGCGCGGGCACCAGGTGCTGGAGACAGATAGACCGTGCCGACCATCGGGGAGGTGACGGTGTTTGCCGGGTTGCGTGCCGGAGCAGCCGGTGCGGCGGACGCGGCAGGCGCTGCTGCGGGTGCCGCAGGCGCTGCGGCAGGTGCAGGGGCATACTGGGGAGCCGCGGCATAAACGGTTGCAGGCGGTGCGGAGCGCGAAACGCGGATACGCAGGTCGTCCTGCTCGACTTCGATCTCGGAAAGATCGGTGTCGTTGAGAATGTTCGCGAGGTCGCGGATCAGTTCCTTGTCGATACCGTTTTTCTTTTCAGACATGACAAACCCTATTCTGATTGTTTCTTTTTATGCCGTGATGTTCTTCAAGGCGTTGAGCGCCATGATGTAGCCATATGGCCCGAAGCCGCAGACCATGCCTTTTGCAGCGGGCGCTATCATCGATTTGTGGCGGAATTCTTCGCGGGCGTGGATGTTGGAAATGTGAACTTCCACAACGGGAACGGAAATGGCGCGAATGGCATCATGCAGAGCGATGGATGTATGGCCATACGCACCCGGATTGATGACGACACCTGCAGCGCGTTCGCCCGCCTCGTGCAATAGGTCCACGAGAACGCCTTCATGATTGGACTGATGGCACTCGACGCTAAAGCCAAGCCCTTCACCTGCCGCCATGCAGTCGTTCTCGATATCCTTCAGCGTCTTGCCGCCGTAGATGCCCGGCTCCCGCTTTCCCAACATATTGAGATTGGGGCCGTTCAGGACGAAGATCGTGTTGCTCATTCGCTGTTCCGTCAAAAATCAGCGACACCTATAGACTGCGCGACTGACGAGGAAAAGCCCCCGGAGCTTCGAAAGAGCGCATGGAGTGGGTTAAGCCGCAGTTATTCAGCAGCTTTTTGGGCGTCGTGACTGTGATATCTTCCAACTTAGGAGCAGCTTGCCTTGCCGCAATTGCGCATATTGGCAATCTTTTCCTTCAAAGGTTCGGCGCCGACTGCACCAAACACGGCCTCGTTGCCGATGACATAGGAAGGCGTGCCGGAAATGCCGAGATTCGTGGCAAGCGTATAGGCTTCCTGGACCTGTGCATCATTCGGATTCTCCGCCATGGATTTGCGGATATCGGCTTCTTTGAGGCCAAGCGAGGTCGCCACTTCGATCGCTTTCGCTTCATTGGCGCGACTGCGGCCGCCGAGAAGCGTGCGTTGGAATTCCGGATACTTCTTCGGTGCGAGGAGTTTAACCGCGTTGGACACCTTGTGTGCCTCAACCGACTCCGGTCCAAGGATCGGGAACTCCTTCAACACGACACGAACGTTTTTGTCCTCTTTGAGGATCTTGTCCATATCCGCCATGGCGCGTTTGCAGTAACCGCAATTGTAATCGAAGAATTCGACCAGGGTCACGTCGCCGTTGGGATTTCCGATCGCGAGATCGTATTTCGAATCGAAGATGGCTTTGGTGTTGTCGGTCACGGCCTCCGCCGCTTTTGCATTGCGTGCCGCATATTGTTTCTTCTCCAGCGCATCCTGAACCTCCAGCATGACTTCTGGATTTTCGATCAGATATTCCTTGATGAAGGCACCGATTTCTTTTTTCTGGTCGGCATCCAGCGCATGAGCTGGAAGGCTCGCGCCGAACGTGGAGAGGGCCGTGACACAGGCGAATGCGGCTGATCGGATGGAAAGTGCCATTTCGGTCCTCATTTGGTTTTGTGATGATTCATGTTGCAGGCAATTACCCTAATTTAATTCAATTGCCATACCGGAAATAAATTGCGTGCGTTGCTCTCGCGTCATTGTGAAGAGCGCAACAATGCGGCAAATCTCCGTCATAGCATATAGAAAGACCATGCCTTTGATCACACTGTCCAAGCGAAGCGCCGTCGAGCCCTTTCACGCCATGGATATTCTAGCGGAGGCCAATCGGCGCAGACAGGCGGGGCGTCCCGTCATTTCCATGGCAGTTGGGCAACCTTCCCATCCTGCGCCGAAGGCTTCGTTGGAGGCTGCCGAGGCTGCTCTCAAACATGGCAGGATCGGTTACACCGATGCTCTTGGATTGCGGGAATTGCGTGAGGCGATCTCCTCGCATTACCGCTTGCGCCATCAGGTCATTGTCGATCCCGCCCGTATCGCCGTAACGACCGGATCGTCCGCGGCGTTCAATCTTGCTTTTCTTGCGCTGTTTGATGCAGGGGACGCAGTGGCGATTGCCAGGCCTGGCTATCCTGCTTATCGCAACATCTTAAAAGCCCTTGGTCTCACCGTGGTTGAAGTGCCGGTCACGGCGGAAACGGGTTACACGTTAACGCCAGCAAGCCTGGAACGGGCTGAGGCCAAGGCAGGCTGCAAGCTCAAGGGCGTGCTCCTTGCAAGCCCCGCCAATCCGACCGGAACCGTGACAAGCAGAGATGCGCTGAAGCGCCTTGCAAGCTATTGCGACGGGCGCAACATCGCCTTCATCTCGGACGAGATCTATCACGGACTGACTTTCGTCGGCGACGAGTCGAGTGCCGTTGAAGTGACCGACAACGCCATCGTCATCAACTCTTTCTCGAAATATTACTGCATGACCGGATGGCGCATCGGTTGGATGGTGCTGCCGGAGAGACTGATCCGTCCGGTCGAATGTCTTGCGCAAAGCATGTATATTTCAGCGCCTGAACTGTCGCAACTCGCAGCGATGGCCGCGTTTACTGCGGAGGAAGAGCTCGACATCTACAAGGAAAGCTACCGCACCAATCGCGACTTTCTGATGAGCCGTCTGCCGGAGCTTGGCCTCCCGTTGGCATCTCCCATGGACGGCGCGTTCTACGCCTATGTCGATACCAGCCGCTACTCCAACGACAGTATGGAGTTTGCCAGACGCATGCTGTCGGAAATCGACGTCGCGGCCACACCGGGCCTGGACTTCGACCCACTTGAAGGACATCGTGCCATGCGCTTTTCTTATGCTGGCTCGGTTTCCGATATTGCCGAGGCCGTCGGACGCATTGCAGGGTGGCTGAAACAGGACTGAGATTAAATCGCCGGGGAGAGAGGCTATGACGATGAGCAAGGTAGCGGTAGTGACGGCGGGTGGAAGCGGCATGGGTGCCGCCGTTGCCAGGCGCTTTGCCGAAGATGGTTATAGGGTCGCGATCCTTTCCTCCTCGGGTAAGGGCGAGGCCTTGGCGAGTGAACTTGGCGGTGTCGGTATCACAGGCTCCAACCAGTCGAATGACGATATCCAGAAGCTGGTTGATCTCACCCTGGAAAGCTTTGGCCGCATTGATGTTCTGGTCAACAGTGCCGGACACGGTCCGCGCGCACCCATTCTCGATATCACGGATGAGCAGTGGCATACCGGGCTCGACGTCTATCTCATGAACGTCATTCGTCCCACGCGCATCATCGCCCCTATCATGGCCGCGCAAAAGAGTGGCGCCATCGTCAATATCTCAACGGCCTGGGCTTTCGAGCCAAGCGATATGTTTCCGACATCTGCCGTCTTTCGCGCCGGTCTGGCGGCGTATACAAAAATCTTTGCCGATAAATATGCAGCCGACAATGTCCGCATGAACAATGTTCTGCCGGGTTGGATCGACAGCCTTCCAGCGACCGAACAACGCCGAGAGCTGGTTCCGATGCAGCGTTACGGCAAAAGCGAGGAGATCGCTGCGACCGTGGCCTTCCTCGCATCTGAAGGCGCCGGCTACATTACCGGGCAGAACCTTAAGGTGGATGGCGGTCTGACCCGCTCCGTATAAGTTTTCTTGATCGCTTGGAACCGATCCATCTCTCGAGCGTTGCATGAGGGCGGGGGAGTGCCTTTTTTTATGTTGGTGCCCATCTCGATGGCGCAGGACACCGAGGGGTCAACCCTTCGACACCTTGGGGAATGGACTTGGTTCACATGACGAGCGATCCCGAGTCTGACGTGTTCGTCTTCTCGGCGTCGGACATGGAGCGGCTGGAGGCTCTGGAAGAACTGCAGATCATCGACACCGGCCCTGAGCCGGTCTTCGATGATATCGTCCATGTGGCAAGCACAGTTTGCAAAGCACCGGTCGCCCTCATAAGCTTCGTTCAGGAAGAGCGCCAATGGTTCAAGGCGCGTGTTGGTTTTCAGCCCTGCGAAACGCCCATTGATCAGTCTGTCTGCCGCTATTCGCTCGGCTGCGACGATCTTCTTGTTATTACGGACCTGACGAAAGATCCACGCACGGCGAGGAACGCGCTCGTCACCCAGGAGCCGTTCATCCGCTTCTATGCGGGCGCACGCCTCACTCTGTCTGACGGCGTTGCCGTTGGCGCAGTGTGCGTCATCGACCACGTTCCGCGGCCAGAGGGGCTCACCCAAGAGCAGCGCTCCGTGTTGAAAGCGCTCGCCGGCCAAGTCTGTGCGCATCTTGAACTGCGGCGGACCGTGAACCGGCAGCGTGAGGTGATCGAGCGACAGAAGCAGATCAATGATATGATGCGCGACGGCGTTCGCACCGCACTGACGGCGCAGGAGGCTGGCCATATCGGTACCTTCGAACTCGATATCACAACGGGCAAGATCAAGGTGTCGGCTGAGTTCTGCAGGATCTTCGACGTGCCGCAGACAGGGCAATACCACGCACGCGATTTCGAGCGGATGCTTCACCCCGATGATCGTGGACAGGAATCGTCCGAGAGCACCCGCAAGAATGGAACGGCGGTCATGGCGGTGCAATATCGCATCGTAACGCCGACGCGCGGTATAAGGTGGATTTCTCGCAAGGCAACCTTTGAGCGAGATGGAGAGGGCAATCCTGTCAAGCTTCTCGGCACTGTTCAGGATATCACCGTTCAAAAGCGCGCCACCGAGCGCATAAAGGTACTGTTGGAACTCGGCGATCGACTGCGTGACCTTACCAATGTCGAAGATATCGCTTTTACGGCTGCCGAGCTCATGGCGCGGGCGCTTGACGCTACGCGGGCGGGTTTTGGCGTTGTCGATCCCGCACAGGAAACGGTGATATTACAACCCGAATGGCGCGCCCCTGGCGTCTCATCGGTCGCAGGAAAACATTATTTTCGCGACTACGGCTCCTATATCGATGACCTGAAGGCAGGTATGAGCGTCGTAATTTCGGATGTGATGACGGATCCGAGAACGACAGACAAGGCAGATGCCTTGATTTCGCTTGGCATTCGTCAGCTCGTTAACGTTCCAATCTTCGATCAGGGCAAATTTGCGCTCGTCGTCTTCGTTCACCATAGCGATCTGTTCGAATGGATGGAGGATGATCTCGCATTTGTCAGGAGTTTTGGTGATCGCATTCAAAGCGCGATTGGTCGCCTCCGTGCGGAGGCGGAGCAAAATCTGCTCAACCGTGAGATTGGCCACCGATTGAAAAACGCTTTTGCCATGGTGCAGGCGCTTGCGAAGCAGACACTAAGGCCTGTCCAAGAGAGAGGAGCCGTTTTGAATTTTGAACAACGGCTTCAGGCCCTCAGTTCAGCTCACGACATTCTCCTCGGCAACAATTGGGCGAGCGCCGATGTGCGCACGGCGCTCATGCGTGTTGTCGATACACTGGGTATGAAGGAGCAGGTCGATATTGAAGGAGAGGATATTTCCGTCAATCCCAAGGGTGCCCTGTCGCTGTCGCTCCTGCTGCATGAACTGACCACCAACGCGGTAAAGTACGGCAGTCTCTCGTCTGTCCAGGGCCGTGTACTGGTGTCTTGGGAGGTGCAAGGAGACAGGGAAGATGCCGTTTTCCGCTTGATATGGAGGGAAACTGGCGGACCGGCTGTCCTGCAGCCACAATCGAAGGGCTTCGGATCACGCCTTATTTCCATGGGGCTTTTAGGAACCGGCGGTGTATCGACGCGTTACTTAGATCAAGGACTGGAGGTCGAAATGACTGCGTCTCTGGTTCAATTGCAACAGGTATCGTGAACCATGGCTCAAGAACAACTGGTCGCCAAACAGGTCGTCCTCGTCGTGGAAGACGATCCGCTTCTGCGCATGATGGCAGTGGATATGGTCGAAGATGCGGGGTTCAGTGCAATAGAGGCTGGCGGCGCCGATGAAGCGCTGACGATCCTACGTGCCCGGCCAGACGTCGGGGTTCTGTTCACCGATGTCGACATGCCGGGCAGCATGGATGGCGTTCAACTCGCGCGAATAGCCTGTCAGACTGACAGGCAACTCGGAATTCTACTGACGTCCGGCCATCACCGCCTCGAGAACGACGCGTTGCCGCCGCGGAGCGTTTTCTTTCCGAAGCCTTACGATACACAGATTGTTACTGAAGTGCTGAGGAAGTTCGCAGCATAGAAATGTGTCGGCGTTAGATCGAATTCTGTGGGCGACTTGATTTCAATTCATCTTTCATAAACCAAGATAATTGTGGCTCATTCTTATTAATTTTTCAGAAAATAAAATTTTCTATTGTCTTTCCATGATTTGGCTCTGGGGGACTACATGAATTTTCTTGGCATTACGGGCATGCAATATTCCGGCGTTCCATTCCACGATACGAGAATATTGCTCGCGGAGGACTCCAATGTCTTCACCCAGATGATCGGTGCCCGTCTGATGGAATTGCTTGGCCTTACCGTGGAAGTCTGCCGCAATTTCGAAGAGCTTCAGGAATGCTATGAGCATTCGACTGAAAAGGTTACGCTCGCGATCTCGAACATCAATCTGCCCGGTGCAGAGAACGGCGAAGCGCTTGAATATCTCATCGATCTTTCCATTCCTACGATCGTCTTCACCAGCACCTTCCATGAAGACACGCGAGAGAAACTGATCACCAAGGAGGTGGTTGACTATATTCTCAAGGACAATGTCTTCGCAGTCGATATGTTGACGGAATCGGTTTGCCGTTTCCTCACCAATCACCGCCATCATGTTCTGATCGTGGACGATAGCCCAACCGCTCGAGCGCTGCTCTCCAGTCGTTTGAAGCGCTATAATTTCCGTGTAAGCCTTGCCGATAGTGGGGCGAAGGCCCTGGAAATCCTTCGCAACAATCCCGACATCGGTCTGGTCGTGACTGACTACAACATGCCCGATATTGACGGTTTTGAGCTTACTCGGCGCATTCGCACAATGCGCGGTTCCCATGAGCTGCGTATCATCGGCGTGTCATCGTCCAATAACCGGTTGCTGTCGGCACGCTTCCTGAAGGCTGGCGGAAACGACTTCATGCTGCGCCCCTTCATCGAAGAGGAGTTTTATTGCCGCGTGAACCAGAACCTCGACACGCTGGTCCAGATCAAGAGCGCGCGCGGCGCCAGTTCGAAAGCGGCGGCCTGACACACCGATAACACTCTGTCTGAGCGTGCTGTTTTCATACGGAGGCAACGTCAAACCGCCTGCGCTCCGCAGGCGGTTTGTCTATAGCTGGGACTCCAGCGGCAAAATGCCCAAGATCAACGAAATGCAGCGGCGGGACAGGCTTGCATAGGGTTCCTTGCCGTAAAAGCGAGGTCTTCCTTTTACCAATCCATTCCAGATCAACCGCTTCTTCGGACTCAATGCCAATTCAAAACTCATCTCGCGGCTGGTTTCCTGGGTGAAGATCTCGTCCATCTGTACGGCAAGCGTTTCGGACGTGAACAGCACCCCCATCTCAGTGTTGAGAGACATTGAACGCGGGTCGAAGTTCAGCGAACCGACAAAGCCCGTTTCACCGTCGCAGGTAAACGCTTTGGTATGGAGACTTGCCTGCCCGGAGCCACGTAAGGACAGTGCGTTGTGCTGATCGGCCATTGCGCGTAACTCGTGGATCTTGATTCCATTCAGCAGAAGAGGGCGTCGGTACCGCGCATAGCCGGCATGAACGGCAGCCACATCGGTCGCTGCCAGCGAATTGGTGAGGACCGATACGCTGACGCCATCCGCAGAAAGCCGCGATAGCGTTTCGACACCCTTTTGTCCCGGGATGAAATAGGGAGACGTGATCTTCAGTCTCACCTTAGCGCCTTCCATGATGGGCAAAAGATTTTCCATCAGGTAGTTATGGCCGCTACGACGCTTGCCCGCCGCCTTTTCAGGAGGGTCGGCGAGCACGCTCGCGGACGCCACCCACTCAAGTCGGTCGGACATAAGAAACCCACCGTGATGATGCAGACTTTCCACTTTCTGAAGATACGGTCGCGCAGCCTCGCTTGTAGCCAGACGATCTAGCTTCCGACGAAGCCGCGCCAGCTTGCTCGGCCGTCGTGCAAGGAGCGAGCGAACGGGGATAGCAACCGCACTGTTCCAATAGTCGTCGAATATGTCTTCGGCATCGCTGACCGATTTGCCATGTGCAAGTACATCGAAGTCGCGGAAGTTCGCTGCCTCTGCTGCGTCGAAATAGGCATCCCCGATATTGCGTCCACCAATGATCAACGCCCGACCATCTGCGATCCAGGCCTTGTTGTGCATCCGCCTGTTGACGCTGCGAAACCGCAAGACGAGTTCGATGCCGCGCCGAAAGATGTTTTCCCGCGCCTTGGTGGGATTAAAAAGACGCAATTCGATCTGGGGATGGCTATCGATAGCGTGAAAGATTCTGTCCGACATAGTCACGCCGAGGTCGTCCAGCAACAGACGAACCCTCACGCCACGATCTGCGGCGGCTAAGACCTCACGCATCATCAATTGCCCGGTCAGATCGGCGTTCCACATGTAATACATGAGGTCGAGGCTGCGGCCAGCAGCGCGAGCCGAAGAAACTCTGAGTGCGAAGGCATCCATGTTCGACTGGACCAGCGCAAGAGCCGTATAATTACTGTGGTGATCTTTGCCGATATCAGACCAGTGCCGGTCGAGCGCTGTGCTATCTATGCCTTTAGGAAGCGCCGTAGAAGCGATCTTCGTTATTGCGCGTTCCTGGCGACGGGAAAGAATGGCAAGCGCGAAAACACCGCAGACAATGAGGACGATTGCTATCAGAATGGTACCGATCACTTCGCCTCATGCCCCCAACATAGTTTCGCTCGTGCGTATCGTGCGTTTGCCGTCCTAGCCCGCTTTTTACCGCGTGGTCTGCGTTTCAATTCCAGGATTTGGCTCCGGCATACCCGGATGCGAGGTCACTAGATAGGTGATGGCAATGGCGCTTGCGGCCACGATCAGCGTTCCGATGACAGCGATCGTCAGCCCCCACGGCTTGGACTTGCGGCGCGACCATACGAAAGGCCTTCTGCGAAGAAGGTTCTTTTTGCTGTGGTGATGATACTCTGGGCCAAGATTTTCGGTATTGGTCATCGTTCAACTCTCCGCGCCTCTCAAAATGCAAGCTCTAATTTACCGAACGCTTCAACCTCGCTTGAAGTTTCATCAGGCTTCAAAGATGCCCGAGTAGGGACTGCTTTTGTCGCACATGGCCTTGTCGCCGTAGCCCATAGAAGACATTGTCGGCGGTAATGGAGCCTTTCGCTCCACCGGAGTAAGTGATGACTGCCACGTCGCGTGCATTTTTAGAAGATCTGTTTTTTGCAGCTGTTCGCGCAGCAGACCCTTACGAGGCAATCCGCGCACATCTTCCGCGAAGGCCGAAAGGTCGCACTGTCGTCATAGGGGCTGGTAAGGCTGCGAGCCAGATGGCGGCAGCCTTCGAAAGGGCTTGGCATCATCCGCTCGAAGGAGTCGTGGTGGCCCGCCACGGGCCCATAGCCCAATGCCAGTCCATCAAGGTGTTGCAGTCTGCGCATCCCGTTCCGGATCCGGCGGGATTGGCCGCCTCACAGGCATTGATCAGCGCCGTGGAGGGGCTGAATGAGGATGATCTGGTGATCGCGCTCATTTCCGGTGGCGGCTCGGCACTGTTGCCTTCCCCACCGCACGGTTTTTCGCTGGCCGACGAGATAGCGCTGAATGAAGCACTCCTTGCATCTGGTGCGCCGATCTCTGCGATGAATGTGGTGCGAAAACACTTTTCCCGGATCAAGGGCGGGCGTTTGGCGGCTCTTGCCCATCCGGCCCGCGTCGTCAGTCTGATCGTGTCCGACGTGCCGGGGGATCATCCTGCCTTTGTCGCTTCCGGCCCAACCGTGCCAGATGAAAGCCGGTCGGAGGAGGCATTACGGGCGATCCGCGATTATCGCATTACGCTGCCGCAACGCGTCATCGACTCCATCACCCGCGAGGCGGCTCCGATGCCGTCCGATCCGTCATTTTCCTCAGATGAAGTTCATGTCATCGCGTCTGCCCGCGTGTCACTGGAAGCGGCTGCACAGCGCGCCAGGGAGCGGGGAATTGACCCCCTCATACTGTCGGACTGCATCGAAGGCGAAGCCAAGGATATCGGAAGGATGCATGCCGCATTGGCGCGGGAATTTTCAAGCCGTGTTGCCAGACAAAGGCCTATGGTCCTTCTCTCGGGAGGGGAAACGACGGTGACGATTGGCTCTGGAAGCTACGGCAAAGGCGGGCGTAATTCCGAGTTGCTGCTATCTGCCGCGCTCGACTTGCAGGGAACTGACGGTATAACGGCGCTGGCAGCGGATACGGATGGAATTGATGGATCGGAGAACAATGCGGGTGCTTTCTGTGATGGGAAGACTGTTGCCCGTATTCGCGCATCTGGCGGGGACGCTCGCTCGCTTCTTGCCGGTCACGATGCGTGGTGGGCTTTTCATCTGGCTGGCGATCTTTTTACACCCGGCCCGACCGGCACCAACGTCAATGATTTTCGGGCCTTCCTGCTGGAATAGGCCGGCGTTGCAAGCTATGCCGAAAGCGCACTGATGGGGGGCGAGCTAGGCGCATATTTCGGGTTGTTTGCATCTGCCTTTCTGGCTGCGACGCTTGTTCCGGCGCAGTCTGAATCCGTTCTGGTCTATCTGACGATGACCGGACGATATTCGACTGTCCTGCTCGTTGCCGTGGCCAGTCTTGGAAATATATTGGGCTCCGTCGTCAACTGGTATCTGGGGCGAGGGGTGATGCTGTATCGTCACCGGCGATGGTTTCCCGTATCGTCGCAGAAGCTCGACAAGGCCCAGAACTGGTATGCGCGCTATGGACGATGGTCGCTGTTGGCGAGCTGGCTACCGATCATTGGCGATCCCTTGACGGTCGTTGCTGGCGTCATGCGCGAGCCGTTCGCATCCTTCATCGCCATTGTCACACTCGCCAAGTTCGGGCGTTATCTGGTCCTGGCCTTGGCGACGCAAGGGATAGTTTGAGCGACATCTATGTCGCTTCGTGGTGATACGCCATCCGCAACCTCGGCTCAGTGTCAGGCCTTTGCAAAATCCATCGTGCTGATGATATGATTCTTATGAATTCACCAGGCGAAGGGAGGCGCTGCCGTGAAATCGAAGATCAGTTTCAAAAGCGATCATCGGCAAGGGCTCGGTTCGGGCCGCAGGATTCGCCGATCTGGAGCAAACGATAATTTTCCTGGATTGGAATTTGAAACGACGAGCGAGACACGTGACTGGCGTCTCGTCTGCCTCATTGCAGCGATTGTGTGCGGGCTTGCAGCTTTCATCTTCCTGCCGCTTTGGTAGGGCGAACGCGTTTGTTTTCGCGAGTAAAAAGCCTGATCGCCTTGTCAGAACGTCGTGCCTTGGAACGCCCCGAGGAGGCTTAATTTTTAAAGCTGTGAATGGCGCTTTTCATAAAATCGATTCCGATTGCGGGGCCGATGCTGTAGGCCGTTAAGGTATGGCGGAAAAAACACGATATGGGCTGGCAATGGCGATGATTGAAACGGTCGATACCGTTACAAGGGCGTTTCTTGGAGTGGAGCGGTCAGCGACAGAACAGCGATGGATGTCACGGCTCGATCAGGCCGCTCAGAACCGTGCGCTCGCCATGTCGCAGGTCCATGGAATTCCGGAGCTGATTGCACGCGTTCTAGCCGGCCGCAATGTCGGCGTCGATGACGCACTGGCTTTTCTGGATCCAACGATAAGATCGCTGATGCCTGATCCCCGCACGCTTACCGATTGCGAGAAAGCCGCCCAGCGTATTGCCGATGCCATCGAAAAGCATGAGAAGATCGCAATTTTCGGGGATTACGATGTGGATGGAGCTGCGTCTTCGGCGCTGATGTATCGCTTTCTCCATCATTTTGGCCTCGAGCCGGAAATCTACATTCCCGACCGCATTTTCGAAGGATACGGCCCCAATCCCGCTGCGATGCAGCAGCTTGCCGCTAAAGGCGCGACCTTGATCATCACGGTCGATTGCGGCTCCACCAGCCATGAGTCGCTTGTCGTCGCGCGCGATGCCGGAACAGATGTACTGGTCATCGACCACCACCAGGTTGGAACCGAACTTCCTCCTGCGGTAGCTCTCGTGAACCCTAACAGAGAAGACGATCTGTCTGGGCAGGGACATCTCTGCGCTGCCGGCGTGGTGTTCCTCGTTCTTGTCGCAACACTCCGCGTCCTGAAAGAGCGGCACAACCGTCAGGCTTTCATGCTGGATCTGTTGACCTATCTGGACATCGTGGCTCTTGCGACGGTTTGCGATGTCGTGCCGTTGAAAGGCCTAAACCGCGCCTATGTGGTAAAAGGACTGGTTGCGGCGCGGCATATGAATAACGTGGGGTTGGCCGCACTCTTCAAGAAGGCAGGTCTTGGCGGTCCGGTGACGCCCTATCATTTCGGCTTTCTCATCGGGCCGCGCATCAACGCCGGTGGACGTATTGGCGATGCCGCCCTGGGCAGCCGACTCCTCACCCTCGACGACAGCACGCAAGCCGAAGTCATTGCGGAAAAGCTCGACGAGTTGAACCGAGAGCGTCAGGCAATGGAAGCGGCAATGCTTGCCGAGGCTGAAGCGGAAGCGCTGTTCGAATATGGCGATGGCTCTGGCGCAGGCGTCATCGTGACAGCCCGGGAGAACTGGCATCCCGGTATTGTCGGTCTTCTAGCGTCGCGGCTGAAGGATCGCTTCCGCCGCCCGGCTTTCGCCATAGCATTCGATTCGAAAGGGCGAGGCACAGGCTCAGGTCGTTCCATCAACGGTTTCGATATGGGGCGCATGGTGCGCAACGCTGTCGAAGCGGGACTGTTGGTGAAGGGTGGCGGTCATGCCATGGCTGCGGGCCTCACGCTAGAACGCGCCAACCTCGGACGCCTCCGTACCTTTTTTGAAGAGGCGGCACAGAAGACCGTCTCGCAACTGGTCGAAAACAGCGTCCTCAAAATCGATGGCGCCATCGGCGCTTCTGGCGCAACGCTGGAACTGATCGACCAACTCGAGCAGGCGGGGCCGTACGGTTCGGGCCACTCGCAGCCGATTTTCGCCATCCCTGCGCACAGGCTGCGTGATGTCCGAATCGTCGGCACGTCGCATATCAAGATCACGCTGGAAGCACTGGATGGTTCACGCCTCGACGGCATAGCCTTTCGCGCAGCGGATGCACCACTTGGGCAGATGCTGATGAATGCTCGTGGACGTCAGATTCATGTGGCGGGCACGCTGGGTGCGGAGCATTGGCAGGGGCAGAAAAGGGTGCAACTGCGCGTCCTGGATGCTGCTTTCGCGCCATAGGCAAAAGACATCACACCGTAAAAAAAGTGCAAAGTCTACCTATTACAGTACTTCAATAATTACTTATAAAACACTGATTTAAGAAGGGAAGTGGCACGCCCTAGGGGAGTCGAACCCCTCTTTTCAGAATGAAAATCTGACGTCCTAACCGATAGACGAAGGGCGCGTGCGCTGTGGTGGGGGCCTTATAGTCAGGCATCGGATTCTCCGCAAGCGCCAATTTCGGTTTTTTTGAATTTATGCGAAATTTTTTGGATCAAGCGGTCGCTGCCCAGGGGAGAACTCTGTAAATCCGTCGATGTCGCGGAAATGAGAGGGGGAAGCGTGAGGTGGCGTGGGATCAGGGGTTCCCGTTTGATCGCCGCCTCACGCTTCATCGGGGGGACAGCGAAGAAACGAGCGGCGCAGATTTTGGTTCCAGCGATCAAAAAGAACTGTAAAAAATCAAGTCCGCGGGTCATGCGCTAATGCACGCAGCATAAAAAACGCCCGGTGACGGATGTCCCGGGCGCCAATATCGTCAGGCTTCGATCTTGATTATCGAGCAGTGCGATCAGAGATCGACGTCAAGGATCGCCATGGAGAAGTTGTAAGAACGATCGCCGTCTTCATCGTCGATGTAAACGACTCCGAGGAACTCATCGCCCATGTACACTTCGGCAGAATCGTCCTTGCGGGGACGTGCCTTGACGACCATCTTGTCGTTAAAAGTGCGCTTGAAATAGGCGTCGAGCTTTTTGATTTCGTCGGCTTTCACCAGTCTTCTCCTGTGCGGTTCTCACGGCGTCGGTCGACCTTCGGGGCCAACCATCGGGACGTCGTGATTTTCAATCTGCGCCGCTTTTGGCACGGGTTAAAGGCGAAAGTAAAGTCGAAGCAGCAAATCCCCCGCGTGACGCATTATGCGATCCACGCAGGCTACGTTTTTGCTTTCGAAAGTGTCAGATATCGGCTCCGATGATTTGGTCCATGATCCGGGACGGCTCGTTGCAACCGCCTTCGCCAACGATCCGCGCCGGTACGCCTGCAACGGTGGTATTGGGCGGAACAGGCTTCAGAACCACCGATCCCGCCGCGACGCGAGAGCAACTTCCCACCTCGATATTACCAAGAATTTTTGCGCCCGCGCCGATCAGCACGCCGCTTCTGATCTTAGGGTGCCGGTCTCCGGTTTCCTTGCCTGTGCCGCCCAGAGTGACACCCTGAAGAATGGAAACGTTGTCGCCGATGACAGCGGTCGATCCAACGACGAGACCAGTTGCGTGATCGAGAAACAAACCTTTTCCGACGGTGGCCTGCGGGTTGATGTCGGTCTGGAACACGCTTGAGGATCTGCTTTGCAAGTAAAGGGCGAAATCCTTCCTGCCCTTTGACCAAAGCCAGTGGGCGAGGCGGTGCGTCTGGATGGCGTGGAAGCCTTTGAAGTACAAAACCGGCTCCATGAAACGCGTGCAGGCCGGATCCCGGTCGTAGACAGCCTGAATATCGACGCGCAGGATTGCGCCCCATTCCGGCCAGTCGTGAAGCATCTCCGAAAACGTCTGGCGCAAGAGGACGGCCTGCATATCAGGATGATCGAGACGCTCGCAAATGCGATAGATGACGCTATCTTCCAGCGAATGATGATTGAGGATCGTGGAATAGAAGAACGCCGACAGCAGCGGATCCTGAGCAGCAGCCGTGCGCGCTTCGTTCAACAAACTGCCCCAGATCGGATCGACGACTGCGATCTGATCATTCTGGCGGGTCTCTGTGCGTGCGACCATGTCAGCTGTCCTTAAAACCGGTTTGCGTCACTATATCGAAAAATACCTTGCACAGAAATAGGTATCCGCCCATGCCGTTAAAGGCGGTAAAGCATCAGTTTTTCTGAAAGCTTTGTGGAACGAATTTTCTTGATCAGCCAATCATGTGAGATCGGCATAGAACTCCAGAACCGCTGCCTTGAAGACACGGTCGCCGACCGCCAGCATGTGATCGCGATTGGGAATGTCGATGGCTCGCGCGTTGGGCATCAGATCTGCCAGTTCCTGGCCGGAGCCGGCGATATCGTCTTTGGTTCCGACCGCGATCAGGGTAGGGGCGTCGATCTTTCTGGCCTCGTCCCGTGTCACGAGGACGCGCGAGGTCTCGATGCAGGCAGCAAGCGCCACGCGGTCGCTCTTGGTCTGTTCGGCAAAGGCGCGAAACATGCGGCCTCGTTCATGTGTGACCACGTCGAGGGATGGTGCCCGGAGCGCATCCGCAATCGGATCCCAGTCCCCCACACCATCGACCATGCCGATACCGAGACCACCGAACACCAGCGATCGAACACGCTCCGGATGAGCCATCGCCACGAAAGCGGAGATGCGTGCGCCCATGGAATAACCCATAATATGCGCTTCCGGGATGCCGAGGTGATTGAGCAGTCCGACCGCGTCTTCAGCCATCTTCGCCGGATAGTAGGCCTCCGGATCATGCGGCTTGTCGCTGGCTCCGTGGCCGCGATTATCGAGTGCGATAACGCGATAACCGGCATCGCCAAGGGTCTTTACCCAACCTGGATGAACCCAGTTCACCGCGGCGCTGGAAGCAAAGCCGTGAATCAGCAAGACGGGTGCGCCGGACGGATCGCCCTCATCGAAATAGCTCAGTTGCAGTCCGTCGCGCTGGAAGGACAAAAATTGCGGCAGGTTGAGATTCATCAAGGACCTCCTGTTTTGCCGACCATATGTCAGGAAATGGACGTGTTGAAAATATTCCGCGCTCTTTTCTATGGAGGTTCGACCGATTTAACGCTACATACTCGAACAATTAGAGCGTTGGCTCAGAGACGATTTTGCATTCTTGGAGAAGAACATGGCTGGCCACACAATTCCTCACTTCCAGAACGACGGCGGACACCGCATGATCGAAATCGGCGTCAAGGAATTCATGTGTACCGGAGCATCGGTGCCTTTTGATCACCCCCACATTTTCATCGATATGGGCGACGAGAACGAAAAGGTTTGCTCCTACTGTTCCACGCTCTATCGCTACAATCCGTCGCTGAAAGCCACGCAGACCAATCCTCCCGGCTGCGTCTTCCATGTGAAGGCAGCGTAACCCCTTAGAAATCGGGGCTCTACATGCCGATCAAAACAGTGGCGATCGTCGGTGCCGGCATAGCTGGTCTCACCGCAGCTCTTTCTTTCGCCCGATATGGCATCGCAACTGATATCATCGAGCAGGCGTCCGAACTCGCTGAGGTCGGCGCCGGGCTACAGATATCGCCCAATGCAGCGCATATCTTGTCGGCGCTGAATGTCCTGCCTCAGATTGAAGACATGTGGCTGGAGCCGCTGAGCGTCGATCTTTCCTCCGGTCTGTCTCTCAAGACGCTCATGTCCCTGCCTATGAAAAGCGTAGCTAGATCGCGCTGGGGCGCGCCTTATGGTGTTCTTCACCGGGCAAGTTTGCAGCGGGCGCTTCTTGCCGCCGTCAGTTCCAATCCACTGTGTCGTTTGCATCTGGGAAAGAGGCTGGATAACGTCGACACGCACACGATCGCACGCACGATTTTCACGCAACCGGATATGATCGTCGGTGCCGATGGAGTTTGGTCAGCCACGCGCTATTGCGTGCCGAATGCACCGGCCGCGACCTTCTCAGGCAATGTCGCATGGCGATTTACGTTGCAGGAACGAGATGCACCCGGTTTCCTCAACCGTCATTCGGTGACCGCCTTCCTCGGGCCGTCTGCCCATATCGTCGCTTATCCTCTGACGGAAACCGGCGATTTCAACATCGTCGCCATCTCCGTTGGTGCAAATCCCGGCGACACCTGGAAGGCCGAAGCGCAACGCCAGCAAAAGGCGTTTCTCTTGCAGCAGTTTCGCCATTGGAATCCAGCCTTTGCACAATTGCTGGACGGCGCTGCAAACCCGACCTTCTGGCCGCTGTTCCAAGCCGGTGCAGGTCAGTGGCAAGATGGCCGCCACACGATACTGATCGGAGATGCCGCTCATGCCATGATGCCTTTTGCCGCACAGGGCGCTGCTATGGCCATCGAGGATGCTTTTGAACTCGTCACTTTCGTGTCGCGTGGGGAAATCATTGGCGCATCGCTAGATAGATTCGCAGCACATCGCATGTCCCGTGTCGATAAGGCAAGAAAGCGGGCGAAGCTCAACAGCTTCGCCTACCATGCACGCGGCCCCATGCGCATTGGGCGCGACATCCTTCTCTCTTTGCGGCCGCCAGAGCAATTCCTGGCGGACTTCGATTGGCTCTACGGCTACAAAGCGGAAGGGCTTTAGGCTTTCGCCGCGGCAGCGAAACCCGCTTCCAGATCGCGTTTAATGTCTGCTACATCCTCAAGCCCGATCTGAAGCCGGATGACGGGGCCTTCGGTAGGCGCTTTCGCGATCGTCCGGTCGGCAAGATTGACGGGGATCGCGAGGGATTCGTAGCCACCCCACGAGAAGCCCAGACCAAAGATAGATAAGGCATCAAGGAAGGCGTGCGCCTTTGCCGTGGACTTGGCGTTGTCCGCCTTCAGGACAAAAGAGAAGACACCGCTCGAACCCTTGAAATCGCGCTTCCAGATGTCGTGTGTCGGGAAACTTGGCAGGGCAGGGTGCAGTACACGGGCGACATCGTCTCGCGCCTCGAGCCATTGCGCAATGTCGAGGGCGCTCTTTTGGTGATGCGCGAGCCGGATGCCCATCGTTCGCATGCCGCGCAACACCTGATAGGCGTCGTCGGACGTCACGCACATGCCGAGATTGGTATTGGCGTCACATAGCTTTTTCCAATGCTTTTCATTGGCGGACACAAAGCCCATCAAAATGTCGGAATGGCCCGCAGGATATTTCGTTGCGGCATGGATCGAGACATCCACGCCGTGGTCTAGGGGCCGAAAATAGAGCGGCGTCGCCCAGGTGTTATCTATTGTCACGACGCAGTCATAGCGGTGGGCGATGGACGAAATCAGGCCGACATCCTGCATTTCGAACGTGTTCGAGCCTGGCGCCTCAAGATGAACGAGCCGGGTGTTCGGTCGGATCAGAGCTTCTATTCCCGCGCCGATCGCCGGATCGTAATACTCGACCTCGACGCCATATTGCTTCAGCATCGTGTTGCAGAAACGCCGAGTGGGGAAGTAGACCGAATCGACGACGAGCGCATGATCGCCAGCGCTGAGATAGGCGAGAAATGGCACGGTCACCGCCGCAAGGCCTGACGACAGAAGGATCGTACCGGCGGAGCCCTCCAGGCTATCGATCATGCTGCAAAGCGCAGCCGTCGTAGGCGTTCCGTGCGTGCCATAGGTGTAGGGCTGATCGCCTGACATCAAGGTTGCAGCATCCGGGAACAGAACGGTGGAGCCGCGGGCGATGGGAGGGTTGACGAAGCCGAAGAACTCGGTCGGATCATTTCCAAGATGCGCGAGGCGCGTGTTTACACCCGAGCCGCCGAGGATCTCGTTCTTGTCTTTCATGCTGCAAGTCTCTCATTATTGTGATGCGCGAAGATGCCGAGGATTTGCTCTCCAGGTCAAGCCGCTTCTCCGGACATGGGAAAAACCAGTCTACCTGCCTGACAGGATGAGTAGATTTTGAGCGAGTTTCGCGCAGAAAATAGTCATATGCTTACTTAAAGGACGGAAATTTGAAAATTCCGTTTTTTAGACACAATTGCTTCGCGAAAGTCTTGACCATGGCAGCAATTGCGATTGTGATAGGGACGCACACCGGGAGGTGAAGCGGAGAGACTGTTGCAAGCCACGGCGGGTGCCGGTCCTCTCCAATCGAGAAAAAAGAGACAAAGGTTGGGAAAAATGAAAAAGGCACTTCTGTCAGCCGCTATTGGCGCAGCAGTCTTGGGAGCTGCAACGGCTGCATCTGCCGGTACTCTTCAGGATGTGAAGGCAAAGGGTTTCGTCACCTGTGGCGTCAGCTCCGGCATTCCGGGTTTCTCGAACCCTGATGACAAGGGCGAATGGTCCGGTATCGACGTCGACTATTGCCGCGGTATCGCTGCTGCCGTGTTCGGTGACGCTTCCAAGGCGAAGTACGTTCCGCTGACCTCCAAGGATCGCTTCCCGGCTCTTCAGTCCGGCGAAATCGACGTTCTGACGCGTAACACCACCTGGACGATCAGCCGCGACACGTCTCTCGGCTTCAACTTCCGCACCGTCAACTATTACGACGGCCAGGGCTTCATCGTGAAGAAGAGCCTCAACGTGAAGTCTGCTCTTGAGCTTTCCGGCGCTGCCGTGTGCGTTCAGCAGGGAACGACGACCGAACTCAACCTCGCCGACTACTTCAAGACCAACAACCTTCAGTACAACCCCGTTGTATTCGAAAAAGAATCCGACGCGACCTCCGCTTATGACTCCGGTCGTTGCGACGTCTACACTACGGACCAGTCCGGCCTCTACGCTATCCGTCTGAAGATGAAGAATCCTGATGAAAACATGGTTCTGCCTGAAATCATCTCCAAGGAGCCGCTTGGACCAGCCGTCCGCCAGGGTGACGACCAGTGGTTCGACCTCGTTAGCTGGGTTCACTACGCCATGGTCAATGCTGAAGAACTCGGCATCACTTCCAAGAACGTCGATGAGCAGAAGGCTTCTGCCAATCCGGACGTCAAGCGTCTTCTCGGCACGGAAGAAGGCACCAAGATCGGTACCGATCTGGGCGTCGCTAACGAGTGGGCCTACAACATCATCAAGACTGTCGGCAACTACGGTGAAGTCTTCGACCGTAACGTCGGTCCTGGCTCCCCGCTCAAGATCGAGCGTGGCCTGAACTCTCTGTGGAACAAGGGCGGCCTGCAGTACGCACCTCCGGTTCGCTGATTGCTTTAAAGCCTGAAAAGCTTTTGCAGGAGGCGGGGATATTCATCTCTGCCTCCTTCTTCTTCATAAAATAAGCTCGAAAAGAGCATATAGAGGGAAAGGTGCCTATGGCAGGCAAGACGATCCGTTCTGGACCGTCCGGCGCATCCGGCGCGACGTCCATGATCAACGATCCGCGCATGCGGTCCATCTTCTACCAGACCGTTACGCTCATCATCCTGGTGCTGGCCGTCTGGTTCATCACCAACAACACGATCCAGAATCTTCAGCGCGCAAATATTGCCTCTGGCTTCGGCTTTCTGAACGGTCGCGCCGGTTTCGATATCGGCCAGACGCTGATCGATTACAATAACGACAACACCTTCGGTCGCGCGCTGATCGTCGGTATTTTGAACACCTTGCAGGTGGCGGTTCTTGGTATCATCACCGCCTCGATCATCGGCTTCCTCGTCGGCATTGCCCGGCTTTCCAGAAACTGGCTCGTATCGAAGCTCGCGCAGGCTTATGTGGAAATCTTCCGCAATCTGCCGCCGCTTCTCGTCATCTTTTTCTGGTACAAGGGCGTCATCACAATTCTTCCGCAGGCACGTGAATCGCTTGCCTTGCCGTTCGATACCTACTTGAACAATCGCGGTTTCTTCTACCCTAAGTTCGTTTGGGGTGAGGGCACCTGGATGGTTCCGGTGGCTTTTCTCGTCGGTATCGTCATCACCTTCTTCGTCTATCGATGGGCGAAGGCACGCCAGATGCGCACCGGCCAGCCGTTCCGCACTGGTCTCGTGGGAGCCGCGATTATCATCGGTTTGCCGCTTGCCACGTTCCTGGCGCTCGGCGCACCGCTGACCTTTGATCTGCCAGTTCTTGGCCGCTTCAACCTGGCTGGTGGTTCGGTCATTGCGCCAGAATTCATGTCGCTTTATCTGGCTCTGTCCTTCTACACCGCCTCATTCATCGCTGAAATCGTCCGCGGTGGTATCAAGGCTGTGCCGAAGGGGCAGACAGAAGCCGCCGACGCGCTTGGTTTGCGTTCCAGCACCACGACGCGCCTGATCGTCGTTCCTCAGGCAATGCGCATCATCATCCCACCGCTTACCAGCCAGTATCTCAACCTGACGAAAAACTCGTCTCTGGCTGTTGCTGTCGGCTTCTCCGACCTGGTTGCGGTTGGCGGCACCATCCTCAATCAGACGGGTCAGGCTGTCGAAGTCGTGGCGATCTGGATGATTGTCTATCTGACATTGTCTATCACCACCGCGCTGTTCATGAACTGGTTCAACGCGAAGATGGCATTGGTGGAGAGATAAGAGACATGGCTACTACTCCCGTTTCCTATATCCGCCGCGAATTGGTGCCGGCTCAGCCGGCGCCATCCAGCCAGGTCGGCGTGGCGCATTGGCTCAAGACGAAACTCTTCGCCACGCCGAAGGATGTCGTGATGACCGTGCTGTCCATAGCACTGCTCGCCTACATCATTCCGCCGCTGCTGCAGTTCCTGTTCGTCGATGCCGTTTGGACCGGTACCGACCGATTGGCTTGCCTCACTGTCGCTCAGGGTGGTGCCTTGCCGGACGGCCAGGCAGGCGCCTGCTGGGCGTTTGTTGGTGCCAAGTTCCAGCAGTTCATGTTCGGACGTTATCCGTTCGATGAGCGCTGGCGGCCGCTTCTGGTCGCAGCAATGTTCGTCATTCTGCTTATCCCGATGTTGATCCCGAAGGCACCGTTCAAGACGGCCAATGCCGTGTTGCTCTTCCTAGTTTTGCCCTTCGTCTCCTTCTTCCTGCTGGTCGGCGGCTACTTCGGCCTGCCACGGGTGGAAACGCAGCTGTGGGGCGGGCTGATGGTGACGCTGATCCTGTCTTTCTTCGGGATCACCGTGTCGCTGCCACTTGGCATTCTCCTGGCGCTTGGTCGTCGCTCGACAATGCCGGTAATCAAGACGCTGTGCGTGACGTTCATCGAAGTCATTCGCGGCATCCCGCTGATCACGGTGCTGTTCTTCGCCAGCATCATGCTGCCGCTGTTCCTGCCGGAAGGTGTTACATTCGACAAGTTCATGCGTGCTCTGGTCGGTGTGTCGCTATTTGCCTCTGCCTATATGGCGGAAGTCGTTCGCGGCGGTCTTCAGGCCATTCCGAAAGGACAGTATGAAGGTGCCGACTCGCTCGGCCTTAATTATTGGCAGAAAACCCGGCTGATCGTTTTGCCTCAGGCGCTGAAGCTGGTCATTCCAGGTATCGTCAACACCTTCATTGGTCTTTTCAAGGATACCTCGCTCGTGTCGATCATCGGCATGTTCGATCTTCTTGGTATCGTCAACCTCAACCAGTCAGATGCGAACTGGGCGACACCGGTGACACCCGTCACAGGCTATATTTTCGCTGGGTTCATATTCTGGATATTCTGCTTCGGCATGTCGCGCTATTCCTTGTTCATGGAGCGCCATCTCGACACCGGACATAAAAAATAAGGGAAAATCTCATGGCAGAAACCCAAGCAAAGAAGCTGGAAGTTTCCGCGACCGATGTCGCGATTGAAATCACCGGCATGAACAAGTGGTACGGCGATTTTCACGTGCTGCGCGATATCAATCTGAAGGTCATGAAGGGCGAGCGCATCGTCATCGCCGGTCCATCTGGTTCCGGCAAGTCGACGATGATCCGCTGCATCAACCGTCTTGAAGAGCATCAGTCCGGCAGCATCGTTGTCGACGGCATCGAACTGACCAACGACCTGAAGAAGATCGATGAAGTGCGCCGTGAAGTCGGCATGGTATTCCAGCACTTCAACCTCTTCCCGCATCTGACGATCCTGGAAAACTGCACGCTGGCTCCAATCTGGGTTCGCAAGATGCCCAAGAAGGACGCCGAAGAAATCGCGATGCATTACCTGAAGCGTGTCAAAATCCCTGAGCAGGCGCACAAGTATCCGGGCCAGCTTTCTGGCGGTCAGCAGCAGCGCGTGGCGATTGCCCGCTCGCTTTGCATGAAGCCGAAGATCATGCTCTTCGACGAGCCGACATCCGCGCTCGATCCGGAAATGGTCAAGGAAGTGCTCGATACGATGGTGAGCCTTGCCGAGGACGGAATGACTATGCTCTGTGTGACGCACGAAATGGGCTTTGCCCGTCAGGTCGCCAACCGCGTCATTTTCATGGACCAGGGCCAGATTGTTGAGCAGAACGCCCCGCAGGAATTCTTCGACAATCCGCAGCATGAGCGCACGAAGCTCTTCCTAAGCCAAATCCTGCACTAGAAAGCCTTTGTGTCTTTCGTCGATGGAAACATGGCTTGAAAACACAAAAACCCGCCGGGCGACCGGCGGGTTTCTTTTTGCATTGCATCCAAGTGGTCAGCGAGACATCAGCGTCATTGCCGTCATCGAGTCCAGAAGGGTGCGGGTGACGCCGCCGAACAGCATTTCCCACCAGCGGGAGTGCCCATACGCGCCCATGACCAAAAGATCGATGCTATTATCCGCCAGCCGATTTTCGATTGCTGTGTGCGGAGCGATGCCTTCTAGCTTTTCCTGTGATGTAACCGTTACGTTGACACCGTGGCGCGCAAGCGTTGCGGCAATCTCGGACCCTGCCAGCGCCGCCTTCTCCGAGTCGTTATCTTCCATGTCGACAGAGAACACCTCCACGCTTTCTGCCGCCTGGAGGAAGGGCAGGGCATCGAAAGTGGCGCGTGTGGCCTCCCTGGATCCATTCCACGCAATCAACACCCGACGGATCGGGGCTGGTGCTTTCAGGATGTGAGGAATGAGAAGCACCGGGCGTCCGCTTTCATAGAGAAAATTGTCGATATCGGCGCGGCTGTCGGACAGAGCGGATGAATTATGCTGTCTTGCGACGATGAGATCGGCACAGCGCGCGCTCTGAAGCGATAATTGGGACGAGTAACCGACAGACGAAACGAAGCTGCGCCATTCACTGGAAATTCCATTGGCCGCCATGCTGTCGGAAAAAATCCGGCCAGCGTCTGTCGTTTCCCTGTGAGCCACATCCTGCACGGCTTGGATGGTCGCCGGATCGGGCATTTCCATGGGGGCAATCAAAGGAACCGCCGCTAGGGCCTCCATATGAAGACCAACGACGTGCGAAGAGAACTGCTGCGCCAATGCCGCAACGAAAGCGTCCAGTTGACGTGTGTTTTCAGCGGTATCGACAACAGCGAGGATGGTTTTATAGGCCATGGCCTTTCTCCTTGTGACGCATCAGTGGCAGGACTAAACATGTCCCCGTCATTTGCCCGCCGCCTTGATCTCTATCAAGGCGATGGGTTCAAGAGATAAAACGTATTTGGGCCTGAGGAGTTCATGCAACCGTCGAGGTGGCCTTTGCTTTCGCGATGTTCTCTATCATGGCGGCAACATCGCGCGTTGCAGCCGCAAGAAGCTCGGCATCACGCGCGCGAACAACGATCTCGGTGGAAAAACGCTGTCCGTCATACTTCGGATAGGAGCCTATGCTGGTTTGAGGGTGTGCCTTCTGCACCTCGCTCAAGGGCGTGCCGATGTCGCCTTCCCCGTAGGGTGAGCGTACCGACTGCGACATCATCTTAGTGCCGACCTGCAGCGTTGGAACGACGTTGTCCAGCATCGCCTGGAAGACCTGCGGCACGCCTGCCATGACATAGACGTTCTCCACAATAAAACCCGGCGCAACCGAGACGGGATTGGCTATGTGCTTCGCCCCGCGTGGCATACGGGCCATGCGCTTGCGTGCGTCAGTAAACTCCATCTCGCGGGCATGATACATATCGCCGAGAAGGCGCATTGCCTCGCTGTCATGTTCGCAAGGAAGGCCGAAGGCAGCAGAGACCGCATCTGCGGTGATGTCGTCATGGGTCGGACCGATCCCGCCCGAGGTGAAGACATAATCGTAGCGCGCACGCAGGGCGTTCAACGCTTCAACGATTGCCGGCTCTTCGTCGGCAACGATTCGCACTTCCTTCAAGTCGATCCCGGACATCGTCAGAACATCGGCAAGATGTCCGATATTCTTGTCCTTCGTGCGACCCGATAAAAGTTCGTCGCCAATGGCGAGCATGGCGGCAGTGACCGAAGATGGAGAAGGGGATGATGACATGGGAAACTCACGCGATGCAGGGTAGACAGACGTTAAACCCGCTGACAGCGAATGCAATACGCGCGATGAGAAAATACGACGGCTGTTGGATAAACTCGAAATGACTAAAAAGCGTTTTGTGTGTTGAACAGGAGGCGCGGTGTTCCAGTCCATTGCGTAGGGCGTGTCGCGATCCTTGAGATTTGCGTCACACGCGTAGGCCTTTCGTTTTGCATGTCTTGATCACAAAACCGCTGCACATTTTTTCGCTTAGACAACGCTTTAGCGTAGTTGTTCGCTATTCGAGAACGGTCCGTCTTTTCTCCTTCTATCGCTCTAATGCAACTCCTCTGTTAGCCTCCCGTTACATCGGCGGCGTATACTGCGCTGTATCGTGATGATCAAAGAAAAACATGAGGAAAAAACCAACGATGGCAAAAATTCTGGTGCTCTACTATTCGTCTTACGGTCACGTGGAAACAATGGCTTATGCCGTTGCAGAGGGTGCGAAGTCCGCAGGTGCGGACGTTGTCGTGAAGCGTGTTCCTGAACTCGTTCCCGAAGACGTCGCCAAGTCGTCTCATTTCAAGCTGGATCAGCAAGCCCCGATCGCGACCGTCGACGAGCTGGAAGAATACGACGCGATCATCGTCGGCGCAGGCACGCGCTTCGGTTCCGTTGCATCGCAGATGCGTAATTTCTGGGATCAGACTGGCGGACTTTGGTTCAGTGGCAAGCTCGTCGGCAAGATCGGCTCTGCCTTCACCTCAACTGCTACCCAGCATGGTGGTCAGGAGTCGACGATCCTCAGCTTCATCCCGACTTTCCTGCACCACGGCATGGTCGTTGCTGGTCTGCCTTATGCGTTTCAGGGTCAAATGGGCGTAGATGAAGTCAAGGGCGGCTCGCCTTATGGCGCCTCGACCATTACCGATGGTGACGGCTCTCGCCAACCTTCTGCCATCGAACTCGAAGGTGCAAAATTCCAGGGCACGCACGTCGCGAAACTGGCAGCCAAGCTTTCGGCTTGACCTCGTAGGCAAAACGAAAATGCGGCCCTTGAGGCCGCATTTTCATAACCGCCATCGAAGGCGGCTTATTCATAGACACTTTTTTGGCTTTAGACCGGCGGGTTGACCATAATCAGGCAGGTCACAACAACAAAGCCCAGAAGCGATATTTCAAGCAGACTGTTCAGGCCGTCACGCATTTTATTACCCTCCAGATTTCCGTGCCAGGAAAACGTGGAAAACATAACGTAGTTCCGCGACAACGATGCAAATCTTAATGGATGGTAACGAGAATCGCTTATCCCGTATTTTTTGTCAGCCCGTGATGACAAAGGCAATGATGAGATGGCCGACAATGCCCACAATAAGGCATGTCATCAAAAGCAGGAGCAGGGGCTTCTTCATCGTCTCTTGCACTTTCTAAAAAGGAGTAGCGATCAATCAGAAACGACCGTCGCGCTTGATTAACCGTTCCCTCGGCACGGTATGATCACGCAACCGACCAAGCAACGGCCGACGAGCCTTGGTCAAACGCTTGCCATCTTTTACACAGCGGAGGCGTACAGGTTAACCCGTATCTTCGCTGTTGCGACATTATGCCTTGATGTCGAGGCCAGCTTCGACTGCAGCGGCAATGAAAGCCCTTCTGGCGTCTTCTGGTTTCTTCTTGCCTGCACCGACGGCGGCACAGACGAGCAGGGCGTGGTCGAGCGCAGCTCCGTCTTCCGCAGGCCAGTCCTCGATCATCGCCCAGGATGCGGCCTGTGTTGTTTCAATGCTGGTGTAATTGCCCGGCTCTTCCAGCGCCACAAGAACCGGCTTGGTCCATTTCGTATCCATCTTCGCGCTTACTCTCCATTCGATCGAAAGATGCCTCTAACCTGAGAGCGTGCATCATTCAATGTTCTGGATCAGTCGTCGCTTCCGAATGTCAGCCAATCGCGGATGATGCGACGATCAATGATTTTCAGCGAGCGATCCGGCTGTATCTGATAGGTTTCGATTACCCGGTCGCCGTTCCATCGCCGGAAGTTATGCGTGAACGTGCTGCCAACCGGCGATTTCGTCAGCTTGGTACGCGGCTGTCCATTATAAGTGATGCTACCTGGAATCGGCTCGAGGTTGGCATTCGAAAGCCCCGTCGTACAGCCTGCGAGCGCCAGAGCAACAACGGTTACTGCGATGACGGACTTCATTTTCATGATGTGCTCCATAGAATCAGACGGGAAATCGTCACGATGTCATCGCCGTAAACTATAAGCCTGGGAGGAGGTTCCTGTGCCTTTTGATATCCGGGTGAGCCTGGCCGCAACAGAGCCTTGCGCGCAAAGCTCTAAGGCTCACGCCGGCGTCACATAAAGCGTAACTTTACATCGTGGAGAATTTTTTGGAGGCCTCGCCCGGAATTGAACCGGGGTACAAGGATTTGCAGTCCTCTGCGTCACCACTCCGCCACGAGGCCTCACACGCCCGTCTGTTTGAGCGATGGCGGGGATTTAGAACGAATCCATTTTCCACGCAATAGGAGAGTTTGAAAAACACCCGATAAGTTTGTGTGAGCGACTTAATGCTCATGAAAAATCCCCGCCAGACCAGTGATCTCAGCGGGGATTTTTTTGTCTGTGTGATCAAATTCGCCCAAGCAGTACGAGGATCAGGACGATCACAAGCACGAGGCCCAGGCCGCCCGACGGGCCCCATCCATAATTGTGGTAACCCCAGTTCGGAAGAGCGCCGACCAGGAAGAGAATAAGAAGGATGACGAGGATTGTACCGAGCATTTTTACCTCCAGCCGTTGATGACGTCTCATTAACTCAATAATGATTAGGCGGATAAAAAAGTTCCCGAGCGCGGTATCAGAGGATGTAATTTGGTGAGCTCTGAGTGCTGGGGCGCAGCACCGTTTCTTTTTAGCTTCGCTGATGCATGCTTGTGCTTGAAAGCGCAGGCGGAGCCGATTAAGACGATTACCAAAAAGCGGACACACCTGTGTTCGTAGGCTTTTACGTGAGGCAAGCACGACATGATGGATTATGAAACCGCACGCGCGAAAATGGTGGACGGCCAGGTGCGCACCACCGACGTAACCTCCCATTCGGTGCTCAAGGCGTTTCTCTCCGTTCCTCGTGAGGCTTTTGTCCCGGAAAGTGTCAAGCAGGTAGCTTATATGGACGAAGACCTGCAGATCTGTCCTGCAAAAGATGGGCTTGGCGCTCGCTACCTGTTGAAAGCGTCGCCGATTGCTAAGATGCTGCAGCTTGTAGCCGTCACCAAGGATGATCTCGTTCTGGAGGTCGGTGGAGCAACCGGATATCTCTCGGCCATTCTATCGGAACTTGCGGGCTCTGTGGTTTCTTTGGAAAGTGATCCCGAACTATCCACCAAAGCGACTGAGACGCTTGGCGCACTCGGCTATGATAACGTCGTGACCGTTGCCGGCGAGCTTGAAAAGGGCCACCCAGCGCAGGCGCCTTACGATGTGATTTTCATGAGCGGCTCTGTTGAGGAGGTGCCTCAGGCACTTCTGGATCAGCTTGCCGATGGCGGTCGCCTGATTACCGTTGTCGGCTATGGCAATGCCGCCAAGGTTACTGTTTACCGTCGCGACGGCAAGGGGATTTCTGCCGCAACCTTCTTTAACGCATCGCTGAAACCCCTACCGGGTTTTGCCAAGTCGAAGGAATTCGTTTTTTAAGCATGCAGCGTAAAAGTATGGTGCGCTCTGCAGATCCAACGCGCGACTAAAAGCGGAAGGCAAATTTGCAGGATTTCGACACGCTCTAAATGCTGAAAAAGCAAATGGTTAACAGATGGTCCGGTTGATGCCGGGCCATTTTCATTTTGAAATAAAGCTGTGCATCGCGCAAATCCCCTGGCCGCATGGATTCTCTTCTGACTGATGGTGTCCTACACTCTCGATGATTCGGAGCAGGCGTATCGTGCTCCGGCCCGTCTTGAACGTGAAAATCGGGGATAAAAATGGCTCAGCCGAGTGTAGCGCGTGAACCATCTATGGAAGAGATTCTGGCGTCGATCCGCAGGATCATCGAAAGCAATGAACCTGCGCCAACCGATGGCTACCCGGGTCAGCGCGCATCTCAGTTCGATTCTGATGATGCGGATGAGGAAATGAGCTTTGATGGAGATATCTCCGCTGATGTTCATACTCCACCGCCGCATGTTCCGCCCGCTGCGAATCAAGGCCACGGCGCGCGGCAGTTCAATGAGGCTATCCCGGCTAGCGAGAGTCAGCAGCCTGCGATGGATCCCGCGCTTGAAAAGACCCTTTCACTCGCAGACGTGGCAGCACGAGTTCGCGCCGCCGCAGATCGCAATGCGACACTCGGGCCGCAGGCCGCTTTTGCACAGGGTACCCGTGAACAAGCAGCTTCTGCAGCCGGCTCTAAAGCTCCTGCGACCATGCAGCCCCAACCGTACGTGGAGGTAGAGAGAACTGCAGCCGCCCCCAGTCGTCCGACGGATGTGCGCCCTCTGATGGCCGCTGTAGCACAGCAGCCGATGAGGGAGATGCCCGTATTCAATCCAGCGCCACAAGCCGAGCAGGCTCCTCAGCCAGCGCCATCTGCGCCTGCGCCCCAAGCAGTACCCCTGTGGGAAACGATGGAGCTGCGCGGAGCTGTCGAGGAAGACCGGCCCGTCGCTCGTCCTGCTGAGATCAGACCATCCCCGGTTATCGACACCGTCGCGCCTAAAAACGAAGCCAAGCTCGACCTGCCGCTAAGTCTGGTTTCTGCCGAAGCAGGCGAGCAGATCGCGCGGTCCTTTGGTGCGCTTGCCGAGGTTTTCGATGGTGTTCATCGTCCTACCATCGAGGACGTTGCGCAGGATATGTTGCGTCCCATGCTGCAGGAGTGGCTGGAGGACAATCTGCCGACGATCGTGGAACGACTCGTTCGCGAAGAAATCGAGCGCGTGGCGCGTGGCCCTCGTCGTTGATGCGTTGCGAGTTAAGGGGTTTACCCTTATTCGCGCTCGTATCTTTCGATGGCCCTTGAGGTCATGAAGACCTTTCGTTGATGAAGAAAGCCGCTGTGGAGATGAACTCCTCAGCGGCTTTCATTTTTCTATAGAATGGCGGTTTCCGGATTTGCGCTGGACAACACGCCGAAATAACGCCTGTCGCACAAAAGTGCCTAGCGGTATTGCGATGACTGCCTGCGACAAATCGGCCGCTAAGATCGGTTCCGGGTGAGATGGAAACATCCGGAGGCAGGCGAGCGACGAAAAAACGACTGGCTTGGAACGACAGGTGCCGCTTTATGGGCACCGACGCCGCTATTTTTGGCTTGACCCTTCCGCAACTGCACGGTGATTTCGATCCTCAGTCTCACGATCGGGATGATTGGCGCTGAGCGGCGGATATGAAACCGTGGCTTGCCCAAAACACGTTCAGTTCTTCCACGTGACTTGTGGACCCCGGCAGCGCAAACGAAAACGCCCCCGGTAATGATTCCGGGGGCGCTTTTACTTCAGTTGTGATGACGGTATTTTTAGCTGAAGCGTCCAGCTGCGTGAGCCAACATGGTATAGACCTTGCCGGTGTCTGAAGTCAGATAGGATTGCGTCACCGTACGGTCGCGATCTGTTCTAGCAACATCCGCCAGAAGCTTCTCGAAGTCCGAAATGTAGCGGTCGACCGCCGTGCGGAACTCCGATTCGCGGTCGTATTTCCGCTTGATCTCGTCAAAGGTCTGCTGACCCTTAAGCGTGTAGAGGCGGCGCGTGAAGACATCACGCTCGCCGCGCTGATAACGGCCCCACAGTTCCACTGATGCATCGTGATCGATTGCGCGAGCGATATCGACGGACAGTGAATTCAGCGACTCGACGACATGGCGTGGATTGCGGCTGTCGGCGGCACGGGTCTGCTGCTCGGCAGCGGGACGAGCGGGAGCGGGCGGGGTAGCCTGCCGCGTTGCGCCGTCTTGCGTATCGCGAGATGCGCCACGTAGCAGATCGCTGATCCATCCGCCACCTTCTTCACGGCGCTGCAGCGGCGCCGAAACACCTGTCTGCGATGGTGCCTGGCGCTGATCGGGCGCAGTGTTGCGGATGACAGGCGCGGCTGGTTGCGGTTGTGCCGGGGCTGTCTGTGCTGGTGGAGCGGACAGCGGTTGCTGCGGCCGCGCTTCTGCCCGTGGCTGTTGCGGGGCAGACGGCTTGGTGGCCGCAATAGCCCGTGCAGCAGGCTCAGAGATTTCCAGTTGCTGAGTGGAGCGTCCCACAAGCTGAGAAATATCCTGAAGGGCCTTGATCTGCTCGGAAACGGCGCGACGCATGGCCGCCGCACTTTCCTTTGCTTCCTCTGGCAGATCGAAAGCCCCGCGCTTCAACTCTGCGCGTGTCACGTCAAGTTCCTGACGAATATCCTGGCTCGAACGGCGAATCTCCTCCGTAGCGCCAGCGAAGCGATTGACGGCGTCCTGTACTGCCTCACGCAACGTCTCACGCATCACGGTTGCCGCAGCGTTCGATTTGTCCGTAGCACTGTTGAGCAACTTGTCGACGTCGGACAGTGAGGAGGAAACACTGCTGCGCAGGCGACCTGCCAGTTCTTCAGAATATTTCTGTGCTTCTCCCATGGTTCCTTCGATAGAGCGGTTTGCCTCCTCGCTGGCCGCCAGAAGCGATCCGCGCATGTTCTGCGCCGCATTGCGTGCGCGCTGTTCGGTCTCATCCAGAGACCGGCCAATATCCTCGAAGGACGAGTTGAGGTTCTGGCGAAGATTACCAGCTACATTGGTAGAGCGTTTCTCGGCCTCGCCCAGCGTCTGCTCGACGACGGACATGACGCTGCGCATGGAATTCTCGATCTCCTCCGAGCGTTGCAACAAGCCCACCGACAGCGAGCGAAGCGCTTCCTGACGCTCTTCCAGCGTGCCGACCAGGTTTTGTTGAGCCGAATTCAGCAGATCGCCTGCCTGAGACAGCACAGAGGAGTGCTCGTCGAAGCGAGAGACGATGCCCGCGACCTGAGACAGCGTGCTGCCGGAAATCTGGGCGAGGCGATCGACCTTGTTTTCCAAAAGGCGGCTGGATGTGGTGATGAGATCCGAAGCGCGAGACGCCGACTCGGAGAAGCTGGTCGTAGCGCTGCCAAGGGCCGCATCCGCCTGCTTGAACTCTTGGCTCGCTCGAGCCACGGCCACATTCAGGCTGTCGGTTGCGCCCGTGACCACGTCCGTCATGCTGGTATGGGTCTGCGACAGCATATCGGTACTTTGACGGGTCGCGGCGACCAACTTGTTGGCGGCATCGCTGCTGGCGCGGGAATAATCCTCGATGGCCTGTTCGACCATGCCCAGCATGCCGCTGTTGCTTTCCGACAGAAGGTTTGCGCTCTGCTGTGCCGCGGTCACGATTTTCTCTGCGGCATCCTGGCCGACAGCGGCATACTCGTTGACGATCGGCTTTGCCTTTTCCTCGATGAGGCGGGACAGTTCCGCGGAACGGCTTGCCAGCATGGAGTTGAGTTCGCGGGTGCGGCTGTCGAGCGTATGGCGAATGGATTCGCCACGGGCATCGAGCGCGCTTTCGACACTCGTCAGCGTTTCGGAGATTGCGCCGACCTGAGAGCGAACGACGGCTTCCGCTTCGGCAACCTTATTGACGATGGCATTGCCTGCGTCGGAGAAGGTCTGCGCGACTGCCGCCGCCTGGCCTGAAAGCCTGCTTTGTGCGTCGGAAATACGGCCGACGATCTCATCGGAACGATGTTCCAGTGCGCGGGTGAATTCGTCGTTGCGCGCCTTGATCTGCTCGGCAAAGTCGAGGCCGGTCTTGCCGATGAACTCGGTGGAGCGAATGGCCTCATGATCGATGCTCTGTGCGGCGTCGGCGACGGCATCGCGCAAGCTGTGGGCCAGACCCGCAGCCTTGCCTTCGATCGTGCGATTGACGTTTTCGAGACCGATGTTGAGCGCACGGTCCATCGTGCCAAGGCGCTCATCGATCCTTGCTGTACCGACTGCAAATACGCCTTCGATCTTCTGGGTCGCATCATCAAGCGTTACGTTGACGTTGGTCAGATCGGATTGAAGCTTGCCATGGAGCGCTTCGATGCTTGTCTCAAGGCGGGCGCCTGTCTCGCCAAGGCGCGTGGAAACGGTGTCCACGGAGGTCTCGATGCGCGAGGAGAGGGAACCCGCTGCATTATCTATGGTCTGCTGCAAGGCCTCCTGCTGCGTTTCGAGCGACATCTCCAGCATGCTCGCGCTGGAAGCAACCGTGGTCGCGATGGACATGGCCTGTTCGGAAAGAATATTACCGATCTGCTCCCTGGCAGAGCCCAGCGTTTCCGACAGCGTGGCTTGATGCTGTTCAAGTGTGCCGCGGAGCGCGTCGTGCGATGTCTGCAGATTGTTTTCCATCCGCGAGACGCCGGTTTCCATCGTGTTGGCAAAGTTTCCAGCGCCGGCTTCCACCGCGGTTTCGATACGGCTGGCTGCCGACGATACCGTCTGCTCGATGAGGGTGCTGGTGCGCTCCACCGTGCGGCTGATTGCGTCTGCCTGAGTGCCGAGCATCGTATCGAGACGAAGGTGACCCACGGCCAGTGTCTCTTCGATAGCAGAAGTGGTGGAGGCCAGTCTCTCTTCCGCACTCGTGACAGTCCGCGCAATGGTCGACGCGCGCCCATCGAGAGTATCTGCGAGACGTTCTTCTGCAGACGAGATCGCCATATCGATTGCCAGTGTGCGGCTATCGAGCGTGTCGGCCAAGCGCTCTTCCACGCCGGAAACGACGGAGGTCAGGGTGCTGGTACGTCCATCCAGGGTCTCGGCCAGACGTTCTTGCGCGCTGGAGAAAGCGATGTTGATCGCCATCGTCCGGCTATCCAGCGTATCGGCAATCCTCTCCTCGACGCCATGGACGGCAGTTGTCAGCGCCGATGTACGGCTGTCGAGCGTGTCGGCAATGCGCGTTTCTACACCGGCAACGGCGAAGTTAAGGGCTGCTGTCCGGCTATCCAGCGTTTCCGCGATACGTTCTTCGGCGCTGGAGAATGCCATGTCGATGGACATGGTGCGGCTGTCGAGCGTATCCGCGATGCGCTCTTCCACGCCGGAAACCACGCTGTTGAGCGCTGAGGTCCGGCTGTCCAGTGTCTCGGCCAGACGGCCTTCGACGCTACTGACGATATTGGTGAGATTGGAGGTTCTGGTATCGAGCGTCTCCGCGATGCGCTCTTCAGCACTGGAGAATGCCAGATCGATGGCCATTGCGCGGCTATCGAGCGCATCCGCGATGCGCTCTTCGACACCCGCGACAACATTGCCGAGCGCCGATGTACGGCTGTCGAGCGTGTCGGCAATGCGCGTTTCTATACCGGCAACGGCGAAGTTAAGGGCTGCTGTCCGGCTATCCAGCGTTTCCGCGATACGCTCTTCCGCACCGGAAAATGCCATGTCGATAGCCATTGTGCGGCTGTCGAGCGTATCCGCGATGCGCTCTTCCACGCCGGAAACCACGCTGTTGAGCGCAGACGTCCGGCTGTCCAGTGTCTCGGCTAGACGGCCTTCGACGCCACTGACGATATTGGTGAGATTGGAGGTTCTGGTATCGAGCGTTTCCGCGATGCGTTCTTCGGCGCTGGAGAATGCCATATCGATGGCCATTGTGCGGCTGTCGAGCGCGTCTGCGATGCGCTCTTCCACACCGGCGACCACATTGCCGAGCGCCGATGTACGGCTGTCGAGCGTGTTCGCAATCCGGTTTTCGACACCATCGACGA
>CAJYTK010000014.1 GCA_913777615.1 uncultured Agrobacterium sp. | reverse complement strand
GCAGATTGTAGTTCTGGAAAGAAAACCACAGCGTCATCGCAAGTGGCACGATCATCCAGATCAAAAGCAGGAAAACCGAGGGCGCCATCATCACACGCGCCAGGCTCCTGGTGTTTTGCGTTGCCATTCGCTGTCCTCCCAGTATCGCGCGCAGCGTCAAGACCGCATGCAGGTGCATTTTTTTGATTATAAAGACAATTAAGAATGCCCGCCGCCCGGCTTTTGCCGGACGACGGGCTTTGGGAGGATTACTTGATGTAACCGGCGCGGGTCATTTCGCGTGTCGCAGTGGACTGGGCACCCGAAAGCGCATCATCGACCGAAGACTGACCTGCAACGACCGCGGAGAAAAGCTGTCCGACAGTGGTGCCGAGCGACTGGAACTCAGGGATCGCCACGAACTGACCGCCCGTATAAGGCACAGGCTTGACGGTCGGCTTGGTGATATCGGCTGCGTTCATGGCCGCAAGCGTCGTCTTGGCGAAAGGTGCCGCCTTCTCGTAATCAGCATTCTTGTAGAGCGAGGTGCGCGTGCCCGGAGGAACGTTGGCCCAGCCTTCCTTGGAAGCGACGAGATCGGAGTAGTCCTTGCTGGTTGCCCAGGCGATGAACTTCTCTGCCGATTCAGCCTTTTGCGAGCTCTTCGGGATAGCAAGGTTCCAAGACCACAGCCAGTTGCCGTGGTTCTTCAACTCGCCATGCGTCGGGAACAACGCATAGCCAACCTTGTCCGCAACCGTTGAGTCCTTCGGATTCGACACGAAGGATGCAGCAACGGTAGCGTCAATCCACATGCCGCACTTGCCCTGCTGGAAGAGCGTCAGGTTTTCGTTGAAGCCGTTGGAGGCTGCACCCGAAGGGCCGGCATCCTTCATCAGATCGACGTAAAACTGCAGCGAATTCTTCCACTCGGGCTGATCGAATTGTGGCTTCCAGTTTTCATCGAACCAGCGGCCACCGAAAGAGTTGGTGAGCGCGGTGATGAAGGCCATGTTCTCGCCCCAACCGGCCTTGCCACGCAGGCAGATGCCGTTGACGTCAGCCTTGCGGTCGGTGATCTTGCGGGCCGCGTCACCGATGAATTCCCAGGTCGGGTTTTCCGGCATCTTCAGACCGGCTTTTTCGAACAGGTCCTTGCGGTACATGATCATGGCGGATTCGCCATAGAAGGGCGCCGCGTAAAGCTTGCCTTCGACCGTGAGACCGCCACGGATGGAGGGCAGCATGTCGTTGACGTCATACTTGTCGCCAAGCTTTTCGAGCGGCAGAAGCCAGCCCTGCTTTGCCCAGATCGGAGCCTCGTAGTTACCGATCGTCATGATGTCATACTGGCCACCATTGGTGGCGATATCCGTCGTTACGCGTTCGCGCAGGACGTTTTCTTCCAGCGTGACCCATTCGATCTGAATGTCCGGGTTCTTGTCGGTGAATTCCTTTGTCAGCCCCTGCATGCGGATCATGTCACCGTTGTTGACGGTGGCAATGGTCAGTGTTTCTGCAGACGCGAGGCCGGAAAAGGCGAGAGCCGAGCATGCGCCCAGCAGAAGTGTCTTCAATGTCATGATCTTCCTCCCAGAAGAAAAATGAGCATTCGCTTTGCTCGAGGGCAATTACTCACTTTGAAGCATAGAATGTCAAGCACCATCCTGCGCTGCAGCGCACAAGTGACGGCTAATATGCTGATTTGAAAATAATATTTCTGCTCAGTGTGTGAGCATATATTCGGCAGATTGCTCGTCCGTGATGATCCCGTTCAACAAGCCCCCTCGTAAGGCGGCCAGCATAGCGGACGATTTTTTCCGGCCCTGCGCAATGCCGATGACCGTGCAAGTCTCGCGTGATGGAACGGGGACAGATGCCACACGGTCGTTGATGGGATTGGTTATGATCTTTCCATCGCCGTCAAAGAACCAGCCGCAGATTTCCCCCGCAGCCCCTTCGGCGATCAGACGCTTCATGTCTTCGACAGCCAGAAATCCATCGACGCACAGCGGTGCGTTCTCCCCGAGTTCACCCACTCCCACGAAGGTTACGTTCGCGGCGGCTCCAAGCGACAGAGTAGAGCGCACCATCGCCTGGTCGTGCAGAAGTTCTCGCTCTTCGGCAGATGAGCAGAGAACTGGCAAAGGCATCGGAAAATGCCGTGCCTTGATTGCATCTGCCATGGAGAAAATGACGTTGTAATAGGCCGCCGAACCGTCCGGCCCGATGTTGCCGGTTAGCGAGACGATGCGATGCTGCGGACACTCCATCGGCGGCAGCTGATCAACCGCCGCTTTGAGTGTCCGTCCTGTTCCGATCGCAAGGACGATCGGGTCCGGCTGACGCAGCCAACGTTCGATTTCCGCAGCACCGGCCTCGGCAATCCCAACCGTCGACGACGTTCCTGCCGGATCGCTCGGAACGACTTCGACATGCTTCAGAAAAAAGCGCTCGCGCAGAGCTTCGGCCTTTTCCAGGCAGGCAGCAATTGGATGATCTAGCCTGACCTTGATCAGGCGTTCGGCCACCGCCAGCGAGACCAGCCTTTGCGCCGACTGGCGTGAAATTCCCATGGCGGCGGCGATCTCATCCTGGGTACGGCCAGCCACATAATAGAGCCAGCCGGCACGTGCCGCATCGTCTAACCGCCCACCGCTATCGGATCGTCTGGCCATGTCTTTGCCCTAAGCTCTTCGTCACCAAGTGCTGACATTTTTTGCGGCAAAATGTCAAATTATGAGACACGGCAGGCGAATCACGATCCGTAGTTCCTAACCTTTTCAGCTTGCTTCCTGCACGAGATGACCAGCCGAAACCTCTCGATAATGACGTGGCGGCGGCACGTAACCTGCGGGGCGGATTGGGCTTTTGATTTCGTCGGTCGCCATGTTGCGCCGAATATGCCGTCGCGAGGGGTCCGGCACTGGAACGGCAGACATCAGCTTCTTCGTGTAAGGATGCTGGGGATTATCGAAAACGGCGGCGCGCGGGCCAATCTCCACGATCTCACCGAGATACATCACCGCTACACGATGACTGACCCGCTCCACCACGGCCATATCGTGTGAGATGAACAGGAAAGCCAGATTGAGGCTCTGTTGCAGATCAAGCAGAAGGTTGCACACCTGCGCCTTGATCGAGACATCAAGCGCCGAGACCGCCTCGTCGGCGACGATGACCTTGGGGTCGAGCATCAAAGAGCGGGCAATGGCGACGCGCTGGCGCTGACCGCCTGAAAATTCATGCGGGAAACGCCCCATGATATCGGCGTGAAGGCCAACTTTCTCCAGCAGATCCGCAGCCTTTTCACGCGCCTGCTGCTTGTTGCCGAGGCGATGCTCGAGGAAGGGCTCCATGATTGCGGCACCCACGCTCATGCGCGGGTCAAGGCTTGCGAAAGGGTCCTGGAAAATCATCTGCACACTGCGCCGCATGGCGCGCAACGTGACCTTGTCGAGTTGCATCACCTCATAGCCATCGAGCATCACATTGCCGGACGTCGGCTCGATCAGTCGCGTGATCGAGCGACCGGTGGTGGATTTACCGCAACCCGACTCGCCAACGAGCGAAAGTGTTTCTCCTTCGGAAAGATCGAAGGAGACCTTTTCCACCGCGTGGACGGCACCGGATTTACGACCAAGAAGACCGGAGCGGATATCGAAGCGGGTCGTCAGATCTTTGACCGACAGAATGGGCGTCTTGCTACCCGAAACCGTGTCCTTCACCTCCGCTGCGGGCTGGCTTTCTCCCGTCTTGATATCGACGATCGGGAAGCGGGCGGGAAGCACGCGCTCCTTCATCGAACCAAGCTTGGGCACCGCAGAAAGAAGCGCACGCGTATAGGGGTGCTGGCCACGGTGGAAGATATCATCCGTGGTGCCGGTCTCCACCACATCACCGCGAAACATGACGATGGTGCGGTCCGCGACTTCAGCCACGACACCCATATCATGGGTGATGAAGAGGACGGACATGCCCTCCTCTTCCTGCAGCTGCTTGATGAGGTCGAGTATCTGGCCCTGGATCGTCACATCGAGCGCCGTTGTCGGCTCATCGGCGATCAGGAGCTTCGGTTTGGACGCAAGGGCCATGGCGATCATCACGCGCTGGCGCATCCCGCCGGAAAACTGATGCGGATAATCGTTAAAGCGGCTCGTCGCATTGGGAATGCGCACCTTTTCCAGAAGCCGGATGACTTCAGCCTTCGCAGCTGACGAAGACATAGGCTGATGGACGGTGAGCGCTTCGGCGATCTGCCTGCCGATCGGAAAGATCGGATTGAGGCTCGTCATCGGCTCCTGGAAGATCATCGAGATCTCCCTGCCACGAACCTTTTGCATTTCCTCTTCCGGCAAGCTCAAAAGATTGCGCCCGCCGAGCATGACTTCCCCTTCGATGCGGCTCATCCTCTTATCGAGAAGACGCATGATGGAAAGCGACGTGACACTCTTGCCCGAGCCACTTTCCCCGACGATTGCCACCGTTTCGCGCGGCGCGATCTGGAAACTCATATTTCGAACCACGGACTTCCATCCGTCAGGAGTGCGAAAGGACGTGGTGAGATTTTGAACCGACAGGACCGGGGTCACAGACCCGCCGGTTGCTTCCATGGACGTTCCGGCCAAAAGCATGCTGATCTCCTTAAAGTTCGACCGCACAATCGCATGTCGGCATCATGGTATTTCTCGTTTCGGGTGCCACAGCTCGGCTTGAAGCATCGCCCAGCGCGCTAACGCTTGCAACCTCGGCACCCGCGTGATCAGCCTTGCGCTTATGGCTGCGGCCACTGTTTCACACCCCCGCTCCAGTCCTCGAACGCCTTAGATAACTTCAAGACAAAAAGATCCTCGTAGCGCGGGCCGACGATCTGCAGGCCAATAGGCATGCCGGATTTCGAGAAGCCGCAATTGATGGAAGAGGCCGGTTGCTCCGACATGTTCCAGGGGACAGTAAAGGCAATGTGTTCGAAGGGCAGCTGTGGGTCATTGGTAGGAGAGGCCCAGTCTGCCGGATAGGACACGATCGGATTGGTCGGCGAAATGACGGCATCCACCTTCCGCATCAGCCGCCCGCAGCTTTTGCGCATCTCCATGGTCTGGTTGAAGCCGAAGACTGCGCGCGACCCTGACACCTCGGCACCCTTGCTCGCCCAGTCCAGAATATAGGGCAAAATGGTTGCGCGGCGTTCGTCGCTCAAGGCCACCATATCGCCCCAGAATCTGGCCCGCCAGAAATCGTCCAGACCGTCCAGCATGTTGCGCGTCAGCACTGGCTCGACTGGAACGATGATGGCGCCCGCGGCCTCGAAAAGTCTTGCAGCAGACGTGACGGCATCACGGACCTCGTCATCCAGAGGCAGGCCGCAGCCCGCATCCAGCATCAGGCCGATCTTCAGGCCCCTTACGTCGATCTCCAGATCCAGCCAATCGATGGTGTTGGGTGGCAGCGACGTGCCATCGCGCCAATCCGGACGGCTCAATGTCGACATGGCGTAAGCAGCATCGGTGACGGTGCGCGTCATCGGCCCGGCGCAGCGACCGGTGTAAAAGGGATCGACCGGAATACGGCCTTGGCTGGGCTTGAAACCAAAGAGCCCGGTCCATCCCGCGGGAAGACGCACGGAGCCGCCGATATCCGTGCCGACATGGAGCGTGCCATAGCCCGCAGCCCCTGCCGACGCTGCTCCTGCACTAGATCCACCGGGATTTTGCGTTGGGTCCCACGGGTTGCGGCTCAGATTGTGAAAACTGGAAAGGCCCGACGAAAGCATGCCGTAATCCGGGCAGGTCGTCTTGGCATAGAGGATCGCCCCATCTTCACGGCAACGGGCAGCCACCGGTGCATCCTCCAGGGCCGGAACAAGCTCTACCGCCCTCGTGCCGAGCGGTACAGGCTGTCCCTTCGTGGCGATGAGTTCCTTGAGCGAGACCGGAAGGCCATCGAGGGGCCCGAGCGTTTCTCCCCTGAGCCAGCGCTGCGTCGAGGCTGCCGCCTGCCTGCGGGCACCTTCGGGATCATAGGCGTAAAGCGCGTTCACGATTGGCTCGAATGCCTCGATGCGTTCCTCCACTGCCTGCCAATATTCTGACGGGGACAGTGCCTTGTCGCGGTAAAGCGCCAGAATTTCGAGCGTGTTGAGGTCTATGAGATCGGCCATGGAATCGTCTCGTCAAAAATTACAGGTTGTGAGGGTGATATCGGCTCCGGGCGATCACGTCGTATCGCGCGGATCGAGGAGATCGCGAAGGCCATCACCGAGCAGATTGAGACCGAAGACAGCAAGCGCGATGGCAAGCCCCGGCATGATAGCGAGCCATGGAGCGACGCCGAGATAGGTTTGGGCATCGGCGAGCATCCGTCCCCAGGTGGCGGCAGGCGGAGGCATGCCGAGACCAAGGAAGGAGAGGCCGGCTTCCGTAAGGATGGCAAGGCCAAGCTGGATCGTCACCTGCACGATGATCTGGTTGGAGATATTAGGGACGATGTGAAAGAACGTGATCTTGGCGCGGTTCTGACCGATGCTGGTCGCTGCGGTAATATACTCTCTTGCCCATATCTGCAGTGCTGCACCTAGCGTCAGCCGGGCAAAGACAGGCACCATGAAGGTGGCGATAGCGATGATGGCAGTAAAGCGACCGGTACCGATGAACGCACCGAGCATCATCGCCGACAGAATGGGTGGCACGGCGAAGATGATATCGCAGATACGCATCACCACGGTCTCGGTAAATCCGCGCAGAGCGGCGACCGTAACCCCGATTGCAGTGCCGATGAAGGCACCGATGGCGACCGCAGCGATCGCCGTCGACAGCGAGTTCCAGGCTCCCGCCATCAGCATGGAAAGGACATCGCGACCGAAGTGATCGGTGCCGAGCCCACCATAGACGAAGGGCGACTTCAGCTTTTGAACGATCTGCATTTTTGTGGGAGACAGCGGCGTCCAGACCAGGGACAACAATGCGACCGCAATCAGAAAGCTTGTGACGGCAATGCCGATGACGAATGCCGGGCGGCGACGGAGCAAGTCAATCATCGTGCACCTGTCCGCAATCTTGGATCGATGAAGAGATAGGCGATATCGACCAGGAAATTCATGGTGATGACGAGTGCGGAGAAGAACAGCACAACAGACTGCATGACGACGATATCCCGCTGGGTCAGCGCTTGATAGGCAAGCCGTCCGAGGCCTGGCAAGTTGAAGACATTCTCCACCAGCACCGCACCGGCAATCAGAAAGGTGAATTGCAGACCGATCATGGTGACGACCGGGATCATCGCATTTGGCACCGCGTGCCGCCATAATGCGACACGCTCGCTCAGGCCCTTTGCCCGGGCGGTGCGAACGAAATCCTCATTCATTACCTCGAGCACAGCGGAGCGGCAGACGCGGGTCAGGACACCCGCTTGCGAAAGGGCGAGCGCGATGGCCGGCAGAAAAAGCGAAAGAAGACCGGCGGATAAGCTCGGCGTCCAGCCGGGAAAACCGCCAGCAGGCATCCAGCCGAGCGTGGTGGAAAAAAGAATGATGAGCAGCAACCCGACCCAGAAGCCAGGCACGGCGATACCCACGTGGGAAAACAGACCCGCCGCGAAATCGAGTGCGCCATTGCGGTTTCGTGCCGCCGCCACACCGAGCGGGATGGCGATGGCAATGGACAGGCAGACAGCGAGAAGCGCAAGCGGGAGGGTAACGGCCAGCCGCTCGACAATCAGACCTGCCACCGGCACACCGTAAGTATAGGACTGCCCGAGATCGCCGTGCAAAACGCCCATCAGCCAGTGGACATAACGAAACGGCAGCGGCTGATCGAGGCCCATTTGTTTCTGAAGTGCGGCGAGCGTATCGGGACTGGCAGAGGTGCCGAGCATGATGGCCGCCGGATCTCCCGGCAGCAGGCCCATGACAAAATAGATGATGAGCGACACCGCAAACAAGGTGACGACGAGGCTTACGAGACGCCGGATGAGGACGGCTAACATCTGGCACCTACTCCTTGCGCACCAAGATCGGTTGATTGCAATCGCTCCGTCTCACCGGATCATGCTAGGCGAGACGGAACGTGCGGTCCCTGCGAAGACTTACTCTTCCCAGCGAACGTCCGTCAGCACGTTCGACGGTATAGGTTCATCCTGCCAAAGTCCCTTGACCTTCTTGTCCCAGACACCAAGCTTGGGCATCACAAAAAGAAAGAGCGCCGGCACGTCTTCAGCGAGGATCTTCTGCGCCTCTCCATAGAGCTTTTCCTGCTCACCGGCGTCCGCGGTCTTCTCGACATCGGCAATGACCTCGTTGAAGGCCGGGTTCTTGTAATTGAAGTAGTAGGGGTTACGGGAATAGATATCGATGTCCATCGGCTCGGCATGGGCGACGATGGTCATGTCGTAATTACTACCCTTGAACACATCCGCGACCCACTTGGCCGGAAACTCGGTCGTCTCGATCGTCATCGTCACGCCGATTTCCGCGAGCATGGCCTGGAGAACCTGCGATGTGCGCTGCGCATAGGCCATCTGAGGGGCCTTGATGGTGAAGCTGAAGCCATCCGGATACCCGGCTTCGGCGAGCAAGGCCTTCGCCTTCTCGACATCATATGGGTACACGCCTGTTGTATCGATGTAACCGCGGTCATTAGGGGTGTAGTGACTACCGATGGCGGTGCCGAGACCGGACCACGCACCTTCGATAACGGTCGGACGGTCAACCGCCATCATCAGCGCCTGGCGCACACGCTTGTCGTCGAAGGGCTTGCGAGCATTGTTCATGCCCGCCACGACCTTGAGTTCGGTATTGCCAACGAAGGTGCCGAGGCGTGCGTCGCCATCAAAGGAGGACATAAGCTCCGGCGCACCAAATTCCGGGAATGCGTCGATATCGCCGGCTTTCAGAGCCGCCGCCTGGGCCTGCGCATCGGAGACGAAGCGGAAGGTCGCTTTCTCCAGTTTTACCCCGACGTTCTTGTCCCAATAGGACGGGTTCTTTTCAAGCTCGACCTTGTCACCCTTTGCCCAGCTCACAAATTTGAATGGGCCGGTGCCGATCGGCGTCGTGCGGTTGGTTTCCGCAGTCTTCGGCGCGACCATGACCGAGGCTGGCCAGCCCAACCAATAAATGAGGCTGCCAGCGGGCTGCTTCAGTTTCAACACCAGCGTTTCAGGGTCCGGCGTCTCGATGGTATCGATGGAAGCAAAGAAGCGTTTCTGCGGATTGACCGAGCTCTCGCCACGGGCACGATCCAGCGAAAACTTAGCAACGGAAGAATCAAAGGCCTCACCGTCATGGAAGGTCACGCCCCTGTGCAGCTTGAACGTATAGGTCTTGCCATCCGGAGAAATCTGCCAGCTCTCGGCGAGCTGCGGCTTGACTTGCCCCTTGCTGTCAATGGTGACAAGGCCTTCGAAAATGTTCTGCCACGTGACCTGACCGATGGCGACGGGGGCTGCAATCGTCGGGTCCAGGCCCGTCGGCTCGATCGCCATACCAAGTGTCAGCGCCGTCTTGGGTGCGGCCTCAGCCTCAACAGCCGAGAACGGTAGCCATAGCGCCGTCCCCAAGGCAAGGGTCAGGGCGGTACGGCGAGAGAGCTTCGCCGCCTGCGAAAAATAAGTGCGTGGCATCATTATCCCCTGTCGGACGGCCCGGGCTTTTTGCCCTTTGAAAGACCATCTGTTGCAAAAAGAGTGGCACGGAGACGGCGCACACACAATCTGCATTTTTGTGTGCTCCGCGTAGCGGAAAACGCTACACGGTCTTGGGGAGGAAAATCAACCGACAGACGGTGATCGAATGGACAAAGTTCGATAGAGGAAAAACGTAAAGCATCGAGAAAGAGCCTGAAGGATCGCGATGCTCCTTACGGAGACGTTGTTGCCTCACGCATGAAACGTTCGATAAAGTCGGCGAGTTTGGAGGCTGCAAAGGAGAGTTGCCGGTCCGGCGCGACGCAGAGGTCGATCTGTGTGTGGATGCCCTTCTTGGCAGCCAGAGGGACGGCAACCATCTGGCCGCTGCGCAACTCGCGCGCCACCGAAAGAGCGGGCAAAAGCGTCGCCGCAGCGTGACCCTGCACCAGTTCTTTCAGCATTTCCAGCGAGCTGGTGATGAAGACCGGATCGAGTTCGATCCCGGCCTCCGCAAAGAGGGCGTCAAACGCCTGTCGTGCGGCAAAAGTTTTGTCCGGCAGAGCAAGCGGAAGCCCGGCAAGTTCCTTCAACGTCACTTCGGGCTGGCCGGCAAGCGTATGCCCCGCCGGGAAGATCGCATCATAGCTGATGCGCGTGCGTGAGCGCACCTTGACGCCGGAAAGCTTCGGCGCAAAGAGGCTAACGACGAGGTCGGCTTCCGCCGTTCCCAACGCCTCTATGGCTTGGCGCGCGCTGGTGATATTGACCTCGAAACGCAGCTTTGGATATTTCAGGCTGAACTGTGCAAGGACGGGGGCCAGCAGATTGGCGACGGTCGCACCATTGGCATAGATCGTGACGCGGCCGCGTTGCAGCCCCTTCAGATCATCGATCAGCTGGTTGACATGGTCCAACTCCCGCAGCGTCTTTCCGGCGCGTGCGGCAAGGAGTTCGCCTGCCGCTGTCAGCTTCACCCCGCGGCTGGAGCGCTCGACCAGCGGTGTCCCGAAATAATATTCGAGATTTTCGATCTGACGGCTAACCGCGGTGGGTGCAACATTCAGGTTCTCGGCTGCCGCGCGCATGGAATTGGTACGGACCAGTTCATCAAAATACATCAATGCGCGCAATTGCATGGAGCGATCATCCCCAGTGTTCGATCAAGGCTGTTGGACAGACTTAACCAGCGTCCTCCACTGCTGCGGTCATACACCAGGCGTGAGCCGGTCTCAATCGCGCCGGAAACCTTCGCTCGCCACCATCAGCTGACGGGTATAATCGGCGGAAAACTCTCTGGTCTCCAGCTGATGCACCTCCATCGACTCGACGATCTTGCCGCTTTTCATCACCGCCAGCCTGTCGCACATGTGGCTGATGACGCCGAGATCGTGGCTGACCATGACGAAGGTGAGGTTTCTGTCCTTGCGCGCCTGTTCAAGCAGATTGAGAATTTCCGCCTGGATCGACGCATCGAGCGCAGACGTCGGTTCATCGAGAAGGAGGATTTTCGGCTCCAGGATCAGAGCGCGAGCAATCGCGATGCGCTGGCGCTGGCCACCCGAAAGCTGGTGCGAATAGCGGAACCGGAAGCCGGTGCCGAGCCCCACCTCGTCCAGAGCGCGAGTGATGCGCACTTCTTTATCGTCCATGCCATGAATGGCGAGCGGCTCCAGCAGAATGGCATCCACCGTCTGGCGCGGATGGAGCGAACCATAGGGGTCCTGGAATACCATCTGGACATCGCGGTAGAAGCTCTTGTCGCGCGACTTCTTGTTATAGGTCCGTCCGTCCACAGTGAGGGTACCTTCCTCAAAATGGTTGAGACCGGCAATGGCGCGCAGGAGTGTGGACTTACCGGAACCGGATTCGCCAACGAGCCCAAAGGATTCACCTTTGGCGACCTCGATGCTGACCCGATCGAGCGCTAGATAACCGTCGAAGTCCACGACGATATCCTTGGCAGACAGCGCGACCGTCATAGGCGCCACTCCGCTTGACGTTGAAGGACCGGCAGCGGATGCCGGTGCTCGCCGATCTTCGGCAGACAGTTCAGGAGCCCCTGCGTATAGGGGTGTTGCGCATTCTGCAGATTGGCAGATGGCAGCTCTTCCACCACGCGGCCCGCATACATAACGAGCACACGGTCGCAGAAGGATGAGACGAGCCTGAGATCATGTGAGACGAAAATCAGGCCCATGCCGCGCTCACGGACCAGCTTGTCGAGAATATCTAGCACTTCCAGCTGCACCGTCACGTCGAGCGCCGATGTCGGCTCGTCCGCGATCAGAAGCTCAGGCCCGCAGACGAGCATCATGGCAATCATGACCCGCTGCCCCATGCCGCCGGACACTTCGTGCGGATAGAGGCCAAAGACGCGTTCGGGATCACGGATCTGCACCGCCTCAAGCATATCGAGCGCGCGCTTCTTCGCCTCGGCAAAGCCGATTCTCTCGTGCGTCTTCAGCGTCTCGACGATCTGGCGACCGATAGTCATGACCGGGTTCAGCGAATATTTCGGGTCCTGCAAGATCATCGCAATCTGCTTGCCGCGAATGGCGCGGCGCTGCTTAGCAGGCGCTCTCAAAAGATCGATATCGCCGAAGCGAAGTGCATCGGCTTCAATTTTTGCATGACCAGGGGTCAGCCCCATGATGGCGCGACCGGTCTGTGATTTGCCTGAACCGGATTCGCCGACGATGCCGAGACGTTCCCTGCCGAGCGAAAAGGAAACGCCCCGCACGGCTTCAACCAGGCCTGTTCTGGTCGGAAAACTGACCCGCAGATTGTCGACCGTCAAAAGAGGTGTCATCGCAGATGTGGTCACTGGCCAGCCTCCTTCGGATCGAGCGCATCGCGAAGCCCGTCGCCCAACAGGTTAAAGCCAAGGCTGACGATGAGGATGGCGGCACCCGGCATCGCGGCAACCCACCATTGGTCGAGAATGAAGCGACGGCCGGATGCAATCATCGCGCCCCATTCGGGGAGTGGTGGTTGCGCGCCGAGCCCCAGGAAGCCGAGACCGGCGGCAGTCAGGATTATACCTGCCATATCCAGCGTCACGCGCACGATGAGCGAAGAGAAACACAGCGGGATGACATGTTTCAGCACGATGCGCCAGGGAGATGCCCCCATCAGCTTCACCGCAGCGATGAAATCGGAATTGCGAAACGTCATGGTCTCGGCACGCGCAATACGGGCGTAAGGCGGCCATGAGGTAATGGCGATCGCCAGCACAGCGTTCTCGATGCCGGGACCGAGAGCCGCGACAAGCGCAAGCGCAAGAACGAGCTTCGGGAAAGCTAGGAAGATATCGGTGATGCGCATCAGCACCGCGTCGATCCATCCACCGGCATAGCCTGCGACGGTGCCGACGATCAGCCCGATCGGTGCGGCGATAATTGCCACCAGCACGACGACGAAGAGTGTTAGACGCGAGCCGTGGATTAAACGGGACAGGATATCGCGCCCTTGATCGTCTGTGCCAAGCCAATATCCATCGGCTCCTGGAGGAAGAAGGCGGGCGTTGCGCAAATCCCCCTGGACTGCGGAATGCGGTGCGAGCACATCTGCGAAGATCGCCACCAGGATCAGCGCCAGAATGATGCCGAGGCCAGCGAGCGCCAGACGGTTTTCCGAAAAGCGCCGCCAGATGACGTAGGCCCGTCCGAGCCGCGCCTGCTTTCGCGAGGTCGGGCGGTCGGAGAGAAGCCATTCGCGGCTATAGGGTTTCACGATGGTCATTGTATCCGTCATCGGCTGCGCGTCCTTGGATCGAGCGTCCGGTAGAGCAGATCGGACAGGAGATTGATCCCGATGAAGACGGCGCCGATCACGATCGTGCCGCCGAGCACGGCATTCATATCCGCATTCTGCAGGGAATTGGTGATGTAAAGGCCGAGCCCCGGCCACGAAAAGATCGTTTCGGTCAGAACCGAGCCTTCGAGTAGACCGGCGTAGGACAACACGATGACCGTCAGCAGGGGTACCGCGGCATTGCGCAGCGCATGGAACCAGATGATGCGTGTTTCTGACAGTCCCTTGGCGCGAGCAGCGACGATATATTCCTGAGCCAGTTCATTGAGCATGAAAGAGCGAGTCATGCGGCTGATATAGGCGAGCGAGAAATATCCGAGCAGTCCAGCGGGCAGGATGATGTGGCGGAAGAGATCCCAGAACACATCCCATTGGCCCTGCCACAGCGCGTCGAACAGATAAAATCCGGTCGTAGGCGTGAAGGTGAACTCGTAGACAATATCGATACGACCCGGATAGGCGACCCAGTTCAACTTGGCGTAAAACAAGAGAAGCGCCAGAAGGCCGAGCCAGAAGATGGGCACGGAATAGCCGATAAGCCCAATGACACGCACGATCTGGTCTATAATGCTGCCGCGCTTGACCGCCGCCAGCACGCCAAGCGGAACGCCGAAGATAGCACCGATCAACGTACCGAGCGTGGCAAGCTCAATGGTTGCCGGGAAGACGCGCTTGATGTCGTCCATCACCGGATTGGTTGTCAGCACCGACGTGCCAAAATTGCCCGTCAGAGCCTGCTTCAGGTAGATGAAGAACTGCTGCCAAAGCGGCAGGTTAAGACCGAGCTCTTCTCGAACGCGCTCCACCACATGCGCAGGCGCGCGATCGCCGACGATTGCCAGCGCCGGGTCGATCGGGATGACGCGGCCGATAAAGAAAGTTACCGCCAGCAGCCCCAAAAAGGTGGTAACGACGGTAACGACGAAGCCAAGAACGGCGATGAGGCGCCTGTTGGCACGGCGTTTGCCGTGCCTCAGGCTTGCGGGGGTTTCAACGATACTCAATGGACCAATCCTGCCGGATCATTCCTTGGAGATCGTGTAGACGTAGTTGGTATCGAAGCTTGGGCCGAGCTTCAGGCCCTTGAGCTTGTTGGAGTAACCTGCCACCTCTGTCTGCTGGAATACGATGACGAAGGGTCCGGTTTCCAGAACCTTCTTCTGCAGATCCTCATAGATCTTGGCGCGCTTGGCGCTGTCTTTTTCCAAAAGCGCCGACTGCGTTTCCTTCGTCAGCTCCGGAACGTCCCAGGCATTGCGCCAAGCAAGCGTCTTGTTCTTGCCTTCGTCGGAGTTGTCGTAGTTGATGGTAAACGTTTCGGCATTCGAGTTCGGGTCGAAATAGTCCGAACCCCACTGTCCGATATAGATGTCATGCGTGCGCGCACGATACTTGGTCAGCGTCTGCTTGCCATCGCCCGGAATGATTTCCAGCTTGATGCCGGCCTGTGCCAAGGTCTGCTGAACATTTTCGGCAATGCCGGTGACAGGCTGCGTGTTGCGCACGTCCATAGTGACTGTAAAGCCGTCCTTCAGACCAGCCTTGGCCAGCAATTCCTTCGCCTTGGCAACATCCAGCTTGTAGGGGTTCTCATCCAGCGCACCCAACTGCCCCTTCGGCAGGAAGGTCTGGTGGATTTCGCCGATGCCCTTGATGAGCGTCGCGCCAATCGCGTCATAATCGACGAGATATTTGAAAGCTTCCACGACTTCAGGCTTCTTCAGGTTCTCATTCTTCTGATTGAGGCTGAAGTAATAGACTGTGCCTTTGGGTGCGGAAGTGATGGAGAGACCTTCCTTTTTGGAAACGGCCTCCATATCGCCGGGCTCAAGGTTACGCGCCACGTCAATATCGCCGTTTTCAAGCGCCAGTCGCTGACCGGAGCTTTCCTTCATGTGGCGATAGACGACGCGCTTAAGCTTCGGCTTTTCACCATAATAATTTGGGTTGGCTTCCATGATGACGGCTTCATTGGCCTTCCAGCCGAGGATCTTGTACGGGCCGGAGCCCGCATAGCCGGTCTTCAGGAATTCATTGCCAAAGTCGGTGTCGTATTTGTAGTCGGCTGTTGGCGTCATCGCCTTGGCCTTTTCCATGACAAGCTTCTTGTCGACGACCGAGGCAACAGTCGCGGTCAGAACGTTCAGGACGAAGCTTGGCGCATAGGGCTTATCGACTGTCAGCGTGAAAGTATCAGGCGCGGTGGCCTTGGCCTTCTCCGTGACGTTGTCGCCCTTCAGGCCGAACTGCGTGAGCAGGAAGGCAGGGGACTTGTCGAGCTTGATGGCGCGCTCGAAGGAGAACGCCACATCGTCTGCCGTGACCGGATTGCCGGAGGCGAATTTGAGGCCGGGCTTCAGCTTGAAGGTATAGGTCATGCCGTCTTCCGACGTCGTCCAGCTCTCGGCCAGATCGCCGATAACCTTGGAGGTGTCGTTGAGGTCGATGGAAACCAGCTTGGAATAGGTGTTGCCGGTGACTTCCGCGGCCGACAGCTCGAATGCCTCACCCGGATCGAGCGTGATGATGTCATCGATGGCGAAGCCTTCCACCAGCGTATCAGCCGGTGTGGCGGCAAAAGCCTGGGGCGCGGACAGCGCAATCAGCGACAGCGCGGCGCTGGTTGCCAGAATGCGGGCCATTTTGTTGAGCGACTTCGTCATTGTTCTCCCCTTTATAGGTTTCATATCACTCTTGTTCAGGTCGGCTCATGCCAGGCTTGAGCCAGTACGCGTAGCCAGTTTTCCCGGCACATTTTAGCAAGTTCTTCTTCAGAGTAGCCAGCAGCTTTGAGCGCAGCAACCAGATTCTGATTGCCTGCAGCATCGGCGATTTCCGCCGGTACCGTTGCACCATCAAAGTCGGAGCCAAGCGCGACGCAATCGATGCCCATGCGCTCGACCATGTAATCGATGTGGCGGACCATATCGGAGAGCGGTGTGTCGGCATCGTCGCGCGCGTCGGGGCGAAGCATGGTTACGGCGTAATTCAGGCCAGCAAGCCCGCGGCTTTCCTTGATCGCATCCATCTGTCTGTCGGTCAGGTTACGCGCCACACCCGTCAGTGCGTGAGCGTTGGAATGACTGGCGATCAGCGGCTGATCGCTCGTCTTTGCCACATCCCAGAAGCCCTTCTCAGTGATGTGCGCGAGGTCGATCAAAATGCCGAGTTCGTTGCAGCGCTTGACCAGTTCGAAACCGGCATCGGTCAGACCCGGTGCGGTATCCGGCGACATGGGATAGGCGAATGGAACGCCATGGCCGAAGGCATTGTGGCGGCTCCAGACGGGCCCGAGCGAGCGCAGACCAGCAGCGTAGAATACTTCAAGCGCGTCGAGATCTTCATCGATCGCCTCGCAGCCTTCCATATGAAGGACTGCGGCAAAGATGTTGTCGTCCATCGCCTTGCTTATATCGGCCGTGGAGCGGCAGATTTTCCAGCCTCCTGCACGCTCCAGGCGATATGCGATGGCCATTTTTTCCATGGCAATATCGAGTGAGGGCTGGCGCTGAAGGGGGGCCGCCAAGGGCGTGACGTAGTGGCCATTTGCGTCCGGCTCCTGCAAAATCAAATCGCCAGAGGGGATATAAATGGCGCAAAAACCACCGGCCAGTCCACCGGCCTTGGCACGCCGCGCATCGATGTGGCCTTGCGAGGTTCCGCCGATGAATTCCTGGACTGGGTCCTGTCCCTTCTTGTCATTGTGCCACAAGCGCAAAAGCACATCATTATGACCGTCGAAAACCAATTGCATTTCAAGTTATTCCAGGATTGAAGCAGAACTTTATCGTTTTAAAACAAAGTCTTATAGATGGATTGAGTGGTCATGACGCAAGAAGACAAAACGCCGTGCCGCAATTCAGCAGATTGTCGTCGCACGCGATCTAGGACCATATTCCGGGTCTTCGCAAGCTTAAAATTGGTGCAAGATGAAATTATCGCCACAGCCCGAGTGGGATTCTCAAAACTATACAAACTGAGCGCGAACTAGTGCGTATTTTGCTCGCGAAAGATTTCACTTTCACCAAGCAGCCAGCGCCGGAACAGCACCACGGGGCCATGATTGATGCGAGAGAGTGGAGCGACCGCATAATAAGAGCTCGGGCTTTTGATCGGATGATCGAAGGCCTGAACCAGTTGTCCCGATTTCAGCTCGCTTTCGATGAGAAAAAGGGGCATCAAGGCAATGCCGAGGCCCGCAATGCAAGCCTGGGCGACACTGGAGAATTGCTCGAAGCGCATGGCCGGCGCCTGATGCGCAACAATGCCGGCGCTCTTGAACCAGTGGTCCCATGCGCCCGGCCTGGAGGCCATGTGTAGTAAAGGGAGCCCGACGATATCTTCGCCATTGCTGATTGGATGGCTCGTCAAAAATGCCGGGCTACAGACTGGCGCCACCATCTCGTTCATGAGAAAAACGCTTTCTGCCGCTGGCCAATCCGGCTGGCCGATGTGAATGGCCATATCGAGACCTTCCTTCTCGAAATCGAACTGCCCGATGCGCGTGGCAAAATTCAGGGTGATTTCCGGGTGGGCCGCAACGAATTTCGGGATGCGCGGCAACAGCCAGCGTGTGCCGAAGGTCGGCAGCATGGCAAGGTTCAGCGCATTGGCATGCGTTTTGGTCATGACCTGCAGCGAGGCGGAGCGAATATCGCCAAGCGCGATACCGATGGCTTTCGCGTAAGTCTCTCCCTCCCGCGTTAGCGAAACGCCCCGCGCCCCACGCTCGAACAGCTTCACCCCAAGCTGCTCTTCAAGTGACATGACCTGCCTGCTAATCGCGCCCTGCGTCAGGGAAAGCTCGTCTGCCGCCAGCGAAAAACTGCCCAGCCGCGCGACGGAATCGAAGGCAGCGAGCGCGCCGGTGGACGGCAGCAATTTACGGCTGAGTGAGGTCATGGTGCATTCCTATCGGTAATAGCTGAATGAGTAAACATGGCTTGCCCAGCAATGATGAATTGCCAATAATCGCAGCAACAAAAGTGGAGATTTCATCGTGAGCGACCGCGCATCATTCAATTGGCAGGATCCGTTTCTGCTTGAGGATCAACTGAACGACGACGAGCGGATGATCCGCGATTCTGCCGCCTCCTTCGCCAAAGCTGAGCTTCTCCCCCGCGTCCAGGACGCCTATCTCTCCGAAACGTCCGAACCGGAACTGTTCCGCCTGATGGGCCAGGCGGGCCTTCTTGGCGTTACGCTGCCGGAAAAATACGGCGCAGCCGATGCCAGCTATGTCGCCTACGGTCTCGTGGCACGTGAAGTTGAGCGCATTGATAGCGGCTATCGCTCGATGATGAGCGTCCAGTCCTCGCTCGTTATTTACCCGATCTTTGCCTATGGCTCGGAAGAGCAAAAGGATAAGTATCTGCCGGGGCTCGTTTCCGGCGAACTGATCGGTTGCTTTGGCCTGACAGAACCCGATGCCGGCTCCGATCCGGGCGGCATGAAGACGCGCGCTGAAAAGATCGAAGGCGGATACCGCCTTCGCGGCTCCAAAATGTGGATTTCCAATGCGCCGATCGCCGATGTCTTCGTCGTCTGGGCGAAGTCGGAAGCGCACAACAACGAAATTCGCGGCTTCGTTTTGGAGAAGGGCATGAAAGGCCTCTCCGCACCGAAGATCGGCGGCAAGTTGTCGCTGCGCGCTTCGATTACTGGCGAGATCGTCATGGATGGCGTGGAAGTGGGCGAAGACGCGTTGCTGCCAAACGTCTCCGGGCTCAAGGGCCCGTTTGGCTGCCTCAATCGGGCGCGTTACGGCATCTCCTGGGGTGTCATGGGCGCGGCGGAAGATTGCTGGTTCCGTGCGCTGCAATATGGTCTCGATCGTAAACAATTTGGCAAGCCTCTCGCCGGCATGCAGCTCTATCAAAAGAAGCTCGCCGACATGCAGACCGAAATAGCGCTTGGCCTCCAGGCATCGCTGCGTGTTGGCCGTCTGTTCGACGAGCACCGTATGGCGCCGGAAATGATTTCGATCATCAAGCGCAACAATTGCGGCAAGGCACTGGATATTGCGCGCCAGGCGCGGGATATGCATGGCGGCAACGGCATCCAGATCGAATATCACGTGATGCGCCACGCCCAGAACCTGGAAACGGTGAACACCTACGAGGGCACGCATGATGTTCATGCGCTGATCCTCGGGCGAGCCCAGACCGGGATTCAGGCATTCTTCTAAGCGACATCACCAAACATCCGGACCCGGCCAATGGCCGGGTCTTTTGCATTGCGAAATAAGTCATACTTTTAGATATTGCTGGTTGAAACAAGCGACCGGAGAAATAATATAAGAGGCTCACCGCCGTCTTTGGTTTCACCGAAGACATCCCGTTCCGCTTCATGCTGCAACCGACTTGCTGATTGAACGAAATGCACCGGTGTCCTGCCGGTCGGTAAAAAAACGCGAAGGTCTTTACATGCACAGCTATCCCGACGTTAAACTCTTCATCAATGGCGAGTGGCGCGACGCGCTCTCCGGCAAAACCATTGCCGTCTCCGACCCCGCGACCGATGAAATCATTGGCTCGCTTGCACATGCGGAAAAGGAAGATCTGGATCTTGCACTTTCCGCCGCCGACAAGGGCTTCAAGGTCTGGCGCGACACATCAGCCTTTGAACGTTCCAAAATCATGCGCAAGGCCGCCGATCTTCTGCGCGAGCGCATCGATTACATCGCCTGGCTGATGACCCGCGAACAGGGCAAACCGATCGCCCAGTCCAAAGGCGAAATCAATAATGCTGCCGACACCATCGACTGGTTCGCCGAAGAGGCGCGCCGCACATATGGCCAAGTCATTCCGGCTCGCTTCGGCGGCGTCTCCAATCTGGCCATCAAGTTCCCGGTTGGCCCGGTCGCGGCTTTCACGCCCTGGAATTTCCCGATCAACCAAGTGGTGCGCAAGCTTTCGGCTGCAGTCGCAACCGGCTGTTCGATCATCGTAAAGGCACCGGAAGAGACACCAGCATCGCCGGCAGAGCTTATTCGCGCGTTTGCCGATGCGGGCATTCCAGCTGGCGTCGTCAACCTCGTCTATGGCGTCCCGGCCGAGATCTCGGAATATCTCATTCCGCATCCGGTCATCCGCAAGATTTCCTTCACCGGCTCCACGCCGGTCGGCAAGCACCTTGCTGCTCTTGCCGGTAAGCACATGAAGCGTGCCACGATGGAGCTCGGCGGTCATGCGCCGGTTCTGGTTTTCGGCGATGCCGATCTCGACAAGGCAATCGAAGTTTCCGCTGCCGCCAAGTTCCGCAACGCCGGTCAGGTCTGTGTCGCGCCGACGCGCTTTCTCATTCAGGACAGTGTTGCCGATAAATTCATCGACGGCATCGTGAAATACGCCGAAGGCCTGAAGATCGGCAACGGTCTCGATGCCGACACCGGCATGGGACCTCTGGCCAATGAACGCCGCATTCCTGCGATGGAAGCCCTTATCCAGGACGCCGTTTCCCATGGCGCCACCTTGAAGACTGGTGGCAAGCGCATCGGCAACAAGGGCAACTTCTTCGAGCCCACCGTTCTGACCGACGTGCCGACCAACGCCAAGATCATGAACGAAGAGCCCTTTGGACCGGTGGCGATCGTCAATCGCTTTTCCACCATGGAAGACGCCATCGAAGAGGCAAACCGCCTGCCATTCGGCTTGGCATCCTACGCCTTTACCGGTTCGGTGAAGACGGCGCACGCGCTTGGCCAGCGCGTCGAGGCAGGCATGTTGACAATCAACCATAACGGTCTTGCGATCCCGGAAGTGCCCTTCGGCGGCGTCAAGGATTCCGGCTACGGCACGGAAGGCGGTTCGGAAGCGGTTGAGGCCTATCTCGAAACCCGCTTCGTCAGCCAGATGAACTAATCGATATCCACACAACAGGCCCGGATTGAAACCGGGCCTGTTTCATTTTCCGCCGTGCCATTCCGCCAATTCGCGCTCGGCTCTTTCCAGCGCACTGTAATTCAAAAGCTTGCGCAGATAGGCGATGGTGATGGCGCGGGTGCGCAGATTGTATCGTCCTTCCGCGTCGTCCTCGCCCGTCGATTGATGGACGTTCAGCTTCTCATAGAGGCTCTGAAGCCTGTTCTGCACGCTGCGCAGCGAGAGATTTCGGCGTTTTGCGATGGCCTTGTCAGTCAGACCCAGCGCCATGTCGATCAGAATTTCGTACTCCGTGTCGGAGAAGCCATGGGCTTTGCCAAGGCTCTTTTCCTGCAGGCCACGCACTTCGCGGTCAATCACGCATTGTGCTTCAATGAAAATGCTACGCAGCGCCAGTCGTAGGCGATCATCCGAGGCGGATTTCAGCACGTAGCCATAGGCAGCCCCTTCCGGCACGATGCGGGACACGCCGCGCACATAGGCCTCGTCTGAGTAGTTGGACCAGAAGAGAATTCGGGTATCCGGCCTTTCTTTCCAGATGGTGCGGGCGGCTTCGATTCCGTTCCGCTCGTTCATTTGCAGGTCCATGACGATATGAGCGGCACGATTCTCTCGTGCGAGCTTTTCACCCGCGCGACCATTTTCGGCCTCCAGCACGGTGCCGCATTCCGGCAACGCCGCCCTCACCGCTTCATTGAGATAGGCGCGATGCAGAACATCGTCCTCGATGATCAAAACATCCATGTCATGCCTCCTCGGGCTTGTCGGTGATCGCGGCAGGCAGCGTCAGAGTGATGCAGGTGCCTTTGCCCCGCGGGTTGGGGCCGAGATGAAAGCGAGCCGAGATTAGGCGCGCGCGTGTCTTCATATTGCCGATGCCAAGGCCGCCGCCGGTCGTCTTTTCACCACAACCACAGCCATTGTCTGACACCTTGACCAGCAATGCACCCTGGGCCGCTGACAGCACGACGTCGATCATCGAAGGCTGGGCATGGCGAATGGCATTGTTGACCGCTTCCTGCACGATACGCAAAAGCGACACCGCGACCGAATTATCCAGTTCCTCGACAAGCCCGTTGGTCATATCGGAGACGGACCAATCGATCGGCAGGCCGCTATCGCGCACCGACCGGTCGAGATAGGTTTCAATCGCCTGCACAAGGCCGAAGAGTTGAAGGATTGAGGGCTTGGCCTCTTCGATGATGCCACGCAGATCCTGCATGCATTGTTGCAGGCTGCGCATCACCGGCTCCAGCATTTCTCCTGACACTTCCGTCGCGTGGCTCATGCGCTCGATCCGGCGCACCAGCCGTGTCAGATCCGCCAAGGTCTGGTCGTGCAGATCCATGCCAATCCGCTGACGCTCGGCTTCCAGCGCCTCTGTGAGTTGGAGCGCCCCAAGACGCAAGCCTTCCTCACGGGCGTTGGCCCGTGCCTCTTCGATGGCGGAACGCTTTGCCTGCTCCGCGGCGCGGATCGCATAGAAATAGGGAGCCAGAAGGTCGGCGACAGCGCGGGCATTCGCCACATCGTCCATCGTATAGGCGTTGGACTGATGCGACGAACAGCTGAGCGCGCCGATAATATCGCCATGCACCTTCATTGGCACGTGCAGACGGCTATGCAGATCAAGCTCATGGATCGGGCTGGAAAAAGCGCCCTCGAAATGGAAGCGTGGATCGGCGCAGGCGTCACCGCTCAAGAGATAATCGACATTGCCTGAAAGGACGGCGCGAATGGGGCTACCGGTCAGAAGCGCCGGCGGCTGACGGCTCCAAGCGCTGGCAAGACCGCTTTCGTAGGCGATGTGATATTTGTCATCCAGTTGCTTGATGCAGACATCCATATGGTCATGCGGAATGATGTGGCTGATCTCGGTCGCCACCGCCTGGATGATGGCGTTGAACTCGAGTTGCCCCGCCAGCAGCCGCGAGATGCCCATGTAATGGTGAAACAGCGCGCTTTTTGGTGTATCCAGCATGTGCCGACGCCCTCCCAAGCATCTCCCGTTGCAGGCGACGAGACGTCGGTAGCCTGCGACGGTCCATTCTGCGCCCAGCCGAGCCGTTCGTCTTGCGGGAACCCGCAAGCTTTGTGCGTTGATCCGCACGAAGATTGCCGTGATGCGCCTATACAAGCCGGCTCTTCTTGGTCATTTTGGTTCTTACTGGGGAAAGGAGCTCCAGTGCAACGGAATTGCGTTTCCGCCGTGGGGAAGGTTTGCGGCGAAACATATTCCAGGCTCCGAAAGAGCAAGCCACAGGGAGGAAAATCAATGGCTTTTAGAAAGATGCTTCTCGCGTCGGCGGCTGTCCTATGCGCCGCGATGCCAATCACCGCTCACGCCGATACCTCGGCGAAGAAAATCGCGCTCTCCAACAATTATGCCGGCAACTCCTGGCGTCAGGCGATGCTGACGAGCTGGGACAAGATCACCAAGCAGGCCGTTGCCGACAAGCAGGTCGCTGCAGCCGACGCCTTCACTACTGCCGAAAACCAGGCAACGGAACAGGCAGCGCAAATCCAGAACCTCATCCTCCAGGGTTATGATGCGATCGTCATCAACGCCGCTTCTCCGACTGCACTAAACGGCGCGATCAAGGAAGCCTGTGATGCCGGCATCATCGTCGTGTCTTTCGATGGCATCGTGACCGAGCCTTGCGCCTGGCGCATCGCCGTGGATTTCAAGGCCATGGGTGAGAGCCAGATCGACTATCTGGCAAAGGCCATGCCGAAGGGCGGCAACCTTCTCGAAATCCGCGGTCTCGCCGGTGTGTCCGTCGATGACGAAATCCATGCAGGCATCGCAGCAGGCGTTGCCAAGAACCCACAATTCAAGATCGTCGGTTCCGTCAATGGTGATTGGGCGCAGGACGTCGCACAGCGCGCCGTCGCGGGTATTTTGCCAAGCCTCCCGGAAATCGCCGCTGTCGTAACGCAGGGCGGTGACGGTTACGGTGCGGCTCAGGCGTTTGCCGCCGCTAAGCGTCCGACCCCGACCATCATCATGGGCAACCGTGAAGATGAGTTGCAGTGGTGGAAGCAGCAGAAGGATGCCAGCGGCTACAAGACCATGTCGGTTTCGATTGCGCCCGGCGTATCGACACTCGCCTTCTGGGTGGCCCAGCAGATTCTCGACGGCAAGGATGTGAAGAAGGACTTGACCGTTCCCTTCCTTCGCATCGATCAGGATAATCTCGAAGAAAACCTGAAAAACACCCAGAAGGGTGGCGTTGCCAATGTGGATTACTCCCAGGCTGATGCGCAGAAGGTGATTGCCGCCAAGTAAGGCCGGCCTCACCTCCCATCCGCTGCGGTCGACTTTGTCGCCGCAGCGGCCATCTCTTATTTCCATCATTTTCAGATCGTTGGCGTTTTGCTCATGAATGACATCATCGAGACGGAAGAAGTCGTAGCCGCACGCGGCGTCAAGGTCGTCTTCGGCGCTGTAAAGGCGCTTGATGGTGCCGATCTCATCATCCGCGCAGGGGAATGTCTGGGCCTTGTCGGCCATAACGGCGCGGGTAAATCCACCATCGTCAATGTCATCAATGGTGGTCTGTCCCCACATGACGGCACGATTTCCTATGGCGGTGCGCCCGGTCGCCAGGGCATTGCGGCAGCGCGAGCCGGTGGCGTGCGCTGCGTTTTCCAGGAATTGTCGCTCTGCCCTAATCTCACAATCGTCGAGAATGTGCGGATCATGCATCCCACGATGAAGGGCCACAATTGGCGCGGTCGTGCTTTGTCAGCCATTCAGAAGACCATCGACGATATCTTTCCGGGCCACGGCATCGATTGCGAAGCGACGATTTCAGAACTCTCCATCGCCGAACGCCAGATGGTCGAAATCGCCATCAATTTTTGCCGCACGCCGGAAGCGCCTCGGCTCGTCATTCTCGATGAACCGACCTCCTCGCTCGACGCGGGTCTTGCCGAACAACTCATGGCTTATGTACGCCGTTTCGTGCGCGAGGGCGGCTCGGTCTTGCTGATCTCCCATATTCTCGGCGAGATCCTCTCGACCGCGACCCGCATCGTGGTCATGAAGGATGGACGCGTCGTGGCAAACCGCGCGGCAAGTGACTTTACCACGCGGACGCTGGTCGAAGCCATGGGCAGCGTCGTGAAGGATCAGGATACGCACAAGAGTGCCCGCGCTCGGTCCAGTGAAAAAGTTCTCTCCATGGCGCCGCGCCGCGGCTCAGAGATCGCATTCGAGGCCTATCGCGGAGAAATCATCGGCCTTGCCGGTCTTGGCGGTCACGGCCAGACGGAAGCACTGCTTGATCTTTATCTGGCGAAAAACAGTAGCTGGCTACCAAGTCGCAAGGCAGACCTGGCCTTCGTGGCGGGAGACAGAAGCCTGAACGGCACCTTCTCGCTCTGGAGCATCCTCAAGAACCTTTCGATCGCATCGCTTCGGGATATCTCATCTGCCGGACTGGTCGATAGATCCAAGGAAAGCGAACTCGGTGCCAATTGGAAGAAACGGATTGAAATCCGCACACCCGACATGGGCAACAAGATCCTCTCCCTGTCCGGCGGCAACCAGCAGAAGGTACTCTTTGCCCGCGCATTGGCGACGACCGCCAGCACCGTGCTGATGGACGATCCGATGCGCGGCGTCGATATCGGCACCAAACAGGAGGTTTACGACATCTTGAGAACCGAAGCGGCACACGGCCGAACCTTTATTTGGTATTCGACGGAAATGGACGAAATTCGCTTGTGCGACCGTGTCTATGTCTTCCGCGATGGCGCCATCCAGGCAGAGCTGGTCGGCGAAGAGATTACCGAACAGAATGTCCTAGCCGCATCCTTCTCAGGCGAGGCGCACGCATGAAGACTTCCGCCAACACACTTCGCCTCGTCATTCCCGCCGCGTCGCTCGCCTTCCTGCTGATAGCCGTCTTCTACATGCAGCCGCGAGCCATGAGCTATACAGGCATGAACCTGCTGTTCAATCTGGCGGTACCGATCGCGCTGGCAACCATTGCGCAGATGCTGATCATGTCCGTCAACGATCTCGACCTGTCGATGGGCACCTTCGTCAGTTTTTGTGCCTGCGTGACCGCAACGTTTCTTCAGGATTCCCCGATCATCGGCGTCGCAATCTTTGCCGCGGCGATTGCCGTCTACGCCGTGCTCGGGGCAATCATTCATCTGCGCGCCCTCCCCTCCATCGTCGTGACACTTGGAATGAGCTTTGTCTGGGGCGGCCTTGCGGTTCTGATCCTGCCCTCCCCCGGCGGACAGGCGCCTGCCTTCGTGCGCGCCTTGATGACCGCCAAGCCTCCCTTCGTCCCGATCGCCATCATCGCCAGCATAGTGATTGCGGTCGTCGCCCATTACATCGTCATGCGATCCTCCTTCGGTGTGCTGATGCGCGGCGTTGGCGGCAATCTGCGCTCCGTCGAGCGGTCCGGCTGGTCGGTGGTCGGCATTCGTTCCGCAACCTTTGCCCTGGCGGGTTTCTTTGCCGTGCTGTCAGGCATTGCGCTCGTCGGGCTGACAACCTCGGCCGATGCCAATATCGCGCTTCGCTACACGCTTCTATCGATTGCAGGCGTCATTCTTGGCGGCGGCGAATTCGTCGGCGGGCGTGTGTCTCCCATCGGCGCGGTGATCGGCGCCTTGACGCTGACACTTGCGGGCTCATTCCTGTCCTTCATGCGTATTTCGCCGGACTGGCAGATCGGTGCGCAGGGCGCGATCCTCATCATCGTGCTCGCCTTGCGTCTTTTGCTCAACCGTCTTGAAAAGCGGGAGAAAATCCAATGAGCCGCCTCGCTGCCTTAGCCAAAAGACCTTGGATCTGGTCCTTCGCCGCAACCGTTGCGGTTTGGATCATCACTGTGATGTTCACTGGCGGCGCAAGCTCGTTCGGGCTGTCACACGCCGCTCTTACCTTCGCCGCTTTTTCGGTCATCGTCGGCATTGGACAGATGTTTGTCATCACGCTCGGTCCCGGCAACATCGATCTTTGCGTCCCGGCCACGATGACGCTATCCGGCACGCTTGCGCTGAAGTTCATGGATGTCTCCGACAGTCTCGTCCTGCCGGGTCTGCTGGTGGCCGTCCTGATCGGAATCGCGATCGGCATCGGTAACTACACATTGATCAAACTCCTGCGCATCCCGCCAATCATCGCGACGCTGTCCATGAGCTTCATCGTCCAATCGATCGCGATCTGGTCCAATCGCGGGCTGCGAATCAAGCCGCCCGAAACGCTGGCGAATTTCGCGATATCAAGCTCGTTCGGCATACCGAATGTCGCGCTCGTTGCGCTTCTCCTTTCGGTCGTCGCATGGGTACTGCTCGACAGGTCGTTCTACGGACGCTGGATATCGGCCATCGGTCAGAGCACTTTCGCTGCCCGCATGACCGGCATTCCCGTCGATGGCGCGCGCTGCATAACCTACATCTTCTGTTCCGTTCTGGCAGCGATCGCCGGATACCTTCTGGCAAGCTTTTCGGGCGGTGCGGCCCTTAATATGGGGTCGGAGTATCTTTTGATGTCGATCGCCGTCGTCGTCATCGGCGGCACGGCAGTTGCTGGAGGTGACTCCAACGTGCCGGGAATCTGGGGCGCATCGCTCTTCATGTTTCTCGTGGTGTCGATGCTGAACACCTATGGCTTCGGTGCCGGTGCGCGACTGATCCTCACTGGCCTCATTATCATCTCCGTGATTTTCCTGGCGAGCGGCCCAAAGGCCACGCGCTAAACGAAACCAACACCTCTCAGGCCGATTGACGCTCATGACCAAAGATCAAAGCTCCGTTTATGACATTCGCGACGAACGCTTCCGTCACCTGATCGTCGGCAACGCCGAACTTGAAGAACTCTATTCCGGCTGCCGCTGGAGCGAAGGCCCAGTCTGGTTTGCGGATCTCAATTGCCTGCTGTTCAGCGACATCCCCAACCAGCGCATTCTTCGCTGGGTGCCGGACGGCGGAATTTCCGTTTTTCGCCAGCCCTCCAATTTCGCCAATGGCAACACTCGCGACCGCCAGGGCCGGCTAATCTCCTGCGAACACGGGGGTCGCCGCGTGACCAGAACCGAAGTCGACGGCTCGATTACAGTGCTGGCCGACAGCTATAACGGCAAGCGATTGAACTCACCCAATGATGTGGTGGTCAAATCCGATGGCAGCATCTGGTTTACCGATCCCACCTACGGAATTCTCTCCGATTACGAGGGCTACAAGTCTCAACCTGAGCAGAAGACCCGGAATGTCTACAGGATTGATCCCACGTCCGGACAGGTCGAGATCGCCGTCGACGACTTCATGCAGCCGAATGGCCTGGCATTCTCCCCTGACGAAACGAAGCTCTATGTCGCCGACAGCTCCTATAGTCACGACGTTTCGCGCCCGCGCCATATTAGAGTGTTTGACGTGATTGATGGCGTAAGGCTGGCAAATGGACGAGAGTTCTGCAATCTTGACAGTGGCCTGCCCGACGGCTTCCGCCTCGACACGGCTGGCAACCTCTGGACCAGTGCCGGTGACGGTGTCCATTGTTTTTCGCCTGAAGGCACGTTGCTGGGCAAGATCAAGGTGCCGCAGACGGTGGCCAACGTGACATTTGGCGGTCCAAAGAAGAACCGGCTTTTCATCACGGCAACCAAATCGCTGTACTCCGTCTATCTCGCAACGACGGGTGCGCAAACGCCGTAACGCCGGACAGTAGCTTCGGGCTCTGAAAGACGGAATTCGTCGGAAAAATCATCGCTCCCAAACTCGAGGAGCGATCCTGAGACTCATGTCAACGATCGTTATCTGCCAAAAGTAGTAACGTTATTTTTACCATAGACCGTTAGATTGATGCCAGACAAACGCTACCCGTGAATTTCTTCAGGGGTTGTCTTTCTCGCCCGCATGATGCGCCCGGGTCTCGTCTAAAGATGCCGTCTGATCCGATAGCGCGGACCATAAAGAATGGTCGATGCGGAGTTTCCAAGTCTCATGCGATGAGAAAATCAACCTGACCGACGCAGGCAGACTCACGACGTGTGCGCCTGTTGCTCATGCTGCCAACATGCCAATCAAGCGGCCATTCAGGGCTGTTTTGTAAGTACCCCCACTCCACTTCGATTGACCTGTCCCTCTGGCCTTAGCCGCTGGATGCAGGTTGACGAGCGCGGAGCCCACAACGACCCGCCCCCAAAGCGGTTATCAATAACCCACTCTTTATGCCGATCCTCACCATTTTAGTTTTCATCATCCTCTGTCCAAGCAATGGCTTGGCATTGATGTCTTCTCGACAATTACTACCTCGCGTTCAGGGACGTTTGATATGCGGTTCACCATCAAAGCAAAGCTGGCTCTCACCTTCGGTCTTCTCATTTTTATGTTAGCCGGCACTTCTGGATACGGCATCTATAGCCTCGGCATCGCCAGGGACGCGATGAACGAAGTGGTTGAAGGCACTGTTCCACGTCTCGACAAGGTGCATCAGATTAATGCCTTGTCGCTTGTGACAATCCGGGCGCAAAAAAACATGATCCTGGCGAAGTCGCCTGCCGAAGTGCTTCAGCACAAGAAAGTGGGAGATGAAAGCAAAGCGCATCTCACGGAGCTGTTGAATGAGATGGCTGCCACGGCGAGTCCTGAGACGCGTTCCTATTGGGCGGACTTGCAGTCGATCACCACAGCCTTCGACGCCAGCGACAATCGCGTGCGCGCGCTACTCGACGAAGGAAACACCGCTGCGGCCGAGGCTTACTCCGCCGGAGAAGGACGTAACGCCGCGAATGCCCTTACGAAGAAGCTCGATGAAGGTGTCCAGATGAATAGGACACGACTGCAGGAGTCCAAACAGGTAGCCTCAGACGACTATGATCAGACGCGATTTATGCTGATTTCGTGCTCTATCGCAGCGATTCTTATCGCCGCCTTCACTGCCTTTTGGATTGCGATGGGTATCAGTTCGGGGTTACGCAAGGTTATGACCGTGGCAGAAGCGATTGCTGTGGGCGACCTTGAGCGGGATGTCCAAATCCGTAGCAACGACGAGATCAAAGACCTTGTCGATCGGGTCAACACAATGACACGTAATCTGCGCGCGACAGCCGATGTTGCTGGCACGATTGCCGCTGGCGATCTTTCAAAGGACGTGAAGCCTCTTTCGGAAAAGGACACGCTTGGCATCGCAATGCTCGAAATGGTGACCAATCTGCGCGAGACAGCGAGCGTCGCGGACAAAATTTCAAACGGCGATCTGACGGTGACACCAAAGCCTTTGTCAGAACGGGACACGCTCGGGATCGCCTTGCAGTCGATGGTTGAACGTCTGCGTGGCGTGGTGGGCGATGCGCTCGCCGCAGCCGACAACGTCTCTTCCGGTAGTCAGGAACTGTCCTCGTCTTCCGAACAGCTTTCGCAGGGCGCGACCGAACAGGCATCTTCTGCCGAAGAAGCCTCCGCCTCGATGGAAGAGATGGCAGCAAACATCAAGCAGAACGCCGATAACGCTGCACAGACCGAGAAGATCGCGCGTCAGTCGTCCAAGGATGCCGAAGCCAGTGGCGAAGCTGTGGGCCGTGCCGTCGTTGCAATGCGTACCATTGCGCAGAAGATATCCATCGTTCAGGAAATCGCTCGTCAGACAGACCTTCTGGCATTGAATGCCGCCGTCGAAGCTGCTCGTGCCGGAGAACACGGCAAGGGCTTTGCCGTCGTGGCCTCCGAAGTCCGAAAGCTTGCAGAGCGCAGCCAGGCAGCGGCAGCCGAAATCTCTTCGCTCTCCGGTGAAACCGTTCAGGTCGCAACCGAAGCTGGTGAGATGCTGAACCGTCTGGTTCCAGATATCCGCAAGACCGCAGAACTGGTCTCGGAAATCTCTGCTGCCTGCCGTGAGCAGGACATCGGTGCAAGTCAGATCAACGAAGCGATCCAGCAGCTCGACA
>CAJYTK010000013.1 GCA_913777615.1 uncultured Agrobacterium sp. | reverse complement strand
AAAATGCCATATCGATAGCCATGGTGCGGCTGTCGAGCGCATCCGCGATGCGCTCTTCCACACCGGCGACCACATTACCGAGCGCTGACGTACGGCTGTCCAGTGTCTCGGCCAGACGGCCTTCGACGCCGCTGACGATATTAGTGAGATTGGATGTTCTGGTATCGAGCGTTTCCGCGATGCGTTCTTCGGCGCTGGAGAATGCCATGTCTATGGCCATGGTGCGGCTGTCAAGCGCGTCTGCAATGCGCTCTTCCACACCGGCGACCACATTGCCGAGCGCTGACGTTCGGCTATCGAGCGTGTCCACCAGACGCGTTTCTACGCCGCTTACGATGTCGCCAAGCGCCGAGGTCCGGTGATCGAGCGTTTCCGCGATGCGTTCTTCCGCGGTGGAGAACGCCATATCGATCGCCATGGTGCGGCTATCGAGAGCATCGGTGATCCGCTCTTCCGCACCGGAGACCACGTTTTTGAGCGCGGCGGTGCGGCTGTCCAGCGTGTCTGCGATGCGGTCTTCTACGCCTGAGACTGCGCCTGTGATGGCGGCAGCACGCGTTTCTAGGGTTTCTGCCAGGCGGCGCTCGACATCCGCGACCACGCTGTTGATAGCGGCAGCGCGCTCATCCAAGAGTGCGGCGAGTTGCTCGGCGGATCCAGCGACAGAGCTCGTGATCGCCTCTGAGCGGCTTGCGAGCGCGCTGTCGAAGCGGTTCTGAGTTTCGGTTAGCGCACCGAAAAGCTGTGCGCTGCGCTCGGCAAGAACCGTATCGATCTTTTCATGCGTGTTGACGATGGCGCTTGAGATTTCGTTTGTGCGGGCACTCAGTGCGTCCGTCAGTTCCCGGGTACGCGTCTCGAGCGAGCTTTCCAGCATTTCCTGGCCCGCGCCCAGAGATGTTGCCAGGGCGAGCGACTGGTCGGTGAGGGCGCTATTCAGCCGGTCGATATTGGATGTGAGAATGCCGTTGAGCGAATCCGTACCGCCCGCGACCGTCTCGTTGATGCGAGCCAGGCTTTCCATGAGCTTGCTGTCGAGAGTGCCAGCACGCTGATCGAAGGCGCTAGCGAACTCCGCTACATGCTGATCGAAGGCAGTGTTGACGAGACCGACCGTGGTCTGGAGCTTCTCCTCAAACAGGCCCGAACGCAGGTCGAGATCCATGATTGCGTCGTCGGCCGTGCTCTGAAGGCTCTGACGGAAGGACATGCCTTTTTCTTCCAGCGTTGCTGAAAGCTTGTCCAGCACCTTATCCAGTGACCCGTCGATGACCTGCTGGCCGCGGCTTATGTTCTGCGACAGCTCCTGCGACCGTTTGGTGAGCGTCTCGTTCAAGAGCCGCGTCTGCTCGTCCATGGACTTGTTGAGCGTTTCCGTGCCGCTCGATAGCGCTGAGGCGTGCGTCGCAAATTTCTCGATCAGCGCGCGGCCACGTTCATCGAACGTGTTGCTGAGATCGTGCAGGCGATGGTCGAATTCATTGTTGAGCGCAGCGCCTGAGGTGTTCAGCGCGTTCAGAAGATTTTCGGTCTTCGCCGCAATCAGCGTTCCCATGGCTTCGGTAGAAACGCGTGATTTTTCCAGCAGAGCTGCCGAACGTGTGTCGATCATAGAGGCGAAAGCTTCGCCGCTTGTCGCCAGGCGCATCGAAAGCTCTTCTCCGACCAATGACAACTCTTCCTTGAGCTGTTCCTGCGCTCCGAAAATCGAAGACCGGATGCGCTCTGCATGGCTGATGATCGCGTCGCGTTCGGCCGTCAGTTCGTGAACCAGGCCGCGCACGCGAAGCTCGTTGTCGGCATAGCTGCGTTCCAGCGCGTTCACTTCCGAATGAACGAGGGTTTCCAGCTCCGTTGCGCGCGCAATCGTGCGCTCGATGCCGTCATTCATGGCAGACACTTCACGGCGAACCGCCTGGCCGACTGACATGATGCGCTCGGATGCGATGGTTTCCGGCTCCGCAAGACGAAGTGCCACTTCGGCCATGGAGCGCGCCGCGTTTCGCAGGTCCTTGGCGCGCGCCATCATAATGGCGAAAGCGAAGAACAGCATGATCGGAACGACGATGCCGACAATGATCGCCATCAGGCCGGGAATGGCGAAAAGCTGCGCGAGCGAGCCCACGCCCCAGATTTGTCCGCCATAAATGGCATGTGCCAGGCCGATACCGGCAATGGCCCAAAAGATCGAGACGATAGATGCATTGCGCACGGCGCCGGTCATCGAGCCTGCTTCCAGCGACCGCAGTATCATGGCCGGGCTACGCTTGGTGCCGTCATTGGCAGCTTCCAATCCACCGGCGCGGGACTGCTGCTCGCTTGCTGCGCGTGCCGCCGCCTGAGCGGAAGACTGTGCCTGCTGTTCGTTCTTACGCGGTCTGTTATTTTCTGGCACTCTTGCCTCCGCGGGCTTTGGAGTGGACCTTCTACGAGGCTCCGGCTGGTTTTCGTAAGCGCCGAGCTGCAAGGCATCTTCAAGTGCCTGATATGCAGTCTCGTCGATCGAATCGCTAAACTTGTTGTTCGCCATGCGGTTACGCCTCGTTACATATACGCCCGGCTCATGTCGTTCATCCGCCCGCCGCCTGCAAACGAATATCCGCCATCATGCCTGCAAGACACCATACCCGAAGATATGCAGTGGCCCGCTCATACTAACCCTGAAAATTGGTCGCCCACTTCTCAAGACAAAAAATACATCAGCTCGCCGAATTCGCCAAACCTAGGACGAGCAAGCGATGTGGAATAACGGTAGTGGCACATTTGCGGCTTTTAAACAATTAACACGGCCAGCACCGCTGGTCCAAGTGCCTGCTTGTTAACAGTTTTTAAACCGGGAAAAGACGCGGAAACGCTGAATAATGAGAAGTTTAACATAAATTAACCATAGCTAAAGATTTTCCCGCTAATGGCGCCCCATTTTCAGCGGAAAGCGACAATAGCCTGCTTTCATGTGAGCCACATCGGAACACTCTCTAACACCACAATCGAAGGAAAACTGGAATGGCTGCGCTCAGCATCGCATTTGAAGCGCCGGACAATCACGGCGGTAACGCGGTCACGGCAAGAAAACCCATCGACTTTGCCCACCTCGCTGGCCAGACAAAGGGGGACAAGGATATCGAGATCGCTGTTCTCCAACTGTTTTCGCGTCAAGCGCGCTCCGTCCTGCAGGAACTTGCTGTTGCCGATCAGGCATCGATGCGTGTCATTTCGGGGCGGCTCAAAGGTTCGGCAGATGCCGTAGGGGCCTATAATGTTTCTGCGGCAGCCGAAGCGCTTGAAAACGGGCAATGCGACAGCGCCGTTCTAGCAAGACTTTCGGCTGCGGTCGTAGAAGCCGAAAACTTCATCCTGAAGCTCTGCCGATAACGTCCCCTTTTAGGGGTGAGCGGCGAAGGTTACGCCAATTCGACGGCCGGTTCGGTTTGCAGCCACATTGACGGGTTGCCAATCGTAGCCGGCCTTTCTATGTGTTTAGAAGAATTCTCAAACACCTTCCTGGATCTTTTGAAATGACCAAACTGACAATCGTTGCTTTCGACGGCACGTCCCATGATCTCGACGTCAGCAACGGCTCCACCGTGATGGAGAACGCCGTGCGCAATTCCATTCCCGGCATCGATGCCGAATGCGGCGGTGCCTGTGCCTGCGCTACTTGTCACGTCTATGTAGACGACCAGTGGACGGAACGGGTAGGGCCGCCGGAGCCGATGGAAGAGGATATGCTCGATTTCGCTTTCGACGTCCGTCCCACCTCGCGTCTGTCCTGTCAGATCAAGATGACGGACCAGCTCGATGGTCTGGTTGTCCACGTTCCTGAACGCCAGGGCTAAACGACAGGCAATTAGCGGAAAAGATTGAGCGGCAGTGGGTTTCATCCTCCGCCTGCCGCTCAAGTTGGGCACGTCTTAAGCAGGCGGAGAAAGACACCTGCGGCCTCATACGCACCGGGAGAGCCCATGTGATAGTGATGTCGCGCAATGTATTCTGTGTTTCTTGCGACATCGGCATGTCAAACTGCAAGAGCTGAAGCGCGCGACGAAAGTAATGCAGATCGCTATATGCCCCAACGATTCCCAAGTCGTCGAATGAAAATGTTTGTCAGATGAGATGATCATAGAGTGAGTCTGCCTGGCGCGACCACGACAAAAAATCAACGGTCATTATCCGGCAAAATTTCCCGCGTTATCGAAGGGTCGGAGCAAGTTTGCTGCGCTATGTGGGCCACCCGGAAGTCGCTCGGTCTTGTTAAAGCACGAGATGCGGGTCTCGAGGTCGAAATGGCCGCGAGCGGGGCGAACCCCTTTGGCAAGCGGGTATTCAGCGATTAGCGGGGCGCTGTTGGATACGGTGTTTGAGCAACCGCGTCATTCTTGCGTCGAAATTCTTTGATTCCACCATGTCGAAACGCAACTGATCCTTGTCGTGCGCGTCCATGACTTTTTGGCTCACCTCCGCGACCATCGCCTGTATTTTCTCGCAATCGGATTGAGGGCGCAGTTCACCTAGCTGTCGGTCAAGATCCCGGGCATAGCCGCGAGCGATTTCCGCGTGCCGTTCCTCATGCCGCTTGATATCGGCTGAGAGTGTATCCCAGATCAGGGCGAGATCGGCATTTGTGCGCCGGCGGTTGGACCAGCGGGGTAGCAGAATTTTCGTGTGCAGCGTAACTTTGACAGTGCCAACGCCGCATTTTCCGTCTTTCTCGACATAGGTCAGTTCGCCGCCGAATTTGATTTCGGTTGCGCCGGGATGACGAAAGCCCGTCGATCTGGTGATCGGACCCCGTTGCGACAATTCACGGTCCAGATCTTCCGCAGTCTTTCCACCAATGGTGAAATAGGAATAGGTTTTTGTGCTGACGGCTTCTGCAAGGGCCTGGCCATGCAGAGAGGACAGCAAAAGAACGCCTGCGAGAAGGGCGCGCCAGGCAGCCGAAAGCTGTTTCATTTTCCTGCCTTCATGTTGAACTTGCGGGAGGATTGCGGCATAGAGCGCAATGTGGCCGAGTAAGCGGGTAAGCCACGCTTCAATCCCTCATGGACCGTTCCGCGCCCGGACAAAATCGAAACCGGCTCAACGGCCGGTGCGGAGAACGGAGCGGGATCGGTAGTAATGGCAAGGCACTCCATGAGTTCGGAAAGGCGTACGTTACTTGATAACAGCCAGCGGTAATCTATGGCAAGCGGCGCATGGTCGCTCTGTGAAACTTGATGGGCGTGGCCTTATCATGGCAATCGTCAATGCCACTCCGGATTCGTTCTCCGACGGCGGGCGTTTCGTAACGGTAGAGCAGGCGGTTCGTTACGCGCTGAACTGTGTCGAGGATGGCGCTCATATCGTCGATATCGGCGGTGAATCGACCCGACCGGGCGCAGCGAGCGTAAGCGATACCGAGGAGCAGGACCGCGTGCTTCCGGTCATCGAAAGACTCAGTCGGGAGACCGATGCGCTGATCTCGGTCGATACCTACCGCTCGTCCACAGCGCGCCTGGCGGTCGAGGCGGGGGCGCATATCGTGAACGACGTGTTCGGCCTTCAGAAGGACGCTGCGATGGCGGATGTCGTCGCGACCAGCGGCGCAGGTCTCTGTATCATGCATACGGGCAGGGAGCGCGAAAAACTGGACGATGTGATTGCCGATCAGTTTGCGTTTCTAAACCACTCGCTGGTCATTGCGGATGCCGCAGGAATTATGCGCGATCATATTGTTCTGGATCCCGGCTTTGGATTTGCCAAGGATGTGGGCGAAAACGTCGCTCTCATGTCGCGTTTCGATGAGCTTTTAGCCTTCGGTCTGCCTATTCTGGCCGGAACGTCACGCAAGCGGTTTATCGGGGCGCTGACGGGCCGGGAGGCGGCGGCTGACCGCGATGTGGGAACAGCAGCGACAACCACGCTTCTGCGTCTTGCGGGGGCCGTGATTTTCCGCGTTCATAACGTGTCCATGACGAAGGATGCCTTGGCGGTCGCTGATGCTGTCCTGGAAGATAAAAAACGACAGGAGGCACGCGCTTGAGCCGATACACCATTCTTTTGAAAAACTGTTCGTTCTTCGCCCGCCATGGCCTGCTGGTGCAGGAAGAGGTTTTAGGGCAGCGCTTCTTTGTTGACGCGGAAATGGAAGTGGAAGCCGGAAACGCCCTCGAAACCGACGAGATTGGTAATACCGTCGATTATGGCGTGGCTTTCGCCGTCATCGAGAGCATCGTCGTCGGCCAGCGGCGCTACCTTATCGAAGCCCTGGCAAATGATATTGCCACCGCCCTTCGCCAGCGCTACCCTCAAATTGTTCGCGTCAAGATCACGGTCCGCAAACCGTCTGCACCTGTTCCTGGCATTCTCGATTATGCGCAAGTCTGTGTCGAGCAGCATGCCTGACAGATGGATCTCTGCGGCTCTCGGCCTTGGCGGTAACGTAGGTGATCCGAAAGCGGCGATGGCCACAGCATTAGCTGCGCTGAACGCTCACGACGACTGCCGCTTGGTTTCTGTATCCGAACTCTATCGTACGCCGCCTTGGGGAAAGACCGATCAGGCCGATTTCTTCAATTGCTGCGCTTTGATCGAAACGAGGCTGGCCGCAGAGACTTTGCTCGACCTCTGTCTCGATATCGAGCGGGGAATGAAGCGGGTGCGAGTTGAGCGTTGGGGACCTCGCACGATCGATATCGATGTACTGACCTACGGAGCCGCTCACATCGTAACAGAGCGTGTCGAAATTCCTCATCCCAGAATGATGGAGCGTGCTTTCGTCCTGATGCCGCTTGCCGATATTGCACCCGATATGGAGGTGAATGGCAGGCGAGTCAGCGAGTGGCTGTCCGACGCAGACAAATCCGGCATTGTTCGCGCAAACAAAAAGCGGGAATGGTGGACCACTTCCGCTCGCTAGAGCGCCGTGCGTCTCGCTAGATGCAGATAGACGCTCTTTCTTCTTTAAACTTACGCACCGTGCCTTTCCGAAGATCGATCCCGATTTTGGGGGCTGATGCTGTAGTAGAAATTTCCGAGCGTCCCCTACGGTCTGATAGAACCTACAGCCATTGCGTCAACATTACGAGCCAGTGTCAGGCCGATGACGGGAATCATCTGATCCGCGACCTTGACGGAGATCGTCACATTCATAGACTTGTTGTCATCCATGACGCGTGCGACCATTGCCCCATTGAGCTTGGCGCGATTGATGCCCAGCACGACCTTGTCGCCGCTGACCTGGCCTGACGTTACGTCCAGCCCCTTGCCCTCTGAGCCATCCAGAAACTTGCCTTCGTATGTCGCGCCCTTCTTGGCAATCACGGCGGACATGGGCTGCTTGAAGACGCCGACGCGGCAGGTGCCGCCAAGCTTGATCCCGGTTTCCTTCTCGCCGAGCGGTTCGCCGGTCAAGTCGCAGTTGAACTTGGTGCCTTTATATTTGCCCGCGACGATTTCGCCAGGGCCGGACCATGTGCCAGCGACCGAGCCGAAGAAGACATCTTCACGGGATGCAGCCTGAACCTCGGATACAGCAAATCCGCCGCTCACGGATATAACGGCGGCAAGCCCGCCCAGAAGCGAAAAGAAGCGCGAAAACATGATACTTTCCCTGGCGAGTAAGCCGCTTTGTGTGGGACCAATCTATGTCGCGAATGGTTAATGCTTGGTATATTTCGGGCAAATAAGGATAACGAATTGTAACCTTTGGCCCCCGAACCGCCCCGAAATCAGGACTTTTCAGTTCTGTTTGCGCCTGTGAGATCGGGTGTCAGGTCGGACACGAAATCGCTCACGCCTGGTCGCTTAAGCGCCCGGAACGGCAGCGGGCGGCAGAGATCCATCGCGGCAATTCCGATCCGCGCCGTCATCAGGCCGTTGATGACGCCTTCACCGAGGCGCGCCGAGAGACGCGAAGCCAGGCCATGACCGAGGACCTGCTGAGCAAGGCCATCACCGACAGCAATCGAACCGGTAACCGCCAGGTGAGCGACGACATCGCGCAGCAGCCGGATCATGCCGAGCGTACCGGGCCTTCCACCGTAAAGCTCCGCCATGGAGCGGACGAGCCTGGTTACTTCAAACAGGACATAAGCCAGATCGACGACGGCTCGCGGACTGACCGCAGTCACGACCGAAACACGCTTGGATGAGTTAAGGATCAAGGCTCGGGCCTGTCGGTCAAGCGGCGTGAGAAGCTCGCGTTCGGCAAGTTCGATCAGATGCGGCCCGTCAATCACATCGTTATCGGTCTCCCTCAGCGCGGCTCGGCCCTTCGCGGTTTCCGCCCGGTGCGAAAGAGCCGCTGTCAGACGCGATATCACAGACCGCGCGGCAGATGCCTTCTTCTGCAAAGCGGCCTCCTGCGCATCTGCCTTCAGCGACTGTACCGCATTCAAACGCATGATCCCGAAGACCTCGCGTGCCACAAGAACCAGAACCGCGACCACCGCAGCGCCAAGCGCAATACTTGCTGTGTAACCGAGCCAATCCGAACGCGAAAACAGATCATGGATCAGTTGATCGGCCCATAGGCCGAAGGCAAGCGAAACCAGAACGCCGATGGCACCCAGCGCAAGCTTTCCAAAGGAGAAACGGTGACGGCGCGGTTGTGCGACAGGCAGCGCGGCCTGGTCGATATCGTGTGGCGCGAGAAACACGTCGTCTTCGTCCGGCACGATGGAGACGCCTTCATCGAAACTTCGCGGTTGACGCCTGATAGAGGATGCAGAGCTTTCCGGTCGGGTCTCCCCTTCCAGGGTGAAGGCCGAGGGTCTGCGGGACGAGCCGTGATTGTTGTCTGTCATGCGAGTTTATCTCCAAACAGGAACTGCATGGCGCGGTCGAGCCGGATGTGCGGAACTGAAAGCTTGATACCGCCCGATGTCTCTTCCAGTTTCGGCGGGCGAAAGCGAATGACGTTGACGTCAGGCAAGTGCGCAGACGCGCCTTCAGCATCGATGCGACGAAACAGCGGCTCGGGATTTTCCGGCAAATCGCCTGGAAAGATCGCCGTACTGCGATTGCCATCGAAGACCTCGCCATTGATCGTCTCGCCAGCAATGGGTGTGCCGACGATGACCGGTAGCGCCGCGCCGTCCTGACGCACGCTCGCTTCCTTCGTGGCGCGCACCGAAGCAAGCGCCATCACCTCAATACCCGCGCCGCTCATGCCGATGGTCGTCACGGCCCGGTCGACCAGCCGCGCGGTTAAGCTTTCGAGCCGGTCATGGCTTTCGTGATGCAGATGATCCGCCTTGGTTGCGGCAACCAGCACCTTGTCGATCCGCCGACCGACGAGTGACGACAGCAGGCTATTCTTGCCGGGGCGGAAACAGGCAAGGACATCGCCCAACGCCCGTTCCAGATCCTGAACGGCCTCCGGCCCGCGATTGACGGCCTGAAGCGCATCAATGAGCACGATCTGGCGGTCGAGGCGGGCGAAATGCTCCCGAAAGAACGGCTTTACCACAATCGACTTATAGGCTTCGTAGCGGCGTTCCATCATTGCGCGCAACGATCCCTTGGGCGCTTTCTCTTCACCGATACCAGGAAGCGGCGAAAAGGTGAGAGCAGGGGAGCCTTCCAGATCGCCCGGCATAAGGAAACGCCCAGGCGGTAGTGTCGAAAGCGAGCGCTCATCGGATTTGCAGGCCTTGAGATACGCCGCAAAACTTTCCGCCAGGCGCCTTGCAGTCATCTCATCGGCGGGCGCATCGATATCAGTGGAGGAAGCGATCTCCATCCACTCACGCGCAAGTTCGGATCGCACACCAGTTTGCGCCAGCGACACGGTGTTATCGCTGAATGTCTTATAGTCCTGTGACAGGAGCGGCAAATCCAGCAGCCACTCTCCAGGGTAATCGACAATATCGATTGACAGTCGACCGGGGGAGAACCAGCGGCCCCAACCGCTTGCGCTTTGGTAATCGAGCGTAATCCGCAACTCTGAAATGGCGCGCGTGGAATCTGGCCAGATACGATCGCGCACCAGCGCCTGGATATGATCTTCATATTGGAAGCGAGGAATGGCATCGTCCGGTTGCGGCTCGAGACGCACGTTCGACACCCGGCCAGAGCGAATGGCCTCGAAGAGCGGCAGACGTCCACCATTCAGGAGATTATGAACGAGCGACGAGATGAACACCGTCTTGCCGGCACGAGACAGGCCTGTGACGCCAAGACGCAATGTCGGATTGGTCAACGCGCTTGCCCGGTCAGCGAGATTGTCGAGAGCAATCAAAGCGCTGTCGGTGATGGATGTCAGGGATGGCGGCAATGACTTTTCCTAGAAGCTACGGGTTCTTCCAAAATATATAGGATAGCCCGATGCTCAAAAAAGAAGCGGCTCGGTAAAGTTTTTTCCGCAAGGCCCGGAAGGTTTTCACCTTACGGCGTCAGAAAATCGATGAGCCGCCAGGCTTGAACTTCGCTCTTGGTGGGGAGACTGCATTGCAGTACGGCGAGCCCGGCCGTCGGGAATCCATGGGGAATAGACGCCTCCATCACATCCCGACCGAGCAAAGCCTTTGCGACAGCCTCGATCGTCGGATTGTGGCCCACGAGCATGACGGAAGAAGTGCCCTGCTTTTCGAAGGCGTGCCGGAGATATGTACCAGGCTGAGCATTGTACATGTCGTCCAAATAGAAAGCTGCAGGAGCGCCCTCAAATGCCTGCAGCAGAATTTTCGTCGTTTCGCGGCATCTTATCGCGGCGGAGCTGAAGACGACATCCGGCCTATAGCCATTATTCATGGCAGCACTGGCCACGAAAGCGGCCTCGGACTGCCCGGCTTCTGTCAGTCTTCTGTCGAAATCCCGACCGCCCGGATCTGCCCATCCAGCCTGAGCGTGGCGCAGGAGATAAAGCCGGAAAGTTTGCTGTTGCGATGCCGACATGCCGGATCATTCCCTGCAATCAAAAAGAGAGAACCAAACTTTACAGGAGCGGCATGAGAACCCGCAAGATCGGAAAAGTCGGGGCAAGTTTAGATAAAGTGATTGAAGACACAATTTGTGTTTTTACAATAATGTATAAAAAATAATCGTTTAGATCATTTTTGTGACAGATTTAAAAATGCCTAAAAACGGTTCTCCAGACTTGAACGGCTACACGGCATTGGAGTATACCCCCGCCATATGAGATGTTCTTCGAGGAGAATCGCGTTGAGTGAGAAGATCGATCTTAGTAACTATGTGCTGTCGGAAAACGACGAGTTCATGAATGCCAATCAGCGGGCCTATTTCAGGGCGAAGCTCATCGGCTGGAAGAATGACATATTGAGAGAAGCGCGCGAGACACTCGGTCATCTCGCAGAGGAAAGCGCCAATCATCCCGATCTGGCAGACCGTGCTTCTTCCGAAACAGACAGAGCCATCGAACTTAGAGCGCGTGACCGACAGCGCAAGTTGATTTCGAAAATCGACGCAGCACTTCAGCGCATCGAAGACGGTACTTACGGTTATTGCGAGGAGACCGGCGAACCGATTGGTATCAAGCGGCTCGACGCCCGCCCTATCGCTACCTTGTCCATCGAAGCACAGGAGCGGCACGAACGCCGTGAAAAGGTCTATCGCGACGAGTAGAAACATCGTCAGACAGCAGTTAGGTAGAAGGCCGGATCGGAAACGATGCGGCCTTTTTTGTTGCGACGGCAATCGGTATCGGAAATGGAAATGCCCGCGGCTGGCGCGGGCATTAAGTGACAGAATTTATCGATCGTTACTCGACGATGACTTCACCGTCGCGGTAAGCGCGACGTGCGCCGGCGCTGCCGCCGAAGATGGCAGCAACTGCGCCGACCAAAAGTGCGCCGAAGGCCACATAAGAGGCCGTTGAAACGGCGGTCGCGGTGGCCTGAGCGGCTTCAGTCGCACGAGCCTTGGCCTGTTCTAATGCCTGACGATACTGGTTCTCATACTCAGTCACCTGCTGGCGAGCCTGGTCCACAGGTATGTTCTGCGCACGGGCAAGCGCCTCGGCCGCGCGATTGCGGGCATCTTCTGCCTGTGCCTGATCGCCGGTGAGAACGGCGCGAATGGCACTGACGGCAGCGTCGCGCAGTGCTTGCGGATCGTTGCCACCGCTCGCCTCGCGGATGCGTTGCTCGATACCAGAAAGCGGGTCAGTGGAGTTTGCGAGCGAAGGTGCGGCGGTCGTCGCGGCTGTTGCAATCGTCGAGCCTGCACCGGAGAAGACGCTCGTGACGCCAGTGAACGCGCCGCCGATCAGTGCGCCGATGGAGGTTGTGAGCAGGTAGAAGACGATCAGTGTCGTGACAGCCCATGTCGTCAGCCCGTGGAGTGCACCAGTGGAGCGTGCTGCGCGACCAGACAGGCGGCTTGCGACGTAAGCGCCGACGAATGAGGAGATGATACCGCTGGCGATAATCCAGATAACGGAGCCGGTGGAGAGCGATGCCGCAGTCGGGGTATCGTTCTGCGCCGGGTCGATGACGCCAGCGCCAATAGCGACACCCAGCAGGTTTAGAAGCAAATGCAATGTCAGTGCAACTGCAACGCCGGCAAAAATGCCACCCCAGGAAATTCGTGTTATGGCGTCTGGCCACACCGCGCCCCGTGCGGTGACTGCGGACGTTGCATAGCTTACCTGATCACTCATTAGTCTCTCCTAATTAATCACGCAAAGGTTGCGCATGCGGAGCAACGGGGAGTGAACGGGTTTGTTCCCTGCGCAGGCCCAACCTTTTGCGGATCAGAGGAAGAGGTCTGAAGTTATGGAAATGCATCACCGTCTTGCAGTTGTGTTCGGCAGTCTTTCCTATCGGTCCAGTGGTTTGCGGAGACGACCGGCCGCATCCTGGATATATTGCCATGCTACGCGTCCCGATCTGCCTCCCCGGGTTGTTGCCCACTCCAGCGCTTCATGATGCAGGACATCACGCGCCAGACCGAGATCGAAATGGTCCGCATATCCGTCGATCATCATGAGATAATCGTCCTGACTGCACTTGTGGAAGCCGAGCCAAAGTCCGAAGCGATCCGACAGCGACACCTTTTCTTCGACCGCCTCCGACGGGTTGATTGCCGTGGACTGCTCGTTCTCCATCATATGGCGTGGAAGAAGGTGGCGACGGTTCGAGGTCGCGTAGAAAAGCACGTTGTCCGGACGGCCTTCAATACCGCCGTCGAGTGCAGCCTTGAGGGACTTATACGCCGTATCGTCGTGATCGAAGGATAGATCGTCGCAAAACACGATGATCCTATGCGGTGCCACTTTCAGAATGTCGAGGAGGGCAGGCAACGTATGAATATCCTCGCGATGCACTTCGACAAGCTTGATCGATACGCCGCTTGCCGCGCGCACGTCTTCGTGAACCGCTTTGACCAGCGATGATTTGCCCATGCCGCGGGCGCCCCAGAGCAGCACGTTGTTTGCGGCAAAACCTTCTGCGAAACGCAATGTGTTTTCATGCAGAATATCGCGTACATGGTCTACGCCGCGGATCAATGTCAGCGCAACTCTATTGGGACGCTTGACAGGCTGAAGCCACGCATTGGCGGGCGCCCAGACGAAGCAATCGGCGCTGTTCCAGTCATTGATCGCCGGGGCAGGGCCTGCAAGCCTCTCTACCGCATCGGCAAGACGGCGAACTTCCAGAAGCAGAAGTGTGCTGCGTTCCTCTGATGTCATAATCGATGCTCCTTGATCGGCTCTCATGGCCATTCCGGGCCTGTCCAATACTCCGAAACCCACGGATTTTGCCCGCCCTAGCATGGCGTTTGGCGGCCCGAAAGCGTATGAGGCGTGGAAACGGTACTTGGGCTCAAGTCTTTCTGTTGCATTCTAGGGGATCGCAACTATATTCCGGCGGCTTGAAAGCTGGCCAGTGGCTTAAGACTGCGCCCGAAATCTGAGGAGTTTTTTATGTTCATTAGCCAAGCCTTTGCTCAGGATGCAGCGGGCGCACCGTCGGCGTTCGGGTCCGGCCTCGAAATGCTTTTCCTTTTCGCCCCCCTGATGGTGGTTTGGTACTTTTTCCTTATCCGTCCCCAGCGCGCACAGATGAAGAAGCGCCAGGAGACACTGACCAACATCCGCCGTGGCGATCAGGTCGTTCTCGGGGGCGGCATTGTCGGCAAGGTTACCAAGGTAATCGACGATAACGAACTCGAAGTCGAAATCGCAGATGGCGTCAAGGTTCGCGCGTCGCGCTCCTACATCGCAGAGGTTCGTGTCAAGGGTGAGCCGGTCAAGACCGAAGCTCCCGCAAACGCGAAGTAACATAAGCAGGCTGCGCATCGTCGCAGCCTGGGTTTTTTAACCCAACCCTGACCGAGACCGAAATGCTTCATTTTTCCCGCTGGAAAACAGTCTTCATCTGGCTGATCGTGCTGATAAGTGCCGTCATCGCTTCCCCCAACCTGTTCACGGACAAGCAGCTGGAGGGTATGCCGAATTGGTATAAGCACAACAAGGTGACGCTTGGTCTCGACCTTCAGGGCGGCTCCTACATCATGCTCAAGGTAGAGCGTTCCGACATCGTCAAGGAACGTCTCGAAACCATTGTCGGCGATGTTCGTGCTCAGTTGCGCGATGCCAATATCCGCTACTCCGGTCTCACCGGCAACGGTCAGCTCGTTCAGGTGCGCATCACCGATCCGGCGCAGTACGAAGCAGCAAAGAATGCGCTGAATGACCTGACACAGCCGGTTTCATCCGGCACACTTGTCGGCAGTTCTGTGCATGAAGTGACGATGAGCGACGGCGGGGACAATGTGCTTCGCCTCAACCTCACCGATGACGGCATCAATTACCGCCTGTCATCGGCTGTTTCACAATCGATCGAAGTCGTCCGTCGCCGTGTCGATGAACTTGGCACCACCGAACCTCTCATCGTACGGCAGGGCACCGACCGCATCATCGTTCAGGTTCCCGGTCTGCAAGACCCTCAGCGCCTGAAGTCTCTATTGAACCAGACTGCCAAACTGTCCTTCCGCATGGTGGACACGTCCATGCCGGTTCAGGAAGCACTGAACGGACGCCCGCCCGCGACCGATGAGATTCTCTATTCGCAGGACGACCCGCCGGTTCCTTACCTCGTCGAGCGCCGCGCGCTGGTGTCTGGTGACAATCTGGTCGACGCGCAGGCTAGCTTCAATCAGCAGACTAACGAACCTGTGGTCACATTCCGCTTCGACAGCCGCGGCGCCCAGCGTTTCGCCCAGGCTACTCAACAGAATGTCGGCAAGCCTTTCGCCATCGTTCTCGATAACAACGTTATCTCGGCACCTGTGATCCGTGAGCCGATCAACGGTGGTCAGGGCCAGATTTCCGGCAACTTCACGGTTCAGGGCGCAAACGACCTTGCCGTGCTGCTGCGTGCCGGCGCTCTGCCCGCAACGTTGACGGTGGTGGAAGAGCGCACCGTCGGACCGAGCCTTGGCAGCGACTCCATCAATGCCGGTCTGACTGCCAGCGCCATAGGTGCAGCGGGCGTTGTGATCTTCATGCTCGTCTTCTACGGCTTCTTCGGCCTGCTGGCGAACATCGCTCTGATCATCAATATCGTTATGCTGCTCGCACTTCTCAGCATCATCGGTTCGACACTGACCTTGCCGGGTATTGCCGGTATCGTCCTGACGATCGGTATGGCGGTCGATTCAAACGTTCTGATCTACGAGCGCATCCGAGAGGAAGTCAAAAGCGGCAAACCGCTGATATCATCGCTTGAGAATGGATTCACCCGCGCTTTCGCGACCATCATCGACGCCAACCTGACCACATTCATCGTTGCCTGCGTTCTGTTCTACATGGGCACAGGTCCTGTCAAAGGCTTCGCCGTGACGCTTGCCGTCGGTATCGTCACGACCGTGTTCACTGCCTACACTCTGACGGCCTGGCTCTTCGGCGCCTGGGTTCGCCGCAGTCGTCCGAAGCATCTACCGAAGGGCGTGCGTACGGGTATGTTCGACGGTAAGGACATCCCGTTCATGAAGTACCGTCGCATCGTTTTCGGTATTACCGGCGTGATCATGCTCGCATGCCTCGGCGGCTTCATGACTAAGGGTCTCAACCTCGGTATCGACTTCCAGGGCGGATCGATCATCGAAGTTCGTTCGAAAAGTGGTGAAGCCGATCTCGCAGACATTCGCGACCGCCTCAGCCAATTGAATCTTGGTGAAGTGCAGGCGCAGAGCTTTGGTTCTCCGCAAGACGTGCTGATCCGCATTCAGGCGCAGGAAGGCGGAGAGAATGCCGAGCAGTCTGCGATTACGCTGATCCGCGGTGAGTTGCAGGACAAATACGATTTCCGCCGAGTGGAAGTCGTAGGACCGGCCGTTTCGGGCGATCTGACTTTGACTTCGACCGTCGGTATCGCGCTCGCCATGATCGCGATCATGATCTACATCTGGTTCCGCTTCGAGTGGCAGTTCGCGCTCGGCGCGATCATCTCCATGGTCCACGACGTGGTCTTCACAATTGGCCTCTTCGTTTTTCTGGGCATCGAATTCAACCTCACAAGTATCGCGGCAATATTGACCATTATCGGTTACTCGCTGAATGATACGGTTGTCATCTATGACCGAATTCGAGAGAACCTGCGGCGATACAAGAAGATGCCGCTGTCTATGATCATCGATGCGTCCCTGAACCAGACGCTGTCGCGCACGATCCTCACGGGTCTGACCGTGATGCTCGCGCTGCTTTCGCTCTACCTTTTCGGTGGTGAGGTCATTCGCTCCTTCACATTCGCGATGCTCTTCGGTGTCGGTATCGGCGTATTTTCGTCGATCTACATCGCGGCCCCGGTTCTGATCGCCTTCAATTTGCGCCCGTCCAGCACGGACGCCGACGATAAGGACGACCAGAAGGCGAAAGCGATCAACGGCAAACCGGCAGTCTGATGGCTGGTGGAATCGAAATACGCCCGGCCCACTTTCCAGGCCGGGCACCCATCGATGCCTATGGAAACGGTGGATTTCGGTTTGCCGAGATGTCGCATCGCGGTTCGCTTCTATGCCTTCCATCTGGGATTCACGGATGGGAGGTCACAGATCACTCGCAGTTGTCTGTCGATAATTTCGCAAAGGTTCTGGAACAGTCGACCGAGATCGAGTTTCTGTTGATCGGCATGGGCGACTCCATGCGGGTCGTGCCGAGGGAGTTGAAGGCAGCGCTGAGGGAGGCCGGAATCTCGGTCGATCCGATGAGCACCGGCGCTGCGGTCAGAACATACAACATCATGCTTTCCGAATCGCGGGCAGTCGCTGCCGCCCTGATTGCGGTCGAAGGCTAAGAACGGTTATCGATGGCGGATCTTTCGGCGGATAAGAACGTATGTCTGACGATGCTGCGCGATATGGATCGCGACAGATATCTCGCATGCCTTCTCGCGCCGGAAAGTAAGCGCGGCGACCTTGCTGCACTTTACGCATTCAACGCCGAGATTGCCCGCATCCGCGATGCGGTTCGTGAGCCACTTCCCGGTGAAGTCCGCATGCAGTGGTGGCGCGATTTGCTGGAGGGTAATCCGCATGGCGACAGCGTGGGGCATCCTGTTGCCGCAGCTTTGCTGAACGCGCTCGCCACGCATAATCTGCCACGCCAGACATTGCTCAATATGATCGAGGCACGCATCTTCGATCTCTATGATGACGTTTTCGAAAACCGCAACGCACTGGAAGGCTATGCAGGGGAGACGGCATCCGCGCTGATCCAACTCTCCAGCATCGTCCTTTCACCGGAAGATGCCGCAAGAAGCGCCGAAGCTGCCGGTCACGCAGGCGTCGCTCAGGCAATGGCGGGCATGCTGCTATTGATGCCGCTGCACCGTCGTCGCGGGCAGGTCTATGTTCCGCAAGACATTCTATCTGCGGCAGGGCTGGACCGAGAGGCTTTTCTGGAGGGGGCGGATAAAGACAGGATAGGCGCGGCTATCGACATTTTCTGCGCTCATGCGCTTGATCATCTCGAAAAAGCGCGTCGCTCGGTGCTTCCTTCGGCCGTCGCTCCCGCGTTTCTTCCCGTGGCGCAGGTTGAGCCTGTCTTGAAAGCCGCCAAGCGCCTTGGCGCCGGCAATCTTCACCACGGCATTCAGCTGTCGCTCCTGCGTCGTCACTGGCTGCTGGCAAAAGCGGCTTATCTCAAGCGTTTCTGACAGGGCTCCACGCCCACGCAAGCCTGGTGCGGTATCAAGCCCGTCTAGTTTCGGCGCATCGAGTGCGCCCGACACATCTTCGACGCCTACGGAGTGCCATGGATGTCTCTGACCATCTGGACAATCGTTCTCGTGTTGCTATGCGCTTTTGCCATTTACGTGTGGCGCTTGAAGCGTTTTTCTGAAGATGACGGCAATCGAGATACTGGGCAGGCGATTCTCGATTTCGCCCGCGCCTTTCCCAATGAAGCGATCCGCAGCCTGCATATGACGGCAGATGGCAACGCCGTCTTCGTTCGCCTGCATGACAACAAGGCGGGCTTTATGCGTAATATGGGAAAGCACAATGTCTGCATGATGCTCAATCCGGAGCGTATCACGGTCGAGCATCTGGAAAGCGGTGATGGTTTCGTCGTGACATTCCTCGACGCCCCTAAATATAGCGGCGCCTATCGCTTCAAGTCAGCAGGGGAGGCTGCCGAAGTGTCTCTCTGGTTACTCGGCAGCTATCTTGAAGCAGCAGAATCAGAGCCTCATCAGGCGACTGAGGCCGCTTCCAACTCTTCGCCGTCTCCCGCGACCTGACCGAAAACCGGTGCTTCAACGCCAAGCCATGCGGCGCAATCCTTCAGCGCTCGGGCACTCATTAATTGCCGCTTCATGATCGTCTTGTCCTTGCCGCGAAAGCGTTTGACGCCTTCCGGCTTGACGATCGATCCTGGCTCGAGGTCTGGGAACAGCCCGAAATTGACGTTCATTGGCTGAAAAGAGCGCTTGCCTGGCTCTTCGTCGGTGGAAAGATGCCCGCCAGTAATATGGTTCAGCAGTGCCCCAAGCGCTGTTGTGGAAGGTGGCAGGCGGATCGGCTCGCCCTTGTGTTCGGCACTTGCAAATCGGCCGGTCAGGAGGCCGATGGATGCGCTCTCAACATAGCCTTCGCAGCCGGTGATCTGGCCTGCAAAGCGGATATCCGGTCGGGACTTCAGCTTCAGTGAGGGGTCGAGCAGTCTCGGCGAATCGATATAGGTGTTGCGGTGCAGGCCGCCAAGGCGCGCAAATTCTGCGTTCTCGAGGCCGGGTATCATCCGGAAAACTTCCGCCTGCGCGCCGTATTTCAGCTTCGTCTGAAAGCCGACCATATTATAAAGCGTACCAAGAGCGTTGTCTTGACGCAGCTGCACCACCGCATAGGGCTTGACGGTCGGATTATGGGCATTAGTCAGCCCCATCGGCTTCATCGGGCCGTGGCGAAGCGTCTCACGACCGCGCTCGGCCATGATTTCGATCGGTAGACAGCCATCGAAATAGGGCGTGCCCTCCCACTCCTTGAAGCCAACCGTATCGCCCGCAACCAGCGCATCGATAAAGGCGTGATACTGCGCCTCGTCCATCGGGCAGTTGATGTAGTCCTTGCCGTTACCGCCAGGTCCGACCTTGTCGTAACGTGACTGGTACCAGCAGATGTCCATGTTAATGCTGTCGCGATGAACGATCGGCGCTATCGCATCAAAGAAGGCGAGCGCGTCTTCGCCGGTTTCCGTCTGGATAGCGGCGGCGAGCTCGGGTGCGGTGAGGGGCCCGGTCGCAATGATCGTATTGCTCCATTCTTTCGGTGGAAGGCCAACAATCACTTCACGAACAATGGTCACCAGCGGATGCGCCTCAAGTTCAGCCGTCACCGCCTCGGAGAACCCATCACGATCAACAGCGAGAGCACCACCGGCTGGGACCTGATGTTTGTCGGCACAGGCCATGATCAGCGAACCGGCGAGACGCATTTCCGCATGAATAACGCCAACTGCGTTGGCCGTTGCGTCGTCGGAGCGAAACGAGTTGGAACAAACGAGTTCGGCAAGACTGTCACCCTTATGCGCGTCCGTGCCGCGAACACCGCGCATCTCGTGCAGGATAACCGGGACGCCCGCCTGAGCGATCTGCCAGGCAGCTTCAGAGCCGGCAAGCCCGCCGCCAATGACGTGGATGGGAGAATTTGTGTTGTCTTGCATCGCGCACTCACATCGTCAACCAGGCACCCGAAGGTGTCAGAGGTCGAGCATCTTGTTGATTGGCTGTGCCTCGCATAAGGGAGGCAATCTGCGAATGCAGTACCACGAGCGATAAAGAGCGCCAAATGTTTTCGCCCTTGCCTGACGTTGAGTTAAGTGGCGCGCCGTGGGCTCTGTTGTGACGGTTGTCGTCATCCACGAATCAAAAACGGCGCTCGTGGCGCCGTTTTTTCTCCTGTCGCTCAGTCGCCCGATGTCCCTGGGAGGTCGGCTCTTTCGGGCGACCCTGTACGCTGATTAGCGGAACGAACGGGATGCAACGTTACGGATATCGTAACGGGTCAGGCCGATGTCGCTGAGAGCCTGGTTGGAAAGGCTGCCCAGTTCGTTGAGCGTGCGACGGTAGCTGATCCAGTTCTTTGCAATGCGAAGCGGGTTCATGGGTATTTCCTCAATCTTTTATGTTCGTTTGATCTTTGATGTCTGTCCACCGGGCCGCTGGTTATCTGCGCTCTCGGCTGTTGATGTCGTATATACATATTCAAAGCCATGAATTGGAGTGCAGATTTTGAGCGACTGCCATGCATTTGTGCAATGTGTCGTCTATTTTTGCATCTTCGCGCGGAATGTGCGCATATTTTGAGCGCAGAGAAGGCCCATCTTTTCGATTGCTGGGGGGGTAATTTCGGGGGGGGCAGGAGAGAAGTAATCGCGAAAAAGAAAAGGCCCGGAGCAGGGTGCTCAGGGCCTTTTGAGGGTAACACGTCGGACAGGTCAAAGATGACCAGTCGGTGTTATCGTTCTATTACATGCCGACGGCGGTGCGAGCAACGCGACGGATGTCGGTGCGGCCGATGCCGAGATCGCTCAGTTCGCGGTCGCTCATGCGGTCGAGTTCAGTTACGGTCTGACGATACTTGCGCCAGTTGTTCAGCGAGCGTGCAATGTTCATGATCTTATCCTCTTTTCGGTTCGCCGGTTGCTTGGGATCAACTCGGCTTCGTTTTCTGAACTGGAATATATGCCGCTCGGCGCACTTCAAAAATAGACAAAGAAGGATGACACCTATGCACTAAACGCAGGGCGGAGCCGAAATCGGCATCCACTTCCTTAACAAATGCATAATTTGACGGCACTCAGGTTGTTTTCTGGGGTGCAACGGTCAAGAGCAGGGCGGGGGTTTGTTTTTTCCGGTCGTCTATTTTTTTGTCAGGCGCGACACGCAGTCATCCATGTACTCATTGGGTCATTAGGCTTCGATATGCCATCGCTCGAGGTCGAAGGCGCGTCAGCACATCGACAAGGGGAGAATCGAGCATACGGGGTACACCTCGTGAATCTTGGCGATGCTCTGTTCGACATTGTCATATAAGCCTCGAAACCCATGGAAATAGGCCTTGTACAGCGTCATTTTTCCTTTGCGCTCCTGAAAACGGATGATATAGAGACGCCGCGCTCCGGAAGGCCTCATGTGCCAGATGTTGTTTATGCAGGATTTAAAGAGCGCGGGTATGGCGGAATTGGTAGACGCACCAGATTTAGGTTCTGGCGACGAGAGTTGTGGGGGTTCGAGTCCCTCTACCCGCACCACAAATCGCCGGGAAAACAAGGTGAAGCGTTTCGTTTTGCCCTTTCCCAGGCTCAGGCATAATTGCTCCGCAACGCGCCTGTGCATGCAAGTTTTATAGTCACGGCCGGTGAATTCAGGTTCCGGCGCTGTGCTCGAAATTAACCGACGGCGGTCTCTGAGCACTGCCGCCATGAAGTGAAGGTATGAAAATGCAGGTTATCGAAACGCTCGCTGAAGGGCTGAAGCGCGAAATCAAGGTCGTTATCCCGGCCGCTGACATGAAGGCTCGCCTCGACGAGCGCCTCGCTGACGCCAAGGATAAGGTTCGGATCAACGGCTTCCGTCCTGGCAAGGTGCCGGTTGCTCATCTGAAGAAGATGTATGGCAAGTCCATCATGGCAGACCTCGTCAACGAGCTGGTTCGCGAAAAGCCTTCTGAAATCATTTCCAGCCGCGGCGAGAAGTCGGCGACGCAGCCTTCCGTATCGATGACGGAAGACCAGGATGAAGCTGAAAAGATCCTGTCCGCTGAAGTAGATTTCGAATTCAACGTTGCTTACGAAGTCATTCCGGCTATCGAACTGAAGTCGAATGACGGCATCAATGTTACGCGCGAAGTCGTCGAAGTAACCGAAGACGAAGTCACCGAGCAGATCCTCAAGATTGCCGAAAGCGCTCGCAGCTACGAGACCAAGAAGGGCAAGGCCGCTGAAGGCGACCGCGTCACCATGAACTACCTCGGCAAGGTAGATGGCGTAGCCTTTGATGGCGGCGCTGCTGAAGATGCCGAACTGGTTATCGGCTCCGGCCGCTTTATCCCAGGCTTCGAAGACCAGCTCGTTGGCGTCAAGGCTGGCGACGAAAAGACCATCACGGTTACGTTCCCGACCGAATACCCTGCCGCTGAGCTGGCTGGCAAGGAAGCCACCTTCGACATCACCGTCAAGGAGGTTGCTGCTGCTGCCGACGTTGAAATCAACGACGAACTGGCAACCAAGCTCGGTCTCGAATCGGCTGAAAAGCTGAAGGAAATCGTCCGCGGCCAGATTGAAAGCCAGTATGGCAACGTGACACGCCAGAAGGTCAAGCGTCAGATCCTCGACCAGCTGGACGAGCTCTACAAGTTCGATACGCCTGCTGGCCTCGTCGACGCCGAGTTCGACAACATCTGGCGCCAGATCAACACCGATCTTGCACAGTCCGGCAAGACCTTTGCCGACGAAGACACCACCGAAGAAGAAGCCCGCGAAGAATATCGCAAGCTTGCTGAACGTCGCGTTCGCCTCGGCCTCGTTCTCTCCGAAATCGGTGAGAAGGCTGGCGTTGAAGTCACCGAAGAAGAAATGCAGCGCGCTCTCTTCCAGCAGCTGCAGCAGTTCCCGGGCCAGCAGAAGGAAATCCTCGATTACTTCCGCAATACGCCTGGTGCATCCGCTTCGCTGCGCGCTCCGATCTTCGAAGAAAAGGTCATCGACAAGCTGCTGACCGAAGTTTCCGTCACCGATAAGACGGTTTCCAAGGAAGAGCTTCTTGCTGACGACGCCGAAGAAGGCGCAGAAACCAAGAAGAAGGCTCCAGCTAAGAAAAAGGCTGCAGCCAAGGCTGACGCTGCTGAAGGCGAAGAAGCTGCTCCGAAGAAGAAGGCTCCTGCCAAGAAGAAGGCAGCTGAAGGCGACGCAGAGTAATCTGTCGTTCTCATCATTCTATAGGAAAGGGCCGCGGCGAAAGCTGCGGCCTTTTCATTTACGGTGACGGCAAAGTCTGAGCGGTTGGGTATGACAGAGAACAGTCTTTAACCTACCGCAGCCTCGCGCATGTGCCAGTGCAGCCTTTACGACAGCTGAGTCGAGGCTGGTTCTGTGTTCTGACGATCACATTGCGATGCACAATAAATTTTTACTGCACCTGCTCTTGTTCATCTCCTGTTCATCTGGCACCCTTTGGGGGTGATTTGCTAAACGCCTGGTGGCGTTAAAAGCAATCCAGTCGCTATACGCGGCTCGGCTTTAAGCCTTCAGTTCCATCCCTCTTTCGGGCGCGGCTAAAATGCCGGGCCTGTCGATCCATGTTTGCCGAAGTCAAACGCGGATCAGGCTGGCGATTAGCGCCGCAAAATTCAGTCCGGGTGATCTCGTTTTCCGGGTCGCCCAAGCCGAAACGAGAACTGCTGTTGCCCTCCCAAGAGCAGCAGGTCTTTTTAAAGCTTGAGGAAATGACATGTTTGTCAAAATATTAGGCACGCTCGCTGCGGCCTCGCTCGTTCTCTTGGCGCCAGTACAGGTAAAGGCGCAGGAACGCGGATTGATCTGGGCGCCTGCCAAGAATTCCGACCGCTCCTACTCAGCGAGGTTAGGCGCGAGACTGCCCACCGAGACTCCGCTGCGCGCGGGGCTTGAGATGGGTATGAGTGCGTCGGAAGGCGGTGCAGTGCTGGATACGCCCGTAAAGTTCTGGGGCGATGTCACTCTTATGTCCACCAATCTGCCGGGGGTTAAGATCGCTAGAGACATCGGCGTTCTGATGAACGCCTTGACCGGATCCAGCGCCTTGACCATGACGATGACACAAAAGCGCGTGGCGACGGCCGATTTTGATGTGGAGTCCAACCGCAACGTCACGCTGCGCTATGACGGCCCTAGCGAGCAGTGGAGCGGGCTTGACGTGTCGCAGTCCCTGCGACTGACGCGATCCGCCACCGGCACCGCTTTTATTTTGACCGGTGCGAGTCGTGAAAGCTTTCAGGAATTCAGTTCCAGTGTTTCGCTCGAACAGAGGCTCAGCGATCACTTCACCGTCACCGGCAGCTTTGATCGTCAATATGAAGATCGTTTTCGGCCAGCGGTTCGTGCGAACTACAAGGTCAGATGGTGAGGCGATACAGCATCAGCCCGAAAATGGAACTCGATTTTCGGAAAAGCACGATGCGTGGATTTAAAAAGTAAAGCGCCGTGCGTTCAATAGCACGCATGGCGCTTTAGATATCACTGTGCATGCGTACAGCAGGCGACCAAGAAACCGATGCGGCAAAAGCGTTAGCTTGCCGTCTCGGTCAAGTTTTTGATGTCGCCCATGCGGTTCCATGCATCGAGTCCGGCGATTTTGTAAGCCTCTGCAAGCGTCGGGTAGTTGAAGGTGTTTTCCACGAAATATTCAACCGTGCCCTTGAGGTTGAGCACCGCCTGGCCGATGTGAACAAGCTCCGTTGCGCCTTCGCCAACGATATGCACGCCGAGAAGCCGACGGGTCTTCAAGGAGAAGATCAATTTCAAAAGGCCGGTGTCCAGGCCCATGATGTGACCGCGGGAGGTTTCCCGGAAGCGTGCAATTCCGCATTCGTAAGGAATGCCGCGCTCTTTCATCTCTTCTTCGGTCAGGCCGCAGGTGGAAATTTCCGGCACGGCGTAAATTCCATAGGGGAAGTATTTCTGCGGTTCCATTGCAATGGCGCCGACCGCGACGCGCGCAGCGATTCGTCCCTGTTCCATCGAGGTGGAAGCAAGACTTGGAAAGCCGACCACATCGCCTGCGGCAAAGATGCCTTTCACGGATGTTTCGAACGTTTCCGGATTGACGGCAAGCCGCCCGCGGCTATCCGCCTCAAGTCCCGCTGCGGCAAGATTCAGCGTATCGGTGGCGCCCATTCTGCCAGCGGCGAAAAGCACCATTTCCGTTACGATCGTGCGCCCATTGTCGAGCGTGATCGAAACCTTGCCCTCGGGTGTATGCTTGACCTTTTCTGCCTTCTGGCCGAGGAGAAGCTTCATATTTCGGTCGCGGAGCTGGTAAGTGAAGTCTTCGACGATTTCCTTGTCGATGAAATCGAGCATCGTCGACTTAGGATCGATCAGTGTCACAGCCGTATCCAGCGCGCTGAAAATCGTTGCATACTCGATGCCGATGACGCCGGCCCCGATCACGACCATGGAGCGGGGTAGCTTCTCGATCTCTAGCAGTTCATCGCTGTCGATCACGCTCTTTCCATCGAAGGGCATGTAGTCTGGTCGGAAAGGCCTTGTGCCGACAGCAAGCAGAATGCTCTTGCCCAACACATGCAGCACTTCCCCATCTTCCTTGACGATCTGAAGCGTATCGGGCGTGATGAAACTGGCCTTGCCGCGAATGTGTTGTACGCGGTTGCGAGCGAATTGATGCTCCAGCACTTCCACTTCGTGATTAAGTGTAATCAACAGGCGCTGACGCAGATCCTCCGCGCTGATCTCCTGTTTGACGCGGTAGGACTGACCGTAAAAGCCGCGCTCGCGCCATCCGGACAGATTGAGCGCCGTTTCACGCATCGTTTTGGACGGAATGGTGCCGGTATGAACCGATACACCGCCGACACGGCTACCCTTTTCGATGACCAGAACCTTCTTGTCTAGCTTTGCTGCCTGGATGGCAGCGCGTCTTCCCGCAGGGCCGCTACCGACAACAATGAGATCGTACTGGTTCATGAAAAAGCCTCTGGACGTGAACCGGGTTCAATGCCCGAATGTGAATCTGACAGATGATATTTACGATCGAAAGCCTGATGCTCCCGACGTGCGGACATTGTTCCCGCGCTTGCACATCCGAATGCCGAAGAATGACGGAGTGCAATGCAACAAATGCCTGCGTCAATCTGTAGCTTAGAAATCTGACGGATTCGTAACCGGCGCCGCAAAAGCGGTAAACCCGAATGTCGGTCGATCAGGATCGGGTGCTGTCTTCAGCCGGTGCCAGCCGTTGATGCAGTTTTGCGATGTCTTCCCGCAAGGCCGCGAGTTCGGCCAAAACCTTGAGATCGATCTTTTCATGGAGGGAGAGAACCTCGAGTTCGGCCTTCAGGTTGACCTCGTAATCTTTGGCGGCTTCGAAACGATCACGCTCGGCTTGTCTGTTCTGCGACATCATGATGATCGGCGCCTGAATAGCCGCCAGCATGGAAAGAATAAGATTGAGGAAGACAAAGGGGTATGGGTCAAAAGCCTTTGTCGTTAAAACCACCGTGTTGACGACCGCCCAAAGAAAAAGGAACACCAGGAAGCTGATGATGAAGGCCCATGAGCCACCGATGCGCGCGATGCTGTCTGCCAGCCGCGCTCCAAAACTGGACTCCTTGGAGAACTCCGCATTCGTGTCCGTGGAGATAAGTTGTTTCTGATGCGCCACCTCCAGAATCCGCTTTTCGACGTCACCGATATGGCGAGACGATCGTTTGAAGTGGGACAGCACGTAATCTGGAATGGCAGACATGATCGTTCTCCAGCAGGGCGTTGTCCGGAAATAAACGCAAGGAACCCACAAGTTCAAATTAAATCGCGAGTCGGACCGCATCAACTCGATGGCGCTGTCTCGTGAAGCCAGCTGAAACCTGGGAAAAACCTGTCTTTGCCAAATTGTTCGCCGAACATCATATCGAACTGCAACTGACGATACGCGCTCAGAGCTGGCGGTATAATTGCAGGCGCAATCGACCAGTCCGGTACCGCTGAACCATTGCGCTCCATTAGCATGTGCCGGTCGATCACCGAGTGGGACGCATGCACCTTGCCGAGTACGCCGGTATAGAACGGATCGTCAAAGCCGGCAGTTTTCAGAACGTGATAAGGCAACAGCGCCGGGCTGACCGTACCGATGCGGTTCTGCAGACCCGTTCTGGATGACCAGACCACGAGAGGCGTTTCGTGCTCGGTCTTCATGGTGGCAAGCGGCGCGCGGCGTGTCGCTACCATGTCCGGCATGTAGCCGCTTTCCACAAATGTCTGCCCGAGCGGCGGCAGATGATCGCCAAACAGGACAATCACGGTTTCGCGTTCCCGGCCTTTTGCCCAGGCAACCAGCTTTGCGAAACTCTCGTCGGCTTCCGAAACACCCTGGACATAAGTTGACAGTGCCGTGCCTGCGCTCTCGGACAGGTCGCTGCTGACCGAGATGGTGTTCTTAGCATATCTGTTTGGCTCATAGGGGCCATGACCCTGTAGCGTGACGGCGAAGAGGAACTGTGGCTTCTCGGCCGCATCGACTGTCTGGATAATCTCGTTTGTCAAAGCGTCGTCAGAGGCAAAAGCTCCACGCTTTTCCATGGGCGGCAGGGTTTCTTCCGAGCGGAATTCTTCGAAGCCCAAGTGCTTGTAGACCTCACGCCGGTTCCAGAACCACTCCTGGAAGGGATGGACAGCAATGGCGGAGTAGCCCTCCGAGCGGAAGAAAGTGGCGAGCGATGGCATCGGACGTCGCACATATTGCTGATAGGGGATGCTGCCATAAGGCAGAAACGCATTGCTGAATCCTGTCAGCGCTTCGAACTCGACATTGGCCGTCATGCCGCCAAACTCCGGGGAAAAGACATGGCCGGATTGCATGGCGCGGATTTGCGGCATCGGATCTTGCGAAAAACGGACATTTTCCAGCCGCGTCGGATCCCATAGCGATTCGCTCATGATCATGATCACGTCTGGCCGCTTGCTATGGTTGACGGCGAAGGCCGAGCTATCGGAGGCGATGTCTGCGATGGTCTCCGCGCCGTAGCCATAGGGCGCAGTCACTTTCGCCATGGGAATATTGAAGGCAAACGCCATGATGAAGCCGTTGTGCCGGTAATTTTCCTTCTGATCCCACATCATCGGAATGATGTTCAATCTGTCCCTGATCCAGGAATAGCTTGAATATTCCATCATTGATCCGAAGCTGACAAACACCGGAACGGCAAGCGCCAGCCTCCACATTCTGGCTTTGAGAGGAATGACAGGCGCATGTTTGGAAGAAAGGCGCCACAGAAGGAAAGCCGCGAATACGGCAGCGGCAACTCCAACCGCAAGAGACAAGGCTGTCAGAGGCTGCGCCTTCAGCATGGCTGGCAATAGCTGGATAATCTGGCGTCCGAAAAGCAAGTCCGAGGGGTAAAGCGGATCGGAGAGATAGAGTTGTTTCTGACTGGAGAAAAAAGCGGGCAGGACGAGCAGCGGAACTGCAACGATCAGCGATCGGTAGTGACGCCCGAAGACAGCGTCCAGCGCCATGAGACCGATGACCACTGCGCAGACCGTTGTCAGTCCGGGTCGCGAAGACGAAAGCAGAAAGGTAGCGACGTCGTGCAATGTGCCTCGCGCAATCCACTCCATGCATACCACAAGGAGAACGGCTGCAAGAACGAGATTGACCACGGACTGGATGTTACCGGCTTCACGGGCAGGGAACCGTGTCCATGGGTTTGAAAGGACGTGTTTCATCCTTTCGGCAACCGTTGTTTTGGGCACCGATTTCGTCACGATTATACTCCGGCAGTCATGGGGACAGGCATGAATCACCTGTCATATAAGTGTCATCTAACTGTCACATACAGGCAATGAACGCGACATGAACTATGCGCAATTCACAGGTCTGGCGCGTAACCATTGCGTGAGCTGTGTATGTCCGGCATTCCCATCCCGAAACCTTCTTGAAGGGCCGTTGTTTTATAACAGTTTTATCCTGCGCGTTGCACAGTGAGAGCCGGCGCGATAATGAGGAAGGCATGAGCACAGAACAGACCATTCCCCACACGTTCCGGATCGCCATCGGACAGTTCAATCCGACCGTCGGCGATGTCGCTGGCAACCTAGCAAAAGCGCGAGAGGCGAGAGCGGATGCCGCAGCCCAGGGCGCCGATCTAGTTCTGCTGACGGAGCTTTTCATCTCCGGCTATCCGCCGGAAGATCTGGTCCTGAAGCCGGCATTCTTAAAAGCCTGCCTCAAGGCGGTAGAGGATCTGGCCGCAGACACGGCGGATGGCGGCCCGGGCGTCATCATCGGCTTCCCCCGTCAGGGCGAAAAGGGCAGGCATAACTCGGTCGCTTTGCTGGATGGTGGAGAGATTGTCGCTCTGCGTGACAAGGTCGACCTGCCAAACTACGGCGAGTTTGACGAGAAGCGTGTCTTCAGCGAAGGCTCCATCTCCGGCCCTTACAATTTCCGGGGCGTCCGCATCGGCATCCCGATTTGCGAAGAAATCTGGAACGATCTCGGTATCTGCGAGACACTAGCCGAGGCCGGCGCTGAAATATTGTTGGTTCCGAATGGCTCGCCCTATTATCGCGGCAAGGTCGATGTGCGTCATCAGGTAGCGCTGCGGCAGGTTATCGAAAGCGGGCTGCCTCTCGTGTTCGCCAATCAGCTTGGCGGTCAGGATGAACTGGTTTTTGACGGGGCAAGCTTCGGCTTCAACGCTGATAAGACGCTGGCATTTCAGATGAGCCAGTTCGAAGCGACGCTTGCCGTTACCGACTGGAAGCGTACCGAGAATGGCTGGCATTGCAGCCAAGGACCGGTGTCGCATATTCCCGAAGGCGAGGAGGCAGATTATCGCGCCTGCATGCTGGGCTTCCGCGACTACGTCAACAAGAACGGCTTCAAGAGCGTCGTACTCGGCCTCTCTGGCGGTATCGATTCTGCCATCTGTGCGGCAATTGCAGTCGATGCGTTGGGTGAGGAGAGGGTGCGCTGCATCATGCTGCCTTACCGCTATACCTCGGAAGAATCGCTGAAAGACGCTGCCGATTGCGCCAGGGCGCTTGGTTGTCGCTATGACATCGTGCCGATCGCCGAGCCCGTAGACGGCTTTATGTCAGCCCTTTCGGAACTGTTCGAAGGCACGGAAGAAGGCATAACAGAGGAAAACCTGCAAAGCCGCGCACGCGGGACGATCCTAATGGGCGTGTCAAACAAATTCGGCTCGATGGTGGTCACGACGGGCAACAAGTCGGAAATGTCGGTCGGCTATGCCACGCTCTATGGTGATATGAATGGCGGGTTCAATCCTATCAAGGACCTCTATAAGATGCAGGTCTACGCCATCTCCAGTTGGCGCAATGCCCATGTCCCGCCGGGCGCCCTCGGGCCTTCCGGTGAAGTGATACCGGCCAACATCATCTCAAAGGCTCCGTCGGCTGAGTTGCGGCCCAACCAGACAGACCAGGACTCGCTGCCGCCATATCCGGTTCTTGACGATATTCTTGAGTGCCTGGTTGAACAGGAAATGTCCGTCGACGAGATCGTCGCACGCGGTCACGATGTGACGACTGTCCACCGGATCGAGCATCTGCTCTATCTTGCGGAGTACAAGCGTCGCCAGTCCGCACCGGGTGTGAAAATCACCAAGAAGAATTTCGGACGTGACCGGCGCTATCCTATCACCAATCGCTTCCGCGACCGGTAGGCTGGCCTGCCAGTCTGGACGTGGTGAGGGGAGTAACGATGCGCAGTTCAGTCGAGATATTCAATATTCATACTCGGGCAAATCGGGTGGTCTGGCAGACGGACAAACTGTTCGAAGCACCCAACTGGTCCCCAGACGGTCGCTATCTCCTGTTGAACAGTGAGGGCCTGCTTTATCGCTTGTCTCTGGGTGGAGATGTCGCGGTAGAGAAGGTCGACACCGGCTTTGCCGTACAGTGCAACAACGATCATGGCATTTCGCCGGATGGGTCGCTTTACGCGATTTCGGACAAGGTCGAGTTCGGGAAGAGCGCGATCTATCTTCTTCCGTCATCAGGTGGCGCGCCGACATTGATGACGCCGAACCTGCCCTCCTACTGGCATGGCTGGGCGCCGGATGGCAAAAGCTTTGCTTACTGCGGGATCAGAGATCAGATTTTCGATATTTATTCCATGGACATAGAAACCCGCAACGAGACGCGCCTGACCCATGGAGAGGGGCGAAACGACGGGCCGGATTATTCGCCGGACGGTCATTGGATATACTTCAACTCCAGCCGCACGGGACAAATGCAGATCTGGCGCGTAAGAGCAGATGGATCAGCCGTCGAGCGGATCACGAACAGCCCATATGGCGACTGGTTCCCCCATCCGTCTCCAAAGGGAGACAAGGTCGTCTTCATTTCCTATGACGGCGACGTCTTCGACCATCCGCGTGATCTCGATGTTCGCGTGCGACTGATGGATCCCGATGGTGGCAATGTCGAAACGCTCTTTGATCTTTTTGGCGGGCAGGGGACGATGAACTCTCCCAACTGGTCACCAGCTGGTGATGAGTTTGCCTATGTGCGATATTTCCCAGCCGAATAAATCTGCGGCGCTTGCCTTGGCGCCAACAATTGGACATACGGTTTTCGTCAGGTGCCTGCTTGAGCGGGAGAATCGGGAATGCGGTGCAAGACCGCAACGTGCCCAACGCTGTGAGGCGGATGACCGTCGCCATATGTCACTGAGCAATCTCGGGAAGGCGGCAACGGTCAGAAGAAGCCAAGTCAGAAGACCGGCCTGACACGATTGACCAGTCCGCGCGGACAGCGGCAGGTTGTGAGGAAGGAGGTCTGTGACGCAGTGCAATCTGCGTGCTCACGCGGTCCTTCCTGCATTGTTGGGGATTGACGATGCGACCTGATGACACCCGGCGCGGCCTGAGGCCAGCTTTTGAATTTGCCGAAGACGACAAGGCTGCGGTCTACCGCGCTATCGAGACTCGCCGCGATGTCCGCAATGAGTTTTTATCCGATCCGCTACCGGATGAACTGATCGGAAAGCTGCTTGCTGCAGCCCACGCCGCGCCTTCGGTCGGCTTCATGCAGCCGTGGAATTTTACCCTCGTCACGAATGGTGAGATCAGACAGGCCGTGTGGCAGGCCTTCAGCCGTGCCAATGAGGAAGCGGCACAGATGTTTGTAGATGAAAAACAGTCGCTTTATCGCAGTCTGAAGCTGGAAGGAATCAGGAAGGCGCCGCTCTCCATCTGCGTCACCTGCGATCCAACAAGAGGTGGCGATGTGGTGCTGGGGCGCACCCACAATCCTCATATGGATGTTTATTCCACGGTCTGCGCAGTCCAGAACCTCTGGCTGGCAGCACGTGCCGAGGGCGTCGGCGTTGGCTGGGTCAGCATCTTTCATGACGATGATATCCGAGAGATACTGGATATCCCGCATCACATTCAAATCGTGGCGTGGCTTTGCCTGGGATATGTTTCTGAACTCTACGCGGAGCCAGAGCTTGCGGTGAAGGGATGGCGCCAACGCCTGCCGTTAGACCAATTGGTATTCAAGAACCGGTGGGGCGAAAAATAGGTAGCAACTCTGCCGCGTAAGCTGCTTCTCAATAGTTGAAAAAAGGTACTTGCCTGTCCTGCTGGCCGATGGCTTACTTTCTCTTTGTTTCGAGAGGGGATTTACCGATGCCGATTGAAAACTGGCTGGCCTTCGTGGCCGCATCCGCCGTCATGCTCGCCATTCCAGGGCCCACGATCCTCCTAGTCATTTCCTATGCGCTCGGACACGGCCGAAAGGCAAGCAGCGCCACGGTTGCTGGCGTAGCCCTTGGCGACTTCACCGCCATGACGGCCTCAATGCTGGGCCTCGGTGCGCTGCTGGCAACGTCTGCCGCGCTCTTCACGATCTTGAAGTGGGTGGGTGCTGCCTATCTGATCTATCTCGGTATCAAACTCTGGCGCGCGCCCGTTGGAGCTTCGGCTGACGGGGAGGGAAATGTGACAGGGCGCGAGCGTCCGATAAAAATATTTCTCCATACCTATATCGTGACGGCGCTGAACCCGAAGAGCATCATCTTCTTTGTCGCCTTCCTGCCGCAGTTCCTCGTGCCAAACCTGCCGTTCTGGCCGCAGGTGCTTATTTTCGAAGTTACTTTTCTTGTGCTTGCGACTTGCAACGCGGCTCTTTATGGGTTGCTGGCGAGTGCAGCGCGCAACACCATTCGCAAGCCCTCCGTCCAGCGTGTCGTCAATCGCACCGGCGGCGGACTTTTGATCGGTGCCGGACTGCTCGCGGCAGGCTGGAAGAAAGCTGCTGCATAAAAGCGTCGCCAGTCTGCGCGGCGCGAGTTTGGATTGAACAATGTCAGCGCCGCACATCCTTCTTGCTCTGGTCACGGTCTTCCTCTGGGGCTTCAACTTCGTGGTCATAAAAATCGGCGTCATGGATATGCCGCCCCTTTTCCTGACCGCTCTGCGTTACCTTTTCGCTGCCGTCCCGTTGATCTTCTTCCTGCCGCGCCCGAAAGTGCCGTGGAAGCACATGGTCGTTTACGGCATGGTCATGGGTTGCGCGCAGTTCGGACTGCTTTATACGGCCATCAAGTGGGGGCTGCCTGCCGGGCTTGCTTCACTCGTTATGCAGTCGCAGGCGTTCTTCACCATGGCGCTCGCCGTCACGTTGCTGGGTGAAATCCCGCTGAAGTCCCATATTGCTGGCGCAGCTGTCGCTTTTTCAGGCCTTGCGGTGATCGCTCTGGAACGTCTGGAGCTAACGGCCCTCGTTCCCCTGCTAATGTGTGTCGGCGCGGCCTTCAGCTGGGCGATCGGCAATATCGTCAATCGCAAGGTTGGTCGGGTGAACGCCATCTCCTTCGTGGCATGGACGAGCCTTGCGCCCGTGCTGCCATTGATTGCGCTTTCGTTGATGCTCGAAGGCCCGCAAGCGATCCGCGACGGTCTGGCCAACGCCAACATGATGACGGTAGGCGTCGTTGCCTACATGGCCTATGGTGCAACGATCATTGGCGCAGGGATCTGGAGCTTTTTGTTGCTGCGCTATCCGGCGGGAACCGTGGCTCCGTTTTCACTGCTGGTGCCGATCGTCGGATTTATGGGTGCATACTTCGCCTTCTCCGAACACATCACGGTTCTGGAAATCGTTGGTAGCGCTCTCGTTGTCGCAGGTTTGGCGCTGAACGTTTTTGGCCGCCGCCTCTCCTTCGGTCGCACGCGCTCTGGTACCGCGTGATGAACAGCAATGAGTTTCTCAATTCCCTGTGCATTGTTGCGATGCGTCCGGGCTTTTGAGTAAAACTTTGGTAAAGAGAGTGTTCGCCGTTCAATGAATCGGCACCTTCGTTCATAGCAGTGCAGGGAAGTGTACAAGTGCAGGTCGGTATCGACATGGGAACGCTTTCGGGCGGGCAGAGTGCCAAGCTCGATATCGAGGAATTGCTTGCCACGCGTTTACTGGTGCAGGGCAATTCCGGTTCCGGAAAGTCGCATCTTCTGCGTCGCCTGCTGGAGCAATCCGCACCCTGGGTGCAGCAGGTGATCATCGATCCCGAGGGCGATTTCGTCACTTTGTCCGACAAGTTTGGTCATGTCGTGGTGGATGGTGAGCGTACTGAAGCGGAGCTTGCAGGCATTGCTAATCGCATTCGTCAGCATCGCGTGTCATGTGTCCTGACGCTTGAGGGACTGGACATCGAACAACAGATGCGTGCTGCCGCCGCTTTCCTCAATGGCATGTTCGACGCCGATCGTGAATATTGGTATCCGGTGCTGGTGGTGGTCGACGAAGCACAGATGTTTGCGCCCTCCGTCGGCGGCGAGGTGACGGAAGACGCGCGCAAAGCCTCATTGGGCGCGATGACAAACCTGATGTGCCGCGGGCGCAAACGCGGCCTCGCGGGCGTGATCGCCACACAGAGATTGGCCAAGCTCGCCAAGAATGTCGCGGCTGAAGCCTCCAACTTCCTGATGGGCCGTACCTTCCTCGATATCGATATGGCGCGCGCCGCAGATCTCCTCGGCATGGACCGTCGCCAAGCGGAAATGTTTCGCGATCTTCAGCGCGGCAATTTCGTGGCCCTCGGCCCGGCCCTGTCGAGACGCCCGCTGCCGATCGTCATCGGTCCGGTGGAAACATCGGCACGTTCGTCATCGCCAAAGCTCATGCCGCTGCCGGATGCGCCCCAGGATGTGGAAGACTTGATCTTCACGCCGGACCCGGAAGAGTTCAATCGTCCTGTCGTCCGTCGCACACCGCCGGCTCCTCGCCCTACAACCGATATTCTCGCGGAGCTCTCACGCTCGACGCCTGCCGCCATCGCGCCTGCTTCCGAGCAACCTTCGCGTTCGAGCCAGCCGGAACTGACACCGGAGGAGCGCGAGGAAAAGATCACCGCCGTTTTGACAGAAATTCTCGACGATCCGCAATCGGCCTATCGCACCGATGCAGTCCTCTATCAGGACTTCCTCGTTCGCGCTCGGATGCGCCGCATACCTGGCACGCCAATGGCGCTTTCGGAGTTTCGCCGCCAGATCGCCATCACCCGCTCGGGCGTGGATGTGGAGCTGGCTGCAAGTGAGAATTGGCAAAAGGCGTTGGAGCTTTCGAGAAGCGTGTCGGACGACCTGCAAGGCGTCTTTCTGCTTCTGGTCAAGGCCGCGCTTGCGCAAGAGCCGTGTCCCTCGGATGCAAGAATCGCACGCGCCTACGGCACACATTCGGCACGCCGCGCAAGACGGCTGCTCGGTTACTTCGAGGAGAAGGAACTGGTGGTGGTTCATGCCGACTTCACCGGCAAGCGCATAGTCGCCTTTCCGGACCTAGACGCCAAGACGGCGCCGGGCGATGCGGATGCACCGGATGGAGATATGAGTCTGGCAGCGGAGTGACGCCGCGAACTGGTTTGCGCACCGAGGAATCAGATTTTCGCAGAGACATGTCTGGATTGAAACAAGCGCCGTACGTCCGGGAGGACGCACGGCGCTCTGCCGTCAAAAGCGAAGCCCTTACCGTTCTTCGATAACCTTCTTGTCGTCCTTCGTCGCAAGCAGAGAACCGACAATACCCGTAAGAAGGATAGCCACGGTCACGCCCAGAGATACGGCAGGCGGGATCTTTGCAATACCCAGCATGTCTGCCACGAAGATCTTGGAACCGACGAAGACCAGCACCGCAGCCAAAGCGTACTTCAGATAAGCGAAGCGGTGGATCAGGGCAGCGAGCGCAAAGTAGAGTGCGCGCAGTCCAAGGATCGCGAAGATGTTCGACGTGTAGACAATGAAAGGGTCGGTGGTGATCGCGAAGATCGCCGGGATCGAGTCGACCGCGAAGATCAGGTCGGCAATTTCTACCATCACAAGCGCGAGGAACAGCGGCGTCACGAACGTCTTGAGCTTGCCGGTCTTTGCGTCAGGCTGCTTGACGAAGAAACGCTCCTCGTGAAGCCTGTCGGTAACCGGCAGTCGTGCGCGCAAGAAGTTCAGGATCGGATTTTTGCCGATATCCTGTTCGTCGTGGCCGCTGGAAAACAGCATCTTGATGCCGGTAAACACCAGGAAGGCCGCGAAGAGATAGAGAACCCAGTGGAAGTTTTCGACAATTGCAGCGCCAGCGGCAATCATGATGCCGCGAAGGACGATGACGCCGAGAATGCCCCAGAGCAGGACGCGGTGCTGGTATTGGCGCGGGATTGAGAAGTAGGAGAAAATCATGGCGATGATGAAGATGTTGTCCATCGCCAGGCTTTTTTCCACAACGAAGCCCGTCACATATTCCATGGCCGGCTGCTGGCCGGACTGGAACCAGATCCATCCACCGAAGGCCAGGCCGATTGCAATGTAGAAGCCCGACATCAAAAGGCTTTCCTTGATGCCGATTTCCTTGGAGTTCTTATGCAGAACACCAAGATCCAGCGCCAAAAGGCCTAGAACGAGGGTGATGAAAATGCCCCACATCCATGTGGGGGTACCGAGAAAATCCGTAAACAGAAAGTCCATCAGTCAACCTTTGTCCGGACGAGGTTGGCTCAATGGTCGGGAAACGTGATGGAAAAAAAGACGCGCCCCAACCTTGGAGACTCGACATCGCGTATTGTCCGGTAATACGCCAGAGGGGCCCGAGTCCTGATCACCCGAATGAAATGGGAGGATCGGCTACGGTTTCAAGGGGCGTCTTCATTTTTTGTCGTTGACATTTTTATGAAGCGACCCTAGAAGCCCCATCAACGCCGGGCAGAAATGTCCGGTGTGTTTCGTTGACTGCCTTGCAGTAAGTCACTGACGTTCGGCGGTCAATATCACCGACATGTCCCGTGGTTTCTCCATCTCGCATGTGAGAAGCCTGTCAGAGGTTCCTAATCGGGTCTCAGAGGAGGGCGTGTTTCCTTCACCCGGTTTGGCAACAGACCGGTGCAAACTGTTGAAAAGGAAATGCGATGAGCAAGCGCGAATCGTCCAAGTACAAAATTGACCGCCGTATGGGCGAAAACATCTGGGGCCGTCCGAAGTCCCCGGTCAACCGTCGCGAATACGGCCCAGGCCAGCACGGCCAGCGCCGTAAGGGCAAGATGTCTGACTTCGGTACGCAGCTGCGCGCCAAGCAGAAGCTGAAGGGTTACTACGGCGAACTGCGCGAAAAGCAGTTCCGTGCGACCTACGACGAAGCTAACCGCCGCAAGGGCGACACCTCCGAGAACCTGATCGGCCTGCTCGAGTCGCGTCTGGACGCCATCGTCTACCGCGCCAAGTTCGTACCGACCGTTTTCGCGGCTCGCCAGTTCGTAAACCATGGCCACGTCACGGTTAACGGCGTTCGCGTCAACATCGGTTCGTACCGTTGCAAGGTCGGCGACGTTATCGAAGTTCGCCAGAAGTCCAAGCAGCTCGCAATCGTTCTCGAAGCTGTTCAGCTCGCAGAACGCGACGTTCCGGACTACATCGAAGTCGATCATAACAAGATGACCGCGACCTTCGCTCGCGTACCGGCTCTTGCTGACGTGCCTTACGCCGTCATCATGGAACCGCATCTGGTCGTCGAATTCTACTCGCGTTAATTCGCGTTCAAGTTTTGCAAAAAAAAGCCGGTCCCTGTGGCCGGCTTTTTTGCGTGTGATACAAAAAATCCCCGGCAGAAGGCCGGGGATGGTGGCATTTTACGTGTGCCTCGATCTTTCAGATTCGCTTAGAGACTGTTTCATCGCCTGTCTTGGATGCAAAACTGTTGCACTTTGCGCGACATGCTCCAGGCGATTACGTCACGCCGCATTTGCCCGCGATTTCAGAAGCCTCTCCACAAGCCCTGCATCCAGCGCATCGAAGCTGTCTATCGTCACATCCGGCCCAAGCTCTGCCATGGGAACGTCGGTGTAGCCGAAGGTCACGCCGATAGCGGGAATCTTGGCGTTCTTGGCCGCCAGAATGTCGTTGACACTGTCACCCACCATTACGCTGCGAGCCGGATCGCAGCCAGCCTTCTCGATCGTACCAAGAATATGGCGGGCATCCGGTTTGCGCCATTCAAACGTATCGCCGCAGGTAATGGTGGAAAAGCGATCCTTCAGTCCCAGTTTTTCCAGCAGCGGGATGGCTAGAACGGATGTCTTGTTGGTGCAGACGGCGAGGCTGAAACCTTCCGCGGCGAGGCGAGCCAGTGCGTCTGGAACGCCGGGATAAGGCTTGCTTTGTCCCGGCATCTCCTCTCTGTAATGGGCGATGAAGCGCTCGTGCAGCGGCTCGACGTCCTCCTCCGGCAACTCTTTGTTCCTGAGCGCGAAGGCGCGTTGGACCATCACACGAACACCCTGGCCAACCAGATGGGTCAGATCGTTGAAGGTGACGGGTGCAAGGCCCGCAGCAGCAATGGTGTGGTTCAGGCTGTCGATCAGGTCCGGAGCCGTATCGACGAGCGTGCCGTCGAGATCGAATATAACAAGGGGTGAAGTCAAAGAGGAAACCTCGTCTGTGGGGCAAATATCGCGCGAACCTAGCGCATCGGGGCGGAAATCGAAATCCAATTCGACAGGATTGAGGACTTGTGCGCAAAAGCTTTAGGTTTCGCCCTCGATTGCCTGCCCGCTCACACCATCTCATTTCGAACGAAACCACTGAATGGTTCATTTTGAAGCAGCAGAAGGGGCTTTCGTTTGAGTTTCGAGCCGTGTAAACACACGCAGTCGCAGCGGTCCGGCACCTTGCTAACGGGCCCGCCGCTGCACAAAACCATACGGGCACAAGCGCGATCAACAGGCGCATGGCCCATGATATAAAGCGGAGTTGCAGGCGCATGGATGCCCGCCAAATGAAGATCAAGGCCGCAGAGGCAGCATTGACCTATGTCGAGGACGGAATGCGTCTGGGCATTGGTACGGGCTCTACCGCGGAAGAATTCGTTCGCCTGCTTGCCGAGAAGGTGGCGAACGGTCTTAAGGTTCAAGGTGTTCCCACCTCGGAGCGCACCGCGCGCCTGTGCGTCGAACTTGGCGTTCCACTGAAGTCCCTGGATGAACTGCCAGAGCTCGATCTCACGATCGATGGCGCCGACGAAGTCGATCATGCGCTTCGGTTGGTCAAGGGCGGCGGCGGAGCTCTGTTGCGAGAAAAGATTGTCGCGGCGGCGTCGGCACGCATGATCGTGATTGCGGATCAGACGAAGGTCGTGGAAACGCTCGGCGCATTTCCGCTGCCCATCGAGGTGAATGCTTTCGGTATGGCTGCAACCCGCATCGCTATCGAAAAACTGGCGGCCAGAGTGGGGCTTTCCGGTGAGCTGAAACTACGTTCTTCCGAAGACGGACCGTTCAAGACCGATGGCGGTCATCTTATTTTCGACGCATCATTTGGCCGTATTCCTGATGCAGAAGCGCTGGCACGTCAGCTGCATGCGATTCCAGGCGTCGTCGAGCACGGACTTTTCATTAATTTGGCATCGCTTGCCATCATCGCAGGACCGGACGGCGCCCGCGTGATGCATGCGACAGTATAACAGGAGCGAGAGAGTTGATGGGTAAACTAGCGGGACTGGGCAAAGCTGCCGCTGCTTCGATCCTTATTTCTGGGCTTGTGTTCGGCACTGCCGTGCGCGCGCAGGAAATTTCTGCAGAGCATATCGCCGCTGCAAAGCAGGCTATCACCGCACTCGGCGTGACGGATCGCTTTGATAACATTCTGCCGGGTCTTGCCGAGCGCCTGAAGTCTGAGCTGATCCAGGCGTCCCCGAATGTCCAGGATCAGATCACCGCAACCGTTGACGCGAAGGCGCTTGAACTGGCTCCTCGTCGTGCCGACCTGGAAAAAGAAGCAGCACTCACCTACGCACGCGCCTTCTCGATCGACGAGTTGAAGGCCATCTCTGCCTTCTATGGTAGCGAAGCCGGTAAGAAGCTTCTGAAGGACGGTCCGATCGCCACGCGTGAACTGATGAAGGCTGCCGACATCTGGGCGGCTGGCATCAACCGTGACCTGAACTCGGCCAGCATGTCCGAACTTCAAAAGGTCGCCGGTGCAGACCTTCAGCCGCTTCCTGCTAACGAAGCCAATGTCGGCGGCGCTCCAGGCGCCACAGCTCCGGCTCCCGCTGCTGCTCCTGCGCCGAAGCCATGATCGGTCGGTGATCATTCAGTATTTTTCAAAGCCCGGAAGAGATTCCGGGCTTTTCTTTTTCCGCGTCTAACACCTATATGATCATCCATATGATGCCTTGGCACTGCGTATCTCTGGATGCGTAATTTCGCTTAACGCACTGATTTTGCTCGACTGCGGCTGGTATGTTCTTCCTCCCGTCGTTGCGCGCTCCGGCTGACGACAGAGGTTTATGATGACATCCTACGACTATGATCTTTTTGTTATCGGCGGCGGATCGGGTGGCGTGCGTAGTGCCCGGGTCGCTGCATCGCTCGGGAAACGGGTCGGCATCGCTGAAGAATATCGGTACGGCGGCACCTGTGTCATCAGAGGCTGCGTTCCGAAGAAGCTTTTTGTGTACGCCTCCCAATATCCGGAGCATTTCGAGGATGCCGCGGGTTTTGGCTGGACTGTCGGAGAGAGCACCTTCGACTGGAAAAAGCTGATTGCTGCCAAGGACAAGGAAATCGAGCGCCTTGAGGGTCTTTACCGCAAGGGTCTGGAAAACGCCAAGGCCGAGATCTTCGATAGCCGTGCAGAGCTTGTCGATGCACACACTATAAAGCTTCTCAGCACCGGACAGACGGTGACGGCAGAGCGCATCGTCATTGCCGTCGGCGGCACGCCAAATGCTCACACATCCTTGCCAGGCCATGAACTGACAATTTCCTCCAACGAAGCGTTTCATCTGGAAGAGCTGCCGAAATCCATCCTGATTGCCGGCGGCGGTTACATCGCCGTTGAATTCGCCAATATCTTCCATGGCCTTGGCGTCGAGACGACGCTGATCTATCGCGGCAAGGAAATTCTGAACGGCTTCGACGGCGACATGCGCAAGGGCCTGCATGAAGCGATGGAAGCCAAGGGCATCCGCATCATCCTCGAAGACGTGATCCAGGACGTGAGCAAGGACGGGGCGGGCGGCTTCGTGGCCCGCACCAAGCAGGGCGCGTCGGTCCATGTTGGTCTCGTCATGCTGGCGCTTGGTCGCGATCCCAACACCAAGGGGCTCGGGCTTGAAAAGGCAGGAGTCGAGATCAATGAGAAGGGCGCGATCATTGTCGATGACTATTCGCGCACCACTGTCCCGCATATCTATGCGCTTGGCGACGTCACCGATCGGGTACAGCTGACGCCCGTCGCCATTCATGAGGCGATGTGCTTCATCGAGACGGAATTCAAGAACAACCCGACAAAGCCCGATCATCATCTGATTGCGACTGCCGTCTTCTCCCAGCCCGAAATCGGCACGGTCGGGCTTTCGGAAGAGCAGGCGGCTTCGAAGTTCGAAGAGGTAGAGGTGTACCGCGCGCAATTCCGCCCGATGAAGGCAACGCTTTCCGGTCGTCAGGAAAAGACGATCATGAAGCTTCTTGTGAACGCTGCCGATCGAAAGGTCGTCGGCGCACATATTCTGGGGCATGAGGCCGGTGAGATGGCGCAGCTTCTCGGCATTACACTGAAGGCCGGTTGCACCAAGGACGACTTCGACGCCACCATGGCCGTGCACCCGACGGCTGCGGAGGAACTGGTGACGATGTATTCGCCAAGCTACCGCATCAAGAACGGGGAAAGAGTATAACCGGGCTCTGCTGTTCGACAGGCTCGGCTTGTATGCCTTCGAATAGTCGCTCGTTGCGCTTCAACAGCGCAGCGAGCCGATCGATGGCAACCCGCATTTCCGCTGTGTGTCGATCATCGTCGTTGACGGTGATCCACAGGTTGTGAGCGAGATCCTCAATGATCTCACCGTCTCGCACCACGCCTGGCAAAGTGTCGCCGATATAGGCGGGCAACACGCCCTTGCCGGCCCCGCTCTGGATCAGGCGCGGCAAGAGCGCTGGCGCATTTGTCCATGTGTGGATCATCTGCTCCCGATTGCGAAAGACCCACTTCTCCGCATCCGACGCCGCGACTTCCGTGCCGATTGAAATCCAGGGGGCGGATGCGGCCGTTGTCAGTCCCTCAGACCGGTAGGCGCAGTAATTGACCGTAACGGATTTGCGCACTGCGAAATTGCCATGCTGTGGGGATGCGTCAAAGACCCCGATCATTCCGCGTCGGTAGGTCAGATCGTCTTCGGGGCCGAAGTGCTTGCAGCAAAGTCGAAAGGCATCGTCCGGTCCGCGAATGGCGCTCGTGTTTTCGGCAATGAAACCCATCAGCCAGATGTTGGAGGAAATCGAAACGATGGGCAGTGAGAAGGCGTCGCCGTGCCACTGGCTGATATCTGCTGCCGTCCGCCTCATATGTTGAACGCGTTCAAACAGGATCACCCCGTCGGGCGCCAGCTTGTAGCCCTGCTGGCTGCGGATAAAGAGCGTGCGTCCCATCGTCCGTTCGAGAAAGAGCATCTTTCGGCCGATCGTCGGCGCGCTGATGCCGGTCAGGCTTGCCGCGCCTGCAAGACCACCCTCGGACGCAACGATATGGAAGAGTTTCAGATCGTCCCAGTTTACATCTGTCATGGAAGGCTCTCCGGCTGATAGGGGCATTTATATCCGGATCCATCTGGCTTTGCATCGTTTGCCGGTGAAACGCGCCTTTCATTCCTGCATCTACGCCCGTCGCAGCCTCTGCCTTACCTCCTGTCGGGAACACAGGAGAAAGATCATGTTGCCGGAAACGATGTTTGCAATGGAGAGGATGACGCGTAATCAAGTCAAGGAGAGGAAGAGTGTCGATGGTCACCGATGGGAGACATGGCCATCGACCGGTCTCGACCATTTCGGCTTGTTTCTTTGGCGCGTAGCGCAGCGGTTGCACAATCGCGATGGGCTGCGAAAACAACGACGTGAAGCACACAGGCTTCAATTCAAGGATTATCTAGAATCGCAGAGGGTTTGCGCAGGTCCAAAAGCGTCGGTAATTGACTAGGCAAGCTCCCTGCAAAGGTTTATAAGCCGCTCAATTTTTAAAGGTGCGCACGCCCGCGCAATTTTTCGGGCGGGGAGACAGGTGAGTAGAATGGCACAGAATTGGACGCCCGGTAGCTGGAGACAAAAGCCCATCCAGCAGGTTCCGCAATATCCTGACGCTGCTGCGCTTGCAGCGACGGAAGCCCAGCTTGCGAGCTATCCTCCGCTGGTTTTTGCCGGTGAGGCGCGCCGTCTGAAGAAGCAACTCGCCAGCGTCGCCGAAGGCGAGGCCTTTCTTCTGCAGGGAGGCGACTGCGCCGAAAGCTTCCTGGAGCATGGCGCCGACAATATTCGCGACTTCTTCCGCGCCTTCCTCCAGATGGCCGTGGTTCTGACCTATGGCGCGCAACTGCCCGTGGTCAAGGTTGGCCGTATCGCCGGTCAGTTCGCCAAGCCGCGTTCGTCCAATATCGAGGCGCAGAATGGCGTCGAGCTGCCGTCCTACCGTGGTGACATCATCAACGGTATCGAGTTCAACGAAGCCTCGCGCATTCCCAACCCGGAGCGCCAGCTGGATGCTTATCGTCAGTCGGCTGCAACGCTGAACCTGCTTCGCGCCTTCGCCATGGGTGGTTACGCCAACCTGGAAAACGTGCATCAGTGGATGCTCGGCTTCGTCAAGGATTCCCCGCAGGCGGATCGTTATCGCAAGCTTGCCGGTCGTATCTCCGAAACCATGGACTTCATGAAGGCGATCGGCATTAGCGCCGAGAACAACCCAAGCCTTCGCGAAACGGATTTCTTCACCAGCCACGAAGCGTTGCTTCTGGGTTATGAAGAGGCCCTGACTCGCGTCGATTCCACCTCCGGCGATTGGTATGCAACCTCCGGCCACATGCTGTGGATCGGCGACCGCACACGCCAGCTTGACCACGCGCATGTGGAATATTTCCGCGGCATCAAGAACCCGATCGGTTTGAAGTGCGGCCCGTCGCTCCAGCCGGACAATTTGATCCAGCTGATCGACGCGCTGAACCCCGCCAACGAAGCAGGTCGCCTGACGTTGATTTGCCGTTTCGGTCACGACAAGGTTGCCGACCACCTGCCAAAGCTAATCCGGGCTGTCGAGAAGGAAGGCCGTAAGGTCATCTGGTCCTGCGATCCGATGCATGGCAACACAATCACGCTCAACCACTACAAGACGCGTCCATTCGAGCGCATTCTGTCGGAAGTGGAAAGCTTCTTCCAGATCCACCGTGCAGAGGGCACGCATCCAGGCGGCATCCATATCGAGATGACCGGTAAGGACGTTACCGAATGCACCGGCGGTGCGCGTGCCGTAACGGCAGACTCACTGTCCGACCGCTATCACACGCATTGCGACCCGCGTCTGAATGCCGACCAGGCGTTGGAACTGGCATTCCTTCTATCCGAGCGCATGAAGAGCGGTCGCGATGAAAAGCGTCTGGCTGTTGCCAACGCGTGAGGGTTCAGCCATTAGACAAGAAAGCCGCCGGAGCGATCCGGCGGCTTTCTTGTCTTTACACCGTCATTGTACCAGCACGGGCTGCATGCAGCGAAGATCGGTCACCCGCACATCCGCTTCACCGATCTTCACGCCCATCACGAGCAATGTGTTATATAACAACTCGTCGATCGGTTTGGTGGCGGCGCTCAACGTATCGGCCAGCGCTGATTGAATGATCGCGGGCGAGCCGATCGTAAGGAAAAGCACGTTGATATCGACATCGAGTTTCTTCAGAAGCGAAGCAACAAGAGAGGTGGTCACGTCTTTGGTGGAAACCTGCTTAATCCTGGCCTGCTGGATGTCGGCTTGATAGAAGGTCAATCTACTCTTCGTCAGATTGCCACTATTAATCTGTGCCATGCCGTTGATCCTGACGACTGCGGAATCGAGGATCGAAGCCTTGGTCACGCGTGGAGTTCGTCCGAAATTATTGAAGGCGCTGGTGTCGACATTTCCGAGTGCGATTTCCGCCAGCCCCGGAACGACGTCGATATCGACGGCACCGTCGCCCGGGGTCATGCATCTGATATCCGCAAGCTTTGCTTCGGCATTGGCCACCTCCACATAGAGAGGGAGGTTGATCTGCAGGCCGAGCAATGCTTTCAACCCGGTGACAGAGGTCTCTATGGCCAGACGCGTCTGCGCCGTGCGAACGACGGTTCCCGTTGACCCGACAGCCAGAGGCGGCGCGCTGACGGGAGGTTCACCGATGGCGATGGTCAATTTCGTAGCGGCCAGTCCGGGTACCGACGCGCCCGCATTGATGGCAATCTGCTGATTGCCATTGGCGGCGATCGCCGCGGCTGAGACCAGATCGAACAGCTTTGCGGTGACCTTAAGATTTTCGCTGCTTCCGACCATATTGCCTAGAAACGGACCCAGATTGACGATCTTTTCCAGCGGGAGGCTGATACTGGTTTTGTTGGCAGCGCGCTCCAAACTCTTGATGGTCGCCACGAGCGAGGGCTGCAACCCTCCCGTTCGCCCAAGCGCGTTAAGGAACTGACTGAGAGTGATATCTTTGGTAAGCAGATCACGATACGTGCCCGCCTGTAATCCAAGGTCAATCGCCAGGATGTCAATCGTCTTCAAGAGATTGATGTCGGCACTGACAAGGGCCTGATAATCCATGAGTTTAAGGTTGACTGAAGAACCCAGAAGTCCACTCAGAACTGCGTTCAACAGGCCCTCATTGAGCGAGAGCAGCCGGGAGCCGACGGAAAAAGCTGCGACACGCGACGCCGCCGCCGTGCCCACTGCCGAAATCTTCGGCGCAGTGGTGAAGCTGGATGCGAAATAGATTTGGCCCTTTTCGACGATTTCGACTTTCACTGCGTTCGTAGGGCTGGCGTCCGCGACGAAGCGTTGCCCCACGTCGACAGTGGAATCTGGCACATAGCGGCCTTTGGTGACGGTCGCATAACCATCGACACCGGCCAATTCTCCCTCGATATCAGCTGAAACAAAGCCGGTATCGGTCAGCAGGCCGTTTTCCGTTTTGATACCGATCTTTTTGCCGTTGAGTTTGAAGTACTGCAAAACCGCTTGATCTGGGTTGACCGCGGCGGCCGCCGAGATGGCAGCGAGGTCTGCCGTTTGCTGCAACTCTCTTTTCTGAAGGGTAAGCGCTCCGTAATCGACCCCGAGCGCCAGGATGCCGACAAAGAGGGGCGCCGTCAGCCCTGCCGTGATTGCTATATTGCCGGACTTGTTCTTCCAGATCTGAAAATTTGAAGGCCGCTTGTCGTGCATATCAAACCCCTCCGATCCTGATTGTCGAGAAGCGCTTGATGGTTTTCTCGGGAAGGGCGTAAGAATAAAGGTTCCAGATTGGTAACTCGGTCGCATCATATTCTACCGTGACGGTGAACTGATTGCTGTTGTTCAAATCCTGGCCTACGGTCACATTGAAGTAGCGCTTGTCCATGAAAACATAGCCAAGAGATGTTCTGGTGACGAAGTCCTTCGCCAGTGCCTGTCTTTCATTGTTATTAAGACCTGCGACGGCGGTTCTCGCCGCATCGGCAGCCACCTGTTGAACGGAGTGCGCCGTCATCAGGTAGATGCCGTAGGCGATCATGGTCAAAAGGACCAAAAGAAAAATGGGAGCTATGATTGCGAACTCGACAGCTGACGAGCCGCCACGATGACGAAGCATTCTTGCCAAAATGGCCATGGCATCCTCCGATACGCTTCATGCGTTAATTCTTAGATGCTAATGTTTGCAGGTTGATTTTATATTAATGTAAATCTTGAGGTTGTGTATCGTATTGGGCCGGAAGTTTAACACCGGTGCGTTACTGGATGCGGGAACAATCGTTGTTCGCAATGCGGGACAAAATTTGCCGCGTCAATCGGGAGCATTTTCAAGCGATCACGGGATCGCCTCCAATGCTCGATATCTTGTTTTGGCGCGTTGTCCGGCGGCGAAGCGCTGACGGTTCTGCTGGAAATTCCTAAATCAGACGCAGACCCTTTAAGCTGACATGACCATCCTTGCCGATGATTATATGATCATGGATCGCGATACCAAGCGGTTTCGCCGTGTCGATGATCGTCTTTGTCATATCTATGTCTGCTCGCGATGGAGTGGGGTCGCCGCTTGGGTGATTGTGGACGAGAATGATCGCAGTCGATGACAGCTCCAGGGCACGTCGCACGACCTCCCGCGGATAGACCGGTGTGTGGTCGACTGTACCTTGCCCCTGTATCTCGTCGGCGATCAGCACATTGCGCTTGTCAAGAAACAGGATGCGGAATTGCTCACGCGTTTCATGCGCCATCACTGCATGACAGTAATCGATGACAGAGGACCATGAGCTAAGCACCTGCTTGTTGCGGATTTCGCTTTTCAGCATGCGCTGCGAAACGGAAGCAATCAGCTTCAGGTCGAGAGCCACCGTATCTCCGATGCCTTTCACTTCCTGCAACAGCGGCAGCGGTGCTCCCAGTACGCCAGCTAGTGTGCCGAAACGCGCAATCAACGCTTTTGCGATCGGTTTCGTATCTCGGCGGGGAATGAGCCGGAACAGCAACAATTCGAGAAGTTCATAATCTGCCAGCGCCGCATCACCGTGGTCTCGATACTTGCCGCGCAGCCGCTCCCTGTGGCCATGATAATGCGCCGGCTCCCGCTGGGGAGACGTCTTTGGCTGCGTGGGAGCCGGGCTTTGGTCTGAAAATAGACCGCGTTCGTTGGCGGGATCGAACAGGTCTTTGCCGTCGTTCTCTTCCTGACGTGACGATGTCTTTTGCGGCGGAGGAGAGGGGGCTTTTGCCATCTGACGGTCGCTTGCTGTTAGAGCGGAGGTAAGCCAGGCCTGTCGAAACCGCCCGGAGACAGGGTGAAGACCTCGCATCCCGTAGCGGTCACACCGACCGCATGCTCGTATTGTGCCGACAGGGATCGGTCTCGTGTAACCGCCGTCCAGCCGTCAGATAGAACTTTAACATGCGGCTTGCCGAGATTGATCATCGGCTCGATGGTGAAGATCATGCCTTCGCGGATTTCCGGGCCGTCGCTCTCCTTGCCGTAATGCAGAATGTTCGGCGTGTCATGGAAGAGGCGACCAACACCATGGCCGCAAAAATCCGTCACGACAGAGCAGCGCTCTCCTTCTGCATAGGCCTGGATGGCTGCGCCGATAGCGCCGGTTCGCACACCCGGCTTTACCGCAGCGATGCCGCGCAGGAGGCACTCATAGGTCACTTCAAGCAGACGCTCTGCTGATCGTTTTATCTGGCCGACGGGATACATGCGGCTCGAATCACCATACCAGCCATCAAGGACGTAGGTCACATCGATATTTACGATATCGCCTTCGCGCAGCGGCTTATCGTCTGGAATGCCATGACATACGACATGGTTGATGGATGTGCAGACGGATTTGGTATAGCCGCGATAATTGAGCGTTGCAGGAAGAGCGCCGTGATCTGCGCCAAACTCGAAGACGACGCGGTCGATGGCATTGGTCGTCACGCCCGGCTTTACAATGTCTGCAAGTGCATCGAGGCATCGCGCAGTCAACTGACTTGCCTTGCGCATGCCCTCGAAATCTTCCGAGTTATAAAGGCGGATAACGCCTGTATTCTTCAAAGGAGCCGATGCCGCGTCGATATAGGTGACCATTCTATCGCTTTCTGTCTTACGTTCACCTGCGTTCATAAAGCAGCAGTGGGCCAGTCGTCTATTGCAACCATGCGGCTTGCAACGATTTCCAGCGGTGAGATATCACAATTGATGGCGTAAGCCTCGACACCGCGCCCCTTTGCGCGCTGGAACGCTGCCGCATAAATGGGATCGAGGTCTGAGCAGATGCGCATCCGGTGACAGTCTGAGCGCTGGATCAGGTAGAGCATCACGGCGCGGTGGCCGGCTTGCGCAGCGTCAGCCAGTTCATCCAGATGTTTTGCTCCGCGCTTGGTGGCGGTATCCGGGAACTCTGCCAGTCCCGGTTCGCGCATGAAATGCACGTTTTTTACCTCGACATAGGCGTCCGGTCGTCCTGCTGCTGACAGGAGAAAATCGATCCGGGAATTGATACCATATCGCTGCTCTCGCTTCAGCGTGTCATAGCCGCGAAGCGAAGGGATTCGATTGGCAAGAAGCGCCTCCTCCGCCAGCTTGTTTGGCATTCCCGTGTTGATGCCGACGATCATGCCGTCCGCTTCCACCATTTCCAGCATATGGCGATACTTCCGGGTCGGGCTGTCATGCTCGGAGAGCCAGATGCGTGAGCCCGGCGTGGTCAAGCCGCGCATGGATCCTGTATTGGGACATGACCCGGTAATTGTTGTGCCGTCGGCCAGAACGGCATCGAAGAGAAAACGCTTATAACGGGATATGAGCGTGGCGGGCACAAGCGGAGAATCAAAGCGCATGGCGGGAGTGTCGTTCTAACGTGTACATCATTCAAGAACATAGGTTCCAGGCGCGTCACCAAGCGGGGTCAGTTGCCCATCGCCCGGAACGCGAGCCGCAACCTTTTGCGCGCTCTGTGCCTCGATCCAGCGCTGCCAATGCGGCCACCAGGACCCCGTATGGACCTGGTTCCCTTGCTGCCATTCCTCAATGTCACCTGTTGGTGATGGCCCTGTCCAGTATTGATACTTTCCGGCATCCGGCGGATTGACAACACCTGCTATGTGACCTGAGCCGCCGAGTACGAACTCAACAGGCCCACCGAAAAGCTTTGCGCCTTCGAACACTGATTTTGCCGGAGCGATATGGTCGTCGCGCGTGGCTAGATGGTAGACGGGCACTGTCACATCCTTGAGGTTCAGCACTTTGCCACGGACGTGCATCCGGCCTTCCGCCAGATTGTTCTCCAAATAGCAGTTACGCAAATAGAACGAGTGATTGGCCGCTGTCACACGGGTGGAATCGGAGTTCCAGTAGAGCAGGTCGAACGGTGGCGGTTGCGTGCCCCGCAGATAGTTGTCGACCATGTAGGGCCAGATCAGATCGGAGGCGCGCAGCAGGTTGAACACGCCTGCCATGATTGCGCCGTCCAGATAGCCAACGGCTTTCATATGAGCGTCGAGTGCTGCAAGCTGAGGCTCGTCTACGAAGATTTTCAGCTCGCCCGCATGGGTGAAATCCGTCTGTGCTGCCAGCAATGTCGCCGTACGGATACGATCGTTATTTTCCTGGGCGTGAAGTGCGAGCGTGGCCGAAAGAAGCGTGCCACCGATGCAGTATCCTGCCGCGTTGACCTCGCGCTCGCCCGTTGCCTGTTCGATCGCCGCAAGCGCGAAATCTATACCTTCACGGATGTAGTCTTCCCAACCTTTTTCAGCGTGTCTCGCATCTGGATTGACCCAGGAGATCATAAAGACGCTGTGACCCTGATCGACTGACCACTTAACAAAGGATTTCCTCGCATTGAGGTCGAGAATATAGAATTTGTTGATCCATGGGGGAATGATCAGGAGAGGGCGTTTGAACACCGTCTCGGTCGAAGGCGCGTAGTGGATGATTTCGCAAAGTTCGCTACGCGCAATGACCTTGCCCGATGAGACGGCGATGTTCTGACCGATGACAAACTTGCTGTAATCCGTTTGGCGAAGCTTCAGGTGACCTTTACCCGCGGCCATGTCCTCGGCCAGTTGCGCCATACCCTTGACGAGGTTTGCCCCGCTGGTGGCGACCGTCTCGCGAAAGACCTGTGGATTGGTGAAGGCGAAGTTAGCCGGTGAAATCGCCTCCGTCATCTGACGCATGTAGAAGCGCGCCTTTTCGCGGGTACGCTCGTCGAGACCTTCGGCCTCGGCCACCATTTTCTCTGCCCAGTCGGCAGTTGCGAAATAGACCTTCTGCAGGAAATCGAAGAACGGATTTACGTTCCAGTCCTCATCGCTGAAGCGCTTGTGGCTGCGTGGTTTTTCGGAAGCGGTTCTCTCCGTCCCGGAGTTGCCCTTATCCTCTGAAAGTCGGATCAAAGACGCTTGCCAGATTTCGAAATAGCTCGAAAGAAGATGAGTCTGTGCCTCCACGGAGCGCTTCGGCTCTGCCATCCAGTATTCAGCCACGTCGGACAATGTCTGAAATACATCGCTCATAGGGCTGGCATCGGTTTGTGGAATTTCGCCGCGTTCTCGCGGCGCGAGCCATTCGGACGCTGCCTTTCCGAGATTTTCCACAGCTCTGGCGATATTCATGGCGAAGGCTTGAGGATCACGCAGAATATAGGCATCGGCGGATTTGGGATCGTAACTGGATCCCCTTTCGTCAGGATCGTTCGGTCCGCCTCTATTGCCCGCCATACGTTCTCCTTCGTGGCGATTTTTGTATTTGCACATTCTGTACGAAAACGAATACAAGTTCCACCGACACGGGCGCCGTTTCAGCGCGTTCGCAAAACCATGGATACCTTATAGGTGGGGCAGGATAATGGGCAAGCATTCGGGAAGCATAAATACGGCGTCGATGCTGTCGGTTTGCGGCCTGATTCTGCCGTTAGCCGCCTGTACCACACCGGCTCCAATCGTCGATCCTGCCCATATGGAAAGACCCAAGGCGCAAATCGTTGGCGCTCAGCCTGTGAGCGGCGGGCCGTTGCAGAAGCGTGACACGGGGACTTTCCCGACCTTTGCCAAGCCCATGACGGCGGCAATGCCACAAATGGAAGAAAACGAAGCTTCGACCATGGAGCAGAACCTGACCGCTCTTGGTGCGGCGCGCCGTCGCGGCCAGATCACCGAGGCCGAGTATAAGCGTCGCGTTGCAGAACTTCGTGCTCTGTCAGAGCAACAAAAGCCTGTGGCGACGCCTGCTGCCTCACAGTGACGCGAGACGAAATTATAGAACTCGTATCGTCAGTGCAAAAGCAAAGGGCCATTCAAGCGAATGGCCCAAACCTTTGCTAGTGTAGGGTTGCACTGGCAGCCAGCCGTTCGCTTTTGTCGTGAAGCGCGAACTTGTCGACCATCTCAGCGCTGGCCTGGTTGAAGCCTACCACGTCGACCTGAATTCCGGCTCGTCGATATTTCAATACCACCTTGTCCAGCGCGCCCACTGCGGTGATGTCCCAGAGATGGGCAGCGGAAACATCGATGTTGATCTGGTCTACCTGTTCGTTGAAATCGAAGGCGCGGATAAAGTTCTCTGCCGAGGCAAAGAAGATTTGGCCTTCCACGACATAAGTCACGGTTTTCGCCACGATCTCTTCGCTTCGAGTGACTCGAAAGAGCTTGGAAACCTTGCCGGCAAAGAAGATGCCGGACAGTAGAACGCCGACGATAACGCCCTTTGCAAGATCGTGCGTTGTCACGACAGTGACGACCGTTGCGAGCATCACAACCGATGACGGCAGCGGATTCTTGCGCAGGTCGAGAATGGAGCGCCAGGAAAATGTTCCGATCGACACCATGATCATGACGGCAACGAGCGCTGCCATAGGTATGATACGGACAAGGTCATCAAGCACGACAATCAGAAACAGCAGAAAGGCGCCTGCGACAAATGTCGAAAGCCTTCCCCGGCCACCGGACGTCACATTGATCACGGACTGCCCTATCATCGCGCAGCCCCCCATTCCACCGATCAGCGCTGAGGCAATATTGCCAGCGCCCTGGCCCACGCATTCCTGGCTCTTGTTGCTCGGCGTATCGGTCATGTCGTCGACGATTTGCGCAGTGAGAAGCGACTCAAGGAGGCCCACGGCTGCGAGTGTGACGGAATAGGGGAGGATGATCCGAAGCGTCTCCCAAGTCATCGGCACCTGCGGAAATGTCAGGATTGGAAAGCTGGACGGGAGTTCGCCAAGGTCGCCCACTGTGCGCAGTTCAATTCCGGTCCACCATGCGATCACCGTCAGGACGGCAATCGCAACCAGAGGCGAGGGTATTGCCTTCGTCACATACGGAAAGAGATAGATAATCGCGAGGCCACCTGCGATCATGACATAGGTCAGGCTGGGAACACCGATCAGTTCAGGCAACTGCGCCATAAAGATCAGAATGGCCAAAGCGTTGACAAAACCCGTAATGACCGAGCGGGACACGAAGCGCATCACGCGGCCGAGTTTCAACCAGCCAGCAACGATCTGTATGACACCCATCAGGATCGTGGCAGCGAAGAGATATTGAAGCCCGTGTTCTTTGACGAGAGAGACCATAACTACGGCGGTTGCGGCCGTCGCAGCCGAGATCATTCCGGGACGACCGCCGACGAAAGCCGCGACACAGGCAATGGCAAACGAGGCGTAAAGTCCGACTTTGGGATCGACACCGGCGATGACTGAAAAGCCGATCGCCTCTGGAATCAGAGCAAGCGCGACGACGATGCCGGAGAGCACGTCTCCACGAATATTGGAGAACCACTCCTGACGGTAGTGTGTGAAAGTTTGCATGAATGAGTTACCACAGTTGTTGCAACGGGCCGAGCGGGACTCGGTCCTTAAAAAATGAAACAGGTTGCGTTGCTGTGTTGTCTGGCGGATCGGCGGCCAGAAGAGCCACCCGGATTTTCACCGGGTCCTTGTGGATGGATGCCTTATAATGGACATGCGCTTCCGGCGCAATCAGTGAATGTCGAGTGACGACGCACGCTATACTCCAGACGTATCTTAACGAATTGAGACTGCGAAGCAGCGCTTTCGATACATTTGTCGCATCTGCCGATAACCGAATTCCTTAAATGAAAAGAGTATCTTATCGGATATAACGTGTTCTCAGGGAGGCCATTCGGTGGCAGGCGCTGGGGAGCGTGACGATGAAGTGCTTTTTTGTGATGTTGATCCTGACGGGAACGATTTTTACACCGGCGGAAGCAAAAGCGCCCTATATGTTTGGCGTATCGCTCAAGAATCTGCACTGGGACAGATGAAGACCGTCAGTCGTTGCCCGCAGCGTCATTGAGCGCGTCGAGATCAGGCACTGTGATATGCCGGTTGTTCTCAATCCGAATGATGCCTTCTTTCTTGAGCCTGGTCATTTGACGGCTGACGGTTTCGATGGTCAGACCGAGAAAATCTGCAATATCGGCGCGCGACAACGGCAGATCGAAACACGAGGCGTCGCCTTTTTCGGGATCGATATGCTTTGCGATCAGATAAAGGAAGCTTGCGACTTTTTCCTGCGCCGATTTACGCCCCAGCGTCAGCATCCAGTCTCGCGCTTCGTCGAGTTCCTTGAGCGACTGGCCGTGCAGCTTACGCTCCATATTCGGCACATCGACGATCATCCGGTCTACCACGCGGCGCGGGAAAAGGCAGATTTCCACGTCCGTCGCGGCTTCCGCCGTCATGCTGCTTTCTGCATTGAAGGGACGGCCCAGAAAATCGGGCGCAAATTGCAGCCCGACAATCTGCTGACGGCCATCCGACATCATTTTCGAAAGCTTGACGACCCCGTTCAAAATGTTGGCGTAGTAGGGTACCAGTTCGCCCTGGCCGAGCAGCTCGTTGCCCGTCTCGAATTTCTTACGGCTGGACTGACGGTTCAGCTCCCCAAGCTGGGTCGGCGTGAGCACACCACAAAGCCCGCCATGGCGCGCTTCGCATGCGCGGCAAACGACAGGCATGTCCGAGTTATGGATGGTCTTCTGCAGAGTGTCCATTTATCACGTCCAAGTCGAACGGGTCTGTCGTCAGGTCATCCCGAAGCCCGTCACATCGATCCCCTGAAGCGCGTGTCCCCACACCGCTTCTGAGCAGAATGTTTATTAGCTAATTTGATCGAAGTCAAAGTTGCAAACTGTCGCAGCATGTATCTCTTAGTCGCAGAATTGATACATGCTAAAAAAGGGCGCGCGATGGCCGAGCATCTATTGAAGAAATATTCCTCGGCCGTACCCCGCTACACGAGCTACCCGACAGCACCGCACTTTCATGAAGGCATCGGAACGGGGGAATATGCGGCCTGGCTTCAGGCGCTTGATTCGCAAAACCGGCTGTCTCTCTACATTCATATACCTTATTGCGACCGGCTTTGCTGGTTCTGCGCCTGTCACACGAAGCATACGCTCCGCTACGAGCCTATCGCCTCTTATCTCAAAGCGCTTCACAGCGAAATCGAAGCTGTGGCTGGTCTGGTAGCACCAAGTGTTCAGGTCACCGCAGTGCATTTCGGTGGCGGCTCCCCGACGATGGTAAAGCCCGAAGACCTGGTCGAGCTAATGGGGCATCTTCGTTCGGTGTTCTCATTTGCCCACGATGCTGAAATCAGTGTGGAGATCGACCCCAACGATGTCGATGAGGGACGCTATGATGCGCTTGCCGAGATCGGTATGACCCGGGCGAGCATTGGCGTGCAGGATTTCGATCTGAAGGTACAGACCACCATCAACCGAATGCAGAGCTTCGAGCAAACGCAATCCGTAGTCGATGCGGTACGGGCGAGGGGTGCTCACTCGGTCAACTGCGACGTACTCTACGGCCTTCCGCACCAAACACTCGACACTCTGCGCGCCACTATCGAGAAGATCGTGTCTCTCAGCCCCGACCGCGTTGCGCTGTTCGGCTATGCGCATGTGCCATGGATGAAGAAGCATCAGACGATGATTCCGCAGCAGGCGCTGCCGGATGTGCTCGCTCGATACTGGCAGATGAAGACCGCAGCCGAAATGCTGGTAGAGGCAGGTTACGAGGCAATCGGAATCGATCATTTCGCCAGGCCCGGAGACACTCTGGCGCTGGCGGTGAAGGAGGGAGAACTTCGGCGCAACTTCCAGGGTTATACAGATGACAGTGCGGATGCGCTGATCGGGCTTGGTGCATCGGCCATCGGCAAGCTGCCACAAGGCTACGTGCAGAACATGGTGGCGACAGGGGAGTATGAGCGAATGGCCGATGCCGAAGGCCTATGTGTCGTGCGCGGCATCGCGCTTTCGGCAGAAGACAGGGTCCGCGCGTTCGTTATAGAAAGGATCATGTGCGACTTTGCACTCGATCTTTCCGCTTTGACTGCGCTTTATGGAGAGCTGGCTTTGCCGGCCATCGAGGAAGCCAAGCTGTTTGCTTCGGGCGATCGCGATGGGCTCGTCCATCTGGAGGCCGATCATTTCGCCTTGACGGAAACCGGCAAGCCGTTTGCGCGCAGCATTGCCGCGACGTTTGATACCTACCTCTCGAATGGGCGAGGGCGCCACTCTCTGGCGGTTTGACTGTAGGGAGTGCGCAACACATATCATCCAAAATATCGCGCTGTATCACGAAACCATTGGCTTTTTGATGCAACTTCCCTATGTGGTGCCTCTGAAGAGACCTTTATAAGTAAGAACACAAAGGATACGGGCGTGACAGCTACATTCGATAAGGTTGCCGACATCATCGCTGATACTAGCGAAATCGATCGCGAAACCATTACGCCGGAAAGCCACACCATCGACGATCTCGGCATCGACAGCCTGGACTTCCTCGATATCGTTTTCGCTATCGACAAGGAATTCGGCATCAAGATTCCGCTCGAGCAGTGGACGCAGGAAGTTAACGAGGGCAAGGTTTCGACCGAAGAATACTTCGTTCTGAAGAACCTCTGCGCCAAGATCGATGAGTTGAAAGCCGCAAAGGGCTGATTGATGCCGGTGCCCGTTGTGCGGGCATCCTCTGCGTCACTCCACTCGCAAGCCTGAACTAGAGCGCCGCATTTGCGGCGCTATGCCATTTCTGGGGCTGCAGATCCGATCAGATCCGATCGCGGCTGATTGCATTCCAAGCCCGGAGGGCGGCGTAACGGCAGTTCATGGCTCTGCTCTCTATTCCACGGACAAGACATGCTTCTCGAATATTTTCAGATGGTGGACCGAATCGAGTCTATCGACAGATCCGCCCGCATCTTGAAGGCTCGATCCATCGTGCCCGATAAAAGCCCGGTCTTCGAAGGGCACTTTCCAGGCATGCCGCTCGTTCCAGGTGTGCTCTTGATCGAAACGATGGCTCAGACCTCCGGCATGCTGGTCCTTGCCATGACGGACTTTGCCGCCATGCCGTTCCTGATGTCCGTCGACAGCGCCAAGATGCGCACATTCGTCGAGCCTAATGCCGAACTGGATATCGAGGCCTATCTTGAGCACGACGGATCGGGTTTCGCGGTGACCAAGGCCAAGATAACGTCAGCCGGCAAGAAGGTCTGTGATGCGCAGTTGAAGCTTCGCACCATGCCATTTTCAGAAATTCCACTCGCGCCGATCGTCAAGAAGCGCGCAGAGGAAGTGGGCCTGATGGCGGCCATCGCGGCCGATACTTCTCCCTGATTGAAAAAGCGCTATATGCGCCTCCAAAATGCTGAAAAATCACGCAATGCGTAAGGTCCGGTAGCCTTCGCCATTGCAAAGCCGCACCGCGCGCATTATTCCGCATGGCACGTGCGGCGTCTTAGCCGTTTTTAAGAGCTGGCCCGGCGAAGTGTTCCGGAAAAGCGACGAAGGATCACGGATGATGAAGTCTGACAATGATGTGGTGATTACCGGGGTCGGTATCGTGACCTGTCATGGTGTTGGCAAAGATGCCCATATCGCTCTTCTTTCCAGTACGACGACGCCGGAGCCGATTGTCGAGACGGAGAAGTTCGCGCCTTATCCGATCCATCCTCTGCCGGAGATCGACTGGTCGGCGCAAATCGGTCGCAAGGATCAGCGCCAGATGGAAAACTGGCAGCGCCTTGGTGTGTTCGCCGCCGGTCTTGCGCTCGACGATGCCGGTCTGAAAGAAGACGCAGAAGCTTGTGGCACGATGGACATGATCGTCGCAGCCGGGGGTGGGGAGCGAGACATCAATGTCGATACGCTGATCGTCGACGAAGGCTTGAAGCGCAACGACCGCGAAGTCATGCTCAACGAGAAGCTGACGACCGAGCTTCGTCCGACGCTGTTTCTCGCCCAACTTTCCAACCTGATGGCTGGCAACATCTCCATCGTTCACAAGGTCACCGGTTCGTCGCGGACCTTCATGGGTGAGGAGGCCGCTGGTATTTCGGCTGTCGAGACCGCCTTCTATCGCATCCGTTCCGGCGAATCGAGCCATGCGCTTGTTGGCGGTGCATTCGCGGCCGAACGTCCGGATATGACACTTCTGTTCGAAGCGGTCGGCGCGCACGCTCAAGGCGACTGGCAACCTCTTTGGTCACGCGCGGACGGGGAGGGTGGTGGCATGATCACCGGGTCGGTCGGCGCGTTTCTCGTTCTGGAATCGCGCAAGCGCGCCGAGGCTCGTGGTGCGCACATCTACGCGCGCATCGACGCGATCGAGGGCGATCGTGGCAGCCGCGACGATGGAAAGCTTGAGAAGCGTTTAGAGCGTCTGCTTGCCCCTGCGAAGGATGCCGCGCAAACCATCGTTTTCTCCGGTGCGAGTGGACTTGACGGATTGACCGCCCGCGAAAAGAACATCCTTGAAAAGGCTTTGCCGCATGCTGCTATCCGTGGATTCGGCGGCGTCACCGGCCACGGTCTTGAAGCGCAGTTCCCCCTTGGCCTGGCGCTCGCTGCGCTCGCTCTCCAGAGCGGCGCAAAAGTGCCGCCATTCGACGCTGTTGCGGAAAAGCCTATGGCATCTGCCGTAACAGAAGCGGTCGTCACCACCATCGGTCACGTGCGCGGCGAAGGCGTCGCCGTTCTTTCTAGAGACGCTTGAGGAGTTCAGACCATGGCATCCAGCAATTTCCGGGATCATCTTGGCCGTCCTATCGTCGCCGTCACCGGCATGGGTATAATCACCTCCCTCGGGCAGGGACTGACCGATAACTGGGCGGCTTTGACCTCAGGCAAATCCGGGATCCACAAGATCACACGTTTTCCCACCGATAATCTGTCGACCAAGATTTGCGGCACGGTGGATTTCATCGATATTCCTGTGCCGAATTCCGTCGAGCGCTCTTTCGCTTTCGCCCGTGAAACCACAATCGAAGCGCTGGCGCAGGCAGGTCTATCCGGCGATTTCAACGGCCCACTATTTCTGGCGGCTCCGCCCATCGAGCCGGAATGGAGCGCCCGTTTCGAGCTTGCCGACCGTTCGCCACCAGCGGCAAAGCCAGGCGATGCCTATGACCGGTTCATGGCGGCATTGCGCCAGCGTCCCGATCCGGCCTTCCAGGAGGCTGCTCTCTTCGGTGCGATCTCGGAACGTCTTTCCGATCGGTTCGGCACACGTGGCCTTCCGGTAACGCTTTCGACGGCTTGCGCTTCCGGCGCAACAGCCATTCAGCTTGGTGTGGAAGCCATTCGCCAGGGCCGCACGGACCGTGCGCTGACGGTCGCCACCGACGGTTCAGTCAGTGCAGAGGCCTTGATCCGCTTCTCGCTCCTCTCCGCACTGTCCACGCAGAACGATCCGCCGGAAAAGGCATCGAAGCCTTTCAGCAAGGACCGCGATGGATTCGTCATAGCCGAAGGTGCTGCGACACTGGTTTTGGAATCGCTGGAAGCAGCTGTTGCCCGCGGTGCGAAGGTCCTGGGGATCATTAAGGGTGCAGGGGAGAAAGCCGATAGCTTTCACCGCACACGCTCCTCGCCGGATGGCGGCCCGGCAATTGCCACGATCCATGCCGCACTTGCCGATGCAGGTGTATCTGAAGCCGATATCGGCTATGTCAATGCGCATGGCACCTCGACGCCGGAAAACGACAAGATGGAGTATGGCTCCATGCTCGCGGTCTTCGGTGAGGGTTTGAAGTCGATCCCCGTCTCCTCCAACAAGTCTATGATCGGCCACACCCTGACGGCAGCAGGTGCAGTTGAAGCTGTGTTCTCGTTGCAGACCATGCTGACTGGCACACTTCCGCCGACGATCAACTACACCAATCCCGATCCGACGATCGCGCTGGATGTGGTGCCGAATGTGAAGCGTGATGCTCAGGTGGGTGCCGTTCTGTCTAACTCGTTCGGCTTCGGTGGCCAGAATGCAAGCCTTGTCATGACGCGGGAACCGGCCTAATCGGTTCCCCCTCTGTATGTGTCCGACTTTGGACAATGTCTGTGCGAAATGGATGGGAGTGGCCTGTGCGTGTTCATCCGGTAAGGCACGGCACTCTCAATCGACAAACGATGTAACGCCCTCGGGCGGAGGACTTTTATAATGCGCGCTCTTCAACTCGTCGACGACCGTAAGCTTGAGAAGGTGGATCTGCCAGAGCCAGAAGCGCCGGCACCGGGGGAAGTCACGCTTCGCGTCAAGGCGGTTGCGCTGAACCATATCGATGTTTGGGGCTGGCGCGGCATGGCCTTTGCGAAGCGTAAGATGCCGCTGACCATCGGAGCAGAAGCTTCCGGCGTGGTGGAAGCAATCGGCCCGGGTGTATCCAATGTTCTTCCTGGGCAGCTCGTGTCCATCTACGGCGCACGCATCTGTGGTCGCTGCCATCACTGCGTCGCCGGCCGTGACAATCTTTGCGAAAATGTCGGCGGCGTTCATGGTTTTCACCTTGATGGCTTTGCACAGGAGAAAATCAACATTCCGGCGCGCCAGCTGGTGCTTGCACCACCCGGCGTCGATGCTGTTGCGGCAGCACTTGCTCCCGTGACTTTCGGCACGGTGGAGCACATGTTGTTCGACAACGCCAAGCTTCAGCCCGGCGAGACGATCCTTGTTCATGCGGGAGGTTCCGGTATCGGCACTGCCGCCATTCAGCTGGCGAAAAAGATGGGTTGTACCGTCATCACCACGGTCGGTTCGGATGACAAGATCGAGCGTGCCAAGGCACTCGGTGCAGATCACGTCATCAACTACCGCGTTGATCGCTTCGAGGGTGTCGTCCGCAAACTGACCAAGAAGAAGGGTGTCGATGTCGTCTTCGAGCATGTCGGCAAGGATACCTGGGCAGGGTCGATGTTCTCGTTGAAGCGCGGCGGCCGTCTCGTGACCTGTGGCTCGACCTCGGGCGTTTCCACCGAAATCAATCTGATGATGCTGTTCCAGCAGCAGTTGAAGCTGCTCGGCTCTTTCGGTTGCCGTATGCAGAACATGGCCGACGCCATGCAGAAAATGGCGCGTGGCCTTGTCCATCCGGTCATCGATACAGAAGTTACCTTTGACGATATCGACAAAGCTCTGGAGCGTATGGAGACCCGTCAGGTTTTCGGTAAGATCGTTCTGCGGATGGATTGATCAGTGAAGCTTCTTGTGACGCGCATTGTTCTCGCGCTTGAAAATTTCCGCCAGTGGTTCAACGCGACGATTGCGTTCGGTTTTCTGAGCTTGCTGAAACTGCTGCCTGCAGATCCGGCCATCCGCTTTGCGGATAGACTTGCACGCAAGATCGGCCCGAAGACGCCGCGTCACAAGTTGATGCTCTTCAATCTGGCTCGCGCCTATCCTGAAAAGTCTGAAGCGGAGTGCCTGGAGATCGCATTGGACAGCTGGGGAAACATGGGGCGTCTTGCCGCCGAATATGTTTTCCTCGACCGCCTCTTCGATTTTGATCCGCAGCAAACAAAACCCGGTCGCATCGAAGTCGTCGGCATCGATACCTTCCTTGAGCTGCGTGATAATCCGCGTCCTTTTATCGTCTTCACCGCCCATACCGGAAATTTTGAGTTGCTGCCGGTCGCCGGATCGGCCTTCGGGCTTGATGTGACCGTTCTTTTTCGCCCGCCGAACAATCCCTACGTGGCGGAGAAGATTTATAATTTCCGCAAAGAACGAATGGGCAAGCTCGTGCCGTCGCATGCGGGCTCGTCTTTCGCACTGGCGCGCCAGCTGGAAAGGGGCGCAGGTGTTGGCGTCTTGGTGGATCAGAAGTTCCGCAAAGGCCTTGTGACTCAGTTCTTTGGACACAACGTGCAGACCAATCCGCTGCTTGCCAAGCTGGTGCGGCAGTTCGGCTGCGATGTCTATCCTGCGCGTTGCATCCGCCTTCCGGACAATCGGTATCGTCTCGAGATCGAGCCGAAAGTCGAGATACCATTGAATGATAAGGGCAGCGTCGACATTCAAAAGACGGCACAATTGCTGAATGACAAAGTTGAAAGCTGGGTTCGTGAATATCCGGGTCAGTGGTTGTGGTACCATGACCGTTGGCACATCAAGGACCATGTTTAAGTGCAGCCGATCGCACGTCGTTGCTATTTGCAGTAAACTACTTCTTCAATAAAAATGGGGTAACGTGGTAGGCACAAAATAGTGAGGCATTAGCTGCTGCTCGAAGTGATATGCTTATTCTTCCTTACTATTTCTGGCATTTGTAGAAACAGCTCGGATTGTGATAATTATGAATATATTGGCGTGACGATCTTGTACCCACAAACGCCCTGTTTTCCGGGCACGTGATGAAGTTTCATCACGATAAGCCCGGAGAAGATTGGGGACAGGAAGTGCCTTCGTCTCGGGAGTGTTGAGTTGAAAAGATTGATAGAATCGTTCTGGCAGCGTTACAATGAACTGAAAAGCGCAGTCATCCGCAATGATGCGCCGAAAGTTGCCGCGCTCGACAAGGAGCTCGAAAAGCTGCTCGATAGCATTATCGGACGCAAGAACGCTTCTTCGTCTGAAATTCTCGAACAGTTCCGCTTCGCGATCGACCTTCTCAATGAAGAAGCCGAAGACATCGGCTGCGTTCAGCGCAATTCGGAGGTTTTAAGACGACTGGTGGATCGCTATATCGGCGCTGGCCTGCCGCGCGACGGGGGCACCGGCACTGAAGAGGATGCGCCCTGGAGCCCCTACGTCATTCTGGATGAAGACCGGTTGGATGATTTGGACGATCGCGTCGTTGTTGTGTCGCCGGGTTACCGGATCAACTACACCAACTCGGCCAATGCCGCCTCGCTACAGTCAGATCGCAGCGATATCATCGGCAAGCACATTGCAGAGCTCGTCGGTATCCACCGTTTTCAGCAGATCTTCCGTCACAAACTGGACGCCTGTTTCAAAGGTGAGGCCGAGAAATATACCTATGCGGAAGACGAACTTGGTCACACCGTGGTCAAGTCTTTCGAGATGTCTCCTTGCTATTCGCCGTCTTACAAGCTTGTGGGGGCCATCGTTGTGGTCAAAGAATTGGAAGATCGCCGCAGTAGGGATGTTGCTTGATCTGTCGACGCAAGTGAAATGGGCGGCTTCTATTTGAAGATACTCCCCAATCAGTAGGCTATTAGAAATGATATATTGACTGTCGTGATCGGTGCAGTAGTTCTGTGCTCGAAAAAACTATCGTCAATAAGGAATGCAGTTTGACGGGTCTTCGGGCTGCGGGGAAAAAACTTGATGGACGTACAGCTTAAGGAGTTTTTCCAGGCTTTCGCAATCAAAAATCTTCAGTTGAGGCAGGCAGTTAGTCAAGGTGAAGACGATCTTGTCACAATGTTTGATCGTGAGCTGCAGGTCATCATCGCCGACATTCTCTCCTTTACCGCTCTGACGCGGGAGGAGTTGCATCAGCAATTCCAATTCCTGTGTACCCTGATTAGAGATGGATCCGATGACAGGCTTTCGGTTGTGCGTAAAAGCATGATGATGTCTGCGCTGATAGATCAGTATTTTCTGGATCGACCGACGTTTTCCCAAGTAGATTTTGCGGAGCTATTAGCGGGGCGCGGCAAGCCCGCTAAGCCGGTCTCATACGATCAACCGCTTTTCAGCGAGGTCGTTCTGGATAGCCTGGACGATCGTGTTGTCGTCCTTACGACTGACTATCGCTATCTGTATTCCAATCAGGCAAATGCAAATTTCTTTAAGACCAGCCGCCTATCGATCATCGGTTGTCATCTCGCGGATCTCATCGGTGACGACGGATTTCATGGTCAGGCCAAGCCCGCGTTGGATAGGTGCTTCGCGGGCGAGAAGATCGATTACATTCACCACACGATAAGAAGCGATGGGCGGTTTGCGACGCGTTGTCGTATAACGCCTTTGCGAGCCTCCGACGGCCGTATCATGGCAGCTGTCGCTGTGTTGAAGAATGTAGATGAGATGGCGGAGCTGGAGAGCGGTTCAGTCTCCTGAAATCTTTCGTGAGCGAAAGATTACGATCCGCTGAATTTGCCGATGATCCATCCAAGAGAATAGGGCGCGTTCGTATCCAGGATAAGACGCGCAGCCATGGCGAGGCACGAGATTACGAGAAGCGGGCGGATGATTTTCGCTCCATTCTTCATGGCCAGTCTGGAGCCGATCTGAGCACCTAGAAACTGCCCAAAGCCCATGACTAGGCCTAACTTCCACAGGATCGCGCCATTCAAGGTGAACACCAGAAAACCGCCGAAATTCGAGCCGAAGTTCAAGAGTTTCGTATGAGCTGTCGCCTTCAGCATGCCGAAGCCAGCAAGCCCGACAAATGCCAGCATATAAAATGAACCGGCTCCCGGACCGAAAACACCATCGTAGAATCCGATCAGAGGGACCACCGTCAAACCGAAGAGAAACGGCGTGATACGGCGTTCGCTGTCAATATCGCTCAAATTCGGTTTGAATGCGAAGTAGACCGCAATGGCCACGAGCAGGAACGGCATGATCGCTCTGAGAACATCCGCCGGAACGAATGACGCCGTAAAGGCACCGGCCATGCCGCCGACCAAGGCCATCAGCGCCATCGGGAATTGTGTCTTGAGATCGACGTGGCCTTTCCGGGCGTAGGCGATGGTCGCAGATGCCGATCCGAATTGCGCCTGTAGCTTGTTGGTTCCAAGCGCCTCCAGCGGCGGTATACCCATGATCAGCATCGCCGGCAGCACGATCAATCCTCCGCCTCCGGCAATCGAATCGACGAAGCCAGCGAAGACGGCGACAAAGAACAAAATAATGAAAAGCTGGAGGGCGACGTCTTGCACGGGGAGGCATCCGGTATGTTTTGCTGGCCGCTTGTGGCACCGAATGCCCTGTCCCGCAACCGCTTTTGCAGGTCACGTTAATGGACGGACGGAAAAGATTGCGCAGTGCGCACAGGAGGTTATTGTGCGCCGAACGCAACTGCAAAGCAGACCGCCGAATTTAAATGAGGGACATATGCAGAAAGTAATTTTCGACACGGATCCGGGTATTGATGATGCAATGGCGCTGCTTTTTCTGCACCGCCACCCTGACATCGATCTCATCGGGGTCACGACCGTTTTTGGAAACGCGCCGATCGAGATCACCACCCGCAATGCGCAGTTCCTCAAGCAGCAATGGATGATCGATGCGCCGGTTGCGAAAGGCGCTGGCAAGACATTCGATCCATCGCGTGCCGAGGGCCATTTCCCCACCTTCATTCATGGCGATGACGGGCTGGGGAACATTGGCGTCCCGGAAACGGTTGATGTGCCGCTCGATCCGCGTGCAGCCCACCATTTCATCATCGATACCGTTAAGGCCAATCCCGGCGAAGTGACGTTGATTGCCGTTGGTCGCATGACCAATTTGGCGCTCGCTCTGAAAACCGATCCCGATTTCGCGGCTCTGGTGAAGGAGGTCATCATCATGGGTGGGGCCTTCGATATCAACGGCAATGTCAGCCCTGCAGCGGAGGCGAATATCCACGGCGATCCCGAAGCGGCCGATCTCGTTTTCACCGCACCGTGGCCGGTTACCGTCATCGGCCTGGATGTCACCACGAGAACGGTCATGACGTCCGGTTTTCTGGCGGACATGGTCAAGGAAAATGGGGCGGCCGTTCAGCTTCTGTCTGATCTCTCGCAGTTTTACATCAGCTTTTACAATATGCGCACGGGCGACGGCATGGTCGTCCATGATTCTTGCGCCTGCGTTTATTTGACGAACCCTGAACTTTTCGAAACGCGCAGCGGCGCGATCCGGGTCGTTTGCGGCGGTCTTGCCGACGGCCAGACAATTCAGAAGCCGGACGGTGTTACCTTCCCACCGGGAAATTGGGATGGCCATCCAAGCCAGAAGATCTGCACCAGGATCGAGGCGGATCGTGTGCTTTCTGTCATCCGCTCCGCAATTGTGCGTGGTGAACGCGGCTGATTGAGTTGGGCCGCCGTTAGCGCGGCGGCTTTGCCTTGCATTTTACGAGAATCTGGCGTTATGCAGGCACGACCGGAACAAACAGGTTTCACGACACTCGTTCCGGCGAAACGCCAGTACAGGCGTGGCGTATCGGGAAAACCAATTCGTGTTTTCCACCGCTTGCGCTACAATGAACAGCACAGGTCCGATTTGTTCGTGTCGGCTTATGTTTCAAACCAAAAAACGAACGCTAGTGTGGACCGGACAATCCGGTCCATTTCCATGAGGAAAGAGATGGAAGAGTTTCACAAGGTCAAGCGTCTGCCGCAATACGTTTTCGAACAGGTCAACCGTTTGAAAGCGAGCGCGCGAGCGGGTGGCGCGGATATTATCGACCTTGGCATGGGCAACCCGGATCTGCCGACGCCGAAGGCGATCGTCGACAAGCTCTGTGAAGTCGTCCAGGATCCACGCACCCATCGTTACTCGTCCTCCAAGGGTATTCCGGGCCTTCGCCGCGCCCAGGCCGCTTATTATGCTCGCCGCTTCGGTGTGAAGCTGAACCCGGATACGCAAGTCGTCGCAACGCTCGGTTCAAAGGAAGGCTTTGCCAACATGGCACAGGCCATCACCGCGCCAGGCGACGTGATCCTGTGTCCGAACCCGACCTATCCAATCCACGCTTTCGGCTTCCTGATGGCGGGTGGCGTCATTCGTTCGATGAACGTCGAGCCGGATGAAACTTTTTTCGGACCACTTGAGCGCGCTGTGCGCCATTCGATCCCGAAGCCGCTGGCACTCATCATCAACTACCCGTCCAACCCGACGGCACATGTGGCCTCTCTCGATTTCTATAAGGACGTCATCGCTTTTGCAAAGAAGCATGATCTGATCGTGTTGTCCGACCTGGCCTATTCGGAAATCTATTTCGACGAGAAGAACCCGCCACCATCGGTCCTGGAAGTTCCAGGCGCTATGGATGTTTCGGTGGAGTTTACCTCCATGTCGAAGACTTTTTCCATGCCTGGCTGGCGCATGGGCTTTGCCGTCGGCAACGAACGGCTGATCGCTGCACTGACACGTGTAAAGTCGTATCTTGATTACGGCGCATTCACGCCAATCCAGGTGGCGGCCACGCACGCGCTGAACGGGGATGGCTCCGATATCGCGGAAGTGCGTAACGTCTATCGCCGCCGTCGCGACGTGATGGTTGATACATTCGGCAAGGCGGGCTTCGAGGTTCCGCCTCCGGCTGCCACGATGTTCGCCTGGGCAAAAATTCCGGAAAAATTCCGCGACCTCGGCTCGCTTGAGTTTTCCAAGCTCTTGATCGAGAAGGCTGACATTGCCGTTGCTCCGGGTGTTGGCTTTGGTGAAATGGGTGACGACTACGTTCGCCTTGCGCTTGTGGAGAACGAGCACAGAATTCGTCAGGCCGCGCGCAATTTGAAGCGTTTCCTGTCGACCGCGGACGATACGTTGCACAACGTCGTCTCGCTTAACGCCCATAGATAAGGGCAACCCGCCAAGGTGGCCGGTTCCGGCCTCCTCTTTCATTAAAGCAAATCAGGAAAATACCCATGGCAGATTCATTGAGAATCGGCATAGCGGGACTCGGCACTGTCGGCTCTTCGCTCGTGCGCATCCTCCAGCAGAGAAGCAACGAACTTGCGATTACCTGCGGACGCGCAATTGAGATTATTGCCGTTTCCGCGCGTGACCGTTCGCGCGATCGCGGTATTGATCTGTCGGGTATTACCTGGTTCGACACGCCGGAAGAACTAGCAGAGAAGGCTGATATCGACGTTTTCGTCGAACTCGTTGGCGGCGCGTCCGGTGCTGCGGAAGATGCCGTACGTGCAGCTCTGTCTCGTGGCCTCCACGTGGTGACAGCCAATAAGGCTCTGCTGGCAAAGCACGGTGTGGAGCTGGCAAAGCTTGCAGAAGAAAAGGGCGCTTTGCTCAACTTCGAAGCAGCTGTTGCTGGGGGCATTCCGATCATCAAGGCGCTGCGTGAATCGCTGACCGGCAACCACGTGTCGCGCATCTACGGCATCATGAACGGCACGTGCAATTACATCTTGACGAAGATGGAGAAGGAGGGCCTGTCCTTCGAGGCCTGCCTCAAGGAAGCACAGCGTCTAGGCTATGCGGAGGCCGATCCTGCTTTCGATATCGAGGGCAACGACACCGCTCATAAGCTTGCGATTTTGACGACGCTTGCTTTCGGCTCCAAGATTGCAGCCGACGATATCTATCTCGAAGGCATCACCAATATCTCGATTGAGGATATTCAGGCTGCTGCCGATCTCGGTTATCGCATCAAGCTTCTCGGCGTCGCACAACTGACCGAGTCCGGCATCGAACAGCGCGTCCATCCGACCATGGTTCCACTCGATTCCGTCATCGCGCAGGTCGATGGCGTGACCAATGCTGTGGCGGTGGAATCGGATATTCTCGGTGAATTGCTTATGGTCGGCCCAGGCGCCGGCGGCAACGCCACTGCATCCGCCGTGCTCGGCGATGTCGCGGATATCGCCAAGAGCCGACCCGGCGCCCAGCAGGTGCCGGTGCTTGGCCGTCCGGCCAAGTCACTGACGGATTATCGTCGCGCCAAGATGAAGAGCCACGAGGGCGGCTACTTCATTCGCTTGACGGTGAAGGATAAGGCGGGCGTCTTCGCTTCTATCGCCACGCGTATGGCCGAGAACAACATCTCGCTGGAATCGATTGTTCAACGCTCGCAAGTGCCAACGGAAGAAAAAGCACAGACGATCATCCTCGTGACGCATGCGACGATGGAAGACGCGATCCGCAAGGCTGTGAAAGCGATCAAGAGCGAGAAATATCTTGTCAGCGAGCCGCAGGTCATTCGCATCGAACGCACCTGATCGTCCCGCATGCGGCCATTTCCGCAGATCATCGCGCGCTTTAGCGATGTCTATTGGCGGAATGCAATTTCAAAAGACAAGATGGCCCTGTTGCGAAAGCAACTGGGCTTTTTTGTCGAAGCTGCCTCGTGTGCGAGGCGACATCAATCGGCACAGGGCTGGCATAGCGGATTTTTCCTTCGCCGCAGCCGCAAAACTATTTTCGGCAGGTGTTGGGCAGTCTGCCATGCGGCAGACACGGGGAAAGAAGAAGCGCTCGGAGGGAAGTCGGACTTTGATCGCGAATCCCCAACACGTAGACAGAATTCGATGTACAGCCCAAAAACATGGATTGTAAAAATACCGTCATAAACACGCAATAGGTGTATCTCGCTGGAAGTAAGATATCTGACTTACTCGGTAATGAACGTGCAGACGCACCATATGTCCATCCCGACAGTACGCTCCGAATTGCAACCGCAACCATAGCAGTGCTTAGAATGCTAACTGGAGTGTACGCCGGTAAATGCTTGATTGTGGTGGTGAGAGCGCAGGGATTCGAACCCTGGACCTACTGATTAAAAGTCAGTTGCTCTACCGGCTGAGCTACGCTCTCCCTTGTGGGGCGAACCGCCCTTTGGAAGTGGGCGGAACATATGTAGAGGCACGTTTGCGGTCAACCCATAAAAACGGGATTATCTCATCTTTCCGCGTTTTTTTGACGCAACCGCAAAAAGGTGATTGGTGGCAAAGGTTTGGTGGCGCTACAAGGCGTCGTGAACCGTCTGGAGTGCCGCATTGTCCATTGCCGATATATCCCTTCTCACCGCGCTTTTTGCTGGAGCCCTTTCGTTTCTGTCTCCTTGTGTACTGCCTTTGGTTCCGCCGTACCTTTGCTACATGGCGGGTATCTCGGTGGAGCAGTTCAAGGACGAGCGCTTTGAGGCGAAGCCGCAGGTCCGCAAAGCAGTGCTGCTAGCGGCGCTGTTCTTCACGCTGGGGTTCGCAACTGTTTTTGTAGCACTTGGCGCCGGCGCCTCCACGATCGGGATGGTGCTACGTCAAAATCTCGATATCCTTGCCAAGATAGGCGGTCTCATTATCATCCTGATGGGTCTGAATTTCCTCGGCGTTTTCCGCATCGGCGTGTTCTCACGTGAAGCGCGTTTCCACAGCGGTGGTAAGCCTGCCACGCTTTCCGGCGCCTATCTCATGGGACTTGCCTTTGCCTTTGGGTGGACACCCTGCATCGGCCCCGTGCTCGGAGCCATTCTGGGGGTCGCCGCTTCAAAAAAGACCGTGGGCGAGGGTGCTATGCTGCTTGCGATTTATTCGGCAGGTCTTGCGATACCGTTCTGGATCGCGGCTGCTTTTTCGGGCAGTTTCATGCGTTTTCTTGCCCGCTTCCGCCGCCATCTCGGCCTGGTCGAAAGAATCATGGGCGTGCTGCTTGTGCTCACTGGCATCGCCTTCATGTCAGGTTTCATTACCAGTGTCGCGATCTGGTTTCAGGAGAGCTTCCCAATACTGATGAAAATCGGCTAGGTTCAACCAACACAAAAATCGCGGCGAGGGGGCCATGGCTGAAATCGCCGGATTGTTGTTTCCGTTTTTCGGGCTGATTCTCATCGGCTACGTGGCGGCACGCATAACGCGACAGCCTGCCGAAGCACTCGGCTGGCTGAACACATTCATCATTTATGCGGCACTGCCCGCGCTCTTTTTCAAGCTGGTGGCCAGAACTCCGGTCGATCAACTTGCGCGGATGGATTTCGTTGCGCTGAGCTTGGCTTCGACCTACACAATATTCCTTGGCCTTTTTCTCATCGGCTACTTTGTACGCCGCAACAGTTTTGCCGACTGCACCATCCAGAGCTTTGCAGGGGCCTATGGCAATATCGGCTATATGGGCCCAGGGCTGGCGCTCCTGGCGCTCGGTGAGCGCGCGACTGTTCCCGTCGCTCTGATCGTCTGTCTGGAAAATGCAGCACATTTCATTGCGGCACCAGCACTTATGGCGATCGCTGGCGGTGACAGGCGATCAGGCTTGAAACTCGCTGGCGATGTGGCCCGAAAAGTGTTGACGCACCCCTTCATCCTGTCCGTCATCGTCGGGTTCCTGGCTGCCGTTTTTGCTTGGCAGCCGCCTCAGCCCGTGCAGCAACTGGTGGATTATCTGGCGCAGTCGGCGGCACCCTGTGCGCTGTTTGCCATGGGTGTGACGCTGGCCCTGCGACCCTTGAAGCGGGTGCCGATGGAGATCAGCTACGTTGTCCCGGCAAAGCTGATGGTTCATCCGCTGCTGGCTTATGTCCTGATGTCATCCTTCGGAAACTTCGATCCAGTATGGGTATCGACAGCGATTCTTCTGGCGGCCCTGCCGACTGCAACAAATGTCTTCGTCATCGGCCAGCACTACCAGGTCTGGCAGGAGCGGGCATCTGCGACGATCCTCATCTCCACAGTGCTTTCAGTGTTCACGGTTACGCTCGTGCTGTATTTTATTCGCGCAACGAGCGTCTAAGGCTACCGACGATCAGCGAGGGCAACGCCTTGATGCCACGGCCAGGTTCGATGCCCTCACGCATCACCAGACCACGCAGTGGCCCGACATTCCCGAGAACATACAGGCCTGCCGCACGGGCCATCTGCATGGGTAACATGCCGGAGAGAAGCGACCGGTTGAGGAGATCGACACTGAGTGTGCGGCTGAACACGTCCGCACGGCGGCGGCGATCGAATGTGGTGCCCGCATCCGCCGGTATCACACCACCCGTCAATGTGCCCAGCATGTCGGTCAAGACGATGATGTCGCGAAGGCTTAGATTAAGGCCCTGTGCGCCAATTGGCGGGAAGCCGTGACCAGCCTCACCGACGAGCGCGACGCGTCCCTTGCCGAAAGAGCGGGCGGTCATGCTGGAAAGCGGCCATGTTTGCGTGCCTTCTTCAACCGAGACCGTACCCAGCATCGATTGCATGCGCTCTTCAACCCGCGCGCTTAACGCCTCCAACGGCAGTGCTGCGAGCTCCGCTGCCTGCTCTGGTTTGACGACCCAGACAAGGCTGGACCGATCGCCTGGCAGCGGAACCTGGGTGAATGGACCGGTGGAGGTGTGGAACTCGGTTGAGATATTGCCGTGCGGCCTGGTGTGCGAGAAATTGAGTACCACAGCGGTCTGCGGGTAGGACCAGCTTCGCACGCCAATTCCTGCCGCTTCGCGAACCTTGGAGTTTCTACCGTCTGCGCCGATAACAAAGCTGCTCGAGATTGCAGCGCCATTGGACAGCATCAGTGAGACGTCGTGAGGGCCGACCTCCACCGTATCGACAGAGGCATCGATAAGCGTGATGTTGTTCTCCTGCGCGACTGCATCTGAAAGCACGCTAAGCAGTGCGGCATTCGGCATGTTCCAGCCAAAGGCTGCCAGTCCGATTTCGGACGAACGGAATGCCACAGTGGGCGCGCGCAGCAATCGATCTGTCCCATCGATGATCTGCATCGTCGCGAGTCGTGCAGCGGACGGTTCGATTTTTGTCCAAACACCGAGCCGGTCGAGAAAGCGGATGGACTGATCCATGAGGGCCGTCGTGCGACGATCGGTCCGGTCGGATTGCGGCGCTACAAGCGCAACGTTTCGGCCAGCGCGCGCAATGGCAAGAGCGGCGATTTGTCCTGCAAGTCCAGCACCGACAACGGCAACCTCGAAGTTCTTCATCGTCCTATTCCACTCCTGCAGTCGAGGCTCAAAACATAGTGTCTTTGTTTCGCCAAATCCAGAAGCCATCTGCCGTCAGTTCGGCATGGCGATGCGGCAACACGCTCGTTAAGTTCGAGGATAAGCATTCTCGCACGGTTGCAAAGAGCGGTGAATGGTCGCATATCGGATGGAAGAACGAATAAGAGCGGGGCCATTGCGCTGTCATGAAGATTTTCAACTACAGACGCGTGCCTTATGCCGAAATTCGGGCCTTCTCCGTTCACATTTTGACAGCCTCGGGTTCGTTCCTTGCTTTTCTGGGCGTCGTTGCTGCCGCCGAACATCGCTTTGTGGACATGTTCTGGTGGCTTGGTCTGGCACTTCTCGTGGATGGGATCGATGGTCCGATTGCCCGAAAGGTGCAGGTCAAGGAAGTTTTGCCCAACTGGTCCGGCGACACGCTGGATAACATCATCGATTACGTTACCTACGTGCTGCTTCCTGCCTTTGCTCTTTATCAGAGCGGCATGATCGGCGAGCCCTGGTCCTTCGTCGCTGCTGGCATGATCGTGGTTTCCAGCGCGATCTATTATGCCGACATGGGTATGAAGACCGATGAGTACTTTTTCTCCGGCTTCCCAGTGGTTTGGAACATGGTGGTGTTCACGCTCTTCGTCATCGATGCCAGCGCCACCACCGCAATGATCATCGTAACCATTTCGGTCGTCCTCACCTTCCTGCCGATCAACTTCCTTCATCCGGTCAGGGTGAAGCGCCTTCGATGGCTCAACATGGCAGTGTTCCTGCTCTGGTGCGTGCTGAGCGGATACTCGCTGCTCCTGCATTTCCAGTCGCCGGATTGGCTCATTGCCGGCGTTGTGGTGACGGGTATCTACCTCTACTGCATTGGTGGGATCATGCAATTTCTACCCTCGCTCGGCGCAAAGACGCGCTGATAAAATCAGTCGTTTAAAAGCATGGACCGGACTGTCTTTTTCAGTTGTATAGCGATCCAAAAAAGGTATTTAGTACCAATAAGGGGCAGTGCCCAATTTTAGTGCAAAGGTGTCGATCTCGTCGTTAAGCGCTCGAAGAAGTGCGGCGGCCGGTGAAAAGGGGAACAGGTGACGGTATCGGTGACGTCCGGGGCTATGCCCCTTTTGTCCGTGCGCCAGCTGACCAAGCTGTTTGGAACATTCGCCGCATGCAATGCGATCGATCTAGACATTGCGCCGGGTGAAATACACGCTCTTCTCGGCGAAAATGGCGCCGGAAAATCCACGCTGGTCAAGATGCTCTTTGGTGTACTGGAGCCGACGAGTGGCGACATTGTCTGGAATGGAAATCCCGTTAGAATCGGATCGCCGGGTGACGCACGCAAGCTTGGCATCGGCATGGTGTTCCAGCACTTCTCGTTGTTTGAAGCCCTGACCGTTGCCGAAAATATCGCGCTGTCGCTCGACCCTAAGATTTCGCTGAAGGAAATTGCCCGGGAAGCTGAAACGCTCTCCAAGGCCTATGGTCTGCCACTCGATCCTTACGCGCATGTGGCCGATCTTTCCGTGGGTGAGCGCCAGCGTATCGAGATCGTCCGCGCTTTGTTGCAGAACCCACGTCTCATCATTCTTGATGAGCCGACCTCGGTGTTGACACCGCAGGAGGCAGACCGCCTGTTTGAGACGCTGGAGAAGCTGAAAGCCGAAGGACGCTCGGTGCTGTACATCAGCCATCGTCTGGAAGAGGTGCAGCGCATTTGCGACCGCGCAACGGTTCTGCGTCATGGCAAGGTGACAGGCGCTTGCGACCCGCGTCAGGAAACTCCGGCCTCCCTGGCGCGGATGATGGTGGGCTCCGATGTCGCCGGCATACAGCGGGACGATGAATGCACCATCGGTGACGTCGCGGTTGAGGTCATTGGTCTGTCCGTTCATGCCCGTACGCCCTTTGCCGTCTCCCTGAAAAACATCGCCATGAAGGTCCGCGCGGGCGAGGTCCTGGCAATTGCCGGGATCGCAGGCAACGGGCAGGGCGAATTGTTCGATGCCCTGTCCGGCGAATATCCTGTCGCTAAAGACGATACGATTTTTTTGCGTGGCAAACCGGTCGGTCGCATGGGCATCAATGGACGCCGTCTTCTTGGCGCTGGCTTCGTTCCCGAAGAGCGTCACGGCCATGCTGCCGTTCCCAATATGAGCCTGTCCGATAACCTTTTGTTGGCGCGCTGTCGCTCCGATAGAAAGGCGTTCCTGAGTGGCGGCGTTCTGAGTGTGGTGCGTCATTCGGTAATCAAAAACGCCGCCAAGCGTATTTCCGAAAAAATGGATGTGCGCAAAAGCGGGGACGACCCTCTAGCCGGCTCGCTCTCTGGCGGTAACTTGCAGAAATTCATCGTCGGTCGCGAACTTGATCGACAGCCATCGGTGCTCGTCGTCAACCAGCCGACATGGGGCGTAGATGCAGGTGCGGCCAGCCGCATTCGCCAGGCCTTGGTCGATATGGCGAAAGCTGGCTCGGCGGTTATTGTCATCAGCCAGGATCTCGATGAGATTTTCGAGGTTGCCTCCAGCATTGCGGTCATCTCTGATGGGCATCTATCCAATGCTTATCCGGCAAAAGACATGACGCGCGAAAAAATCGGTCTGTTGATGGGCGGCGTCCATGCAGGCAATACCGGGCAGGCAGGGCATACGGAGCAGGTCGTTCATGCGCATTGAACTTGAAAAACGCGCAGGGGTCTCCAAGCTCTTTGCAATCCTGTCTCCGCTGCTGGCACTGGTGTTGACGCTTGTCGTGGGTGCCATCATTTTCGCCGCCCTCGGCAAAGAGCCTGTCGGAGCGCTCTACAGCTTCTTCATCGAGCCTTTGCTGGAAGTCTGGTCACTGCATGAGCTGGCAGTCAAGGCCGCACCTTTGATCCTGATCGCCGTCGGGCTTGCCATCTGTTACCGCTCCAACAACTGGAATATCGGTGCCGAGGGGCAGTTCACAATCGGCGCGATCACGGGCTCCATACTGCCGGTGCTGAACCCTGAATGGCAGTCGCCCATGATTCTGCCGCTGATGCTCATCATGGGAGCCGCAGGTGGCGCTCTTTATGCTGGCATTCCGGCATTGTTGAAGACACGGTTCAATACCAATGAGATTCTGACCAGCCTGATGCAGGTCTATGTCGCGCAGCTCTTTCTCGACTGGTTGGTGCGTGGTGCGTGGCGTGATCCACAGGGTTACAATTTTCCACAGACAAAGCCTTTCAACGAAAGCGCCGTCCTACCTGAACTGCTAGACTCCGGCCGCGCCCATTGGGGTGTCGTCTTTGCGCTGGTGGCGGCCGTCGCGCTCTGGTTTATGATGCGCTACATGTTGAAGGGTTTCGAGGTCACCGTGCTTGGCCAGTCGGCGCGGGCAGGGCGCTTTGCCGGATTCTCCTCGCGCGGCATGGTGTGGTTCTCGCTGCTTCTCTCCGGCGGACTCGCAGGCCTTGCCGGCATATCGGAAGTCTCCGGTTCCATCGGTCACCTCCAACCCTCCATTTCGCCGGGCTACGGCTTCACAGCTATCATCGTCGCCTTTCTTGGGCGCTTGAACCCGCTCGGCATCATCGCCTCCGGTCTCGTTCTTTCGCTGACCTATCTCGGCGGGGAGGCAGTTCAGATGTCGCTACAGATCTCGGACAAGGTAGTGCGCGTATTCCAGGGGCTACTGCTCTTCTTTGTCCTGTCCTGCGATACACTGATCCTTTACCAAGTTCGCATTCGCTGGACGCGCAACTCTGCCCGTGAAGGAGCCGCATGATGGATATGTTTCAGGCGATCCTTTTGACGGTTATTACCGCGGCCACGCCTCTGGTTATCGCAGCGCTTGGCGAGCTCGTTACAGAGCGTGCCGGCGTTCTCAACCTCGGCGTCGAAGGCATGATTGTCATCGGCGCGGTCTGTGCTTTCGCCGCAGCCCATATGAGTGGCTCTCCCTATATCGGTATTCTCGCTGGCATCGCCGCCGGAGCGCTTTTCTCGCTACTCTTCGGCTTCCTGACGCTGACCCTTGTCACCAACCAGGTAGCAACCGGCCTCGCGCTCACCATACTTGGGCTCGGTGTGTCCGGCATGCTGGGTGAAAGCTTTGTTGGTGTTCCCGGGGTCAAGTTGCCCAACATCGTTTTTCCGGTGCTTTCGGACATTCCGTTCATCGGTCCGATTTTCTTCCGGCAGGATTTAATCTTCTACCTGTCGCTTGCGCTCGTCTTCGGCATAAGCTGGTTTCTGTTCAAAAGCCGCACCGGCCTGAAAATCCGGGCGATTGGTGACAGCCATTCTTCGGCCCATGCGCTCGGCATCAATGTCATCCGCACGCGCTATCTCGCAGTAATGTTCGGTGGTGCCTGTGCGGGTCTTGCTGGTGCTCAGCTCTCGCTCGTCTACACGCCGCAATGGGTTGAGAACATGTCCGCCGGACGTGGGTGGATTGCGCTGGCGCTTGTCGTCTTCGCGTCGTGGCGGCCGTGGCGGGTCTTGGCCGGTGGCTACCTGTTCGGCGCGGTCACGATCGGCCAGTTGCACGCTCAGGCCTTCGGTATCGGTGTACCGTCGCAACTTCTTTCAGCGCTTCCTTATGTAGCAACTATTGTCGTGCTCATCGTCATCTCCCATAATCGGCGCACCACGCTGATCAATACACCGGCATCACTCGGTAAACCGTTCGTGCCGGATCGCTAAGAAATCCGAATGTCATGCCAAACCAACCAGGGGTAAAAATGAAAAGACTCATTATCGCACTGGCCGCGTCCGCAGCGGCAATCATCGGCGTCGTGCCTGCCGCGCAAGCGGCCGACGCCAAGAAGGTCTGCTTCGTCTATGTCGGTACACGCACGGATGGTGGCTGGACGCAGGCGCATGATATCGGCCGTCAGGAGCTGCAGAAGCATTTCGGCGACAAGATCGAAACGCCGTTCCTCGAAAGCGTTCCGGAGGGCCCGGATGCAGAGCGCGCAATCGAGCGTATGGCTCGTTCCGGCTGCGAGGTTATCTTCACCACGTCGTTCGGTTTCATGGATGCCACCGTCAAGGTTGCCCAGAAATTCCCGAAGGTGAAGTTCGAACACGCAACCGGCTTCAAGACCGCAGCAAATCTCGCGACCTACAACTCTCGCTTCTACGAAGGCCGTTATATTCAGGGTCAGATCGCTGCAAAGATGTCGCAGAAGGGCGTCGCGGGCTACATTGCTTCCTTCCCGATTCCTGAAGTGGTGATGGGCATCGACGCCTTCCTGCTGGGTGCGCGCTCCGTCAATCCCGACTTCAAGGTCAAGGTCGTCTGGGCAAACACCTGGTTCGACCCCGGCAAGGAAGCCGATGCGGCGAAGGCTTTGATCGACCAGGGCGTTGATATCCTGACGCAGCACACGGACACCACGGCACCGATGCAGGTTGCTGCAGAACGCGGCATCAAGGCTTTCGGTCAGGCATCCGACATGATCAAGGCTGGTCCTAAAACCCAGCTGACGGCGATCGTCGATACATGGGGCGCTTACTACATCAAGCGCACACAGGCGCTCCTCGATGGGACCTGGAAGTCCGAGTCGGTCTGGGACGGTCTGAAGGATGGCATCTTGACGATGGCGCCTTACACAAACATGCCGGATGACGTGAAGAAGATGGCCGAGGAAACCGAAGCCAAGATCAAGTCCGGCGAGCTGCATCCATTCACCGGTCCGGTGAAGAAGCAGGATGGTACGGAGTGGTTGAAGGCTGGCGAGAAGGCTGAGGACGGCGTTCTGCTCGGTCTGAACTTCTACGTCGAAGGCGTGGACGACACGCTGCCGAAGTAAGTCTAAAGCCTTAGATTGGGCAAGGGCGTGCGGTTCACTCGCGCGCCCTTTTTTTATTAGGCAGTCACGACTTCGCTCAAAAGCAAGCGTCCCGTCCTTCCAAAAAAGCAAAAGCCCGCCTATGGAACGACGGGCTTTTCCAGATCCGTGTCGCACGCTTGAAGCGTTGCGTCAGACAGGGCGGTTATCAGAAGACTGCGAGATATTTCAGCAGCGAGATAATGCCGATGATGATCACGATGACCTGAGCGATCTGCTTTGCGCCGCCGCCGACGGGCAGACGAGCAATAAGCCACAGCACGAGTACGATGACCAGAAAGGTGATCAGAATGCTGACTAGCGTCGAGGTAACCATATGTCCCAGCTCCTATTTCCATTTCGTTTAACGGCCCGATCACCGTTGCGTGAGTAAAAGCCGCAATTTATTATTTGGTTCCATTGTGCAAAATGAATTTGCGGGAAATGGAGATTGGGTGCGGGCGTGAGCGAGCTACGGGTGAAGAAGCGGGATGTGGGCGCCGTCGCGCTTCTAGGTCGCAATGGCCATCCGCAGATTGAAACGCCAACCGGCGGAAATCTGTCGGTGGTCACAGCGGCGTCCGATCCGGGCTTTAATCCCCTCGACCTGCTCTATTCCTCTCTTGCCGCCTGTCTGGTCTTGAGTGCGCGCATCGCCGCAAGCCGCATGGGTGTTCTCGACAGATTCCAAGCGGTCGAGGCAAAGGTGACTGGTGAGAAGTCCGACGGTGAACCCGCGCGCATTCTGCGTTTTGACATGCGGCTTGCGATCACCGGCAATTTCGACGAGGAGACCAAGCAGGCAATAGCGCATGAAGCTGAGAGAATTTGCACCGTCAGCAATACCTTGCGCGGTGAGGCAGAATTTCGTCTGGATATTGCCTGACATAGACGAAGACTGCGCCGGGCATCAGTCAGCGCTGTGCCTTCTCCCATTTGCGGATTAGCCGATCGCGCTTGAGTTTCGACAGGCGCCTTATCCAGAAAATGCCGTCAAGCTGATCGATCTCATGCTGAATGCAGATGGCGTGAAAACCTTCAGCCGTCTCTTCGTGCTCAGCACCGTTCATATCCTGAAACCGAATAGTCACCTGCTGGGGACGTTCCAGTTCTTCGGTAAAACCAGGCATGGAAACGCTTCCCTCGACATGACGCATCGTCTTTGCCACCATGCTTGTAATCTGCGGATTGACGTAAGTCAGGATCGCTCCGGGTTGTAATTCCAATACGAAGATCCGTTCGAATACACCAATGTGGGCCGCGGTGATCCCCACGCCAGGGGCTGCGCGCATGGTATCGACAAGATCCTGCTGAAGCGCTGCGAGATCAGGCCCGAAGGCCGTTACCGGTTCACACGGCTTGGAGAGGGCAGGGTCAGGGTATCGAGCGATTTTTCGAATGGTCACGGCGTCTCCGGGAGGGCGGAATTGGAAACCGAATGTTCATTGACTGCGGTCGATGCGGCAAGCGCGATGGTCTGCGCTCGGACCGTCAACTCCACGAATGTCCTTTGTGTCCGGTCATCCCGCCTGACAACATGCAGCATGGTACCCGAAAGCGTGGAGATCTCACGCAGGACAAGCGCATGGGCGATACCAAGGCTGTTTGCGAGGCTGCGGCTGTCACTTCCAACGCCTTGGTCTATTGCCGCGAGAATGGCTGCGCCTGTCGGCTGCAATTCACCGTGGGCAGCCTTCAGCAGCCTGTCCACCACCGCCATGAAGCGCGTGGCGGCCTCGTCTCTCTCCATCAAGCCGCCTCGTCCTGTTGGCGCAAACGAACCGAAACCAGCACCGACTTGGAGGTCGGCGTGAAGCTGCCTTCGCCATAGCTGTGCAACGGCACGAGCACGTTGAGCTCCGGATAGTACCCGCCCACGCTTCCCTGTGGAATATTGTACGGTACGAGACGGAAGTTCCGGGCAATACGCTCGATGCCATCACCATACTCACCCACAATATCCACTCGTTGCTTGGCATGCGCGCCGATTTTATCCATGTCCTGCGGGTTCATGAAAAGAACCTGGCGCTCGCCATAGACGCCGCGGTAGCGGTCGTCCAGCCCATATATTGTGGTGTTGTACTGGTCATGACTGCGCAACGTCTGCAACACGAAGATACCGTTTTGTGCCAGAGCCTTCTGATGATCCGTCCTTTCGGGTAGCGGACCGGCAAAGAAGACCGCTTTGTGTTGCGGCGTATTCCACTCTCTTTGAGCGGCAGAGTTAGGCAACTGGAAACCACGTGGCACCCTGACACGCGTGTTGAAGTCGTCGAATCCAGGAATAACCCGCTCGATCATGTTCCGGATGAGGTCGTAATCATCGGCAAGCTCATTCCACTTGACGAGATCATTTCCGAGCGTGGCCTCCGCAATTCCAGCAACGATCGCGATTTCCGAGCGCAGTGCCGGCGAGGCTGGCTCATTGATGCCACCCGAGCCGTGAACCATGCTCATGGAATCCTCTACGGTTACGATCTGCGGTGAGCCCTTGGAGTTGCGATCTATTTCCGTACGTCCCAGGCACGGCAGGATGAAGGACGTCTCTCCGGGCACGAGATGGGAATGGTTGAGCTTGGTTGCGATATTGACGGTCAGCTTCTGTTTTTTGAAGGCTTCGACGATCCGCGGACTGTCAGGGGTGGCACGCAGGAAGTTGCCGCCGAGCGCGATGAAGACTTCGGCTCGTCCATCAAGCATTGCGCTGATCGCCTCGACCGTGTTGTGTCCCTGGTTGCGTGGCATCGCAACTCCAAGCTCTTTTTCCAGCGCATCGAGGAGTGCAGCAGGGGCCTTTTCATCGATGCCAACCGTGCGATCGCCCTGGACATTGGAGTGACCGCGGACCGGGCAGAGACCGGCACCGGGACGCCCTACATTGCCCCGCAGCAGCATGAGATTGGTGATCTCGCGAACGATGATCACGGAATGCTTGTGCTGTGTGACGCCCATGGCCCAGGTGGCGATCACCGATTCGGCATTCATGTAGATGGCGGCGGCTTCCTCGATCTCCTCACGCGTCAGACCTGACTGGTCAAGAATGGCGTCCCAGCTCGTCGCCTCAACGGCCGCACGATAGGCCTCGAACTCCACAGCATGGTCGGCGATGAAGGCATAGTCGATAATCGCCGGCTCGCCTTGCGCACGCGCAGCCGCGTCGGCCGCGAAAACCACCTTGCTGATCCCGCGAATGGCCGCCATGTCGCCGCCCTGACGGGGCTGGTAATAGTTTGTGGCAATCTTTGTATTGCCCCCAGTGATCATTTCCAGCTTGTCCTGTGGGTCACTGAAACGCTGCAATCCCTTTTCTCTGATCGGATTGAAGACGGCGATGCGCGCGCCGCGAAGGGCTGCGCGTCTGAGATCGCCCAGCATGCGGGGATGGTTGGTGCCGGGATTCTGCCCGATGACGAAGATCGCGTCGGTCTTTTCGAAATCTTCCAGAAGAACCGTGCCCTTGCCAACGCCGATCGAGGCTTTCAAACCAACGCCGCTGGCCTCGTGGCACATATTGGAGCAGTCCGGGAAGTTGTTGGTGCCATAGAGACGAACCATCAACTGATAGAGAAAGGCCGCTTCATTGGACGCTCGACCAGACGTATAGAATTCGGCACGATCCGGACTGTCGAGGCCACGCAGGATGGTGCCGATCTCGCAGAAAGCATCGTCCCAGGACACTGGCACGTATCGATCGAAAGCGTGATCGTAACGTAAGGGACTTGTCAAACGACCTTGTTTTTCCAGCTCGTAATCCGACCACTGGCTCAGCGAGGAGATGGTATGCTTGGCGAAAAACTCGGGAGAGACGCGCGCCTCCGTGGCTTCCCAGGAAACGGCCTTGACGCCATTCTCGCAAAATTCGAAGGATGAGCCATGTTCCGGGTCACCCCAGGCGCAGCCAGGGCAATCGAAACCGTCGGGTTGATTGGTCTTGAGGAGCGCCTTCGCGTTGGAGAGAGGTGCTCCGGATTCTAGCAAGCGCTTGCCAACGCTTTTCAGCGCACCCCAGCCGCCGGCCGCGGATGAGGGCTTGCCGATGAAATCCATCTTGCCCATGAAAGGTCACTCCTTGAAGGCTTTGTCTCGATCGGTATCAAAGCAGACTTGCCCGATCCTTAGTTTGCACTGCAGCATAACTGTCTAGATAGGCGATTACCTAACATATATCAATTCGATCTCTGGTATGGATGCGCGCTGCGTTTTTCTATTGGCGACATCGTATTCGTGCGTTGACGACACGGAGCTGTCGGTAGCTCGCCAGAAGGGCGACAGGATGGTGATGAAACCACTTCTTGCCTAACGGGTTGTTGACTTTGTTGTTCTAAACGACAATCTCCAGCCCGTTCGCAAAGCAGGCTATCGACCGGAAGAAGGGGGCGCAAGTTGACACAAGCCGACACCGATCATCCCAAAACGGAAGAAGCCAAGCGACCGGAAGTGATGGCCGACATCTATTCGGAAGATGGATCGATCCGGTCGGATTTTCTGGCGATGGTGGGCACCGCGATCACTGATCGTGACGTGCTGTTCCTGCGCGAGAACGTAGCCCGCCTGCACGAATCCGAACTGGGCGATCTGCTGGAATCGATCCAGCCCGAGCAGCGCCACGCGCTGGTGCGCCTGCTCGGCGCAGACTTCGACATGACGGCGCTGACCGAGGTGGACGAAGCGATCCGTCTCGATATCGTAGAGCAGATGCCGAACGAGCAGATCGCCGCCGGTATTGGTGAGCTCGATTCGGACGATGCCGTCTATATTCTTGAGGATCTGGACCGCGAGGATCGTGACGACATCCTCTCGCAACTGCCTTTCACCGAACGCGTACGGCTTCTGCGAGCGCTGGACTATCCCGAAAGCTCCGCCGGTCGCCGCATGCAGACCGAGTTCGTTGCCGTTCCGCCCTTCTGGACGGTCGGCCAGACGATCGACTATCTGCGTGAGGAGGAGGAGCTACCTGAATCCTTCTCACAGATCTTCGTCATCGATCCGACCTTTAAGCTAGTGGGCGTGATGGATCTAGACCGGCTGCTGCGTTCGAAGCGGCAGGTGAAGATCGAAACCATCATGCACGAGACGAACCATCCCATACCGGCGGAGATGGACCAGGAAGAAGCCGCCCAGCTTTTCGAGCAGTATGACCTCTTGTCTGCGGCTGTCGTGGATAGCAATGGCCGTCTCGTCGGCGTGCTCACCATCGATGACGTTGTAGACGTCATTCAGGAGGAAGCGGAAGAAGACTTACTGCGTCTGGGCGGCGTCGGTGATGAAGAATTGTCCGACAGCATCGCCAGTACGTCACGCTCGCGCGTGCCGTGGCTTGGTATCAATTTGATGACGGCATTCCTCGCAGCGTCGGTCATCGAACTCTTCGACGCCACTATTCAGCAGATCGTGGCACTCGCAATCTTGATGCCGATCGTGGCGGGTATGGGCGGCAATGCCGGATCGCAGACTATGACCGTTTCGGTGCGGGCACTCGCCACCAAAAATCTCGATATCCACAACGCCGCACGTATCATTCGCCGTGAAGCTGGCGTCGGTTTGCTGAACGGCGCGCTTTTCGGCTGTGCCATCGGCATCATTGCCGGCCTCTGGTTCCACGATATGAATATCGGTGGAATTATTGCCGCGGCCATGTTGATCAACATGCTTGCTGCGGCCCTGGCAGGCATCCTCATCCCCCTTTGTCTGGACAGGTTCGGCGCCGACCCGGCAGTTTCGTCCGCGGTTTTCGTAACGGCGGTCACGGATATCGTGGGATTTTTTTCGTTCCTCGGACTGGCGACATGGTGGTTCGGCATATCCGGATCATGATGGAAAATTGACTTTTACGTACAGGTCAAACATAATGTCCATCAGCCAGAATGGGACAGCGCTTTGAATAAGTATTACAGCATCACGGAACTAACTCGCGAATTCGGGGTGTCAACCCGTACTCTTCGTTTCTACGAAGACGAGGGATTGATCCACCCCGAGCGCCGTGGACGCACCCGTTTGTTTCGTGCCGCCGATCGCAGGCTCATCCAGGAAATTCTTCGCGGCCGCCGTATTGGTTTTACAATCGCGGAAATACGCGAAATCATCCAGGTCTACAAGGAGCCCCCCGGTGAGTCCGGTCAGCTCGAGCTTCTCATGAAAAAGGTCGACGAAAAGCGTGCCGACCTTCGCCAGAAGCGTCGTGACATCGACGAGACTTTGGTTGAGTTGGACAATGTTGAAGAAGCATGCTTGACGCGCCTCGCGGAAATTGGCGTCGGGACGTAAATCAATCGGCGTCTTATATACGATTCATCTTCTCGAAGTTCGACCATAACCGCTTCTGCGCTTGGATTTTTCTTTAATAAATCAATAACCACGCTCGAAGAACCCATGGAACCGTTAAGTCCTACCGTTCCTTTATCACGTAGGATTATCCTGAATTCTTCGAGCCCGGGCATGAAGCCCGTCATATCTGTGGCGCCTTTCGTGTTCTTGGCGCGATAATATCCGGCTTACAAAAAATGCTTTTCTGATCGACTTTGGCATTGCTCCCGTCGGGCATGCTTTGGGACATATGATGCTTGACGAAGCTGCCCGTCTATCTGCTCTGAGAAACCTACGCCTTCTCGATACACTTCCAAGCGAGAGTTTCGATCGTATTACACGTCTGTTGGCCGTTTACTTCGGTCTTCCGATTTCCGGCATTTCGCTCACTGATGCGGACCGTCAATATTTTAAGTCCAAGGTCGGCGTTGAGCATAATGAAATTCCGCGATACCGGGCACCCTGTGCCGAGGTTGCGGAAACCAAACTGCCGCTTGTCATTCGCGACTTGCAAAAGCACGACTATTACGCTGACAGCACAGTGGGACGGTCCGGAGTTCGCTTCTATTGCGGTGTGCCATTGATTACACCGGATGGTCATGGTCTCGGCGCGCTTTGTGTCTTGGGGACAGAACCACGTGAAGTGACCGAAGAGGAAATGGCGGTCCTCACCGATCTTGCCGCAGTGGTTATGGATCAGATTGAGCTTCAGCATGCCTTAGGACGCGTCGACCCGTCTAGCGGCCTTCCGAACCGTCATCAATTGATGAACGATCTGTCTGACCTATCTCATCATAGCGCAGGTACTGAGCAGATTATCAGCCTCCTCGATCTTGCTCAAACCACACAATTCGACCGGATGATCCGCGTTGTCGGGATTTCTCATCTCGATAGCCTTATCGCGAAGGTCGCGCGGATCCTGAACGACAATCTGAACGGCCAAACGCTCGCTTACCACATCGGCCCGACGCAATTCGTGTTCCTGTCACCGCCAGGCACGGGCATGTCCGACCACCTGATCCTCCTGGAGAAAACCATGCTTTCACTGGGCAGCGAGGTGGAGTTCCAGATCACGATGACACCTTCCATCGGCTCCATGGTCTTTGAGGCGGGAGAGTGCACTGCGGAGGAAATCTTACGATCTCTGCAAAGCGCCGTGCAGGATGCTCGAGCGCATCCTTCGAAGATTGCTTTTTTCTCCCCGTCCTTCGACGTGCAGCATCAGCGAAATTTCATGATCCAACGCGAGTTCCCCTACGCGCTGACCGATGACAACCAGTTATCACTGGTGTTTCAGCCGCGCGTGGATGCCGAAAGCGGCATTTGCAAAAGCATGGAAGTCCTGTTGCGCTGGAGCCATCCCGATCTTGGCCCGATTTCCCCAGCGGAGTTCATTCCCGTTATCGAGGCTTCAGCATACGCTCGCGAACTGACCATGTGGGTCGTCAAGGCATCGTTGAAGCAACTGGCCGCGTGGAATGCGATGGGACTTAGGCTCAATCTTTCGATCAATCTGTCCGCGATCAATCTGCAGGAAGACGATTTCTGGGATCGGCTCGGCGCTGATCTTGCGCGGTCTGGTGTCGACAGCGACCAGATCGAATTCGAACTCACAGAAACGGCAATGATGATCGAAACCGAGAGGTCTCAGGATCTGCTCAGTACTCTATCGGCAGCCGGAATACGTCTTTCGATTGATGATTTCGGCACCGGCTACAGCAGCCTTTCCTATCTTCAGAAGCTGCCTGTGAACACCGTCAAGATCGACCGTAGCTTTATCGACGACATGAGCAACGGCAACCGCGAGCGTGTCCTTGTCCAGTCTATGATTACCCTATGTCATTCGCTGGGCTACGAGGTGGTTGCGGAAGGCGTGGAAACCCAGGAAGCCGCCGAACTACTGACCGCCATGGGGTGCGACGAACTCCAGGGTTACTGGTTGTCGAGGCCGCTCTGTGCGAAGGGCGTTGTCAAGTGGCTATCCGAACAGAGCCTCTACCGCTTTCGCTACATGGCGCCTGTCTGCGCGTAGCTACGGCTGTGCGTTAACGCAAGGATTGTCGCCGCTCAGACAGGTCATTGAACCTGCGCCGAGCATTGAGAGGCGACGTCTTGGATTTTTGTCTGCTGGTCCAGATCGGCCTTGTTGGCCATCATCGCGTCGAAGACGTTTTCGGCGTGCAGCTTCTCCAATGTGCAGCCGCAAAAGCTCTGACAGATTTCGAGAGTGTTCTGGCTTTGCATGCAACTGGATTCGCAACTCTTCTTGTACGCCTCGACCTGATCTACGGGCGGGGGCGGAAAGGTGATCGACGCCAGGTAGACGATGCCGATCAAAACCGGCTGATGGATAAGATAGAAAGACAAGCTGTGGCGGCCGAAGAAGGCGAGAATATTGCGCCTGCCGCTCGGTTTACGGAAGCGATCCAGCCACCCTCTCGGCACGACGATTTGCGCAGCTCCTAGACCGGCGAGGAACGGCGCCAGAAAGGGAAGCACCGGCACATAATCGTTAGAGCGGGGAGGCGCAGTCGAAAATCCGACCCAGGACAGCCAGATGGTGTTGAAGGCATCGGACGAGAAATGGAGCGGTGCCAGGAACGCGAGAAGTGCCACCGCAAACGTTACGATTGCGGGCAGGCGCAGGAAGATAAGGCCAACCAGACTGGCCACGGCGATATTGTGCAGGATGCCAAAGAAAATCCAACCGTCTGGAACGGCGATGTAAGTCGCAACTGAGATGAGCACGGCTGCACCGGCCACCATTGCAAAACGCTTACCGAAGGCTTGCCAGTTTATGTCTCGGCGATGCGCCAGAAACAGGCTGAATCCGGCAAGAAACAAAAACGAGCTGGCGATCCCCCGCGCATAGAGCCGCCATAGACCTTCGGTCGGCGTCTCCGGCGGGATGTAGCCGAACATGGCAAGGTCCCAGGTGAAATGATAGCTCGCCATGGCAATCAGCGCGATGCCTCGCCACGTGTCGAGAAAGCCAATCCGGCCGGATTTCGGAGCCGTTGCTGTTGCCTCTTGCATTCTTCTATCCCTTCGCAACGGTGATATGGCTGACGCTGCGCTTCGCCCTTAAAGTGAGGCTATTTCATGGCATCGTTTCATGATCGTCCATGATGGCGAGCCGCGCTTCCGAGTAGAACTGCCGCCTGAGCAGTGCGATGATGATGACCACGGTCATCATGATGAAGACATAGGCGTTGATGAACCATCCAAGGTAGCCGATCGACAGAAAAAAGGTTCGCAGCCCGTCATTGAAGTTTTTCGCGGCGATGACATTCATGCGTATGACATTCTCTGCAGCGCGCTCCGCCGCTTTGCGATCGGCATTCGCCTCATGCATCATCGGCATGCCGCCGAAAAGGATCGTGCAATAGTTGAACAGCCGATAGGACCAGCCAAACTTGAAAAAGGCGTACCCGAAAAGAAAGGTAAGGCCTATGACCTTGAGTTCAAACGCCGTCCGACCGCCGTAATAGACGAAGGGCATGTCGCGGAATACCGATTCGACCCTGTCCGTGGCGCCCAAAAGAGCGAAGCATCCGCCTATTGCGAAGATTGAGGTCGATGCGAAGAAGGCTGTGCCGTTCTGCAAACCGGCCATGATTTGCGTATCGATCATCTTGAGATCGCGTGTCATGGAGTTGTAGATCCACTGCCTTCTGCGTTCCGCCATCGCCTGATTAAGACTCGTTCTTGGGAACGGCGATCTCGCGGTGGTGACGTAGGCGTAGGACACCCATAGGACTAGGAAAATAACGAGCGCTGCGTAATCCATTGTCGTCATGTGCGCCCGCTTGTCAGCCTCTGTGTCGCTCACTGTCCGCCAGTTAGTGACGCTGGCGGTGTCACGCTGTCATACCAAGAAACCATCGCAAGGCAATCGTGACTTCGGGACGAAAAAGATCATTTTCATCCCGCGCTAACGATCCGGTAAGATTATACCGCTACACCGATTTGCGAGGTTCCGGATTAGGTAGTGAGTACCGGGCCTCTTTTTCCCCATGACGTATTCAACCGGGCGGACATGAGCTGCTGCACACCTAGCAGCGTCAAAAATTGACAATCGCCGAATCTCATCCTACTTTGATGAAGCGATCCGGCGCTTTCATCACGAAGCCGGTGTCGACTTGACCGCACAGGGCGGTCGGGCATCGATACTTCTTGGTGACAACCGTTGACGTCCAGCATGATCGACCGGGAGAACGCCTCCATATCTACGAATCGTTCTCTTTTCATGCCTGTCCCGTCTCGGCCTTCGGCATTCGCCGTATTGGCGACCGGATCGCTCGTAACCTTTCTCCGCCCTGTAGGTTCTGAATGAGCGAGATATCTCGTGCTGCGCTTGTGCTGGGCGGTGCGCGTTCCGGCAAGTCCGCATTTGCAGAACGTATGGTACTTTCATCCGAGGGGCCAGCCCATTACATCGCCACAGGGCGTGCTTGGGATGACGAGATGAGGTCTCGCATCGCAACTCATCGTCTCCAGCGCGGAGATCGTTGGATCACGCATGAGGAGCCGTTGAACCTCACTGAAGCGCTGAAAAGTCTTGACCATGCATCCAATACGATCTTGGTCGATTGCCTCACCCTCTGGGTAACGAACCTGATGATGGAGGAGGGGCGGGACGTCGAAGCCGCGTTTAAGCCGCTTATCGACCATGCCGCCGAGGCCCGAGCAAACATCATCTTCGTATCGAATGAAGTCGGCCTCGGCATCGTGCCTGACAATCGCATGGCTCGGGAGTTTCGCGATTATGCTGGAAGGCTGCATCAGCAGATAGCCGCGATTGCAGCGGAGGTCTACTTCGTTGCCGCCGGTTTGCCCCTCAGAATGAAGGGATGAATCCGTCGACACATCGACGGACGCATATCGGCTGGTTCATGCCACGCGATCCCACATCGAACGTCGTGTTTCAGTTTCCGACTTCAACCTGCGGTCTTGATTTGGATCAAGGTCGCTTGGCCGTCACGGTGGCAAAGCTGCGATCGACGTGAAAGCATGTTAGCCGCTTCCGAGCTGGTTTCTTCGCTTCTCGTCATATCTGCTTTGACGTTGGGGGAAGCCAACAATGAACTCTACTATAGGAATAGCGATGGTGGCCGTGGGGGCCTTCCTCGCTTTGCTCGGGGCGGCCTTCGCTCACGACAATCTCTTCGCCGCGCATATGTGGGTGCTGTTCTTCGTGCTGCTGGTCGGCACGGTCGTGATGCTGCGACGCGTCTCCTTCGCAACCGTCGATCACGCAGTTCAGGCTCGCAAGAAGAGTGAATATTTTGACGACGTTATCCGCTATGGCGTCATCGCCACCATGTTCTGGGGCGTGGCCGGTTTTCTGGTGGGTGTCATCGTCGCTCTCCAACTGGCCTATCCTGACCTCAATATCCAGCCCTGGTTCAATTTTGGTCGCGTTCGTCCGCTGCATACATCTGCCGTCATCTTTGCCTTTGGCGGAAATGCGCTGATTGCGACCTCCTTCTATGTGGTGCAGCGCACCTGCCGCGCGCGCCTGTTTGGCGGCGATCTCGGATGGTTCGTCTTTTGGGGCTACAACCTCTTCATCGTTATGGCAGCCACCGGTTATCTGCTTGGCATCACGCAGGGCAGGGAATATGCCGAGCCTGAATGGTACGTAGATATCTGGCTCACGATCGTATGGGTCGCCTATCTGATCACCTTTCTCGGCACCATTTTCATCCGCAAGGAACCGCATATCTATGTAGCGAATTGGTTCTACCTTGCCTTCATCGTGACAATTGCGATGCTGCACATCGTCAACAACCTGGCGGTTCCAGTCTCCTTCCTGGGCGTGAAGAGCTACTCGGTTTTCTCCGGCGTGCAGGATGCTCTGACACAATGGTGGTACGGCCACAACGCCGTTGGCTTCTTTCTGACGGCTGGCTTCCTGGGGATGATGTACTACTTCATTCCCAAGCAGGTAAACCGGCCAGTCTATTCCTACCGCCTGTCGATCATCCACTTCTGGGCTCTGATCTTCATGTATATCTGGGCCGGTCCTCACCACCTGCACTACACTGCTTTGCCAGACTGGGCGCAGACGCTCGGCATGGTGTTTTCCATCATGCTCTGGATGCCCTCGTGGGGCGGCATGATCAACGGCTTGATGACGCTTTCGGGCGCCTGGGACAAGCTGCGCACAGACCCGATCCTGCGCATGATGATCATGGCCGTTGCCTTTTACGGCATGGCGACCTTCGAAGGGCCGATGATGTCGATCAAGGCCGTCAATTCGCTCAGCCACTACACCGACTGGACCATCGGTCACGTTCACTCCGGCGCGCTTGGCTGGAACGGCATGATCACCTTCGGCGCCGTCTACTTCCTCGTGCCGAAACTGTGGCACCGCGAACGGCTCTACAGTTTGGCGCTGGTCAACTGGCACTTCTGGCTCGCCACGCTCGGCATCGTCGTCTACGCGGCCTCGATGTGGGTTGCCGGCATCCAGCAGGGCCTGATGTGGCGTGAATATGATGCTGAGGGCTTCCTGGTCTATTCCTTTGCCGAAACCGTCGCCGCCATGTTCCCATACTACCTGCTGCGCGCAACGGGCGGCCTGCTGTTCCTCAGCGGCGCAATCGTCATGGCCTACAACATCACCAGAACCATTCTCGGTCATATGCGTGAAGAGAACACCGGCAAGTCTGCAGCGCCCAAGCTGCAACCTGCCGAGTAAGGAGATCGATCATGTCTATCCTGGACAAACACGGCATTGTCGAGCGTAACGCCACCTTGCTTCTGGTCGGATCGTTGGCGGTCGTCTCGATTGGCGGCATCGTCGAAATCGCGCCGCTTTTCTATCTGGAGAACACCATCGAGAAGGTCGAGGGCATGCGGCCTTACTCGCCGCTCGAGCTTGCGGGTCGCAACATCTACATTCGCGAAGGCTGCTATGTCTGCCACAGCCAGATGATCCGGCCCTTCCGCGATGAGGTGGAGCGTTACGGTCATTACAGCCTTGCGGCGGAAAGCATGTACGACCATCCATTCCAGTGGGGCTCCAAAAGAACCGGGCCGGATCTCGCCCGCGTGGGCGACCGCTATTCGAATGAATGGCACGTCCAGCACCTGACGGCGCCGCGCTCCGTGGTGCCTGAATCGGTCATGCCGAGCTACGCGTTCCTGAAGACGACGCCGTTGCAGGTGACCAATGTTGCCATGGAACTCAAGGCAAACCGCACGGTCGGCGTGCCTTATAGTGACGAGATGCTACAGTACGCCGAAGCCGACATGAAGGCGCAGGCCGATCCCAATGCCGATACGACGGGTCTGGAGGCGCGTTACCCCAAGGCGAAGATCGGCGATTTCGATGGCGACCCGACGAAGCTGACTGAAATGGACGCTCTTGTCGCTTATCTGCAGATGCTCGGCACGCTGGTCGATTTCTCGACTTATGACGATGCAGCCGGCTATCGATAGGGGGATATGCGATGGAAACCTATACCGCCATGCGCCACTTCGCCGATAGCTGGGGCCTGCTCGTCATGACGATCTTCTTCCTCTGCGTCGTCATCTTCACCTTGCGTCCCGGCGGCGGTAAGACCGCCAAGGACGCCGCCAATATTCCTCTCAAGGAGGACTGATAGCATGTCGGATAAACACATAGACAAGGTCAGCGGCGTCGAAACCACCGGCCATGAGTGGGATGGCATCCGTGAGTTGAACAACCCCATGCCACGCTGGTGGGTGTGGACTTTTTACGCCACCATCGTCTGGGCTATCGGTTACACCATTGCGTTTCCCGCCTGGCCCCTGATTAGCGGAGCAACGCACGGCGTTCTCGGCTGGAGCAGCCGCGCCAGCGTGGCGACCGAAATGGCCGATGCCAAGGCAGCCCAGAACACCTATCTGGAGAAGATCGCATCCTCGTCGCTGGAGGACATTCAGACCAACAGCGAACTGATGCAATTTGCTGTCGCGGGAGGTGCTGCAGCCTTCAAGGTCAATTGCGTCCAGTGCCATGGCTCCGGTGCGGAAGGCGGCAACGGCTACCCCAACCTTAACGACGACGACTGGCTTTGGGGTGGCAAGGCCGAAGACATCTACACCACTATCACCCATGGGATTCGTTTTACCGAGGACTCAGAAACACGTATCTCGGAGATGCCAGCCTTCGATGACGTCTTGAAGAGCGACGAAATCCGGGCGGTTGCGGCTTATGTCGTTAGCCTCACCGGGACGCCGCATGATCCAGCGCTCATCGAGCCCGGCAAGCAGATCTTTGCCGACAATTGCGCTTCTTGCCATGGTGCGGATGCCAAGGGCAACCGCGATATGGGTGCTCCCAATCTTGCCGATGCGATCTGGCTGAAGGCACGTGGCGAGGAGGGCATCGTCGCTCAAATTCGCGCACCCAAGCACGGTGTCATGCCGGCCTGGGGCGAGCGCCTAGGTGATACGACCGTCAAGCAACTCGCGCTCTTCGTCCATTCGCTTGGTGGTGGTGAATAGATGAAGTCAAGATGGAGGGGGCGCGCGATGCGGCCCCTCTCTCTCTATTGATCGGAGCAGACCGCAAGTTCGTAGCCGTCTTTGTCTTCGAAGTGGCACCTCCGTCCACCGGGGAAGTTGAATATCGGCACCGTAATTCTTCCGCCGGCATCCTCAACGCGTGTTCGCGCAGCCTCGATATCATCGGCAAAAAGAATAACGAGCGCACCGCCTTTAGCATTCACAGGCGCCGTGGTGGTGAAGCCGCCTGTGAGACGGCCATCCGAAAACTCGCAATAGGCAGCACCATAATCTTTGAAGGTCCATCCAAATGCTTTACCGTAAAAGGCCTTCGAGACCTCGATATCGCCGACGTTGAACTCGATGTAGTCGATCCTGTTGTTGCGGCTGCTCATACGGTTCCTTCGCTCTTTTCAAGAATGTATTTCAACATTTTCAGATCGGCCATGACGGCGGCTGCATCACGCTCATGATCGGCATCGGTCGTGCCAGGCAATCTCAGGACGGTAAACGTTACTTCCGCCCCGTCACCGATTGGTGTCACCCGTAGCGCGTTCTAGACATCAATGCCATCTGGAAGCATGACCACGTGGTCGATGACGCCGAGGTCGTTTGGTTTAGCGAAGTGAACTCGGACGTCGCCCAAAGGACCGGAGGCGATCCAGTCCTCCCCGTCCTGCCTCAGCCCGCTTGCTAAACCCGCGGCCCACAGCGGCATTTTCTGTATGTCCGAGGCAAAGGCATAAACATCCCGCCATGGCCGGTCGATCGTCGTGTGGACGATCCGTGAAATCATCGTCGCCATCCTACCTCTCCAATCCACAGTGCCTGCGCCACTTTGTCCCTGCTTGACCTAAGTCAAGGATGATGAACCCTCGAAATGCCAAAACGCAAGGACAGAAACGGACCTTGCGATCATGAACCTTTATACCGTCGGCAACACCGGGAATGGCTCTGAGCCAGTCGAGAGGCTGAATGCCGAGCCGGTCAATTCTGCCAAGAACAGAAAGCCGCTCTACGAAGCGCGCAAGAAGATTTTTCCCAAGCGGGCAGAGGGAAAGTTCCGCCGGTTCAAGTGGATCGTCATGCTGATCACGCTCGGCATCTATTATCTGACTCCATGGATCCGTTGGGATCGAGGACCTTATGCACCTGATCAAGCCGTGCTCATCGATATCGGCAGCAGACGGTTCTACTTCTTCTTTATCGAAATTTGGCCACAGGAATTCTACTACGTCGCGGGGCTGCTGGTCATGGCAGGTTTCGGGCTGTTCCTGCTTACCTCGGCTGTCGGTCGCGCCTGGTGCGGCTATACGTGTCCGCAGACGGTCTGGGTCGATCTCTTTCTGGTTGTCGAGCGCGCGATAGAAGGCGACCGAAACGCACGAATGAAGCTTGATGCCGCGCCTTGGAGCGCCCAGAAGCTCGGCAAACGTGTTGCCAAACATTTGACCTGGCTGGTTATCGGTGTGCTGACAGGTGGGGCGTGGATATTCTATTTCGCAGATGCCCCAACGCTCCTCAAGCAGTTCGTGACGGGTCAAGCACCGATGGTCGCCTACTACACCGCGGCGATCTTGACGGCCACGACCTATGTCTTCGGCGGATTGATGCGCGAACAGGTCTGCACGTACATGTGCCCCTGGCCCCGTATCCAAGGCGCGATGCTGGACGAGTATTCGCTTGTGGTGACCTATAATGACTGGCGCGGCGAACCGCGTTCGCGCCACGCCAAGAAAGTGCTTGCTGCCGGTGAGCCTGTGGGGGACTGCGTGGACTGCAATGCGTGCGTTGCCGTCTGTCCCATGGGAATCGATATTCGCGATGGTCAGCAGTTGGAATGCATTACCTGTGCGCTCTGCATCGACGCATGCGACGGTGTCATGGACAAGGTGGGCAAGCCGCGTGGCCTGATCGCTTACGCCACGCTACAGGAATATGATGCAAACATGGCGCTTGCGACCGGCGGAGGTGCGCATGCCATTCGCCCCGGTGCCGTCCGCAACCATGACGGCAGCTTTGTCAATTCTATCCGCCATTTCGACTGGCGCATCATTTTCCGCCCGCGCACGATCTTCTACATGACTGTCTGGTGTCTCGTCGGTGTCGTGATGCTGGTCACACTTGCAACACGCGAACGCCTTGCGGTCAACGTTATCCATGACCGCAATCCGCAATATGTGCTGGAATCGGATGGTTCCATCCGAAACGGCTATACCGTGCGGCTTCTCAACATGATCGTCCAGCCACGCACCATCACGCTGTCGCTGGAGGGGTTGCCCGGTGCGGTGATGAAGGTCAACGGCCTTTCAGACGACGCTGCGCGCAGCTTAGATATTAAGGTCAAGCCGGATGAGGTGACGAGTCTGAAGCTCTTCGTCACCATGCCCGCCGGTGATGAAAAGCCCGCCACCGCCTTCAACTTCATCGCAGCAGATGCCGAAAATGCAGAGAGCGCCAATTACAGAGCTGTCTTCAACGCGCCGGGAGCCAGAAAATGAATACAGACAGACAGGAAAAGCCGGGCTTCGTCTTCACCGGCTGGCACATGCTCACCGTCATGGTGCTATTCTTTGGCACGGTGATTGCCGTCAATGTCACCATGGCGTGGAATGCGGTTTCCAGCTGGAGCGGCCTTGTGGCGCAGAACACCTATGTCGCCAGCCAGCAGTTCAACGGCAAGGCGGAAGCTGCCAAGGCGCGTAAGGCAAGCGGAATCGTGGGTCGTCTTGAACTGCAGGGGGAAGAGATCGCTTACGAGGTGACCCATCCTACAAAGGGACCGGTCGATACGGACTCGGTGACGCTGAATTTCCGTCGCCCAGTTGGAGAGAAGCAGGACTTTTCGCTCGTGCTGGAGAAGCAGTCCTCGAACCGGTTTTCAGCCCACCACCAGCTCGCAGCGGGTGATTGGATCGTCGAGGCTGTTGCCGTCAAGGATGGTAATATCATCGTTCATGAAGGCAGCCGGATCGATATCGCCGGAGGTGTGAGATGAGCTGCTGCGCTCCTGGAGCAGAAGGCACTCTCGACCAGGCCGGATTGCGAAACACATTACCGTCGTCCGAGGAGATGATGCTGGCAAGTCGCAGTCTGGGGCATGGACTGCGGCAGATCGATCTGTCCGTGCCAGGCGTCCATTGCGGCACCTGCATCACCATGATCGAGACCACCTTGAAAAAAATGCCTGAGGTGGAGCGAGCACGCGTCAACCTGTCTTCAAAACGGGTTTGTATCGTTTGGCGGGAAGAGACGGGCACCGTTCGGACAGATCCCGGTGATCTTGCAAAAGCCATCGCCTCGACGGGATATGAAGCGCATCTGTTTGGGAGCGCTGAAGACGCATCGGACGCCTTGAGAAACCAGTTGATTCGTGCCGTGGGTCTTACCGGATTTGCCGCAGCCAATATCATGCTGCTGTCGGTATCGGTCTGGTCGGGTGCGGATGCCGCAACTCGGGATATGTTTCACTGGATATCCGCGCTGATTGCAGCGCCCGCTCTGATCTATGGTGGCCGGTTCTTCTACCACTCCGCTTATAATGCGTTGCGGCATAGACGCACCAACATGGATGTGCCGATTGCCCTGGCGATTACGCTCTCTTATGCTGTGTCCCTGTGGGAAACCATGCAGAGCGGTAGTCACGCCTGGTTCGATGCTACTGTCTCTCTTCTGTTCTTTCTACTGATTGGCCGTACGCTCGATCATGTTATGCGCGATCGCGCTCGGTCGGCCGTTGCCGGTCTGGCAAGGCTTTCGCCACGCGGCGCGATGGTGATACTGGCTGACGACACGCGTGAATATCGCCCGGTTGCCGAACTGGTGCCAGGTGACGTCGTATTTGTGACCGCAGGTGAGAGAGTGCCGGTGGACGGAGTGATCGTAACCGGTAGCAGCGATCTCGACATGTCCATAGTCAACGGCGAAAGCGCAGCCAGGATCGTCCACCCCGGCGATAATATTCAGGCGGGTACGTTGAACCTCACCGGGCCCCTGACGCTAAAGGCAACGGCACTTGCACGTGACTCCTTCCTTGCGGAAATCATCGGCCTGATGGAAGCTGCCGAAGGGGACAGGGCGCGCTACCGCCGTCTGGCAGACCGCGCTGCGCAATATTATTCGCCAGTCGTCCACCTTCTCGCCCTGGTGTCTTTCGTCGCGTGGGGCGTATTGGGCGGAGATTGGAAACAGGCGATGTTGATCGCCATCGCCGTTCTCATCATCACCTGCCCATGCGCGCTCGGCCTGGCTGTTCCCGTTGTGCAGGTCGTGGCAGCAGGTGAACTGTTCAAGAATGGCATCATGGTCAAGGACGGTTCGGCCATGGAGCGGCTGGCCGAGGCGGACACCGTGCTTTTCGACAAGACAGGCACTCTGACACTCGGTCGGCCCCGTCTGATCAATGGCATGGAGATTTCGCAAGAGGCTTTGCGGATTGCAGCCGGGCTCGCGGCCAATTCCCGTCATCCCCTGTCTCGGGCGCTTTACGCATCTGTAAGCGGTGCTCTGCCGGTTTTCCTCGATACTCGGGAAGTGCCGGGGTGCGGGGTCGAGGCGAAAATGGAGCGAGGTTTTTACCGGCTCGGCAGCAGACGCTTTTGCTGTCCAGCAGGTTCAAACCAGGCGACCGCCGATGCATCGTCGGAAGTCGTATTGTCGCTGAACGGTGACGAACTTGCCTGCTTCCGCTTCGAGGATCGAATAAGGCCCGGCACCGCTCAGACTGTTACGGCCTTGTCACGCCTGGGGGTGGACCCGGAGATCGTTTCTGGAGACAGGCCGGCCGCCGTGAATGTTCTGGCAAAAAAGCTTGGGATCGAGCGCTGGCATGGCGGCCTTACCCCTGTCGACAAGGCGCGTCGTTGTGAAGAACTGGCCGCCGCAGATCGAAAGGTTCTGATGGTGGGAGACGGGATTAACGACGCCCCGGCGCTTGCTGCGGCGTATGTTTCAATCGCTCCGGCATCGGCGGCGGACATCGGGCGCCAGGCAGCCGACTTCGTCTTCCTGCGCGAGGATCTGCGTTCGATAGTCTTTGCTGTGGACGTATCGCGCCGGGCAGACCGGCTGATACGGCAGAACTTCGCGCTCGCGATCGGCTACAACATCATTGCCGTCCCAATCGCGCTCGCAGGTCTTGCGACACCGATGATCGCGGCGATTACCATGTCGACATCGTCGATCATTGTCGTGACGAACGCGTTACGCCTCAGCGGATTTGAACGAAGAACGGCCCGCAAAATCCCTGCGAATGATACCGATCTATCCATGACAAAAGGGGCCCAGACCGCATGAACATGCTCGCTTATCTCATTCCAGTGGCGTTTTTTCTGGGCGGCCTTGGTCTATTCGCCTTCCTTTGGTCACTAAAAAGCGGCCAGTATGAGGATATGGACGGCTCTGCCTGGCGGGCGCTGGAAGATGGCGATGATAAACCTCTGGTCTGACATTTGCACTTTACCCAATGCGAATAAAGCACTTCGACGGAGCAACCAGCGTCATCAAAATTTAACCGTTTAGATCCGCTGTCGCCTTGCCGTTTGCAGGTTAGAGTGCCAAAACAGGCGCCATCAAATGCAAAATGGAGACACATCCGTGGAACAGGCAGAAATCGGTTTGATCGGTCTTGGCGTTATGGGTTCGAACCTGGCGCTCAACATCGCGGAAAAAGGCAACAAGATTGCCGTTTTCAACCGGACCCCGGAAGCAACGAAGAAGTTCTATGCCGAAGCAGGCGATTTGCAGGGGCAGATCATCCCTTGTGAAACTATCGAGGACTTCGTTGCCGCCATTCGCCCGCCACGCCCGATCATCATCATGATCAAGGCTGGTGAACCTGTCGATCAGCAGATGGAAATTCTAAAACCCTATCTCGAGAACGGCGACATCATGATCGATGCGGGCAACGCCAATTTCCGCGATACGATCCGCCGTTTCGACAATCTCAAGGATAGTGGCCTGACCTTCATCGGTATGGGTGTTTCCGGTGGCGAAGAAGGAGCACGTCATGGTCCGTCGATCATGGTTGGCGGCACCGAGGAAAGCTGGAAGCGCGTCGAAAAGGTGTTGACGTCCATTTCTGCCAAATACAACGATGATCCGTGCGTGGCGTGGCTCGGCAATGACGGCGCCGGTCACTTCGTCAAGACGATCCACAACGGCATCGAATATGCCGATATGCAGATGATTGCTGAAATCTATGGCATCTTGCGGGACGGCCTGAAGCTCAGTGCCGGTGAAATTGCTGACGTCTTTGGCAAGTGGAACAAGGGCCGCTTGAACTCCTACCTGATTGAAATCACGGAGAAGGTGCTGCGCGCCGCCGATCCTATCAGCGGCAAGCCGATGGTTGATCTGATCCTCGACAAGGCAGGACAGAAGGGCACCGGTAAGTGGTCTGTCATCGAAGCACAGAATATGGGCGTCGCCGCGACAGCAATCGAAGCCGCGGTTGCCGCGCGTATCCTGTCTTCCCAGAAGGCTGAGCGCGAATCTGCAGAGAAAATCTTCGGCCTTCCGAAGGCTCTTGCCGCACCGGCGGACAAGCAAGCCTTCATCGACGATCTCGAAAATGCGCTTCTCGCCGCTAAGATCGGCGCTTATGCACAGGGCTTTGCCGTGATGGCCGCAGCCTCCAAGGAGTTCGGCTGGAACCTGCCCATGCCGACCATCGCTCGCATCTGGCGCGCTGGCTGCATCATACGCTCGCAGTTCCTGGATGAGATCACATCCGCCTTCACCAAAGATCCGCATGTCGCAAACCTGATCGTCACGCCAGCTTTCTCCAAGATGGTTCAAGACACGGATTCGCCGCTTCGCCACGTCGTCTCGCATGCGATCCTGTCTGGACTACCGGTTCCGGCTCTCGCATCGGCGCTTGGCTACTTCGATGCCTATCGCCGTGGCCGTGGCACGGCAAACCTCATCCAGGCGCAGCGCGACTTTTTTGGCGCGCATGGCTTCGAGCGTACGGACGGTATGGATAAGCCTCACGGTCCATGGGGCAGCGGTCTCGATATCTTTGCAAAATAAAACGACAAGGCCCGCTGAAGCGGGCCTTGTTTTTTCCGGTATTGAATATGTTGTAGATCTGCTTACGTGGCCCGAGCGCCTCTGTTTAAAACAGAAACGCTCCAGAGATCTCAGTGGGCTGCCTTGCCCTGGCTGGCTGTCAGCATTCTCGAGGCACTGATCACAAGTTTGCGCTCCGCACGTTCCTGTTGCGGTGTGCGATTGTAGATTTCGCGATAACACTTGGAGAAGTGCGAGGCAGAGACGAAACCGCAGGCAACCGCGACTTCCACCACCGGCATGGCCGACTGCACCAGAAGATGACGTGCTCGATCAAGCCTGATCTCAAGGTAGTAGCGTGCAGGAGAGCGGCCCATTTCCTGGCGGAAAAGCCGTTCTACCTGCCTGCGCGAAAGATCGGCGTCCTCAGCAATGTCGAGAAGGGAAAGCGGCTCGGACAGGTTGCTTTCCATGAGTTCGATGATCGACAGAACTTTGTCGTTTTGGACGCCGAGACGGGCGCGAAGCGGCAGACGCTGACGATCGTGAGGATTGCGCACGCGATCCGTCAGCTGTTGCTCGCAGACCCGGTTGACGAGATTGTCGCCGAAATCCTGCCCGATCAGGTTGAGCATCATATCCAGGGAAGCCGTACCACCGGCACAGGTATAGATGTTGCCGTCGATCTCATAGAGATCTGCATAGACCTCCACCTGCGGGAAGGCTTCCGAGAAGCCAGGAAGATTCTCCCAGTGGATCGCACAGCGCTTGCCATTCAGCAGTCCCGCCTGGGCAAGCACATGTGCGCCCGTACAGAGGCTGCCAACGGCAATTCCGCGATTGTTGACCTCACGCAACCAGGCGTTTACCGACTTGTTGGCATATTGGTCGATATCAATCCCGGAACAGACCAGAACCATGCTCGGGCGGTTCTCGCCGCTGATGCACTTGCGCTCATCGGCAAGAGAGGTGTTTGCTTCAAGAGCGATCCCGCTGGACGAAATGACTTTCTGCCCATCGAGAGAGGCCAAGCGCCACTCATAGGCATCGTAACCCAGCATACGATTGGCGATACGCAACGTTTCCACTGCCGCCGTAAAAGGCAACATCGTGAACTGGGGAACCATGAAAAATACAATTGAACGCTTCTTGGGAGTTTTGCTCATTATGACCATGCTCCATTTTGCGGAATAACAATTTCTTGCTTGGAAAAGCGTCTAGTTATGTTCCTGGTGCGACATCTTGATGGATGGGTACGACATCTACAGGTCCATGTCAAAAAAACATGTCGCGAGGTGAGGTTGACAAAAGCCAATATCTGGTTTGAGACATGCGAGCCCACGATGTTTTGCATTTTATTAATATTGTTTTCAAATTTGTCCCGCATGCTTTCACCCTTGTCGCCCAATTGCGCGTTCTGTTGACAAAGATGGGACGGCGGAGGTCGAATTGCCGCCGTTCTTGGGTGCCACAGCAGGTAACGGCCTAGCCAAAAGCTGACCGTTTAAGCTTAAAGCGGAGTATTGCGTATGCAGGAAGCTGGCCTGACGGTATTGGTCGTTGAGGACGAACCCATTATTCGATTTGCGCTCGTAGATGCCTTGGAAGAAAAGGGCTACTGCGTGCTGGAGGCTTCCAACGTTTTGGAAGCCGTCGGCATCATCGGCAAGGTGGAGCATATCGCGGCTGTGGTCACAGATATCGATATGCCCGGTGGACTGACCGGACTTGATCTTGTTGAAATTCTCGACAAATCACAGCACCAGATCGCAGTGGTGGTCACCTCAGGAGGGCATGGCCCTGACGGGCTGACACTTCCAGCAGACGCGCGCTTTTTCAGTAAGCCCTATCATTTCGACGACATCCTGTTCGCCTTACGCTCGACCATTGCCGCCAAGGCGAAACTTATGAAGAAGCGGCGCGGGTTTCGTCTCGTTCGTGCCTGAGCAAAACTGCGCAAAGCTGTTGCACGACGCTGCTTCTTTTTGCTGTGCGTCGGGTCCTCGCAAGCATGAGCCAAGAGTAGGGAACTACCGGCCAGTCGGGCTCGCGAACCTAATGATAGGCAAAAAAAGAAGCCGGAGCGGTGCTCCGACTTCTGCGATGGCTTACAAGATCAGGTCGATCAGGCCGCGCGCAGCAGTATCAAGCTGCGACCCTCCATCGTATAGGTCTGCGAATTGGCGATCTGATTGCCATGGACCGCTGGATCGGCCGTCGTCAACTCCGTGGTCCACCCATGCTCTACTTCCGGAAGCTTAAACTCGACATCGCCATCATGCGGGTTGAACAGGATAAGCACATCGTTCCACTCCTCGCTATCGGACGACTTTTCGCGGCTGAGCCGCAGACCAAGTGTCGTGCTGCCAGGATCTTCCCAATGTTCCGGCTTCTGCTCACCGCCGCCAGGGTTCAGCCATGTCACGTGAGTGCCGTCATGCCAGCTGTCACGGCGAAGGACTGAATGCGACTGGCGCAATTCTATGAGGCGGCGAGTAAAGTCACGGAGGGTGTCGGCGCTTTCCGGCAGCCCTTCCCAATGCACCCAGCTCAGATCGCTGTCCTGGCAATAGCCGTTGTTGTTCCCCATTTGGCTGCGCCCGAATTCATCGCCGGCAAGGATCATCGGTGTGCCATGGGACAGGAGAAGCGTTGCCAGAAAATTGCGTTTCTGGCGATCACGCACAGCGTTGATACCTTCGTCGTCCGTCGGACCTTCGACGCCGTAGTTGAAACTGCGGTTGTCGCTGTGACCGTCCTTGTTGTCTTCGCCGTTCGCCTCATTGTGCTTCTCATTGTAAGAAACGAGGTCGTTCAAAGTAAAGCCGTCATGAGCGGTAATGAAGTTGACGCTGGCCCAGGTCTTGCGTCCGCGCAGGTCATAGACATCGCCTGAACCGAGTACGCGCGCAGCGAAGTCACCCGCCGTGCCATCCTCATCCTTCCAATATTCGCGCACAGTGTCTCGGTACTTGTCGTTCCACTCTGCCCAGCCGGGAGGGAAGCCGCCGACCTGGTAACCGCCAGGCCCGATATCCCAAGGCTCGCCAACGAGCTTCAGGCGCGACAGTACTGGGTCTTGGCCCACCGCATCGAAGAAACCGCTCCTTTGATCGAAGCCTTCTGGTTCACGACCGAGAATGGTGCCGAGGTCGAAGCGAAATCCGTCGACATGCATGTCTTCGGCCCAGTAACGGAGAGAGTCGGTCACAAGCTGAAGAACGCGCGGATGAGATGTATTGACCGTGTTTCCGGTGCCAGTGTCGTTGATGTAGTAGCGCGGCTGGTCGGGCAGGGTACGGTAATAGGAGAAGTTGTCTATGCCTTTGAAGGAAAGGGTCGGGCCGAGTTCGTTTCCTTCCGCGGTGTGGTTATAGACGACATCGAGAATGACCTCGATATTGGCGTCATGAAAGGCACGCACCATATCGCGAAAGCCAGCCATCGCCCGTGGGCCGTAATAGCGGGAAGCCGGCGCAAAGAACGCGAGCGAGTTGTAACCCCAGAAGTTCTTCAGACCCTTATCCAGAAGATGGGAATCATCAGGGAAATAGTGAATCGGCAGTAGTTCGATAGACGTGATGCCCAGGGTTTTAATGTAGTCAACGACGCCCTTGTGACCGAGGCCCTCATAGGTCCCCTTCAACTCTTCAGGCAGAGCGGGATGCAGCTTGGTGAAACCCTTCACATGGGTTTCGTAAAAGATGGTCTTCGACCACGGAATACTGGGCCGGTTATCGCCGCTCCAGTCATAGTCTTTGGGGTCGATCACGCGGCACTTTGGCATCTTGGATGCGCTGTCGGCCTCGTTGAAGGACATATCCTTGTCTTCGCTGTTAAGGTCGTATCCGAATTGCTCCTGACCCCATTCAATCTCGCCGACAACTTCCCGCGCGTAAGGATCGACCAGCAACTTGTTCGGATTGAAACGATGACCGTTTTCCGGATCGTAAGGCCCATATACCCTGTAGCCATACAACGCGCCGGGCTTCAAGCCTGGGATATAGCCGTGCCAGATTTCGTTGGTGAATTCAGGCAGCGTAATGCGCTCGATTTCAGTGTTTCCTGTGTCATCGAAAAGGCAGAGTTCGACCCTTTCGGCGCAGGCACTGAAAAGTGCGAAGTTTACGCCTTCGCCATCGAAATTGGCGCCCAGGCGAGTAAAGTCGCCGGGCCGAATGCTGGAGCCAAACTGGGGCATGGATTTCCTCATGATGAAGTGACATGGGGAAACTGACGTCTTGCGCCTTTGTTCCGCGCTGCAAAAAAATGGCCCGCGGGAACATCCGGCGAGCCACTCATTGCTTTTTATGTGTGCTGTTTAAGCGGTTACTGCTCAACGGCGGATGGTGTCGTTCACGGGCCATCCAATGTCCTTCAATGTATCCATGGGCAAGCTTTCGAGGACGCGACGGTTTTGCCTTTGCCGCCATGATGCGTGAAGACGAAACGCAAGTTCTTTAAGGCCTAAGAGCCATTGAGGAGAGCGCAGGCGAAGCGAACTGCCGCTTTCCTCGTGCTGGATTATCATCGTCATTTCAATAGTCCTTTGTTTCAGTGTCGGTGACAGAACAGCTATGCGCACCGACGAGTCATCAATCAATTGAATGGCAGTGATGCTACTCATGATATTTTGTGTTGCGATATTCAGATGGGCAGGTGGGTTCGGCTCTGCTGGATGAACAGAATGGCGTTGGCTTGACATTCAATCAAACGAAATGATATCGATATATCATTCAGAAAAATTGACGGACACGGTCATGACTGTTTCATTTCGCCAGCCGCTTCCCTTGCTTGACAATGACATTCTGCGAACATTCGTGGCGATTGCAGAGACGGGCAATTTCTCGACCGCGGCGGAAGCCGTGTTCCGCACGCCATCCGCCGTGTCAATGCAGATCAAGAAACTTGAGGAGCAGTTGAAGACCACGCTTTTTTTGCGTGATGCTCGATCTGTGACGCTGACGGCCCATGGCGAAACCCTGCTGACCTATGCAAGACGAATGATTGCGCTGTCGAACGAGGCCGTGTCTCGGTTCGTCATGCCGGAATTGTCTGGTGTAGTGAGGCTAGGAGCGCCTGACGATCTTGGCCAGCGTGGTCTACTGCCTGGCATTTTAAAGCGCTTTGCCGAAGCCTTTCCAGGAATCATGGTCGATGTCACGATCGATTCCAGTTCGCAGCTATATAAGCGCGTGGATGAGCAACGGCTTGACCTGGCGCTGGTAAATTGCGCTTCACATCCGCTGAGAGACACGGGTGAAGTTCTGATGCGCGAAAGATTGGTTTGGGCGGGGGCAAAATGTGGAACTGCACATCTCCGAGAGCCTTTGCCGATTTCTATATGGGAGGACGGTTGCATCTGGCGATCCGAAGCGATCAACGCATTGGAAAAGCGTAGCCGACCCTATCGCGTGGCATATTTGAGTGGCCACACCCTTGCCCAGAGAGCGGCAATCGAAGCCGATCTCGCGATTGCTCCATTGCCAAGGTCCTACATTCAGAACGATATGGTCATCCTGGGCGAGAAGGAAGGGTTGCCACCGCTTGGCAGCTTTGACATTCGCCTGATCATGACCGACAAGGTGTCGCGTCCGATCCAGGCGGTCGCCGACAGCATTCGCAATGCCTTTCGCGATGTTGCGCAGGTCGCGCCCGCCGCTTAAGTTCGTGAAGGTTTAGCGCTCACGTTTTTTTGAAAATGGCTGGAACTGCTTTTGCATCGCGGCGTTGATCATCCGTCTAGGATGACGCCTGCACCGTGCAGGCCTTAGGGGAGTATATCAATATGACGACACGTGCTTTTGCAACCGTTGCTGCTATTCTTGTTACGGTCGCGACCTTGAGTTCTTGTGGCAACACCATCCGCGGTATGGGCCGCGATACGGCAAACGCCGTGGATGCGACGCAGGATGCTGGACGCCGAGTGGATCACGCAGCGCGCCGTTGATATCGCAATCAACGTGAGCGTACAAAGCCGACGATCGCTCGTCGGCTTTTTCGTTTATGGTTCAGGCAGCTTTCTTGGCGAGCTTCGAACCTGCGCCTTTTGTGCCGGCAGCCTTCACCGATTTCGCCGATATGGCCTTAGGTGGGACGAGGCTAAGGACCTCGACGGCAAGAGCTTGGGCATTCTCGCACGCCTTATCCAGATTGCTGACCCGTTCAGGGTTCATCATATGCGGAGCACCGCCAGTGACGAACATGTCGCGATAGGCAGCGCGTTCGACGAGCGGCATATTCAACACTCGCACCATCCTCTCGGCCAGCAATGTTTTAACCGCCTGCATTGATCGTGTGGTGATGATTGGACTGATACGCGTGAGAATCACTGAATGCGGAATGTGGATATCGCACTGGTCGGCGAGGTCCTTCAGGAGACCAAGCACCTGGGCTCCACCCACTGCATCCATCGCACAGCCCTGAACCGGAATGAAAACGTGGTTGGCAAAACCGATCGCCTTCGCCAAAACGGGCGATTGTCCGCCAGGCAGATCGATCAGAATATAGCCACCGCGTTTCTTGCTGTCCTTGATGTGGCTTTCGATTGTGTCGTCAGTCACGTCGGAAATCACGGACAGATTCTTCTGAGGCTTGGTGAGACCGTGCCACCTCGATGCCCATCTCTGTGGGTCGGCATCCAGAAGTGTGACGCGGTGTCCCTGCCGCGCTAGCTCGCTGGCGATGATCACGGCAGCCGTTGTTTTTCCTGCGCCGCCTTTGGTATTTGCAAACGTAATGATTGGCATTGTCTGAACCCCTGATGATATGTTCGAGCCTTATCATCGCCCTTAATAAATACCCGCACCGTCATGAGGCGGGACGCATTTGTTGTCTGATTGTAATGATGCGGCCTCAATTCAGACGGAAAGACTGTCTGGAAAGATTCTGTCTGTTCGTTTTTTCCTGCAGCGCTTTTAGCGCCCCAGCAATAGAAACGACGATTCTGTACTTGCGCCAAGGGGAAACATGCGCCGCTTTGTAATATATTTTTTGTCGTTATTTTTTGCTTCTGAGGTAAACGGTACCGAATTACCGAGCTACTGCCAGCGAATCGACCATGCCGGGGCTGCCTATACAGTCTGCAGTTTCGATCCGCGGAAGTCCGATATAAGGATCTACAGTCGTGACGAGGTAAGCGCTGCATCCTATGGCAGCTTCGCCGCGCTTTCTTCAGCCCTATGGCGTCAGCACCGCTTCATGGTCTTTGGGATGAATGGCGGAATGTATCACAACGATATGTCTCCGGTCGGTCTGTTCATCGAGAACGGGACTGAGAAAACGCGGATCAGCACCAGTGGCGGATGGGGAAACTTTCACATGCAGCCCAATGGAGTATTCTTCATCACCGATGGCGAGGCAGGCGTTGCCGAAACCAGCGCTTATCTCAACACCGATCTCCGGCCCCAATTTGCAACGCAGTCAGGTCCGATGCTGGTGATAGACGGTAAGCTCCATCCGCGTTTTCTTCCCGACAGCGACAGCTTTAAGCGACGCAATGGGGTAGGAGTCTCACCTGATGGTATCGTGCATTTCGTCATATCGGAAAAGCCGGTGCGCTTTTACGACTTTGCCACTTTGTTTCGAGACAGGCTGAACACGCCAAATGCACTTTATCTCGACGGCACTATTTCGAGCGTCACCATTCCAGCCATTGGAAGAAGAGACGATCTTTTTCCAATGGGACCGATCATCGCTGTCGTGGATCGCGTGCCGGATTTATAGCGGTGCTTTGGGGTAAGCCTTTTCCAGCCCGCCAGACTTTGCTACGCCAGCCCTGAAAGACGCATAAGCGGGATGCTGGCTGCTCTTGGCAATTTCATGCAAACGAATCTGAAGCCGGGCAGGGGCGTTTCCTCCAAACCACTTGCCGCATTTTTCCAGCTTGAGAGCGTTGAGGAAACGCGACTGGGTTTCCCGGTCGAGAAAAATCAACAGCCCTTCAAGAAGGGCTTCGTCCTGAGTCGGATTTTCCAGAAGCAGTGTCAGCCACGCCTGGTCTTCTGCTCCAAGCGTTGCGATCTTCGAGGCGACTGTTTCTCGATCCGGAAAGGTTGACGACGCGCTCTGCATGATTCCCCGCTCTGATTTAAGTATCAATTTGGGTAAGCTACAGACCGGCGTATTTCAAGCTGCCCATGCCATGCGCGGCAGTATGCTTGAGGGAAGAAGCCACATAATATCTTCGCTATTTACACTTTGGACCGAATTGAGACATCGTCCTCAAACGCTGCTGGAAGAGTGTATTGGTAAGCGATTGTTTTTTCTTAGACCTATGCACTCAACGTATGGCAGCTTACCGGATTCGCCTTGGTTTAGCCTTTTTTTGCAATTGCCTTCGTCACACATTTTTAATAAATGGTAGCGCAACGGGACGCGCTGCAAAAGCCACCGTAGAGTGAACACGCTGGAGTAATCATGGAAGAAACCGCTCAGAAATCTTGCTGGGGCGTTACGTTGCGCGCGCTTGCAGGCTTTGCCGCATTTCTCGCATTGACCTATCTTTTCGGTACGCCATAAGCATCTCACTTTTTAAAAAGTTTTTTACAGAACAGCGTGGACTCTCCCAAGAGCCGCGCTGTTTTCTTTTGGCGATGGCAGAATGTTGCCATAGCGCTTCCGACACAGTTTTGGCCGCTTTTCGGTATGGTTCGTGGCGCGAGGTTCCGATAAACTCGCGCCAATAGGTCTATACATAGGGCATACCAGAATGTTTCTCTCCGTCTTCGACGTGTTCAAAATCGGCATCGGCCCTTCCAGTTCTCACACGATGGGGCCCATGTCGGCCGCCAATCGGTTTCTTGATCTGATATTGTCTGATGACTGGCCGCGTCCTTCCGGTGCAACGATCTCGGCGATCAAGGTCAGTCTGCATGGCTCGCTTGCTTTCACCGGCATTGGCCACGGTTCGGGCAGGGCGGTCGTGCTGGGTCTGACGGGTGAAAAACCCGATCAGGTCGATCCGGACGCCATGGATGGTATCATTGCCGAAGTCGAGCGCGAAGGTCGCGTTACGCCGCCTGGCCATCCGTCCTACGCTTTTCGGCCAGACGAGGATCTGATCTTCGATAAGAAGAACCCGCTTCCCGGCCACGCCAATGGCATGACGTTTTCCGCCTATGACAATCAGGGCCGGATGCTGTTGAAGCGCATCTACTATTCCGTAGGCGGCGGTTTTGTGGTGACCGACACAGAACTCGAGGCTGCGCGTCAGCGCGGCAAGACCGTCGATAACGGCCCCAAGGTGCCATATCCCTTTTCCACGGCCAAAGAGATGCTGGACATGGCCTCGCGCTCGGGCCGCACCATTGCTCAGATGAAGCGCGCCAACGAAGAAACGGTGATGAGCCGCGAAACCTTGAACATGCGCCTGGACCAGATCTGGGAGGCCATGAATGGTTGCATCGAACGTGGTTTGAAAGGCGAGGGCATTATGCCCGGCGGGCTCAAGGTTCGCCGCCGGGCGCGCTCCATTCACGACAAGCTCAATGCTGAATGGCGCAGCAACAGGCTGAACCCGGTTCTCGCTAATGACTGGCTGAGCGTCTACGCGATGGCGGTTAATGAGGAAAACGCCGTGGGCGGTCGGGTCGTCACGGCGCCGACCAATGGCGCAGCTGGCGTCGTGCCTGCGACTGTACGCTACTTTCGCCATTTCCACGAGGATGCTTCTGTCGAGGACATTCGTGACTTTCTCCTCACGGCAGCAGCAATCGGCGGCATTATCAAGCACAATGCATCGATTTCGGGCGCAGAAGTTGGTTGCCAGGGTGAAGTCGGTTCCGCCGCCGCAATGGCAGCCGCCGGCCTTGCAGCCGTTATGGGGGGCTCTCCTGCTCAGGTTGAGAACGCTGCGGAAATCGCGCTCGAACATCACCTCGGTATGACGTGCGATCCGGTGGCCGGGCTGGTGCAGGTTCCCTGCATTGAGCGAAATGCGCTAGGCGCGGTGAAGGCTGTCACGGCTGCGTCTCTCGCACTCAAGGGCGATGGCGAACACTTCGTTCCGCTCGACGCCTGTATCGAGACCATGCGTCAGACCGGCAACGACATGAGCGAGAAGTACAAGGAGACCTCGACCGGTGGCCTTGCGGTCAATGTCGTGGAATGTTGACGTTAGCATTGTCATCTTTTTGACGGGCGCTTGACGCGTCCGTCGAAACGGCATTGATAGGCGGCATGGCTCTACATCTGATTAAACTTTGCGTCGGCGCGGACTCTATCGATGATCTTCGCGAATGGGTATCTCAGCGCTCCCTTACCGCAATCGCGGCTGGACTTGAGCCGCACAGCGTCCACACCACGCGCATGATCCCTAAACGGGTTGAAGAGTTGTTGGAAGAAGGCTCTCTCTATTGGGTGATCAAGGGGCAGGTACAGGCGCGCCAGAAGCTTCTTGATATTCGCTCCTTCACAGGCGCAGACGGAATTACGCGATGCGATCTCATTCTCGGGCCGGAAGTGATCGAGACCTCGCCGGCGCCGAAGCGGCCGTTTCAGGGATGGCGCTATCTCAAGGATGAGGAAGCGCCGCGTGATCTTGCGGGCAGTGATCTTTCACAAGATCTTCCCTCGGACTTGCGGCGTGAACTTGCCGAACTCGGGCTTCTCTAGGGTGAAAACGAAAAGCCGGCTCCGGGGGCAACGGAGCCGGCTTTTGGCACGATCGACACGGGGTGAGGCGATCGGCCATGAACCTCTGTCATCGCTGCATCATCAGTTGTTGATGCCTGCAACAGCACTAACGTTGCGGCCATCCTGAACTTTGACCCAACGGCCTGGATTGGAGGAGTCCTGGCGCTTGAGATACGTGTACTCCGTCTCGGACCAGTCCATGACCTTGTTGCGCAGATTGTCGAGAATGAAATCGCCACGATCGGTCCGGACGGTCAGCACGGCATGGCCTGAACCATTTGGTTGCAATACCACGGTGATCAGCAGATTGGATGCCGCGATGCCTTTGCTCATCAGCATCTTGCGCTTCAGCAGCACGAAATCCTCGCAGTCTCCGGCTGTTGTGGGATAAGCCCACCGCTCTTCGACGCCGTAGATTTCCATGTCCGTTGCAGGCGTAATCGTCGTGTTGACGGTATAGTTTACGTCCAGAATTGTTTTCCAGGCCTCTTCCGTCAGCTTCATCGGGCCCATGTCGGCGGAGGTCGGCTTACATTCGCTCTGGTAGGTCTGGCAGAATTCATAATGCCCAATGGGCGGGTTGGCTTTACCAATGATCCGCATTGCAGCTCCTGGAGACGCTTCTGCCTGTGGGGCAAATGCGCCAATCGTCAGTGCTAATACGGTCAGTCCCAAACGGCTGTATTTTTTCATATCTTGTCTCCCCGTTGTGAGGAAGACAATGCCAGCGACACTTTGATCGCACGCAAAAAACGGCGCTCAAATTCGAGCTTAAATTGAGCAAAAACAAAGGCTTATTTGATGCGTTTTTGAGGCTGTTTTGATTTAAATTTTAGCTTTTCTGTTAGTTCAATAATTTGGAGCGGCGAGGAAACCACCCGTTTTCTCGGAGGCTGGGGCCGAGTCAGGGTTAATACGAAAGGCAAAATAAGAGCCTGAGAGATGGTTTTGCGATGAGTGACACTCATAGTTAACCATGAAAATATGACTCTCTAGTGGAGAGATTGAAATAAAATCATTCAAAAGTTGTGCTTAAGAAGAGATTTTGTGAGAATTTTTGTACGTTTTCTCCGGAATTTTTTTGAGAATCCCGTTTTGAAGCAGTTGTCGAGGCAGTGGGGGCGCCTTCCACGAGTGGCGCGTGATCCGAATGCGCCATGATTATGCGCAGGCGGGTCCGGACATGAGGCATGTCGCGAGGAATCAAAAAACCGGCGAACAGTCGTCGCCGGTCGTAAAACGTTGATCGTGAGGATGTGTTAGAGAAACTCGATCAGCGCGTCTCGAGACTGGATGCTATCGAACTCGATCGCCACACCTTCCATGAAGTGGCGGACAATGCGGCCACCCATCGTTCCCAGCCGCACGGTCGTACCGATTGCAGGGCGATTTTCAATCTCGATTGCGGCACCCGAAAGGGAAAGGTCAATGATGCGGCAGGAAACGGTGTTGCCGTCATTCAGCAACAAGCTGGCGTTGGGGTGGCGGGGTGTAAGACGGTCGTGACGTCTGTCTTCTGGCAGGCCAAGAGACTGGCGCTTGGCGATCCATGCCAATTGCGCTGCAAGCTTTTCTCGCTTCCGTTCCGTCGCCGCTATGGCGATGCAGAATCCGTCGGGCGTGAGTTGCGTAACCTTGCCTTCTACGCGTCCGATATGCTGCAGGTAAATGATGATCCGGTCATTGCGGCTCGGCCTGGCAAAGCAGGTCAGTCTGGCGCTTCCTGCGGTCATTTCGGTCGCGGTGCAATCATACTCCTCCTCATTTGGAAGCATCAAGCGTCCAGGCAGACCGACGCTCACCGGCGGTTCGGCGACGTCGACTGGTTTTGGGGCGTAAGTATGAGCTAAATTTGAAAACATGGCCTGCGCTATGTTGCATGAGTGGAAGAATAGCTCTGTGTACTATGCGCGGGTTAACAGACAGTTGTGTTGTACAGCAATATCGGGGCGTTATAGCCACGCCTAATCGGCAAAATTCAGGATCGACTGTATCGTTTTGATCCACAACTGTTCTGTCACGGGAAAGACTTCGGAAGCAGGCAGACTTTATCTGCGGATTAATCCCGCATCACCAGCAATCATTGGACTGCGGCAAGGATTATCAACCGGGTCTGGTCGACCGTGCCACACCCGCTTTTATTTGAGTTAGGGTTCCTATAATGGTCTGATCGGCTCACGCGACAGGAAATGGAATACCAAATGACGCATCATGAAGGTGGAGAACAACAAGAGCAATCAGACCAGCCGCCACCGCGTCAGAAACAACCGGTCTTCAACCTTCCCTTTATCTTGGTGGCTGTGTTGGGGTTCATGATCGCCCTTCAGGCCGGTTCGACATATCTGATGTCGGACGAGATGTATGGTCAGTTCGTCTTTACTTTCGGCTTCATACCCGCGCGCTACACCGTTCCGCTGTCACAACAGGGGCTTGAGTGGCTATGGACGCCGCTGACTTATTCCTTTCTCCATGGTGGCGTAGAGCACATCCTGTTCAACGGACTGTGGCTTATGGCGTTTGGAGCACCTGTTGCACGCCGTATCGGTACAGCACGGTTTGCGGTGTTCTGGGTGGTTTCGGCGGGGATGTCCGCCTTCGGTCATGCCGCGCTCGACTGGGGAAGCGTCACTGTTCTCATTGGTGCCTCCGGCGTCGTTTCGGCACTTATGGGAGCTGCCTGCCGCTTCGCCTTCCCGCCGCGTGGACAGCGCTACCACCCGGCCTTCGGGCACACGTTGCCGCGCCAGGGCATCGTTGAGGCTCTATCCAACCGCACAGTTCTCATCTTCACGCTCATGTGGCTGGCCGGTAACATTATCGTCGCTTTCGGTGTTCCTCTTTTTGGCGATGTCGGTGGCGCGGTAGCCTGGGACGCACACATATTCGGCTTCTTCTTCGGCTTCCTCTTCTTCGCGCTGTTTGATCGCAAGCCGGTCGATTTATAGTCTGCTCCATCGATTGAAACGGTCTGAATGGTTTCGAATCTTTATGGGCGAACGGAGGCTATAAGATTTCAAAAGGCTGTTGCTTTCCCCTCTCAGGCAGAGCAAAAATTCATTGACGGTGGTTCGCGTTCGGGAGGAGACTGGGCAGGGACAACCGGCAGCAATGAAAAAGGGAGGTATGCATGCCGATATTTGTCAAAGAAATTCTGGATCTCAAAGGACGAGAGGTCGTCACGGTCGACCCGGATATGACGCTGGCCGATGCTGCCGTGACGCTTTATGAGCATCGTATCGGAGCCGTGGTGGTGACGGATTATAATGGCGCAGTTCTTGGTATTTTCACCGAACGCGATCTGGTTCGCGCTGTCGCCGCCAAGGCTTCCGCCGCCTTGGAGACGCGTGTTGCCGACGTGATGACCAAGAACGTCACACGCTGCACGGAGGAAACAACCACCGACGATCTGATGGAAACGATGACGGGCGGCAGGTTCCGTCACCTGCCTGTTGAAGCCGATGGTCGTCTGGCCGGAATCATATCTATCGGTGACGTGGTCAAGGCGCGCATCGGTGAGATCGAAACCGAAGCGGCGCACATCAAGGCTTATATCGCCGGCTGATCAACGCATGAAATATGAGGCAGGCCGCTCGGTCTGCCTTTTGCTTCATGGTTGGAATACCTGTTGCATGCGCTTCATTTCAGGAATTCTGGAGCGTGTTTCCTCATAGCCTTGATCGATGGCTTCCGCAGCGCGATGGAATTCCGAAAGGCCGATATGGCTGATGCGCGGATGAAGGGTCAAGTCCGGCGGATCGCCAGCAAGCCGTGCGCGCGAAATCCGGTCCTGAATGATATTGAACGCCTGAACCATAACACCGGGAAGCCCTATTCTTGACGTCGCGGCAGTGGGTGTTGGGCTTTCGCTTCGATCGTGTTCGGAACCAGCGCCGTGCTTCACGACCGCAGAGCGACCGAAAATATCGTAGTTGAGGTTGACCGCCACCACGAGAGCCTGCTCATAGGCGCGGCAGACCGATACGGGGACAGGATTGACCAGGGCGCCATCGATCAACGTCCTGCCATTGCAGCGCACCGGCTCGAATATACCGGGCAGAGCATAGGATGAACGAAGCGCGGTGATCAGGTTGCCCTGGTGAACCCACACTTCGTGGCCGGTGCGTAATTCCGTTGCGACGGCGATAAAAGGATGTTCGAGATCCTCGATATTGAGACCCTCGAGATGCTCCTGCATCCGCTTGGTCAGGCGCATACCGCCAAACAGTCCGCTACCGCCGATCGTGAGGTCCAACAAGCCGGCGATGCGCCTCATGGTGAGAGAACGCGCAAATTCTTCAAGTTCGTTCAGCTTTCCGGCGAGATAGCACCCACCGACGAGCGCCCCGATCGACGTGCCTGCAATCATCCCGATCTTGACGCCGGCTTCATCAAGCGCACGAAGCACGCCGATATGCGCCCATCCGCGTGCTGCCCCTCCGCCAAGCGCAAGCGCGATGCGGTTGGCCGGTAATGCTGACTTTGGTTTCGGCGCGAGTTTTTCCAGGGTATCGAGCGTGTTCGCGGACGACGGATTGTCGCGGTTTATTCCCCATCCAAGCATTCGATCTCTCCCACTAGCATCTCCCGCGGAAACCACAGTTTCCCGTGGTTTTCTCCGATCATCGCAGCAAAGAGCAAAGAAATCGAAAAGATTCCGGCCTTTATGAGGACGGTGTGGAGGACCCGTAGGTGGCTTCCGGATCGAAGTGCCGCTCATCGTCGATTACGGTCGTGATCGCGGTTCCGTTTTCCAGCGTCACGGTACGGTAGAAGCAGGAGCGGCGCCCGGTATGGCAAGTAGCATCATGGCCGGCAACGGATACTTTCAGCCAGACAGCATCCTGATCGCAATCGGTGCGAAACTCGCGAACAGTCTGGAGATTGCCAGAGGTTTCTCCCTTCTTCCAGATCTTGTTTCGCGAGCGGCTGTAGTAATGCGCGATACCGGTTTCCAGCGTCAGCTTCAGCGCCTCCGCGTTCATGTGCGCCACCATCAGCAGTTCACCGTCTTTGACGTCGGTGACCACCGCAGTTACAAGCCCGTTCGCGTCGAACTTTGGAGAGAACGGCCCGGATGCTTCCAGCGCCGTCTTGTCGGATGGCGCCGAGGGGAAAATGGCTGACATGACTTACCCTGTTTACCGAGCGTCAATCGACTTATCGATTGCGCACCATGGACATGAAACGGGCCTGCTCTGCAGGGTCCTTCTTGAATGCACCGGTGAAGCTCGTCGTCAATGTCGTGGAGCCTTGCTTTTGCACACCGCGCATGGACATGCACATATGCTCCGCGTCGATCATCACGGCAACGCCGCGTGGCTTCAGCGTGGTTTCAATGGCAGATGCGATCTGCGCCGTCATGGTTTCCTGGGTCTGCAGCCGGCGGCCGAAAACCTCCACCACGCGAGCGATTTTGGACAGGCCGAGGACACGGCCATTCGGCAGGTAGGCTACATGCGCCTTGCCGATGATCGGCACCATGTGATGTTCGCAGTGCGAGAAGAACGGAATGTCGCGCACGAGAATGATGTCGTCATATCCGCCGACTTCCTCGAAGAATGTGCCAAGCACGTCCTTTGCATCGATATCATACCCGGAGAAGAGTTCGCGATAAGCCTTGGCGACGCGCTTAGGTGTGTCCAGCAAGCCCTCGCGATCGGGATTGTCGCCTGCCCAGCGCAGCAGAACCCTCACGGCATCCTCGGCGTCTTCCTGAGTAGGGCGATTCTTTGTCTCATCGTCTGTCGCATCAGCGCCAGGAAATTTCTTCACGATTGCATCCATTTTTGATCTCCCGGTGAGGGTCAAGGCCACACCTGAACGCATATTGCAGCGACATTTTCATGTCAGATAGCTGCTATCTGGTTGTTTTTCCATTTTTTGGCAAGAGTTTCTGCCACAGGCCACCATTATTTCATCGTCGCTTGATGTATGGTGAATGAGTTAACATATTACGCCTGGCATGGGCCGCAAAGCTTTTCCCATAGCGACACATCGTTTAGTAAATGAATGACATCGGTCCCATCGTTCCTGGGCATTCACTTGGATCTTCGATAATGGATGACATTTACAACAACCGCATCCTTGACTTTGCCGGCAATATTCCGCTCACCGGAGCGATGCCGGATGCGCAGGTGCAAGCACAGAAACATTCCAAATTGTGCGGGTCCAAAGTTAAGGTCTATCTGAAGATGGACGGCGAAATTGTTTCGGCCTTTTCTCACGAGGTGCGCGCGTGTGCCTTGGGGCAGGCATCATCTTCGATCATGGCGCATCATGTGATCGGTGCAACAAGCGGTGAAATCCGCAAGGCGCGCCAGGACATGATCGACATGCTGACTGCGGGCGGCGAGGGGCCATCGGGTCGCTTCGAAGATATGCGGGTGCTGAAGCCCGTCAAAGATTATAAGGCTCGCCACGCCTCGACGATGCTCACCTTCGAGGCGATTTGCGACTGCCTGGACCAGCTGGAGGCTGAAAAGTCTCTGTCCGAAGCGAGTTGATCTGATGTGTGGACAACCGGGTTGTCACGATAAACCGCGCAAATCTCCAAACCGCTCTCGGAATTGGAATGGACCATTTGCGAAGACGCCCGGCAGGCTGTTTGGCATGGGATTCATCCGGCTCTATCAACTGACGCTTTCCGGCTTCATCGGAAACTCCTGCCGTCACATTCCGACATGTTCCGAATATGGATATGAAGCGATCGCCCGCCACGGATTATGGTCTGGAGGGTGGCTGAGCTTGTTTCGCGTCGCACGGTGTGGACCGGGTGGAACGACGGGATACAATGCTGTGCCAGATAGCCTTCGATCTGTCCGTTTTTGGCAGCTTTGGAGGCTCTGGACTCTCGGAAAGCACGAAGGTTGATGCTGGTTCATGACGGTACCACAGGAATACATTAGTGCATCCCGAGATTTTGAAGCTGCGCTTGTCGATGTTCGCGACAGAGCCATGCTCAGCACGACGCATCGTGCCTTCACGACGCTTGAGGCGGTGCTTCGTGTGTTCCGGCGACGTCTGACGCCGGATCAGAGTTTGGCGTTTGCTGGGTTGCTAAAGCCGGGCCTGCGGGCACTTTTCGTCGCTGACTGGACGATGGGCGAGCCAGCCGTTCCTTTCGATACAAGGCTCAGACTGCAAGAGGAGGTCATGTTCTTCAGGCGAGACCATAATCTTTCGCCAGACACGGCTATTCAAGATGTTACGCAAGCGTTGCGTCTTCACATGGGCGAGGAGAAGTTGAAGAGCTTTCTCAAATCCGTTTCTTCTGATGCACTGTCTTTCTGGGGTTTTTCGACCGAAATCGAATAGACTTTACTGAATAGGCAAATTTCAGTATCCACGCGCTGCATTGTCAGTCGTTTCGGCTGACCAATATCCCACCCGCATTCGTTGGCGGGACTGGACAGGAGAATTAAAGTGTCAGACGCCGTTTCCCTTACATTTCCGGATGGCTCCGTTCGTCAGTACCCCGCGGGTACAACCGGACGTGACGTCGCCGAATCCATTTCCAAGTCGCTCGCAAAGAAAGCCATCGCCATTGCGCTGGACGGTGAATTGCGCGACCTGTCCGATACGATTGCCGATGGCGCAATCGAGATTGTCACCCGCGACGACAAGCGGGCGCTTGAACTCATTCGTCACGATGCCGCTCACGTCATGGCGGAAGCCGTGCAGGAATTGTGGCCCGGTACCCAGGTGACGATCGGCCCCGTCATCGAAAACGGTTTCTATTACGACTTCGCCAAGAACGAGCCTTTCACGCCGGACGATCTGCCCAAGATCGAAAAGAAGATGAAAGAGATCATAGGCCGGTCGAAGCCCTTCACTCGCGAGATCTGGTCGCGCGAGAAGGCAAAGGAAGTCTTTGCCGCAAAGGGAGAAAACTACAAGGTCGAGCTTGTCGATGCGATCCCCGAGGGTCAGGATCTCAAGATCTATTATCAGGGTGACTGGTTCGACCTTTGCCGTGGTCCGCATATGGCCAACACCGGTCAGATCGGTACGGCCTTCAAGCTGATGAAGGTCGCGGGTGCCTATTGGCGTGGTGACAGCAACAATCCGATGTTGACGCGCATTTACGGCACCGCCTGGGCAACACAGGAACAGTTGGACCAGTATCTACATATTCTGGCGGAAGCCGAAAAACGCGACCATCGTCGCCTAGGACGTGAAATGGATCTGTTCCATTTCCAGGAAGAAGGTCCAGGCGTGGTGTTCTGGCATGGCAAGGGCTGGCGTATGTTCCAGACACTGACCAGCTACATGCGCCGTAACCTTGAGGGTACCTATCAGGAAGTGAACGCACCGCAGGTGCTGGACGCCTCGCTGTGGGAAACCTCCGGTCACTGGGGCTGGTACCAGGAAAACATGTTCGCGGTGAAATCCGCCTACGCGTTTACCCATCCCGATGACAAAGAAGCGGACAACCGTGTCTTTGCTCTGAAGCCGATGAACTGCCCTGGCCACGTCCAGATCTTCAAGCATGGGTTGAAGTCTTATAGAGAACTACCTGTCCGTCTTGCGGAATTCGGTACCGTACACCGCTACGAAGCCTCGGGTGCCCTTCACGGCCTGATGCGCGTTCGCGGCTTTACCCAAGATGACGCCCACGTCTTTTGCACCGAAGAGCAGATGGCGGCTGAGTGCTTGCGCATCAACGATCTAATTCTCTCGGTCTATCAGGATTTCGGTTTTGAGGAGATCGTCGTCAAGCTCTCAACCCGTCCTGAAAAACGCGTTGGTTCCGATGATCTTTGGGATCGCGCCGAAAGCGTGATGACGGACGTTTTGAAGACCATCGAGGAGCAATCCGGCGGGCGCATCAAGACCGGCATTCTTCCGGGCGAGGGCGCGTTCTACGGTCCGAAATTCGAATATACGTTGAAGGACGCTATCGGCCGCGAATGGCAGTGTGGCACGACCCAGGTCGACTTCAACCTGCCGGAACGTTTCGGTGCCTTCTATATCGATCAGGCGTCCGAAAAGCGCCAGCCGGTGATGATCCATCGTGCCATCTGTGGCTCGATGGAGCGTTTCCTCGGCATCCTGATCGAGAACTTCGCCGGTCATATGCCGCTGTGGTTCGCACCGCTCCAGGTGGTTGTCGCCACCATTACGTCTGACGCCGACGATTACGGTCGCGAAGTCGCTGAAGCCTTGCGCGAAGCGGGCCTTTCGGTCGAAACGGATTTCCGCAACGAGAAGATCAACTACAAGATCCGCGAACATTCGGTCACCAAGGTTCCTGTCATTGTCGTTTGCGGCAAGAAGGAAGCCGAAGAGCGTACAGTCAATATTCGTCGTTTGGGTTCACAGGCTCAGACGTCGTTTTCGCTTGAGGATGCGATCGCCAATCTGATGGATGAGGCAACGCCGCCTGACCTCAAGCGCAAGCGTGCGGCAAAGACCAGAGCGATATAAAGAAACTGAAAACGGCGCCTCAGGGCGCCGTTTTCATATATAGTCTCGCGGGGGTGTTCGATCATCGATCGATGCGGGCGCTTTTTCTTGGACGCTACTCGAAATCGCCCGTCGCATCTTCCGTCGTCTGATCCTTCATCAGCACTTCCACGTCGGAATCCTGACCGGCCTTCACCGAAAAATTGCGCTGGTAGACCTTGTCCTTGTTGCGGGCGATTGCAGTATATTCGCCGTCGGCGAGAACCATGGTGGAAAAGGCGCTGACGCTTTCATTGACCACGTCTCCGGCACCCGTCAGGACGGACCAGGCCGTATCGGCAATGGCTTCGCCGCCATGCTCCGAGACGAGCTTGAGCGTTATCTGGGCCGCATGATGTTGCAACGTCGCTTCGGTCAGCTTGCCGGCCTCAACCTGAATGTCGGCGCGCACCACCGCATTCACCGAGCCATATTCGGAAACGACGTGGTAGGTGCCTGCATTGAGGCGAACAATCGTGTTTGGCTTCACATCCGTCATCACCAGCTTCCGCTCTCCGTTCTCGGAGGCTTCGGACGCGTAGATGGAAAACTTCAGCTGATTGGCGGAAATGTTCTTGTCGTTGCCCGCAACAGCATTCAATACGAAGCCACCAGCATCGAGAATAAGAACCTGCTTGTCGATCTTGCCGTTCTCCGGAACGCTGAGCTTCTTGGTCACGCCAGCGCGACCGAAGGCGACATTGACGAAGTAATCACCGGGCTCAAGGTGAAATTCGGCTGAGCCGCCGTCCGAGCTTGCAAGCATAGGCAATTTGCCATCGGGTCCCGGAATAGGGCTGAACACGCGCCAGGCAAGTCCCTCCATCATCGGCTCGCCCTGCTGGGTCAGCTTTGCTTCCAAAAAGATGTCACGCGATTTCACCGCCTCCGGTTCCGAAGGGGAAGGAACGGAGAATGCATTCAGCTTTGGCATCTTTGGCGTGCCGCCGAGTTGCTTGAACTCCTTGAAGGCATCTTGAGAGATAGCAACGCCAGGAAGCGCAGCGGCCGCTGCCAGCGCGATGCACAGACCTGCTCCAATTTTGGTGAACGTCATTTCTCTCGACCGGATTGACTTCTTGTTTTTGTGGGACCACTTCAATCCGAACCGCAAGGCTATTTCAAGGCCTGTCTTTAGATTGCATGCGAATGGAACGGTGCGACCATGAAAACTGACATCAAGCTCATCGACTATCTGAACGTAAGGCGCTCGACGCCGGCGCCGCAATTGACCGAGCCAGGGCCAAGCCGCGAGGAACTCGAAGAGATTCTTCGTCTGACTGTCCGTGTTCCAGATCACGGCAAGATTGCACCCTGGCGATTCGTCGTTATTCGCGGTGACGAGCGGGAAAGGCTGGGCGAGGCGGCCCTTGCTTTGGCACTCAAGAAAAACCCTGAACTGAGTGTGGATTTCCAATCCGTTGAAAGAACACGTTTTACCAGAGCGCCGGTTGTAATCGCGGTCGTCAGTAAGGCTGGGCCACATGTGAAAATTCCCGAATGGGAGCAGATCATGTCGGCGGGTGCCGTCTGCCTCAACCTGCTCATGGCGGTAAACGCGCATGGATACGCCGCCAACTGGCTGACCGAATGGGTTTCGTATGATCCAGATTTTCTTCCCGAAATGGGCGTAGGTGAGGGGGAGAAAGTTGCCGGGTTGATCTATGTCGGATCGACGACATTCCCTCCTGTCGAACGACCGCGCCCGGACCTGAGCGATGTGGTCACCTGGGTCGGGGAAGCTTGATGTTCTATACGACGGACACAAACCAGCACGGGATGGCACATGATCCTTTCAAAGCCATCGTCGCGCCGCGCCCGATCGGCTGGATTGGCTCGAAAGGAAGCGACGGTACGCTGAATCTATCGCCCTATTCGTTCTTCAACGCCATTTCGGACACGCCGAAACTGGTGGTGTTCTCGTCGAGCGGCCAGAAGGACAGTTTACGCAATGTCCGAGAAACCGGCGTTTTTACGGCTAGCCTCGTCAGTCGCCATCTCGTTGACAGGATGAATGCATCATCGGCCCCCGTTAATTATACGATCAACGAATTCGAGTTGGCCGGCCTCACCGCCCGCATGGGAGAGGTTGTGGATGCCCCCTTTGTCGCAGAAGCTCTGGCGGCGCTTGAGTGCCGTGTCACCCAGATCGTGCAGCCAAATGACGTCGAAGGTCAGCCGGTCAATTCCTGGGTGGTCTTCGGCCAGGTGATGGGCATTCATATCGATGAGGCGATCATCCAGGAAGGACGCATCGATATGTCGCTTGCGCGCCCTGTAGCCCGAATGGGCTATATGGATTATGCCGACGGGGGCTCCGACGTGTTCCAACTTGCTCGACCCTCGGCCTGAAAAATCCCAGACTTCATTATGGTTAAAAAACATGGTGAACCAATCGTAAACCTTTTCTCCCTAGGTTTTACCCATGGAAGTCAAAAGGCGGTTCGCTAACGAGTCGCCTTGAAATCCAAAGGGTCGTAGAAAACATTTCTTGGGGTGCAGGGGTGGTTGTAGAGGCATTTCTCAGCTGGACGGATAAAGCGCGCGCTGGAGACAGAGCAAAGGCTGCGAAGGCTCTGGGCGCGGCCTATGTCACTGGCACCATGCCAACTGGGAAGCGGGCAGGCGCCTATATGGCAATGTCCTATCTTCTGGATGATCCGTCGCCCAAAGTGCGTCAGGCGTTGGCAGAAGCTCTCTCATCGTCTGAAAATGCGCCACGTCCTATCGTAATCGCTCTGGCCGAAGATCAGGCGGAGGTCGCGTGTATGGTGATTCTCCATTCGCCCGTTTTAAGCGAGTCCGACCTCGTCGATCTGATCGGCAGAGGCTCCTCCGTCACAAGATCCATGGTCGCCGCCCGCGCTGATCTTTCCCCCGGAGCGTGCGCAGCGCTGTCTGAAATCGGCGGTGCGTGCGAAGTTGCCATCATGCTCGAGAGCGGATCGGCACAGGTGACGGCATTTTCCATCCGGCGTGTCTGTGACCGTTTCAAGGAAGACGAACAGATCCGTAATCTTCTGCTTGAGCGAGACGATCTGCCAGCGGATGTTCGCCATGCTCTTGTTCTTCAGGTGGGTGAGGCTTTGGTATCGGCTGGCATCATCACCCATGTCATCAGCGTCGCACGAGCTCGACAAATCATCCGAGATGCCACGGACGCAGCAATGACGCTGATTGCCGGCGATGCTCGCGGTCAGGATATTGGATCGCTGGTAGAGCACTTGCGCCAGCAAAGCCAGCTGACGCCTGCTTTTCTTCTTCAACTTCTCTGCACCGGAAAGCTCGATTTCTTTGCCGGGGCCATCTCCAATCTGTCTGGGCTCGAGGAGCGCCGCGTTCGCTCGATCCTCGCAACCGGAAGGCACCACGCGGTCAGGGCGCTGTTCCAGTCGAGCGGCCTGTCTGACAGAACTCTCGATGTTTTCATCGAGGCGACGCATCTGTGGAGACAGGCTGCCGAAATGCCTTACGGCGGTGCGGTCCAGCAGGTCGCCACACGACTGCTTGAGAAATTTTCGCAATCCGAAAGCGATACGGTGCTCAGTGAAATGCTGGGTATGGTCGAAAAGCTGCAAATCGTCGATCAGCGCCAGAGAGCAAGATCCTTTGCACAGGACATGATCGCCGAGGCTGCTTGATCGTTAGCTGGCCGGTCGGGGGAGTGTTTTGCGGTATGGGTAGAGATCCGCTTAAGCACTCTGCCTATTTGGAAAGCCGTCTGGCGATCCACGAATAGCTGTCTTCGACCATCCGCACCGGTTTGCCCAAAACTTCTTTTACGCCCTCTGTCGATGGAAGGATCTTCTTGACGCGCCCAATGGCGCGTTGGGCGAGGTTCTCTTCTTCCTGCGCATCACTGGGTTCGGCCACCTGCGGGGCGTCCTGTCCGGTGGTTGCCTGCTGGACGGGAGCTTCCGGCATCTGGCAGACAGCAACGACAACCGGATACGCTACATTCGTAAACTGCCCGAGTTGCTTCTCCGAATCCGCATCGCAAAGCTCGATGCTCGTCCATCGCTGTTGCGGCGTTGCAATGTAGCGGCAATCCGACGCCGTATCGTCGCAGCCAAGAATTGTCATCAAGACCATGGCGGTTCGCATTTTGGTTTTCTCCTGCGCAAAGAGCTGTTCTATTCAGCGCGTCATTCACGAAGATTGCAGTCTTATTGTGATGACCATAACCTAGCGCGCTGTGAGTCCAACCCGGACGCACAAAGGCCGCCTTACATTTTTAAATCTACGCATGGGCTTTTCTGAAAATCGATTGCGACTTTCAGGCCGATGCTTAAGCCATAACGGAAATAGCATGCCTGTGGACATTAATCTGGAATCGCCGCGCCAGCCTGAAATCGCCCGCCTTATGGATCTGTCGAATGCCTATATGGCGTCGCTTTACCCGGCGGAGAGCAATCATCTTGTGGATCTCGAGGCTCTCGAACAGCCTAACGTATCCTTTCTAGTGGCGCGAAATGACGGCGAGATTGTCGGCTGCTGCGCGCTCGTGGAGGCAGGAAACGGCACGGCAGAGATCAAGCGGATGTTCGTCGATCCTGAGGCGCGCGGACTTCGCATCGGTAAGCTGATGATGAACGCTCTGGTCGAGAGGGCCCGTGAGCTTGAGCTTGAGGCAATCCGGCTCGAAACAGGTATCAGTCAACCGGAGGCAATTAACCTCTATCGCAAGGCCGGGTTCATAGAGATAGAACCATTCCCGCCTTACAAGCCTGATCCGCTCAGCATGTTCATGGAACTGAGGTTTTAAACCGAGCTGACCGACTTGCGCAGGGGAGCCGGTTCTTCCAGCTCCTCCTCATACACATCATGAACGACCACTGGCTCGCTTGCCGAAATTTCTGCCTCCCGGACCCATTCGCGCCATACGGCCACCAGAAGCGCCATCAGCACGGGACCGATGAACAGGCCGAGAAAGCCCATGGTCTTGACACCGCCGACAAGGCCGAAAAAGGTCGGCAGGAACGGAAGCTTGATCGGACCGCCCACAAGCCGGGGGCGGATAGTCTTGTCGACGATAAAGAGCTCCACCGAGCCCCAGATGAAGAGCCCGATACCTGCCGCAGGAGAGCCGCTCGCCAGCAGATAGATGGACACCAGAGTGAACGACAGCGGCGCGCCGCCGGGGATCAACGCCATAACGCCCGTTAGGACGCCAAGAGTTACCGGCGAGGGGACGCCCGCAATCCAGTAGGCAATACCAAGGATGATACCTTCGCCGATGGCGATCAGGGTCATGCCCGTCACGGTCGAGCTGATCGTTGCAGGAACCACGCGTGAAATGCGCTCCCAGCGATTGGGCAGGATTCGTTCCCCAACGAGATCGACTTGGCGGGCAAATCCTTCCCCGTTGCGATAGACGAAGAAAAGCGCGATCAGCATGAAGAGGAGGGTGAGGACGAGGTGAAAGGCGCCGTTGCCTGCCGCGACGATGGCACGATAGATATTGCCAATATTGGCGCCGCTGACGAGCTGGATGACCTCTCCGATGGCGCCAGGCGTGCCGACGTAACGGGTCCATTGTTCACTGAACCATGGGCCGACGCCTGGAAGTGCCGCGATCCATTCAGGCACCGGAGCGCCTGTCTTATTGACCTCCACCGCCCAGCCGAACCATTCGCGTATTTCACCCGCCGTATAAGAAGCGGCGATGACAATCGGTACGATCAGAAAGGCGATGATCAGCAAAATGGCGATCGTCGCGCCGACAGTGGTGTTGCCTCCCACTCTGTTGAGCAATCGTCGATAGATCGGCCAGCTCGCAAAGCCAATAACGAGTGCGGCAAGCACGGGAACCAAAAAGCCGTAGAAAAAGTAGATGCCTGCTGCGACAGTCAGAAGCAGGAGCCATCGCGCCGCAGAAATGGACGGTACCAGCGCGTTACGAGTGGGAGTGGCAGCACCCAACCATCGTGTTTCTCCATCGGTATGATGATTGTCGGCTTTGTTCACTCTCGTCTCTTTCGCATTCCCAGTGCAGCAGGTCACACTGTCACAGGTAAGATGTGGGGTGCAATCTATTCCCCCGTTATTATGCTTTTATATCGTCGCAAAACATATTGAACGAATTTGGTAAAATTTGAGCAGCATGCTTGGACTTCTGACATGAATGTGAGAATGAACGAGCGCATTTACAACCGTAGAGGTTTACTGCTTCGTTCTGGACCTACCCATTATGCTGCGTCGATTCTTCGCCTACTATCGCCCCTATCGAGGGCTTTTCATTCTCGATTTTTCCTGTGCCGTTTTCTCAGGTCTTCTCGAACTCGGCTTTCCCATGGCGGTGAAGCTTTTTGTCGATGTCTTGCTGCCTGCCTCGAACTGGCCGGTGATCCTTGCAGCATCGTGCGGCCTGCTGCTCGTCTACATCTTCAATACCGGCCTCATGGCGACTGTCACCTATTGGGGACATATGCTTGGCATCAATATCGAAACCGACATGCGCCGTGCAGCCTTCGATCACCTGCAGAAGCTTTCGTTCCGCTTTTTCGATAACCAGAAGACCGGTCATCTCGTCGGGCGCCTGACGAAAGACCTGGAAGAAATCGGCGAGGTTGCGCATCACGGACCGGAAGATCTCTTCATTGCGGTCATGACCTTTATCGGCGCCTTTCTGCTCATGCTTTCCGTCAATGTACCTCTGGCGTTGATCACGGCCGTCATCGTGCCTCTGACGGCATGGGTGACGAGCCGTTATGGCACACGCATGACGAACAATTTTCGCGCGCTTTACAGTCGTGTCGGCGCCTTCAACGCCCGCATTGAAGAAAATGTCGGGGGGATGCGCGTGGTCCAGGCCTTCGCCAATGAGAACCATGAGCGCGCGCTTTTTGAGAAGGACAATCAGCGCTACCGCCGTACCAAGCTGGATGCCTACAAGATCATGACGGCCAGTACTTCGCTGAGCTATATGAGTATGCGCCTGACACAGATGGTCATCATGATCTGCGGCGCATGGCTGGTGTTGCAGGGCGATCTGACCAATGGCGGCTTCGTCAGCTTCCTTCTTTTGGTCAATGTCTTCTTTCGCCCGATCGAGAAGATCAACTCCGTCATAGAAACCTATCCCAAAGGTATTGCCGGCTTCCGTCGCTTCACCGAGCTTATCGATACCGAGCCTGACATCGCAGATGCGCCGGACGCGATTGAGGCTCCGTCTATTCGGGGTGATATCACCTATAATGGCGTCAGCTTCGGCTACGCCGACGGTAAGCAGGTTCTGTCCGATATTGATCTGACGATCCGCGCCGGGGAAACGGTTGCCTTCGTCGGCCCGTCGGGTGCGGGCAAGACGACCTTGTGCTCACTTTTACCGCGCTTCTACGAGGTGACGGCAGGCGCAATCACCATCGATGGCATCGATATCCGCAAGATGACGCTTGCTTCCTTGCGGAGCCAGATCGGTATCGTCCAGCAAGATGTGTTCATGTTCGGCGGCACCGTTCGCGAGAATATAGAATATGGGCGTCTCGGATCCAGCGACGAGGAAATCTGGGTTGCTGCGCAGCGGGCGCATCTGGATCAAGTGATCGACGCTATGCCCGACGGGATGGATACGGTGATTGGTGAGCGCGGCGTCAAGCTCTCGGGTGGACAAAAACAAAGGCTTGCGATTGCCCGCATGTTCTTGAAGAACCCGCCTATTCTCATTCTGGATGAAGCGACGTCCGCACTCGATACTGAAACAGAACGTGCGATACAGCAGTCGCTCGGAGAACTGGCGGAAGGACGCACGACGCTGATTATTGCCCATCGTCTTGCAACGATACGAGATGCGTCGCGTATCGTTGTGGTGGATACGAGCGGAATCGCTGAAAGCGGCAATCACCAAGAGCTTCTTGCGGCCAGGGGGCCTTACAGCCGTCTCTATGAGGCTCAGTTCGGCGCCGGTCTGATCGCATAGTCTGCTAAACGATCAATGCAGGACGATCGTCCTCACTCGGAAACTTTTTGCGGTCTATGGGCCCTCATGCAAAGCAAAACGCTCAGCACGACGGAGACGATTGCGATGCTCTCTATCGGCGTCGGCCCACGGTTTTCCCATAGGAAACCGTAGAGTAGAGCGAACAAGGTCTCGAACAAAATCATCTGTCCCACCATGGTGAGTGGCAGAAGCCGGCTCATGCGGTTCCACAGCGCGTTGCCGAAGATGGAGGCTGAAATGCCGAGGCCGACTGCGACCATCGTGAATTGTGCCCAGTCAGATCGGGGATGAGCAATGCCACCGAAAGCGAAGGCCGGTATGGCGAGAACGAGCGCGAGCCCTCCGGTGACGACGCCCGTCATCAAATTCCATTCATCAGCGCTGACGGCATGGAGACGGATGAGCCATCGCGCGTTGCCGACCGCAAAAGCCGTCCAGGATGCCAGTGCGCCGATGGCTGCTAACAACCCAATGAGTTTGCGGGCATCGAGCGCAGTGCCGTCATGCATCAGCGACTGCCAGGAGATCCCGATGATACCGACTGCACCCAGCAAGAGCGATGGCCAAAGGCGCTTCAGCGAGACTGCGCCGTGATCCATACTGCCGATGATGGTGACTGCCACAGGCAGAAAGCCGATAATGATCGATGTGAAGGCGACTCCACTCAGTTGAACAGCGGTGGAGATGAAAACGTAGTAGAGCAGGTTACCGACGAGACTGAGCCAAAGCAGGGCGGTCCATTCTGCTCGACCGAACTGCGCGGAGACGCGTTTGATCCTCGGCGCGATCAGCGCAAGCGCAATTATGCCGTAGGTGAGATAGCGCGCAGTCGAGAGTTGTAACGGTGTGAAACCTGCCGGGATGAGCTTGGGTGCAAGAAAAATCCCACCCCAGAGCGCTCCCGCAAGCATTCCGTAAAATAGCCCCAAGCCTGTCTTGTTCATGCCATGCCCTCGCATTGATGGCGAGCGGTGTGCCATGGGCGCTGGAGACTGTCTTGACATAAACTCCTGAACGTCAGGAATTCATGGTGCGCCGATAGGCGGCAGGTGTGGTGCCGAGCAGTTTTTTCATGGCTCTGGTCAGCGCGGTCTGGTCGGAAAACCCCGCTCGCGCTGCTATCTCTGCAATCGGCAGGCTGGAGTTGGAGAGAAGGGCGCAGATCTTTTTCATGCGTATCTGCGAAAGCAGTGCATGCGGCGTGGCCTCGAAGTATTCGAGAAACAGCGCATGGAGACGGCTTGCACTGAGTTCTACCTGTGAAGCCATCTGTTCGACCGTCCAGTTCTGGAAAGGGTCGATCTCGATCAGCGCTTTCAGCGTCAGCAGGCGAGCGCCAACATCCGTCCGCTCATCGGTAAAGCTGCCCACCAGAAGTTCGGCCCACAGCCTCGTTGAGGAGCGGTCATATTCTCCATCATGAATAGATCGCCGCATATGGCGCGCCACTGATGCTGAACGGCTCGTCAGATCGAAGAATGGCTTGTTGCTGAACTTTGCAAGCGTCGCTTCCGGGACGTAACATTCGTTCAGATCGACGATAAGCGATCTGTTATTGTCAGAAGTGACGATGCTGTGTTTGACGTTGCCATTGATCAGTACAGCCTTGGAAGGCGAAAGCCGCTGCTGCAGACCGCCGACATCGATGTCCATCGAGCCAGATAGTGGCACGACTATCTGTACGAAGGCGTGGCGCTCCTCAGGCCATTCTTTCGAATAGGAGCGAAGATCGACGGATGCGGCTTGCATGGACTTCCTCCCCCCCCTCAAACACGAAAGTGGCCTCGAGGCCACTTTCTAACACGATGCTCCGACGACAGAAACAGGCGCTCAGGCTCCGGCTTCCTGCTTGACCGTCGATTCGCCGCGTTTGCGCTTGCGCAGAACCGGTTTGTTTTCCCGCGCCTCGCATTTCGCCACATCGATAAGGTAAGCCAGTACAGGCATGCTGTTCATCGAAGCGAGTTGCTTTGCGGATTCGAGAAGGTTGATGATGTTGGAGAAGTCGTCCATCGTGTCTCTCGGCTGGACCGTTAGGTCCGTTTGTGGTTGGAAAACGCGCCAGACACGAAACCGCGCCAAATTGGAAGTTTGGCTCGGTTGCATCTCATGGCTGCAAACAATGTTCTAATTTAATAGCAATCCGCCCAGTAGGGTTGCAATAGCGATTTTCTAAGAACAGCTATGCAGGGGTGATGAGGATGATCATCGTCAACGACACAAGAGAGGCCGCCCAAATCATCAAAGCCTCCCGCCGTCTTCTCGTCATGGGGTGCTCCGGCAACGGCAAGAGCACGCTGAGCCGCCACCTCTCTGGTCACCTTGGACTGCTACATATCTCGTGCGATCGTGATATTTTCTGGCTCTCTGGCTGGAAGCTGAGACCAAGGCCGGAAATTGCCGAGCGCATGTCTGCATTCGTCGCTGGAGATCGTTGGATCATCGATGGCAACAGCCCCGGCACCTTGCCTCTTCGTCTTCCGCGAGCGGACGCCGTGATATGGTTGCGCTTCCCCCGTCTGGTATCTCTGACCAGCGTTGTGAAGCGCTGGCTCCGTTACCGCGGCAAGGTACGCCCGGAAATGGCCGAAGGCTGTCCGGAGAAAATTGATGCAAAGTTTCTGTCCTACATCTGGAACTTCGAAAGGGCCGAATCGCCAGAAATCGTTCGCCACCTTGAAGCTGCGCGCAGAGATTTACCGGTTATTGTTCTGAAGAGCTACCGGGAGACAAATCGCTTCTTGAGTGATCTGGACTTGGAAATCGGCATGACGCAGGAGGGTTAGGGGGCAAACGTGCCAAACTATATCAATGATGTCGTCAGTGCGGCGAGCTTGTTGCGACGCGCATCCCGCGTGCTGGTTGTCGGGTCGTCCGGTGCAGGAAAGACCACTCTGTCACGGGCAGTGGCCCGGATTCTCGGGGGCGAGTATTTCTCGATCGATCGCGATGTCCGCTGGCTGCCGAATTGGAGGCAACGCGATCAATCTGAGCAATATCGCATCATAACCCATATTGTCGCAGGCGACCGCTGGGTGCTGGACGGAAGCAATCCCTCGACTTTCGATATCCGCTTGCCGAGAACGGACATCGTGATCTGGATGCGTCTGCCACGTATGATCTGCCTCGCAGGCGTCGCCCGGCGCGTCATGCGCAACTATGGACGAGTGCGGTCGGATATGGCGGAAGGTTGTCCCGAACCGTTGCCGAACCTTGAATTCCTGACCTACATCTGGACATTCGAAAAACGCCACGCGCCGATCTTCGAACGTAATTTCGACCTCTACGGTCCTCAAGTGCCAATATTTCAGGTAAAATCGCGAGGCGAAGCGCGCCGCCTCCTTGATCTTATGAAGACTGCACCTTAATTCCGGCGCATGCCGCAATTTGAAACACGCCGCCTCGTTAAACATTCTCCCGACCGGATGTACGATCTCGTCGCCGATGTGGAGAAATATCCAGAATTTCTGCCCCTTTGTGATGGCTTGACGGTGCGCTCCAAGAAGGAGCGCGACGGAAAGACCTTGCTGGTGGCGGATATGACGGTGGGCTACAAGGCCATTCGCGAAACGTTCACGACACAGGTTCTACTCAAACCGGAAGAACGCGCCATCGACGTCAAGTATCTCGACGGACCGTTCCGCTATCTCGACAACCGCTGGCGCTTCGAGCCGACCGATAATGGCGGATGCTCGGTGTATTTCTTCATCGATTACGAGTTCAAGAGCCGCCTTCTTGGCGCATTGATGGGCTCGATGTTTGACCGCGCATTCCGCATGTTCGCCGAGGCCTTCGAAGCGCGCGCCGACCGAATCTACGCCGAGTGAGACAGTTCCAGAACCATGTCCAGCGCGGTGTGGACGGTGGCAAGGCGCACATCGTCGCGACTAAGATCGCCGTAGCGCATTTCGCGGTGGATCAACTCACCATTGCGGCTCTTCGCGGCAAGATGCACCAGCCCAACCGGCTTTTCCGCTGAGCCGCCACCGGGTCCAGCTATCCCTGTGACAGCGACAGAGACATGCGCGCGCGACCGAAATAGCGCGCCATGGGCCATCTGCAGAGCGGTCTCTCTGGACACGGCGCCATAAGCTTTAAGGGTATCTCGCGCTACGCCGAGCATCTCCATTTTGGCTTCATTGGTGTAGGTGATAAAACCGCGGTCGACGACGGCGGAAGAGCCGGAAATTTCGGTCAGTGCTCCCACGATCAATCCTCCAGTGCAGCTCTCAGCGGTCGATACCATGCGGCCATTCGCAGAATATGCTGCAATGATCTGGCGAGCCTTCTCCTCGATATCGTTAGAGAAAATACTCATAGAGGTCTCTTCTGATACACCACAGTCGCCGTCGCGATGGCAGCGATGCCTTCACGTCGTCCGACGAAGCCGATCGTCTCGTTGGTGGTTGCTTTGACAGAACACCGGTCGAGCGAGAGATCGAGAATGTCTGCCAGGTTCTCGCGCATGGCTTGGCGATGCGGACCTATGCGCGGTGCTTCTGCAATCAACGATACATCCGCATTCATGATCGTGCCGCCGTTACCGCGCACGACCTTTGCCGCGTGTTCAAGAAAAATGCGCGAGGCGGCACCCTTCCATTGAGGATCGGAGGGTGGGAAATGATCGCCGATATCGCCAGCACCGCAAGTGGCAAGAAGTGCATCCGTCAAAGCGTGAAGAGCGACATCCGCATCGGAATGACCTTTCAGCTTTTGGTCATGAGGAATGAAGATGCCACAAAGAGTGACACCATCGCCGTCCTCCAACTGATGAACATCGTAACCATTGCCAGTGCGCACGTCCGGAAGTGCAGCAGAGAGTTTTTCATCAGCCATGGCAATATCTCGCTTCATAGTCAGTTTTACATTGTCGACGCTACCCTCGACGAGGCTCACCTGCAGACCGGACCACTCTGCAATCGAAGCGTCGTCGGTAAAATCATTCCGCCCGGATGACAGAGCGGTGCGATGCGCTGTGAGTATGGCTGAATACTGGAACGCCTGCGGCGTCTGTGCTGCATAAAGCCCTTGACGGGAGACGGTTTCCTGCACCAGGCCATCATCTCCACGCTTCAAGGTGTCAGTCACAGCCATCGCAGGAAGAACGGCGTCTGAACCGCTGTCGAGACGCTCTGCGATGCGATCCAGAAGTGCGTCGTTGATGAAAGGCCGGACCGCATCATGGATCATCACATGCGCGAGGTCTGCTTCTTTCAGCGCCTCGAGGCCTGCAAGAACGGATTGCTGTCGTGTTGCCCCACCGGTGACGACACTGATCCTATCGGAGGCCGCCAGACGAACCGCCACCGGCGCGAAAAGGGCAGCGTCATCCTGATGAATGACAACAACAATGGTAGCGGACCGTGGCCAGTCGAGGAATGTCTTCAGCGTATGTTCGATAACCGGCTTGCCGCCGATTGGCCGGTATTGTTTCGGACCTTCTTCCGGCGAGCCCGCACGTTCACCACGGCCCGCTGCGACAATGACGACACCGATTTTCATCTTGGATTTCCGCATTTCACCTATGCCGCTTCTGCAAGTGTTGCAGATTGACATGGGTGATCTAACGTTTCAAAAGCCGAATGGCCAGCCACGATATGTCGATCTAATGGGACGAAATGTCTCTGTTGGCGAGCCGGCTCACAAAAGCAGGCGTAATCTGCGCCTAACGCCACTAAAAAACATGCAAAAAATGTGCGATGGCGCTTGGCAAGCGATGAAACGCTGTCTAAAAATAATGCAAAATTTATAACTGCATGAAAGATCGCCAATTGCATCTCCCGGCGCTGTCAGGCTCATTCAAGATTGGTCATGTCTCTGTCCGAAATCGGGCAGTGCTTGCGCCCATGTCTGGCGTGACGGATCTTCCTTTTCGTCAACTTGCCTGGCGGTTTGGTGCGGGTTTGGTCGTGACCGAAATGGTCGCCAGCCGAGAGCTGGTTGCAAACAAGGGCGAGTCCTGGGCGCGCCTGAGAAATGCCGGCATGACGCCACATATGGTTCAGCTCGCCGGTCGGGAAGCGCACTGGATGGCGGAGGCGGCAAAAATTGCTGCCGACAACGGCGCCGATATCATCGACATCAATATGGGCTGTCCCGCAAAAAAGGTTACCGGCGGCTATTCCGGCTCTGCGTTGATGCGCGATCCGGACCACGCGTTGACGCTTATTGAAGCGACGGTCAACGCAGTCGATGTGCCGGTCACAGTCAAGATGCGTCTGGGCTGGGATGAAAATTCCTTGAACGCGCCGGACATTGCAGCGCGCGCCGAAGCCGCGGGCGTAAGGCTGATCACCATCCACGGTCGTACCCGCATGCAGTTTTACGAGGGCAAAGCGGACTGGAATGCCATTCGCGCTGTCCGTGACGCTATTTCCGTACCGCTGATAGCCAATGGCGATGTAGAGACTGAAAGCGACGTGACCGAGATCTTGCTGCGGTCGGGTGCTGATGCGGTTATGGTGGGACGGGGCGCGCAAGGCCAGCCGTGGCTGCCCGCCGTTCTGGCCGGCCATGAGCCACCGGCACGGCAGGATATCGTCGATATCGCGATAGAGCACTACGAGATGATGCTGGAATTTTACGGACTCGAAGCCGGTCTTCGTCATGCACGCAAGCATCTCGGCTGGTATCTCGAACGTTTCGCCCCCTCAACCACGCCAGAGGAAAAGGTGCTTATGATGACATCGAAAAACACGCGCGAGGTTATCGCCGTGCTCGGCGGCGCACTTCGGCGCGGCGCCGACGACGATGCCGCAAGGAAGGCCGCATGAGTGGTGGAAACTCATATGAGCCAGGCACCAATCTCCTGGCCATGGCGGTTCTGAACGCCGTTCAAAACCCAGTCATTCTCGTGAATGCCGAAGGATTTGTCGCCTTCGCCAACTGGGAGGCCGAGGCTTTTTTCGGAGCAAGCGCAGCTCATCTGGCTCGCTATCGCATCTCCACCCTTATCCCGTTCGGCAGTCCACTTCTGGCATTGATCGATCAGGTTCGCGAAAGGCGTGCTCCTGTGAATGAATATCGCGTCGATCTGTCGTCGCCGCGCTTAGGCCAGGACAAGCTTGTCGATCTTTACGTCGCACCCGTCGTCAGCGAGCCGGGCTCGGTCGTCGTGGTGTTCCAGGAAAGGTCTATGGCCGACAAGATCGACCGTCAGCTGACCCATCGTGCTGCCGCACGCTCTGTTACCGGTCTTGCATCAATGCTCGCCCACGAAATCAAGAACCCGCTCTCCGGGATCAGGGGTGCTGCGCAACTACTCGAAACCTCCGTACCAGACGAAGACAGAGCTCTAACCCGTTTGATCTGCGACGAAACCGATCGTATTGTCTCGCTGGTTGACCGCATGGAGATTTTCTCGGACGAGCGGCCGGTGGATCGTGTTCCGGTCAATATCCATTCGGTCCTCGATCATGTCAAAGCCGTGGCCAAGGCGGGCTTTGCGCGCAACATCAAGATCACTGAGAATTATGACCCGTCGCTTCCTCCGGTCTACGCAAACCGCGATCAGCTGGTGCAGGTCTTCCTCAATCTCGTGAAGAATGCTGCCGAGGCGGTGGGTAACCAACAAGACGGCGAAATTATTCTCACGACAGCCTATCGTCCCGGCATTCGCCTGTCCGTCGCAGGCAGCCGAGAGCGCATTTCTCTGCCGCTCGAATTCTGTGTGCATGACAACGGGCCGGGCGTGCCGTCCGATCTTCTGCCGCATCTCTTCGACCCCTTCATCACCACCAAGACCAATGGTTCCGGCCTGGGCCTGGCTCTGGTGGCAAAGCTGATCGGCGCTCATGGCGGCATCATCGAGTGCGACAGCCAAAATCATCGCACGACATTCCGCGTCCTGATGCCCGTCTCTCCCGAGGTCGCGCCGGACGACAGCATTATACCGAACACGACAGGGTCCAATCCATGACAGCAACGATTCTCGTGGCCGATGATGATGCGGCTATCCGCACCGTTCTGAACCAGGCGCTGAGCCGCGCCGGTTACGATGTGCGCATAACCTCCAATGCCGCGACACTGTGGCGCTGGGTTTCGGCGGGCGAGGGCGATCTTGTCATTACGGATGTGGTGATGCCCGACGAGAACGCCTTCGATCTTCTGCCACGCATCAAGAAAGCGCGGCCTGAGCTTCCCGTTTTGGTGATGAGTGCGCAGAACACCTTCATGACCGCCATTAAGGCGTCTGAAAAGGGCGCGTATGATTACCTGCCGAAGCCGTTCGACCTGACAGAATTGATCGCCATCATCGGCAGGGCCCTCTCCGAACCGAAGCGCAAGCCTGCCAAACTCGATGACGATATGCAGGATGGCATGCCGCTCGTCGGACGCTCTGCTGCAATGCAGGAAATTTATCGCGTCCTGGCCCGCCTGATGCAGACGGATCTGACGCTGATGATCACCGGCGAGTCCGGAACCGGCAAGGAGCTGGTGGCGCGCGCGCTGCACGATTACGGCAAGCGTCGCAATGGTCCCTTCGTTGCTATCAACATGGCGGCGATTCCGCGAGACCTGATCGAGTCGGAATTGTTCGGCCACGAAAAGGGGGCTTTTACCGGCGCGCAGAACCGCTCGACCGGTCGGTTCGAGCAGGCCGAGGGCGGCACGCTGTTTCTAGACGAAATCGGCGATATGCCGATGGACGCACAGACCCGTCTGCTGCGCGTGCTTCAACAGGGCGAGTACACCACCGTTGGCGGACGCACGCCAATTCGCACAGATGTGCGTATCGTGGCAGCCACCAATAAGGATCTGAAACAGTCGATCAATCAGGGTCTCTTCCGTGAGGATCTGTATTACCGGTTGAATGTTGTCCCGCTACGCCTGCCGCCTCTTCGTGACCGCGCTGAGGATATTCCCGATCTCGTTCGTCATTTCATTCAGACCGGCGAGAAGGAAGGTCTTGAGGGCAAACGCTTCGAGGGTGAGGCGCTGGAACTGATGAAGGCCTATGCATGGCCAGGCAACGTCCGTGAGCTTGAGAACCTGATCCGTCGTCTGATGGCGCTTTACCCGCAGGAAGTCATTACCCGGGAAATCATCGAGCAGGAACTGCAGTCGGATGTTCCAGACAGCCCGATCGACAGGACGACTGTCCGCAACGGCAATCTGACAATCTCTCAGGCCGTGGAAGAGAATATGCGGGAGTATTTCTCCAGCTTCGGCGAGAATCTGCCGCCGCCCGGTCTTTACGACCGCGTCCTGCACGAAATGGAGTATCCGCTGATCCTGGCAGCGCTGACCGCAACGCGCGGAAACCAGATCAAGGCCGCGGATTTGCTTGGCCTCAACCGCAATACGTTGAGGAAAAAAATCCGTGAACTCGGCGTTTCCGTGTATCGCAGCTCCCGTACTACCTGAGCGTATTGACAATACACTCACCGTCGTTGCATTTTCGCCACAAACTGTTGCTTGAAAAACACTGTGACATCATAGATTCGCAAATGGCGAAGAATGATGCGGTCTGTGGCGTTGCTGCCAATCACGGCGGCTTAGGAATGATGATCGATGCGTAAACCTGTCGCCGAAGGAAGAGCCGACGAGCAAGCGGCGGGGATGGTGATAGCCGACCGCCGGATGTCGTTCGCGCTGCCTGGTCTCGTTCTCGCAGGCGTAGCGTTGATCTGTGCCATTGTGACACTGATCGTGCTGCTGGGCCTGACGCCGATTGCGCCTACCTCCAACGTGGTAATCGCGTCCGTCGTCATTAATTCGATTTTCGTCATCGGGCTGATGTATCTTATCGGCCGCGAAATCAGCCGGCTCTTGAAGGCCCGCCGCAAGGGTAGGGCTGCTGCCCGCTTGCACGTCCGCATCGTGGTGCTGTTTTCCATAGTCGCCATCACACCCGCCGTTTTGGTTGCGATCTTCGCAAGTCTGACGCTGAATGTTGGTCTAGACCGCTGGTTTGCCTTGCGCACGCAGGCGATCATCGATTCCTCCAGCAATATCGCTCAGGCCTATATGCTGGAAAATGCCGGTTATCTTCAGGGGCAAACCCTCTCGATGGCGACTGATCTCGATCGTAATCGCGCACTTTTCTATCTCGACCGGACGGGTTTCGTCGATCTGATGACGCGCCAGGCGAAAGGACGCGGCATGCTTGGAGCGTTCCTGGTGCAGGCCGATGGTGACGCGGTCGTCCAGGCCGATATAAAGACGGAACGGCCTCTGCCCGCGATCCCGTCCGATGCTCTCCAGAAGGCGGCTGCTGGCCAACCGACGCTCATTCCGCCCGGTGTTACCAATCTTGTAGGCGCGATCATCAAGCTCGAGGGCATCAACGGGACATTCCTCTACACCGTCCGAGCCGTCGATCCGAAGGTCATGTCGGCCATGCGGCTGATGGAGGAAAACCGTGCCGAGTACAAGGCAATGGAATCCGGTCGTGCGCCGTTACAGATCGCCTTCGCCATTCTCTATCTCGGTTTCGCGCTAATCGTACTTCTCGCCGCGATCTGGACGGCGATCGCGGTGGCTGACCGTATCGTTCGGCCTATCCGTCTGCTGATCAGCGCAGCCGACAGCGTTGCGACTGGCAACCTGCATGTGCTTGTGCCGGTCCGCGCCATCGATGGCGACGTCGGTCGTCTGTCCCGCACCTTCAACAAGATGATTTCGGAAATTCGCAGCCAGCAGGAAGAAATCATCGAGGCGAAAGACGACATAGACGACCGCCGGCGCTTTATCGAGGCGGTGCTTTCTGGTGTAACGGCGGCAGTCATCGGTGTGGACGAGAACCGCACCATCACCATCGTCAATCCGTCCGCGGAAGAGTTTCTGGCTCTGCCATCCTCCGAACTCGTCGGCGCACCGCTTTCCGTCGCCGCCCCCGAAATCGAAAACGTCCTGGCAGAGGCGTCCGCATCCGGGCGGGTCGATTTCCGTCAGCAGATCAACATCATGCGGCGCGGCAAGGAACGAACGCTCAGTGTTCAGGTCACGCGGGAAGACGCTCGTGATGGACGCGAATCCCATGTGATCACGCTGGACGACATTACCGATCTCGTTATCGCGCAACGCTCTACCGCATGGTCAGACGTTGCACGTCGCATTGCCCACGAAATCAAGAACCCGCTGACGCCGATCCAGCTTTCGGCAGAGCGGATCAAGCGCCGCTTTGGCAAGCAGATCGACGACAATGATCGGGCAATTTTCGACCAGTGTACCGACACCATCGTACGTCAGGTCGGTGACATAGGCCGCATGGTGGATGAATTCTCCGCCTTTGCCCGCATGCCGAAGCCCACAAAGGAGCGCTCCGATCTGCGTGACGTGCTGAAGGACGCAACCTTTCTCAGAGAAATGGGCGCAAGCCACGTGACTTTCGCGACACAGCTTGGCGATGCCCCCCTGGAGGGCATGTTCGATTCGCGCATGCTTGGACAAGCATTCGGCAATCTTATCAAGAATGCGACGGAGGCTATCGAAGCTATCGATGCCGCAGAAGGACGCGAGGGCCGCATTCTGGTCCGCGCGGATTTCGACGAGGCGAACAACCGGTTCGTAGTAGACGTCATCGACAATGGCAGGGGCCTGCCTGTCGAGAACCGCCACCGCATTCTCGAACCCTATATGACGATGCGGGATAAGGGCACCGGTCTGGGCCTCGCCATTGTCAAGAAAATCATTGAAGAACACGGCGGTCATCTCGAATTGCACGACGCGCCCGCCGATTTCGATCATGGCCATGGTGCCATGATCAGGGTGCTGTTGCCGCGTGTAGACGCGGTTGGCGGCCAAACGGACAAGGAAATGGCATATGGCATCTGATATTCTGGTCGTCGACGACGAGGCCGACATCCGTGAGATCGTTGCGGGCATTCTGTCGGATGAGGGGCATGAAACACGCATGGCGCATGACAGCGACAGCGCGCTGGCTGCGATTTCCGAGCGCGTTCCACGTCTGATCTTCCTCGACATCTGGATGCAGGGAAGCAAGCTGGACGGTCTGGCGCTCCTCGATGAAATTAAGAACAGGCATCCCGATCTGCCCGTGGTCATGATTTCAGGTCATGGAAATATCGAAACTGCGGTCAACGCCATCAAGCGTGGTGCCTTTGACTTCATCGAGAAACCATTCAAAGCTGACCGCCTGATCCTGATCGCCGAGCGTGCGCTCGAAAACTCAAAGCTGAAGCGTGAGGTTCAGGAACTGAAGAAGCGCACCGGCGATGCTGTCGAGTTGATCGGTGCATCGCTTGCCGTATCCCAGTTGCGCCAGACCATCGATCGTGTGGCGCCGACCAATAGCCGCATCATGATCCTTGGGCCTTCTGGCTCCGGCAAGGAACTCGTCGCGCGCATGATCCATAAGAAGTCGTCGCGCGCAACGGGGCCCTTTGTGGCTCTCAATGCAGCAACCATCACACCGGAGCGCATGGAGATTGCGCTTTTTGGCACAGAAGGTTTGCCCGGTCAGCCGCGCAAGGTCGGCGCGTTGGAAGAAGCTCATCGCGGCGTTCTTTACCTTGATGAAATTGGCGAAATGCCACGTGAGACGCAGAACAAGATTTTGCGCGTTCTCGTCGATCAGCAGTTCGAACGCGTCGGCGGTGGCAAGCGTGTCAAGGTCGATGTCCGCATCATCTCGTCGACCGCCCTCAATCTCGAAAATCTGATCGCCGAGGGTCTATTCCGCGAAGATTTGTATCATCGCCTGGCCGTCGTTCCGGTCAAGGTGCCAGCGCTGTCCGAGCGTCGTGAGGACATACCGTTTCTGGTGGATATGTTCATTCGCCAGATTTCCGAACAGGCCGGTATTCGCCCTCGCAAGATCGGTGATGACGCCATGGCTGTTTTGCAAACGCATGATTGGCCGGGCAACATCCGCCAGCTCCGCAACAATATCGAGCGCTTGATGATTCTTGCGCGTCCGGAAGGCGGAGACACGTCGATCACTGCTGACATGCTACCATCCGATATCGGCGATATGCTGCCGAAGATCGCCGCACAGGGCGACCAGCACATTATGACGCTTCCCCTTAGAGAAGCCCGTGAAATGTTCGAGCGCGACTATCTTGTGGCGCAGATCAACCGCTTCGGTGGCAACATCTCTCGCACCGCGGAGTTCGTCGGCATGGAGCGGTCCGCTCTGCATCGCAAACTCAAATCGCTTGGCGTGTGATGAGCGCATGCGCTACGCGTTCTCTATATAGTCCGGGAGAGGGCGCATGAGGGTCATCATTTGCGGAGCGGGGCAGGTGGGTTACGGCATTGCCGAGCAGCTGTCCCGAGAAGACAATGAAGTCTCGGTCATCGACACTTCTGCCGAACTTATTTCAGCAATCACCGAAACGCTTGACGTTCGTGGCTATGTCGGTCACGGCTCGCATCCGGATATTCTGGCGAAGGCCGGTGCTGATCAGGCCGATATGATCATTGCCGTCACGCTTTATGACGAAATCAATATCGTTGCGTGCGAGGTCGCGCACGCACTTTTCAGTGTCCCGACAAAGATCGCTCGTATTCGAGATCAGAGTTATCTCGCACCCGAATATGGCGACCTCTTCAGTCGCGAGAACATGTCCATCGATGTGACGATCTCGCCCGAAATTGAAGTCGGCAAGATGGTCCTGCGGCGGATCGCGTTTCCAGGGGCGACGGACGTGGTGCGTTTTGCCGATGACAATGTATCCATGCTGGCAATCGAATGCATGGAGGATTGTCCCGTCGTCAATACGCCATTGCAGCAGTTGAGCCAGCTCTTTCCAGACCTTGTGGCAACCGTCGTCGGTGTATTTCGTAACGGGCACCTGAAGTCGGTCGATTCATCCGAGCAATTGCGCACGGGCGATCTCGCCTATGTCATCTGCCAACGCCAACATGCGCGTCGCACGCTTGGTCTTTTCGGACACGTAGAGCAGGAAGCGCACAAGATCGTCATCGCCGGCGGCGGCAATATCGGACAATACGTAGCGCGCTCCATCGAGCAATTGCAGCCAAAGACGCGCGTCAAGATCATCGAGTTCAATCGCGACAAGGCCATTGCCGCCTCTGAAAATCTTAACTCGACGATCGTTCTGCACGGCTCAGTCTTGGATCAGAAAATCCTTCATCAGGCCGATATCCAGGATGCCGACCTGATCGTGACGCTGACCAACAACGACCAGACCAATATTCTCGGCGCCGTCATGGCCAAGCAGATGGGCTGCAAGTCGAACCTAGCGCTGTTGAACGCGAGCTCTTTTCATGATGCGGCAAAATCACTGGCCCTGGATGCGTATATCAATCCTCGAGCGGTAACGATTTCCCGGGTCCTGCAGCATGTTCGCAAGGGCCGCATTCGCTCTGTCTACGCAGTGCAGCGTGGCAATGGCGAAATCATCGAGGCCGAGGCGCTTGAAACCTCTCCGCTAGTTGGACAGGCTTTGCGTGAGATCGATCTTCCTGAGGGCATTCGGATAGGTGCTGTCTATCGCGACAAGATGGTTTTGCGACCGGATGGGAATATGAAAATCAAGGCCAAGGACCGGGTCATCCTGTTCGCCTCGGCAGACTCCGTGCGCGATGTCGAACAACTATTTAGAGTGTCGCTGCAGTACTTCTAGCTCGGTAGGAGAACGCCCTGCATCTGCGTCATATCAGAAAATAGAGTAAGTTTTTCGACATTGCGGAAGACATCGCGATTTGGTACCAGAGTTTCACCCACTGGCAGGGGGCTTGGCCAGAGGAATAGCATTATTGATTATTTGAATTCCCGGTCTCCCATCCGGGCAAAAAAGAAAGAAGCGGCGCTATGGCGGAACGTTCTCAAAACCTGCAAGATCTTTTTCTCAACACTGTTCGTAAGCAGAAGATTTCGTTGACTATTTTCCTGATCAACGGCGTCAAGCTGACGGGTGTTGTGACGTCTTTTGACAATTTCTGCGTGCTTTTGCGCCGCGATGGACATTCGCAGTTGGTCTACAAGCATGCGATTTCCACCATCATGCCGGGCCAGCCGATGCAGATGTTCGAAACAGAAGAAGGCGCCGCCTGATTCACCGTTACTAAGACGTTCCCGGCATTCGGACTTGCGACAATCGACAACGGAACTCTTGATCGAGCTCCGTTGTTTTTGTTGTGCATCTGCCTATATGTCAGACTGGCACCCCAAAATTGAAAGGCCAGCACATTTCTACGCGTGATACGTCGAACGAATCCATAATTCCCGAGCTTGAAAAGCGCCGCGACGACATGCGCGCGGTCGTTCTCGTGCCGCAGCTGAAGCAGCAGCGCGATAACCGCGAGGTGACTGCGACCACGCCGATGCGATCAATGGAAGCAAAGCTTGAAGAGGCCAAAGGTCTGGCGCTCGCCATTGATCTTACGGTCACGCAGGGATTGATCGTTTCCGTCAACCAACCTCGTCCCGCCACGCTCTTCGGCACAGGCAAGATTGAGGAAATTGGCCATCTTCTGGACGAGACGGATGCTGGTCTCGTCATCATCGACCATCCTTTAACGCCTGTTCAACAGCGCAATCTGGAAAAGCAGTGGAACTCGAAGGTTATCGACAGGACCGGTCTCATCCTGGAAATCTTCGGGCGCAGAGCGTCGACGAAAGAAGGGACGCTTCAGGTCGACCTAGCCCATCTCAATTACCAGAAAGGACGCCTCGTCAGAAGCTGGACCCACCTTGAACGTCAGCGCGGCGGTGCGGGCTTCATGGGCGGTCCGGGTGAGACGCAGATTGAGGCGGACAGGCGTCTTCTTCAGGAGCGTATCGTGCGCCTTGAGCGTGAACTGGAGCAGGTCGTGCGAACCCGCCAGCTTCACCGCGCCAAGCGTCGCAAGGTTCCGCATCCAATCGTGGCCCTTGTCGGTTATACCAATGCCGGGAAATCGACGCTCTTCAATCGTATCACAGGCGCTGGGGTCCTTGCCGAGGACATGCTTTTCGCCACGCTGGACCCCACGCTTCGCCGCATGAAACTTCCGCATGGGCGCACCGTCATTCTTTCAGACACAGTTGGCTTCATCTCCGATCTGCCAACCCACTTGGTCGCCGCTTTCCGCGCGACGCTGGAAGAGGTGCTGGAAGCCGACCTCGTTCTGCATGTGCGAGACATGTCGGATCCCGACAACGCCGCACAGGCGGGAGACGTCATGCGCATTCTCGCAGATCTCGGCATTGATGAGAAAGTCGCTGAGGAGCGCATCATAGAGGTGTGGAACAAGGTAGACCGTCTCGAGCCGGAAGCGCATGATGCGATCCTGCAGAAGGCGGACGGCCGGGCCAATGTTCGCGCGGTCTCTGCACTGAGCGGTGAGGGCGTCGACGCGCTGATGGACGACATATCGGTTCGGCTATCCGGTGTGTTGACTGAAACGACGATCGTTCTGAGTATCGACCAACTTCCACTTCTGTCCTGGGTGTATGACAATGCTATCGTGGATGGGCGGGAGGACCGTGAGGATGGTTCGGTCGTGCTTGATATAAGATTGTCTGAAGAGCAGGGCGCTGCACTTGAACGGAAGCTGGGACTGACCGTCAAGTCGCAGGCAGAGGAGTGGGAGCGCTAAGCCGGCTTGAGAAGACATAGTCTCGTGCTACGACGTAAGACTTATGCAAGAGATATTGATAATTCTACGCAATTTTCAGCAATGCGATAGGAATAGAGTTCCGGTCGGCCAGCATTTATGACGTGAGCGAGTATTGATGTTACCCGAGCTGGACCTTCCGACTGTTCTTATTTTGCACAAGCTTTCCTTTGTGGTTGCCGCGCTCTGTTTCATCTATGTGCGGTCTCGATCCAGAGAAAGTGTTGGCCTAGGGCTCCTTGCCATAGGTTTTTCCCTTGTCGCGACCGCATCAATCCTCGTCAGTGTTCAGGCTTTCGTTCCACAACACGAAGCCCTCTGCGCCTCTGCGGGGACATTTGTCGGTCTTATCGGATACGCCGTTTTTTGGCTTGGGACGTGCCGTATCAGCCGGCAGCGCAAAACAAACCGGGAGTGGCTCGTTTTGTTTCTACCCGTCGTCGTCTGTCTACTGCTTCTGGTTTCCGGTCTCTATCAGTTTTCGCAGTCCAGGACGATCGCATTTCAGGCTACCGCTGCAGCGATGCTGCTCGCCTGCGCATGGATCGTCTATGCCGATAATGTCGCTGAACCACTGCCTGTCAGGAAGCCACTGGCAATATCGATATTCATTGTCGCTGCTCTGATGATCCTGGTGGCGATCGGCGTTTCGCTGCCGCGCTCTGCCGTAAGCATCCCGCGAAATGCGTTTTTTGCCTCCATCGTCTGTCATTTCGCTATTGCTTTCTTCGTCATGGCTCTCGTCAAGGAACGCGCGGAAGAGCGCCTTCAAAGGCTGGTTGGGCTCGATGTTTTGACTGGCGTGCCAAACAGACACTCCTTCAGTTCGCGTCTTCCACAGACGGTACGATACGGCGATGCGATCGCTATGATCGATATCGACCACTTCAAGCATATCAACGATAACTTCGGTCATCTGGCCGGCGATGAGATACTGGCCCGTGTTGCCAGGGAGCTTTTCACCCGAATTCGTCCGGTAGACAGTTTCGCCCGCTTTGGTGGAGAGGAATTCATTCTCTTTCAGCCCGGCATGGGTAAGGATGACGCGGTTGCGCTGGCGGGTTCGCTCCAAAAGATCGTGAGCTCCTTACAACATGAGATCGACGATCAAATGGTAACGGCAACATTGAGTATCGGGGTAGCAGTCTGCGACGACAAGGCGAGTACCGCTATGTCACTGATCAAGAAAGCCGATATCGCGCTCTATGCATCGAAGTCATCCGGCCGTAACCGCGTGACGCTATATCAACCCGATCATTTCACAGACAAGCAGTTCCAGGAGCGGATTGGTTATTCGTAGCGTCCCTTAGGTCGGCATCAGGCAAGCAGGCCTTGCTAAACGTCGAGCTTTCGCTCGATCTCTTTGGCGGCTTGCCATAGCGCTTCCATTCTCTCCAGACTAGCCGCCTCCAATGTCTGACCGGATTCTGTGAGCGAGGTTTCGATGTGCCTGAAACGCCGTCTAAACTTTGTATTGGTGCCACGCAGCGCGTTTTCGGAATCGGTTTTGACATGACGGCCAATATTGACGACAGCAAAGATAAGATCACCGAGTTCGTCGCTGATACGGCTCGTATCGCCTTCTGCAAGAGCCTGCCTCAGCTCTCCGATTTCCTCTTCGATTTTGTCCAGGATCGGTTCGGCGGCAGACCAGTCGAAGCCAACGCGCGCCGCCTGCTCCTGAAGCTTTAAAGCCTCGGTCAGGGCAGGCTGGCTGCGCTGTATGGAGCCGAGGAAACCCGCTTTGGGATCTTCGCTGATGCCGCGTCGTGCGCGCCGTTCCAAACGCTCGCGCTTCTCAGCGCTTTTGATCTGATCCCATTGTAGTTTGACGGATTCAGGCGTGTCCGCATCCGATACCGCGAAGACATGCGGGTGCCGGCGGATCATTTTGGAGGTAACGGCATGAACCACATCTTCGAACGAAAAAGCCCCCATTTCCTGCGCAATGCGGGAGTGAAAGACCACCTGTAGCAGCAGGTCGCCCAGCTCCTCGCAAAGATCGTCCATATCGTCGCGTTCGATCGCGTCCGCCACCTCATACGCTTCCTCGATCGTATAGGGTTTGATCGTCTCGAATGTCTGGACAATATCCCACGGGCAACCTGTTTCAGGATGTCGCAACGCCTCCATGATTTCGATGAGACGGGCGATATCTTTCGAGGCTTCCATGGCGTTGCTTTCCGGACTGTCAATTCAAAGGGATGTTGTTGTCGGATTTGCCCGACTGATAGCTGTTGGAAAGACGATTATATACGGCTTTGATCCGCGACGTCTGCTCCCGCAGCTTTGTTTTTGCCGGTTCGTCCGCTGCTTCTACCAGATCTGCGATAAAGTACGAATTCCAGAACGCATTACTGCGCCTATAGCCTCCAGGCTCCAAACCGAAGACCTCCTTCAGTATTTTCAGATCGTGCGGGATGGCAAATGCATCGCGGGAATCTTCATGGCTGAAGAAAGAATAGAAATTGTCGAACCCCGCCCAGGTTATCGCCGACATGCACATCGTACAGGGTTCATGTGTGGAGAGGAAAATCAGGTCCTTTGTGGCAGGCTTCTGACCGAGTTCGTAGAAGCGTTTGAGCGTATGCACCTCTCCGTGCCAGAGCGGATTTTCGAGCTCGTTATTGGTTTCGGCAATCACCAGCGAGAAATCCGATTTACGCAGGATTGCGGCTCCAAAGACCTTGTTGCCCAAGGATACACCACGGGTCGTCAAAGGCAGGATATCGTGCTCTATAACGTCGAGAAGGCGAGAGGCTAGAGTTTGCTCTGTCAAGATAATACCTTTGTTCGTTTGTCTGAGGTGTTGGATCGGCGAGAGTCGGTGAGTCCGAGAAATATAGAAATTTTATAGAAAATACAGGTCTTTGGATGGTGTTGCCGCTCGGTCGCGCGGTTGCTTTTCCTCAAAAACACGGCTTGCCGGAGAATAATAATCTACGGCATTATAATGAAGGAATTTTCGTGCCTTCAACCTTTTTAATCGATAAGCGATATTGCGCCCATGCTTGAAACACCAGCCTCTCGTAGCGACGAACGCCTGACGACATTTCCGACCTTTTTCAAGGTAGAGGGGAAACACGTCGCCGTGTTCGGCAATGGCGATGAGGCCTACGCGAAAGCACGTCTTCTCTCGAATACGAATGCGCAGATCGTCGCTTTCTCTGACCAGCCACAGACCGATTACGCTGCATTCCTCGATAAGGAGCAGATTAGGGTTGTGGCCGAACCATTCGACGCCCGTCAGGTCGAGGGTATGACACTAGTTTTCGCAGCGACCGGCGACGACGTCCTGGACCGGGAGATCGTAGATGTGGCGAGGGCGAAGTCCATCCCCGCTAACGCCGTCGATCAGCCCGGCTATTGCGATTTCTATACGCCTGGCCTCGTTTCGCGCGCGCCACTCGCTGTGGCCATTTGCACCGAGGGTGCAGGTCCCGTACTCGGCCAGATCGTCCGTGCGCGCATCGATCAGATGTTGGCGCCGTCCCTTGGTCGTCTGGCTCGTCTGGCGGTCGAATATCGTGACGCGGCAGAACGCAGCATTCCAAAGGGCGCTCTGCGCCGAAATTTCTGGCGCCGCTTTTTCTCCGGTAGCGTGGCGGATGCCGTCGCCCAGAACGACGTCGATGCTGCGCATCAAGCTGCCGAGAAACTTCTTCTCTCGCCGGAAAGCCCGGAAGGTTACGTGTGGCTGGTGGGTGCAGGTCCCGGCGCAGAAGACCTGCTGACGCTTCGGGCGCAGCGCGTGCTAATGCAGGCGGATGTCATCGTGTATGACGCTCTTGTCCCTCAGGAAATCGTCAATATGGGCCGTCGCGACGCGGAGCGTCTGTCAGTCGGTAAGCGCAAGGGCTGTCATTCCAAGTCCCAGTCGGACATCAATCGTCTTCTCGTGTCGCTTGGGCTGCAGGGCAAGCGTGTGGTTCGGCTGAAGTCGGGCGATCCGCTCGTTTATGGTCGCGCGGCGGAGGAAATGGCGGCGTTGCGCGAAGCCGGTATCGGCTACGAGGTCGTTCCTGGCATTACATCTGCCTTCGCTGCTGCGGCAGATTTCGAATTGCCATTGACGCTGCGTGGCGTTGCGTCCTCGCTGATCTTCACGACTGGTCATGACCTCGCTGGGGATATTTTGCCGGACTGGGCACGTCTTGCCGTGTCGGGTGCCACAATTGCCGTCTACATGGGTCGAAGCGTTGCGGCCTCGGTCGCCAAAAGGCTGATGAGCGCGGGGCTGAGTGAAGAAACCACGGTCGCGGTGATAGAGAATGCGAGCCGCAGCTATCGTCGCCTGATGCATGGCACGCTCAAAGATTTGCCGGACCTCGAGCATCGCGACGAGTTGACGGGTCCGGTCATGGTCATCATTGGCGACGCGGTCGCCGGTGCGAATTTCGAAAGGTCCGAAGCCTTGGCGAAGTCACCGCTCAATGCGCATGTCGGACAGGAGTATGCAAATGGTTGATAAGGTACTGACGGCCAATCGTCTGAGCGATGGCATCGCCGTCTGGCTTGATGCAAATGGCGAATGGAACGAGGACCTGCAATCCTCTCTCGTTGCGCGTCATGCGGAAGCCGTCGCTTCGCTGGAGGAGATCGGAAAGCGCGATTTCTCCGCCAACAAGGTTGTGGACGTCAACATTGTCGACGTAGCGGAGGAAAACGGTCGTCTTTGGCCGACGCGTCTGCGTGAGCGCATTCGCGCAGCGGGCCCCACAATCGAATATGCTACAGGTTACAAGCCTGCCGACGCAGCCTTTATCGCAGTCTGAGGAATATCATGTATCGTTATGACGAGTTCGACCACGCCTTCGTAAAGGGTCGCGTGGAACAGTTTCGTGATCAAGTGGAGCGTCGCCTGTCGGGTGAGCTGGCAGAAGATGCGTTCAAGCCCTTGCGTCTGATGAATGGCGTCTATCTCCAGCTACATGCCTATATGCTACGCGTCGCGATTCCCTACGGAACGCTGAACTCCAAACAGATGCGTATGCTGGCGCATATCGCGCGCAAATACGACCGTGGCTATGGTCACTTCACCACTCGTCAGAACATCCAGTACAACTGGCCGCGTCTGGCGGATACGCCCGCCATTCTGGATGAGTTGGCGAGCGTTGAAATGCACGCTCTTCAAACGTCCGGCAACTGCATTCGCAACGTCACCGCCGATCATTTCGCCGGCGCTGCGGCGGACGAGGTCGCCGATCCGCGCCCTTACGCGGAAATCCTGCGCCAATGGTCTTCCGTGCATCCGGAATTCTCGTTCCTGCCGCGCAAGTTCAAAATCGCCGTGACCGGTGCGGAGCGCGATCGCGCCGCCATTCAGGTTCACGATATCGGCCTGCACCTGAAGAAGAACGACAAGGGCGAAATCGGCTTTGCCGTTTATGTCGGCGGCGGGCAGGGCAGAACCCCGATGATCGCCAAGAAAATCCGCGATTTCCTGCCCGAAGAGGATTTGCTGTCATACACAACCGCAATCATGCGCGTGTACAATCTGCATGGTCGTCGCGACAACAAATATAAGGCCCGTATCAAGATCCTCGTGCATGAGACCGGCGCGGAAGAACTCGCGCGCCAGGTGGAGGCGGAGTTTGTTCACCTGAAAAATGGCGAACTGAAACTTCCCGATGGCGATATCGCAGCGATCACCACCTATTTCGCGCCGCCTCAGCTAAGGGACCGCCCGGAGAGCTGGGAGAGCCTCGCCCGCTGGAAGAAGACGGACGCGGATTTCGCCCGCTGGGTCGACCAAAACGTTCAGCCGCACAAGCATCCGGATTATGGGATGGTGACGGTCTCGCTGAAGCCTATTGGCGGCATTCCGGGAGATGCGTCGGACGAACAGATGGACGTGGTCGCTGATATTGCTGCGGAATATGCCTTCGACGAAATCCGCATCAGCCACGAGCAGAACATCATTCTCCCTCACGTTGCCCTTGCAGATTTGGAGCCGGTATACCGCGCGCTACAGGGTGCGGGTCTTGCAACAGCGAATGCAGGCCTCATTACGGATATCATTGCCTGTCCCGGTCTGGACTACTGCGCGCTCGCCAATGCGCGCTCCATTCCGGTCTCGCAGGAAATTTCCAGACGTTTCGGCGCGGCTGAGCGTCAGGCGGAAATCGGTGAATTGAAGATCAAGATTTCCGGCTGTATCAACGCCTGTGGTCACCACCATGTTGGCCATATCGGCCTGCTGGGCGTCGAGAAGAAGGGTGCTGAACTTTATCAGATAACCCTTGGTGGTTCCGGCGATGAGAATTCCTCGATCGGCGAAATCATCGGGCGCGGATTTGAACCGGAAAAGGTAACGGATGCGGTCGAGACGATCGTAGACACGTATCTCGGCCTGCGCCTGTCCAAGGAGGAAACTTTCCTGGAGGCCTACCGTCGCGTTGGACCGCAACCTTTCAAGGACGCCCTTTATCCTGCCACCGCAGAAGCCGCTTGAGGAATTTGAAATGACGAAAATCTGGACCGAAAAAGGCTTCGTCGAAAATGACCCCTGGATCACCGAGGGCGAGGGCGTCGAAGCAGGCGAGGGGCAGAACGCGGTCTTGCCACTGGCGACCTTTCTGACGCGGGCGGCAGAGAGCAATGATGTAGGTCTCGGCGTTCTCATAACACCTGCGGATGATGTAACGAAGCTTGCACCCTTCATTGATCGGATCGCGCTTATCGCGGTGAGCTTCCCGGCCTTCAATGACGGCCGCGGCTTCAGCCACGCATCCCTTCTGCGCACACGTCTGAATTACCAGGGTGAGCTGCGCGCCGTTGGCGATGTGCTCATCGACCAGGTACCGCTGATGCTGAGAACGGGCTTCACCACTTTCAGCGTCTCCAACGAAACTGCACTCCGTCGTTTGTCCGAAAACCGGTTACCCGGCATCGATGTCTACTACCAGCCGGCGGCAAGATCCTCCGTAGAGGGTGAAACCTATAGCTGGCGAAGGCGTGCGGCAGTATGAACCATTGCGAGGAAATATGAGGTATTGATACATATTTCCACCTGCATAGCTCCAATGACATTCTCATACCTTCAAATGGGGAGGCGGATGGTATACTTCCCCGTAACGAGAATGTCTGGTTTTTTGTGAAATGGACGGAAAGAGAATGAACGCTCCAGCCAAAACGGAAGAATTTGCGATCAAGACCCCGGACGGCGTCTATGCCGAGACCGTTCTTTCGGTGGAGCATTACACCGATCACCTTTTTCGCTTCCGCATGACGCGCCCGGCTGGGTTCCGCTTCCGCTCCGGTGAATTTGCCATGATCGGCCTCATGGTCGGCGACAAGCCGATCTACCGCGCCTACTCCATCGCCAGCCCATCCTGGGACGAAGAGCTCGAGTTCTTTTCCATCAAAGTGCCGAACGGTCCGCTGACCTCTCACCTGCAGGCAATCAAGCCAGGTGATACGGTCCTAATGCGCAAGAAGCCGACGGGAACGCTTGTGCTCGACGCGCTCACGCCTGGCAAACGTCTTTACATGTTTTCGACCGGAACGGGTATCGCTCCATTCGCAAGCCTTATTCGCGACCCGGAAACTTATGAAAAGTTCGAGGAAGTTATTCTCACCCATACCTGCCGGGATGTCGCCGAACTGAAATACGGCTTCGATCTTGTGGAGGAAATCAAGAACCACGAGTTCCTGAGCGAGATTGTCGGCAACAAGCTGAAGCACTATGCGACGGTGACACGTGAGGACTATCCCTTCAAGGGGCGCATCACCGACCTGATCGCAAACGGCAAAATGTTCGCCGATCTCGGCGTCCCGCCGCTCGACCCTGCAATCGACCGCGGCATGATCTGCGGTTCTTCGGCGATGCTGAAGGACACAAAGGAACTGCTGGAGAAGGCAGGGCTGACCGAAGGTGCCAACAACAAGCCGGCGGAATTCGTCATCGAGCGCGCCTTCGTCGGCTGACGCATTTTGATATCTCAAGAAAAAGGAGGCTAGGTGCCTCCTTTTTTGTTTTCCGTGATGTGTGGCTTACATTGTCTCAGGCTCGTCCTTCGGAACGATATCCCGCCGGAAGAAAATGAAGAGTAATATTGCAATCGCCGCGATACCACCGCCGACCAGATGCGAGAGCGCGAAGCCGCCTTCCGTGGTAAGCCATCCTGCAACGCCGTTGCTGAGCGACGCGCCGATGCCTTGAACGGTCATCACGCTCGCAAGGCCAACATTGAAGCGACCGGTACCCTTCAAGATGCGCTCGACTGCAACCGGCGTCGCGATACCAAGAAGGCCGGCACCGATGCCATCCAGAAGCTGAACGGGATAGACCACCCAGAACTGCTCAAAGGATGCCGCCAACAATCCGCGCAAAGGCAAGGCCGCCAGCGCAATCAGGAAAACCGCAGAGAGTCCGAAGCGGCGAATAAGCCAGGGAGCAAGAGCTGCCACGAAGATCATGGCGAACTGTGCGACACCGGTGATGATTGCCGTTGTTTTGAAGGGCGAGTTGAGTTCGACTGCGAAATCCTGAGCAATCAGTCGGCCCATCGGCGCATTGCCGAAATGGAAGATCAGCAGAATGATGGCAAGCAGGATGAGCCCGCGCTCATGCCACAATACGCCGAAACCTGAAGGCCCGGGTTCGCCCTCATCATGACCGAGACCGCGTGCCACTTTATGATCAATACGGTTGGGATCGATCGCCGTGATCGCTATCAACGTTCCGATTGCGGTGATGACCATCAGGCCGATGACACCGGAAATGCCGAAGTAAGAGACGGCAACATAGGTGGCAAACAAAGAAGCAAAATTGCCGCCGTGGTTCCAAAACTCGTTGCGCGAGATTTGCTTCGAGAACAACTTTTCGCCGACAAGACCCAGCGTCAGTCCGGCAAGCGCCGGGCCAACCGTTGCGCCAACGACGGCCGTCATGATCTGACCGCCCCAGACAACGGTCTCCGTCGGGAAGATCAAGGTAAGAAGCGCACCCGCGGTAACGAGAATGACTGGCACTGCAATTAGCGTGCGCTTCCATGTCGTGCCATCAACGAGAGCGCCGCAAAGCGGTGTGGCGGCGAGGCCAACGAGACCGCCGACCGTTGCAATGACCCCCAACTGCATTGGGGACCAGCCATTCGTGGCCAGAAACGCATCAAGAAAGGGACCGAGCCCATCGCGTGCATCCGCTAGAAAAAAGTTTAGCACCGCGAGAGCAAATAGAGTGCGATCGCTGATGCCACTCGGCTGTTGAACAGAGCCTCGGCCGGGGGCAGGAGAGGTGATGGATGTCATCTGCGTATTTCCGAATAGGAGTGAAGCGAGCGACAAACGCACGAAAACGTTATTGGTTGCTATAGTCCATAACGATCTAATTTAGGAACTCTATTCAAGTCCCACCGTTGGCGTTCCTCAATAGGGAGCGATCATCATGAAACTAAACACAGCGTGCCTTTTCGCCTTGGCGGCACTTATCTCCACGCCCGCAGTGGCAGATGAAACCACCTTTCTGTCCTCGCTCGGTGGGAACTGGAAAGGCAGCGGCACGGTAACCACGCGGATCGGCTCTCGTCCGGTCAATGTCAACTGCACGTTTCAGGCCACTGCGTCTGGACCATCATTGCAGATGAACGGCACATGCCGTGGTTTTGTTGTCGTGCGCCGAGCAATCTCGGCGGACCTAACCGCGCGGGGCACCCGATATAGCGGAAATTATGTCGGTCCTTCCGGTCGCCCCTCCGCACTCAGCGGCAGCCGAAGAGGCGACAACATCAACCTGACGGTTCGCTGGAACCGTGACATCAACGGCGATCGCGTGGCGGGTATGACCATCAGCAAGCTTGGACGTAATGGCTTGCGATTGAGAACGACAGACAAGGACGGCGCCAATGGACCGACCGTTGTCACCGCGGATATCCGGCTCACCCGCTAAAGGTATCTGGGTCACTGGCTGGAAAGAGAGCTTTACGCTGCCTCGCCGAGATCCGCCACGGTGTTCGTTCTGCTCACATCCTTCGAGGCGGATAGAGCAGCGCAGCGGGCGCTCATAGGCCTGCCGGAAACTTTCGTCAGGCTCAAACCGGACAACCTCGAAGCTCGCCGTCACAGGCGTCTCTGGATCAACGTCTGGGTAAAGGGCTGATAACCCTACCCGCAGGCGTTCAACGCGCTCTAGCATATTTCGCCCGTCGCTGGACGCCATGAATAATACCAACTCCTTGGCACCCATTCTGTCGACCAAGTCATCTGGACTTGCCAAATCCTGCAGATGGCGAGCAAAACGGCTGATGACCTTAAAGCCGATCACATGCCCCACTCTGTCACTGGTGGACTTAAATCGGTCGAGGTCGGTCGCAGGATGATGGAGGACGCCTCGGCTATTTCGCCATTCGGTCTTGGCCGAAAAACAGGCTGACGCAGACGATGCTAAGCGCTGTGGCGATAGGTGAGAATATAGCCGAGTTTTTTAAGTAACAAATATCGACTGCTTCTAGATGGCTCTAAGCTCCTCAGCAGAGTGGCTCAAGCGCATATGTTGCCACCACGGCTATCACATCATGAATTCGGTTTGGCTAAAACGAATGAAGCCCGGATCGCTCCGGGCTTCATGATCAGTCTTACTCTGCTGCTTCCTGATACTCGCTCATGGGCGGGCAGGTGCATATGAGATTGCGGTCGCCATAGACGTTGTCGATGCGGTTGACCGGCGACCAGTATTTGTCCACGCGGAACGAGCCGGGCGGGAAGCAACCCTTCTCGCGGCTGTAGGGACGATCCCATTCCCCGACGAGGTCCTCCACCGTATGCGGCGCATTCTTCAACGGGTTATTGAGCTTGTCGGCACGGCCTTCTTCTATGTCGCGAGCCTCCTGGCGGATGGTGAGCATCGCGTCGCAGAAGCGGTCGATCTCGGCCTTCGTTTCGGACTCGGTCGGCTCGATCATCAGCGTGCCGGCGACTGGCCAGCTCATGGTCGGCGCATGGAAGCCGCAATCGATCAAGCGCTTTGCCACGTCATCAACGGTCACACCACAGCTGTCGTTGAGCGGGCGCGTGTCGATGATGCATTCATGCGCCACGCGTCCAGCCTCCGACTTGTAAAGGACGTCGTAAGCGCCCTTCAGGCGTGCCGCGATGTAGTTGGCGTTGAGGATCGCGACCTTGGTTGCCTGCGTCAGCCCTTCGCCACCCATCATCAGGCAGTAGCTCCAGGAGATCGGCAGGATCGATGGCGAGCCGAACGGTGCTGCTGAAACAGCGCCTGAGCGGCCATCGCTTGCCGGATGTCCCGGCAGGTAGGGAGCCAGATGCGCCTTGACGCCGATCGGCCCCATACCCGGACCACCGCCGCCATGCGGAATGCAGAAGGTCTTGTGAAGATTGAGATGGCTGACGTCCGAGCCAATATCGCCTGGACGCGAAAGACCGACCATCGCGTTCATATTGGCGCCGTCCAGATAGACCTGTCCACCATGGGTATGAACGATGTCGCATATCTCGCGAACCGTCTCTTCAAAAACACCGTGGGTCGAAGGATAGGTGATCATGCAGCAGGAGAGGTTTTCCGCGTACTGCTCTGCTTTTGCACGGAAATCATCGATATCGATGTCGCCGTTTTCCTTTACCTTGACAGGGACCACTTTCATGCCGACCATCTGCGCGGAGGCGGGGTTGGTGCCATGCGCGGATGTCGGGATAATGCAGACATCGCGATGTGCATCGCCACGAGCAAGGTGATAGTTCCGGATCGTCAGCAGGCCTGCATATTCACCCTGCGCGCCGGAATTCGGCTGCATGGAAAAAGCGTCATAACCAGTCACAGCGCAAAGCTTGGCGGACAGATCGTCGATCATTTCCCTGTAACCCAACGCCTGATCGGCGGGGACGAAAGGATGGATATCGGAAAATTCCGGCCATGTGATCGGCAGCATTTCCGCTGTCGCATTGAGCTTCATTGTGCAAGAACCTAGCGGAATCATCGCGCGGTCCAGAGCCAGATCGCGGTCCGAAAGACGGCGGATATAGCGCGTCATTTCGCTTTCGGCGCGGTTCATGTGGAAGATCGGGTGCGTCATATAAGCGCTCGTACGCAATAGATCTTTTGGCAGTCGATAATCCGGATCGAAGTCGGAAATCGAGAAGCTGCCGCCAAAGGCGCGCCAGACGGCCTCAAGCGTTGCCGGGCGTGTGCGCTCGTCAAGGCTCATGCCAATCTTGGTGGAGCCGACCTTGCGAAGGTTGACGCCTTCGGCAACAGCTGCACGCAGGATGAGCGCCTGCATGTGGCCGACATCGACGGTGATCGTATCGAAGAAGGTTTCCGGCTCGACCTTGTAGCCAAGCTTCTCCAGACCCTTCGCCATCAGCACCGCCTTCTGGTGGGTTTGCTGAGCGATAGCCTTGATGCCCTGTGGGCCATGGAAGACGCCATACATGGACGCCATGACCGCCAGCAGCACCTGCGCGGTGCAGATGTTGGAGGTAGCCTTCTCGCGGCGAATATGCTGCTCGCGGGTCTGCAGAGACAGACGATACGCACGATTGCCACGTGCATCGACAGACACGCCGACGAGACGACCCGGCATAGAGCGCTTATGCGCATCCTTGACCGACATGAAGGCCGCGTGCGGACCGCCGTAACCAACAGGAACACCGAAGCGCTGAGAGGAGCCGATAGCGATATCCGCACCCATTTCACCGGGAGACTTGAGGAGCGTCAGTGCCAGGAGATCGCAAGCGACTGCCGCGATCGCGCCGGTCTGATGCAGACGCGAAATGAGGCCGGAGAAATCGCTGACATGGCCATGCGTGCCCGGGTATTGAAAGATCGCGCCGAAGACATCGACCGGATCGAGGTCGGTGAAAGGGTTGCCGATGACGACTTTCCAGCCAAGCGGTGCTGCGCGTGTCTCGATCAGCGCGATGGTCTGCGGGTGGCAGTTTGCGTCCACGAAGAAGGCGTTCGCCTTGGACTTCGCCACGCGCTGGCACATGGACATGGCTTCGGCAGCAGCGGTCGCCTCATCGAGAAGCGAAGCATTGGCAACATCGAGGCCGGTCAGGTCGCAGATCATCGTCTGGAAGTTCAGCAGCGCTTCAAGACGGCCTTGCGAGATTTCCGGCTGGTAGGGCGTGTAGGCGGTGTACCAGGCCGGATTTTCCAGAATATTGCGCTGGATGACCGGCGGCGTGATGGTGCCGTAATAGCCCTGGCCGATCAGTGATGTCAGCACCCTGTTCTTGTTGGCCGTCTCGCGAAGGCGGTCGAGCGCCTCGCGTTCGGTCAGTGCTGCACCCCAGGCAAGCGGGTCCTTCTGGCGGATTGAGGAGGGTACTGTCGCATCGATCAGGGCATCGAGGCTCTTATAGCCGATGACCTTCAGCATCTCCTCCATTTCCGCCGGCGACGGGCCGATATGACGACGATTGGCGAAGTCATAGGGCTGGTAGTCGGTGAAATGAAATTCGGTGGGCGTGTCCATTACGCTACCAGCTCCTTATAGGCGGCTTCATCCAGCAGCGCATCGGCGTCGGCGGTGTTGGCAAGCTTCAGCTTGAAGAACCAACCGGCGCCCTGCGGGTCGGAATTGACCAGCGACGGATCATCGACGATGGCCTGATTGATCTCGACGATCTCGCCATCCAACGGACAATAGACATCCGACGCAGCTTTGACGCTTTCGACGGTGGCGGCTTCGCCATTCTTGGAAAAGGTGGCGCCGACTTCCGGCAATTCAACGAAGACCAGATCGCCGAGTTGTTCTGCGGCGTGGGTGGTGATGCCGACGGTGGCGACATCGCCTTCGATCTTCAGCCACTCGTGTTCCTGGGTAAATTTCAGCATGGGTTTCTCCGCAGATTAGCGCTTGTAGGTGGGCGTGATGAAGGGCAGGGCGGCAACAGTAACGGGCAGGTACTTGCCGCGAACCTCGGCGAAGATCGCCGTGCCGGGTGTTGTGTAGTCGGTGGGCACATAGCCCATGGCAACCGGACCTTCCACGGTCGGTCCGAAGCCGCCGGAGGTAACCTCGCCGATTTCGTTTCTGCCTTCGGCATCGGCAAAAAGCTTGGAATGTCCACGCACCGGCGCTTTACCTTCGGGCTTCAGGCCGACGCGGCGCCGGCTGGTGCCGTTACCGAGTTCGCCAAGAATACGATCCGCACCCGGAAAGCCGCCTTCGCGGTCGCCGCCTGTACGGCGCGCTTTCTGGATCGCCCATTCCAGCGATGCTTCGATCGGAGATGTCGTAGTGTCGATGTCGTTACCATAGAGGCAGAGACCGGCTTCCAGCCGCAGGCTGTCGCGTGCGCCAAGACCGATGGCTTCGCAATCGGGATGCTCCAGCAGGGACTTGGCGATCTCTTCGGCCTTGTCGGCAGGAATTGAAATTTCAAAACCGTCCTCGCCTGAGTAACCGGAGCGCGAGACGATGCAGGGCACATCTTGCAGAGGGATCTCGCGCACGTCCATGAATTTCATGTCCGAAACGCCAGCCCAAAGCTCGGCAAGAACCGCTTCCGCACGAGGCCCCTGCAGCGCGATCAAGGCGCGGTCCTCAAGCGGTGTCACGTCGCAACTGTCGGAGAGATGCGCCTTCATATGCGCAAGGTCTGCATCTTTGCAGGCAGCATTGACGACGACGAAAAGATGATCGCCGAGGTTTGTAATCATCAGGTCGTCAAGGATGCAGCCATTCTGATCGGTGAAAAAGCCGTAGCGCTGGCGACCGGGCTTGAGGCTTAGAATATCGACCGGCACCAGCTTTTCCAAAGCGAGTGCAGCGTCTTCTACCTTGCCGGACTTCGCCTTCACGATGACCTGGCCCATATGGGAGACATCGAAAAGACCGGCCGAGGCGCGGGTGTGAAGATGCTCCTTCAACACGCCTGCAGGATATTGCACGGGCATGTCATAGCCCGCGAAAGGCACCATGCGGGCGCCAAGTGACAGATGCAGGGAATGAAGCGGGGTGACTTTTAACTCGGCTGTATCGGCCAAGGACGCCTCCAGGGTAGCGCATTCGCGCGGGCTCATGTTCGTGACACTCTGCGAGCGTCGGGTTCAAGAGCCCCCTCTGTCCTTGTCGCCTGAGATTGTTATCCCTTCGGCGAGCCTGCCCTTCAGTTACAAGGAGGCTTCTCTCCAGAGTTCCGTTCGACCGTTGGTCCTTTTGCCTGAGAGTTTCCGGGGCGGTTGCTCCTTCGGCTCCGCATCGAAGCGGTTTCTCCCAACGGTATGGACGCTCATTATCTGTGAAGCTTTCGGATTGGCAAGAACCAAATGACGCAAGTGAACAGTTTTTTGTTCAACCTGCGTCATGTCGTTGCAAGCAGAGGGAATGGACTGGCGCGGCGCGCGGCCAAATTCTAGCTATCTTTCTTCTCGGGAAGCTTCTTGCGTTTTGTAGATGCCATATCTTCAAGTTCTTTCTGCGTCATGGACTTAGCCATGTCTTTTGAAGCGCCTTGTAAACGCGATTTCGGCATGTCGCCACGCTTTGCAGCAAGCGCTGCCCCTGCAGCTTTCTGTTGGGCTTTTGACTTTGCGGGCACTGTTTCGTCTCCTCCTTGACCAGTTGATGATTGAAGGTCAACGTCACGCCTGTTCAGGCGTTCCCTGATACGAACGGTCGCACTTTGTTTTTCCACGAAACCGGGCTATCGAAATGGTCATGGTGATTTTCGGAAAAGACGGTTCAATCGGGATAGAGCGGACAGCGCGCATCTTGTGCGCCGTGCTGATGCTATCGCTTGGCTTTGGACATAAACCAATCCTTGCCGCCCCGGTTGCTGCCTTCGATGAGGCGTACAGACTCCCTGACGGCAGCTTTGCCGAAATTTGCTCCGAGCATCTTGCTCAAACTCAATTGCCGCATGGCAAGCACAGCCGTGATGCCATCCTTTTCTGCGAAGCATGCCTGCTCGCATCCTCGATTCTTCTGCCGACACCTGTGGCGGAACAAGGGATGGGTACTGACCTGGCATCGATAGAAAATACGCTTCGGCAGTACCACACCATCATAAAACCCTCGGCGCCGCGGACCAATCGCGCCCGCGATCCCCCAACGTCTTTTGTTTGATCCCGCTCACCACCAAAGCCGCGTAGCGGCACTTTTCTGACTGACTGCCTGTAATGCAGCAGCCTTAAGGATCAAAAGATGACAGTCTTCAAACGCGCCACATATATCGTTATTGCCGCGGCCCTCTCGTCCACTTCCGCTCTCGCCCATACAAGCTTCGTCAATGGAACCGCAGAACAGGATAGCACCATTGTCGCAGCACTTCAGGTGCCACATGGCTGCGCCGGCGGCCTTGCCACCACCGAAGTTCAAATCGTTCTGCCTGAAGGCTTTATTTCGGCCAAGCCGCAGCCCAAGGCGGGCTGGGAACTGGAAGTGATCAAGGGCGATTACCAAAAGACCTACAAGAATCACGGCAATGATGTGAAAAGTGGTCCGGTGGAAATTCGCTGGAAGGGCGGCAGCTTGCCGGACGAATTCTATGACACCTTCAACATTCAGGGCAAGATCGCGGATGTTGAGCCGGGCACGGCGCTGCCTTTCAAGGTCAAGCAACTTTGCGGCGACAAGGGCACAGCCAACTGGGATCAGATTGCCGTAAAAGGCCAAGACCCACACTCGCTCGATAACCCGGCCCCGGTGATCCGCATCACCGCAAAGCAGAAGGCGGAGGGTGAGTCTCATGCACACCACGATCACGCCGCCGCTATGGCAGCGACCGGTGCGGCAGACGCTGTCATCAAGGCGGGTGATCTCGAGCTGTCGGCAGCCTCCACCAAGGCAATGCTGCCGGGTCAGCCGGTCGGCGGTGGCTTCGTCACCATCAAGAACAATGGCGCCTCAGACGACAAGCTCGTTTCGGTTTCATCGCCCTTGGCTGGCCGCGCTGAAATCCACGAAATGGCAATGGTCAATGACGTGATGAAAATGCGCAAGCTGAATGATGGGATCGCTATTCCGGCAGGTCAGACCGTGGAGTTGAAGCCGGGAGGGTTGCATTTCATGTTCTTTAACGTCTCGAAGCCGTTTGCAGAAGGTGACAAGGTCCCGGTCACGCTTGCTTTCGAAAAGGCCGGAGAGGTGACAATCGAGCTTCCAGTCGGCCCGGCCAATGCGGGCGAGGCGAAGCACAATCATAACTGAACTTGAAAAAAAATGCCGTCGGGATGCGTCTGCACCTCGACGGCCGTCGGCGTATTTTCTCACTTACTTCGTGACAGTGAGCTTCGCCTGCATTCCCGCTTCGTAGTGTCCTTTGATATTGCAGAAGAGCAGGTAGGTTCCAGGGACCAGTTTGGCCTTCAACTGACCATCCGCGCCCGGCTTCAAATCTGCGACTTCTCCGAGGCTCTTCAGCTTCTTTTCATCGACGCGATGTTTGGCCGTGTTGAGCGGGATCGCTTCGTCTGGAGACTTCAGCTTCACAAGAACCATCTCATGCTCTTCTGAGACGGCGTCATTATGCACCATGAACACCGCCTCACCAGCTTTGACCGTCGGCTTGTCGAGGGTGAGCGTCATCGGCTGCCCGCCTTCTCCGCCTTCATGAACCATGATCGTGGTTGCGGCAAATGCCGGGACGGAAAGGGTGAACGTTGCAAGCGCGGCCAGCGTCAGTTTAGCAAGAGTCTTCATGATGTACCTCTGTTTCGGTCTTTGCGAAAAACAGCCTGGACATTTCAGCTGACACTAAACTGAACATGGCGGCGGTAGCACAGAGATTAATCCGGTGGATCCTGATTCTCTTCATAGGCGTGCAGGGCCTGCTCGAACGTCGTCTGTGGATTTTGACGGGTGGATGCAAAGAGAGAAAGGGAAGGGGCAGCGGCAGCGAGATTGATCAGCGGATGCGGTGAAGCATCAGGCTCCGACTGGCGGCGCAACTCTTCGGCAGCCTTCTCAATTTCCTTTTTTCTCGGCGGACGTTGCGCCAAGCGGACGCTTTCAGACGCATACGCCGCTATATTCGCGGAAACCGACCAAAGCTGAGACATTGTCTGCCCTCAATAATAAGAAGAGACAAAACTAGCAGCGCGGAATTTACTCGGCCCTAAATCTAATAGTTGAATTTGCTGCGTATTTTAATCATTGGCGACATCAGGCATCGCAGCGTATTTCTAAATCCATCAACTTGTCTTAGGGTCAAAATACACATCCATAGAATTGAAACGGCTCTCATGTTAAACATTCTGCTCGTGGCAGTCGGCGGCGCAATTGGTTCAGTCGCACGCTATCTTGTCGGCCTGGGTGCGACGCGTCTTGCGGGACCGAACTTTCCCTTTGGCACATTGACCGTCAATATCGCAGGCGCATTTGCGATCGGTCTTCTCGTGGAAATGATCGCCCGACGTTTCGATGCCTCCGCAGAGATGCGGGTCTTCATCGTCACCGGCATCCTTGGTGGCTTTACCACCTGGTCATCGTTTACCCTGGATACGATGGTGCTGTTCGAGCGGGGCGAAATAGGCCTTTCGGCCCTATATCTTCTGGCAAGTCTACTGGTTTCGTTTGCTGCGGTCTTTGCCGGGCTGGCCTTGGGCCGCGCTTTGTTTTAAAGGCAAGGCAAAGGCCGCACACCAACGAGGCGGCAGATCAGAAAAGAAAGACTGGAATTGCCATGGCAGGTATCGAGCACATCAAGGTTGAGGCCGACGAGGCCGGAATGCGTCTCGACCGCTGGTTCAAGATCCATTACCCGGGCCTCGGATTCGGTCAGCTGCAAAAGCTGATGAGATCGGGCCAGGTTCGCGTCGATGGTGGCCGCGTCAAAACCGATGCCCGCGTTCAACCCGGCCAAATGGTCCGCGTGCCGCCACTTGATGTCGATGCCAAGGTCAAGAGCGGCCCGATCGGCTCCAAGGACTTGAAGCATTCGGAGGACGGCGATCTTCTCAAGCGCATGTTGCTTCACGAGGACGACAAGGTCTTCGTCTTCAACAAGCCTGCCGGCATTGCCGTGCAGGGCGGGTCGGGTGTAAACCGCCATATCGACGGCCTTCTCGAAGCCTGGACGAACCAGAAAGGCGAAAAGCCCCGTCTTGTCCATCGTCTGGACCGCGATACATCCGGCGTTCTCGTCGTCGCCCGTACCCGTGGCGCGGCACAGAAGCTGACTGCAGCATTTCGCGAACGCGATACGAAGAAGACCTACTGGTCGCTGGTCAAAGGCGTTCCGCGCAAACACCAGGACAAGATTTCGAGCTGGCTGGTCAAGGAGCAGACACCGGATGGAGATCGTATGCGCATTGCCAAGCACGGCGAGGAAGGTGCCGACCACGCGATCTCTTATTACAGGGTAATCGATACCGCGGCGCAAAATTTGGCCTGGCTGGAAATGGAGCCTTATACCGGCCGCACCCATCAGCTGCGCGTACACGCGCTACACATGGGCCATCCCATCATTGGCGATCCGAAATACTACATCGACGACCCGAACTGGGATTTTCCCGGCGGCATCCAGAAGCGCCTGCACCTGCACGCACGCCACATCGATATTCCCCATCCGTCCGGCGGTCGTCTCCGCGTCAGCGCACCTCTTCCGCCGCATATGGTGCAGACGTGGAATCTCCTCGGCCTCGATGTTGCCGATGGTGACAGGGACGATCAATGAAGCTTGTTCTTTTCGATTGCGACGGGACGCTGGTCGATAGCGTCGGCCTCATCCATGAGGTTATGGCGCGCACCTTCTTGCATTTCGGTTATCCGCGTCCTGAGGTGTCTCTGACGAAATCGATTATTGGGCTGACGCTCGATATCGCCATCGCCCGAATGCAGGGAAAGATGCATGTGGATGATGAGGCAACGGCGATGACCGCTCATTATAAGGCGATTTTTGCCGAAACACGCGCAGAGCCTGGTTTTCAGGAGCCCTTGTTCGACGGCATTGCGCAGATGATCGCAAAGCTTGCCGAGCGCGAAGAACTGTTGATGGGGGCCGTGACAGGTAAATCTCGCCGTGGCCTCAACCTGATAATGGACACACACGGCTTTCGTGAGCACTTCATTGTTTCCCGCACAGCGGATGATTGCCCCTCGAAACCGCATCCGGCCATGGTGAGCGAATGCTGCCACGAAACCGGCATGGTTCCGACCGATACGATTGTCATAGGCGATGCGATCTACGATATGCAGATGGCAAAGGCCGCCGGTGCCAAGGCAATAGGTGTCGCTTGGGGGTATGCCTCCGTCGATGCGCTCTGGGCTGCTGGCGCTGATGCGATCGTCAACCATCCAAGCGAAATTCCCGGTCACATACCGAGCTGACGAGGACCAAATATGCGTGACTTGCTGAACGATCTTTCGGAGGGCTTGAGCCATCCAGACCCGATCCGCCGGGCGCAAATCCAGATGCAGAAGCCGCTTCCCAAGCGTTTTTATAAGGAGGTGACTGTGGAGGAAGCAGAAGAGGGCGCCTTCACGATCCGTCTCGATGGCAAGGTGCTGCGTACGCCTGCAAAACATCCGCTCTATGTTCCAACCAGAGCGCTTGCGGTCTTGATGCGCGATGAGTGGGACGCGCAGGCGGAGGTGATCGACCCCTCCACTATGCCGATTTCCCGCCATGTGAATACGGCGATCGATGGCGTAGCGAACGACCCCCAGGCGGTATTTGAAGATATTCTGCGCTTTTCCTCCAGCGATCTGCTCTGCTACCGGGCAGGCGAACCGGAAGCGCTTGTCGAGCGCCAGACGGAGCAATGGGACCGCGTTATCGACTGGGCAGCAAATTCGCTTGGTGCGCGCTTTATCCTGATAGAAGGCGTCATGCACCAAGAGCAGCCCCGAGAAGCGGTGGCCGCTTTTGCCGTCACACTGCGCAAATATGATACCCCGATCGAGCTTGCAGCTCTCCACACGATGACGACACTCACGGGATCTGCAATACTCGCATTGGCGCTTGCCGAAGGCGAGAAAAGCCTTGAGGAAGTTTGGGCCCTGGCGCATCTCGATGAAGACTGGACTGCGGAGCAGTGGGGAGAAGACGAGGAAGCCCAACAGCGTCGTGCTGTGCGCTTCACCGACATGCGTGCCGCGGCCCGCGTTCTTGCTGCAGCGCGGTGAAGATCACACGAGCGACTTAGAGCATTTTTAACCACGATGCACGAAGATGCACCCTGAAGGTTACCTTAGGGGAGGCATCTTTCTTGTATCGGCAACTCAAGCGGATCGGCGTGGTTCTGCTGACGTCTCTCGCACTCATGTCTTTCAGGCTTGGGCCCGAGACGCGCGAAGGCGATCGGCTGATCTATGACGTGCGAGGCGCCTTTGTTGCGGCGCGCGCGGATATTTCGCCGGAGCTTATGCAGTCGATCCATTATCGGGTTTCCAATGCCATCAACGATACGGTGAGAGTACGTGCGCGTCCGCGCGTGGTGCTGACGATCCGGCTCGAAGCCTATGCAAGGGGATCGTTGCTTCTAGGCCAGCGTGCCTCTGTCAGGGCCGTAGTGCGTGCGGCCGCCGTGCAGACGGGCGAGGTGATTGCGGAAGCGAAATTCACGGTCACGGCGGTGAGCCTCGACGCGTCCGCAATCGAGCGGGATCTGGCCTTCGGCGTGGCCGAACGCGTGATCTCAGAGTTCAAGCTGAGCAGAACAGCGCCCTCGACACTTGCGACCGCTCTGTTTCCCGGGAGCCGGTGATACCGCCCGCCAACGGAGGTCATCGGCTGACGCCGATAACCGACGGCTCGTTTCTTCTGATAGCGACTTCGGCAAGTGTGAGTGACGACAATCCTGCCGCAAAGAATCCAACGCCTAAATAAATGGTGTTGGCGCTGTAAAAGCTTCCGAAGCCAACGGCAAACGCGGTGGCGACGAGGCTTGACCCCGACGCGATCAAGGATGCCCCAAACCCTGCGACGTTTCCAAGCGTCTGCATTGCCATGGCGTTGAGGTTTCCGAACAGGATGCCGATTGCGAAAAAAGCGAGGAAAAGCAGCGACAGGAACGCCACGAAGGGAAGGGCGCCAACTTCAACAAAAGTTGCCACCAGCATGAGTAGAGACACCGTGGTCAGGCAGATGAACCCGATGCGCGCCATTGTGACCGTGCCGAGACGATGAACGAGCCTGGCATTGATAAAGGAGGCAAGTCCCATCGCAAGAGCCAGCGCAGCAAAGTAGAGTGGAAAGGTCTCCGCCACGCCATAGGCCTCAAAGAATAAGTCCGCGGCGGTGCTGAGATAGAGGAGCTGCGCACCAAACACGAGGCCAGTCGCGATAATCAGCAGCGTCACCCGGGGGCTGGAGAGAATCCGCAAAGCGTTGAGGAAAAGCAGACGCGGTCGAAATGGGATGCGCCGGTTGACAGGTAATGTCTCAGGATGTCTTCCAGTGAACCAGATGCAAAGGCAAACAGCGATCACGAGATAGGCTGCAAAAATACTGCGCCAACCTGCGACGGCGATAAGCCCTTGCGCAAGAGCAGGAGCCAGCATCGGAATGAGGATAAAGAGTGTGAACATGAAGGACATGACGCGCGCCATAGCATTGCCCTTGAACTGATCTCGGATCATGGCTCGGGTTGCGATCTTCGGGCCGGAGACGCCAACGCCTTGTAGAAAACGGCCGATGAGCACCATCTCCAAAGACTGAGCAAAGAGCCCTATGGCCGTTCCGAGGAGATAGACGCAAATCCCTCCGAGTAGCGCCCGCTTGCGCCCGAATGCATCCGAAAGAGGGCCTATGACCAGTTCACCGAAGGCCATGCCGAAAATGAACAGTGATATCACGTGATGGGTGGAGAGCGGTGGCGCCGCGCCAAGCTCCAGTCCTATCTGCCTGAGCCCAGGTAGCAGAGCGTCGATGCTCAGCGAGGTGAGGGATGTCAATAGGGCGTAGAGGATCAGTCGGCTGCGGAATGTCATTCACGGGATTCGAATGTCTTTGGGAATGGAGATAACACCCTATCCTGCTTGGCGAGCGAGGCAACGTCTCTTTCGTACTCCGGCTAAAATGGTGCCACGAGCGGTGATCCGCCTTGGAAACTCTGCAAGTCTTCCTAGATAAGTCCGATGCTGAAAAGAGGAGCATCAAATGACTTCTGCACGCCGCATCGTTCTCGCAAGCAGGCCCACAGGAGAACCTGGACCTGACAATTTCCGCCTGGAGGAGTTCGAGCTTCAAGAGGCAGGCGAGGGGGACGTTACCGTCAAGGCCCTTTATCTTTCTCTCGACCCTTACATGCGCGGACGCATGAGCGACGCAAAATCCTATGCGGCACCTGTGCCCGTGGGCGGTGTCATGGAAGGAGAGGCAATCTCCGAGGTCGTGAAGTCTAGACATAACGACTTTTCACCCGGCGATATCGTCCGAGGCAGGACGGGCTGGAGCGGCCACGCTACTATAAACGGCGATCAGCTCCGCCACGTCGAAACCCACGGTGCGCCGATCACCACGTCCCTGGGCGCGCTCGGTATGCCGGGATTTACCGCATGGGCAGGACTGAAATTTATCGGCCAGCCGAAAGCGGGTGAAACGGTCGTCGTTGCAGCAGCTTCGGGGCCAGTTGGCTCCATGGTTGGCCAGCTTGCAAAACTTGCCGGTGCTCGTGCCGTTGGCATTGCAGGCGGCAAGGAAAAATGCGCGTTCGTGAAGAACGAGCTTGGGTTTGACGCCGTTGTCGATCACCGATCGGGTAACTTCGCATCAGACCTCGGAGCTGTTTGCCCAGATGGGATCGACGTCTATTTCGAAAATGTGGGCGGCCGTGTTTGGGATGGCGTATTGCCGCTCCTCAACCAATTCGCACGCGTGCCGGTTTGCGGGCTCGTCGCCCATTACAATGGTGCCGGCGCTGGCCAGGAGGACCGTCTCCCGGCCACGATGTCGACAATCCTTCGCCAGAGCATCCTAGTCCGTGGATTTATTCAGATCGAATTCGCGAAGGACCATTTCGATGAGTTTCTGGCCGAGATCGGTCCTCGTATAGCCGCCGGAGAAATCCATTATCGCGAAGACATCGTGGACGGCCTGGAAAAAGCACCCGAAGCCTTTACCTCTATGCTGTCCGGCGGCAATTTCGGCAAGCTGTTGGTCAAGGTCGCCGAGTGATATTTCCCTTTCTGGCGCCGCGCATAAGGTTGCGGCGCCAGAACACTTTCGTTTCGAGGCAATTGTATTCTGTCTACGACGCAGTGATCGGCATGCCGCCATCGCAACTTAGCTCCAACTGCACCTGAGCGATCTTTTGAGCTATCGACGAATACGGATGGCAGAACCACCGAGGGTGCTTCTGACTTCGGTTACGTCAATGCCTTGCGTTCTACCAAGCCAGTCAAAGTGGATTTGGGCGAAACGCCATAAGCGCCAGAGCCAGGGGCGAGGTGCTGAGAGACGCTGCCTGTCAGATCCGCCCAATGCCCAAAGATCGCATAATATAGATTATGGAACTTATAGAGGTGGGAAGCCGGTGCGTTTAGGCACTGCGTTGCCTCAACCACTCAAATCTCGCCAGATGCCTCACGGCGTCGCATCTCCAATTCTTCGCTGTAGCGTCTCAGCGTATGGCTTTCAGTCAGCAGGCCCACCGGCCGGTTTTCTACCTTGTCGTTGACGACAGCCAGCGCTTCGCTTTCGGTATCGTCGAAAGCCGCTGCAGCCTGGCGCGCGTTCATCGTCGGCAGCAGTACATTGTTCTTGTAGTGCAGATAGGATTCGAGGCCGATCTCTGAAGCGTCGCGTTCCATCGGGTCGGCGTAGAGTTCCGGTACCAGCACGATCCCGACGTAACGCCCATCATCATCTGTCATGATGACACGCTGCGTGGACCCAAGCGGAAAATTCTCCTTGAAAGCTTCAAGTCCCATGCTGAGATTGGCTTTGCGGATATCCGCACGCATCATTTTTCCGACGGTCAAATCGCGAATCCAGCCTATGTCATGGGCGCTGCGGATGCTTTCACCGCGCAGATGAAAACGCCATGTGGCAAAGGAATAGCCGAAGGTGGTGCGAACGACGAGCGATGTGGTGATAACCGCGGCAAGGACAAGTGCCGTGATCTGAAAGTCGCCTGTCAGTTCGAGCGCCAGAAACGTCATGGTCAAGGGGCCACCGATAATGGCAGCGGCAAAGGCGCTCATGCCGATGACAGCGTAGACGACCGGCTGTGTGGCGCCGTAGCCGATGAAGGGCGCACAAACGGCAAAGATTTTGCCGAGCAGCGAGCCCATAAAAAGAGACGCGAAGAACAGGCCGCCGCGGAAACTGGAGCCAATAGAGACGGCACTGGCCGTGGCTTTCAGCAGGAAAAGTCCAACAAGTCCCATAAGGGTGATATTCGCGTCGAGATTGAGATGCAGAGCGCCGTGACCACTGGAAAGCACCTGTGGCGAGATCAGCGCCAACGCCCCGACCACGAGCCCTCCAAGTGTGGGGCGAAGCCATAGCGGTATTGCGCTTTTGCGCGCTGTTTCCTCGATAAAGGATACCGCCTGCATGAGAACGATGCCGATGCCAGCGCAAACGACACCCAGAAAGATCGCCGGCACATAATCGGGAGGCGTCACTGAACTTGAGCCGACAACGTCGATGTTGATGCCGTGATGAGATATTAGGCCTGCCACAATGTTTGCAACAAGCGCCGACACGATCAGCGGCGCAAGTGTGACGATCGTGTAGGTACCGATGATCAGTTCGATAGCATAGAACGCTCCCGTTAAAGGCGCGTTGAACGCGGCGGCAATCGCGCCAGCGGCCCCGCATCCAACGAGGATACGCATGTCCCCTCGCCTCAGTTTCAGGTTCAGGCCAAGCTTGGATGCGACGCCGCTGGCAACCTGGGTGTAGCCCGCTTCAAGTCCAACCGATGCACCAAAGCCATTTGATACGATGTTTTGCACGCAGACGATGATGCTGTCCGTCAATGACAGCCGCCCGCCATGGAGTGCGTTGGCCTCAATCGGGTCGACCATCGGTTTCTTGCGGGTTCGGGATAGGATGAAGAGTATGAGGCCAAGGACCGCGCCTCCAATGACAGGGCCAGCCATAACGATCCAGCCAGAGAGATCGCTGCTGCTGAGCCTTTCGACGCCGAAGACAAGCACGTGCAGTGCCGTGCTGAGCGCTCCGATCAGAGAAACAAGAACGCCGGCCAATGCACCAACAAGGATTGCAAGAACCACGAGAGCGAGTTCGCCGCGACGAAAGAGCGCACGCAAACGTCCGCTGCGTATATTGTCGAAAAAGCTCGCCATGCTGGGGGCGCGGAAGGGCTTGATCGACATTGCATTCCTCTATTGCAGCTACAAGCGCTCTTGCGTCAGTTCGACCTCGAAACGCATCTGATCGTAGCCGGGTTCGACATGGTCCGGCGTTTCCCGCAAGACGGTCTCATAGTCCAACGGCGTGTGCATATGCGTCAATATCGCGTGTTTGGCGCCAAGCGTCTCAATCCAGCCGAGCGACTGCTCGAGCGACAGGTGGCTTGGGTGATAGCGATACTGCAACGTATCGATGACGATCGTGTCCAGATTTTGGAGCTTTTCGACGGATTCTGGTGGAAAATCACTGACATCGGTGCAGTAGGCAACGTCACCGACGCGAAAGCCGAGCGAAACGATATCGCCATGTTGCTGCAAATGCGGCCTGATACGCAGCGGGCCACCCTCGCCTTCAATAACGATGTCTTGATCCAGGTCTTCGATCAGATTGGGTTTGACGATCGGCGGATAATTGCTCCCGGCCGGCGTTTCCAGGCAGTATGGAAAACCATCGCGGATGCGCTGCATCGTATCCGGCTCGGCATAGATCGGTATCCGGCTGCCAGAGGTGATGAAGTAGCCGCGCAGATCATCGATTCCATGCAGGTGATCGGCGTGGTGGTGAGTATAGATGACGGCATCGATCGCTTTGACGCCCGCCGCAATCATTTGCTCGCGAAAATCTGGACCGGTATCGACAACGACGGTGGTAACACCGCCATCCGGGGAAATCTGCTCGATGAGAAATGCCGCGCGGGTGCGTCTGTTTTTTGGATTGGTCGGGTCGCACGCCCCCCAGTCTCCATTGATGCGGGGAACGCCGGGAGACGAGGAGCAGCCGAGTATGGTGAAGCGACGCCGATAGAGTGCCAAAGGATCAGACTCTCGTCATTTTCGAAAAGCAGCGGAACGCATTGTCCGTAGTGATCTCAGCCATCGTCTCGTAGGGCAGACCGTGAACGTCCGCCAGAACCTCAGCCGTGTTGACGACATAGGACGGTTCGTTGCGCTTTCCGCGCCAGCGTTTTGGCGCAAGATAGGGCGCGTCCGTTTCCACCAACAGGCGGTCAAGCGGAATGGTCGCGGCGATGTCGCGGATATCTTTCGATTTCGGAAAGGTGAGAATGCCCGAGAACGAAACATAACCGCCAAGTTCGACACCGGCCTTCGCCAGGTCCGGTCCCGCAGAGAAACAGTGCAGAATAAACGGGAACGCGCCCTTCCCGCTTTCTTCGCGCAGGATAGCAATCATATCGTCATCAGCGCTGCGGCTGTGAATGACGAGCGGAAGCTGGGTTATGCGTGCTGCTTCGATGTGACGCCGCAGCCCCGTTTTCTGGTCTTCCGGCTTTTGCGTGTCGTAGAAATAATCCAGCCCGGCCTCGCCGATCGCCACGATCTTTTCATGACCGTTGGCAAGCCTTACGAGCTCGTCAGCGGAGATATCCAATTCCTCATCTGCGTTGTTCGGATGCGTGCCGACAGAACAGAAGACGGATGGGTATGCATCGACGATCTTCAATAGCTCTGGCAGACGCCGAACGCGGGTCGAAATCGTCACCATCTGGGCGACGCCAGATGAGTGGGCGCGTTTGATGATATCGTCGCGCTCAGCGTCGAAATCGGCAAAATCCAGATGGCAATGAGTATCGATCAGCATGCTGGCCTTCACGCCTCCGGCGCTACGTAACGCGGAAAGACCGGCTTTGGCGCCTCAAGCGGTGTGCCGGGCATCAGACGACCGGCCTCTCCGAGTGCCCCAAAGTCCCGCTTGTCTGAAGGTGCGGCGACCAGATCGAGAAGCTTTTCGCACGATGCCGGCATGAACGGCTGAAGCAGGATACCGATCTGGCGCACGACTTCCGCCGTGACATAAAGGACGGTCCCCATGCGCTGGGGATCGGTCTTCTTCAGCGCCCACGGCTCCTGACCGGCAAAATAGCGGTCCGTTTCTGATACCACAGCGATGATCGAGGCGAGCGCCTTGTGAATCATCTGCTTGCTCATCTCATCGCGGCAGGTGGCGAGAAGCGCGTCAGCCGCCGCCAGCATCGCCTTGTCTTCATCTGAGAAGGTGCCGGGTGTCGGGATCTGACCATCGCAATTCTTGACAATCATGGAGAGCGAACGGCTGGCGAGATTGCCGATACCATTTGCAAGGTCCGCGTTGATGCGTGTCGCAATCCCCTCCTCGCTGTAGCTTCCATCCTGGCCAAAGGAGACTTCGCGAAGGAAGAAATAGCGGACTTGATCAAGGCCGAAATGATTCACCAGATTGACCGGATCGACCACGTTACCAAGCGACTTCGACATCTTCTCGCCCTTGTTGAGCAGGAAGCCGTGGGCGTAGACGCGCTTTGGCAGCGGCAAGCCGGCGCTCATCAAAAAGGCGGGCCAATATACGGCGTGGAAGCGAATGATGTCCTTGCCAATAATATGGACGTCAGCCGGCCAGTATTTTGCCCGTGGGCCTTGTTTGTCTTCGATATAGCCGGTCGCGGTGATGTAGTTAGTGAGCGCGTCCACCCATACATACATCACATGCTTCGGATCGTCCGGAACCTTGATGCCCCAGTCGAAAGTCGTGCGCGAAACGGAAAGATCCTTCAGGCCTGATTTGACGAAGGAGATGATCTCGTTTCGCCGTTCGGCTGGACCGATGAAATCGGGGTTATCTTCGTAATGTTTGAGCAGCCTGTCCTGATATTCAGATAGCTTGAAGAAGTAGCTCTCTTCCTCCACCCATTCCACCGGTGTACCCTGCGGTCCGTAACGTACGCCATCTGCACGCAGTTCGGTCTCGTCTTCGGCGTAATAAGCCTCGTCGCGGACGGAGTACCATCCGGCATAGCTGTCCTTATAGATGTCACCAGCCTTCGACATCAGGTTCCAGATGTTGCGCGATGTCTCGTGATGGCGCTCTTCCGTCGTGCGGATGAAATCGTCATTCGAGGCATTCAACAGCTTGCCCATCTCGCGGAACTGGTCGGAGTTGCGCTGCGCCAGCTCTTCCGGCGAAATACCTTCCGCACGCGCCGTCTGCTGCATCTTCTGGCCGTGCTCGTCAGTGCCGGTCAGAAAGAACACATCCCGTCCATCCAGACGCTGAAAACGCGCCATGGCATCCGTCGCGATCAGCTCGTAGGCGTGGCCGATATGCGGCTTGCCGTTCGGATAGGAAATCGCTGTGGTGATGTAAAATGGGGTCTTGTCTGTCATGACGCTCGATCGGCTTTACGGTCTGATTTTTGAGAAAGACCGCTTTAGCCTATTGTTCGCACAAGCGAAAGCAAAAGCCGTGGATTTTATGCGGATCAGACCGAGCGCATGTCTTCCAGAATGGACAGGACCATCTGCTTTTTGTCGAGATTGTAAGCTTGAGCAATAGCGATACGCTCGGAGAGGGACGACGACAGTCGCGCGCGACGCTCCGCGCCTTTCAGGTCTCCCGCAAGGGCGGCTGCCTTGGCGCGTTGCATCAGCTCTTCGGTAGCGTGCTCCATGAAAAAGCCGAGGATGATATCGCCATCTTTCTGCGCAAGAACATCCGCCAGCTTGTGCATTTGCTTGCGCGCCGAAGGCCCTTCCGCACTCATCGCCGCAGTGAAGACGTCAACGATATCGGAACCGCCATAATTGATGAGCTTCAGCGCTTGCGCCAAGCTTCCCTTGGAAGCTAGCAGCAGCGCTTCCCGCTTCTCACCGGAGATATTGAGCCCAAGATGATCAAGCGCATCTCCCATAGCACTATCGTCCAGCGGCAAAAGCCGCAACGGCATGCAGCGCGAACGGATAGTCGGCAAAAGCTTACCCGGCGCATGTGATAGGACCAGGAACATAGCCCGCTTCGGCGGTTCCTCGAGAATTTTGAGTATGGCGTTGGCGGCATTGCGATTAAGATCGTCCGCCGGATCGATGATGACGATACGCCAATTCCCGGTTCCGGACGTTTGCGAGAAGAAGTGCCCTGCCCGCCTCACCTCATCCACGGTAATCGCCGACTTCACGCGTCCCGTCTTGTCATCGACTGGCCGTGTCAGGTGCAGGAGATTATGTGATGCACCGGAGGAAATCTGGCGGCTGACGACCGATGACGGATCCGGATCGGCTATGTGGTCGGGCGCCTCGACTGGATCGGGATGGGATAGAACATGATTGGCAAAACGAAACGCCAGCGTCGCCTTGCCTATCCCCTCTGGCCCTTCGATTAGAATGGCGTGATGGCCTTTGCCGGATCGATAGGACTGCGCCAGAAATGCTTCTGCCTCGTCATGGCCGAACAGACGTGTATTGTCCGGCGGCGCGATCGCCCCATCGAGAACGCCCGGCGTTTCGCTCATGGCGTCAAATCCGCGAGGCTCTTGAAGCGCTCGAGCAGAGGCTCAACCATGGACAGAACGTCTTCCGTCACTTTGTCCTGCGGCTGCTTTGCATCCACGATGCGGCAACGACGCGGCTCGTTCAGCGCGATGTCGAGATAGGCTTCGCGGCGTTTCTCATGCGTTTCCAACTCTTCCTTTTCGAAGCGGTCAGGCGCCTCCCCGCTATCGGCACGCTTGCGCGCCCGCGCAAGACCGTCCACCGCTGGAATATCGAAGATCAGCGTCAGGTCGGGCATGGTGCCATCCACAGCAATGCGCTGTAGCGTCTCGATGAAATCCGGCTCCAGATTTCCCGTCGTTCCCTGGTAGACCCGAGAGGAATCGAGAAATCGATCGCACAGAACGACAGCGCCACTTTCCAGCGCCGGACGGATGACTTCCTCGACATGGTCGTTGCGCGCGGCGGCAAACAGCATGGCCTCCATACGCACGCCAAAAGACTCTGCCGCACCGGAGAGAAGCACGTGTCGGATCGCCTCTGCCCCCGCAGAACCGCCGGGTTCGCGCGTTACGACGACTTCAAAGCCGCGGCTGCGCAGCGTTTCCGCCAGAATACGGATCTGCGTGGACTTACCAGCGCCCTCGCCGCCTTCAAAGCTTATGAACAGTCCTTTTTGGGGCAATGTCTCTTCCTGATAGTCTCGGCTGTTGCTTCTTATTAGACGATATCGATCGTGGGCGAAACCGCGCCATATCTCACAGCCAGAAAAACAATAATTCCTTCAAGGCGCCTGCCGCATTCTGGCTTAATGTACCCTCGGCAACGGGGGCAGTGGTATAGAGCGGCACCTCACGCAGCAATCGTTCGCCGGAGAAAATCCTCAGAGTCGCGGCGTTGTAGCCCGCGTCCAGCGGCGCGTTGAGCGGCCATTTATACACGATGCGGCCAGACAGCCTGTCGGGATTGTTGAGCGGCACGAGGATGCCTACCGTTTCATGTACGGCAAGGTCTATGGTGGATGCGGCGCCCCCATAGACGCTCACGCTCCCGACCGTTTCGTCCTTTTGAAACAACTCTCGCTTCTGAAAGGCCGTCAGGCCCCAATCGACCACACGACGCGCCTCTTCTTGGCGAGTCTTGTCGTCCTCCATACCGGCGAGCGTCAGATAGATGCGACGACCGTCACGCTCGGCTGAGATGATGGCAGAATATCCATGGCCTTCCGCAAAGCCGAGCCCGAGTCCGTCAATACCGAGATCCTGGGCCAAAAGTGTATTCTTGTTGCGTTGAAAGATCCGGTTCCACTCAAAATCCGGCTTGGTGAACAGGCTGTAGCGATCTGGGTAGATGTCACGGATATGCTTGGCCAGCATCACCATGTCCTTCGCGGTGGTTTTGTTCGCAGGGTCCGGCAAGCCGGTTGAGTTGGCGAAGGTGCTTCCCGTCAAACCCAGCATCTTGGCGCGCTCTGTCATTGTCTTGGCAAAGGCTGCGTCGGAACCAGACATGCCTTCTGCGACAATGATGCAGCCGTCATTGGCGTTTTGCACGATGATGCCCGTCAGAAGGTCGTTGACGCTGACGGAGGATTTAAGTGCCGCAAACATGGTTGAGGTTCTGGAAGGTGCTCCCCCCGTTCGCCACGCATATTCCGAGACGGGATAGGACGTCTCAGGCGTCACACGTCCGCCCGTCAGTGCGTCAAGCACCGTCTCTACCGTCATCAGCTTTGCAAGCGAGGCAGGTGGAAATGGCGTGTTTTCGTTCAGAGACAGTAAAACAGTGCCGGTTTCGGCATCGATCATGTAGGCCTGCTGCGCCTTTACTGCGAGGCCGCCAGACTGCGCCTCCGCAGCCGCGACGCCACAAGTCATTGCCAGGGCGATAAGGCTAAAACACCGGAAAAATTTGGGTATGATCTTCACCATGGAACGCCGGCCCGCCGCCTATCTTATTGCTTACCGCCGCCTTGATATTCCTCTAGCAAGGAATCGTCTCAAGAGAAGCGATTATGGGCCAATGGACCGTTGAGGCAAAGCTCAACGGTCTCTGTTCTGCTTGTTCTTCACATAGTTCAAAATGGACTGTTCTGTCAGTTCGCCTCGCTCCACGAGCACCGCATCGAACACATGCGCAGCCTTGGATGCCGGCGCGGCTTCTGAATAAGCCGAAGCGTATCGTGGCGATGGACCGGGGACACGCAGGAAGTTGCCTTCAGGACGCTCGTTGATGAACGGGCCAACTTCCGGAAGGGCTATAAACTGAGCGTTACCCTGCCCGCTAAAGCTCGCTGGCGCTGCACCTTCGACCAGCGGCATGGCCTGAAGCGCGTTGTTCTTCTTCGCGCCGACCAATGCCATTTGTGCCGAGCCGCCATAAGCAGGATTCGATGGAACGGGAATGTTGCGTTGAGAGGCGGATGCGACCATCACGCCGCTTGCGATCTGTCCTTCAGGATTGACGCCCGGAGCACGAGATCCTTTTGGAATGTAGGACGCCATGAGAAATGGCATATCGTGGCCATCCAGAGGCGCGCGCCCGACATATTGAACGCGCACATTGGCAGTGCCGGTTCCCTTCATGTCGAGGAGATCTGCAGTCTTGCTGGAAACGTCGATCAAGCGACCTTCGTGGAACGGTCCGCGATCATTGACGCGCACGACAACGGAGGACCCATTGTCGAGATTAGTGACGCGGGCATAACTTGGAAGCGGGAATGTCGGGTGAGCCGCAGAAAGATGTTCCTTGTCATAAGCCTCACCATTGGCGGTCATCCGACCGTGAAAGGCCGAACCGTACCACGAGGCAAGGCCGCTCTTGTCGTAGTTCGGATCTTCCTTGGGGAAGTAACGACGACCTTTGACCGTGTAAGCATTGCCGACGAGGAACCTGCCGCCGCCCTTGGGGACGTTGGCACCTTCTGCGATCCGCGGACTCGCCTTCACGCCATATTCCGACTCAGCGAAATATTCCTTGCTGCGCTTCGGCTTTGTTTTTGTTTCCGACGTTGTCGAACATGATGCTGTCGCGGCGCACAGAACGGCAATGCCGACCCATTTGACGCTGACGCCAATCTTCGTAACGGTAGACTTCAAATCTCTGCCCCGTGCTGCTTCAGGCCGAACGTCTGCACGGCCCCTCTCACACCTCGATAATCACGCCCCTGACATCGAAGCACTTAACGGATGCCTAATCTTGCCCGCAACATGGCGAAAATGCGAACGATGCGGCCCAAGAACGTAAAATTGTAATGATTATGGTTAAGCGCTGGTTAATTTTGTGCTTGCGCAGGCGACTGGAAAATAAGGCTTTTGAGGCAATTGACGCGCTGGCGCAAACGTTTATAAACCCGCTACAGGCATGGATGGGTGTCCGAGTGGTTTAAGGAACCGGTCTTGAAAACCGGCGTGCGGGAGACCGTACCGTGGGTTCGAATCCCACCCCATCCGCCACCAATGTTTCTCATACGTTCCCATATGTTCCGTTTTTGTCTTGCGCAGCGGATCGTTTTGGGTTTCTTTGTTCCCGCCCGTTCCCATGCCTTCCGATACAATCTCGTGAAAAAGCGGGTACAAATGCGGGTACTTTGATTTTCAAAAGCGGGTATCGTGAGAACAAGCGTGCTGACAGACACAGCGATCAGAAAAGCCAAGGCGCAGGAGAAATCCTACAAGCTCACCGACAGCAACGGTCTACACTTATTCGTCGCCACCACAGGCGTGAAGATCTGGCGGTACCGCTACTATTTTGGTGGCAAAGAGAAGCTGCTTGGCCTTGGCCAATACCCGGACGTCACACTCTTCGAAGCGCGGCGTCTTCGAGACGATGCCAGGACGCTCATCAAAAACGGTATAGACCCCTCGGCTATGAAGAAGCTCGAGAAGGTCATCGGCAGGAAGCAAGCCGAAGAGACGTTTCAGGTCATTGCCGAAGAGTGGCACGAGCTGACCAAGCCGACGTGGACCGACAGGCATGCCAGTGACGTGCTTGACACCCTTAGACGAGACGTATTCCCCCTCGTCGGCGACATGCCGATTCGAAGCATTGATGCACCGACGGTTCTCGGCGTGCTGAAGATTGTCGAGAAGCGCGGAGCGATCGAGACTGCTAAGCGGTTACGGCAGCGGATGTCGAGCGTGTTCGTCTACGCCATTTCTTCCGGCCGCGCCGACGCGGACCCGGCATCGATTGTCAAAGGTGCGCTCGCGCCATTGAAGAAGGGTCGCCAGCCCGCGATCATTACTCTGGACGGGGTCAGGCAGGTTCTCGCCGACGTCGCATCCACCCCAAGCCGAGGCTACACGAAGCTTGCGATACGCCTCTTGGCGCTGACTGCGGTTCGACCTGGTGTCCTTGCAGAAACACCGTGGGCCGAGCTGGACGCCATCGACCCGTCAAACCCGATATGGGTCATCCCGGCCCATCGCATGAAGCTGAAGCTGCATCTGAAAACAGAAGAAGCGTATGATCATCACGTCCCGCTGTCAGATCAGGCTGTGGAGCTGATCACCGCGCTCAAGAAGGTGACGGGGAGGTTCGAGTTCGCATTCCCCAATCTCAGGAAGCCGCAAAAGCCGATGTCAGAAAATACTATGGGGTATTTGCTCAACAGGGCTGGCTATCACTCGAGGCATGTTCCGCACGGCTTCCGTTCGTCTTTCTCGTCCATCATGAACGAAGCATTCCCACACGAAGAAAAGATCATCGAGTTGATGCTCGCCCACAAGCCGAAAGACGCTGTGAAGGCGGCCTACGACCGAGCCGAGCATATGCGCAGGCGGCGCGAGCTGTACCAGATCTATGCCGACTGGATATTGAAAGGCGCGCCGACGGCGAGCCAACTGCTTATGGGGCCGATTAAGGTGCTGAGAGGCAAACTCGAGACCGGTCAGGGAGTGCCAAAAATCAGGCGCGACCGATCCGCGGCTTAAATGTGCATGCAGAACAGCCAAACCACGACAAGGATAGCCGCAACAGCTACGACTCGGCCTTGCGGCTTGGCTGCTTCTCTGATGTGTCTCGCTCTAGGCCTGGTCATGTCGGCTTCTCCCGATCTCCGCGTGGCGGAGGCGAAATGCCTTCAGGATTATCTCGACGATGATGATACCGCCGATTCCGACAATGAAACCGCCAACGCTTGCAGATTGCTCTTCCGGTACGCTCAATGTTCCAAACGCCCACTGAAAGAGCGTGGTTCCGATTGGGCTCAGGTAATAGGCCGTTACGGCGCCGACAAACAGCTTGCGCAGGCTGGAAACCGCCCCTGTCCACTCCATAGCGACCGAGACGGCAGATCCTGCAATGCCAGCCAAAGCCACCTTACCTTCGCTGGTGCTAAGCCAATCCCAGAATGACATCATTCAGCTCCCGCACTCGAGGGAGCGCGAGAGACCTCCCCGTGCTTTGCACATTCACGCTGCGTCCAGACCTTGCCGGCGCAAATCCCTACAACGGTCCGGTCAATGCGGCGCTGATCAGCTGGCGTGGCTCCTCGCGCGCCGATCAAGTCAGTCCCGACCACTCGGCGCAGCCCGGCGACACTGGCCGGACCCGAAGTCCCACACCCCGCCAGAGCAGCCATCAAACTGACCACGAGCGCCATCCGCTTCGTCACCTGCAGCATTGTTTTGTCTTTCTATCTTGATGACCGTGCGCTCTGTGGCGTTGCGGCTGATAACGATGACGCCAGCGGCGACGAAAGATGCCGCGGCGATAGCAGCGAGGGCATAGAAGGTGAGCCGGGAGATCAAACCGGCACCTCGCGGCCAAGCAAGGTATTGAAGCGGCGCGCGATAACATCACGCTTCCGGTAAACGAAGATGCTCAGAACGATAATTGTCACGATGGCAGCGATCCAAACCCATGGCAGGCCCATTGCCCAAGCAGCTGTGCCAGAACCGAGAAGCGATCCAGCACCCTCCTGAACCGCCTCCTTGGTGGCAACTGCGTCACGACGCAGCTGCGCAAGCGTTGCAGAGCCGATTACGCCATCTGCGACCAGATGGGGATGAACGCGCTGGTAAGCTTTTACCGCGGCAGCGGTTTTCTCCCCCATCCACCCGTCTATAGCGCCGGGGTTGAAGCCCTTAGCCGAAAGAATCGCCTGCGCCTCTTTCACCACAGGATCCGGACGAGATGGTGCCCTCTCCACCGCGGTGCGTGGGACGCCTTCACCCACACCGCTGTAGACGCCAAGCTTGAAGAGAATTGCTTCTTCTTTGCGCCGGCGTACCAGCCCGGGCAGCTTCTTGCCGCCAGCAGTGTTGTAGTGAGTGCCGAGATAGTCGGCCGCCTGGTCTTTTTCGCCCTTTCGCCAGAGCTTTGCCCACTGCCAGTCCATGGCGCCGACGCCAAGATTGAAAATAGCCGAGACACCCGCGTCCAGCTCATGTTGCTGGCGATTGTCTGGGGATTTCTTGACGACTGCTGGCTCAAACTCTGCGGCCAGTACCTCGATGAAGACGGCATCGGATTGCGCTGCTGTGAGCTTCGTCTTGCCCGGAATGAGCTTGGTGATGCCGATCTTAGCCAGAGCCCGGCGAACCGCGGCGCTGCGCATCGTGAAGCCCCGCCCAATGGTGGGAATGCCGACAGGATCGAGATAGCAAGTGAGTGGATTGCCTTCGTGGCCTTCGATGAAGGCTCGGCCTTTGGGCGATGTACTAGTGATTGCTGCTGTCATGAGTGCGCTCCGAAGAAGAGGCCGCACTCATGCGCTAGCGATCTCCTCCAGTATCACGCGTTACGTGTTGCAACAATCCAGCATTTCCAGTAATCAGAGTATCAATGCGCATGAGTGCTGTTTGTTCCTGAACCGGAGACATCACTCATGACCAAGACCGTGGTTGCCTTTGGCGATCCGAAAGCCCAGAAAAAGTGGTCTGGTGGGCTTTTCATTGACATCACCAAGAAAAGCTACTTCGACCGCAAGTTCGTCGGCACGTCTGACGAATACGCGATCCAGCGTCTTACCGATCTCGAATCGGAAGCCGGCGATACCATTACCTTCGACCTGTCCGTCCAGCTCCGCAACAAACCGACCTACGGCGACAACCGCCTGGAAGGCAAGGAAGAGAGCTTACGGTTCTTCAGCGACCAGCTGAAGATTGACCAGATGCGCCACGGCGTTTCTGCTGGCGGCAAAATGTCCCGCAAGCGCACCGCCCACAACATGCGCCAGATCGGCAAAAACCGCCTTTCTGACTATTGGTCGAAGTTCAACGACCAGATGACCTTCATCTACCTGTCTGGCTCTCGCGGCACGAACGAAGACTTTATCGAAACCGTCGAGTGGACCGGTCACGCGGAAAACCCGATCGAAGCCCCCGACGCCGACCACATCCTGTACGGTGGCGACGCCACCTCCAAGGCCTCGATCGATGCGTCGGACATCATGTCCCGATCGCTGATCGAGCGCGCACAGGTCAAGGCCCGCATGATGTCGGCCAAGGACCCGAAGAACGCCAACATGATGCCGATCATGATCAATGGCGAAGCGCACTACGTCATGGTCATGAACCCGTTCCAGGAACATGACCTGCGCACGAACGATGCAGGTGGCTGGCTCGAAATCCAGAAGGCAGCAGCGACGGCGGAAGGCCGCAGCAACGCGATCTTCAAGGGCGGGCTCGGCATGGTCAACAACACCGTGTTGCACAGCCACGAGTGGGCGATCCGCTTCAAGGATTACGGCGCTGCACAGAATGTTCAGGCTGGCCGCGCGCTCTTCATGGGACGTCAGGCGGGCGTGATCGCGTTCGGTTCTGCTGGCGGCTTCCGCTACACATGGACCGAAGAGACGAAGGACCACGGCAATGAGCCGGTCGTCGCATCGGGCGTCATTGCTGGCATCAAAAAGACCCGATTCAACAACCGCGACTATGGCGTGATCTCGGTCGATACCGCTGCAAAAGACCCTAACGCTTAACGGCTAGCCCGGCTTCTGTCGGGCTTTCATCTTTCCATCGGTCTTATCGACCCTTCCACCTGAAGGATTCTCGAAATGGCGCTCATCCAGAGCAAATACGCCAAGGGCACCGAAGCCCTCTGCTACCCATCCACCGCTGGCGAAGTGGTCGCTATCCGCTTCTCCCACCAGCTCGCCGCCAACCCAGCCGTTGGCGACATTCTGGAGCTTGCTTGCATTCCCTCCAACTGCCGCGTAGCTGAAATCATCGCCGACAGCGACGATCTCGACTCGAACGGCGTGCCGACGATCGCCTTCGACGTCGGCATCATGAGCGGCACTTTCGGCGAAGAGAATCAGGCGCGCACGTGTGGCAATGAGTTCTTCGCCGGTTCGACGATTGCTCAGAACGGTGTCGCGGCGCGCCCGTTGACCAAAGGTGCGTACCGCACCAGCTCTGCGAACAACGACCGCTCGATCGGCGTGAAGTTCACGGCGGCGGCGGCAACGTTCGTCGCCGGTCAGATCGGCCTGACAGTCTTCCTCGTCTCCGAGTAACAGCCGTCACGGCGCATTAACGAGGGGGCCGCGAGCCCCCTTTTTCAAAGGAGCTTGTCATGAAGACAGTCATTGAGTGCATCAAAGGCTATACCGAACAAACCATCGGCGGCACGTCATATTATTTCGAACGCGATGAATATGGCCGCTTCGTCAACGACGTCGGCAGCGTGCTTCATCGTTCGATCTTCCTGAACGTCGAGCATTACCGTGAAGTGCCGCTGGTGCCAGAGCAGCCGGGTGAAACTGAGATTCCCGCATTCCTGAGCGGCGGGGCATCAGGCGAAGGCACCGAAGGCACCGAAGGCACCGAAGGCACCGAAGGCCATGACGCTGCTGCCTCTGTAGTCAAGCCGAAAAAGGCCCGCGCAGCCAGAAAAGCGTGATCTATGCCGAAGGCGAAAGACATCCTCAAAAACGCCGGCGTCCAGCTCCTCGATCAGGAGTATGTGCGCTGGCCTCTGCCAGAGCTGGCCGCCTGGCTCAATGAAGCCGTCAAGGCTGTCATCCTCGCAAAACCCTCGTCATCTTCAATGACAGCGCCACTCGCGCTGAGCGCCGGAACGCACCACGTGCTGCCCGATACCATTGACGGCGTGGCGCCGCTACAGCTGCTCGGCGTTAATCGCAATCTCGTAGACGCTGGCCCCAGCCGCATTGGTGGCAGGGTCATACGGACGGCAGCTCGAGCGCTACTGGATGCGCAGGAGCCAACCTGGCACAGCCCCACCTCCCACCCTTTCCGCAAGGAAGTGCGCCAAGTCGTATTCGACGAGAACTTGCCGCTGGAGTTCTACTCTTACCCTGGCAATGACGGCACAGGGGTAGTGGAAGTGGCGATGTCCTACCTACCCACCCCAGTGTCCCCTCTCCCGGACAAGGACGAGACGACGCTCGACGCGTGGGATGTTGAGACAGGCCTACCAGAACCCTATTCCGTCCCACTGCTGGACTATGTGCTGTTCCGGGCCTTCTCCAAGGACGACATCGCCGGCGACCCTAACAAGGCGCTTTCGCATTACCAGATGTTCGCCACCGCGGTCGGTATCAAGGTGCAGGTCGAATCCGCTGCCAATCCGAATAGGAGGCGCTGATGCGCGACATTGACGATCTCTTGCCCGAAGTCCTGATCCACGCGCCAAACTGCGCCGACCCCGTCGCCGTCCGATATCTTCGTGAGGCAGCGCGCCAGATGTGCGAAAAGGTCGATATCTGGCGTGAGCGTAACTCCATCATAATCAGCAACGATGAGGAAAGCGGGCTGGTGGCGGTACCAGATGCCGAAATCGTTCGTATCGAGACGGCATCACTCGACGGCGTCCCCCTCACCCCGCAGTCCCCGGAATGGCTCGATGAGAATTATCCCGGATGGGATGATGAAGTTGCTACCGGCGCGACGTCGCGTTTTGTGACGCAGATTAAGCCGGGCGTTCTCCAGGTGGTTCCATTCAACGTCGGTACGCTGAAGGTCCGTTTGATCCTGAAGCCCTCTCGAGACGCTCTCACTTTCCCGGACTTTCTCGTCGAGAAATACGGCACCGAATTAGGGAAAGGCGCTGCGGCTCGTGTCCTGATGCTGCCGACAGACGACACGGGCTCTAATCCGCAGATGGGAACGTTGCTACAAAGCGAATTTTCCGCCTTCCTCGACACTCTACCCATGAAAGTCGCCAAAGGCCAGCAGGGCGCTCGCGTACGAACCAGAGGGAGCTATTTCTGATGGCACTCAAGCTCGCCAATCTCGCGAAATCCACGTTGGCGTCATCGATTACGTCGGACGCGACTGCCATTTTCATTCAGAACAGCGACGCTGGGAAATTCCCTGCTCTCGCGGCAAATGACTGGCATCCGGCCACCATCATCGATTCCGCCGGAAACAATGAAGTCGTGCGCGTCACGGCTCGAAATGCCGCCACACTCACAGTGGTCAGAGCGCAAGAAAACACAACAGCGAAAGCGTTTGCAGCAGGCTCCCGCATTGATATCAGGCTGACAGCAGGGGCGCTTAGCGAACTTACGACGCTGGTCGCTGCGGTTTCCGCCGCGGTAGCGCAAAAAGCGGATATGACTGCGGTGACCGCCCTCGTGGCAGATCAGATCGCAGACCTGGTAGACAGCTCACCGGCGACACTTGACACCCTCAAGGAGCTTGCTGCGGCGCTGGGTAATGATCCGAACTTTTCCACGACAATGCTCAATGCACTCGCCGGCAAGGTTTCGAGAAACGGTGGCGACTCCATGAAAGCGCCGTTGTCGCTCGACGGCGCCTCGGGCGTGGAGAAAATGCTCCGACTTACCACTGGTGGGCTGGACAGATGGAAAATTGGTGCAGTGCTTGACGCGGAAAGCGGAGATAACGAGGGTTCTGACCTCGGGTTCTTCCGGTTCAATGATGACGGCACCTACATCGACGGGCCCGTCAGAATTGGCAGAAAGACCGGCATAACCACGGTTGATAATGTCAGGCTCGGCAATAAGGCCAGCGCGGCCGACATCGCAGCGGGGGTCTTGGACAAGTTTCCAGATGCTCGAGCGGTCAGGGACAGGTTGGCGGCATTGCCATCTTTCGGTAACGGACAGGTATTTTCTCGCCCAAGCCCGCTGCCCGTGGCTACAACAATCCGACAGAACACATCGCCCAGAGCAATTTTCATTAACGGTGACATCTCATTTGGGGGAAATGTCTCTTATTTCCGCGTCGGTAATGATGGCAAGAACTGGATCGACTACTTCTGGGGTTTCAGTCAGAACGGTAGTGGAGGCGGTTATCACGTCACCGTCGTTATCCCAACCGGGGCGTGGTACTACTGCACCAACGGCAGTTGGGCGACCTATTACACGGAGGTAAGCTGATATGCCGAATGAAACGTACGGCTGGTATCACCCTGCAATAGGTTATTGGGAAACCGAAGGCATGCCTCCGGAGCACATCGCCAACGCCTATCCGCCAGACTATGTCTCTTTCCCACTACGGCCTGACGCTGACCATCAGCTTCTCAATGGCCAATGGGTCTACGTTGAGCCGACGGTAGACCCGGTTCCAGAATCTATATCGGTCCTCTACCCGGTCCACCTGTGGGAGAGAATGACGAAGGTCGAAGCCGATCAGGTCGGTGCAGTGATGGATCAACAGGATTTCCGGACGCGCAAGATATTCGAAAGTGCGTCTTCCTATCGCTCGGATCACGAGCTTTGGCCCCTGCTTCAGCAAATCGCAACGCAGTTGTTTGGAGCGCCCAGGGCAGCTCAGATACTCGCGCCCTCGGAGCTGGTAGCGGCGTCATCAGCGTAAAACAGGTGCGGCAGCTGGAAGGAGAAACTTATGGCTAAGATCGTTTTGTCTGCCTTTGCAGGTGAAAAGCCGCTGATTATCCCTCGGCTGCTGCCTGAAACGGCCGCGACTGAAGCTGTGGGCGTCCGGCTCGACGACGGTGGTCTGACGCCAATCAACGGTTCTCTCGCAACCGGCGAAACCGTTATGGCCGACGCTCATACGATTTATCGCCATCAGGGGCAATGGCTTTCGTGGCTAACCGACGTTGATGCAGTGCCTGGGCCGGTTGCTCAAGATCGCCTTTACTTTACGGGGGACGGCGTCCCAAAGGTGCGCATATCTGGTACGATCTACCCTTTGCGAGTGCCCCGTCCCACTGCTGCGCTGGCTGCAACGCTTGGTGGGGCCGGGAGCGGCGAAACCCAGACAAGGACCTATGCCTATACGTTCGTCACCAGCTTTGGTGAGGAAACCGCACCGTCTCCCGCCGCGCCGAGTGTTGATTGGAAGCCCGGCCAAAGTGTTACCCTTTCCGGCTTTGCTGCGGCTCCCGCGGGGAGATCGATCACGCGGCAGCGGATCTATCGCTCTCAGACAGGATCAAGCGGTACCTATCTCTACCTGATCGCGGAAAGGGCAGTATCGGCGGCAGATTTCGTTGATTCCGTGGCCGTCGATGCATTCCGGGAAGCTCTTCCATCGGCAGGGTGGGATGAGCCGAAAGATACCTTGTCTGGCATAACCTCTATGCCGAATGGAATGATGGCAGCGTTTGTCGGGCGAGATGTGTATTTCTGCGAGCCATGGCGCCCACACGCTTGGCCGGAGAAGTATGTGATGACCTGCGACAGCGACGTGGTAGGTTTGGCCTCCATCGGCGGTGTACTTGTGGTGCTGACGCGGGCCAACCCATACATGATGACTGGTTCGCACCCGGATTCGATACAGAGTGTGAAGCTCGAGGCGAACTACCCCTGCATCAACCCTCGCGGCATTGTCGATCTTGGATTTGCCATCTGCTATCCAAGTAATGATGGCCTGATCTCTGTTAGGGCATCAGGTGAAGTATCTTTCGTCACAGAGCAGCTTTTCCGCCGAGATGAATGGCAAGCGCTCTCTCCCCAAACCGCGCTGGGAGCCCAGCACGGGAACATCTACTTGATGTTTTACGACACCACAGAGGTTACGGGGGAGAGATCAGCGGGCGCTCTGTTCATCAACGTGAACGCCGCGCCTTTTTTGGTCCGATCAGGAGAAGTAGCGGACGCGTTGTATTTTGACGTAGAGACGTCAGCCCTTTTCTTCAAGCGCCCCGGAGACACCAACGTCTATCGCTTTGATGATCCGGCAGGTTTTCCAGAGCAATACTCATGGCGGTCGAAAGAGTTCTGGATGCCAAGGCCTGGCACATTCGGCGCTATCCTTGTGGATCAAGGATCGATCGCAGACGCTTACGATGGGACACGCATTGATGCGGAACGCGACCGAATTGCTGCCGCTAACGCTGTCATCTTCGCCTCCGGCTTGCTGGGCTCAGCAGTGAATGAACAATGTTTAAATGAGATGGCGATCGGTGGAGACACCATGCTTTCGATGCCGCCGCCTATGTCTGCCAGCATAAGCGTGTTTGCTGATGGTAAGCTTATTGGGACCGCCGACAAGATCGGCTCAGTCGCTAGACTGGCAGCAAAGAACGCTCGTTGCTGGGAGATAGCTGTTCAGTCAAATATCCCGATCGGGAGCATATCACTTGCAACGACGGTCGATGAGCTAAGAGGCTGAAGATGCAGGGCAGCCAGATCGAGAAGTTGGAAGTTCTTGACGGGTCGCGGTCCGGCTCCCGAGAGCGAGCAGCTGTCCGTATTGAAGATGTGCGTGAGCTACTTCAACTCGCGCAGGTAAAGACGAAAGAGGTGGCCGCAGCACCTACTCAGGACGACTTCAATTCGCTGCTGAAGGACATCAAGGAAATATCCAGCCGCCTTAACACCGTTGCACAGGCCTTGCAGCGGAAGCTCATACGATGACGAAACGGGTCATCTACTCGCCAAGTGACAAACTGGTGGAGCTTGCAGCGCGTCGCGGCAATCTTCGCTTTCGTGCTGACGCCAAAGCCATAGCAATAAGCTCAGGCGAGGACATCCAGGGCATTGTCGTGTTCGATTCCTTCACCACACGCGGTTGCTGGGTATCGGTCGTGTCAGATGGCGGCCGTCGCTGGATCACGCGCGAGCTGATCATCAAGGTTTTTGCGTACCCGTTTATCCAGCTCGCCTACCCTCGCCTCAACAGCTTCGTATCGGTAAACAACGAAGATGCGATCCGATTTAATGAGCACTTTGGCTTCAAGCGTGAAGGACTTATGCGCAAGGCGGGAGACGCCGGCGAAGATCTGATCGTTTACGGCATGTTGCGAGAGGAATGCCGCTGGCTCCCGGAACGCTTCGCTGGAAAAACCGGGCATCGCGATATATAGATAGCAAATTGCGCATGAGCGCTGACCCTCTTCAGAAGGCAGCATTATGGGCAAAAGCAGCAATTCAGCACCCGCACCAGATCCACAGATCGGCGCAGCCGCACTTATGCAGGCGAAAACAGGCGAAGCATGGCTTGGCTTTGCGAAGGATGCGTTCGCTGTTTCGCAGGAGCGCCAGAAAGAGCTGGACGCGCTCACCACGAAAGTTACAGAGCAGCAGCTTGGTCTGGCGACGGACCAAGCTAAGTGGTCGAAGGCAGACCGCGCCCGGTACGAGAGCGTCTATCGGCCTATCGAAGACGAGTTCATCAACGAGGCAAAAAATTACGGCTCCGAGGCGAAGCAGGCGGAAGCCGCAGCAGAGGCTCGGGCCGACGTGCAGACCGCCGCGGCCAACAATCGCGCCGCCACAGAACGCGCCAATGCCTCTATGGGCGTCACACCCGGCAGCGGTCGATTTGCGGGTGTGCAGGCCGCCTCTGACCTCGGGGTGTCACTTGCGGAAGCTGGTGCCGCCAACACAGCCAGGCAGGCCGTGAGGGATAAGGCGCTCGCTCTGAAGGCTGACGTCGTCAACCTCGGTAAGGGCTTGCCAGCGCAAGCCGCCGCGGGCGCAGGCGGCAGCGTGGCGGCAAGTGGCACCGCGCTGTCTGGCAATCAAGCTACCAACGGTCAATCGCTGGCCGCGTCCACCATTATGAACTCTGGTTTCAGCGGAGCGATGCAGGGCTACGCTGGCCAAGCAAGCACGCTTAACCAGCAATACGGCTTACAGCTGGACGCTTGGAAGACGCAGCAGCAAATGAATGCTGCAGGGGCGCAAGGCATCGGCAGCTTTTTGGGCGGTATCGGCGGACTTCTGTTCAAATCCGACGAAAACGCAAAAGAGAACAAAGAGCCCATCGAGGACGGCGAAGCCCTCGAGGCGCTGAAGGCGATGCCCGTCGAGGCATGGGATTACAAAGAGGGCGTCGCCGATGAAGGTCGCCACATTGGGACGTATGCCCAAGACTTCACTGAGCAGACCGGGCTTGGTGACGGTCAGAACATCGCCGCTCAGGATGCGATCGGCATTACCATGAAGGCCGTCCAGGACGTCGACAACAAGCTGGACGCTGTCATCGAAGCGATAGGCCTCGGCAGCTCTGAACCCCCTACCCGCAAGCGGTCGGCACCAAAGGTTAAAAATCAGAAGGACATCGCAGCATGAGCTTGGCAATCGGTTTGGGCGGATTCATGGACGGGTTTGCCAAGGGTCAACAGATCCGGCAGGGTTGGGAAAACGAGGAGCGAAAAAAGGTTGCGGACGAGCGCGCCAAGGTTTTGGCGGACCGCCAAGACGTCGAATACAATCGCGTAATCGCACAGCGCAACGAGATCGACAAAATCAACGCCGATGCCAAAACGACGTTCGACGCACAGGTGAACGCTGGCACTCAGCAGCCCGGCGATTTCGACCAGTTCTGGAACAAGTTCGCTCTGCCCAAGATGAAGAACACCTATCTCGCAAATGGCGATCTTGATAACGCCAGGCGGGTGCAGGAATGGGGAGAGACGGAAGACGCGAAGAATGGCGCTAGATTGTTCGCCGGGGCTCTGGTCAAAGCTCAGACAGGTGATGGTGCCGGGGCCTTGGCCGACGTTATCAAGGCGGGACAGGTCAAAGGGTATATCAACAACGGCTACGAGGTCTTGGGCCAAGAGCCGATCGTCACCCCAGAGGGCGCTAATCGGGGCTTCCGCATCCAGTTGCGCACCCCGGATGGGAAGGAGGTTACACAGGACATCCAGACCTCCGACCTCCCTAAACTCATTGCGACGTTCGGCAACCCGGAGGCTGCCTGGAACAGTCAAATTGCCGCACGCGCTGTGGCAGACAAAGAAGCCGCCAATCTGCGCACATACGAAGAAAAGAAGAAGATCGACAGGCAGTATGGCGTCGGTGATACTAAGCAGCGAACCAATGCTATCACGTCTCTACGAAAGAGGTTTGACGGCGGGCTGGGCGGCACCGACAAGAAGTTCGACGACATGCCGGTTGAAGAAAAGGAAAAGCTCATCGAACAAGAGCTCGCTTTGCAGCGTGGCGATGGTCAGGTGGGCTTGGCTGGAGTCGGCGCTGCTCCGACGGAACGCAAAGTGCTCGTCGACACGATCACGGGAAAGCCTGTTCCACAGCAGAAAGCAAAAGCGCCGACAGAGAGAAAGTCGAAGGACGATGACGCGCAGGCGTCTTCGCCCAAAAAAGCCCCTATACCGGGAGTGCCAGCACGGGCTCAAGAAAGCTATGGCAAGCGCGTCGACGAGATGATGAGCCGAGCATCACAGGCTCCGGCGCAGGAGGCCCCCGACGTCGGTGCGATCGTGGCAGAGGCAGAGGCCACGGTACAAAATGGGGCTCCGGTTCTCGACGTCGCTCGAGCACTTCAGGAAAAGGGTATCCCTGAATGGCAGTGGCCGAAAGCAGTCCAAGAGCAGCTGCGCAGCCGTCAGACGGCGATCGGTCTGAACCCGTAACTACCTCGCCAGCACCACGCCATCGGATTAGAGAGAAGAGCGCCGCTTTCGCGGCGCTTTTTTGTTACCGGTAGACCGGATCAGCCAGGCGCTCTCTCAGCGATGCGCCAAGCGCCTTGTTCCCGATCAGAACGCCGTCTTCGCGTTTGGCCGCGTTGGTGGCTCGTGTCTGGATCGAGCGCTTGAGGGTTTCGCCCTTGATCGGGAAACCCGCGTGGACAGGCACGGAATTAAACCGCTTGATGCTCTCGAGCACCTCTGTTGCGGCTTCTTTGTCACCTGCCATAGTCGCCATTGCCCATCTGTTGATCAGGGACTGCCGGGTGCGCTTGACGCGGGTTTCTGCGTTTTTCAGTGCGCTGTTGCGTTCCCACGTTTCTGCGATCTTCGCGGGAGTGAAGCCCATAGCCTGCGCAATGATGTCGGTTGCGTCGATCTGGTCGCCACTGAGGATCTGATCCTTGCCGATCGTCGCAACGCCGTCCTGCGAGTAGCGATAGGCCTTCATCAGGTCGCGAACCGCCTTCGGCGCCATCATCTCAATGCCGCGGGCAACGTCGCCATCATCCGTCATGACCTTGAAGCCGGTGTAAAGCTGCTCACCCAAGCTTACCGTTGCGCCGAGGCTCTGCGACAGCCAGTATTGGTACTCGTCTTTCCCCTGAAGCTCCCTTGTCGGCGAGCGGAACCACAGATCCGGCATGCCGATGCGTGAGGAGAGGTCGATTCCGAGATAATGCCCTGGCACACCGTTCAGAAGAACGCCGCCCAACTGCGGCCCAAGGATATCGACAACGTCGGCCTTAAACTGATCCTCAAACGCCATCGGGTCGTCGTCGTCACCGAAGATTGCCCCCGCGATCATCATCGCAACGCTGAAGCCCATTGTTCCTGTCACGCCAGCCATAGCCGCCATCATGCCCATCACGCCGGCGAGCTGGTACCGCGCCTCACGCCGAGCTTGCGCAGTCTCGCCCTTTACCGACTGGTGGATATCTCGCGCCACGCGATAAAGCATGTTGATGTTGTGCTGGCGGAAGACGAGAGCGACCTTTGCAAAGTCGTTCTGCAACAGTGCTGGCCTCGAGCTGTTGGAATAGTCGAAGTGCGTTTTCCATGTCAGGTCATGGGCCGTATCAATCGCGTCGGACATGTTCTGACCGGCAGAGCGAGCCATGCGGTAGGCTGCTAGTGCAGTCACCTCACGGTTCCAGACTTCGGCGCGGTGGAAGGCCCACGAAATCTTCTCCATCACCTTTGCCCGGAGAGGCGTGTACTCGACACCCGTCTCACCGACGCCGGCGAGATCATGGCTTTGCGTTCTGTCGATCAGTCCGGATTCGTAGAACGCATCCATCGCCCGACGTTCATCAGGCGTCAGGCGATCGCTCACCACACTGCCTTTGCCAGCTACAGAATCGGCGGAAGCCTTACTGAGTGCTACTGCCGCCCCTTTGAACCCTCCGAATTTGGCAGCCAGAATAGGCAGACCAAGCATGACGGTTTGGGTCATGTTGACCAGAGCGGCACCGGGCGAAGCCGCGAGGTACCAGACAAACGCGGTGCTCGTCATCGTCTGGGCAACCTTGCTTCCAGTAGGGTTCATGACCCACTTGTGGCGGCTGGAAAGTTCATTCGCCAGCGTCATGGCGCGGGTTTGGTCGTCGCTCTCTTTCGCCTGGTCAACGGCGTTATTCACCAGCTCCTGAAGCTCGAGGCCGTATTTGAGGCGCGCCATCTGGTGGGCGGCGTGGAACATGTGCGAGGAGAAGACGCGCAGCGCATCCTTGCTGTAACCCGCAGTGCCCTTACGGTGGATGAAGCGCTTGCGGGTAGACAGATCTGGCATCGACTCGAGGTATCGCTGCCATATCTGATCCATCACGTCTCCGCCGATATTGGCACCACCCAATATCTCCTCGATCTCCGCCACGATGCGCGGGTCCATAGCCTTGCGGATGTCGCCGCTGGCCTCCATCACACCGACTTCGACTTTTCCGGCCGGATATTCAGCTCGCAGCTCTCGCGCCATCCGATCGCGTTCAGCGACGGTCTCGTGCTTTGAGAAGCTCAGCACCCTTCCATCGATGTCCCGCACGGTCGCGAAATACCGACCGAAACGGCCAAGAGGAAAATATGGAGGCTGCACGCGGCTCGATTCGAACGCAATGCGCATCCGGGTCAGGCGGGCTTTCGCTGCCCATCGGGATTTCGTCGTCTCCGCCTTGTAGGCGCTGGTGGCATCTTCCTCGGCGTTCTTGCGATCAATGCCGGTCAGTCCAGCGTCCTTGATCTTCTGCATCGTGAGCTTGTAACGATCCTCGGCGTTCTTCTCAGCGATCTGCTGTGCCTTGCGGACGTTGTCGAGCAGTATCTCGTCAAGCTCCTGCGACTGCTCCCGATACGCGTCCCTGACCTTCACATACAGTTCCCGCCCCTTTGGCGGCAGCGCCATGAAACGTTTGCGCAGATGGTCATAGCCGGGGAGCGCTTTGGTCTCGTCGTCCGTAGCGGCTGGGTCGACACCCGCGAGGGTAGCGTCATGCATCAGGTCGGCAAGTTCCTGCGCCTTGGCCTTGTCTTTGCCGGCGAACCCAAGACGGGTGTATTTCAACCAATCCTGTGCCACGGAATCGGCCTCGGCATGCTTCGTCCCCCTGAAGGCATCCATCAAGCGCTTGACGCGCAGATAGTCGCCAACCGCCGTCATGTTCGATCGGGCAAGTTCTGAGAAATAGTTGAGGGGGATGGTTTTCAGGAGCGCAGGCTGCAAATCGGTCAGCTTACCGCGCAGCTCCTCGACGATGCGCGATTGGGTTACGCGTTCGACACGTCCTGGCTGTCGGTCTGCTCGGCGCTCTTTTCTCTGATAATCTGGCGCGCCTGTTTCAGATAAGCCTGCCGGTCCGGATCGCGTGCCGGCCACTGGCTCACCGATGCGTGCCAATCCCTCCACCTCTGCAACGTGTCGAACGTCGCGGGCGGGTCGTCGTGAAATCCCCTTATCGGTGCTGCCTGCTGTGCCATCGCTGATCTGTTCCTTCAGAGCGACCGCCAATTTATCGAGCTTGGCATTCAAGCCCTCGATGGCGGAAGTATCATAATTTACATTTGAGGAAATGTCGATAAGCCCGGACTTCTGGGCCAAGATTGCCGCCGCGTTGGTGTAGGCCGTATTACCAGCCTCAACCTCGATCGAACCACCAGTGACGAGAGGGCGTAAGAACGCATCGACCTGCTCGAGCGCTGAAGACAATATTTCGCGCCACTCCTTTACAGTCTGATTGGGATCAGCTGCGGCACGCATGACGGCTTCCGATTCCGGGGTGAGAACGGCGCGCATCTGCATGCCGTTTGCACCGAAGGCCCAAACAGAGTGCAACCCGGGCAAGCCCATCATTGAAATATCCGCGACACTCAGCGGGCCGTTGCTCGGGTGATTGTGGAACACGACCAGACGACGATCAGGATTGAGGAGCGCGCCATAGAGCTTGTTGTTGATACCGGTCGCTGCCTTCTTCTTGGCGGTACCAAACTCGACCACGCTTCCATCGTCATCCACGGCCATAAGGTATTCGTGCCCAGACTTTCCGAAACGAGCGATTGTGTTCTTCGCCCACTGGAAGATGGCCGTGCTATTGGGCGCAGCCGGTATGCCAACGGTTTGCAGATCATTGGCGATGGCTATGACGACAGGATCAGGACGCTTGTTCGCGATCGGCGCGTCCACATCACCAGCGTCCACCTTGACCGACGTCTCGGCACTCTTGGGCTGAGGCTTCAGCGCGTCCAAAATCCGGCGATGGCGAGCGGCGGTATCGGCAAGCTCCTGAGCGCCTTCCCACGCGCCGATCTGCTTTTGCAGGGCGGGGACCTGCGCTTTTGCCTCGCTGATGCGCTCTTTGTCGATCGCTGGCTGGTTTGCGAGGCGCTTCACGGTATTCATGATGCGCTGGGCGAGACCAGCAGCATCGACGTCGGAAGCGTCGTCGACTGGAACAGTGTATTCCCGCGCACCCTCGAGCGTTACGTTGAACGCTCTGCCAAATCCCAGAGGATCAATGCCGACCTTGAAACCGGCGTATTCGCCGATCTCGCGAACGCCTTCCTTGTCGATCAGCTCTTTTCGCATCGCCGCGACGATGGCCGCGCCAAAGTCTTTGCGCTTTTCGAACGTTTCACCCCCGACGGTACCGGCGAACTCCTCGGGAACCTTCCGCGCCAAATCGGCATCGGCTTCGACCTTTGAGAGACCACGCTGCAACCGGTCCGCTTCATCTTCGAGCGACTTGATCTTGCCCTTCACGCGATGCTGCTCACGATCGTGCTCGATAGACTGGCCCTCAAGTTGTCTCAGCTTCCGGCGCGTGTCCATCTCCTCGAGGATGAGAGGATTGCCGGAAGCGGCTGCTTTCATTTCAGCGGCGTTGGCGGCTTCGCCTGCTATGTCCTCGATTTCGCGGGTTTTCATGTCACCCTTGCGCACCTGCTGGATAAACCGCGCCTTGGCCTCGATGGTCTGCCACTGGCGAGCATCAAGCGTGTTCTTCGTGGCGTAGCGGAGGATTTCGATCTCGAAACCTTCCGGATCGGCAGCATATAGCTCATTGCCCTGGCGTATCCCTCGCCCGTCACGCTGTTCGAGGTCGGAAGGACGCCACGGCGCATCAAGGTGATGCAGCGCGACGAGGCGGTTCTGAACGTTGGTACCGGCGCCCATCTTCGCGGTAGAGCCGAAGAGGAAGCGGACGCGGCCTGAACGGACCTTTCCGAACAATTCCTCCTTCTGCGCTTCAGTGTTGGCATCGTGGATGAAGGCGATCTCGCTTTCCGGTATGCCGCGATCGATGAGCTTTTGCTTCAGGTCATCATAGACGGAGAACGTGCTCTCGAGCGCGAGCAGCTCGTCGGGAGAAATCTTGTCGAGCGCCTCGATGGCCGCCTCGTCGCCATTGTCTGCCTTCTCCATGAGGTCGCGAAGACGTGCAGCTTCTGCGGCCTGTGCCTTCTTGGGCGTCGAGAGGTCGATAAAAACCAGCTGGGTACCGCGATCTTCTTTTGACGACTTGTAGATCCGCGCCATCTCGTTTGCGGCGCGATGGATCTTCGACTTTGGGTGGTCCGGATAGCTTGGGTCGATCAGACGCATATCCAGCGCCGCCTTGCGGGCGTCCGACATGACTTTCAGCATGTTGTCTTTGCCCTTCTCGGCCTTCTTCGGCAGGTTCTCTGCCCGCCAGACAAGAGACCCATTCGGGAACACCAAGTTGCCTGCATCATCGGCCTTCCCCACGCCGATGTAAGCTGCCTGATCCGGGGAGCGCTCCACTACGATGTTGGTAGGCTTTCCGCCCTTGACCTTTGGCAGAGGGAACTTCTTGCCCTGTGCGGCAAGCTGCGCCTTGATGTCGTCGTTGGTGATGACGTCGGCGAAGCTGCGGTACCGCTGCATCAGCTCAGGAACGTTTACGAACTTGGAGAAGCGGCTGTTGAGCTTATACTGACCGGACGGCGACAGTTCCCAATCAGTGACGACTTCGCCAAAGACGCGAGCCCACGCATCGAAATGGGCAACGCCCATCGCCCGCAACGCTTTTTCATCCAGATAGCGCTGGACGGTGTACATTTCGGCCATTGTGTTCGACAGCGGAGTGCCGGTGAGGAACACAAGGTTGTTGCCACCGGTCTTTTCAAGGATGAACCGGGACTTCATGTAGAGGTCAGCAGCCTTCGAGGATCCAGCCATGTTGCCGAGGCCAGCCACGCGCTGCATCGATGTCGAATAGGCGAGGTTCTTGAACTCGTGCGCCTCGTCGACGTACAGAGCGTCAACGCCAAGCTCGTCGAAGGTGAGACCGTCATCCTTGCGACCGGAATCGAGCAGTCGCTCCATCTTGGCTTTCAGGTTGTCGCGCCACTTGGTGAGCTGCGCGACGTTTCGGCTCTTCTGCCCTGTCTCGCGCCGCACCTCCGCCATCGAGGCTTCCAGATCATCCATCTGCTGCTGGATGAACTTCGCCTCATAATTCGGATCAACGCCGATTCTGCCGAATGAGGAGTGAGCGACAATGACCGCGTCCCAATCGCCGGTGGCTATGCGAGCGAAAAGACGTTTCCGCCGTTCCTTCTCAAAATCCTGCTTTGTGGCTGCCAGCACCTTAGCGCCTGGATAAAGGCGCACGAAGTCGGCTGCCCACTGCCCGACAAGATGGTTCGGTACCACCATCATTGGTTTGCGGGCTTGGCCGGTTCGGCGCTTCTCCATGACCGAGGCGATCGCCGCGAATGTCTTCCCTGCTCCCACGGTGTGATCGGCAAGGGCGGTACCGCTCTGCAAAGTGCGCCAGATGAAATTCTTTTGGCTTGGGCGAAGCTCAATGATGTCGTCGCCGACCTTGCCCGGCAAGGTAAGGTGTGCCCCATCGAATTGCTGGATGACATCGGTATTGAACGTGTCGTTGTAGAGCCGCGCCAAATCATCGCGGCGTTTGTCATCCTGCCAGAGCCACTTACGCCATTCGGCCTTTACGCGTTCCACCTTTTCATTTGCTGCATCGGTTGCAGGCTGATTAATGATGGTCTTGCCGTCTGACGTTCTGTCGGAGATCGTGATGGTCTGACCGTTCATCACAGCACTCAGGACGGTCCCCACGCCGGCTCTGTCAGTCCCCCAAAGTGTCTGCGCCGCCGGCGTGACTTGCGAGACCGTGAGGTCCCACTTTGCATTCGCAACGGAATAATAGGCGCGCGGCTTTACCGCCCCCTGAGCGATGTGAGCAATGAAGTCTTCGACATGGTTCGCTGGCAACCATGGAGCGCCTGGCTTCACATCGATGTCGATCGCCTCGATGTCGGCTGGGATCACGTCGCGCAGCGCATTCACATTGCGGCGGTATTCCGGATCCTGCTCGGCGGCGCGTTCGGCCTCTGCAAGCTTTTGCTTCACATTGCCCGAAAGATATTGATCTGCCGTCTCATAGGCGCCCAAAGGCGTCTTGAAGATCAGAGATCCCAACTCTTCAACGATGGCTTCTTGCGACTTGCCATATAGGTCCGACATGGCCGCGAGGTTGACCCGACCATAGTCATTGAGAACCGTCGCAAGCGCATCTTTCGCGCTGCTTGCGCTGGTTGGCCGCTTATAGGGCTGCTGCGTCCGCCGCGTGAAGATCGCCGCCTTCGTCGCAGTAGGTGCGCGGGGCTTTTCTCCTGTTTTTTTGGCAAGTGCCGCGCTCAAACCCTTGTCGAAGGATTGCTCAAGAGCGCTGATCTGGGGCCACGTTGGATCGTCTCGGAATAGACGCTTGTTTGCGTCGCTGTTGATAGGTCCGTGTTTGTTTACAAAGGCATCGTAGAAGGTATTCAACCTTTTTCGCAGGTTATCAATCTGCTGATCCGATGCGGTATCACTGATCTGAGCGCGTCTCAGCTTGGCGAAAGCATCCCTCACTCGGACCATTCCAGCGACGCGCTCTTTTGCCGTCTCGTTGGCGAAATCGACTGCCTTGGATGTGGGCTGGCCGATGTGATCAGGGGTGCGGAGATGAATCGACCCGTCTGGGGCGGAGAACATCGTACCAACCTGCACGTCGTTGACAGTTTCCGGCACGGTAACTGTTTCTGTCACCCTCATGGGCACAGTATCGCCCATGATGTCCTGGGGAAGCTTCTCAACAGCCTTCGCTAACTCCGCCGCGGTGTTCTGACCGCCTCGAGCGATCAAGGCGGGCTCGTTGGGACCGTACATAGAGCCGTAGCCGCCGAACTCGCCCAGCATCATGTCGGGATTTTCGACGAAATACTTGTTGAGAGGGACGACGTTGCCGTCTCTGCCCCGATAGTCGACGACTTCGAGCCAATCGCTGCCCTTCGGGGCTGCGCCGGCTTCCCGGCGCTGTAGAATGACGATGTCCGTCGTGACTTCGGTACCGGCGTTCTTCAAGAACGCGTCATTCGGAAGACGGATAGCTCCGATGAAATCCGCCTTGGACTGGATCAGGTTGCGCGCTGCCGCCGACTGGCCGTCCAGGAACCGGTTCGTAACGACCATCGCAAGGATGCCACCTGGTCGCAAAGTCTCGATCGCCTTGGCAAAGAAGAAATTATGGATCGACAGCTTGTTGAGATGCGTTCGCTCTTTGTCGTAGAGCTTTTCGGAACCGAAGGGCGGATTACCGATCGCCAGATCAAAGTAGGAATCGGGGACGCTCAGCTTCTCAAAGCCAATTGGGGCCTGAATGTTCGCCGATGGATAAAGGTTCTTGGCGATACTGCCCGTGATACGGTCCAGCTCCACGCCGGTGACGTGAGAGGTGCCGCGCACTTCGCCCGGCATCAGGCCGAGGAAGTTTCCGGCCCCAACGGACGGCTCAAGCACCTGGCCTCCCTTAAAGCCGAGGCGCTGCACAATCGACCACGCTGCACCGACAATTTCAGGCGACGTGTAGTGCGCGTTCCTCGTCGATGACTCGGCGGCGCTGTATTCTTCCTTCGTCAGCAGCGACTTCAGCTCCGCCGCTTGCTTTTCCCAGCCCTTGGCGACGCTGCCATCTTCACGAGGGAAGGCAGCCCGCAAGCCGCCCCATCCTACCCACTTCGCGAGAACAGATTGCTCATCGCGGGTTGCCGGCCTCTTCTGCTCGTCGAGCTGCTTGACCAACTCAATGGCGGCGACGTTCGATCGGAATTTTGCCTTCTGTCCGCCCTCGCCCAATGCATCGCCATCGGTGATGACATAGTCCGACGGGCGCTGCTGCGCTGGCACCGCCCCCGCGGATTGGACATCGGAGGGCTTCGATGCTATGTTGTCTTTGGTGCTGGTCTGTCGGCTAGCGATGGCATCCGACGGGTCTGTAGAAGCGGTGTCTGACGTGGCGCTTTTACCAGCACTTTCACCCGACGACTGGCCTTCCCAGATTTCACTTAGGCTTTGAGAGCTTGCGTTTGCTCGTCTGAGCACGTTTGTATCATATGCCGTCAGAAGCCACGTCTTGGCGTTACCGTCATAGTCTAGCCGTATGCCCGCCCGGCCATTGTCGCTCACAAGCTGGATGCGGCGCTCTGTTCTCGAAGCCGGATCGACATGAAGGCCATCGATAAAGCCCTGCAAATCGGCCAGAACTTCCGGATGCCAAGCGATCAATTTCGCCAAGCCAGAGCCGTCGTGCTGATTGTTCCCCGCCTTGCCCCACACCAGATCGATGGGGCCGACCTCTCTATGTGACAGAGCTCCAATCGCGTCGCCGCTTTGACGTTTTTCCAGTTCGACCGCAGCCTCGCGCCATTTGCCCTCGTAACCGCGAAGGATCGGCCCGAATGGTCCTTCTTCTACCTGATCTCGACGGTTCTCTGTCCGCTGCGAGCCGCGCTCATCAGATCCTGCGACGTCTGGCTCTGCCGCTCGGTCTGCTGGCTTCCTTCTGGTGGTAGCAACAGGTAATTCTCCCTCACCATCTGCCACGCCTCGTCCGGCTTGAACCCGCTCTGCTCGAGCTGGTCCGCTTCTTGATAAGTCTGCTCCGCGGCTGCCTTCAGCGCTTCGTCCAGCGTCCCGGCCGCTTTCAGCTCTCGGTACCGCTTTGGAAGAAACTCCTTCCAGTGCTGGCGCCCCAGCTCGATCCAGTTGTTCAGGTTCATTGATGGCTCCGGTGAAGCTGTTAACGTCGGCGGACTCGACTTCGGCGGCGCTGGAAATGCCTTCAAAGGTCGCTGCGCGAGGATCATATTTCACCCCCATATACCACGATTTGAGGTAAGGGCGCGCACCTTCACCAAGGTCCGCCAGCATAGCCGAAGCATATGCGGCGAATGTGCGTGCGCCCTTCTCGATGTGGTAGCCGGCAAGAGTGATACCTGCTTGCAGCAGTTCCGGGTCGATACCGCTGTTCAGTGTGTTCCCAGACAGCTTTCTGCGCAGCAGCTCGCGGGCCTTCGTCGCCGCATCTTCTGTGAAAAGCTTGTTCTCAGAGACGATCGGAGCAGGCTTGGCAGGCTTTACCTCTGGTGTTGTGGATACAGACTTCGTAGCATTGTCCTGCGGTCGCGAAGCAGCCACGGCATCTCGAGCGGCTGCATCCCGCCTCATATCCTCAAGCGAGACTGCAAATTCCTTCCGGATCGCGTCAGCGAGGTCTTTCCCGCGCAGAACGACGCGCTGATTTCCATTGTCCTTTTCAAGCGTGATGGTGACGATCGGCCCCTTCCGGGTTTCGATCATGTAGCGATTGCCGCCTGCGCCGCCCTCGCCCCAGCGCTGCTCTATGAGCTGTAACAGGTCCTTGTCGCCGACCTTGGCTTTCACCGCGTCGGAGATTGGCGTGTCACCGCCATTGGTGCTGGCGATCCGGCTCAGCGCGTCCGAGACGGCATCGGCGTCGCTACCCCACACGTCAGACCAAGGATGCGCGCTTGGATCAAGCTCCGTACCTTTCCCGCTGCGGATCGCAGGTGTCGTTCGCTCTCGCTCGAGGACCTCGAAGCGCTTGCCTCTCTGAACGACCTCGTGGGTATCGGCGATCTTGTTCTTGGCGACGTAACCGTCGGCCTTCTCCTGCGATGCAAACCACTTCGGCGCGAAGGGTTCTGATGTCTTGCCGGACTTGAGCCACGTTTTGAAATCGCCAAGCGTGGTCTGGGTGATGTCGCCCAGCCCCTTCCAGTCAGCCGTGTAGTTTTCGAGGTATGCGGCACGTGCCTGCGCTTCGTTGTCAAAGCCAGCCATCACCTTGTGCTCGTCGAACCGACCGCGCGCGGGGTCTTTCTGGTCGACGACAAAGATCGGCGAGGAATCGTCCAGCGTTTCGGTGCCAGGACGGACGAATATGTCGATGTGATCCTTATCGCGCCCTACGGTACCGCGGATGTAGCCGTAATGGCTCTTCATATCGACGGACCACGCTTTGCCAGACGATGAAACGCCCTTGCGTTTGGACCCTGCGGGGTTCTCGATCGAGATATCGAGTCCGCCGAGCTTCAGACGACCAACCTTATAGTTCCCGGCTTCCTTTTGAGCTTGAGTTGGCTCTGGTCGATCGTTCGTCGGTGAGGTGGCTGCCTCATTTGCCGCAGTGTCCGCGCTGCCACCTACTTCGACAATCTCATTGCCTGCATGCATCCGGCTGTAAGCCGCGTACCCTGGAACATCGTCAACAGGGTTCCAAAGCTCGAGTGGATATCTGCCCACCGCGGGTGTGTCGTGGATCGTGATGTCGCGCCCTTCGGGTGATGCGCCCCAACCGTTTTCTTTGCTGTTCCACGTGACCAGCGTGGCCTTTCCGTCTTTGATCGCGACGCGAGCACCCTTCTCTGGGCTGGCAAGAGACAGTCCAGCAGCGCTCAGGCTGGAAGCGTTCGTGTCCACATAAACGGTTTTCGCCGTGCGGGGCTTAATGCCGCTATCACCTTCATGGCCCGGTTGGTCGCGCAGAGCCTTGTTGCGGGTCGTGGTGCCATCGCTGTATACTTTGTACTCACTGCCCTTGGCTGTTCTGAAGGTCTGCTGCCCGGCCAGCGTCGCGACATCTTCCGCCGCGGCGCGCTGCGCGTCCCGCACGTCGGTCAGCTTCTTCCGGATGCCCGGCGTCATACCCGCCCATGTCAGCCGCTCAGAGCGCTTGACGCCCGCTTGTTCAAGAATGGACTTGCGATCCTGTGAGGTCAGATCGACGTCCCACCAGGTCGCGCCATCATCGGCGGTCTGTGCAGGTGTCTCACCGGCCTCTTTCGCCAGTGCTGACTGACGCTGTTTCAGCAAGCGATCGTTCACAGCATGCATGTTGACCGGAAGCTTGGATTTCGCCTGTTTAGCGGCTCGCTCTGCGCGGTACCGATAGTCATCGGCCAAGGTAGCCAGATCCGACACCTTGATGCGAAACTCATCAGCGAGCCGCTTACGCTCTTGCGGCAAGACGCTGTCCATATCGATCTGGGAGGTGCCACCAAGCTTTTTGGCTATGATCTGTTCGCGGGCAAGGTCGTAGAGCGCGGCGTGCTTCTCGTCAGGGAGCAAAACGGTCTTGTCGCCGATCTTTCGGCTATTCGGGCCTGCATCGCCGATCTCGCGCTCGATAGGCGGATCACGCTCGAGGTCCTGTTGTTCGACTTGCGCCGGCGTCAGGCCGTTGACCTTCATTGACTCGAGGGGCACCTGATAGGCTTTGCCCTCACCATTGACGACGACTGCCTCGGAACCGCCGTTCTCATATCGCTCAATTCGGGCAGAGAAGCGGCCTGCTGCCGGATCAACAACAATGACGCGCTGGCCTGGCTGCGGCCTTGTGGGTCGCTTTTCAGTCGCGGGGATATCTTCGGACCGTGGCGGCATTTCTGACGTCACCTCCGCCGACATGGGCGGTAATGGCTCCAGCGCCGGGTCTGCCGAATGCTCGGGCATACCGTCTTGGGACTTTTCCGGATACTGGTAGTCAGCGACCGGAGGGGCAATCTCGGTCAGGTTCGCCAACGGCACCTGATAGACTTCGCCGCTTCCGCTATCGACCACGACGGCCTCGTCCCCCTCGTAACCTTCGACGGTACCCATGAAAGGATCAACGCCTTCAGCTTCGACGCGCACGGTGGATTTGACGCCGGGACGGCCATCGATCGGGACACCAGCATTCGCGGCTGCCCCGCGGTCTGCCTGGCGCTGCTGGCCGTGATCAGCTGCTCGACGAAGAGGTCCGCGGTCATCTGGCTCGACTGGCGCTGTTGGTTCCGGTGCTGCCTGCCCAGCTTCCGGGGATGGGCCTGTGTTGTGTGCGGCCGGACGAGCGACGCCACCAACTGCCCCCATGCCGCCGCCCATTGCGCCACCGGCTGCAACGCCGCTCGCCACGGATTCGCCCAAACCTTCCGTCAGGTCCTGATCAGGCTTCACTCGTGCCACCGCAGCGTTTTCGGCGATGGTCTGGCCGGCGCTCTGCGGTGCTTCTTCGAAGATGCCTTCGCCAACCATCCCCTTGGCAGCGCCGACGCCGATACGGCGGGCAACCCCGCCTTCTACGCCTTCCGCGATAATTTTGGCGAGCGCGCGATCGCCCATGCCGCCGAATGCGCCTGTGATCACTCCAGCGGTTAAAAGCGCCTGTGTCTGAGCGTCTTCGCTGATCGCTTTAATCGCAGCGTCTTCCGACATGCCGCCAGCGACGAGCTGCTTCACAGCATCGGAAGCGAGCAGCTGCTCGCGCGGGATTTCAGCGATGCGCTGCTTGACCGACAGGGCAGCATCAGCGCCGCCCAACAGGCCTTCTGAAATGCCGCCCGCGATCGTCGCCGTTTTGGCAGCGGTAGCTGACGCAACTTCCAGCGTAGCGCCGGTCGCTCTGGCTGTGAGGAACGCGCCTCGAGCGAGAATGCCGGAAGGCGCCATGGTCGCGATAGTGGCTGGTGCGCTTTCGGCAATGGTACCGAGATAGCTGCGCGGGTCCTTCCATGCCGGTCCGAGCGTCTTGGTATCTTCGTTCCACCATTTCTTCTCTCGAGCCGCCTCACCCTCTGGTGAGAGGCTGCCGGACATGCGGTCGATGCTCTCTTGCGCCTGTTCGTTTTGCGTCTTGCCCGCCCACCAGCGGTCAATGCCGTCCAGCGCTTCGTTGATCCTGTCGCCGCCAGGCAGTTTCGACACAATGAGCCGGTTGAGGTTGCTGATGGACTGTGAGGTGCTGCCCGCGCCCATACCGAACCGGCGCACCAGGTCGCCAGCGATGCCCGAAGAGCGGAACTTTTCGTCCCACTGCTTCTGCCAATCCGCTAGCTCGCTTTCGTTGATGACAGCGTAGCGCCCTTTGCCATCGGTCAGTCGCCTCTCGACGTCCTGATTGTGGGCTGACGTTTCAGCCTCAATGCGCGCTCGCTCGACGCGTTGCGCTTCAGCTGCCGTTGCATCGGCACGTGCTTGCGCTGTAGCCTTGGCTTCCGCTTCGAAGGGATTGGTGGAACCTGCATATAGCCCAAGTCCGTCGCTTGGTGCGTAGGTGTCGTCCACGACTATGCCACGCTGAGCAGCTGCTCCACCCGCTTCGCTTCTAGCTTTCGCCGCAGCTACTGCGGCGGACTCGCTGGGGAACCGGGGAAATGTTGTTCCGCTAACGGCTTCGTATTTCTGCATAGCGCCAAGAATGCCTTCTTCGTCATCCGGTGCGAATTGCTGTGGGCCGCTCTTGCTCATCCACAACGAAGGCACGTTGACCCACTTCCCGTCCGGAAGCTGCCACGTTGTGCTGATTTCTGTTGAGTAAGAGCCGCCTGCGTTTGGTCTGCTTTCGCCGGGTTTAAAGGGGCGAAGCTCAGGGCCATCCGGATTATCTCCCTGGGCGAAAGCGAGCGCTTCGCGTGACGCTCCACCGGGATCGGCGGCTACTTCCTTAAACCACTCCGGCGCGTTCGGCATATTGCGCGCCGACTTGTCGAACATGAACCACGGCGTGCCCTTGCCCGTCTGATCCTTCATGTCGACGTGGAGCATGTCTGGACTGTTCTTGTAGGTGATGAAGCGTCGGGCACCGCGAGAATACAGCTCGCGCACCAGCTTGGCCCGTTCACCCTCGCTCATTCCCTTCATGGAGATGTCGGACGCCGTTCCGTCTGCATGCTCGCCCGGGCCGCCTGGCTTTGCCGCCTCGACACTATGCGTCGGAGACCGATATCCGGAGTTGATCGTGAAATCGCGCCCCATCGCTTTCGACGTCTCGGTGAGGATCGCAGCGAATTGTGGTGCAATCTTCTCTTGGCCGGGATGCACAAAATTAAGCTTGCCGCCGCCGCTGTTCTCTTTTTCTTCCGGCTCCCTGACGAGCCTCGCCAGTCCCTTTCCGCTTGGATTGGGAACGTCGGACTTTTCTTCACCTTTCAGCAGGTCGCCGAACTGGCCTTTCGGGCCCAACAAGCCCAGCCCGTCGTTTTCTGACACGAAGGCTGTCTCAGCGTTGGGCGCCTTGTCGCCTGCCTTCGAATTGTAGAAGAGGTGGCTGCCGATCCGTTTAGTCTCGGCCATGGATTTAGCCCAAGACGGGTTCACATAGTCGGCGTGATAATGATCCGCGCCACCGGTAGGGTCGACACCCTCTCCAGCCATGACAGATCGGAGAATATTCTCTGCCCTCGCACGCACTTGCGGGTCGCGCATTGCTTCCTGCGCTTTCGGACCCGGCTTGGAATATCCGGTGAACTGGTCTGGATCTCTGACGACATCACCGATCGACTGGCCGCGGATCTTTGAGCGGTTCTGGATGACATGAGCCACGCCGGCCATGCCTTCGTCGCCCTCGCCGGCTGCCTCGGCAATGACAGTATTGACGGTGTCGTTCCAGTCGCGTTCCGACATGCCTTCAGGCATAACAGCACGCATATTCTGATGCTGGTTTGGTGCTGTTGCACTATCGGATGATGGAGCTAGACCTGGTGCATCGCCACCGAAAAGGTTGAGCGGGTCTTTCCACTCGGCATCATCGCCGAGTCCGATAACGATTGGCATGCGTGGGCTCCTATCGAGAAGCCGCACTCATGCGCGGACGGTAAGATATCGTTTATAATTGGGAGCAGTAGGGATTGAAAGCTGCTAGAGTGGAAGGAAGTCAGAAATCAACCGAAAGACCCAACTGCACATTTTCAAAGCTTTACTCAGCTTGCCATAAAAGCCACTCAAACCACTTGTCCAACTCCGACCTGGGATAAGCGACAAAATTTTGCGCGTTAATCGATCGGAGATCTACGGGGACAATAGGATCGAGATTCTCGAAGATTAGAGACAGCGTCGCTCTCCGTTTGGACGCCACATCAATTGGACCGTGTGCTAGACGATCGTAGTGGAAATTCATGGCGAACATAACTGCAACGACCCGATTGGTGCTGCGCATGAACGCCATCGCTATCTCTTCCAGGAGTCGATTGCTCTCCTGCGAGCGGTGTAGGCCCCAACTCTCGGGAAGACTGCAATAAATGATCCCCGGCTCGTCTGGTGGTAGCTGACGTCTCTTTTTTCCGAGTTTATTGAAGATTGCACCCTCTGAGAACGAAGACGCGTGGATCGATGTAACCTCTACATTAAGGGTGCTGCCATTTCGCTTCAGCCTAAAATCGAAGTCGCCTTGTTTCACGCCAGTTTCTGGTTTTGCTATGACTTCCCAACCCGACCTGTGAAAATAAGATGCAGCAAGCACTTCTTCGAAGGCTGTCTCAAAATCCTTTCGCGATAATCGCCGCATAAACTCGGAGTATGTCGCTGTGCCATACCAGTAAAAGGTTGCTCTCGCGAGCATTACGCACTTCCAGAGTTTTTCGTCGCTGACTTCGCCTCCGCTTATGAAGGACTTGAAAAGACGGTCCGATAATTTCGGTGAAATATGATGGGAAATGACGTTGAGACAAACTATCAGATATTTTTGATATCTATCAAAATGGGATACCTGTTTAAGTTTTGCAGTCATCGAGTTGGAGAAAGAACGACCTATGATGTCTTCGTATTTCATTTCTAACCCATCTCGGTTCTGATATGAGCCGGAATCATGCATCAACACCAGTAAATGCTAAATAAAGTATCTGGCACACGATGACGTCTGCCCTAAAATTACTTTGCCGTCACCTAGAAAAGTTTTGATTTATTGTCCTGAGATAGCCTCTCAGACATCTGCTTGACCAGCACTGGCATCGGGTGTAGCCCGTCGCCATAGTTCACCGGGATCTGGTAGAGGCGTGCGCCAACAGGGCAGACGAGCGAAATGGCGGCCTGAAGCGTGATTGTATTTCCTGCAATCGATGCGATGGTGCCACCAGCACCCACCAATGTTGCGCCGTCGGCGGAATAGACGCGCAACTGTTGCTCGGGCTGATACAGCGATCCGTCAATCACCTTGAACGTCTGATAAGTTGCCGTCCCGTCAAACCCTGCCGCTTCACTCAGCGTTGACCATGGCAATTCATCGTAGGTCGGGTGCTTCGCCACGCCCGCGGCACCCTGCCACGCTGACAATGTGTCTATGCAGGCATCCGCCACGCCATCTTTCAAAGCTATGAGATCATCTCGAAGTCGCCATTTGCCCGTCGAATCGGTCGTGTCGGCAGGCCAAACGTTGTTGGTCGCATAGGCCATAGAGCCCACATCTTTGTATTCCTGGCTATTTGCCCCACGTCCAAGCGGCACCAGATGGACAAGACGAACGCCCGCGTAACGGGAGCGAACACGGCTGGCGAGGCCGGTCATTCGGCTCCACCACGTAGAATAAGGCGTGGTAGTGTCGTTTTGGCCAAGCTGGTTCAGGACGGCGGTAAATGGTTTCTTTCCGCTATTGAAAGATGTGATCTGGTCGAGAATGTCCCATCGGCGGGTTGCGATTGTCGAGCCGCTACCTGTAAGTTCACGTACAGCCGCGGCGCCCGGCATGCCTATCACCAGATGAGGTATGCGACCGATTCCGCCCTTCTTGTCCAGCCACTTGCGAAGCCAGCCGATATTCCCGCGCGCATCGGCGTTTGGCCCGTATTCCTGGCGAGCCTCACCAATACTGTCAGTGAGAACGACAACAACAGGCCGCCCATCCCAATCACCTTTGGCAACCATGAAATCGGGTCCGTAGTGCTGATACTGCGACTGTTGCCCATATCCACTGCCTCCCGCTGAACTCGTCAAAGCTATCGTACTCGCGGCGTCAGGAGTGGCTTTGAAGGCTTGGATTTCAGCGAGGCTTGCGCCGCCCCAGACGCGTTCACCGCGATGATATTGGACACGATAGACCGGCCAAACTTTGTCCCCTACCGTGGCAACATGGTAGAGCGTCCACAGTTCAAGATCTGCTTCTGCATCCACGTCGCCCGGAATGGTGAGCGGGTCCGTCCAAATGCCGTTCGTCTGGTCGGCAATGATCGCGCCAGCACTGCCACCATTAAAGGTAGCTGGATAGAATTGCTCTTTATACCGTATTAGGAACTCATCAATGATGACGGAATTGCCGGGTGTCCCTACAGTGCCGGTAACAATGGTTTCCTGTGGCGAGTTTCCGCCCTCTGTCGAAGCGAACCCTGGAAAGTGGAAGCGGAAAGTTCTGGTCTTATACTCCGGGCATCCGACTTTGATTTTCGTCGCAAGATAGTTGTTGTTTGCCACCGTCGTGTAGAGCGGGCCGGAAGGCATTCGATTGCGCGAGGCGAAGAACATATAGCGATCGGGATCGACCGGTGTCACCGCCCCACCAGACCTGCCCACAGCGAGCGAGTTGACAGCCATAGGCATTGAAACGCTCGCACGAAGAGACCGGCGCAGCCCCACCATTATGCGGCCACCCAAGCAGCCTTATCGCCCGGCTCGACGTAAATGTCGTGCGGCGCGTCAGAGGCGCGGAGAGCGAAACGGGGGCTCGCTCCTGCATTCGGCACCTTACCAACGCTCAGGAAGATATCGACGGTGTTGGTGATGCGGAGGATCGGTTTCATACCGCCGTTATCTGCTGCGCCGTTCGTCGTTGGCACGCCGGCGGCGGGCTCCTCCGACCACTGAGGAAGCCGCAGAAGCGCTTGCTTCGACGTCGGCTGATTGCCGTCGCCGCCTGCAAAGCCGCAAATGATGTGAACAGAAGGGAGTGCCATCGCGATATCCTTGCGAAGGGCACTCATGCGCCATGTGAGGGTGTGAGACTAGATAACAGCTTCACCGACGAGATTAAAGCCCAGCAGGTAAACTTGACCGATCAGTTAGCCCAAAAATGAACGCTCACGTCCCGTTGATACTAACTGCTTTCTATGGTTCGCTACACTGATTGCAATAGGGGGCAATATACATGCTAAAGTTTATTGTTTTGGCCACGTCGGCTTTGCTGGCGGGATGCGTATCCTCTCGTCCTGTCGATATTGCGAAACCGAGCGAGCTATCCGTCCAAGCAGCTATGCGAAGCGTCGCCGAAGGACTGCAAGAATTCAGACAGGTCGGTTTACAAAACAAAGCGAATTACGGACTGATCGTTGACGAAGTAACGTTGACGTTGAAGGTGACAGCGTCAGCGAAAGATAGCAACAAACTCGTTGTAAATGTTGCGGATATCAAACCAGCGTACTTGGCGCCGGCCACGCTGACTGCCAACAACACGTACGAGGTGGGTAGCGAGGGAACTAGAGACAACACCATCATAATAAAATTGAAGAACGTTTACACCGCTCAACTTAACGCAAAGGGCTTGGGCACGGGGGTAGCGCAACGACCAGGAGCTCCGGGGATCCCTACTTCAATAATAACTCTAAAGCAGCCGCTTGTATTGGACTGCGCCAATCCTAAGACTGCACTTGAACAATCGATTTGCGGACTGCAAAAAGAGCCAGCTGCGAAACCGTGACATAATTCACCGGCAAGCTTTCTCTGCTGCTAAGCGACAGGAACAGATGGCCCCTTAATAGACCATGTGCTGCTGACGCCGCGTGAGTGCGGCCTCAGTGTCTTCCCGCTTGATAATCGTGATCGGACCTTGATCCGTTTCGAAGCCGAGGCGAACGCTGCGCCCCGACTTCTCTTCGACGTGGATGAGGCCAAAGCCCTCGATCCGCACCGCGTCCCCCAGCTTCACGGCAAGTCGCAACATTCAGGCTCCTATTCGGCCAGATATCGATCGCGTTTCTCGTCTGAGAGTTTCGCGAGTTCGGTTTCGTATTTTTCCATGTTCTCGTTCGCAAGACGATCGAGCCAGGCGAACTCGCCGCCGTCGTCTGCGTCATTGCTATCAGCTGCTGGCACGGTCCCCAGCGTCGGTGGCACCTGACGGCCTGCGCCGCTTTGGTTTGGTTTCGGCGTCTCCTGTTTGGAGGCCGTCTTCTTCACGCCGTAGGCTTTCTCGACCTGCGACGAGATATTCGTGTGCGCCTGCTCGAGGATCTTCGGGCTCAGCGGGTTCGTGGCTGTCTGCTGGAGACGGCGGACCTCTGAGTCGAGCATTGTGTGCAGGATCGTGCCCGGCTGATACTCGGTATGCGCGGCCATGAAATTCGGGACGGTGACGTCGCGGTATTGGTCGATCGCGTTCGTCTTCGCGATGTCGGCCGCCATCACGCGCGTCTTAAGCTGCTCCATTTCGGTTTCGAGCGGCTTGAGCTGGGCACGCATCTCAGCGCCGGTCATTTCACCGTCGTCGAACTTGGCAATAATCTCGTCGCGCTGCGCGTCCAGCGTCTTGATCTTCTCCGGTACCGCTGGATCGATGCGCCACGACGGCGCACGTTCCTGCTGTTCCTGCGTCACGTCCTGCTGCTGGCCATCTTGTTGTGCAACAGCTGCAGCTGCCTCTTCAGCAACTGCGGTATCTGCTGCGGCTTTGGCAGCGTCAGCACCGGTGTCATCGTCATCGTCACCATCGCCGTCGCCGTCAGCATCAACATCAGCGTCGGCGTCAGCGCCTTTGTCCTGACCCTTGTCGGCGCCAGCGGCGGCATCTGCGTTAGCATCGCCCTCACCGTCGCCCTCTTCTTCAAGACCTTCGTCGATGGTGTCTTCGTCGAGCAAGCCTTCGCGCTCTTCGTCAGTAAGCATGTCCAGTTCTGCGGCATTTGGTTTGCCAACCATGGGAAAGCTCCTTATGCGCCAAGGCCGATAGCCATGGCGTCCTGCTGTTGCTGTTGTGGTGGTTGTTGAGCTGCTTGCTGCTGCTGCGCTGCCTGCGCCTCGAGCGCGGCCTGCTGCATGTCCCTCTCGCCCTGAGAGCGAGAGACGAAACCGGATTCGTGCAAGATGACGTCGCCGATGTCGGCTATGCCCGGCGCCACTATGACCGCGCTTGCCGCGTCGAGCGCTGACTTTTGCGCGCCGACATTGGCAGCAACCATCTTCGCCTTGATGTCTGAGGCATGCGCTTCGTTGCGTAACGCCTCAGACTGGATCTTGCGCAGCTGCGCCATGGCCGTCTCGAGCGCGAGCTGTTGTTGCTGCGCGGCGGCTTGCGCCTGTGCTTGCTCTTCCGGTGTCGGTGGCTGATCTTCGGCATCAGGATCCTTCATGTTCGTGACCTGCCGGATGCGCTTCACGATCTCCTCGCGCTGCGGGATGTCCATCGCCTCGACGACCAGGTCGAGGAGCACGATTGCGATTTGGGGATTAACCGGCGCAAGCTTTCCGAGGAGGTCGAGCAGCTCTGCGACCTGCGCCTGACGCACCGTGGCGCGCCAGTCCTGCTCGTCGATGATGTAGTCTGCCTTCGTCCGGACGATGTTGTTTTCCGGTAGGCCGTCGTTGACGGTCACATATTCAGGATTGCCACGCATGTTCGTGATGCGGAATTGCTTCTCTTCCGACATGAACTGCTCGATGTTGGCGAGGATCTTCTCGCCGCGCACTTGCTGAGCAAATCGGTGATTGTCGAACAACTTGGCTGTTGCGAGCGCGCCCTGCTCCTGACGGGCTTGAATGGCAATGCCAGATACGGCGTTTGTGCTTCGCCCAAGGTTCTCGTCGGTCACGCCGCCGACCTGCTGCACCATCTGGATGTTGCGGGACATAAGCTCGAGGTGCCACTGGCTCAGTTCTCGATCGACGTCAAACTTGAACTGCTTGTTCGCGTTCACCTCGATGATAGCGTCTGGTTGGGCGATCTCGTTTCGGAGTTCCTCGATGTCATCCACGGCACCCTTGTCCATGATGACTTTGTTCGTCGAGAGGATGTGCAGCGCTTTGGATGCACGCTTGTTGATGTCGCTCTGAATATCGCGGATGTTGCGCACCAGACCGTAAGGCATGCCGTCGCGATCGCGGCGCTTGTTCCAGATCGGTGTGAACGGGTACCGATTGTGCCGGTATGGCGATGGTGAGAGCCAGAGCATGCCAGCAGTGGTGAAGAGCGCGACATACATGCGCATGGTCGCCTTCCTGACGACTTCACCATCTCCTTCCTCGATTGCGGCGAGATGGCCGGGCGACATGTCGTCGTAGAGATCGCCAGCGAATGTTCCGCCCGAAATCTTCTCGGTCGTGACTGGCATCTTGAACCAGCACTCGATCACTCTGACGCGGTTACGCTGATAGCCCGTCACGCGGTCGGAAACGTACGTGCCTTCGCCCCTTCCCTGATTTTCCAGTTCCGGGCTGTCCATCGCCTCGTCGCCGTAAGCGTCGATCATCGCGAAGTTGTCTGCGTCATCGACGGAGCGGGTAAGCAACGACTTTCGCTTGGGGAAGATTGCCTGGGCGACATCAAGGTCCAGCCACTTCATGCGCATCACATAGCGGGCATCGTCCAGGTCGTAATCGGTCGCTGCACTGTCCCAGAGCATGTTGCGCCAAGACTCGTAGCGCGAGAAAAGAGGTTCGCCCTCGTCATCACCCTGATAACCGTCTTCCATCCAGCCAAGGCCCACCTTGGCAGCATCCTCGAACCCGCGACTGACGTGGAAGCCACTGCGGTTCACGTCGCTCAGATACTTCAACAGCTCGGACTTTCGCTGCGCAGGCTTTCCATCCTCTTTACGGCGGGGCAGCACCTTGAAATCGGTGCGAGCGCGCTTCTCGGTACCGATGACCCAATCGACCGTGGTGGCAGTGACGTTGAACACGAGTGGCGACTGACCGCGCTCTTGCAAGACAGCCGCTTGCTGCTCAGTCCACTGGATGTTGTCGTAGAAATCCGCATCGACCGCCATGTCGCGGCGGTTCTCGGCCTGGCGGTCCAGCTCTCGGGTGTAGAAACCGAGGAGCCGCTTATGCAGCTGGGTATTCTTGCTATTGTCGAGCGCATTGCCCGTCTGTGGCCGTTTCGACGCTGGCGTGTCTGCCGGGATTGGCGATTCGTACCGCTTCTTCCGCACCGATCCATCGTCAGCGTCGAGTGAAAACATTCTATTCCCTTACTTCGGCTTCGATCGTGCGCCCGGAGGTGGGGTCACGCATGGTGACTTCGGCCACGGTCTGCTGATCATCTGACGTGTAAGGGGGGATAGACAGGAGGTCGCCCAAGTGGTCGGCAATGAACATTGCCAGCCGGATCACGGTGCGACGGTCTGTGGAGAGGCCAAGGGTGTTTGCGAACTGGAATGCCGCATGTGCGGCTTGGGCAGGGTCGCCGACTTCCTCTGACCAGATCCATGCTCGGTCCATAGTGACCACGCACGGCGTCAGCCTGTCGTCATATTCCCTGTCCGCTGGAATAAGAACCATACACGGGCGGAATCGATCATCCATCCGTATCCAAGTACCGATAGCCATAAGGCCGTCTTTTCGGAAAGTCCAGAGACGCTTATTGAGGTCCAAATCTGCTGCCATTTCGATGCCTTTCAGAGGGTCATGGGGTCACGCGCTCGACGACGCGATGAGGAGGAGGAAGCTGTGACTGTGCCGCACAGACGCGCGACCTCGTCGCGGTATTGCGCCTTCTGGCGCAGCGCATCGGCGGCGTGCTGGTGGCCGTTCTTCGCCGGCGTCTCGGACCACACGCCCATGTTGGTGTTCCAAGACTTCCGGTAGTTATCGAGGTGCAGGATGCCCTTTGCGCAGTTCTGCTCGTCGATGACATAGTTGACCATGTCATCCTTCAGTGCGGGCATGCCGATCGCCATCAGGTCAGTGGTTCGCGGAACGATGTGGACGTTCTTGAGGCCGAGGCCCTCGAGCATCTGCCGCGGCGTTTCGATGATGATAGCACCTGGCCGACGCTGATCGCCGTCGTGCGGCAGGAAGTGATGCCCCCAGACATAGCCGTGCTTCTGCATCTCGGCGATGACGTAGCTGTAGGGCTCGCTGCTGCACTCGAAGTAATTGATCCAGTGGTCCATCATGCCGACGGACTGGTGGAACCAGATGGCGATATCGTCATCCACACCCAAGTCCCAGAAGGTGTTGACGGGCAAGTTCGGCCGCCAAGGAACGCGCGTGATGCGCCCTTCGCTTCTCGCTCTGGTGAGCTGCTTGGCGAGGATCACGCCGGCGGTGGAAACCTTAAACGCCTCTTCGACGGTTGATGGGTATTCCTGCCACATCATCTCGTCTTCGTCGGAATAGTCGTTCAGCCTGGTCGCGACATACCAAGCGCGCTTGCGCAGCGATATTTCGCGGCCAATCTCGCGCTCGAGCTCGTCGAAATACTTCTCGTCCTTCGCAGAGATGGTGATGCCGGTCGGGTCAACCTCATACTCGTCAGCATCCCACCACGACGCGAAGTGTAGGCGGTATTGCAGGCGAGAGAGGCGCTTGCCGGAATCGGCATTGGCTTTCGCCTCCATAACCATCTTGTAGTACGCGCCGTCCCTGCCTTTCGCCGTGCTTTCGATGAAGGTGATGCCCTGCCCGGCTGCCGCGAGCGCGCCGGTTACGATCTTCTCGGCCTTCTGCGGCGACTCGAAGCAGATGATGCCAAACTCTGACACGTGGAGCCAATTGAGCGTGTCACCACGCGCAGACGTGGACACCTGTATCGACGAACCGTTGCTGAAGATCTTCTCAGCGACGTTGTCAGTCACGATGCTCACGTCGCGGCGGATGAAGTCTGGCAGCCGCTCATACGCAAACTCGATCTTGTTGCGCATGATCTTGCCAGCGGTGAACTGATCCTGAGCGATGATGGCGGCACGTTGGTTCGCATTGAACAGGCACGCGTCAAGGATCAGCAGCTGAATGACGGTAGAGAACCCGCGCTGGCGGGCCTTCGGCACGATGTTCCTGTGCCATATGCGCTTCAAGAACTTGTCCTGAGCCTCATTGGGCTTGAACACGACGGTCTGGTGAAACTTGTCGAGGATGTAATAGAGGTTGCGGATGCGCCAGTTTGGGTCTTTCAGGTTCTCGAGGAACTGGTCTTCAGTAAGACCGGCAAGATGCTCGTACATTACGCCTCATCTTCTTCGACGGGCGAGAACGCATTTGGCGTGGTGGCATCCTCCTCGACGGGCATGAACGTTCCGCCGCCGACCTTCTTCAGGAACGATCCAAGCGGGCTATCTTTCTCGACATCGTGCTTGATGTGCTGGACGGCGCGCCACGCGTCAGGCTTACGGTTCTGCAGCCACCACATCGCGGCCTTGGTGTCTGGCGGGACATGCTCGATGATCTCGACGCGCTGCGCCTCGCCCTCGATGACGACGATCTTCTCGCTATCGAACGAATAGCCGGTGGCACGCTGGAAGAGGCTGGTCTCGACGCGCTTGTCGGCTGCGTCTTTGCCCAGCTCGAGTGCCTCGCGAAATTCCGGGTACTCCAGCTTCCAACGGTGGATCGTGCGGATGCTGACCTCGAAGGCCTGCGCGATCTCGAGGTCCGTGGCGCCGAGGCTGGCGAGAGACTGAGCGATCGTGATGTTCCGATCTTCCCAGACCGTAGGCCTGCCGCCGTAATTGCGCGGGTCTGGCCGGAACGCGTTGCCGAACTCGGGGTGCTCTTCCTTCCACCACTCCAGCTCCTCGACGTCGATGCCGATGATGCCGGCGATTTCCTCGTCGGAGACCTTGGCGAGGAACATCGTCCGGGCCAGACCGATGAATCGCTTGTCGTACTTCACCGGCTTGGGCTCGGCATCCTTCTCAACCGCAGCTTTCCGCACCTTCGGCTTTGCAACCTTGCCACCAGCCTTCGACGACGACCCGCGATTGCCGGATTTCCGCTTTAGGGGTGACAAAACCTCATCAGCCTTCGATGGCTTCTTGCTCACCACGAACGCCCTCCCGACCTCGCTCGACGAGCGGCTTGAGCTGCGGCTGCACCCGATCCGGTTCTACCGTCCAGGCTGCTGATCAGTCGATGCGATGCTGCGATCGGCGGAGGATCATCGGCAACGGCAAGAACCTGTTCCCTCCTTGCCCGCCTATCCTCATACTCCGAAGAGCTATTATTATTCTTATATGGCTCTGGTACTGGTATTACAGCGCAATTGTTAAGCAATTGCTTGACCGGATCATTGAATTTGTTGGATGATTTCGGCTTATCACTCGAATTATCTTTGCGTTTCGATCCGTTTTCAGCGCGTTTTCGCGAGATTTTCAGCGAATTTTCCATCTCACTCTCAGCCCGGTGGTTGCTCAGTTTTCCACCAACGGTGACGTAGATTTTGCGCAACTGGATCAACTCATCGAGGAGAACCTTGGCCTTGCGGAGAGAGCAATTCAGCTCACCGGCGAGCCAGCGCTCGTTGCGATCGATTGGGCCGCCTTCGTCATAGATGAGGTCGAGGATCGTCGTGTACGCGCCACGCTGCTCCAGTGTGAGCTTGCGATATCCTTGCAGTGCGTCGCCGTGGTAGCGGCGGTGATAGGGCATGGTACGGCGGCTCATGCTGGCGTCCCTTCAAATGGCAGAGAAAGCGGCTCCTGAACCGGCTGTGGCGCCGGTACCGGATGATCGGGATAGATTGGTGCGTCGGCTTCAGCGAACGATCGCTGGCGCAGCTGGCGGCAAACAGCGTGCGTGACTTCCTTGCCTGTGAGGTTCCAGGCTAGAGCGCGGATCATGTCGGGGCGCGTAGAGCGTGACGTGCATGAGACGTGGTGCCTGCGGCACTCGGCCTGCAGCTCGGCTGCCCAAAGCATTTCAAGGAATTTTGTCGCGTGGGGAATTCGGTCGAACTGCCGCAAGCGGTCGAATGACCAGCTCGTGCCGTCTGGCCGGTATTTTGACCACTCGCTCTCGGGCGGCTTGGGATACCGCCAGATGTGTTTGTCATGGTTCCACTTGCTGAAGAAGAGTGGATGGTTAAGCTGAGGTACCGACGGTCTGTCTTCGGTCCAATACTTCTCCCGGAACCCTGCAAAATGCTTCTCGTGCGCCGCGACGACGACGAAGTGGCACACCTTGTTGAAGGCCACCCACTGCTCATCCAATCGCTTGAGCACGTCCTTGCGCGATTTGATTTCCACGCCGACGATATGCTCGGCACCGATCGCGGCGACGTCGATCCGGTTCGACCCCTGCCCCGCAACATTCAGCTCGTGAACGATACGATAGCCAGGCAGAAGCTCGCGCAGGCGCGCGACGACAGCATTCCGGATTTCCTGTTCGTCAAGGGAGCGCGTCATAGCTTGCTCTCCAGATAGTGCTCGAGCGCAAGCGGCAGACCTTCCAAGGCTGTATTGTAGCCATCACGATAGCCCTCAGGCTTCATGTCGACGACGTTCTCGCGGTCGAACACTTCCGCCGTGATGATCCACTCCTTTGCGCACCACGCGGCAAACTGCTCGATCTCATGCTTCACCAGCTCGGCAACCGCTTGCTCTAACCTGTGGGACATGGCTGCCCCCTACTGACCTGCTGCGCCCAGGCGATGGCCTCGTCGCGGCTGTGGAGAGTGACCACGGCAGAGCCTCGCCATTCGTTGGCGAAGGCCTGCTGATTTTCGTTAAGCCCCTTGCCATAGCCAGTGCGGCCGGACTTAAACTCGACGACATGTGTGATGCCACGAAAGCCGACGAGTGCATCGGTAGGCTCATGCAACAGGAAAACGGACATGCCGAGGGCTTCGAGGGCTTTAACGATCTCTGGCTCTGAGGCGTCTCGCTTGGCGTTTCGGCGCGCCATCGTCGTGCGCTTCTTCGCCTTCCGAAAAATGTTTGCGGGCTTGCTGCTCACTCCGCTGCCTCCGCAAAAGCGTGGCGCGCATTGTGCTCTGCTAAAAGTCTGATCATCTTCGGCGGCACGCTGTTGCCGACGAGCTCGTACTTCTGCGTCTTGGTGAGGCGCTTCTCGATTCCGTCCAGCATGATTGTGTCTGGCAGTGATCCCGGCGGGAAACCGTGAGACGCCGCGCCTTCTTCTGGCTCGAGCATGCGCATTGCGATGTCGGTGAGCACGTATTCAGTGCCTTTGACTTTGACCACGACGAGGCCATGCCGCGCCTTTTGCGTCAAAGCGCCGATAGGGTCGCCAAGCGTTTGCTCATACCCGCCGCTGCCAGAGTAGTAGGCCTGCAGGAATCCGAGGATTAACCCGGCATGGTTCCCGCCCGCGGTGATGGTTGCGCTTGGCTCTTCGATGTCACGGCCATCCTTGTTCGTGCCGCGGAGCGCCAGCATGGAAGCAGCGACGACGCCCTGTTGCGAACCGCTGGTCGTGATCGTCGATGCAGGCTCTTCCGCCGACCGCACATTGGCGCCGGCGCGCGGGCCGTCGTTATGCTGAGCGAGGAAGGCCGAAACCACGGCGTGGCGAGGTTCCGTGACAAAGGTTTGAAGCGGCTCCTCAACATCCCCGCCTCGTCGGAGGCCTTGCTCTCCACCGTAGTATGCTTGGATAGCGGCAGCGACGAGCGCGGTTTTACCTTGCCCGTCCGGCGTGAATACCGGCAGCGGCTCTTTTACATCGGCACCGGTGCTTTGACCGAACTGGCGCTGTAGGCTCGCCGCGATGACAGCGTGCTTGGCACCTCCCGACACCTGCGTCGGCACAGGGTCATTGATGTCAACAACGCGGGGATTTTGCCCTTCCCTTTCGCCATAGCCCGACTGGATCATCGTGGCTGACACGATACCCAAGGGCACCGCGCCGCCCGGCCGCTTGTGATAGCTGTTGGCGGTGAACGTAGGCAGAGGATCGAGAATGTCGCTACCCACCGATCCTGTGCGGAACTTGGTAACGGATGGCACCATCACGCTCAACTCACCGCGGTGCGCGGTCGTGATGGTGCGCAGCGGTTCGTCGATCGAGTGGACCCGGTCGTTATTGCCGGAATGAGTGATCGGCACGATGAACGGCTTTGCAGCGTTGACGACGTAACGCATGACGCCGCGGGCGGTCCGCCGCAAGGTCGCTTCTGCAAGATCCTTCTTGCGCCCGAAGATGGATTTTACCGGCAGCGTCCAATCGATTACTTCATGGACACCGCGCCACGGCTTTAGGCCAAGCTTCTTCGCCAACTTGCGAGGTGCATGGGTCCGCTCCGGCCATGCGATCGGTGAGCCGTCGGCTTTCGCTACTCCAAAAAACCGTGTGCGGATGGTGTGAATGCCGAAGTCGGCGCACACCAGCTCTCGCCCTTCGAAGTTATAGCGCAGGCCAGCCATGTGTTTCAGCCAGGCCTTCCATATCCGCCCCTTGTGGCGTGGATCAGGAATAAGCCATTGCTGCTGAACCGGGACGCGTTCGCCACGCGCCGCTACGGTGCCGTCAAGCTTCATCACGCGTCCTGTCGTTGCGCAGCGCTTTGCGATCAGCGGGCCCCACGACTGAATTTCCTTCACGTTCTCGAGCGTGATGATTTCGGGGCGAACGGTACCGGCCCAACGGCAGACAACCCAAGCCAGAGACCGCCGACGCTTCGAGACCGGCTTGCCGCCTTTGGCAACGCTGAAGTGCGTGCAGTCGGGTGAGGCGTGCAGAATGCGAACACCCCTGCCCTTCGTCGCTTCCTTCGGGCACACCTCGAAGACATCGCAACGAAGGTGCCGCGTGTGTGGGTGCCGCTTTTCGTGGACCGCCACGGCGATCTTGTCATGGTTGATGGCGAGGTGAACGTGAAAACCGGCTTGCTCCAGTCCGTCACAGCCACCACCCATGCCGGCGAACAACACGACGGTCATACGATTGTCGAGGTCGAAGAAATTTGAGCGCAGAGGTGCATTCATCGCATCAACCTCGCTGGCACAGCTGATCGCTCTGCCCTTGAACCAAGGCCGACGGACAAATTCGCGTGGTAATCGCAGTAAGGAGACTCGAGCCGCGTCGCATGCGCGCAGAAGAGCGTATTCTCCCTGTCGCCGCTGACCGGCCAACGGCAGTCGCACCGCTCGAGCTGGTAAAGCTCTCGGTTCTTCGGCACCGGCGCCGTCACCAGCAACGAAGCGAACTCAGGAGCCTCTGACTGGACCGCACGGCGAACAGGCACAGATTGATCAACACGCTTGGGCGCCGGCTTGGGCTTTGGCGTGATGAACTGCATGCCGCTGGCGACCATCAGCGCCGAAGGCCGTCGTATCTTCTTTTCAGCGGGTTTGGCTTTGACTGGAACGCTGCCAGCTGCTGCCTTTGATGGCCCTGTCAGGGGAACCGTCTTCAGCTTTTCGGCATGACGGGCGTACATCGAGATCACAGAGCTGCGCGTAATCTGCACGTTGAACCGGGCAGTGAGAGCTTCAGCGATCGTCCTGCCAGTCCCCTTGGTTGAGGGGTAAATCTCGACGATGGCAACGCATCGCTCGGCGGATGTCATATCGGTCCAATGGGCTGGCATGGCTCACTCCATACCCAGCGCGGCCATGTAGGTTTGGAGAATGGTCTCCTCCTCGATGCGCTCATTGGCATCCTTCTTGCGGATGCGGATGATGGTGCGGATGGCTTTCGTGTCGTAGCCCCGGCCCTTCGCCTCACCCATCACGTCCTTGATGTCGTCGCTGATGGCGGACTTCTCTTCTTCCAGACGCTCGACGCGCTCAATGATCTGGCGCAGCTCGGCAGCCGCGACAGTTTCAACCGTCGTCTCTCCGGTCTCGTCACGGTCGAATGCCTCTGTCTGAAGAGGATCACGTGGCTTGTGGGCCTTACCCATTGCATCGGCGGTCAATCGCCGCGCCGCGTCCTTCAATATCGGGGCGTGCCCCTTCTCAAGCGTGAGTGTTACGGTGTTCGTCACTGTTCGACCTCTTCGAGACTTTGCCTTGTTGCGAGACGTGCTTTTTCACGGCGAGCGATGCGGCTCGTCCTGTGCTTCAGCTCTGTTTCTGAAAGGATCCTGAGCCTGCCAAACGGCCTTGGCCTTGGCAGATAGACCGTCACGACGACACCTTCGGGCTGAGCTATCCGGGCCGAGAAATCACGGTTTCCGAAAGTCTCAAGTCCGAGGGCAGACGCGGCAGCCATGCCCTTCGTCCAAATAAGGCTCCTGATGTCGGCCACAGTTATCCCAGCCGCCTCCGCAAAGGCCTGAGCCTTCGCTTTCTCGGTCGTGAACTCCTGTGTCAGATCAATGAGCAGTATGCGTTGCACGTAACGCGCAACGGCGTGGTAGCTGACCTTTTGCCGGTCATCCTCCGCGGTCTGGTGCATTTTGGTCCCCCTTGAGAAGGTCTTTGGCCTGCACCAGTGCGGCGAGTTGAGCGCGTGCCTTGACGATCTCATGATCGGGACGTTTGCTACGACCCTCAGAAAAGCGCTGTATCCAGCCGCTCTTGCTTCGGATCATTTCGTCCAGCCGTTGCCGGATCTGCTCTACACTGAGGGATGGTGTGCGAGCCCCTGCCACCACCTCCTGCAGCTGACGTTCTTCCGCTTCGCGGATCAATGAACTGACTGAAGTCGATTGCCCTGCCATCACGCGACCTCGCCAAATTTGGCGCGCTCACGCTGAAGGCGCATTATCTGGTCGTCGATTTCTCGGCGACGTTCCAACGTCACGGCGTCACTCACCCAGACCGGAGGCGTTTCGAAACACGATTCCAGGAGTGATGGGCCGAAGACAGAAATCAGAAGGGAAAAATGATGCACCGACGGCTGAGAGCGCCGGTGCAGCCAATTCTCAACGCTGGCTGCGGGAATGCCCGTCTTTGCCTCGACGTGATGCGTCGTGGCTCGAGGGAACGTGCGTCTGAGCCAGGCTATAAGGCCTTCAACGTCGAACTGCGTTGCGGGGCCATACCCGCATATCTGCGGGATTTTTCCTGCGGAACCGCCGCTACGTTTCGATGCAATGTCGAAACGTAGAGGTTCTTCTTCGGCGAAACCGAAGACGACCTGATCAAGAGGGGTAGAGGCGGTGCGGAGCGACGACAGGGCAATCAGGCGGCAAGGGTTGTTGCGGACAGAAACCGCGATCATGGCCTGTCGTATGTTCCGCAGGAACTGTGAAAGGAGGGAATTGCCCGAGGCGGACGCACTACCTGATGCCTCGGGACCACGGCCAACACTCGGCGGGAGTGCTAGCGAGGATGGGAACGGGATGACGGTCATGGGTGCGTCTCCGACTTTGCATAGCGGTTCCGGTCGAACACGCGGTGTGGATGATGGCGGCAGCGGCCTTCGAGTTCGTGCTGGGCCAAGGCGTCCATGTCGGACGCAGGCCAAAAGCGGTTCGCGTGTTCCAGCGGCACCGGCACGATGCAGTCAGCAATTGCGCGGGCGCTCAGCTCGCGCACGAGATCATCGTGCTTCTGCTGGAACAGCTCTGGGAGGTCGTCGCCGGTCACACATGTCACAGCGCTACCTCCTTTTCAGAAGTCTGTTCTGGGACATTGCGGCGCTTCCGTTCTCTCTCGATGAACTCGTCGACCTTCGCGCCGGTGTCGAGATAGACCTGCCCGCCGCTACGCAAGCGACCGACCAGCTCGGAGTTACCAACGGCGCGCTTGCCGAAGTACGACGCCCCCATGCCGGTATCGGAAAGGAACTTATCAATTTTCGAGAGGAGATCGGCGCTTTGTTCAGTCATGATGAAAGCAATATATCCTCTATAGAGGACACGTCAACCGCTCGCTATGAAGGACGTGCGAAAATATCCGAAATAGAGGATAGTCGCCGTATGGGTAATGCGGATTGGAGATCGCGTCTTCGCGACGCTATGGAACGGCGCGGCATGTCTGCGCGTGAGGTGTCGTTAGCTGCTGGTAAGGGCCAGGGCTATGTGCACTCGATTCTCAAGGAGGGCAAAGACCCGACTGTGGACAACCTGATCGCTGTCTGCAAAGTCCTCAACGTGACGTTGGCCGAAGTCGTCTACGGGATCGAGATGTCTCCCGAGACGGCAGAGATATTGGCGCTGATCGAGGGCTCTCCTGACACTCGCGAAGGGATTTTGAAGATCCTTCGAAATTCTCGCTCGTAAACTTCAAAAGGCATGCCCTTTTTTCTTCATCCGTAAGCGAATTCAATGTCTCAACCAACATGGATACGCGCATAAACAATCCATCCCTCAACCTTAGAAGATCATGGAACATAGAGGGAACAAAGACAAGTAGCGAAGGGGTGACTATTAACACATGATTAAGCTACCAAGGATTGTACTCACCACCCTTCTTCTGTTGCAAAGCCTTCCACAGACGGCCCTTTCACTCGATTGGAAGGTCGGTGAAACCTCTTCTTCCCAGCGTTTCGTCAGCGCCAGTGGCACGATCAACGGCGGAGATGCGCAGACGCTGCGAAAGCTACTCGCAAGCCCTGGCAAAACAACCGTCGTTGTTTTCAACTCTTTAGGTGGTTCCGTTACTGAAGCCATGGAAATGGGCAGGGATATCAGGCGCAGTAATGCCGCGACAATTGTCCCCAACGGCTCTCGATGCTTGTCTGCTTGCATCCTCGCTTTCATCGGCGGCGAAGTACGCGTCGTTTCCGAGAAAGGCCAGCTCGGCTCACATCAATTTTACTGGCCGGAGGGGGAAGCTCCCAACAGCGCTCAGGCTACACAGATATCGCAGAGCATGTCTTCGGCAGTTCTCCGTCATTTCCTTGCGCTCGGGATCGACCCCGAGGCACTCACGCTGATCATGGATACGCCGCCTGACGATATGAAAGTATTTCCACAAGAGCTTCTCGAGCGTTTCAAGTTGACGGGTCAATCACCCTTACCTGCCCGCCCTCCGGTGCTGCCTCATGGCGCGAAGCGGGAAGGATGCCCCTTCCCAGAGTCTTACGTGAACAGCGATCCGCTGGGCTTGTACCCTGCTTGCCGCGGGTAATTTATCCTCTATAGAGAATACATATATTGACATATCCTCAATAGAGGATATTTTAGCCTCCATCGAAGGTTGCTCCGCCGCAACCTGATTTCACCGATGGAGAAGACATATGCGGAGCCTGCTTGCCATAGCGGGGACGATTTCGCTCGTCCTGTTTTTCAGCATCACCGACGACGGGTATGCCCGTTGCACGAAGGCTGCGTCGTTCACGACGTGCCACAGCACCCTGAACCGTTGAGGTGCTGCGATGAGAAGATGGACCTGCATCAACTGCGGCAACGTGGAACAGCTCAACATCTATCCTGACGCCTGCTCGACCTGCGGCAGTGCGATGATTTGCGACGATGGCCGCACAACACACGGGCGGAACGAACCCCGCGTCACTGATGACTTTGACCTGCTGAATGCGGCAGCCGAAGGCGATGCGGAGGCCAACGTGATCCTCTGGCAGGAGCGCGCACCGAAATCGACGTACGACACTGACATGATCGCCGATCTGCTCCTGCAGAACCGTATCGCGATGATGCAGGTCGTCTTCGGAGCGGCGGCATGACGAAGGCAAAGCTCCCCGTCCTGATTTTGCACGACCGTCGCACGGCGATTGCGCCGGGGACGGTCATCATTGATCGACGTAGCCGCAAGCTTCGGGCGCAAAGGCATATGCCTGTCGATGCAGCTGACCTGCCCTGTGACCTCTGGGCACACGAAACCGGGTGGAGCACTGAAACAGTTCGCGTCCAGCCCGGCGAGATCGAGTATGTCGAAGTCCTACCCAAGAGGGTAGCGGCATGAAAAAGACGCTCAAAGACATGGGGCTGGCAGCTCTCGCCGCGGCGGCCGACATCGCCCCGGCACCGGATACGGTCAAGCACATCGCGTTCCGCGCCATGCGGGCGCTATACCCGGACGAAAGCGGCGCGTTGCTCGGCTTTGTGCTAGCCTTCCCTGCTCCAAACCTCGCTGAAGGCATGTCGGCACTGTTCCACGGCGTTGGCATATTTGGTGATGTGGAAGTGGATCACGTCATCGGCGCGCTGGTTGCGCCTACCTATGGCGAAAGGGCGCTCTGACGTGAGCAAGCACTCTTCCTTCGCCCGCAACAAGCACGATTGCTATCTCTCCCCTTACGAGGCTGCATTACCGTTGCGGCCTTTCCTGCAAGGTGTGGGCACGTTCTCGGAACCGTGCTGCGCGAATGGTCGCCTGATCCGCTGGATTGAGAGCTTCGGCCCGACCTGCGTTCATAGCGGCGACATCCAGCTCGGCATTGATGCTCTTATTGATCCGTGGCTGCTGCTCAACCGCGTCGATGCGATCATCACCAACCCGCCCTACACATGGAAGCTCCTCGAGGCGATGCTTCGCCGGTTTATCTCGATCGCGCCGACATGGCTGCTGCTCGAGAGCGACTTCGCCTTCAACCTCGAAAGCGCGCACTTCATGTCGATGTGCTCCGACATTGTCCCTATCGGGCGTGTTCGCTGGTTCAGCTCAAGCGAACACGACAGCAAGGACAATTTCGCCTGGTACCGGTTCCACCAGCAGCATCGGCGCGGCCCGGTAATGCACGTGATGCAGACCATCGACAAGCGCCGCATCCGCAAGCTTTCTCGCCCTGAAATCGAATATCCGGAGATCGAGCGTGCCGCATGATCCGACCAACCTTCCCTTGCCGCTGGCAATGCTCTGCGGCGTCGTCATCACCGGCGTGATGTACGCCATCGGCGTCGCTCTTGGGCATTTGTCCCGCGAGGCAGAGCGCCGGCGCACTGAGCGCCAGATTGCCGAGATCCACAACAGCATCGCCCGCCACGACGCCATGATGGCTGAGGCGGAACGTGATTATCGCGCCCGGATGGGCTTAACCCGAGAAGGAGAATGCAATGCTTGATATCGCGCAACACGCCAGAATACCGAACCCGGTCGATGTCTATGTCGGTGGTCGCATCCGCACCCGTCGCAACGCCATCGGCTTGTCTCAGGAGAAGCTGGGGGAAGCGCTCGGGATCACCTTCCAGCAAATCCAGAAATACGAGAAAGGGACGAACCGCGTCGGCGCAAGCCGACTGCATCATATCGCCGAGGTTCTGTCGGTTTCCCCGGCCTTCTTCTTCGAGAACGCGCCAAGCCATGGCGTCGCGAAGTTCAGCGGCGAAGGCGAAGACGTGCTGACTGAGTTCATGCAGCGTGCGGACGGGCAGAAGTTAGCCAAGGCGTGGCTGAAGATCGGCGACAGCGATGCCCGTCGGAAGCTTCTTACCGTAATCGAACTTGTCGCCAACCGAACTGTCAGCGACGAAATTTAACCTTCAACTTGAGGACTTCATATGAAGCCATTGTTTTTAATGGCGGCAATAGCCGTTATCGCGATCAGTTCTGAGGCAAAGGCGGCACCGATCCGCCTCTGCACCGGATCCGAGAGCGGTGTTTACTTCGCCGCGGGCGATGCCATCGCCAAGATGGCCGGGAAAAGCGTCAGTGTGGTCAACGTGCCGACCGAAGGCACGATCGACAACCTCGAGCGCGTCCTCGACCTCGACCCGGCCAACCCGGAGGCCTGCGACGCCATGATCGGCCAGCCAGACGGCCCGGTCTATGTCGGTCGCTCTTCCCCGGCCAAGGTGAAGAAGCTGCGTCAGGTCGCAACGCTGCACCGGGAATATCTGCACGTCCTGTGCGGCAAGAAATCCGGCGTCGATGATCTGTCCGACCTGCCCGACGATCCGGCCAAATACTCAGTCGCGATCGGCGAGCCCGGCAGCGGCGCCTGGCTGATCTGGCAGAACATCATTGCCGAGGACGATTCCTACGGGAAGGTGCCGGTTCGCAATGAGGGTGGCGTTCTCGCCCTCTCGGCGGTGTCGAGCGGCGAAGCAACGTGCATGCTCGTCCCGGCAGGCCTGCGAAACGGCACCGTCACCGAAGCTGATCAGACCTATGGCGATACCGTCATTCTAGCCGGCGCCAACGATCGCGACTTCGACGATGCAACCGATATCAAGGGCGATCCGCTCTATGAGTATCGCGACATCCCGAAGGGCACTTACCCGAAGTCGCTGCAATCGGGCTGGTTTGCCTCCCGCAAGACGATTTCATGGCCCGCCGCTGTCTTCGTGAACACTGACCGCATCGACGCCAAGGCGCTTCCCGGCTTCGTCCAGGCAGCGGCACGCGCTGCGCAAGGCATCAAGGCGGAGTACGGCAATTGATCGCCCAGGCGAAAGCGTGGGTGCGGCAGCGGGCGGAAGCAATCGTGGTTACGGCGGCGATCGCGCTTGTCCTGCTGATGATGCTGACAGGACCAATCATCGACTTCCTGATCTGCATCTGCCTGCTGGGGCTTCTCAAACTTTCCCTCTGGCTCGGCAAACGCTGACCCGCTCTGGTTTCTCCGCCTTTCGGGGCGGGGTTTCCCGAACAGGTCTGATGGAGAACGATATGACCGATACTATGCCAGCGGTGGCTATCCCCCCACGTCCAAGGTACCACGATCAGATCGTGCGCGAAAAGGCGATCGAGCGCATCTTGCCTCGAGTCAAAGATTGGGCTGACGAGAACGATCAATTTGGTCAGAAGGACCTGAAAAACGTTCTGCTCCAGTGCATGGATATGAATGGCTACATCTTCGCGCGCAATTTAGAGCAGCGGCATGGATGGGAACCGAACGCCTCACTCGTCGATACCCTTTCTGAGCTTGATCTCTTCAGATCCCATGCAGATGTCGTGGCTGCTTGGGTGACCTACCATGGCGTGAAGACGCCATTCTCGATCGGCGATCGTGTTAGCGCTCCGAAGGTCGCGATCGCGGCGGGAACGATAAAGGACCTTATCCGGTCGAAGGCAGAAGTTTGCATCCTGCCTGATGATTTTGAAGATCGTCCGGTATCACTCAAAGCTGGGTCCGTTCTCATCGGCGTCAATGTCGCTATCGAAGATGTGACCTTGCTCGACGAGCCTGCGCCGGAGAACGGACCGGAAGGCGGTGAGGCTTGAGCCACGACGATCTCAAACAGCGCTGGGCGGCTGCCAATGAGCGCGTCGAGCTGCTCGACCAAAAGCGCTACAAGCTGCTCGAGCCGACCCAGCAGGAATGGCTTGAGGCACAGACGGCCTTCCAGAACGTGGTCGAAGAGTGCCAGAAGCAGGACGCGATCCTTTGCGAGCAGTGCGCTGCGCCAATCTTCCCCGGCGACCGGTATCACGCTGCTGTCACGCCTCTGTGCCTTCAGTGCGCACCCGCTTATCAGGACCTCATCGACAACCCGGAAATGTTCGTCAATTCCGACGATGAAAGCCCCTCGAATCCGGAAGCGCTGAAAGCTTGGTTCGACGAGCATATCGCTGCGGGCGGCAAGCCTGATGACAAGATGGTGGTCGTCTATGAATAGCCGCCCCATCCTTTTCAGCCGCTCAATGGTCACCGCCCTGCTGGCGGGCCGCAAGACCCAGACGCGTCGCCTGCTGCCGCAACAGCCTCCCGAGGGCTATGACCGGCACTGCTGGTACGACGCGCCGCTCTACGGCTTCACCCCAAATGAGGTGCCGTCGGCGGAATGGTTCACCGTGCGCGTTCCCGCGGTCAAAGGCGATCGCTTCTATGTCTGCGAGAGCCACTATCGCTACGGACATTGGGAGCCGAAGGGCGACGCCAAGACGCCTCTTGGAAAGCAGAAATGGCACTTCGTCGAGGACTCGGCAGACGTCGTGTTCGAGACACCCTTGATCTTCCGCAAGGGCATGCACAACGCTGACCCGTATAAGCCGGCGTGGCACCGCCGCACGGGGCGCTTCATGTTCCGGAAGCACTCGCGCATGACGTTGGAAGTGAAGGACGTTCGGATAGAGCGCCTTCAAGACATCAGCGCTGACGACGCCATAGCGGAAGGCTTGCAGAAGCTCCGCGCCACCGGACGCTACGTCGTGGATCAGGGCGATCAGTATTTCGGCCTCGCCTCGCACAACCCTCGGCAAGTGTTCGAATGGCTTTGGGACGGCATCAACGTGAAGACGCCTTGGGAAAAGAACCCATGGATCATCGCCTACACGTTCGTCACCGTCAACGCCAACATCGACCAGGTGGCGGCATGAAGGCACAAGCCCACTTCGACACCCTGCCCCGCCGCAACCGTCGCCTGATCCTGCGCGATGAAGCGATCGCCCGCAGATCCGGCAAGTGGAAGGCATGGGAAACCGTAACGTTTCCCCGCGGCAGCGTCTCTACTCATGGATGGAGCGCCGAGTTCACCACGGCGCACCGCAACGGCGTGTTTAGCGTCCTCGATCGGACCCTACCAGATGGCACACGCCACCTCGGCATTACGGCGCTTTCCGGCGTCCGACCGACATGGACCGAGATGCAACGCATCAAGGACGAGCTGGCCGGTCCCGATGCCACGGCGGTCGAGGTCTACCCACCACAAGCCGAAATCATCGATGCCGCTGACATGTATCACCTGTGGGTGCTGCCCGCGCCCCTTCCCTTTTCTCTTTATCCGAGGACCAAACATGACTGAAACGGCACCGGCAAACCTGCAAGAATACGTTCTGGCGCAGGTCGCGGCGAAGACGTCGGAAGACCACATCCGTCAGCTGATCGACAAGAAACTCGACGAAGTGATCCAAGGTGCGGTGGATGACGAGTTTCGATACGGGGGCAACCTCAAGAAGCAGATAACGGAAGCGGTCAGCGGAGCGCTCCAAGTTGGGGGCAGGCTCGACATCCCCGCCTATGGCGTCATGGTCATGGCATTGCTTCGCGATAGGCTGGAAGCAAATGTAAGCGAACTGCTCAACAAGAAGCTTGCCGCTGATATGGACGAGCTGCTGAAGATCTCGCCAAAAGAGCTGAAATTCTCGCAGGTCGTCGAATCCGTCATCGAAGACGCCAAGGAAAGCAAGAGCTGGGGCTCTGTCTCCATCATCGTCGAGGGAAGTGAGTACATCGACGGCGCCTACCATGTCGGTCTCGATCACGACAGCGGCATCAAGAAGAGATACGAGTGCGACACTCAGTTCTATGTCGACCCTGATGGTAAGATTTCAAGCCTGACCGTGAACCGCCGCGATGTGACGAAGGTCGTAGGCGTAGCGCCGTACAGATCCTACCAGAAGATGATCTTCTCGGCTTACGCCTGCGGCTCCAAGCTCATCATGGACGATCTCGATCCGTCCCTCGAGTATGGGGACTATTGATCATGAGCGAAGTCGAGATACAGAAGCTCCACGAAAGCACCATTCGCAAAGCCGTCGGCCCTACCATCCTTCTCGGTTCTGGCACGTACTTCGATTTTGAGGATCCGGAGAGCAGCTCCATCACGATCGAGGACGTTGCTTACGGTCTCGCCTTCGAAGGGCGGTGCTCTGGTCAGTGCTACAGCAAGCGCCTCAAGCGCAGGGTGTTCTATTCAGTTGCAGAGCATTGCGTCCGGATGAGCCACGTTGTGCCGCCACACCTCGCCCTCGAGGCATTGATGCACGAGGTGGGAGAAGCCGTGTGTGGCGACATGACCGCGCCGCTCAAATCGATGATTCCGGATTACAAAGCGATCGAGAAGCGGTGCGAAGCTGCCATCTTAAAGCGTTTCGGCGTCACGATCACCGACCCGCTGGAGATCAAGAAAGCGGACGTTCGTATGCTCGCGACAGAACGCCGCGATCTGTTGCCTTGGAATGGTGAAGACTGGAGCATCGGCAAGGGCGTCGATCCTTACTGCTTCGAAATCATCCCATGGTCTCCCGACAGTGCAGCTCTCGCGTTTATCAATCGTTACGACGAGATCGTGGGGCAGTCCCATGGCTGAAAACCGTCTTTACGGAAAATGCCCCAGCGGCCACGTTTTCCTCGTCGCGAAGCTCCCTATGGAGTTGGGTAAGGCAGCAGCGCTTGCCAAACGCGCTGCGTGCCCAAACTGCGGAGCGACCAAAGGCATCGTCGTTGCCAGCCCGAATAAGGAGCAGCCCCATGGCTGAAACCTCCGCGATCGAGTGGTGCGACGCCACGGTGAACTTCTGGTGGGGCTGCACCAAGGTCTCTCCCGGCTGCGATCATTGCTATGCCGAAACCCTGAACGCTTTCCGCGGCACCGGCGAGTGGGGACCGAACGCGCCTCGTCGGAAGATCAAAGGCGCGGTCTCGCTGCTGCGCATGCTGAACCGCAGATCCGCCCTCACCTTCTTCAACGAACACAACCGCTCCATCCGCGTGTTCATGCAGTCGATGTCAGACACCTTCGATAACGAGGTTTCCGACGACTGGCGGGCCGAGCTGTTCGCCGAGGCGAAGGAAGCTCGCTGGGTGAAGATCATTCTGCTGACGAAGCGCGGGGCAAATGTACCTAAAATGGTGCCGCCTGCCTGGCTGGACGCATGGCCGAAACACATCGGCCTCATGTTCTCCATCACCAACCAGCGCGAAGCCGATCGAGACATTCCTCGCCTCATCGACTTTAAGAATCGTCTTGGCCTACCGTGGATCGGCCTGAGCCTCGAGCCTCTTCTCGGGCGCGTGCGGCTGAAGGCGGAATGGCTGGATCATATCGATTGGGTGATTGTCGGCGGCGAGAGCGGCACCAAGGCCAGACCGATGCACCCGGAATGGCTCGACGACATCAAAAACGCATGCACGCTGCGTCAGCACCCCCGCAAGCCGGTACCGCTCCTCTTCAAGCAATGGGGCGAGTGGGTGCCGCACGACGTCGCGCGCTTGTTGGACCTTGCAAAGCCTGTTGAGGCTTACCCGTCGTTGGATTTGCGCAACGACGACAAGCCCTTCTCAATCACCAACATCGGCACCGTCACTATGGTCCGCGTCGGCAAGAAGACTGCCGGCCGGAAAATCTACGGCGACGAATATCTGCAATTTCCAGAGGCGCTCTCATGACCTGCCCCCAGCTTGACTACCGCTTCCGTCCGCGTCGCACGGCATATCAGAACTTCGTCGCCTACCTCGAATACCTGAACCGTGTTCAGGGGGGAAACCAGAGGAAGTGCCGCTGTATCGTTCGCCTCATCAGGGTCAAATGCCACGATGGTGAAAGCACCGCCAACGACCTTTGGAAGACTTACTGCGAGAACAAGAATTTCCACATAGGCGGGTCACAGGAAGCGCTGGCATGGTCGAACATATCCCCTGCATAAACCCCACATGCCGACGCACCGCGGCACCGGACAAACACCCCGGATCTGACTGGATCATCTGCGGAAAATGCTGGAAGGCGCTGCCAGAGCGAACGCGGCACCGTTGGAAGCAGCTCAACGCTCGCTGGCGCAAGATTCATCGCGCTATGCAGAAGCGCCAGACAGGTCCTGTCACTTGGAACCGCATCGTCGATCGTATCGAGAGCGCTTGGAACCGGCTGAACGGCGACATCACCCAATATTTCACATCCCCCAACGAACCCCCGGTCGGCCTCGAGGACTTTTTAAAGGAGAACGGGCTTGAGTGAGACAAAATGGAACTTCGATAAGATCATCCTGAAGCCCGGCACAGCACTGCGCGAGCTTGAGCGCTTGGATCGAGAACAATACGTCCCCGGCCAATGGGTCTGCGACAAGTGTAAGTTCGGCCTCTACCAGAGGACCCTCAATGCTCATGACGGCAGCGTGTCCGCTCGAGACGAGCAACCGGATCCTTGCCAAACTGCAAGACGGCCATGCGCCGCGTCACATGGAAAGAGCGAGCCTATGAGGCGGAGGACATGCTTGCCGACGCTTACGCCCAGCGCAACAAGGCGATTGAGAGCGGTACGCCCGCGGTAAACATTTTTCTTCGTCGAGTCGCTGAGGTGACAACGGCTGTGGGGTTCCAAGCGGAAGAACCTGCGATGGAGCTTGCCGGGCAGATCGTTCCCGTCCTGGCTGCCCACCCGGAGCAAACCGACCGCTTCATAGCTAACGGCAGCGAACTGTTTATCGACGGCACGCTCAATCATGAAAATGGGTCACTCACATACCGCGCGATGAATGGCGAAATCCTTCATCCGAGTGTGTTGCGAGAGCAGAAGGGCATGCAGCAATGACCGTGACAGTTGATAAGCCTCATTGGGCCGTCGAGGTCCGAATTAATGGTAAACAGGTCCTCACGATCGAGACTGATGGAAGCCTGCCTGGCAAGGCCGATCTGAGCGACGCCGACGAAGCCGCGGTGCGCGTCGCCGCAGAGCACCTGAAATCGTTCGTTGGCGCTCCGCGCCCCTCGATCGAAATCATCGACCTTCGCGAGACGGGCTGCGACGGCGGCGGCTTGATGGGGTATTGGGCCAAAGGTCATCTCGAGCGGTACGCCTTCGCGTCGGCGGTCAATCAGCATACCGGCGCTGACCACTATTACGACCAACGCTATGTGAACGCCGAAGCGCGCAGTCTCGGCAACGTCGATGTGGTGCGACATGAGTGGTGGCGAGTTGTCCCCGTCTCAGGCGAACCCGGCCACAGCTCCTACCACAATGCGGAACCGCATTCCCGCGGTGCGTTCACCGTTACCGTCAAGACCATCATTGACGATCGCGAGCGAAAGGCTGCCCAGCGCAACATCGACGAGTTTCACAAAGGCAGCCGCAGCGGATTCGCCGAGGGCCTGAATTGGGCGCTACGCCAGCTCGATCGCATCGATGCCGAGGCCGGCGAGCAGCTGCTGAAGCTCTATCGCGAAAGGGACAAGTGATGAGCAATGAATTTTCGGTCACCGACGCTTCTCGTCGGATCTTCCCCACGCTACGCGACACGGTCAAGCAATGGGCCTTTGACCAATCCGACGAGTTCATCAACGCCGGGCAGAAACCCGATGAAGCTACGTCGCTGGTGGCGGGCATACTGCTGGAAGTCGGGTGGATTGTGGCGGGCAGCGGAGCCATGGCAAGCGGCAGACAGCCAGACCCCGCGAAGTACCTTCATGCGGCCGAAGGAGCACTGGAACGGATCAAGTTCAAAGAGCTGGATCAGGAGAACGCTCAATGACGACACAAACATCCTTGGCCCGCACATGGCCCATTGAGACAGACGGCCAAGTCGAAGCGCTCGCACAAGAATGCGAGTGGAATAATCGACGATTTATGTCCGCACAGGACTATTCGATCTGGTGCGAACGTATGCGCAAGTTCGCGCGCCTCCCACACGTCGATGTCCCGACTGCATCGGACTGCAAGAATAGCATAGATGGCCTTCAGGCCGACGGCGGACGCCACGCCCTTGCCGTGGCGTCCAGACCCCGGTACCTGCAGCGAAGGAATGGCGCTGCTTTCACTGCGACGAGATGTTCAGCGATGGGCATTCCGCAAAGCTGCACCTCGATCAATATCAGTTCTTTAAGAAAGCTGACGTGGATCGCTTGCAGGAAAGCGGATGCCCGAAAGCAAAAACTCCGCCAATATTGGAGGTGTGATAACTACAGGCTGCTGAGGATCAACTTTATTTCGCGCAATTGCTTTCGTATTACAGCGGTTTCACCTTTCTTCGATTTCTCAATCCTCTCACCAGAAATTCTCTTGTCCATACTCTCCCAAACCTGCAATAGGGCTTCGACCATAGAGGCGTCCAGTTTATCCGCCTTTTCCTCCAAAAAATTCAATAAATACTTCGATGATCGCAAAGGATAAATTGCTAGTGATTTTTTATCAGCAAGCACCTCATTCAAATTCTGAATTGCCTGCAAAATGTCGGATTTCACAATCCTAGCCTTTGGTTGTGATGCTTTTCTAAATATCAGACGTGCTTGCTGATCCAATATCTGGCGTTTGGAATATTCCTCACCTTTCTTCCCAGCAAGACCAAGCGCTGTACTTAGGTAACCCTCAGCACCGTCGAGATCACCCACTTCCATTCGAGCCATAGCGAATTGTAGCCAGAACTGATCATTGTTCCTGATGCGAGGAACTTTGGAGAGTTGCTGATACACGGCATTGATTGAGCTTAGTCCGATCTCTTTGTCAGTGAACAGACGCGTCAAAAATCTGTAACGCATTAGCTCTTTCAAATTCTCTCTCGAATCGAAGCCACCTCTGTAATCGTCGCTACTGTAAGCAGTCTCACGAACAATTTTTGTGTATGTCTTGATTATCTCATCAAAATCAAAACTGAAATTGTTGAGAATGTAGGATGCAAGCTCGGTCGAGGTGAACTTATGCCACTCTCTGCGTCCTTTCATAATCTCTCCAATAGGAGAGGACAGGATTGCTCGTTTCAACTCAGTCGTATCGATATTAAGCCAACCGACGATTCTCGACCACTCGACATGATTTTGGCAGAGGGCATTGATCAGGACAGCAATAAAAGAACTCTGATGCTCAGGATATTGCTGGACAAAGAAGCTAACCGTTCGCTCGATAGTGGCACTTAGCTTGGATTTCTTAAACAGCGCGAGCATAATCGATCTGTTTTCGGATGAACAATCATCTCTAAGAAAGGACAATCGTTCTTTCTGCTCATCCTCGATCCGATCTTGCCAAAACCCCCACCGCTCCAGCAGCCGGTCCCAAGCCAAAATTTCAGAATTATCTAAAACGTTAAGGTCTATCTCTCGCGCGGCACCACCCATTTCCTCCGATACGCTGTAGTGGAAGTTATCGTCCCCGATTTCGTTGGTCGCCACAACGAGGATACTGTTAGGAGGCAATCGTGACCCAATATGCTTGACGGCCTTTCTGTAACGGACGAACCCGTCAACCAGGTAAATGCGCTTTTTGTTACTAGCCAGGAGCAAATCTAGTTCCGTCAGCGCCTCGGGTAGTTGAGTGTGAACAGAGAAAACCTCATACCCTAACCTATGCGCTTCGAAGGTCAATTGCTCGAGAAACACCGACTTTCCGTTACCGAGGTCCGATGTGACGATAAAACGGCTTGCACCAGACTGGAAAAGTTTTTTGAGATGTTGCTCTCGAGGAACGCAGTACAATGTTTCGTCGTCGAGCGCTCTCTGCTGCGATGCATAAGCAGAATAATCAAACTTACCTGCTATGAGGAGAGCTTCAACGTCCTCATTGGTAAGGTCTTGCTTTGCTCCCTCTTTCTTCTTCACTCCCACGTATCCCAGAAGGCCTATATCGTCCGACTTGGATGGTATGCTTGAGGGTTCAGGCAATGTTGAAGCAAAAGAATCTACGCCGATAGGATATGTTGCGCCAAACTTCTTAAGCCGGTTGAGAGTGACAGGCTTCTCATCTGGACCGCAAATGACAACAGATTTTTCTTTAAGCCCTTCAATGCTAAAGAGCCTTGTTGCTATCTCTGCGTCCCGAAGAGAATAGCCAATAAAAAACACACGGCTTGCCGCGTGAGTTTCGTTCACAAGAGCATCGTAGACGAGCCGATTTTTCTCTCGAAGCTCAAGATAGTTCGTCTCAGAAAGAACTAGACCGGGGTCGCGATTAATAGTGTGAAAATCGAGCGCTCTCCCGTGTAGATAGTATAGCGGACGGGTCCCGGCCCTTAGTTCTCTGGCGTCAGATAATGGCGTCACAACCTGTAACGGACCGGGGAGAATCGATCGCTCGGCCACATCATCAAAATTAGTTGTAAACACTGCACGCCATGGCATCTGCATAATTGCTTTATGCGCGCCACTCGGGACGCAAAGGGTAAGGCGCCGGATCAACAGAGTGCGCAGTTTTTCTTTCAGATTTGGATCGTCGTTACAAAACTCGGCCAGATCAGACAGTGAATAACCATCAGCGTAGTTTAACTTAGCTAGTCTGCATATCTCCTCGCACAGGACTTCCACGCTTGGCACAGACAGTCCGGTAGCGTCTTTTGCGCCCCACGAGAATCCCGCACCAACTAGGCAAATTGCGGCTCCACCAGCGATGTCGTTTATCGCTTCTTCCATAATATCGTCGATCAATTTAGCCCCCTGCCTATAATGCGATTTCGCTTTTTACGGGTGGTTGAATATAGTTGCAAGCGGGGAGAACGCAGGCTAAAAAATATTGACATTCTTTCCTATATCTACGCATACTTTCCCAAGCGGACAGAAACCGGCCATGCGCCGGCTTCCCTCATCCTGTTTGGAGTTGCCAATGTCCGACAATCCCACAAATTTCATATCGCTCGACAGCTATCTCACGCTTAGGGAGATCACGTCCATCATGAAGGTTGCGACGTCTACCCTTTATCGCTGGATGGACGAAGGTAAATTCCCTCGACCTGTGAAGCTGGGCGAGAACTGCACCAGGTGGCGCGTCTCCGACTTCAAGGTATGGCAGGACGCCCGAGAGAGCGAACCCACTCTGAAAAAAACAGGCTGAAATTCGCTACAAATTTGCGGGTACGATTGCGGGTATCGGAACAAAGAGAAGGCCTAAATGACCCCAAAAAACAAGGCCTTTTCCACAGCATTGTGACAGACACCCCATCCGCCACGTCTCCTAAAAATCATTGAGTTTTCATGGTTTACCGGAGAGGCCAGACTTTCGGTGTCTTTGATTTCTTTTCACGTGAGCGGCTACAAGAAATAGAAAATCGGTCGCCGGAATTGGGTCGCTTCGACTTCGCGGCTGTCCCTCTTGAGCGTGTTCAGCCCGTCGACTCGGCGCTTCGTCGCCCGCGGAATGGCTCAGAGATGTAACACCCATCATCGCTTCTTCATCTTGTCCAGTGGCTTGCTTCACGCCGGTTGGAACCTTGCGCAAGAGCAGACGTTAAGATGCGTCATTGGAGAGAGATCATGAAGCTTTTGAGTGCAGCAATTTGCCTGATTTCCGTTGGTATCTTGAGTGGATGCGTTGACGATCGTGGCTACCGGAGTGGCGGGTACTATTCGACGGGCGTCTACTACCGGACCTATGAGAGAGATCGTTATTACCGCAACTATGACCGGCGGGATTGGCGAGACCGCCGTTACCACCACCGCCATAGGCCTCCTGTCTACGGTGGCGTTCAACAGTACGGCGTGATCGTCCGATAGATTGCAAATACATTCGCAGCCTAAGACAGCCAGGCTTTGGGTGACAGCTCCGCTACACAAATGCAGGTCGCCGCGATGCGACCTGCATTTGCTTGAAGTCTGCAACTAAAACCGGGTTCGGCATTACTAGCAGACGCGCCGACTACTTCCAGCTTGTGTAATCACTCGACGCGCAACCGAATGGCGCATTTTGCTCTCCGAACCTTTTCTGCAACTGAGCACAGCCCCATTTGTTGATCGGACCTGGCATTAGGTTATTGATGTCCATGGCAGGGGATGTGAACTGTGATGGAGCGGCGGTGACATACCACAACCAGTACCCTCCAATTCCAACAATCATCAGCAGGATGATGATTCCGAATGCCTTAATGCCCTGCAGCGCAGAGGCGCCAACGGTTTTGTTTGCCTGTGCTAGGTCGGTCTGTGGGGCACCCGGCGACACTTCGTCGGACGTGAAGGCAGACAACGCCTGCGCCCTTTCTGCTTCTGTAATCTCGATCCGCTCCAGGCGGTCGTCCAGAAGTACGGGCAGAGGGCTGTCTTTTTGCCAGGTGGCAAGCGCGATATCGTGTTTTTCAGACTGAGCGATAATCAGCGGGACCTCATCCTTGCGCATAAGCGAGAATGACTGACGCTTCGTTTTATCCTCCCGGATCGTGTCGGAATAAGTGAGGAGAACGCCGCCGCGCTTTTTGGTGGCGTTGGTCAGGGCAACCGGCAACAGTATGAGCGGCTGAGCTTCACCGAGCTTGGCTCTTGCGCGGAAATATCGAACGAGTGCCATCAGTAGCGCGAGACCGCCGAAGCCGAGAAGTACGGTGAGGACCGCGAGCGTGATGATTCTGTTCCACAACATATCGAGACCGAGCGAGATCGTCGCAAGGGCTGGGTCGGAGCCGGAAATGACAAGGCCAGCCTCATAATCACCTGAGTGAATGTCGATGAACATCACCTCCACGTCGCTGATATAATGCTTGCCTTCATAGTCATAAGCGAGCTTGGCCGTGCAGGTGGTGAAGATACCTTTGCGGGTTTTGCAACTGCCATTGAGATCGCCGTTTTCGATTTCGACCGGGTTCTGGCTGATTTTGTAATCCCGTATAATCCCTGGCCCTTCCGCGACAAACATGAAGATCGCGATTGCAAGCAGGATCGGCGGCGAGAAGTAGTAAGCGAAAGGAACGGACAGAACGCCGCGCTTCAGTCTCAACGGGCGTGCGGGAAGCTTTACGTCGGGAAGAGTCATGATGGCCTTCGCGTGTTTTTTTTAATCACAAGCCCGGCATCAATAGTTGAACCGCCTTTGCTAAACAACCTTTGCAAGCCTCGTGAAAGCGTTAGCCTGTCCCCACACCTAAGGTGAAGCTGTTGATTTATCGGCGCGCGGTTTGAATGGCACTCATCACGAAGGATGTGACAAGTTTGGCATGATCCTCGCTCCGGGTTGCGATCGCGATAGGCGCACGAGGCGATTTTCCGGCAATTGGTCGGTAGACCGTCTGACCTGAGTGACAGCGTCCTCGAAGCGTGCAACGATGTCTCGTGCCGTCTCCTGAAAAACAATTCCGGCAGCCGTCAGTTCAACGCCTTTTGCATGTCGGGTGAAGAGCCGCGCACCGACTGTGTCCTCAAGCTGGCGGATCTGGATGCTGAGGGGCGGCTGCCGAATACCGATCTTGTCTGCCGCGCGCGTGAAGTGCTTCTCCTCTGCAATCGTGAGAAAGTAGCGAAGCCTGCGAATATCGATGTCATCCAATATCATATATGAAAAAGCCTCTTTTCATATATTGGAAACTAGAACGGAATGTCTTTAGTTTTCAAGGGAGAACAACGACGTAACCAAGGAGACATCCCATGACCAAGACCGTCGCTGATATGCTGGCAGAAAGTCTTGCCAATATCGGTGTAGAGCGCATTTGGGGCGTCACAGGCGACAGCCTGAACGGGCTGAACGACAGCTTGAGGCGGCTTGGAAAAATAGAGTGGATGCATGTGCGCCATGAGGAAACAGCCGCTTTCGCCGCGGGTGCCGAAGCCGCCGTAACAGGTCGACTTGGCGTCTGCGCCGGAAGCTGCGGCCCGGGCAATCTGCATTTGATCAACGGCCTGTTCGATTGCAAGCGCAATCACGTCCCGGTTTTGGCGATTGCAGCCCATATCCCTTCTTCCGAAATCGGTCTTGGCTATTTCCAGGAAACCCATCCGCAGGACCTGTTTCGCGAATGCTCGGACTTTGTCGAGCTGGTGTCCAACCCTGCACAGATGCCCGGCGTCCTCAATCGCGCGTTGAACACGGCGATCGGTCAGAATGGTGTTTCTGTGCTTGTCATTCCAGGCGATGTCGCCCTTGCTGACGCGCCGATGTCTTCCGCACCCCATCAAGCGATTGCCTCCCTTCCCCGCATCCTTCCTCACGAAACCGAAATCAAGCGCCTTGCGGCGCTCTTGAACGAGAGCAAAGCTATCACGATCCTGGCGGGCAGCGGCTGCGCTGGCCAGCACGATTCGGTCGTAGCGCTGGCGGATGCGTTGAAGGCGCCGGTGGTGCATGCACTTCGCGGCAAGGAACATGTTGAGTGGGATAATCCCTTCGATGTGGGCATGACGGGGCTTATCGGCTTTTCATCAGGCTACCATGCGATGGAGAATGCCGACACGCTGGTGATGCTTGGCACTGATTTCCCCTATCGCGCATTCTATCCTGCTAAGGCACGGATTATCCAGGTCGACCGTGATCCGGGCGCGCTTGGAAAGCGGGCATCGCTGGCACAGGGGCTGGTTGGCGATGTTGGGGAAACGATTGCTGCCCTGCTCCCTCTCCTGAAACCACGCTCTGGCACGGATTTTCTCGACGCCGCCCGCGCCAACTATGTCAAAGCGCGCGAAGGACTGGACGATCTGGCGAAACCTTCCGCCGCTGGCAGGCCGATCCATCCGCAGTATCTGGCACAGCAGATCAGCCAACTTGCTGCTGAAGATGCAATCTTTACAGCGGATGTCGGGACTCCAACCGTCTGGGCGGCACGTTATCTTGGTATGAATGGCAAGCGGCGCCGCTTGGCTCCTTCAACCACGGTTCGATGGCGAATGCCATGCTTCAAGCGATCGGCGCCCAGGCGGCAGAACCGCACCGGCAAGTCGTGTCTCTTTCTGGCGACGGCGGCTTCACCATGATGATGGGCGATTTCATTACGCTTTCGCAACTGAATCTGCCGGTCAAGATCTTCGTTTTCAACAACGGCTCGCTCGGCTTCGTAGCGATGGAAATGAAAGCCGGCGGTTATCTCGATACCGGCACAGATCTCGAGAATCCAAATTTTGCCGCCATGGCGAACGCGATGGGCATCAAAGGGATACGCGTGGAAAACTCCGCCGATGTCGACGAGGCGCTGCGTTCAGCCTTCGATCATCCAGGACCGGCGCTGGTCGATGTCGTCACCGCAAAACAGGAACTCGTCATGCCACCGAAGATCAAGGCGGAACAAGCCAAGGGCTTTAGCCTCTATATGCTGAAAGCCATCATCAATGGCCGAGGCGATGAGGTGGTCGAACTCGCGCGCACGAACCTGATGAGGTAAAGGAAAAAAACCGTGAAAGAGCCGCGCTTCCGCGATCTGGCTTTCGTTTTGCGGTGCTCAAGGGCTGCGACGCTGCCTTTTGTGCTTTCGCAAGCCTCCGGGCTTCCACATCCCGTGTGGGCGGCGATGTCCGGTATCATTGTGGGGCAGGAAAAACTTGGCGATACGCGTAAGACCACCATTGGCCGGTTTGTCGGTGCCCTGCTGGGCGTCATTATTGCCGTCATCGTAGGCACGGCATTACAATACTGTGCCGCAGGACCGGTCGCCGAAATTGCCGTTGCGGTAGGCCTGGCGGCAACGATTGTCCGGCGCTGTCCGTCGCTGAAGGTCTGCATGTGGACATGCCCCATCGTATTCCTGACGAGCACAGCACAAACGCCTTTGTGGGAAGTTGGGATGTATCGAGGTGCGGAGGTTCTGCTTGGCAGCGTTGTCGGTGCAGCGCTGCACGCGTTCTCAGAACGGATTATCCGGGTGCGCTATGGCTAAACATGACCTGCAAAGGCGTCGTGCCAAGATCCGGGTGAAAAACAGAAGCGCTGTCTATTCCCTTCGACGGGCAGGCCGTCGATTGGAGCTGCGAGCTGTCGGGCTCCTCCCCGAGCAATTCCGCGGCGATGAAGGAGCGCGTGCAGCACTCGCTGTCGGAGCGCCATTGTGTCTTGCGCTGATGACAGGCCAGCCCTCAGTCGGCTGGGCAGTTTTTTCGGCGTTTTGGACGTGCCTGTGCGATGGGTCAGGCCCGCACGCGATGCGCCGCCGAACACTTGGCCTTTTCGTTCTGATCGGCACCGCCATCGCCTTTATCGGTTCATGGGGTGCTTCGGCAGGATTGGAAGCAGCACTTGCCATCGGCCCTGCCCTCGTCTTCTTCTCCGTCATGGCAGGGGCGGCTTTTTCTCTGGATCGACTGCTCGGAACCCTACTTGCTGTCGTCGCCGTCGTTGCTGTCGGCTTTCCGCACCCTCCGTCTACCGCGGCAGCGCAGGCGTTAAACTTCCTGGCTGGCGGAAGCTGGGCGTTTCTGCTCATCAATTTGTTTTGGCGGATCGATCCGTCGGCGGCGCTCAACCGAAACACGGGCGCTGTCATTGCGCGCCTATCGGACATGGCGACAGATCTGCTTCGGACCGGCGATAGAGATCATCGGGATATCCAATGGCACAACGATCACGCCGAACACAGGCGTTCGGTACGTATGTCGATAGAGCGGCTGAGAGCGGTGTTGGTACGCCACACTGCGGACGCGCCTCAATATCACAACGCACTCAACGCGATGGAGATCATCTTCGGCGCTCTGGTGGCTCTGGATCATGCCTATATCCACAAGCTGGCTCCCGCAGCCGAGCGAGCGGCGACCGCGCGCGCATTTGCCACCGCCCTGCTTGGCGTCCGTCTGACGTTGCATCCCGATAAGCGAAATACCGCTTTTTTGCGCCGGGGCATTGGGAGGCTGGAAAGGACGAGTAAAAATCTGACAGATGAGGTCATGCTCGGCTGCATATTGGCTCTACAGAACGCATTGAATATGCTTGAAAAAACCGAGCAATCCGACGAGGCTTTGGCAACACCAACGGATCAGGTCTTCCCGAGCTGGGAAGGCCGCGCGAAGGGTGCTCTACGACTGGGTCTACTCCAGGCTGCGGGCGTTATCGGCGTGTACTACACCGCCGTCATTTTCAAACTGGGCTATCCCTACTGGGCAACGATGGCGCTGATTGTGTGCCTACAGGGCGGCGCGCGGGTGACATGGGCAAGATCGTTTGAACGCATACTCGGCTCCCTGCTAGGCGGCATTCTCGCTCTGGCCGTTCTCGCCTTCACGCAGAGCCCTGTGATCTTGTGCCTGCTGGCGATCCTGCTCGCGAGCGTGACGATCTCTCTGAGAGCTGTCAATTATTCGGTCTTTGTCGTCTTCCTGACAATGCTCTTCATCATCGTGACCGATATCATTCATCCTGGAGCCAGCACTGCCGTTACGAGAGTAATCGACAACCTCCTTGGCAGTGTCGCAGCGCTGCTTGCTGTCCTCGTTCTGTGGCCCGATTTCGGCCCACCGCTTCATCGACTGATTGCCAAAGGCCGGGAGGCGAATCTTATTTATCTGGAACGCGTAACAGCCGGAAGGCCGGTCCTGGAGGTCCGTTCGGCGCAACGTGCGGCAGGTTTGGCGAGCATTGACGTCGAAGTTGCGCTGCATGACCTTGGCGGGCTGCGTTACCGTCGCCATCGCCTCAACGAAGCCGATCTTTCGGCTTTACGGGAGATGCGCAACTTGGCTGGCGAGGCAGCTACAGCTTGGCACAGACGGCTTGCGGAGCACTGCGGGCGATGATGAGCCGACTGCAACAGAAACGGGGTGGTGCATATCCCACCACCCCGTACAGATATTGTGCGCTTTACGCTGTTACTAGCTCATCAACGCGAAGGATTAACCGGCAGACTTCAACTGAAGGCTGGCGATACCTGCAGCGAGGTTTACACCTGTGCCGGCCTGGGCGCTCAGCGGCTGCAGCGCGAAATTCTTGGCGTTACCGCCGACCAGTGCATTGGCACCAAGACCGACGCCAACCGCGGCTGACGCCGATGCGCCGACATAGGTGCCGCTCAACGCGCCGTCACCAACTCGAGACTGCGCCGTGTTGAAAACGATCCAGCTCAGATACTGCTTGCCCGTAACGCCGACATCGAGGCCGATCTTACCGATCTTGCCGGTGTAGCGTTCTACCTGGCCCGAGCGCTGACGAAACTCGCAGGAAACTGCCTTGCTGGAGCCGATGACGAGGCCGATGCCGCCGTCGATTTCACAAGAGAGAGTGCCGACACGCTGTTTCTGAGCTGTCTCCATCTGCTTGTGGGAGCGCTTTGTCTCTGCGGATGCCATAGGCGCAACGGCAAGGGCAGCGATGGCGGTAGCGAGGATGAGCTTCTTCATAGTGAACTCCTGTTATCATTGAGATATAGGTTGCGTCTGGCCGTGTGGCGCGGCGCAATCGAATGAATTTGGGGTCGGATAGCGAGATCGGCGATGATTGGGCGCGAGGCAAAGCACTCCGCGATGAAGACCGCGCATTCGAGTGAGGCGACCGTTTCCACCTCACCCGTCAGCATCACCCGGCCATTTTCCATGGACACCGAGATGCGGCTGCCTTCCTGGCCGTCCGCATAGGCGATGATGGCCTGCAGTGCTGCGCAAAGGCTGCACTCCTGGGGGTTTGCGGCGGGCGCCAATGCCTCGTCGGATGAAATCATCATCTCGATCAACTCCTGTCCGACGGCTTTACTTGAACGATTTCTTGACGGCGTCCTTGGACTGGCCGTACTTGCTTTGGACCTCTCCAGCGACCTTTTCGGCGCGGCCTTCAGCCTGCATTCCGACATTGCCGGTGATCTTGCCAACAGCTTCCTTGATCGAGCCCTTTGCTTGGCGAACTGCGCCTTCGATGCGGTTGTTATCCATTTCTAGAACTCCTTCCTTCTCATCGTTTATGTCGCCGTCATTGGCGGCATGATGAAAAGATAGAGCCTTGAAAGCGCCTATTGCAGAGAGAAAACTACTAATCGAACTGGTACAAACTGGCCTTTCTTCAATGAAATCAGCAAAAATTTCAGCCTTTACGCAATTTGCGTCCGCTGAACCCACGCTCGCGCGCCCAGATGACGGCTGCCGCCCGACGATTGACGCCGATCTTTCCGTAAAGCGAGGCGATGTGGTTGCGGATCGTGTGCTTAGAAAGGTTTAACCTGTCGCTCATGTCCTTGTCGCTGCATCCCTCGCAGATGAGGGTCAGAATATCTTCCTCGCGCTCTGTCAGGTCGCTGAGCGAAGCCGTCGGGGCTGTCCCCTTGGAGGTCTGGCGCAGTCCGGCAAGCCGCTCCACCACTGTGCGGCTGAACCAGGAAGTATCTGCCATGACGGTTTCAATGGCCTCTATCAACTCGTCCTCCGAACGGCGTCGCTCCGTCACGTCTTGCAGCGCCCAGATGATACATTGCTGGTCGTTGATCTCCACACGCTCGGCGGAAACCACGCACTCGGCGCTGCCACCGTCCTTGAGGTTCATCCTGAGCGATTCCTCACGGATCGGTACATTGCTTTTCAGACGTCGCTCAACGTCCTTTCGGGCGTTCACATCGTCCCACAACTTGATTTCGCCTGCTGTCTTGCCGACAACTTCCTGTTCTTTGCGACCACATAGTTCCAGGAACGCGTCATTGACTTCGGTAAAGACGAAATCCTCAAGCCTGGAAATGGCGGTCGGTGCCGGTGAGAGCCGGAAGGACTTGAAAAACCTTTCTTCGCTCTGGCGCAATGCATTCTGCGCTTTCCTGCGTCCATCGAGATCGGCGAAGGTAAAGAGCATGCAGGGTTCCTCACCGACTGCAATCACTTCACCGGCAACGATGACCAGGCGGTCGCCGTCGGGAATAGGTATCAAAGCCTCCCGGTGGCGAATGATGCGCCCGTCGTCAAGGCGATCGAGCGCATCCTGTCCCGTCTCGCAGTTTGAGAAAAGCCCGAGTTCGTCGACACTTCGACCGATGATCTCATCGCGGGTGAAACCGGTCATTTCCATGAAGCCCTGGTTGACGCGAATGAAGCGCTTGTCCTCCAGACGGCAAATGAGGCCAGGTGCGGGATTGGCGTTGAAAGCTCGTTCGAAGCGCTCCTCCGCCTCGTAAAGCGGGGTCTCGTCGCGAACAATCAGCATCGTCACATCGGGCTTTGCGCCAGCATCCTCGATTACCAAACCGCGCACGGTGTGGACCCAGGTCTGGTCGAGATCGGAAGCCGGCGATATCTCAACGGTAACGTCGTCGACTTCCTCGCCGGACAGGAGCCTCTCCAGCGGGTATTGGCCCTCATCCAGCAGATGATTGTTGCGATAGCGCAATGTGAAGTTTTGGCGATACGCAGCCACTGTTTGCCCTAGATCCTCGAGCGTCTGCACCCTGTGCATTTCAAGCGCGGATCTATTGGCCCAGGAGATACTGCCATCCGGTTCCACAAGGATCAGGCCGTCGCTCAAGCCCGCAATGACCTGTTGCAAGACAAGCCGGTTGATCTTGGGTGACTGCTCGATATCCGTCATAGCTGCCGTATCTCTCTGGTGGGAATCGCTTGAAACTTGTCGAAGACGACAGGCGTCTTGAAACGAAGGCAAGTGCAAACATGTTGCGCGAGACGGTAAAAAAGCTCAAATGGGCGTTCCGGAGACCGACGAAGGACGAATACGTTTAATGCCGCAGATTTATGTCGACGCTGATGCCTGCCCGGTTAAGCCGGAAATTTTGAAGGTTGCAGAAAGGCACGATCTGGATGTCACTTTCGTCGCCAATTCCGGCTTGCGGCCTTCTCGGGATCCCAAGGTGAAGAATGTCATCGTCTCTAACGGTTTCGACGCTGCCGACGACTGGATCGCGGAGCGCGCCGGTGAGGGCGATATCGTTATCACGGCAGACGTTCCACTGGCTGGCCGCTGTGTGGCCGCAGGTGCGATGGTAACCGGTCCGACCGGTCGTGTGTTTGATCAGGCCAACATCGGCATGGCAACGGCAATGCGAGATCTCGGCGCGCATCTGCGCGAAACCGGCGAAAGCAAAGGCTACAACGCCGCCTTCTCCGCACGCGATCGCTCGCAGTTTCTTGAGACCCTCGATCGGCTGTGCCGTCGAACGAAAAAGTAATCGAGAATGGCGATAGGGCGGAAGACGAAAGAACAGGTAAAAATAACCTTCTACACGCGGCATCGACCTTTTTTGATTGCGGCGGTGCTGGGAGGCATCGTGCTTGCGGCGACGCTAGCGACCATCCCCAAGCTTGCGGTCGAATCTTCTGGCGTAGCGTTTTTCCTCACCTATTTGTCGTTGCTCGCGATCCGGCTCCCCTATCTTACGGCGGCCCATCTCAAGGCGCATGCCGATAGCGATGACCTACCTGCAATCGCTATCATTTGCATCACCCTGTTTGCGGTCGTCGTTGCTATCGTGTCGCTGTTCATGGCGCTCAATCATTCCGGTGAGACCGCACTATCACTGGCACTGTCTTTTTCCTCCGTCATTCTTGGCTGGTTGACGATCCATGCCATGGCAGCAGTCCATTATGCGCATCTGTTTTGGCGTCCCTCTGCAGAGGGTGGCAAGAAGGCCCCCAAAGGCGGGATGGACTTCCCACAGACGGAAGCGCCGGGCATTTACGAATTTCTCTATTTCTCCGTTGTCATCGGCATGACGGCTCAAACCTCCGACGTTTCCGTCACCACAACGGCTATGCGCAAGGTCACGCTTGTGCATTCGATCGTCTCGTTTTTCTTTAATACGGTGCTTGTGGCAGCCGCGGTCAATGCCGCGGTTTCTCTGGCAGGTTGATACTCGACTTATCAAGGATGGAGCATATGAAGGTTATTTCCCAGAACACCGCTTTCGGAGGCATGCAAGGCGTCTACGCTCATCAATCCGAGACATGCAAATGCGAAATGACCTTCGCCGTCTTCGTGCCGCCACAGGCGATCAACGAGCCCTGCCCCGTTCTCTGGTATCTCTCTGGCCTGACGTGCAGCCATGCCAATGTGATGGAAAAAGGCGAGTACCGCCGGCTTGCTTCCGAACTCGGCCTCATCATCGTATGTCCTGATACCAGCCCGCGAGGCAATGATGTGGCCGATGAGCTGACCAACTGGCAGATGGGCAAGGGCGCCGGATTCTACCTCGATGCGACAGAGGCGCCATGGGCTGAACACTATCAGATGTATAGCTACATCACGGAAGAGCTTCCCAACCTGATCGCTCAGCATTTTCGTGCCGATATGAGCAGGCAAGGCATTTTCGGCCACTCCATGGGTGGTCATGGCGCCATGACAATCGCGCTGAAAAATCCGGAGCGCTTCAAGAGTTGCTCCGCCTTCGCACCAATCGTCTCGCCCTCATCTGCCGACTGGTCACGCCCCGCGCTTGAAAAATATCTTGGAGAAGATCCGGCAGCCTGGCGGCCTTATGACGCCTGCGCACTAGTGGAAGACGGCTATCGTTTTCCGGAATTTTTGATCGATCAGGGCAAAGCTGACAGTTTCCTGGAAAACGGCCTGCGCCCCTGGCTATTTGAAAATGCCATCAAGGGCACCGAAATCTCGCTGACACTGCGCCTTCATGAGCGTTACGATCACTCCTATTATTTTATCTCTACCTTCATGGACGACCATTTGAAGTGGCACGCTGAACGTCTTGCCTGATGAGATAGAACAAAATCGGCAATTATGGATTTTCAACGCAATGGTAAGGGCTATTTTGCCGGCGAGTGATCTTTATCTCCGCCTGCCCTTATCAAAACAAAAAATCTCGCTTAGTTAAGTAAGCAAATACATTGAGTTGATAAAATGATGCCGAAGTCTTTTGTTCTGCCGTCCTTACGGGACTTTTTCGAGAATTCTACAGTTGCTTTGGCGCTTGCCGATGCTGGTGGGGACAACGAACTCGTGCTCGTGAACCAGCAGTTCCGGACGTTGACCGGTTACGATGACGCCGACGTGATCGGGAAGAACTGTCGGATGCTCCAGCATGGCGGGACTGGAGAAAGCGCCTTGAACGAAGATGCGCGGGCGAAGATTCATTTGTTTCTGTCTCGACAAGGCGCCGCCAGCGTTCGCACGCCAATCATCAATTTTCGCAAGGATGGCAAGCCTTTCGTCAACCTGCTGTTCATGTCGAAGCTGACGTCGTCCAGTGACGTGAAATACATCTTCGCGTCTCAATTCGATATCAGTCGGACGAGACCGGACCTTCTGGATAAGTACAACGCCGAGTTGGGCAACACGCTTGCCGGAATTCAGCCGATGCTGGAAGGCCATAACGTGATCATCGAAGGCAGTCTTGCGACCATTGCCAGCTCTGCCACTACCATCGCGCAGGCAAAGTTGACTTTGGCTCAGCTTGAAAAGAACGACCAGGATCAATCTGGCGACACATTGAGGAATTGAGCTTGGATCAGCGCGTAGAAGCTCAGAATGTCCCTGTTGTCGGGATAGGATCATCGGCCGGAGGGCTGGAGGCATTGCGTGAGATGTTCAGCAATGCCGAGGTGCCGACGGGTCTCGCCTTCGTCGTGGTTCAACACCTGGATCCCCACCATGAAAGCATGCTGGCAGAACTTATTGGCCGACACACCGCGCTCTCTGTCAAGCAATGTCAGGGGGGTGAACGTATCCAGCCGGATACCGTTTTCATCATTCCGCCGGGCCACGGACTGTCGATCTCCAACGGCACGCTTGAACTGACCGATTTCGCCCAGCCGCGCGGCCTACGCCGTCCGATCGATGACTTCTTCATATCGCTCGCAAACGACCAAAATGGCAATGCGGCTTGTGTGATCCTGTCCGGTACAGGCGCCGATGGATCGACAGGGCTTCGCGCCGTCAAGGAAAACGGCGGATTGTGCGTAGCTCAGGAGCCGATGACCGCCAAGTATGACGGGATGCCGCTTGCCGCTGCGGGCACAGGGCTCGTCGACTTCATTCAGCCGCCCGAAAAGATTCTTGCCTGCATTTCCGGCTTTTTCTTCAGACGAACGAAAGTTCTCGCGGATGAACATCCATCGCTCGTTGCAGAGCACATTGATGAATTGTGCAGGACGCTTCGCAATTCCGTCGGCCACGATTTTTCTGGCTACAAAAAAACGACTTTCATCCGTCGCATCGAGCGCAGGATGCACGTTCTCGGGATAGAGCGCGCTAAAGACTACCTTCATCGGCTGCAAAAAGATCAGGAGGAGTGCGAGGCACTTTTTCGCGATCTGCTGATCAACGTCACGCGATTCTTCCGCGACCGCGAATTTTTCGATGTCTTGCGTGAGAAGGCGATTCTTCCGCTGCTGGATAGCCAGAAGGACCGTGACGGCGATATTCGCGTCTGGGTGCCAGGCTGTTCCAGTGGTGAGGAAGCCTATTCGATTGCCATGCTCTTTGCCGAGGCTGCGCGTGAGAAGCAGGTGATGTGCGATGTTCAGATATTTGCAACGGATATCGACGAAAGCATGCTGCAGATCGCAAGGTCGGGATCCTATCCCAATGCGGCGCTCGCGGATATTCCGTTTTCCCTCCAGGAGCACTACATTATTCCTCATAAAGACCGCTTCAACTTCGTCGGTCAAATCCGGGATATGATCCGTTTTTCGGGCCACAGCCTTGTCAAGGACCCGCCTTTTTCCAAGATTGATCTGGTCTCTTGCCGAAATCTTCTGATCTATTTCGACGACAGGCTGCAGAAAACAATCATGCCGCTGTTTCATTATGCATTGCGGCCGGGTGGCTATCTGTTCTTGGGCCCCTCCGAGAGTGTCGGTCGGTTCGAAAACGTGTTCTCGAGCATCGACCAGAAGGCAAGACTCTTCGAACGGCAACCCGGTCTGCCGACCTACCCTATTCCTCTTCCCGGCGGCCGCCAGGATCCAGGCCGCAAGACCAGCGGCTCGGATGCACCCAACGGTACGGCAAGAAACGACGATGAACGCGTCGTCTCTCGTTTGCTTGAACGATATGTGCCCGCCAGCATGCTTCTGGATCACGAAGGGCAGATCATGGCTGCCTTTGGGAAATTGAGTCCCTTCTTCGATTTTCCAGTGTCTCGCTCCAACGAGACAAGCGCCGCTTCGTTGGCGCGCCCCGGCGTCAAAGAACAGATCGGCCCTCTGCTGCGGCAGGCGCGGACCGCCAAGAAGCGCGTCATCTCCAGCAAGATTGAAGTCGTCACCGAATTCGGATCTTTGACGACCGACATCATTTGCGATCCCTTGGATGATGACAGGTTCTTGCTGGTCTTCCAGGACGGTCGGCAGTTCACGCCGCTTGAGGAAAGCGATCTCATCGAGCTTGAGCCGAGCAACGGACATGTGGAGGCGCTTGAGCGCGAACTGAGATCGGCCAAACATCGCCTACGCTCTGCGACGGAGGAGCTCGAAACGGCGAATGAGGAACTGAAGAGTTCCAACGAAGAAATGATGTCGATGAACGAGGAGCTTCAATCGACAAACGAAGAGCTCACCACTGTCAATGATGAGCTCAAGAACAAGATCGAGCAATTGACGATTGCCAATACCGATCTGCGCAACTTCTTTGACTCCACGAGTCTCGCGATCATCGTTCTCGACCGTGATCTGCGTGTACGCTCCTTCACGCGGGCTGCAACGGAAATCTTCCCCTTGCAGCCAAGCGATCGCGGTCGTCCTATTTCCGACGTGACGATGCGTTTGCTGACAGTGGATTACATCAACCGCGTGCGCAGTGTCATGGACGATGGCGTGGAATACCAGGATACCGTCTGGCAAGAGGAAACGCGCAAGACATTCACACTGAGAATTCTTCCCTACAGAACCTCGGATGGGACCATCACGGGCGCCACGATCGTGCTTGCGGACATTTCACACGCCGTGAGCGTCGAGAGCCAGCTACAGCGTGAACAGAACCGCCACGAGCTTGCTATCGAGGCTGCTGGTATCGGTGTGTGGGAATACCTGCCGGAAAAACAGCAGTTCATCCTTGGAGGCTCGACAAAAGAGCTGCTCCAGGCGACGACCGATCACCTCAGTACACACGAGTTTCTTGCAAAGATCAGACAAGAGGATCGCACGCAGGTTCTTGAGGCAATTCGGCAGACCGAGCGGGATCAGGGCGGTTTCGACATGACTACGGAGCTTTGCTCAGAGCATGGGCCGCGCTGGATAAAAGTGTTTGGCCGTTACGTTGGCGATGTTGACGCCCCCCGTATCATTGGTGTCACCGTCGATGTGACGGCCGAGTACAGGCTTGCGGAGACGCGGGAGCTGATGCTCAATGAAATGAATCATCGAGTGAAGAACCTCTTCGCCATGATTGGCGGCATCCTGAGAATGGCTGGCCGCAAACATGAGACGGTTCAGGATCTGGTGTCAGATGTCGAGGGCCGCATTCTTGCTCTCGGTAACGCTCATTCACTGGCGTCGAACCAGAAGCGCACTGTCCCGGTGGAGATAGCGGAACTGGTCAAAACAATCCTCGCTCCATACGATCGGAAGGGTGGTATCGAAATTTCGCAGGAGCCGCTGCCTATTCCGGCGAAATGCATCACTCCGCTAACGCTGATACTGCACGAATGGTCGACAAACGCGTTGAAATACGGCGCTCTCGGACAAAGTGACGGCAAGCTGAAAGTCAGCTGGAAGCAAGATAACGAAAATATTTATCTGTTATGGAACGAAAGCGTTGGAAAGCCCGTTGGAGCATTCGGGGAAAAAGGTTTTGGGACACTTCTACTGTCGAGTGCCGCACGGCAACTGGGAGGAGTGATAGACACCAAACTCGAAGGCTCCAACCTAGTTCATATTCTTACTCTGCCAAGTTCGGTTTTAAATGACACGCAAATCGGTACTCATCGTTGAAGACGAAATTTTCGTCGCCCTGGATCTCCAAATGACCTTCGAAGAGGCTGGTTGGGACGTTGCAGGGCCATTTGCCAGTATCGAGCAATCGACGCTTTATCTAAAGGAAAACACGCCGACCTGCGCCGTACTTGACGTACGCCTGATTGACGGGGAAGTGTTCCCGGTGGCGGATATTCTTGCAGAGCGGGACGTGCCCTTCGTCTTCCATTCCGGCCATGCCGATGGTCGCCAACTTGCGCAGCGTTACACAACGTCCGCCTTTTGTCAGAAGCCATGCCTTCCAGGAAAACTTCTAGGCGAGCTGGAGAGAATCTCCGATCCCGCCGATACTCGGGAAAAGCTGGACAAGTGGGCCGGCGCCCGGGCGTGACGAAACGCCTACTCAAAACCTATGAGGCGAGAAAAAAGCCGGCGGATGAGCCGGCTTTTTTTGCGACATTCGTTATGGGCAACCTACAGCAGCGGCCTGCCATCAGGCCTGATTGTCGCAAAGCGCGATGCGTAGGTTAAAAGCCACCGTGCGTCCAAAAGGACGCACGATACTTCATTGGCATACACGGAAGCTCTCCATATGCCAGCCACCATCATAGGAATTCGGCACCCGGCGGTCCTCCAACCAGCAACGTGGCGGTGGAGGTGGAGGCGGCTCGACGTAGCGCGGGCCACTGTCATTGGCGATCGCGCCGCTGATGATCCCGCCCAGTAGACCGGCAGCAATGCCGCCCGCAATCACGGCGCCCGTGTCGTTATGACGGTGTTTGCGTGGTGGGTCGCGATAGGGCGGCGGAGGAGGAGGACCGCGGCGCTCGTACCTGTATGGACCATCATAATACTGCGCGGAAGCCGTCTGAACGCTGGCAAACAAGGTACCAGTCGCAAGCGTCGCTGCTATAACAGTAAGAAGAACTTTCTTCATGGCGATATTCTCCAGGTGAGATGGCGCACTTAGCTGGCCACTCAACGCAATCCGAATGTGCCATGTCAGCACTGAACAGGTGATGAATGCCGCAAAAAATCGAAGACCACATTCGCGTGGATCGAGCGGGCATGTCATTATTTCTTTTGATTGGGCGTACCGATCATAGTCACAGTGACCTTTTATGCCGGTGACACGCACGCTAATTTGTCAGCGTTCCTCACCATGAGGAGCTCCCAAGTCCTGAGAGCCAATCAGGTAACACCTCGCCCCGCCTTGAAGGTGGGGCTTTTTTCTTTCAGGAATGCGGTGCCTGCGCGAGACCGTTTTGCGGTTAGGAAGAGCGGAAATCAAAAGTTCTGTCCTTGCGGAGCGATAGCGACGTCTCTTGAAGCGCCTGTCGGTACGGCCTAAAAAAGCGATCTTGAGCCACGGAACCTCTTGGTGATTAGCACGTTTTATAACCGTGAGACCTCCCAGTCTCTCGTTCCCCTCTCGACTAAAAACCCGCCTTGTGCGGGATATTTTTTTGAAAATAGGTCGGGAAGGCTGACATTTTTATATAGCGGAGTACCGTTTGGACGCCATCTAGCCTCGCACCAAATACCGGTTCGCGATATGTCTCGATCATCGCTCAAGGGCATTGCCCAACTTTCCCCGAGCGACCAACCTGCCCCGCCAGTTTCGCGGGGCTTTTTTGTGTGATGCTTTTACTGCGTGGGCGAAACGATGCGCCAGTTCTGATCTGGGTGAGGCTGCTCTCGCCGAGCCTCATAACCCAGCAGTTGATCGAGTAGCTCCACAACAGCACTCGGCATGTTCACGATCAGGTCGTCGACCATTCGATTGAACCAATGGTACGAGTAGATTGCAAGAAGGGTGAGAACGAGTAATAGGAGCCACGGCCACAGCGGTTTCCGAGGCGGCTCGTTTTTGTCCGTCCGCATGTCTAGGCTCATCTCAATCTCTCTTGTGGTCTTGCGATCGGGATCACCGGGATGCGCGCGGCTCGCCGCCCGGTGCATAAGCCGTCTTTTGTTGAAAGCGGAAGATATTGCCGCATTGAGCGCAGCGGACCATGTATTCTGCTGGGTTTGTCGATGGACGCTCGGCCCGGAACCCACGCGGCATTTCGTCGATCCGGAAGTCCACATCCCTGGACCCCTTCTCGTCTTTCTCGGAAGCCTCGGCGAATCCACTGTGTCCGCAACGTGAACATTCGAGCTTACGGGAGTATCGATCGCGAGACGCCATTCTTCATCCTCTTATTCCAGCATCAGGTAACAGCGCAACACGACCGTTTCAATAGTATCGTGTCGCACATCCTCGAAGGAAGCGTCTCAGCCGACCTAAGATTTTGAAAAGACTCTATCTGCTTCCTCCGAATGAGCGAGAAATGCCGCATTTTATGTGCTGTGGATACCATTCATAAACCACTTGGTAACGTCATCTCACTAAAGTTCGAAACGTGAAAATGTCTGGCGGGGCGTGTCGGACGGAACTGTGGCATGCGATTGAAGAGTTCAACTGTGTTGAAAAAACTATCTGAGGCGCTTGGTCGCGCTGTGGGCGCGACCTCTTTTGTGAAGGCTTTGCTGTTCGCGGCGGCTGTGGCGACAACGACCGTTTCCGCCACGCAGGTGGCGAAGGCGGACCCGAAATATGCTGGTATCGTGATCGATGCCAAGACGGGTAAGGTCCTCTACGGGGAAGATCCTGACGGCTTGCGTTATCCTGCATCCTTGACGAAGATGATGACGCTCTATCTCACTTTCGAAGCACTGAGTGCCGGGCGCATAACACTTGACTCCAAGGTTCCGGTTTCTGCAAACGCGGCGAAGGAGCCTCCTTCCAAGCTCGGCGTGCGCGCAGGTGGTTCTGTCACCGTAGAGCAGGCCATCCTCGCTCTCGTCACCCGTTCAGCGAACGATATGGCAACGGCTCTCGGCGAGCATCTTGGCGGATCCGAAGAGCGCTTCGCTCGAATGATGACGGCGAAGGCCCGTGCGCTCGGGATGACACGCACCACATATCGCAACGCGAACGGCCTTCCTAACACCGCGCAGATGACGACCGCGCGCGATCAGGCCCGTCTCGGCATCGCTCTGCGCCAACACTTCCCTCAATATTACGGTTATTTCAGCACACGAACCTTCACCTTCGGCAAGCAGGTGATCGGTAACCACAACCGCCTCGTTGGCACGGTCAAGGGTGTCGACGGTATCAAAACCGGCTACACCCGTGCTGCTGGCAGCAACCTCGCCACCTCGGCACAGCTGGATGGTCGTTCCATCGTGGCTGTCGTGCTTGGAGGGCGCTCAAGTGCGGCTCGTGATGCGACCATGCGCAAGCTCGTCGCGGAGTATCTGCCGAAAGCGTCGCGAGGTGGTAACAGCAACCTTATTGCAGCCACCCCTTCTGCCCCTATCGAAGAACCGGTCGCAGTCGTTGCGACAACTGCGCCGGCCTCGGGCCTTCCCAACGCCGGTCCTGTGCCGCAGCAGCGTTACGGCGAAGAGGCTCCAGTGTCCGCTTTCGCCCCCTCTACAGCGAATGCCGCAGTTGCTGCCATGGACGTTGCGACCCGTCCTAGGGCGCCTGTCAAGCCGGTTCCGCCGGTCAGCATGAAGCCGGACCGTTCTGTCGTTACCAATTCGACGAAGGTAGACAACATCGTGACCGCATCCACAGCACCATCGGCCCCGGCTGCATCGTCTGCCGCTGCGGGTTGGGTGATCCAGATCGGCGCTTCCCCTGATGAGAATTCCGCGCGCAACCTGCTTCAGGCAGCGCAGGATAAAGGCGGACCTGCATTGCGCACCGCCAAGCCATTCACGGTTGCCTTCACCAAGGATGGCGCACAGATGTACCGCGCTCGGTTCGGCGGTTTTGACGGTCAGAATCAAGCGGTCAATGCATGCAACGCGCTGAAGAAGAAAGGCGTCAGCTGCTGGGCTTCGCTCCAGTAGGTTTACACCCTGTTCCGGGAAAGGCCTTGGCGCCGTCAGCGCCATGGCCTGCCCCACTCCTCGAATTGTAATGAGTAACGAGGCTTTACAGATGGCGATTAATGAAAACTATTTGGACATCGCGTCGAGCAAGGGCAGAAGTCAATCTGCGTCGGTGCTTCATCCGATCCACGAAGCGGCGATGAAAATTGCCGATCTGGGACTGAACAAATCTCGACACAAGACACGCGATCTCGTCAATCTCCTGCTTTGCCATGGCGCTCGCGCCTGGCGCAGCAACCAGCCGGAAGTGAAGATACATCTTCATATCGACGGACGCTTTGGTCACTCTCCGGTGCATCTACGTCTGCGCTGAATAACGCTACCTTCAAAAAGAAACCCTGCGAAACAAACGTTTCGCAGGGTTTTTTGTCGACATCTTCGTCCAACATGAGTCGGACAGAGCCCTTGTTTCGGGTGCTGTGAGCGTAGTTGAAATCACTGCGCTCTTGCCCGAAAAGCGGAGTGGCGGTAGACGCCACTCGCTCTGTTGTTCCTTATTCTGCCGAGCCGTCAGTCTCGGATGCCGCCCCAGCTTCGCCAGTTGCCACATCTTCAGCACCTTCGATCAGTGCCTCTACTTCTTCCTCACCTTCCGGCTCGTTGATACGCTCGACTGAAACGACCTTCTCATCCTTGGCGGTGGAGAAGATGGTAACACCCTTCGTTGCACGGCTGGCGATACGGATGCCATTGACGGGAACACGGATCAGCTGGCCGCCATCGGAAACCAGCATGATCTGGTCTGCGTCTTCGACCGGGAAGGCCGCGACGAGTGCCCCGATTTCCGTCGTCTTCGACGTGTCGGTGGCGCGGATACCCTTGCCCCCTCGACCGGATGTGCGGAAATCGTAAGACGACGAGCGCTTGCCGTAACCCTTCTCCGAAACGGTGAGAACGAATTGCTCACGGTTCTTGAGTTCCTGATAGCGAGCTTCGCTCAGTTCACCCTCTTCCGTCACCTCTTCGCCGACGAGTGCGATGTCTTCCTCATCGACACCGGCCGCACGACGCTCGGCTGCGGACCGCTTGAGATAGGCTGCACGCTCCCAAGGCTCGGCATCGCTGCTGCTGACGATGGTCATTGAGATAATGCGGTCGCCCTCGCCCATATTGATGCCACGAACGCCAACCGAGTTACGGCCGGCAAAAACGCGCACATCATCGACCGGGAAGCGAATGCATTGACCAAGCGCCGTCGTCAGCAACACGTCGTCGCGGTCCGTACAGGTCTCGACAGAGAGGATTTCGTCGCCCTCTTCATCCAGCTTCATGGCGATCTTACCGTTACGGTTGACCTGAACGAAATCGGACAGCTTGTTGCGGCGAACCGTTCCACGTGTCGTGGAGAACATCACGTCCAGCGTTTCCCACGTCGTCTCGTCTTCAGGCAGCGGCATGATGGTCGTGATACGCTCGCCGGCTTCCAGCGGCAGCATATTGATCAGCGCCTTGCCCTTGGACTGCGGCGTACCGATTGGCAGACGCCAGACCTTCTCCTTGTAGACAATGCCACGCGAGGAGAAGAACAGAACCGGCGTGTGCGTGTTGGCAACGAAGAGACGGTTGACGAAGTCGGCGTCGCGCGTTGCCATGCCGGAACGGCCCTTGCCGCCGCGACGCTGCGCCTTGTAGGTCGTCAGCGGCACGCGCTTGATGTAACCCAGATGCGATACGGTCACGACCATGTCTTCACGGGCGATGAGATCTTCATCGTCCATATCCGGGCCGCCTTCGATGATCTCAGAGCGACGCGGCGTGCCAAACTCTTCGCGAATGGCGGCAAGCTCATCCTTGACGATCTGCTGAATGCGGATGCGCGACGATAGGATTTCGAGATATTCACTGATCTCGGCGCCGATCTTGTTCAACTCGTCGCCGATTTCATCGCGCCCGAGTGCCGTGAGGCGCGCAAGACGCAATTCGAGGATTGCGCGTGCCTGCTCTTCCGAAAGATTATAGGTGCCGTCCTCGTTGATACGATGGCGCGGATCGTCGATCAGAAGGATCAGGCTTTCCACTTCGGAGGCCGGCCAACGGCGCGTCATCAGCTGTTCACGGGCAGATGCCGGATCGGGCGCCTGACGGATCACGCGAATGACCTCGTCGATGTTGGCGACGGCAATCGCAAGACCCACCAACACATGCGCGCGGTCACGCGCCTTGCGCAGCAGATACTTGGTACGGCGGCTGACGACATCCTCGCGGAACGACACGAAAGCACGCAGCATGTCGAGAAGCGTCATCTGCTCCGGCTTGCCGCCATTCAACGCCACCATGTTGCAGCCAAATGAGGTCTGCAGCGGCGTGTAGCGGTATAGCTGGTTGAGAATAACCTCGGCATTGGCATCGCGCTTCAGCTCGACGACGACGCGGTAACCCTGGCGGTCGGATTCATCGCGCAGGTCGGAAATACCCTCGATGCGCTTTTCCTTGACCAGTTCGGCCATCTTTTCGATCATCGAAGCCTTGTTCACCTGGAAGGGAACTTCGGTGATGATGATCTGCTCGCGATCGCCGCGCATAGGTTCGATAGTGGCGCGCCCGCGCATGATGACAGAGCCGCGGCCTGTCTCATAGGCCGAGCGTATGCCGGAGCGGCCCATGATGAAGGCGCCCGTAGGGAAATCGGGACCCGGAATGATCTGCATCAGTTCCGGCAGTTCGATCTCCGGCTTGTCGATCAGGGCGATACAGCCTTCGATTACCTCGGACAGGTTGTGCGGTGGAATGTTCGTCGCCATACCGACGGCGATGCCACCTGCCCCGTTGACCAGCAGGTTCGGGAATTTCGCAGGCACCACGACAGGCTCCTGCAGGGTGCCGTCATAGTTATCGCGGAAATCGACGGTTTCCTTGTCCAGATCGTCGAGCAGGGAATGCGCGGCTTTTTGCAGGCGGCATTCAGTGTAGCGCTCTGCCGCCGGCGGGTCGCCATCGATCGAGCCGAAATTGCCCTGGCCGTCGATCAGAGGAAGGCGCAAAGACCAATCCTGCGCCATACGCGCCAACGCATCATAGATCGCGGCATTGCCGTGCGGATGGTATTTACCCATCACGTCACCGGTGACGCGGGCGCATTTGACGTATTTCTTGTTCCAGTCGATGCCGAGTTCGGACATGCCATAAAGAATACGGCGATGAACTGGCTTCAGGCCGTCACGGACGTCCGGCAGTGCGCGCGAAACGATAACGCTCATGGCGTAATCGAGATACGACCGCTGCATTTCCTCCATGATGGAAATTGGTTCAATGCCTGGCGGAAGCTTTCCGCCGCCTGGGGGGCTCTGGTCAGTCAAAACGGATCACATTCTCTGTTAAGAATCGGATAGATTTTTATAACGGAAACGGCGTCCGCACGCCAATTTCTCAGCCGGTTTTGAACAGTCTTTTACGTCATTTACAAGACGATACACAGTTTTCTGCCACCTTTGAAGCAAAAGCGGGTGTGTGGGGTTTCAACACCGCTTGCTCCAGCCTACCATCCTCGAAAACCAGGCCGAAGGCAGGCGTAAATATTCAAAAGCGAACCTCACCGAAGAGGTGACAAGCGGGGAACCCATGGCGAGCGCAGAAATCTTCATCAACTCCCTGACGACCATGCTCGTCACGCTCGATCCGCCCGGCCTTGCCCCCGTGTTCCTGGCGCTGACCATGGGGATGACACGGGCGCAACGCGCCCAGGTGGCTTTGCGCGGATCGCTGATCGGCTTCGGCATTCTCGCCATGTTCGCTCTTTTCGGCGCTTCTATCCTGGAACTGCTTGGCATTTCGCTTGGAGCATTCCGGATTTCGGGCGGTCTTTTGCTGTTTTGGATTTCCTTCGAGATGATTTTCGAGAAGCGGCAGGAGCGAAAGGAAAAGACCTCCGAGGTCGCAGTCACCCAGGACCACATTCAGAATATTGCAGTTTTCCCATTGGCATTGCCATTGATCGCAGGCCCGGGCGCGATTTCTGCGACCGTGCTTATATCGGGCACCATGGCGACCAGTTTGGAGAAAGCTCTTTTTATCCTGCTGTTGGCGTTCAGCATGGTGATCGTTTTTGCAGCGCTTTTGGCGGCCGACAGGCTCGACAGATTTTTGGGCAATACCGGCCGTGCCATTTTGACCCGCTTGCTGGGCGTTCTACTCGCCGCGCTCTCCGTTCAGTTCGTGGTAGACGGCGTAAAATCTGTCATGAATGGCTGATCTTGAGCGTCACATATCCAAGACACACCACAGATGTCCGGGTAGAAGCCGCCTCTAGAAACCTGCACGTGGAATGAGCATGAAGAAACTGCTGCGACTTGTTATTCCTGAAGCAACGCCCGTTAGCTACAGAGAGCGGTTTCGTGCGGCGTTTGGTGCATGGATCGGCATTCTGCTGACCGGCTTGCTCGGCTATCTCGCCATCGGTAATGGATTTTCCCTACCGGCCTTGGTCGCACCTATGGGGGCGTCTGCTGTTTTGCTATTTGCGGTCCCTTCAAGCCCCCTGGCGCAGCCCTGGTCGATACTCGGTGGCAATACGCTCGCTGCGCTGATCGGCGTTACGACAGCCATCCTCGTGCCGCAACCGTTTCTGGCGGCTGCTCTCGCCGTCTCGATCGCGATCGGCGCCATGATCAGCCTCCGGTGCCTTCATCCGCCGAGTGGAGCGGTGGCGCTGACATCCGTTCTGGGGGGATCGGCCATACATGATCTCGGCTACGGATTCGTGCTCTGGCCAGTGCTCGGCAACTCCGTAGCGCTTCTCACACTCGCTATCATCTACAACAATTTGACGGGACGTCCCTACCCGCATTCGATCCGGCCGCAACCGGCAAGCCATGGCACCAGGGATCCGGCGCCCATAGACCGGATCGGCTTTTCATCAACCGATCTGGATGATGTCCTGAAGGAATATGACGAGGTGCTGGACATTGACCGCGACGATCTGGAAACGATCTTGCGTCGCACGGAACTCCGATCATACCGTCGGCGTGCAACCCACCTCGATTGCGCCAGCATCATGTCCCGCGATGTCGTTGCTGTCGCGCCAGACGATTCCCTTAAGAATGCCCATGCAGTGATGCGAGACCATCACGTGAAGGCCTTGCCTGTCACCAACGACGCGGCAGAAGTGGTAGGGATCGTCACACAGACGGACTTCCTCGATAAGGCTCATTGGACTAATGGTCGTCCACACATCGGTTTTTTCCAGCGGCTGCGACTGATTGCGACCGGCAAGCCCGCACCCAACGATACGGTGAAGGACATCATGACCTCGCCGGTGAAAACGGTATCGCCAAGCACTGCAATCGAAGACGCGATCATCATGTTCGCTGAACAGGGATTGCACTACCTTCCAGTGGTGGACAGCAACGGAAAGCTTGCAGGCATCATCTCGCAGTCGGATGTGCTTGTTGGCATGCTGGCCGACAAGGCTGCTTCGACATCCTAAACCGCAAGCTTTTCTGAAATGGCATCAACTGTTGGTGCCGGACCGGCGGCACGGCCAGTTCCAGTCGCGCGTCTCGCCAATATCCATGTGGACCGATTCTGTGTGACAATAGGTGCCGACACCACCTCGTCCGGGCACGGAACGCAGATATTCCGCGAGATCCCATTTGGAGACACCTTTGATCTGAATGTCGACGGCTTCGCAGGTGTAATGCTTCGAGCCATGCGTTGCACCTTTTGGTGGACGATACCCCGAGGTGATGATTGCACGCTTGCCGTAATGCGTTTCGAGTTGTTTGATGCGATGGACCAGTTCCGGCTTGAGGCATCCGACATCCACCTGGTTCGTCTGCAAAACGAGGCCGTTGGGCGCGACGCGCGTCATTCCAGACATAGATGCAAGCTTCATCAGACCCGTTGGTTTGTCGTCCTCATCGGCATGGCTTTCGTCATAGGAGGGTGGCGTGACCTTGCCTGTCGGGTCAATGCCGTTGCGCTTCTTTGGCACACCGGCAAACAATGCTGCCGCCATAGGTATGTTGTTTTGCGGAACATAGGGGTTCGGTTGTGCCGGCGACGACGTGCTGTTTGCAAGTGCATTGTCGTTTGAGACGCCGGAAGACGTGTCAGGTGTGTTTGAGGAATGTTCCTGAGCCGGTTTGGGCTGTGGCTGCTCGACGGGGGCGTGGGGCGAAGTGGGAGAGTACACGCTTTTAAGGGCGGGAATGATTCTGCCCGTCGGCGCGTAGGCAGGAACGCTGTCCATTTCCGATGGCGCAGCACCGGCAGCGCCATTGGAGAAAATGCTTTGGGAGCCGGCAGCTATTCCAGTGGGCTGCATGGCATAGCCGCTTTTGGGCGCGCCAGCAGCATTATCGCTTGCCTGGCCTTGCTGGGCCGGAATGCCTTGTGTGTTCTGCGCCGACGATCGGGCAGAAGCTGCCGATACCATTCTTGGATCGACATAACCGGGCTGCGCCGCCTGCCCGACTGCCGCCGTGGCACTCTGCGGCATCGTTCCAGCTGGCTGCTTCTCGGACGCCAAGGCAGCAGAATCCAGAACAGCCGCGGCATCCTGGCCGTCGGATTTGGCCGAAACGCAACCGGACAGCATCAAAACAGACAGGGCGATAGCCGCCCCGCCGCGCGATAGTCCTCGTGGCCCCTGCCCCGTCTGCGTCTTCAAAAGGAAAAACCTCCGCGTCTTGCGCGTCACTGCGCCTAGAGCTGCATCGCCAGGTTGGCGGGCGCCAACTCTCAAGCGTGTTGTGCTCACGGATCAGTCAAGGCAAAGAGCGGAGGATATGCTGTCAGCCTTTAGACGTTACCAGGAGCCTGTGTTCTCCATAGATATCCACGGTTCGGCTGGTGCCAGGCTTGCGCCTTTCTGCAAGATCTCGATGGAGATGCCATCAGGAGACCGGACGAAGGCCATGTGCCCGTCACGCGGTGGACGGTTGATGATGACACCGGCGGCCTGAAGCTTGGCGCAGATCTCATAGATATCGTCGACTTCATAAGCCAGATGACCGAAATTGCGTCCGCCCGTATAGTCTTCGGTGTCCCAGTTATAGGTCAACTCAAGGCATGGCGCCTTATTCTCTGTCGCAGCCTTCACATCGTCACGCGCCGCAAGAAAGACCAGGGTGAAACGTCCCTTTTCATTCTCGATCCGACGGATTTCCTGCAAGCCGAAAATGTCGACATAGAACGCAAGCGATTCCTTCAGGTCTTTGACGCGGACCATAGTGTGCAGATAACGCATGGATTATTCCTTTCATATGTAGCACTTGGCTTCCGACCGAGACCATAAATGTTTTCGCTCCAGACGGAAACGTTTTAGACGAACACGGTCAGCCTTGGGTAAGGCCTGGGACCTAAAAACCAGCCAGGAAACTGAAAACTACACTTGCGTACAACCGTTACTGCAATGTTAATCTCTTGGTAGGGAATCAGTTGACCGGTAGTGGTGCGTATTGAGGGGCTGGGCAATAATGGCTGATAGAATATCGTCGAAGACCGTCGCCGATTTCGAAGAGTTTTCTGGCGATGCCGTTGACCTGATCGAGATCACTGGCGTGATCAAATGGTTCGACGTGGCAAAGGGTTTCGGGTTCATCGTGCCGGACAACGGCATGCAGGACGTTCTCCTCCACGTTTCGTGCCTGCGTCGCGATGGTTACCAGACCATTCTTGAGGGTACACGCATTGTCGCACTGATTCAGCGTCGCGACCGTGGCTATCAGGCGTTCCGCATCCTCTCCATGGATCAGTCTACAGCCGTTCACCCCTCTCAGATGCCGCCGGTGCGCACGCACGTGCAGGTAACGCCTTCGAGTGGCCTGGAGCGCGCTATTGTCAAATGGTTCAACCGGACGAAGGGCTTCGGTTTCCTGACGCGTGGTGAAGGGACGGAAGACATTTTCATTCACATGGAAACGTTGCGTCGTTTCGGCCTCGCCGAGTTGCGGCCCGGTCAAGTCGTTCTCGTACGATACGGTGATGGCGACAAGGGGCTCATGGCTGCGGAAGTTCATCCGGACAATCCAGCCAGAATCGGAATGGCGCACTGATGAACAGGTTTGCGATCCGCACCATTGCAAGCGCCTGCACGGCGCTTCTCTTTTTTGTAGCGTCAGGCTCTGTCACTATGGCGCAGGAAACCTTCCCGAGCGAGAAGCTTGAGATTGTCAGCGCGTCAGGCGTAATACACGTCTTTACCGTAGAGCTGGCAAACACGGATGCGCAGCGTCAACAAGGGCTCATGTATCGCAAGTCGATGGCCGAAGATCGCGGTATGCTCTTCGACTTTACCATGGACCGTGACGTGATGATGTGGATGAAGAACACCTTCATCCCGCTCGATATGCTGTTCATTTCCAAGGCCGGGAAGATCACTCACATTCACCCTAACGCTGTGCCACATTCCGAAGACATCATCAGCTCTAACGGGCCTGTACGTTATGTCTTGGAGTTGAACGGAGGAGCCGCGAAGAAGCTCGCGATATCTGTCGGTGATACAGTGAAGAGTGAGCACGTCAACAAGCGCTGATACTTGCCGCGGGAGATGTCCGGCGATTTCGCGATATCGACGTGCAAATGAGTATCAGGGGGTTGAGAATGGTCATATCCGAACGATCATTACGCACGGTATCAACTTTCGGTCTCTGACCTTCGCTTGGAATAGGACGTTTACAATTCCTGTTGGGTAGCGGGGTCGACACACGAACAAAATGCGCTCGGGTAGCGTAGTGTCGGGTCAAGCCGGGCGCAGGAGGCCCGGCCTTTGAAAGTCAGTAAACTGGCTCGACGTGGCTCAGGATACGGCAATTTGAAATGGACGATGCCAGACTAATGGCAGCTTCGATGGCCTCGACGGAATCAGCAGTCCCCTGCAGATAGATGACGTCGTTCTCGGCAGTGGCCGAAATGTTGGACTTTTCAAGCCCCGACTCGAAGGCAAGCGCAGAAGTGATAGCTTGGCAAACACCGGCCATACGATCGCCGAAAAAGCTTTCCTGAATTCCAGACAGATTGAACATAATCGGGCCTCCTTCATTTAGAGCAGTGATAACGCACCACGCGTTCTTTTGTTCATCTCCGGTTCATGTGTTTGTTCATTTTCCATTCATCTTGCAAAAAAGAAACCCCCGACCCGTTCACTTTTTTCGTGAACGGGAACTTCAGCGTGATCTGAGAGGTTCGCTTGCGCGAGGAAAAAAGGAGGATGAGATGCTTATTCATAAATCAGAACCTTGCCATCACGCGCAGTGGTGCAAGCCTGTCGCAGTTCATTTGCCCATGTGTCCTGCTGTTGAAATCTACAGCCCGCTCACAGCGCTCGAGATATTGACCTATCGCTGGCCCAGCGAACACGGCCCCGAATACGAGATAGCAAAAAAACGATGTCTTGATGCGGTAGCCGGTCGCTGCGATCTCGAGGCCGCGCGAGAGGCTTTCATGGTTGCAAGCAGTCGCGCACATGTCTTGACCGTTCATTAGAATCGGTCATGCAGAAGCATCATCTGATCGAGAAAAGATACGCTAACCCATAAGTTTAGCACTGAGGCACGTGCGGTAGAGTAATCGAGTCATTCGATAGATAAATTGAGCGCGCCCAAGGCTGACTGGAATAGTATGAGAGCTGTAAATACGTTCTATTTACAGCCCCATCTTTGCTGATTTACAAATATTTACATCAAAATAGACTATATCCCAATGTATAGTAGGCCAGCGGCTAGTAGGACCACCGGGACTATCACGCCGACAACAACTTTCTGGCCACTGACCAAGAAAGCAAGAAAGCCGATAACGGCAGCTGCGATACGCAGTTCAACCGGAGAGTGCGCCAACGTGCCGGTAGGAAAGACAATGAGCTTAGCTGTTACAGCCATGACGAGCGCGGTGGCCACAGCCCTCACCCAGTGCAGAGCTTCCGAGTCCTCCTTAAGCTTGTTTCCTGCGATGACGCCCAGCCACCGCCAGATATCCGTGGCGATCCAGCCAGCGATAGCAATGAATGCGTATGGTACCCACCAGGCATCTGTCACGGCTCGCCCTCCGTGGAAGCGGGCTCGATTCGACGGCGTAACCAGAATCGGTCGATGAGATAAGCGAGCGTTCCACCACCGAGACCGGCGTAGAGAATGTCGAACTCCGGCTCGATGACGGCAAAGAGTGGACCGCCTATAACACCGACGATGAAGGCAACCTTGACGACGGAATGCCGTGCGGATGCCCATATCGATGAAATAAAATAGACTGGCGTCAGGAAGAAAAGCACGCCGGCCACAAGCGGCGGAAAGGCTGCGACAACCCCATAACAGATGCCGACAATGGCCGCATTGATGGCTGTGAGCGTGATTCCGAAACCCGCAAACCAAGCTACACGCGCTTCACGAGGAACCCTTGTCAGATTTTGGGTAGCATAGACCCAGGCCGTTATGGCGACAAAGTGGGAAAGAAAAAGCAGCAGCCACGTCGGAGTTCTAGCCGTGCGCATCTCCGGCACGATCGAAGCGACCATTGGCATCATTCGGATCGACGACAATGTCACCGCAAGGAAACAGGCGGCCAATCCAGCACCACTGACCATGGAGCCTATGAGGATCATCTTGGCAGGTAACGCCCATATAGTGAGCGTCATAAAAACCGCCTCCCCCCGCGGCACACCAGATTCAAGCGCAAATGCGCTGAAGCCTACGAAGGACGTCATAAGAATAAGAGCGGGAAGCGAGAATATTCCCTTCATACCCCTGGCGAACCAGAGGAAAAGAGAATCCGTGTCACTATATGCAGACATCAGTCATTCCGGAATCGATCAACACTGGCGCCTGGTTCATTCAGGCTGGCCTTCGTCTTTTGTATCAGCTGAGGAATGTCTACCACGCTTTTCTTTTGTTGCGTGTCTTAAATTGCGAAGACGATACGTTGCGAACATCGTCCTAAAACTCGCGAAAAAGAAAGCGGCGGAAACTGGCTCCGCCGCTCGTCAACGATCTATCTACGGATGAGATAGAGCAGTTATTTTTTCTTTGGCACCTTCGGCACGGCGTTGCCCTTGCGTCTTGGCTCGGATTCGCCCTCCTTTTTGCCCGCATCCACAACCAACGCATCCGCGGTCTCTTCGACCTTGGCTGCCTTGGTCTTGGACTTGCCGGGAGACTTTGCAGCTTTCAGCTCAGCCTCGGGTTTCGGCTTCACTGGTGCAGTCTCCGGCAACACGTTGAGCTTCAGGCCGTCCTTGCCATCGTCCTTCTTGTCCAAGCTAACACTGACCACGCCGCCCTTCTTCAGTTTTCCGAAGAGGATCTCATTCGCCAGAGGCTTCTTGATATGCTCTTGGATGACGCGGCCAAGTGGACGCGCCCCCATCTTTTCGTCATAGCCTTTCTCGGCCAGCCATGCGACAGCGTCATCATGGAGGTCAAAGGTGACGTTGCGTTCCGACAACTGCGTTTCAAGCTGCATAACGAACTTCTGAACCACCTTGTGGATGACCGCGGTGGGCAGTGGCGAGAAGGGAATGATCGCATCCAGACGGTTGCGGAATTCCGGCGTGAACAAGCGGTTCAATGCCTCTTCGTCTTCACCAGACCGCTTGGACGAACCAAAGCCGATCGCAGACTTGGCCATTTCAGAGGCGCCCGCATTGGTCGTCATGATAAGAATGACATTGCGGAAGTCGATCTTCTTGCCGTTGTGATCCGTGAGTGAACCGTGATCCATGACCTGCAACAAAATGTTGTAGATATCCGGATGGGCTTTCTCGATTTCGTCCAGCAGCACGACGGAGTGCGGATGCTGATCGACGCCATCGGTCAAAAGGCCGCCCTGGTCGAAGCCGACATAGCCGGGAGGAGCCCCAAGAAGGCGCGAAACCGTATGACGCTCCATATATTCCGACATGTCGAAGCGCAGCATTTCAACACCGAGTGACGACGCAAGCTGCTTGGCAACCTCTGTCTTGCCGACGCCGGTAGGGCCGGAAAAGACGTAGGAGCCGATTGGCTTGTTCGGTTCGCGAAGACCTGCACGCGCCAGTTTGATGGCGGTGGAAAGCGCTTCGATTGCCGTATCCTGGCCGTAAACCACCGAGCGCAGTTCCTGCTCAAGATTGGCAAGAACCATCTCGTCATCCTTCGAAACCGTCTTCGGCGGAATGCGAGCCATAGTCGCGATGGTGACCTCGATTTCCTTTTCGGTGATCAGCTTGCGACGCTTCGATGCCGGAAGCAGCATCTGTGCCGCGCCGGTCTCATCAATGACGTCGATCGCCTTGTCCGGAAGCTTGCGGTCAGAGATATAGCGGGCCGAGAGCTCCACCGCTGCCTTGATCGCTTCGTTGGTATAGCGAAGATGGTGATATTCCTCGAAGTAGGGTTTCAGACCCTTCATGATTTCGATTGCATCATCGATCGACGGCTCATTGACGTCGATTTTCTGGAAACGACGCACAAGTGCGCGATCCTTTTCGAAGAACTGTCTGTATTCCTTGTAAGTCGTCGAACCGATGCAGCGGATCGCGCCGGAGGACAAGGCAGGCTTCAGGAGGTTGGACGCATCCATAGCGCCGCCGGAAGTCGCACCTGCACCGATCACGGTGTGGATTTCATCGATAAACAGTACGGCGCCAGGAAATTCCTCTAGCTCCTTAACGACTTGCTTCAAACGCTCTTCGAAGTCACCGCGGTAGCGTGTACCGGCCAGCAGCGTTCCCATGTCGAGCGAGAAGATCGTATCATTGATCAACGCTTCCGGCACCTTGCCTTCGACGATGCGCTTGGCCAGTCCTTCGGCAATCGCGGTTTTGCCGACGCCTGGATCGCCGACATAGAGCGGGTTGTTCTTGGAGCGGCGGCAAAGTACCTGGATGGTACGGTTGACCTCGTCGTGGCGACCGATCAGCGGATCGATGCGTCCGTTTCTGGCCTTGTCGTTGAGGTTGACGCAATAGGCCTTCAGAGCATCCTGCTGCTTTTTTGCGCCTGATGCATCGTCTTCCGGACCGCTGCGCGCAGCCTTAGGTTCATTATCGCCTTCATCGGCACCGCGCGGGGTACGGGTCTGCGAAGAGCCTGGACGCTTGCCGATGCCGTGGGAAATATAGTTCACTGCGTCGTAACGCGTCATTTCCTGTTCCTGAAGGAAATAAGCGGCGTGGCTCTCGCGCTCGGCGAAGATCGCGACAAGCACATTTGCGCCAGTCACCTCTTCGCGTCCAGAAGACTGCACGTGAATGACTGCACGCTGGATAACGCGCTGGAAGCCGGATGTCGGCTTGGAATCTTCGTCATATCCCGTCACGAGATTGGAGAGTTCGTTATCGACATAGTCGATCACGGTCTTGCGAAGCGTGTCTAGATCGACATTGCAGGCACCCATGACAGCGGCTGCGTCGACGTCATCGAGCAGCGCAAGCAATAGATGCTCAAGCGTCGCATATTCGTGGTGACGCTCATTGGCAAAGGTCAGTGCCTGGTGCAGCGCCTTCTCGAGACTTGGGGAAAAAGTTGGCACGTTGCGATCCTCATTTCTTTTCCATGACGCACTGTAGCGGATGCTGGTGCTGTCGGGCGAAATCCATGACCTGGCTTACTTTTGTCTCTGCTACCTCATAAGTAAAGACACCGCATTCGCCGACACCATGCTGATGGACATGCAACATGATACGGGTGGCAGCATCCCTGTCCTTCTGGAAGAAGCGCTCCAGAATATGAATGACGAACTCCATCGGAGTGTAGTCGTCGTTCAAAAGAAGAACACGGTACAAATTCGGTCGTTTCGTCTTAGGCTTGGTGCGGGTGATAACAGACGTGCCGCGGTTCGTTCCGCCGTCCTCCCCTTCGCTGTCGCCTTGCATGTAGATCGAGTTAACGATCATTTTTCATTATTCTCCAAAATCAAACCCGCAAGCGATGAAGGGTGCGAGCAAGAATTTCGCCTCTTCTTATTTAGGTTTCAGTTCGTCGATTTTAAGCCCCTCGCGCTGCACTGCAATCACTAATCCGTTTGCATCCTGGAAAAATGGGAAGACGTCGAAGGAGCGAGCCTCAAAGCTGAGCCTAACGCCCATCTTTCACGCTACCGGGTCGAAATTGCGCGAAAGTTGCGTGAACCTTCAATCCCCAAGATGAAAAGCTCTTCTGTGGAGGCGTCCTGAAGCAGCGAGATCGAACAGTGCCTTAACTGTCGCTATCCAGCATTTCACGGACGGAGACAGCAAGCTGCTTGAGCGAGAAAGGCTTTGGCAGGAAGCCGAACTTTGCATCGGCTGGAAGGTTCTTGGCAAAGGCATCTTCGGCGTAACCGGACACGAAGATGAATTTGAGGTCAGGGTAGGATTTGCGCAGCTCTCGCAGTAACGAAGGACCGTCCATTTCAGGCATGACGACGTCGGAAACGACGATATCGACCTTGCCCTCCAACTCCTCCATCACGTCCAGCGCCTCTGTACCGGAGCCGGCCTCATAGACCGTATAACCGCGCGTCTCCAGCATTCGTTTGCCGCCGCGGCGCACAGCCTCCTCGTCCTCCACAAGCAGCACCACAGCCGACTTGCCAGTAAGGTCGAGCGGTTCGTCCTTGGCTTCCGGCTTTGCGACGACGGCCTCGACGGTTCGCTGAGTTTCCGCACCGTCGGATGCCGGTAAGGCCTGCACCGGCTCGACGATATGGCGCGGTAGCAGAATACGGAAAGCGGTGCCCTTACCGACCTCGGACTCCGGATAGATGTAACCGCCGGATTGCTTGACGATACCGTAAACCATCGAGAGGCCAAGGCCGGTGCCCTTGCCCACTTCCTTCGTGGTAAAGAAGGGCTCGAAAATCTTGTCCATGATCTCGGGTGGGATACCAGTTCCGGTATCGGCAACTTCGACCATGACCATGTCTTCAGCCGGAAGTTCGGTCTTGCCGAAAGCTGCAACGTCTGAGGCCAGCAAATTGCGTGTCGTCACTTTGATTTTGCCGCCATCAGGCATGGCATCACGCGCATTGACGCAAAGATTGATCATGACCTGCTCGAACTGCGACAAGTCTGTCTTGACCGGCCAGAGATCCCGCCCGTAATCCACTTCGAGCTTAACGTTCGTACCGGAGATCAACCGGTCGACCAGCATGCGCAGGTCACCGATGACGTCGGTCAGGTTGAGAACAGCAGGGCGCATCGTCTGCTTGCGTGAAAAGGCCAGCAACTGTCGTACAAGCACCGCCGCACGATTGGCATTGCGCTTGATTTCCATCAGATCCGCAAAACTTGCATCCGCTGGCCGAGCCTGAAGAAGCAGATGGTCGGACGACAACAGAATGGCGGTCAGGACGTTGTTGAAATCATGGGCGATGCCGCCAGCAAGCGTGCCAACCGCATTCATCTTTTGCGTCTGCGCCATCTGGGTTTCAAGAGCCTTCTGCTCGGTCACCTCAATAGCATAGACGATCGCGACCTCTTCAGGAGCCTCGTCGTCCTGATCGATCACCGCGTTGACGTAAAAGCGGAAATGACGGGTTTCGTCCTTTGGATGGCGGGAATCGAATGGCGGAATATCCCCCTGCCGATCCTTCGCAGCCGTCATCGCCTGCGCAAGCTTGGCCTTCTCATTGTCGTGCAGAACCGTTTCCAGTGGAACGGCATTGTCTATGTCATCACGACCAACGACGCCGGAGAACAGCTTCAGGAACGGCGCATTGGTTCGCAGGATACGTCCTTCGCCATCGATGGACGCAATCGCCATCGGCGTGTTGTTGAAAAATCGGGTGAAGCGCATTGCCGACGACGATTCTGCGCTATCTTGTCCCTTGGGTCGCATCAGAACCAGGGTCCGGCTTTCACCCGGTGCACCGTCACGCGCGGCGGTCACCTGATGAACGAGCCGTGCCGGCATGCTTTGCCCATTGACACGGCGCATATCGAGATCGAGCATTTCGGTGCGCTTGCTACCCACTTGCGGCTGCACCGATTCAATGAGAGCCATCCCCTCGCCTGCCACGATATCGGATACATTCAACGAGCCTGGGGAGAACTGCGCCAGATCGATCCCGAGCCATTCGGAGAGCGTGGCGTTGAGATAGACAATTTCCCCTTTTCGGCCCGCAGAAAAGAAGCCGGCTGGCGCATGGTCGAGATAATCGATGGCGTTCTGCAACTCGCGGAAGAAGCGCTCCTGGTCTTCGCGCTCGGCGGTGATGTCGGCAATCTGGAAAACATGCAGGTCCTGACCGCTCGCATCTTTGAGCAGACGCGCCTTAAGCCGGAACCAGCGGGGACCTGGCGGGGTAACCCCTGACTGGCTGAGAGGCTTAAGCAGACGGAACTCTTCATATCCGTCGCGTCCTTCGCGCAAACCATTGATCAGGCGATAGAGAGCTTCCGTCGATTCCATATCCCGCGAAAGCAACTGCTCAAGGCTCTGTATCTCGGTTGCTCGCGACGCGCCGGTCATCTGGCAATACGTTGCGTTGGCGTAGACCAGCCGCCCCTTGGTATCGGTGATCAGCGTGCCCTCGGGATGAGATGAAAGAAAGCGCCGCGCCATTCCATCGGATTGCGACTGGGGCATAACCTCGATGAAGCCGATCGCGGACGACACCAGAAAAAAGATGCCGAGCATGGCGAGAACACCAAGAATGCCAAGCACGATCTCGTTCTCAAGAGAGTCCTTGAAGTAAACGAAGGCAATAGCCGCAGCCACTAGAACAAGTGCCAGAAGCAGAATGCGAAGCACAGTGGCCGATCGCCCGCGCCTGTCCACCAAGGGAAAGTCATTATCAGTGGTTTGACGCACCTTGGTCATCGAGGTTTTACCCTTGCAGTTCTGCTGGCCTTCCCGACATGCCGGAAAAAGTCACATCGAACGGAATCGCTTCTACATTGCTTGTAGCAATTTGCATAAATATCAAAAAGCTCCGTCAATCGATAAGCATCGCCCATGCACAACAATAGGCATCGCGTACCGATGGGCGCGCACAGCCGAGCGTCTTCACTGAACTGATTTCGTCAAACATGCAGCAAATTCGTGGAAGAACAGGATAAATTCTTGTAGGCGGCGAAAAAAAATCGTCTTTTCCCGTCACGATATGTGAACAAATGTAATGCGGGTACATTTCCGCTGCAGAAAATGGCTGAAGGGACCAGCACCATTATGGAAGACTTCATTGGCGCGTATGGCAATCGATTGATCATTGCAGTGGTTGGCGTTGGCACGGCATTGCTGCTTCTAGCAATCGTTCTATGGTTCATCCGACGCAGAAGCGGCTCTGCACCCTTTATCCGGGGCGGCAGAAATCGTCAGCCGCGTCTACAGGTGCTGGATGCGACCGCCGTAGATGCGCGCAGACGTCTTGTTCTTGTGCGACGTGACAATGTCGAGCATCTCGTCATGATCGGTGGTCCGACCGATATCGTGATCGAAAGCGGCATTGGTGCCATACCGTTCATGAAGGATGTGCGCGACCCGCAGGAGGACGCTCTCATTACACGCGACGCCGACCGCCAACGGAGCATTGCGCAGGCGCCGCAAGACGATATCCGGCCCGCAGCAGCGAATATGGCATCTGAAGTGAAGACCCCGGCTGCGGACGAACGAAAGAAGCCAGCGGCGGGCGCCGCACCAGCGAAGCCAGCGCCTTCCCCATCGCCTGCGCCCGCTGTGGCAGCGACAAGACCAACCAATCCTCCTCCGCCGGTGACAGCACAGCCCATCCCCCGAAAGCCTGAACCAGTGCCAGTGATCCACCCGGTTTCGACCGCGGGAGCCTCAGCACCGTCGCCTCACCGGCCCCAGCCGGTCGCGCCACCAGCACCCAAGGCGCTGGCACGAGAGCCGGTAGCCCCCACCACTTCTGCAGCACCACCCATTCTCGCTGCTGCGGTGATGCAGCAAAGTGAAGACCCCAAGCCAGCTGCGACAGCGACCTCGGCACTGTCCGGCGGCCCGGAAGCACCTGTCGTTTCACCAGCACCCAGCGTCTCCACCTTCGGCTCCCCAGTCGCATCTCCCAACCATGGAACGAACTTCGCACAGCCTAAATGGGCAGTGGATCGCCTGTCGGACGAAAAGCCCGAGCCAGTTGAACACAATGAGGCAGCTGTCACAGAAAAAAATGCGGTCGATTTCCCCGACGCAGAACGTGATCTTGTTCTTCCCGCTTATCAGGCTGCACCACCTGTTACCGCGGCATCCGCAGCTCCTGTGACACCGGTCGTCGTAAAGCAAGAACCTCTGGCGCCAAGCGATAATGGTCCAGTTTTCGGCGATCAGTTGACCAGCGATTTCGAAAACTTTCTTGAGGCGGAAATCGCCAAAAACAACATCGCGTCAGCTAATTTTTCGCCGTCTCCGACGGTCGAACCGACAATCAACCCGGATACCACCACACCCGATCCGCAGCCTGAACCGAAATTCTCGGAAGACCCTGCCGCTGCTGAGCGGGATGTTCAGAAGGAAATGTCTCGTATCTTCGGTGAGATGTCGGTCACGCGTGATCGATAACCAGCGGTAACGCTGACGCCAGAGTGACAGCGACAGCTTGAAAGCTTCAATTGTCTCTCTGGTGTTTAAAGTTTTAGGACGGTTGCAGCATATCCGTCGCTACAATTTCGCGGATCAGTAAGTTTAGCCCCTTACCAAAGCCCGGCGCACAGCCAGCGCCTAGCCTCACTTGTCATCTGTGGGCGCTAGGAAAATTCTAGTTAGTGGCAGCCACGAAGTATCGCCTTACGTACCCTTGGGTAGAACGTAACCTATAATTCCAACCTCATTACGGCCAGTGCTTGATTGCTTACATTATAGCGCCGGGAGATAACCTCCCCTCCATAGGATACTCACGACGACCTCCACCCTACCATCAAGCGGGTGCGAGTTTGCCCTCACGCTTGTCCTTCCTGCGCCGTAGCTTGTCTAGCAGAAGGTAGATGACGGGAGTGGTGTATAGCGTCAGCACCTGGCTGACCATCAAGCCGCCAACGATGGCATAGCCGAGCGGCTGGCGTAGTTCGGCGCCAGAACCGTGGCCAAGAGCAAGCGGTATTCCACCAAGCAATGCGGCCATGGTAGTCATCAGGATCGGTCTGAAACGCATCTGGGCGGCTTTGACGATTGCCTCCTCGCTCGACAATCCCTCCTCCCGCTCTGCCTGGATGGCAAAATCGACGAGCATGATACCATTCTTCTTGACGATACCTATCAACAGAATGACCCCAATCATTGCGACGAGCCCAAAGTCGAAGCCGGCCACTTGCAACGCAAGAAGTGCGCCGAGTCCGGCCGATGGCAAGGTCGACAGGATCGTCAGCGGATGGATAAGGCTTTCGTAGAGAACGCCGAGAATGATGTAGACCACGACGAGCGATGCCAGGATGAGCAGAGGGATGGTTCCAAGCGAGTCCTTGAAAGCCTTCGCGCTGCCGGAAAACGATGTCTGCAGCGACCCCGGAGGATGCATGTTGGACACGGCATTTTCGATGACGGCAGTGGCGTTCCCCAGAGCGACATTGGGCGCCAGGTTGAACGAGATGGTCACAGCCGGCGATTGACCTTGATGCGCGATCGATACCGGCGAGGTGCCATCCGTCGTCCACTTCGCCACGACCGAAAGCGGGACAAGCGTTCCGTTGCTTGCTCTGACCGAGAGACGGTCAAGCGTGGCGATGTCTCGCTGCAGATCCGGCAACACCTCAAGAATGACACGGAAGGTGTCGGTCTGACTGGAGAAGGAGGCGACCTGGCGCTGACCAAAGGCGTCGTAAAGCGTCTCATCGATAGTGGAAGGAAGCACGCCGTAGAGCGTTGCCGCCGCACGGTCGATCTTGATCGTCAGATTGGGAGCCTCGGCCTGCTGATCGCTTCCGACGTCGCGCAGTTCCGGCAGGCTTGAGAGCTTGTTGGTAATCTTTTCCGACCAGTCGCTCAGTTCGGCGATATCTGCGTCCTGAAGCGTGAACTGATATTGGGTTTTAGCAGGACGCGCGCCGATATTGATGTCCTGCGCCGACTGCATGAAGAGCTTGATACCCTGCTGCGCATTCAGTGCCGTACCCAATCGGTCGATCACCTGTTTGGCGCTGACATCGCGTTCCTCTAGAGGCTTCAGCGTGATGTTGACATGGCCCTGATTCAGCGCGTTGCCTCCGTTGCCGCCACCAATATCCATGAAGACGCTATAGACGGCGGGATCTTTCATAATGATCTCGCTGACGCGTTCCTGAAGCTTCGCCATCTCAGTGAAGGATATGTCTGGGGACGCCTGCGAGAGACCGGCAATGAAGCCCGTATCCTGCTCCGGGAAAAAGCCTTTGGGTGCCACGACGAACAGGTAACCGGTCGCGGCAATGGTGGCCAGGAAAACGATGAGCGTCAAAAATCGATGTCGAATGACGGGTTTCAGGCTGCGGATATAGAGCGCCGTCAATCCATCGAAGAATGCCTCTCCCGCCAGATAAAAACGGCCACGCTGATCCTTCTCGATGGGCCGGATGAACTTCGATGCCAGCATCGGCGTCAACGTCAAGGAGACAATGGCGGAAATGACAATTGCGACCGTCAGCGTTACGGCAAATTCCCGAAACAGGCGCCCGATGATGCCACCCATCAACAGGATCGGGATTAGGACAGCGATCAGGGAGAGACTAATGGAAACGATCGTAAAACCGATCTCCCGCGTACCTTGAAGCGCTGCCAGTTTCGGCTCGACACCATCCTCAATGTGGCGGGTGATGTTCTCCAACATGACGATAGCATCGTCGACAACGAAGCCGACGGCGACCACCAGTGCCATGAGCGACAGATTGTCCAGACTGAAGCCCAAGAGCCACATGGGTGCGAGCGACCCGGCAAGTGCAATCGGGAGCGTCAAGACCGGGATGAGTGTCGCACGCAGATTTCGCAAGAAAAGGAAGATGACGACAACAACGAGACCGATGGTCAGCATCAGCGTGAACTGAATATCTGTGACGGATGCTCTGATCGTCGTTGTGCGGTCGGTGACGAGCTCCAGCTTTACCGAGCGCGGCAACGAAGCCTGAAGTGCGGGTAGCTGCTCCTTTACTGCATTGACGACCGCGATCACATTGGCGCCTGGCTGACGAAAAACGTCGAGCGCAATCCCTCGCTCTCCGTTGGTCCAGTGTGCCATCTTGCTGTCTTCCGCACCGTCTGTCGCCTGCCCGATATCGCGGATTCGTACGGGCCCGCCATTACGATAAGCAATGACGGCGTCGTTCCACTCAGCACTGCTGGAAATCTGGTCGTTTGTGTAGATCGGAAAGCTGCGGGTCGGATCGTCGATGTTGCCCTTCGGCGCGCTGAGACTGAGATTGCCGATAGCGGTGCGCACATCTTCCATCGTCACGTCGGCCTGGGCGAGACGACCAGGATCGACAGCGATGCGAATGGCTGGCTTCTGCTTCCCGCCGATATTGACGAAGGCGACTCCTGAGACTTGCCCGATTTTCGAAGCGACATTGCGTTCAATGTATTCGTCGAGTTGCGGCAGGGTCAGCGTGTCGGAGGTGGCCGAAAGCTGCATAATCGGCGCATCGGCAGGGTTTGCCTTATGCACCGTGGGAAGCGAGGTCATATCCTTCGGAAGTTCACCCGCCGCTTCACTGATCGCTGTCTGTACGTCGCTTGCTGCGGTCTCGATATTCTTGTCCAGATCAAACTGCACCGTAATCGACGTCGTTCCGAGCGAACTGTTTGACGTCATCTCGGTGATGCCGCTGACGCGTGAGAGCGCCTGTTCGATCGGTTGCGCAACACTGGATGCCATAGTCTCCGGCGACGCACCGGGAAGACTGGCACCGATCTGGATGGTCGGAAAATCGATTTGGGGAAGAGCTGAAACCGGCATGAACGGATAGCAGATCGCGCCGACGAGAAAGATCCCGGTCATGAGCAGCCCGGTCGCCACCGGATGCAGGATGAAAAAATCGAAGAAACTGGATGTGCGGTTCTGTTCCTGATCGTTCTTCATCATCAGTTCGCCTTCTCGGCGAGTTCGCCGGTCGGCGATCCGGTCCAGGGGGTGGCGCTGACAGCCGCACCATTCCCTATCCGAGACTGGCCGTCCATGACGACCTCTTCGTCCTCTTTGATGCCGTCTGTGACCAGCGCTCTCGCGCCGGTGACGAAGGCCGTCTTCACGTTCCGCTTTTCCACCTTGTTGTCTTTGGAGACGACATAGGCGTAAAGCCCGTCGCGCCCTCTCGCCAAAGCCTTGTCGGGAACGACCACGCCGTTTCTGTGCTCGACCGTCAGTACCGTGGCGACCGGAAGCCCTGGCCAAAGAGCGCCGTTGCCATTGTCGAAGATCGCCTTGAGATGGATGGAGCCATTCGAGGCATCGACGGAGTTGTCCATTGTCGTTAATTGGCCCTTCGACAGGACGCGGCTTCCATCAGTGGTGATCAAGGTGACTGCCGCGATCTTTTCGCTCAAAGCCTGACGGATCTCACCGAACCTGTCGCCGGGCGCGACGAAGGACACAGCAATCGGGTCCATTTGTGTGATCGTCACGATGCCGTCTGTTGAGCTTGCGCTGACCACGCTTCCGACGTCTACTTGCTTGAAACCAGTGCGGCCCGAAATGGGAGCGATCACGGTGGCAAAACCAAGCTGGGTCTCGGCACTCTTGATCATCGCATCGTCATACTGAACAGCCGCTGCATATTGCTGGCTCAGCGCATTCTTCTGTTCAAGCGTCGAGGCGGACGCAACCCCTTTTTCGGCCAGCGATGCATAACGCTGTGCTTCGGTTTTCGCGCTATTATACTGCGCTTCGTCCTGCGCCTTCTTTGCCTGGGCAGAAGTGAGAGCGGATGAAAGCTCACGATCGTCGAGCGTTAGCAAGACGCTGCCTTTCTCCACCATCTGCCCTTCGGAGAAACGAATGCCAGTCACCTGCCCGTCGATCCGCGGTCTGACGGTCACGCTCTGCAATGGGTCCACTGTACCGATACCGTTGATGACCTTATCGATCTCTTCGACCTTGGCCTTGTAGACCGTGACGGGGACGGCCGGTGCATCCTGCGCGAATGCAACGTTGGAAAACACCAGCGCTGCACCTCCAAGACAGAGTGCGGGAAGCGAATAAATGCGAAGGACTTGAGTGAGCATGCCGATGATCTCGCGCGCTGGCGTTCAAATTCAGCAGTAAACTCGGATCACGAATTTTTGTTCTGACGTGATATTAACATTAGGAACTGCTTTTTAGGGAGCATCACCGCCAATACGTGTAGCCCGTGCGTCCTAATTCAAGAGTTTGACGCCATAGGGCGTATCTATTTCGGCGATGTAGCGAAATTGTTCTCCCTCCATCACAGCCGGAGGATCGACGACATCGAGGTCCGCGTAAAGTTTCTGAATTCGGCTCACCTCGGGGTGCGCGACCTGGAAGCTCCTCAGCCGAAAGCCGATATCCGGCATCGCTGACGCGGGATTGCCTTTCACGCCCCAATCCATCACCGAAGGCGCGACACCACCGAGAGGCAAAGATCCATCATCGGCCACCGCAAACAGCCACTCACGATCTCCACGTGACACCTGCTCCTGGCGTCCCAGCAGATCGCCATGCATTGCGAGTACGCCCGTAAAGTCGCTGGTCCGCGCCACCCATGCGCGTAGCCGCCGCCCCTCGTCCCATGCGGCTTGGACCGCTGCCGCATCATCGAGCCCGAACCAGCGTCGTCGCGTCGGTGGCTCTGCCTCCGGATCGACGGCAATCACTTCCAGAAAAACATCCTCGCCGAGGCGCAGTAGAAGATTATGCGTGCCCATTTGCGGGTGCTTGCCACCTTTGGGCATTTCAACACCGAGCCTCTCGCGTATGTAATCGGCGCCGAGTTCCAGTGACGGAGCAATAATCGCCAAATGATCCAGCTTCAACATTCGCGCCAGTCCTCTTCATAAAAGCAAAAGACCGCATCGCTGCGGCCTTTCAATCTTTAATCTTGTTTCTTCCGGCCAATCAAACCAGACGGCTCCGAACCAGTGCCGCTTCGATGAAGCTTGCAAAGAGCGGATGCGGGTCTAGCGGCCGGCTCTTGAGTTCCGGGTGATACTGCACGCCAATGAACCAAGGATGGTCCGGATATTCGACGGTTTCCGGCAGGAGACCATCCGGTGACATGCCGGAGAACACCAGACCGCAGCTTTCAAGGCGATCCTTGTACTCCACATTCACCTCATAACGGTGGCGGTGGCGCTCGGAGATGTCGGTCGAGCCGTAGATATCCGCAATCTTGGTATCCTTCTTCAGCGACGCCTTGTACGCGCCGAGACGCATGGTACCACCGAGATCGCCCCTTGCATTGCGCTTCTCAAGCTCATTGCCCTTGACCCACTCGGTCATGAGACCAACGACCGGCTCCTGTGTCGGACCGAATTCGGTCGAGGAGGCCTTCTCGATGCCAGCGAGGTGACGCGCCGCTTCGACAACCGCCATCTGCATGCCGAAGCAGATGCCGAAATACGGAACCTGGCGTTCGCGGGCAAACTGGGCCGCACGGATCTTGCCTTCCGAACCACGTTCGCCGAAGCCGCCCGGAACCAGAATGGCATTGACCTTTTCAAGATAGGGCGCCGGATCTTCCTTTTCGAAGACTTCCGACTCGATCCATTCAAGCTTGACCTTCACCCGGTTGGCGATGCCACCATGGTGCAGCGCTTCGATAAGCGACTTATAGGCATCCTTGAGGCCGGTATATTTGCCAACAATTGCAATCGTCACCTCGCCCTCAGGCGTGTGGATACGGTTGCAGACTTCTTCCCAATGCTCAAGACGTGGCTTCGGTGCGGGTTCGATACCAAAGGCGGCCAGAACCTCGTTGTCGAGGCCTTCCTTATGATAGGCCGTCGGTACGTCGTAGATGTTCGCCACATCGAGCGCCTGGATGACGGCGGACTGACGCACGTTGCAAAACAGCGAAAGCTTGCGACGTTCTGCCTCAGGAATTTCGCGATCTGCACGGACGAGCAGAATGTCGGGGTGAATACCAAGCGCCTGCAGTTCCTTGACGGAATGCTGCGTTGGCTTCGTCTTCAGCTCTCCTGCTGCCGGAATGTAAGGCATCAGCGTCAGGTGAAGATAGATCGCCGTACCGCGTGGCAGATCGTTTCCGAGCTGGCGGATGGCTTCCATGAAAGGCATCGCCTCAATGTCGCCGACCGTACCACCGATTTCGCAGATGACAAAATCATAGTCGTCATTGCCTTCGGTGACGAAATCCTTGATCTCGTTGGTCACATGCGGAATGACCTGGACCGTCGCACCGAGATAATCGCCGCGGCGCTCCTTATCGATTATGTTTTTGTAGATACGACCCGTGGTGATGTTGTCGGTCTTGGTTGCGGAGCGCCCGGTAAAGCGTTCGTAGTGGCCAAGATCGAGATCCGTCTCCGCGCCGTCATCGGTCACGAAAACCTCACCGTGCTGGGTGGGGCTCATGGTGCCGGGATCGACATTGAGGTAGGGGTCGAGTTTGCGAAGCCGCACCCGATATCCACGGGATTGCAACAACGCTCCGAGTGCCGCGGCCGCAATGCCCTTCCCGAGGGAGGATACCACGCCGCCTGTGATGAATACATATCGCGCCATGGGAGTCACCGCTTACCTTTTAATAGATGATTCCGCCAGTCCCAATTTCATTGATCGCGAAATCATCTGTTGATGACGCGTGGACGCTGAGCCGGAATCTAAACAAAAGAAAACCGGCAGGCTTTTCAGCCTGCCGGATTGTTGATCGTCGACTGAGCCTTATTGGCCGGTCGGAACGCCATTGTTGTTGGCGGGAGCCGGTTGCTGCGCCGGTGCAGCTGGAGCGGCGGCGCCGCCCTCAGCCGGTGCTGCTGGCGTCGTCGTTGCCGGTGCCTGCTGTTGTGCAGGTGCCTGGTTGGACGCACCATTGGTCGCGGACGGAACGCCATTATTGGCTGGCGCCTGCGAAGGTGTCGTCGACGACGGTCCGAGCGTATCGAGAATGCCGTTACCCTGACCTTGCTGTGCCGGAATACGGTTCAGGATGTCGGTCGGACGCGATTCGTAACGTGTCAGGAGACCAAGGCCGAGGGATGTCGCGAAGAACAGGGCAGCGAGGATCGCCGTTGTGCGGGTCAGCGCGTTAGCGGTACCGCGCGCGGACATGAAGCCCGAACCGCCGCCAATACCGAGGCCACCGCCTTCGGAGCGCTGGATCAGCACCACGCCGACAAGCGCCAGCACGATCATGAGGTGAATAACAATCAGTACGTTCTGCATGACAATCCATTCCATGCCCCATCAGGAGCACAATGAAGAAGTTTGCGGCTCTTTACATGAGGCGAAAGCGTATTCCAAGCCCCCGGGAACCGAAAGCCTGGCAGCTTTCCTGAAAAAATCAGGCCGTCAACTGCTCGTAAGCTGCATAGATGGACAGGAAGTCGGACGCTTTCAAGCTCGCACCGCCGATCAGCGCGCCATCGACATTGTCGATCCCCATCAGTTCCAAGGCGTTGGAAGGCTTGACCGAGCCGCCATAGAGAATGCGCATGCCCCTCCCCTCGCCGGCGAAGCGCTTGACGAGCTCATCGCGCATGAAGGCGTGCGCTTCCCGCACGTCATCGACAGTTGGCGTCAGGCCTGTTCCGATCGCCCAAACCGGCTCATAGGCGATGACCGTGTTGGCGGCGGTCGACTCATCGGGCAAGGACCCATCAAGCTGGCGCTTAAGCACGTCGAGCGTCTGGCCGGATTTACGCTGCTCCGCCGTCTCGCCAATGCAGATGATGGCGATGAGGTCGGCCGCGTAGGCAGAACTGGCCTTAGCGCGCACGAGATGGTCCGTCTCAGCATGGTCGGTGCGGCGCTCGGAGTGTCCCACGATCACGTGTGTGCCGAAGCAATCCGCAATCATTTCCGCAGAAATGTCGCCCGTATGAGCGCCGGACGCATTCTGATGGCAATCCTGCGCGCCGATTTTTAAAGGGCTGTCTTCGCAAAGCGCAGTCGCGACATAGAGTAGCGTCGAAGGCGGGCAGATCAGCGCCTCGACCTTTTTCGCGAGCGGTCCCTTTACCCCTTCGGCCATCGCCTTGATCTGATCGAGCGAGGCGCGCGTTCCGTTCATCTTCCAGTTTCCAGCGACGAGCGGGCGAATATCTGGGGTCATAGAGCAGTCGTTCCTCTTGATTGTTTGCGGGTTCTTCTCAGATAACAGCGATAGGAAATTGGATGAAAAAGCAAGGTTTCGGTTCGAAATTTGGTGAATTTCGTACAAACCCTGTCTTGAGCGATGGTAATCCAGCCTAATGCACGAAGATCCAGTTAAGCACCGCCCGCCAGTCGGTCATGCGGACTGGCGTTCCATGGGTGCCTGTCTGGAAAAGCGTGAAGTGTGTCGGCACACCGGCCTTCAACAGCGCCCGGAAAATAGAGGCCTGCTGATCGGCGGAATACACCTTGTCCAAGCTTCCATGCGTAAAATAAACGGGCTTCTTCGCCTTTATCAATGCGCTCTTGGAAAAATCGGGGTCTACCGCGCCGCCGAGAATAACCATCCCCTTAAGGTCGCCAGCTGCGATCGCATCGCGGCTGATGCCGTAGCAAATGAAGCTCCCCATGGAAGCACAGGCCAGAATGACAGGCTTGCCGCCGGATTTCGCTTTGGCATCGGCAATCAGCGCCGCGACGTCGGCAACACCGTTCTCATCGAAACTTTTGACACTGGGCGCATAATACGTACCGCCATTTTCAACAGCCAAGTTCTTCAGCCGGTTGAAGTTGCCACCGAACGTATAGTCTTTCATGCCAAGCCGACGATCCCCACCCCGGCCGTGTATGAAAATCACGGTAAACGCTTGGCCACTCGCCCGTCCGACGCGTCCCACATCGATAGAGCGTCCTCCGACGGAAATCGTTTCCAGCTCTTGGAGGCTTTTCGGCGCGAGATCGACATATTGCCGTTTTACTCGCTGCTCTGGGATTTCGTCCCGCCCGTTGATATCGCGCAGTTCCTGATACTCGATAACCTGCGACGAACCGTTATCCGAGGTGGACAACACGGTCTGAGCGGAAAACAGATCGTCCTTGAAAGGTTTCAGCGGGCCGCCGCTGGTTTGAGCGCTGGCGGGCATCGCTGCAACAGAGAGGCAGAAAAGAGTACAAAAGGTGAAAAGAGCTGTGGACATGCCTTGAGGAACCGTTTCATTTGCGCCACAAGTCTTGCCATCCGGGCTGCCGCAACGCAATCCTTTACGGTAAAGCACCAGCCCTTTGTACCCTGCTTGAGTAGCATGACACGTAAACCGGTGTCTGTATCCTGTCTGCTCGCATGGACAAAATCCGGGCAAAATCTGATTGAACTGGACCTATGGACGATAGCAACGATCTTTTCTCAGGCCTCCCGTCAGCAAGCCGCGCTGAAGCAGAACCGCGGGAAGCTGCACACGCAGCAGCACCGGCTGCGAAGGCGGTCGCGCAGCCAAAAGCGGCACCTGCCCCAGTCACTTCATCAAGCGATGATTACGGTGCATCGTCTATCCGCGTTCTGGAAGGTCTCGAACCAGTACGCATGCGTCCCGGCATGTATATTGGCGGCACGGACGAAAAAGCGCTGCACCACCTTTTTGCCGAAGTCATCGATAACTCGATGGACGAGGCGGTCGCGGGACACGCCAACTTCATCGAAGTGCATCTTGATGCCGAAGGCTTCCTGACGGTCAGCGATAACGGTCGCGGTATCCCCGTCGAAAACCATCCACAAGTGCCGGGCAAGTCCACGCTCGAGGTCATCATGACCAAGCTGCATGCAGGCGGCAAATTTGATGGCAAAGCCTATGAAACCTCCGGCGGTCTGCACGGTGTCGGCGTATCCGTCGTCAACGCGCTGTCCGACGTGTTGGAGGTGGAAGTGGCGCGTAATCGCAAGCTTTATCGCCAGCGTTTTTCGCGCGGCATTCCGCAAGGTCCTCTTGAAGAACTGGGCGATGTTCACAATCGCCGGGGAACGCGTGTGCGCTTCCATCCGGATGCGCAGATCTTCGGCGAGCACGCCAAGTTCGAAGCGGCCCGCATCTTCCGTATGGCGCGCTCCAAGGCTTATCTCTTTGGCGGCGTCGAAATCCGCTGGAGCTGCGATCCGGGCCTCGTGCCCGCTGGCGGCGAAATTCCGGAAAAAGCCGTCTTCCATTTCCCAGGTGGCTTGAAGGATTATCTCTCCGCCACATTGGGCAAGGACTTTACCGTTACCCGCGAAATCTTTTCAGGGAGAACGGAAAAGACCGGCGGTCACGGCGCGCTGGAATGGGCAGTCACCTGGTATGGCGGCGACAGCCAGATTCATTCCTATTGCAACACCATCCCGACACCTGAGGGCGGCACACACGAAGCTGGCCTTCGCATTGCACTGACTAAAGGCCTGAAGAACTATGCCGAACTGACGCAGAACAAGCGTGCCCGTGAAATCACCACCGATGACGTGATGATTTCAGCGGTCGGCATGCTGTCCGTGTTCATTCGTGAGCCGGAATTCGTCGGCCAAACCAAAGATAAACTCGCCACCGTCGAAGCCCAGCGCATCGTCGAGAACGCGCTGCGCGATCCCTTCGATCATTACCTCGCCGGCAATCCAAACGAAGCCGCCAAGCTTCTGGACTGGGTGATCGAGCGCTGCGAGGAGCGTCTGCGCCGTCGCAAGGAAAAAGAGGTCAACCGCAAGACTGCGGTGCGCAAGTTGCGCCTGCCGGGCAAGCTCGCAGATTGTTCTCAGAACACTGCCGAAGGCGCTGAACTCTTTATCGTTGAGGGTGACTCGGCTGGTGGCTCCGCCAAGCAGGCGCGCAACCGCGCCAACCAGGCAATCCTGCCGCTTCGCGGCAAGATCCTGAACGTCGGAAGTGCCAGCCGTGAAAAGCTTTCCGCCAACCAGCAGATCGCCGATCTGATCCAGGCACTGGGCTGCGGCACGCGCACCAAATACCGCGACGAAGATTTGCGTTACGAACGTATCATCATCATGACCGATGCCGACGTGGACGGCGCGCATATCGCCTCGCTGCTGATCACCTTCTTCTATCAGGAAATGCCCGAACTGATCCGCGGCAGCCACCTCTATCTGGCCGTTCCGCCCCTCTACAAGATCACGCAAGGCTCGAAGTCCGCCTATGCACGCGACGACGTTCACCGCGCGGAATTGATGGAGACGGAGTTCAAGGGCCGCGGCAAAATCGAAATCAGCCGCTTCAAAGGCCTTGGCGAAATGCTGCCCGCGCAGCTTAAAGAAACCACCATGGATCCGTCCAAGCGCACCCTACTGCGGGTGGAAATCGACGACGTGGATTTCGAAGGCACGCGGGAAGCGGTGGATAACCTGATGGGAACGAAGGCAGACGCTCGCTTTCGCTTCATTCAGGACCGCGCAGCCTTTGCGGAGAACCTGGATATCTGATGGATTGTCGGGTTGGTTTGACCAACCCGACACGCAATCGAAATCATTAGGAAGCCTTGGCAGAGACTTGATGACCCTTGTTTGTCATGGCCGGCTCTGAACCGTTGCTGTCCAAGTTAGATTGCGATGCGTGTTTTCGGCGCGAGCTTCACCCCACACGTCATACTTGCCTCCAGGCGGTACCCAGCCCCCTTGTGTATGCAATGCGAAATGAGGCTCTCGCGATTACAGAAGAGATCGCGCTTGATCCCACTGTCCAAGTGCGGGATCACGGATGAGGTGTTGCCGCTCCGATACCTAGGCTGGCCTACGATCCCTGAAAGTTGTCGGCTCAGCGCTGTGAAGCGCTGACCAATCACTCAGCAGCAGCCAGAAGCTTCTTCTCACGATTGGCACGAAGACGTTCGAAATCGTCGCCTGCATGGTGCGACGATCGCGTTAGCGGGCTGGACGAGACCATCAGGAAGCCCTTTGTGTAGGCAACCGTTTCGTAGGACTTGAACTCTTCAGGGGTCACGAAGCGTTCCACCTTGTGATGCTTGCGCGTCGGCTGCAAATACTGGCCAATCGTCAGGAAGTCGACATCGGCGCTGCGAAGGTCGTCCATCAGCTGCAGGACTTCGTTCCGCTCTTCGCCAAGACCTACCATGATGCCGGACTTGGTGAACATCGTGGGGTCCAGTTCCTTCACCCGTTGCAGCAGACGAACGGAGTGGAAGTAACGTGCGCCTGGACGAACGGTCAGGTAGTTGCCGGGAACCGTTTCCATATTGTGGTTGAAAACGTCGGGCTTGGCGGCAACAACGCGCTCCAGCGCACCGGGCTTTTTCAGGAAATCAGGCGTCAGGATTTCAATGGTCGTGTTCGGCGAAGCGGCACGGATTGCCCATATCACCTTTTCGAAATGCTCGGCGCCACCGTCTGAGAGGTCATCGCGGTCGACCGACGTGATGACGACGTGGCTAAGGCCCATCTGCTTGACGGCCTTGGCAACGTTTTCCGGCTCATTGAGATCAAGCGGATTGGGCTTGCCGGTCGAGACGTTGCAGAAGGCGCAGGCGCGCGTGCAGATCTCGCCCATGATCATGAAGGTCGCGTGCTTCTTTTCCCAGCACTCGCCGATGTTTGGACAGCCTGCTTCTTCGCACACCGTCACCAGCTTGTGGCTGCGAACCAGTTCGCGCGTCTCATGGTAGCCCTTGGAGGTAGGCGCCTTGACGCGAATCCATTCCGGCTTGCGCGCCACTTCCGTGTCGGGCTTATGCGCCTTTTCCGGATGGCGGATACGCTTTTCGTCCGGCTGGGACATCCTGTCGAGAATAGTGACCATGAGAGAAACCTGCTTCTGCCGCTTCTAAAGCGGCTTTAACGCCTGACGAGCTTGGCGAGGAATAACAGAAGGCTTGCGCCCAGGAAAGACGTGACGAAGTAGCCGAGGCGGCTGTCTTCCACAAACACGTCGAATGTGCGCAACACCGCAACGGCGACGACGGAGCCGACAATGCCCAGCACAATGTTCATGAAGATGCCAAAACGCATATCCATGAGCTTGCCCGCAAGCCAGCCCGCAAGGCCGCCGATAATGATGGCAGCAATCCAGCCCACACTTTCCATCCGCAATCCCTTTCTTCAACCCGCCGCTTTGCAAAAGCCTGCCTAGGCAATTAGCCTTGCAATCAGCGTGACGATGATAGCCCCCACCGTCGCATGAATGATCTGCACCACCAGAGCGTTTTCAATACCAAGCGAAATGCCGAAAGCATTGAACAGATAGCCGCCGACAAATGCGCCGATGACGCCACTCAAGAGGCAACCGATCAATCCGCCGCCGCCAACGATGAGGCTGGCGAGGAAACCGGCCACCAGGCCGATCAGCAGGAAAACAACCCAAGCTTCCGTAACAATCGACATGATCATTCTCCCTTGATGTCGCTCCCTCAGAGAGTGGGAGCGACGAGAGCAATTATCAAGCGTTCAACACACGTCCGTAAGCGTCCAGCACGCTTTCCTTCATCATTTCCGACAGGGTCGGATGCGGGAATATAGTATGCATCAACTCCTCTTCCGTCGTCTCAAGGTTCATCGCTACAACAAAGCCCTGAATGAGTTCAGTCACTTCCGCGCCCACCATATGCGCGCCGATCAACTCGCCGGTCTTCTTGTCGAAGATGGTCTTGACCATGCCTTGGTCTTCACCAAGCGCGATGGCCTTGCCATTGGCAGCAAAGGAGTAGCGGCCGACGCGGATTTCACGTCCCTGCTCTTTCGCCTTGGCTTCCGTCAGACCGACCGAAGCGACCTGAGGATTGCAGTACGTGCATCCGGGGATCTTCGCCTTATCCATCGGGTGCACGCCTGGGACGCCTGCGATCTTCTCGATGCAGATAACGCCTTCATGCTCTGCCTTGTGAGCAAGCATTGGAGGACCGGCGACATCGCCAATGGCGTAGAGGCCCGGAACGTTGGTCTTTCCGTAACCGTCGATGACAACACAGCCACGATCCGTCTTCACGCCAAGTACTTCAAGACCAAGATTCTCGATATTGCCCTGAACGCCGACAGCCGAAATAAGACGATCCGCGGTGATCTGCTGGACCTTGCCGTCCTTGGTCTCGACATGGGCGGTGATCGAATTCGAGCCCTTTTCGACCTTAGAAACCTTGGCTTCGGTGATGATCTTCAGGCCGCGCTTCTCAAGCTGTTTGCGAGCGAAAGTCGAGATTTCCGCGTCTTCCACCGGCATGATGTTGGCCATCAGCTCGACCACTGTCACGTCCACGCCCATCGAGCGATAGAAGGAGGCGAATTCGATACCGATTGCGCCCGACCCCATGACAACGATGGACTTCGGCATGAAGTCCGGCTTCATCGCCTCGAAGTAGGTCCAGATCAGCTTGCCATCCGGTTCGATGCCGGGCAGCGCACGCGGACGCGCGCCAGTCGCGACGATGATGTGCTTGGCCGTATAAGTGCCCTCACCCAGAACACCCTTCGGAACCGGGTTCTGCGGCTGAACGATCGGCTTGGAAATTTTGCCAACGACAATCTCATTCGGCTTGGCGAGCTTGGCTTCACCCCAGATGACGTCGATCTTGTTCTTCTTCATCAGAAAGGCGACGCCGCCATTCAGGCGAGCGGACACGCCTCGCGAACGGGCGACAACTTCCTTCACATCCGCGCTGATCGTTCCCTCCAGCTTCAGGCCGTAATTCTTCGCGTGATGGGCGTTGTCGAGCACTTCGGCAGAACGCAGAAGCGCCTTGGTGGGAATGCAGCCCCAGTTGAGGCAGATACCGCCAAGATGTTCGCGCTCGACGATCGCCGTCTTCAGGCCGAGTTGTGCCGCACGGATTGCCGTAACGTAACCGCCGGGACCGGAGCCGATGATGATGACGTCGTAAGATTGAGCCATTCTATGTCCTGCCTTTATCTCTTTGACGGCGACTAGTCCGCCGCTGCGTCAATCGAATTCAAATCAGATTCCAAGCAACATGCGCACCACGGGCTCAAGCCCGCGTCCCAGCGCACGTGTATTTTCAGCGTCCAGATGAACGCCATCGAGGGGTGTCGTCACCGCAACGGAGGCAGCATCGAAAAAGGCACAACCCTTGTCGTCTGCCAGATCGCGATAGAGCGAACCCATCATCTTCGATTGTTCGATGGCACCCGCATACATCGCCGCAAACATCTCGTTGCCGGTTTCACAAATATGCGGCGGCGAAACGATCAGGATCTCCGGCTCGTCCTGATCCTCGAAGGACCAGGCGTGATGCCGGATGAGGCTTACCAGCCGTTCCACACCCTTGACAGCACCAACTGCAGAGCCAGCACCGATGCCGCGCTTCAGATCGTTGGTGCCGAGCATGATGATGACGAGATCGAGCGGCGCATGGCTGTGCAGGATCGTCGGCAGCAGCGTTGCACCATTGCGGTCGCAATCGGCCAGATGATCGTCATAGGCGGTGGTGCGCCCATTCAAGCCTTCGGCAATGACACTGACCTCAACGCCCAGCGCCTTTTGCAGCACGCTTGGCCAACGGTCTTCAAAGGCATGACGACCAAGATTTTCAGCGTCGTATCCCCATGTCAGGCTGTCGCCGTAGCAAAGAACGGTTTTCGTCACATCTGCCTCCAGAAGGAGAAGAGCCGAAAGCTGCATCAGCATCCGGCTCGACTATTTATCAGACCAGCATCGACATCGGGCTTTCGATGTAGCGCTTGAAGGCGGAAGCGAGTTCCGCGCCGAGCGCGCCATCGATAACGCGGTGGTCGAAGGCAAAGGTCGCTGTCATCACCGTGCCGACTTCGATCTTGCCGCCGCGAACGACGGGCTTCTCGACGCCAGCGCCGATGGAGACGATCGAAGCCTGCGGCAGGTTGACGATCGAGGTGAAGGATGAAACGCCGAACATGCCAAGGTTGGACACGGATGTGGTGCCGCCCTGGTATTCTTCCGGCTTCAGCTTCTTGTCACGAGCACGCTTGGCAAGATCCTTGACCTCGTTGGAGATAGCCGAGAGCGACTTCTCCTCGGCCTTGCGGACGATCGGCGTGATCAAGCCATCCGGGATCGACACGGCAACGCCGACATCGGCATGCTTGTGCAGAACGCGGGCAGTAGACGTCCAGGAAGCATTCGCCATCGGGACGTCACGCAGCGCAAGCGCCATCGCCTTGATGATGAAGTCGTTGACGGAGAGCTTGAAGGCCGGAACCTCGCCCTTCTCGGTCTTCTTCACCGGTGCGGATGCATTGATCTCCGCACGAAGCTTCAGCATCGCATCGAGTTCGCATTCCATCGACACCGTGTAGGACGGAACCGTCTGGGTCGACTCGGTCAGGCGCGAAGCAATCGTCTTGCGCATGCCGTCGTGCGGCAGAAGCTCGTAAGAGCCTTCGGCAAACAGCTTGAGAACGCTGTCATCCGACGGACCCTTTGCAGCGGCCGGAGCCGGAGCAGCCGACGATGCAGATGCCTGTGCAGCAGCCGGTGCAGCCTTTGCGCCACCGGAAGCGACTGCCTTTTCGACGTCAGACTTGACGATGCGGCCATGCGGGCCGGAGCCGGATACAGCCGAAAGATCAAGACCGGCATCCTTAGCCATGCGCCGTGCAAGCGGCGAAGCGAAGAGACGCTCACCAGACTTGGACACAGGTGCTGGCGTGGAAGGCGCAGCCGCCTGATCTGCAACAGGCGTGTCAGCCTTGGGAGCAGCTTCAGACTTCTCTTCCTTCGGGGCCTCGGCCTTTGCTTCCTGCTTAGGAGTGTCAGCCTTCGCTTCAGACTTTGCAGGAGCAGCATCGCCACCCTTTGCCGCGTCAGCCACGTCTTCGCCTTCGCCAGCGAGGATGGCGATCAAGGCATTGACCTTGACCGCTTCCGTACCGGCCGGGACCACGATCTTGGCGACCGTACCCTCGTCCACGGCTTCCACTTCCATGGTCGCCTTGTCGGTTTCAATTTCGGCAATCACGTCGCCGGGAGCAACCTTGTCGCCTTCCTTGACCAGCCACTTGGCCAGATTGCCCTCTTCCATCGTCGGCGAAAGGGCAGGCATGGTGATGTTGATAGGCATCGAAACGCCCTCCCCTTACTTGTAGCAGACGGCTTTGACAGCCTGGATGACTTCGTCGACGTTCGGCAGAGCCAGCTTCTCCAGGTTTGCAGCATAAGGCATCGGAACATCCTTACCGGCAATCGTCAGAATCGGCGCATCGAGATAATCGAAGGCAGCGCGCTGAACCTGGTTGGAGATGAAATCACCGACCGATGACTGTGGGAAGCCTTCTTCGACCGTGACCAGACGGCCGGTCTTCTTGACGGATTCGATAACCGTCGGAAGATCCATCGGGCGGATGGTGCGAAGGTCGATCAACTCGACATCGATGCCTTCCTTTTCCAGCTCGGCGACAGCCTTGACCGCATAGGTCATGCCGATACCGAAGGAAACGATGGTCGCGTCCTTGCCCTTGCGGTGAATGCGCGCCTTGCCGATCGGCAGGACGAAATCATCCAGCTTCGGCACTTCGAAGCTCTGACCGTACAGGATTTCGTTTTCGAGGAAGATGACCGGATTTGGATCGCGGATCGCAGCCTTCAAAAGACCCTTGGCGTCGGCTGCCGTGTAGGGCATGACGACCTTGAGACCCGGAATGTGGCTGTACCAAGCGGCATAGCACTGCGAGTGCTGAGCTGCCACGCGGGCAGCAGCGCCCGACGGACCGCGGAACACCATCGGTGCGCCCATCTGACCGCCAGACATATAGAGTGTCTTGGCAGCAGAGTTGACGATCTGGTCGATTGCCTGCATGGCGAAGTTGAACGTCATGAACTCGACGATCGGCTTCAGGCCGGTCATGGCAGCGCCGACGCCGATACCGGCAAAGCCGTGCTCGGTAATCGGCGTATCGATAACGCGCTTGGCGCCGAATTCCTGCAGCAACCCCTGAGTGATCTTGTAGGCGCCTTGGTATTCGGCAACTTCTTCGCCCATGACGAAGACGTTTTCGTCAGAGCGCATTTCTTCGGCCATGGCGTCGCGAAGAGCTTCGCGCACGGTCTGAGTGGCGAACTCGGTGCCTTCCGGAATATCCGGATCGGCAGCAACTTCGATCTTGGGTGCAGCAGGTGCCTTTGCCGTTTCCTTCGCGGCGGAAGGCTCTTCGCTGGCTTCGCGGGTCTTGCCGCCGGCGGCGTCAGAACCGGAGCTTGCAGCTTCGGCCTTCGGCGCTTCCTTCTTGGGTGCTGCGGAAGACGACAGATCGTCAGCGCTCTCACCTTCCTGAAGGAGAACGGCGATCGCCGTATTCACCTTTACGTTTTCGGTGCCGGCGTCGATCAGGATCTTACCGATAACGCCTTCGTCCACGGCTTCGACTTCCATCGTCGCCTTGTCAGTCTCGATTTCCGCGATCACGTCGCCGGAGGTGACCTTGTCACCTTCCTTTTTCAACCATTTGGAAAGCGTGCCCTCCTCCATGGTCGGGGAAAGGGCGGGCATAAGAATTTCTACTGGCATTGTTTTCCCTTTCCCGATCAGAGCAGAATGTCGGTGTAAAGCTCGGATACATCCGGCTCTGGATCGTTCTGGGCAAAGTCGGCGCTGTCGGCCACGATGTCACGGACATCCTTGTCGATCGCCTTCAACTCGTCTTCGCTCGCCCAGCCCTGTTCCATAAGCCGCGCCTTGACCTGCTCGATCGGGTCCTGCTCGGAGCGCATCTTCTGCACTTCTTCCTTGGAACGATACTTGGCCGGGTCGGACATGGAGTGACCCCGATAACGGTAGGTCAGCATTTCCAGGATGATCGGCCCCTTGCCGGAACGGCAATGTTCAAGCGCTTCGTCCGCAGCAGCCTTGACAGCGCGCACATCCATGCCGTCCACCTGAACGCCGGGTATGCCGAAACCGGAGCCGCGCAGCGAGTAGTTCGACTGTGCCGTGGCACGACTGGTCGAGGTACCCATGGCGTAACGGTTGTTCTCAACGATGTAGATGATCGGAAGCTTCCAGAGAGCAGCCATGTTGAAGCTCTCATAGACCTGGCCCTGGTTCGCAGCGCCGTCACCGAAATAAGTGACCGACACATTGTCGTTGCCGCGATACTTGTTGGCGAAGGCAAGACCGGTTCCGAGCGAAACCTGCGCACCGACGATACCGTGACCGCCGTAGAAATGCTTCTCCTTGGAGAACATGTGCATCGAGCCGCCCTTACCCTTGGAAAGGCCACCGCGACGTCCGGTCAGTTCCGCCATGACACCGCGCGGGCTCATGCCAGCAGCCAGCATATGGCCGTGGTCACGATATGCGGTAATCACCTGATCGCCTTCCTTCTGCGACATCTGCATACCAACGACAACGGCCTCCTGGCCGATGTAGAGGTGACAGAAACCGCCGATGAAGCCCATGCCATAAAGCTGGCCGGCCTTTTCTTCGAAGCGACGGATGAGCAGCATCTCGCGATACGCGTGGAGTTCTTCGTCCTTGCCGAAATCCGGAGAATTCTTGCCGGTAAATTCCTTGGCAGGCGTCTTTGCCGTTGTCTTGCGGCCGGATACGGACGCGTTTTTGCGCGGCGCCATTCATCCCTCCCTGAGTTGAATTAGAATGGTTGGATCGGCGCGTAACATATTCAAGAAAGGTCGCCACAGCAATGCCATAAACGCATGGCACATATTCTAAGTAAACGACTGTAAATAAAAATAAATTTCATGATTAACCAAAATCGGGTTAATCACATATATCCGTTCATGATGACGATTTCGTTCGGCTTTGACATATTCAACTGGTAACGCGAAATCTCGTCGATCATATCTCGCTCAAGCGAACCATCGCTCATCAATTCCACCTGCCGCTCAAGCGCCACACGAGTCTTGACGATCTTGTCGCGCTCGGCTGTCCGCGCAATGCGCTGACGCTCAAGCCGCTCCATCGCTTCCAGTCCGAAATCACCATGGATGGAATGATAGCCGAAATAGGAAAGAAAGGCGACCGTGATCGCTGGAACAACCAGACGGCCAAACCGTCTTTTTTTGTGATGCTTCGTCCACATACTCTGAAAAACTGCCTTCAAACGCGCTACTGGAATCACAATAGCCGCATTTGCTTAACCATCCGTTGACCGTGTTTTCGGCATGTCCAACAGCATAGGAAAGACCGCAATTCTCAGTCATCGCAACCCTGCAGCGCCAACCACCGGCCTGGCGTCATTCCGAACGCGTCACGAAAATGCCGCGTGAAATGGGCCTGATCCGCAAAGCCTACTTCGACTGCAGCGCCCGCCAGACTGTTGCCCGCTAACAGCAACTGCTTTGCCTGCCCAAGGCGGCGCATCACAAGATAGCGGTGCGGGCTGGTACCCAGAACCTGCCTGAAATGCCGCGCCAAAGCGTATCGATCCAGCCCGGTGATCTCCTCCAGCGTGGCAGATCGCACCGGCTCATCACTATGACTGAGAAGAAAGTCACGCGCCTGTAAGACCGCCGATTGCGCGACTTTGCTAACCCGCTTGCGAGGTTCTCCCGCTTCATAAGCCAGAATCATCCCGATCCGTTGAATGGCGTCGTCCTTGGCCAGATCATCCGGCTCGTGCTCGAGGTCCGACAGAATGTAGGCGAGCGCACGGGATAGCTCCGCATCGGCAACAACAGGATCTGGCACGAATGGCAATGAGCGAGAATACCCATCAATAGCACCGATCAACTCAGGCGGCATGTAGACCATGCGATAGATCAGCCCGTCAGCGGTTCCAGCTGCGCCATCGTGAACTTCATCAGGATGCAGCACGATCACGTTTCCCGGCATGCTAAAACGTTCGACCCCGCGATATCGGAAGGTCTGAACGCCATGCAGCGTCAGCCCCAAGGCGTAGGTGTCGTGCCGATGCGGTGTAAACCCATTGCCGTGGAACCGCACCTCGGTCCGCTCGATCCCTCTACTTTCCGCAACAACGCGCACGCCGGGCTGAAATTCCACGCACGAACGTTCAAGACCCAGCGCCCGTTGCACCGCTAGTTGCTCGATGTCCTCGATACCTTCAAAGGAGTAAGACATGTTTGACACCAAAATCGCGATCATCATCCGCGATGACCTTGCCACGTGGCAAAAGCTAAACGTCACCGCTTTTCTGACAAGCGGTATCATCGCTCAATCGCCCGCGATCATCGGCGAAGCATATCGGGATGCCGCTGATAATGTCTACAATCCGATGTCCATCCAGCCTATCGTGGTTCTGACCGCTGACCAAGAGACACTAAGAACCATCCACCGGCGAACGCTGGAGCGAAATGTCACGGCATCAGCCTACATCGAAGAGATGTTCACAACGGGTCACGATGCGGCCAATCGAGAGGTCTTTGCCAGGTTCACTCCGGACAATGCCAAGCTCGTTGGTCTCGCGTTGCGGTCCGATAAGAAGATCGTCGACAAGACTTGCAAGGGCGCAAAGATGCATCCCTGATGCCTCCCATGAAAGTCGCCGCTCGGTGACTGGACCTAATTAAGCGCGCACGGGAGTTAAGGAACGAATGCGCTCACCGCTTCGCCTTCAGCAAACGCTTCCAGATCGTTCCACCGAGATATTTGTTGAACACAACAAAATAGGCGACGATGGAGGCGAAGAAGACGACGGCCGATAGGCCGTTCAACTCGAAGCCGTTTTCCGTGCGGCCGCCAAGGATCGAGGCGACGAGGAAGCCCAGCAGCCAGAATGCCGTGAAGAAATCTAGGATAAAGGCCAGGACGATCCGCCAGGTGGCGGGTTGCGGGGAAGGTGACGTCTGGTCTGGCATATGTGTGTCCTTCAATGACTAAAGAAATAAGGGGCAGCGTAACCGCCACCCCTTCATATTGTCTTATCAATTGCCATGAGCACGCAAAACAGCGCGCGCCTCAACCGCCGTCATCAAAACGGGATATCATCGTCCAGATCGTTGGAAAAGTTGCCGCCGGACGACTGGCCGCCGCGTGATGAACCGCCGCCACGGGAAGGCTGTTGGTCGTAACCACCACTGCTACCGCCGCCATAGGAGCCGCCGCCGCTGCCGTACTCGCCACCGCCGCCGAAGTCTCCGCCACGGCCACCGCCGCCGCCTTCGCCGCGACCGTCAAGCATGGTCAGTGTCGAGTTGAAGCCCTGAAGAACGATTTCCGTCGAGTAACGGTCGTTGCCGGTCTGGTCCTGCCACTTGCGGGTCTGCAGCGCGCCTTCGATGTAGAGCTTGGCACCCTTCTTGACGTACTGCTCAACGACTTTGCAGAGGCCTTCATTGAAGACGACGACCGTGTGCCATTCCGTCTTTTCCTTGCGCTCGCCGGAGTTGCGGTCACGCCAGCTTTCCGATGTCGCAATGCGCAGGTTGGCGATTGGTCGGCCATCCTGCGTGCGGCGAATTTCCGGATCAGCGCCGACATTTCCGACCAGAATAACCTTGTTTACGCTGCCAGCCATATTTATCTTCCTGTCTGCCGAACGTCATGAACGGCATTTTTCCTGTTCAAAAGTCCCGCGCACCATAGACCATCGCCTACCGCGATGGGCAGCGAATGGAACGACAATCCACAAGGAATGTTCTTGCCAACGGGCACGGTTGCAATGCGTTCCTTTTTTGTTCTATTAAGGCGTGAAGAGTGAGTCAAGCAGATCAAGAAGCGTTAGCGGGCAAAGACGTGCCCGGCAGTATTATCGCAGAGCGCCGATCACCTCGACACGCCGTTCGCGATAATGACATAAGATTTATCCGTCCCAACATCCTAAGCCCAGAGCCTTGTCATGAGTGAATTGAAGACGATTTCCATCCGCGGCGCGCGCGAGCATAATCTCAAGGGAATCGACCTTGATCTGCCGCGCAACAAGCTGATCGTCATGACGGGCCTATCTGGTTCCGGCAAGTCGTCACTGGCTTTCGACACCATCTACGCCGAGGGCCAGCGCCGCTACGTTGAGAGCCTTTCGGCCTATGCGCGCCAGTTTCTGGAGATGATGCAAAAGCCGGATGTCGATCAGATCGAGGGATTGTCGCCGGCAATTTCCATCGAGCAGAAAACGACCTCCCGCAACCCGCGTTCGACTGTCGGAACTGTAACGGAAATATACGATTACATGCGCCTTCTCTTTGCGCGTGTCGGCGTTCCCTATTCGCCTGTTACGGGCCTGCCGATCGAGAGCCAGACAGTTAGCCAGATGGTGGATCGCATCCTCGCATTTGAGAAGGGAACACGGCTCTACATCCTCGCGCCGATGGTGCGAGGACGAAAGGGCGAGTACAAGAAGGAACTCGCTGAGCTGATGAAGAAAGGCTTTCAGCGCGTTAAGGTGGATGGCCAGTTCTACGAGATCGCCGACGTTCCGGCGCTAGACAAGAAGTACAAGCACGATATCGACGTGGTAGTGGACCGCGCCGTGGTGCGCCCGGACATGGCGGCGCGTTTGGCCGACAGCCTTGAGACATGCCTGAAGCTGGCAGACGGTCTGGCTGTGGCGGAATTTGCCGACAAGCCGCTGCCTGCGGAAGAAACGTCCGCTGGCGGTTCTGCCAATAAGTCTCTGAATGAGACGCATGAGCGCGTATTGTTTTCGGAAAAGTTCGCTTGCCCGGTCTCCGGCTTTACCATTCCCGAGATCGAACCGCGCCTTTTCTCCTTCAACAACCCTTTCGGTGCTTGCCCGACCTGTGATGGCCTTGGTTCGCAGCAAAAGGTGGATGAGGCGCTTATCGTGCCGGAGCCTGCGCGCACGCTGAAAGATGGCGCTATTGCGCCGTGGGCCAAGTCCTCATCGCCTTACTATAACCAGACACTGGAAGCGCTGGGTAAAGCCTTCGGTTTCAAGCTTTCCAGCCGCTGGAACGACCTGACGGATGCCGCTAAAAAAGCGATCCTGAAAGGAACCGACGAGAAGATCGAGTTCCAGTATCAGGACGGTGCCCGCTCCTACAAAACGGTGAAGAATTTCGAGGGCATCGTCCCTAATCTCGAGCGTCGCTGGAAGGAAACCGACAGCGCCTGGGCGCGCGAGGAAATCGAGCGTTACATGTCTGCCGCCCCCTGCCCGGCCTGCGCCGGTTATCGGCTCAAGCCCGAGGCATTGGCAGTCAAGATCAACAAGCTGCATATCGGCGAAGTGACTGAGATGTCGATCAAGGTCGCCCGCGACTGGTTCGAAGGCCTGCCGGAAAAGCTGAACGCCAAGCAGAATGAAATCGCCGTTCGCATTCTGAAGGAAATCCGCGAGCGTCTGCGCTTCCTGAATGATGTCGGACTCGATTATCTCAGCCTGTCGCGCAATTCGGGCACGCTTTCCGGCGGTGAAAGCCAGCGCATCCGACTTGCGTCGCAGATCGGCTCCGGTCTGACCGGCGTTCTTTACGTTCTGGACGAGCCCTCTATCGGCTTGCACCAGCGCGATAATGCTCGTTTGCTGGAAACGCTGAAGCATCTGCGCGATATCGGCAATACCGTGATCGTTGTCGAACATGACGAGGACGCCATTCTGACAGCAGACTACGTGGTCGATATTGGCCCGGCTGCCGGCATCCACGGTGGCCAGGTTATCGCCGAGGGTACGCCGCAAGAGGTTATGGCCAATCCGAACTCGCTGACGGGCAAGTATCTGTCGGGCGAAATGGGCGTTCCTGTTCCTGCCGAACGGCGCAAGCCGAAGAAGGGCAAGGAGATCAAGGTCGTCGGCGCACGCGGCAACAACCTGAAAAATGTCACGGCGTCGGTGCCGCTCGGCGTTTTCACAGCCGTCACAGGCGTATCAGGTGGCGGCAAGTCCACCTTCCTGATCGAAACGCTTTACAAATCCGCTGCCCGCCGCGTCATGGGCGCGCGCGAGATTCCGGCGGAACACGATCGCATCGATGGCTTCGAGTTTATCGACAAGGTCATCGACATCGACCAGTCTCCGATCGGTCGTACACCGCGCTCCAACCCGGCTACCTACACCGGCGCTTTCACGCCTATCCGTGACTGGTTCGCCGGTCTGCCTGAGGCGAAAGCCCGTGGCTATGCGCCGGGTCGCTTCTCCTTCAACGTCAAAGGCGGTCGCTGCGAAGCGTGCCAGGGCGATGGCGTGATCAAGATCGAGATGCACTTCCTGCCGGATGTGTACGTCACCTGCGATGTCTGCCACGGTAAACGCTATAATCGCGAAACACTCGACGTAACCTTTAAGGGCAAATCTATCGCCGATGTGCTTGATATGACGGTGGAGGAAGGCGTCGATTTCTTCGCCGCCGTGCCTGCCGTGCGCGACAAGCTGCAATCGCTCTTCGATGTCGGTCTCGGCTATATCAAGGTTGGCCAGCAGGCCAACACGCTATCAGGCGGTGAAGCCCAGCGCGTCAAGCTTGCCAAGGAGCTGTCGAAACGCTCGACAGGCCGGACACTCTATATCCTCGATGAACCGACGACCGGCCTGCATTTCCACGACGTGAAGAAGCTTTTGGAAATGCTGCATGAGCTTGTCAATCAGGGTAATTCCGTCGTCGTGATCGAGCATAATCTCGAGGTCATCAAAACCGCTGACTACATCATCGATATCGGTCCCGAAGGCGGTACCGGTGGCGGCGAGGTCGTGGCAGCCGGAACGCCTGAGCAGATCGTCAAGGAGAAGCGCTCCTACACCGGCCAGTTCCTGAAAGAGCTGCTGGAGCGCCATCCGGAAAAGAATATTCAGGCGGCGGAGTGATCCGCCCCCTTTACATGGCAATTTCGCGTTGATTGGAGAGACGGATGAGCAAGTCGGCAACGATCCGCGCCGGTATCGGCGGCTGGACCTTCGAGCCTTGGGAAGGCACGTTCTATCCTGAGAAGCTCACCAAAAAGCGCCAGTTGGAATATGCAGGCTCCAAGTTGAAGGCGATCGAGGTGAACGGCACCTATTATGGCAGCCAGAAACCCGCGACCTTCGCCAAATGGGCGTCCGAAGTGCCGGATGGTTTCATTTTCTCGCTGAAGGCCAGTCGTTTTGTTACCAATCGCAAGGTTCTGGCCGAAGCAGAGGAATCGATGACGAAGTTCCTGACACAGGGGCTGACCGAACTTGGCGATCATCTCGGCCCGATCCTCTGGCAGTTCGCGCCGACCAAAAAATTCGAGCCTGACGACTTTGCCGCTTTCCTCGCCTTGTTGCCGGAAAAGCAGGATGGGTTACGATTGCAGCATGTCGTTGAGGTGCGCAATGACAGCTTCCAGGTACCGGAATTTATCGAGCTTCTGGCAAAGCATAACGTCGCGGTGGTTTGCGCCGATCATCACGATTATCCTATGCTGCCGGATGTGACGGCGGATTTCGTCTATTGCCGTCTGCAAAAGGGCGAGGACGATATCGAGACCTGCTATCCGGAAAAAGACGTGAAGGCGTGGAGCGAGCGCCTTAAGACTTATGCATCTGGCGGCGCGCCCGATGATCTTCCGATGATAGCGCCGGACAGGAAAGCCAAGAAGACGCCGCGCGATGTTTTTGCGTTCTTCATTACCGGCGGCAAGGTCAACGCGCCGAACGGTGCTCAGTTGCTGCAGACCCTCGTCTGACCCTACTCTAGATCACGCGTCAATTGCCACCGGCGCTCGATCGAAGTCGATTGCATCAAAAGCAGCGGCAATGACTTCGGACCCAGCGCCGGGCTTTGTCGCGTCGCTGGAGAGGATTTGCCGGAAGCGCCGTGCGCCTGGCAATCCCTGAAACAGACCGACCATATGGCGGGTGACGTGGTTCAGCCGTCCGCCCTTGGCGATATAGTCGTCCGCATAGACCATCATCGCGTCGCGCAAGCCGCCGGTGTCGAGATCGCGAGGCGGCTCGCCATAGATCCGTTGATCCACATCCGCAAGAATCGAGGTGTTGTGGTAGGCAGCCCGCCCGAGCATCACGCCATCCATGTGTTTCAGATGCTCTTCCGCCTGATCGAGATCGGTTATGCCGCCATTGATTCCAATGAAAAGATCGGGAAACTGCTTCTTCATACGATAGGCCAATTGGTAATCCAGCGGCGGTACTTCGCGGTTCTCTTTGGGCGAAAGTCCCTGGAGCCATGCCTTTCGGGCGTGGATCCAGATCGCGTCGGCACCTATGGCAACCATCCGTGCAATGAAATCTGGAAGCACCGCTTCCGGCTCCTGATCATCCACGCCTATCCGGCATTTGACCGTAACGGGCACCGTCGCCACAGCCTTCATCGCCTCGACACAAGCCGCAACAGTTTCAGGCTCGCGCATTAGACACGCGCCAAAGGTACCGGATTGAACGCGGTCCGACGGGCAGCCGACATTGAGATTGATCTCGTCGTAGCCATAATCCGAGGCAATCCTGACGGCCTCGGCAAGCTTGCCGGGATCGGAACCACCAAGTTGCAGCGCCACCGGATGCTCCTGGGGATGATAGTCCAGAAGCTTGTCGCGCTTGCCATGGATGATGGCATCGGCCACGATCATCTCCGTATAAAGCAGCGCATGCTGCGAGAGCTGACGATGGAGGAAGCGGCAACGCGTATCCGTCCAGTCGATCATCGGTGCGACAGCGAAGACTTTCCCACGCGCGTAGTGCGAAGCGCCGTCCATGTGTTGAGAAGTCGTCATCATAATCGTCCGCCAATCCCTGCTTGCCGTCTCTCCCCTGCTGGACACAAAGATGTCGCCGCTTCGGAAGGATGGCGTTTTGCGTCCATATAGGCCGGATTGGCTGCGCGTTCCACCCGCCGGCTTTTCAAAAATACTATGTGCGCAGCGCAACCTTCAACCACAAGCATGGTTCGAGGGCCGTTGTCCAAAGATAGCGGGAGATGTTGATGAGTGAGAAGACCGACGAGAAATCTCTCTACTGGACCATTGTCGGCGCAGACAGCAACACAAATGCGGGGCTTGGTCGGCTTCTGAGCGTGATCATAGCCTTCAACATCGTGGGTGGTTGTCTGGTCTGGCTTCTGTCTTAACCGTAAGAGACCCGAAAGAATGGGCTGGAAATCGACGCAGAATTGCGGGACAACACCACTCCCAAGAAGGAGTGCATCATGTCCGCAACAGTTATCCCCGCCCACCAACCATTCTTGCTTCCCGTCGAAGGCACCAGTGAAACCTTCCCCGTACGGCGTGTCTATTGCGTTGGGCGCAACTATGCGGATCATGCGATCGAGATGGGGCACGATCCATCGCGCGAGCCGCCCTTCTTCTTCCAGAAAAACCCGGACAATTTGCTGCCCGCCGGCAATGACTTTCCCTATCCGGATCTGTCGTCCAACGTTCATTACGAAGTCGAATGTGTCGTCGCGCTGAAAAGCGGCGGCTCGAATATTCCTGTCGAAGACGCACTCGAGCATGTCTGGGGCTATGGTGTCGGCATCGATATGACGCGGCGCGATATGCAGGATACGCTGAAGAAAATGGGCCGCTCTTGGGAAGGCGCCAAAGCCTTCGAATTTTCCGCACCGGTCTCTCCGCTCGTTCCGGCCTCGAAAATTGGACACCCAGACAAAGGCGCTGTCTGGCTGGACGTGAATGGCACACGCAAGCAATCCGGCGATCTCGATCAGATGATCTGGAAGACGGCGGAAATTATCGCCGAACTGTCAAAAGTCTTCACGCTGGCCGCAGGCGATATCATCATGACCGGAACGCCGGCAGGTGTGGGTCCGATTGTCAAAGGCGACACGATGGAGTGTGGCGTCGATGGCGTTGGCACTTTTACCGTCAAAGTGGTTTAAGCGACCAGGAAAGACAGCGGAGAAACGCCTATGCCAATCTATCGCCTGGGAACGAGAGTGCCGAACCTGCCAGCACCGGAGCGATACTGGATCGCCCCGGATGCCAACGTCATCGGCTCTGTTACGCTGGGTGAGGATGTCGGCATTTGGTTTGGCGCAACTCTGCGTGGTGATAATGAGCCTATGACCGTCGGTCGGGGCACGAATATCCAGGAAGGCGTCATGGTCCACAGCGATCCCGGCTTCCCAGCCTCGATCGGCGAGAACTGCACTATCGGTCATCACGCCATCATTCATGGCTGCACGATCGGTGACAACTCGTTGATCGGCATGGGTGCCACAATCCTGAATGGCGCAAGAATCGGGAAGAACTGCCTCGTCGGCGCCAATGCGCTCGTCACAGAAGGTAAGGAGTTCCCCGACAATTCACTTATTGTCGGCTCCCCTGCCCGCGCCGTCCGGACCTTGGATGAAAAGGCAGCAGAGGGCATTAGAAGGTCAGCGGAAAAATACGTGACGAACTGGAAGCGCTTTGCCGAAGAACTGAAGCCGGTTTAGGCTGTCTGGAGCGTCAAACATTGCGCTTTTGCGACTACGCCGCGCAGGCCTCGCAGAGCCCGCGGATCTCGATCGTCGTTTTCTCCGCCTTGAACTTTTGTCCCTTGACCCAATCTCCCAGCCGATGATCGATCTCGTGATCATGGAACTCGGTTACCTGGCCGCAGGCATTGCAGATGGCAAACGCTACCGTGCCATGATGATGGGTGCAGCAGTCCGCGCTCGTATGAGAGCAGGCCACGAAAGCATTCAGACTTTCCAGCCGATGCACCAAACCGAATTCAATCAGCTTTTCCAATGCCCGGTAGACCTGCAAAGGTGCGCGAAACCCGCTGTCTCTCAGCTTGTCGAGAATGACATAGGCGCTGAGCGGCGCCTGCGAGCGCGACAGCGCATCATAAACTAGGGACTGGTTGCGCGTCAGATTCTTCGCATTCGTATTCATATTCATCAGTTCACTCCCTGCTCGGCACTGCGCGACCGTCCCGGCACAGGCAAAAGACTCAAGACGAAAAGCAAGACGGCGGCGACGACAATCGACGGGCCGGACGGCGTGTCATATTGCAGAGACCCCATCAGTCCGCCGATGACGGCGACGGCACCGATGAGCGACGCCAGCACCGCCATGATTTCCGGTGTCGACGAGAAGCGTCTGGCCGTTGCTGCTGGAATGATCAGCAGCGATGTGATCAGCATGATGCCGACGATCTTCATGGCGATGGCAATGACGAGCGCCATCAGCAACATGAAGAGAAGCTTGGATCGTTCCGGCCGCAATCCCTCGGCCTCAGCGAGCTCTGCATTCACCGTAGAAGCCAGAAGCGGCTTCCACAGATAGACGATAGCCGCCAGTACGAGGACGCCGCCGCCCCAGACCATCTGAATGTCCGTTAGTGAAACGGCAAGAATATCGCCGAACAGGAAAGCAACGAGATCGATCCGCACCCAGGTCATAAAGGCGACGATGACGAGGCCGAAAGCAAGTGCGGAATGGGACAGAATACCGAGCAGCGCATCGGCAGATAGAGCCTGACGCCGTTGCAATAGGAGCAAGAGCACAGATACAGCTGAAGCGACGAGAAAAACGCTGACGATAAGGTTCAGTTGAAACAACAGCGAAAGCGCCACGCCCAAGAGCGCCGAATGCGCCATCGTATCACCGAAATAGGCCATGCGCCGCCACACCACGAAACAGCCAAGCGGCCCAGCCGTCAGCGCAACACCAACCCCGGCGAAGATGGCACGGATGAAGAAGTCGTCAAACATGTTTCACTCCGGGCGCAGGGGCATGTTGGTCCGAGTCGTGATGATGCCCGCAGCCGCAAGCATCCTCATCGTCGTGCTGGTCGTCATGTGAGTGGGAGTGTGCATGACTATGGTCGTGGTCATGATGATGCCCATCGTCTGGATGGCAATGGTCCGTCACTGAACCATCGGAATGCCTCACACGTCCATCCGGCAGATGCGTGTGATCATGGTGATGACTATAGACTGCCAGTCCCTTGGCAGCTGCTCCGCCGAAGAGACGCATATATTCCGGGCTCTGGCTGACGGCCTGCGGCGTGCCGCGACAGCAGACATGACCGTTCAGGCAAATGACCGTGTCGGTTTCCGCCATCACCACGTGCAGATCATGCGATATCAGCAGGATACCGCAGCCGGTAGAATTGCGGATGGTTTTGATGAGATCGTAGAGAGCTATTTCACCAGAAAAGTCTACGCCCTGCACAGGCTCATCCAAGACCAGCAAATCGGGCTTTCGGGCAATGGCGCGCGCCAGTAGCGCCCGCTGGAACTCACCTCCTGACAGATGCTGAACCTCCGCCTTGGCGAGATGTGCGATCCCTGTGGCATTCAACGCAGCATCGATCTCCCTTGCGGGCAGAGCGCCGGTCAGCGTCATCAGCCGCCAGACGGTCAAAGGCATCGTCCAGTCGACAGAAAGCTTTTGCGGTACATAACCGACCCTAAGGCCAGCCAGGCGCTCAACCTTTCCCTCATCCGGCTTCATCACGCCAATCGCCATCTTGGCGCTGGTGGACTTACCCGATCCGTTCGGTCCGATAAGCGTAACGATCTCGCCGCGACGAACAGAAAAATCTACGCCGCGCACCAGCCAGCGCCCGCTACGCCTCACACCTGCACTGGACAGGGAGACGAGATTTCCGTCGGTTTTGGCCGGAGAATGAAGCATGGGATTTTCCGATTGCAGCTGTTGCACATGGCTATGGCATACGTTATAGCGTTACGCAACTTATGTAATAACATTACATTTCGATACAAGTGGAGCATACCGCATGAAGTCACTCGCCGCCCTCCTTCTCGCCTCTGCCGCCATGATTGGCACGTCCGATGCCATGGCCGCCCCCAATGTGGTCGTGTCGATCAAGCCGATCCATTCGCTTGTGGCGGCCATCATGGAAGGCGTTGCGGAGCCGAAGGTCATCGTCGACGGTGGAGCATCCCCTCATACCTATAGCCTCAAGCCGTCCAACGCCAAAGCCTTAGAGAATGCCGACGTGGTCTTCTGGGTTGGCGACGGGCTGGAGAAATTTCTCCAAAAGCCGCTGGAGTCGCTGGCCGGCAAAGCAACCGTCGTTGAACTGGATGATGCCCCTGGTATCGAAAGGCTGAAATTCCGCGAAGGCGGCCCCTTTGAGGCCCATGACCATGGTGAACATGAAGGTCATGACCACGCTGAGGCGGAAGGTCATGACCATGCCCATGAGGGCGAAGCCAAGCATGACCATGAAGGACATGATGATGATGGTCACGATCATGCGCACGAAGGCGAGAAAGGCCACGATCACGCGCATGAGGGTGAGCACGAACATGCCCATGAGGACGGACACGACCACGGCGAATACGACATGCATCTGTGGCTGGATCCTGCCAATGCAAAGGCCATGGCGACCGAGATCGAAAAGACGCTAATGACTGCCGATCCAGCCAACGCCAAGGCCTATCAGGAAAACACCAAGAAACTGGTCGACAACCTTGACGCGCTCGACAAGGAACTCGCGGCGACCATCGCGCCGATCAAGGACAAACCCTTCATCGTTTTCCACGATGCCTATCAGTATTTCGAAAACCGTTACGGCGTGAAGACCGCAGGTTCCATTACCGTCAGCCCTGAAAACATGCCGGGCGCCGATCGCATCAAACAGATCCAGGCGAAGGTCAAGGAACTCAATGCAACTTGCGTCTTTGCCGAGCCGCAATTCGAGCCGAAGCTGGTGAACGTCGTCATCGAAGGCACCAGTGCCAAATCCGGCACGTTGGATCCTGAAGCTGGCACACTAGAAGCCGGACCGGATCTCTATTTCAAACTTATGCGCGGCATAGCCAGCTCGCTGAAAAACTGCCTGTCCTGATCGGACGCGCACAGTAGGGCGGCACTGACCGCCCTTCTTTAGAGCTTTACATGTAATGTTATAACAAATGAGGTTTCTATGAAGAAGAAGCTGCCCGTCACAGTTCTGTCCGGCTTCCTCGGAGCTGGCAAAACCACCCTCCTCAATCACATTCTCGGCAATCGTGAAGGCTTGCGCGTTGCGGTCATCGTCAACGATATGAGCGAGGTCAACATTGACGCGGCCCTGATCCGCGATGGTGGGGCAAATCTCTCCCGCACGCAGGAGCAACTGGTCGAAATGACCAATGGCTGCATCTGTTGCACGCTGAGAGACGACCTGCTGAACGAGGTCAGACAATTGGCTGAGCAGAGCCGTTTCGATTACCTGCTGATCGAGTCCACCGGCATTGCCGAGCCTCTGCCCGTTGCGGCGACATTCGACTTCCGCGATGAAAATGGCGAGAGCCTCTCGGACATCGCACAGTTGGATACGATGGTGACAGTGGTCGACTGTGCCAATCTTCTGAAGGATTACGGTTCGGCAGATTTTCTCGCTGATCGCGGCGAAACGGCGGGCGATGGCGACAACCGCACACTGGTCGATCTCCTTGTCGAACAGATTGAATTCGCCAATGTCGTGGTTTTGAACAAGGTTTCCGCGGCAAGCCCTGCAGAACTGGATGCTGCCCGCAAGATCGTCGTCGGACTGAATCCTGATGCTCGTCTCATTGAGGCGGATTTTGGCAAGGTAAAGTTGGCGGACGTACTCGGCACCGGTCTGTTCGATTTCGCCAAGGCGGAAACGCACCCGCTCTGGTTCAAAGAACTTCACGGCTTCAAAGGCCACATACCGGAAACGGAAGAATACGGCATCCGCTCCTTTGTTTACCGTGCCAAGCGTCCCTTCGATCCGGCCCGCTTCCACGCCTTCATCAACCGCGACTGGCCTGGTGTGATCCGCGCCAAGGGTTTCTTCTGGCTAGCCACTCGGCCAAACCATGTCGGCGAAATTAGCCAGGCAGGCGCCTTGGTGAAAACCGGCAAGATGGGGTTGTGGTGGTCTTCCGTGCCAAAGACGCGCTGGCCGGATGATCCGGGCTTCGAAAAGATGCTGGCGCCTTACATGGACAAGGTCTGGGGAGATCGGCGTCAGGAGATCGTTTTTATCGGCGCTGACCCGATGAGCGAAGCTGCTCTACGCAGGGAACTTGACGCCTGCCTGATAGAAGCCGAGCGCTTCACGCCGGAAAACTGGCAGTCGATGAAAGACCCGTTCCCGGATTGGAACAAACAGGCCGCGTGATTGATCGCATAGAAGCGGGCGCTCAATGCGTCCGCTCCCATATTCTTTACAGTTTAACGGGCTGCGGCGAGCCCGATGATCAGGCCGCTTACTGCGTTGATCAGTAGGAACTGGTTGTCGACGCGCACCCAGCGCTCATTACGGCGCGGCTCTCTCAGGTGATAGCGGCGATATTCACGACGGTCGACGAAGTGACGTCGATGGGCAGGCGTCAAGCGCTGACCGCGGTCCCAGCGATGCTTCTTGATGATCACCTTCTTGGTCGTGACAGCCCGTTCGTGCACCCCACGGCGATCATGCCCGTAGTCATGGCGACCCTGCGCCTGGGCCATGGGAGCTGCGAGAATTGTCGCAGCCAGAAAAACGGTGACGAGCTTTTTCATGGGTGTTTCCTTTCCTGTTCTGACGGGATGACCCTACCGCGCCGAGGATGAATGGAAACTGAAGCGCAAAATTACAATATCGTAACGTTGACTGAGACTTAGAGGATGAAATTAAAGTTCACGATCTCTAATGTGACGAGCAAATAGTCGATTGGCCGCTCGGGCCAAGATGCCCGAGCGGCGGGTTGGCGTTACTTTTTGAGTTCTGCAGATTTGGCCCAGAGGTTGATATCCGCATCGCGAGCATAGCGATCGATTTCAGCCAGTTCAGCCGCAGTGAAGTCCGGCTTGTCCAGCGCCTTGACGCAATCTTCCACCTGTTCGGGCCGGCTCGCACCTATCAGTGCAGAGGTAATGCGACCGCCGCGCAGCACCCAGGCAATTGCCATCTGCGCCAGTGTCTGTCCGCGTTTCTCAGCAATGGCATTCAGCCCCCGGATATTTTCGATATTACGCTCATTGAGGAAGGCTGGATTGAGCGACTTGCCTTGGCTTGCGCGGCTTGTATCCGGCACGCCGCCCAGATACTTGGTGGTCAACATGCCCTGTGCCAGCGGAGAGAAGACGATGGAGCCGATTCCCAGATCGTCCAGCGTATCGACAAGGCCGTCCTCCTCAATCCAGCGGTTGATCATCGAATAGCTCGGCTGATGGATGATGCAAGGCGTACCGAGATCCTTCAAGATCGCGGCTGCCTCGCGCGTACGCTGCGAGTTATAGGACGAGATGCCGACATAAAGCGCTCTGCCTGAACGCACGATGTGATCCAGCGCGCCGCAGGTCTCTTCAAGCGGCGTGTCTGGATCGAAACGGTGGGAATAGAAAATATCGACATAGTCGAGCCCCATGCGCTTCAGGCTCTGGTCACAGGACGAGATCAAGTATTTGCGGCTGCCCCATTCGCCATAGGGACCCGGCCACATGTTGTAGCCTGCCTTGGAGGATATTATCAGTTCATCACGATAACCGGCAAAATCGGTCCTGAGGATTTCGCCGAAGGCGCTTTCAGCACTTCCCGGAGGCGGGCCGTAATTATTGGCGAGATCGAAGTGGGTGATGCCGAGATCGAAAGCCTTGCGGCAAATATCCTGCTTCGTTTTGTGAGAAAAATCGTTCCCGAAATTATGCCAAAGACCAAGCGAGATGGCTGGAAGCTTAAGGCCGGTGCGGCCGCAATGATTATACTTCATGGATGCGTAACGGTTTTCAGCCGGTTGCCAGGCCATGTCTTTCCTCCCTTTTTGGAATGATGATCCACCGCAGACGCAGCGGTTTCTGCTGATGTGAGATTAGAAGATCACGCGCTGCCTTCAAGCCTGCGATTGCGACGTATACAGATCGAAAACCTTGAACGCCGGCTTGCCGGTCTGCGCCTTGTCGCTTGGTGAAAAGACGATACGGCGTCTCTCTCCCGCTGCAAGATCAAAAAGATTGTCCGAATAGCGCCCGGCAACATCGGCTTCCAGCATGACGAAGAGCGCTAGGCCTTCTGCCAATATCTCAACCTCTACGTCTCCATTGTCCAGCGTGCTGACCTGATGGGTAAGAACCGATGGTCGAAGATCGAGCGCCTTGTAAGTCTCGCGGACATGGTGCCCCTCACCCATCATGCCATTGGAGGCGATGAAATTCCAGGAAAGCAGCGCGCCAGCCGGAAGCTGGTGCAGATCGATTTCGGTCAATAGCGCGGCGGCATCCGGTACGCAGGTACCGCTGGCGGATTTCAGCGGAATGCGAACGCCGTCAAGCGCCAGCGCGAAGATGTTCATATCGATTTCGACATCATCCGGCGTGTCGTTCACCATGGAGAAGCGGACGGTTTTTCCGTCTTCAGACGGAATGGCGCAGACAGAAACCGGCTGGAAGAAGCGTCGCGCCGCATAATGCAGAGCCTTCCAATTGCCGCCGTAATCGAGGCTCGACCACGAGGCAACGGGCCATGTGTCATTGAGCTGCCAATAAAGCGTACCCATGCAATGGGGTTTGAGCGAGCGCCAATATTCCACGGCCGTCTTGATGGCGAGCGCCTGCTGGACCTGGCTGACATAGACGAAATTCTCAAAATCCTTTGGGAAGCGGAAATAGCGGAACATCGTTCCCGCGATCCGCTCGTTTCCACCCGCATTCTTCTGGTGAAGCTCGATCACCGGTGAGGCGATGTTCATGTCCTTGTTGTCTGCATAGGTGCGGATCACAGGCATGGATGTGTAGGACTGGAAGCCAAATTCGGAGCAGAAACGCGGCTTGACCGTTCGATAGTCATCGAAGGACTTGTTCTCGTGCCAGACGGACCAATAGTGCATATCGCCAGATCCATCCGCATGCCATGCGTCGCCATAATCCAGATAGCCAGACGCAGGACTTGACGGCCACCAGATAGCAGAAGGTGCCGCCTTCTTCAGTGCCTTCTCGATTGTGCGGTTGAGGCGATCGTAAGCGACGAGATAGCGGTCGCGATTGTTGCGCGACTCTTCAAACCAGTTCAGCGCCCCCACCAGTTCATTGTCGCCGCACCAGAGCACGATCGAGGGATGAGATGAAAGACGCTTCACCTGATAGTCGACCTCGACCTCGACATTGTCGAGGAAATCTTCGGTGCAGGGATAAAGATTGCAGGCGAACATGAAGTCTTGCCAGACCATGAGGCCGAGCTGGTCGCAAAGATCGTAGAACCAGTCGGGCTCATAGAAGCCGCCACCCCAGACGCGGATCATATTCATGTTGGCTTGCACCGCCGATAGAAGCAAATCGTTCGTTTTTTCCTGGTTCGAGAGCGAAAACAGAGCATCCGACGGTATCCAGTTCGCGCCTCGGCAAAAGATTTCCCGACCATTGACGCGAAGCGCAAAACGGCTCCCCGCTTCGTCTTCGTCTGTCAGAAGTTCAACGGTGCGAAGGCCGATCTGGCGCTTCAAAGTCTCGTCCGGCAGGTCGATGGTCAGCGTATAAAGCGCCTGCTCGCCACTGCCTGCCGGCCACCAAAGTTTTGGATTTTCGATGAAAAACACATGCCGGATAACCGTATCACCGGCGTGGACGCCACAATCCAGTCGCAGCCGCTCAGCGCCAAGCGAAAGATGCAAAGGCAAGCTTGCAGGCTGCTTGGCATGAAGCGTGACTTCCACATGCAGTTCTACGCCACCATCCTTGTGATTCTGAGTGGTGGTGACATGCTCGATGCGTGCCGTCTCAAGCCGGCGCAGCATCACATTTCCATAAAGGCCGAGCGGCGCGATGGCGATGTTCCAGTCCCATCCGAAGTGGCACTGCGGTTTGCGTAAGAGGTTGCCGTTGGGGATGGGCGAATTACCGGGATGATACGGCACATAGAATGGCTGCGCCGCTTGCCTGTCAGCACCCGCCTTGATGCTGGAATGAAAATGGATACGAATGACGTTTTCACCCGGCTGAAGCGCTCTCGACACATCCGGTCGGTAGCGGCGAAAGCAGTTGTCGGCAGACAGCACCGGAATGTCATTGACGAAGACGACCGCAACAGTGTCCAGATTATCTATATCGAGATACCAGTCGGCATCGACTTCATCGACTGTGAAACGACGTTCGATGATCCAGTCGCGATACGCGACCCACTGCACATCGTTCTCGTTGCGACCGAAGTAGGGGTCGGGAATGACAGACGCCGCCCGCAAAGCCGAATGAACGTCGCCCGGGATTGTCATAATCGTTGAGTGATCGCCCTCGGCTGATGTCAACTGCCACTGGCCGGAGAGATCGATCACCATATCGTTTGGGTAGGTTGATGCCATTTCCAAATGCCCTGCTCTTCCCGCAACAGCTAAAAACGTCGCGACTCCATCCACTATCAGAACTGCGAAAACACGCTGATATAACTCATCCGACATCACGAAAGATCATGTCGGAATTCCTCCAGACGGAAACGTTATCGTAAAAAACCAAAAGCGTCACCTCAGAAACGGGATATCGATGATAGCGTCAGACTAACCTTAGAGATGAAACGATGACACTTTTTATTTTCATACTGTTGAGAGATAATTCTCATCGCTTTTATCAAGATTGAACGGCGATCTTAACTCCGTCACCGAACGATCATGATAGCCGTTCGGATCACGCACCCCGTCACTTTTGGTGTTTCCTCTGTATCGTTTCAGGACGCTAATGTCGTAAGCCGTACCGCTTGTAATGTACGAAGCTTTGCAATGGCAGAAAACCGAACTACCATGCCTGTCCGGTTAAGGGAGATCGCAGAACATGAACGACAGAACGGACGTAAACGCAAGCGATCGCCCCCTCCCTTCGAACGAGCGCCCGACGCTGAAGACGATCGCATATATGACGGGCCTCGGCATCACTACCGTATCACGCGCTCTAAAGGACGCCCCGGATATCGGCGCGGATACCAAGGAGCGGGTGCGACGTGTCGCTCAACAGATCGGCTATCAACCCAACCGCGCAGGCGTTCGTTTGCGCACTGGCAAGACGAATGTCATTGCCTTGGTGCTAAGCGTGGACGAGGAATTGATGGGCTTCACCTCCCAGATGGTGTTCGGCATCACGGAAGTCCTGACCAACACGCCCTATCATCTCGTCGTTACGCCGCATACGCACGCGAAGGATACGATGACCCCTATCCGCTATATCCTTGAAACTGGATCGGCGGATGGTGTGATCATCTCCAAGGTTAGGCCGGAAGATCCGCGTGTGCGACTGATGACGGAGCGCAATATGCCCTTTGCGACCCACGGACGTAGCAGCATGGGCATCGAACATCCTTTCCATGACTTCGACAACGAGGCCTATGTGTACGAGGCGATGAAGCGTTTGGCCCAATGCGGCAGGAAGCGGGTTGCTATTTTGCTGCCACAGAGCCTGTTTTCGTACCACGGCTATGCCCGGAGAGGCTTTGAGCGTGGCCTCCAAGATTTCGGCCTGACAGAGTTTACCCTGCCGGGTATCAACAACGACACCCCGCTGGAACAACTGAAACAAGAAAGCTGCAAGTTGATGAGCAGTAGCGATTGCCCTGACGGACTCATTTCGATCAGCGGCAGTTCCACCATCGCGATCGTCGCGGGTATAGAAGCGAGCGGCAAGAAGATCGGCAAGGATATCGATGTCGTCTCCAAGCAGTCCGCAGAGTTCCTGAACTGGTTGCGCCCGGAAATCCATACCATGAACGAGGACATCAAACTGGCCGGTCGTGAACTCGCACGCGCTGTTTTAGCAAGAATAGAAGGCCAGCCTGCCTCGGAACTACAGACCATCAGCAAACCGGTCTGGTCGAGCAGGACCCCAAAGCTTTAAGAGAGGCGCCGGCGCCCAAAAAGGAGTCTCCGGGCGCATCGATTATTTTAATGAGTTCCGGTCGCCGAGCCGTGATGGACGGAGGGGCAAACAGCCGAAGCAAGGTCTTCGGCTGTCAAGCCTGCGCCAATCCGCTGCGCTGCCTGCCCATGCAACCAGACTGCCGCAGCGGCAGCTTCGAAGGCAGGGACCTGACGGGCAAGAAGCCCACCGCAGATGCCAGCCAAAACATCGCCAGAACCCGCGGTAGCAAGAGAAGCCGGCGCATTAGTGTTGACGGTTGCGCGGCCATCCGGTGCCGCCACAACTGTATCGGCACCTTTGTAGATGATCACGGCATGATTGGCTTTCGCAGCCGCGAGCGCCTTCTCGATCTTCCCCATCCCCCGGTCCGCATGGATAGATGGAAAAAGCCGGGCAAATTCGCCTTCGTGCGGTGTGAGTATCCGCGAACGGTCTTCCTCGGCAAAATAGGCAAACAATGTTTCCGGTTCATCCTTGAAGGCGGTAATGCCATCCGCATCCAGTACGAGCGCGCAACCTCTCAAGAGCGACACGAAAGCCCTTAACCTCGAAAGATCGCCGAAGCCCGGACCAATCACGAAGGTTGCATGGCGCTTGTCAGCCAGCCAGCCAGAAAGCGCCGCTTCGCTCTCCATAGGCGTGACCATTACGGCGGTCATGGTTGCCGCGAGAACGGACATCGCCTCCTGTGGCGCCGCAACCGTCACGATACCGGCACCGGCGCGCAAGCCAGCTATCGCCGTCATTCTCGCAGCACCTGTAGAATGAGACGGACCGGAAAAAACGGTCAGGTGTCCACGTTTGAACTTGTGCGTCTCGACATCATCCGATGTAAGCCAGTTTTCCCATAATCCCGGATGGTTCTCCCACAAAGGCGCGCAATGAGCATCGACAATCCGACGGGGGATGCCAATATCAAAAACCTCGAGACACCCGCACAACTCCCTTCCGGGCATGAGCACGTGTCCTGGCTTTTTTGCCACGAAAGTGACCGTGTGCGCCGCCTTGAAAGCAGTGCCAAGGACGATACCTCGACGTCCGCACAGGCCAGAAGGCAGATCAACCGCAATGACAGGAGTCTTCGCTTGCGTAACGGCATGAATTACGGCAGAAACGTCTGGCGGGACGTCGCGTGACAGCCCTGCGCCGAAAATCGCATCGATCACCACCTCACCATCTTGCGGTATGAACTCCACAAGCGGAAGGCAGCCTGGATCGACCTCATCGCGCCTTAAGTTCTCGTAGGCCTGCCTGGCAGCCCCTTTTAGCCTAGCACTATCGCCGAAAAGATAGACTGAGACCTTAGCGCCCGCCTCGCGCAGTGCCAGCGCGGCAACAAATCCGTCACCGCCATTGTTTCCTGTGCCACAAAGCACAGCGTAACGGACCGCCCCAGGATAGTGCTTTAATGCAGAGGCCGCGACCGCGCGCCCCGCGCGTTCCATAAGCGCGCGGACATCGATCCCGCTAGCGTCCGCGGCGGCATCGATTCCGCTCATGCGGACGGGGTCGATCAGGCGTTTGTCATCATCATTACACATGATTTGTCACTTGATCGCAAAAACTGAAGAAACGCAACCGACGCTTTTTTAGGCGGGACATTGAGATTAAAAAATACGCAAAAGCACATAAAATCATCAATAACCATTATCGAAACAGACGGAGCTAGCACGCTGAAATGTCGATTGCTTTTGGCAAATTTTCCAGATTTCGGCCTTCCGTCTACTGTTTTCGGCCCGCACCACCGTTATCTCGCAGTGAAATGTCTTCCGCCCCGTCAATTTTCGCAGATTTTTTATCCAAACCCGCTTCCGATCTGGCACGATACGTGCATTCTTGTGGTGGAGCGGAAAGACCGCTTTAACGGGAGAAGCGGAGAGATATTTTCTCATGAAAAAGATCGAAGCGATCATTAAGCCTTTCAAGCTCGACGAAGTGAAGGAAGCCCTTCAGGAAGTCGGACTCCAGGGAATAACGGTTACGGAAGCCAAGGGCTTTGGTCGTCAAAAAGGCCATACGGAACTTTATCGTGGCGCGGAATATGTCGTCGACTTTTTGCCAAAGGTGAAGGTCGAAGTCGTGCTTGCCGATGAGAATGCGGATGCAGTGATTGAAGCGATTCGCAATGCCGCTCAGACAGGCCGCATCGGTGACGGAAAGATTTTCGTCTCGAATGTGGAAGAGGTTATCCGTATCCGTACGGGTGAAACGGGTGTTGACGCCATATAAAAAGACGAGCCGAAAAAGCTCAAGCTTCACCGGGTTGAACATTACCACTCAAGGAAAATTGCTATGACCACCGCCAATGATATCTTGAAGCAGATCAAGGACAACGACGTCAAATTCGTCGACCTTCGCTTTACAGACCCAAAGGGCAAGCTGCAGCACGTCACCATGGATATTGCCTGTGTAGACGAGGACATGTTTGCCGACGGGGTCATGTTCGACGGTTCCTCCATCGGTGGATGGAAGGCCATCAACGAGTCCGACATGGTGCTGATGCCAGACCCGGCAACTGTTCATATGGACCCGTTCTTCGCGCAGTCCACGATGGTCATCATCTGCGATATTCTAGATCCGGTTTCGGGCGAATCCTACAACCGCGACCCGCGCGGCACGGCGAAAAAGGCGGAAGCCTATCTTAAGGCATCAGGTATCGGCGACACGGTCTTTGTTGGCCCTGAGCCTGAATTCTTCGTCTTCGACGACGTGAAGTACAAGGCGGATCCTTATAACACCGGCTTCAAACTCGACTCCTCCGAGCTGCCGTCCAACGACGATACCGATTACGAAACCGGTAACCTCGGTCACCGTCCGCGCGTCAAGGGCGGCTATTTCCCCGTGCCGCCGGTCGACAGCCTCCAGGACATGCGCTCCGAGATGCTGACGGTCCTCGGCGAAATGGGCGTGGTTGTCGAAAAGCACCATCACGAAGTGGCGGCAGCGCAGCACGAACTCGGCGTCAAGTTCGACACGCTGGTCTCCAGCGCCGACAAGATGCAGATCTACAAGTACGTGGTCCACCAGGTCGCGAACGCCTACGGCAAGACGGCAACTTTCATGCCGAAGCCGATCTTCGGCGACAATGGTTCGGGCATGCACGTTCACCAGTCCATCTGGAAGGGCGGCAAGCCGACTTTCGCGGGCGATGAATATGCCGGTCTCTCCGAGACTTGCCTCTATTACATCGGCGGCATCATCAAGCATGCCAAGGCGATCAACGCCTTCACCAACCCGACGACGAACTCCTACAAGCGTCTGGTTCCGGGCTATGAGGCACCGGTTCTCTTGGCCTACTCGGCACGCAACCGCTCGGCATCCTGCCGCATTCCGTTCGGCTCCAACCCGAAGGCAAAGCGCGTCGAAGTTCGCTTCCCGGATCCTGCCCAGAACCCCTATCTTGGCTTTGCCGCTATGTTGATGGCCGGCCTCGACGGCATCAAGAACAAGATCCACCCCGGCAAGCCGATGGACAAGGATCTGTACGATCTGCCGCCAAAGGAACTGAAGAAAATCCCGACCGTTTGCGGCAGCCTGCGCGAAGCGCTTGAAAGCCTCGATAAGGACCGCAAGTTCCTGACCGCCGGTGGTGTGTTCGATGACGATCAGATCGATGCTTTCATCGAGTTGAAGATGCAGGAAGTCATGCGTTTCGAAATGACCCCGCATCCTGTCGAGTTCGACATGTACTACTCGGCCTAAAGGGTTGTGAGGCGCCCTGCGGAGTGCCTTTCTCCCTACCTGCGTCGGCTTTGTCCATTTGACGCAACCCGAACGCATAGAGGCGCCCTGCGGGGCGCCTTACGCTTTTGAGAGCAACAGCGGGGCTGATCGCCCTCCCAGGACATGCGAAAACCGGAAATGCGCAAGAGTACTGCCCCGTCCCCTCGCCTGCGTGACTGGCTGATCTTTCTGGCCGTTCCCTTCTTCTTTTCCAGCAATGTCATATTCGGCCGCGGCATCAGCGGTGAAGTCTCACCCTTCACCGCAGCCTTTTTACGCTGGTCCCTCTCCACTCTCTTGGTGCTGCCCTTCATTCTAGTGGACTGGCGTGCGTGTATGAGCTTCATCCGCAAGAAGACCGCGCTCTGGCTGTTACTCGGCGCGCTGGGCATGGCGGTGTGTGGTGGCGTGGTCTACTGGGGACTAACCATGACCTCAGCCGCTAACGGCACGCTGATCTACACCACGTCGTCGCTTTTTATCATCATCTTCCAGCGCCTCTTCCAGGCGCGGCCGATCAGGCGGCTGGAGCTCATCGGGATGCTCGTTGCCTTCGCAGGCGTGGCAGAGATCGTGTTGAAGGGAGATATCTCACAACTGTGGGCGTTGAATTTCAATATCGGCGATCTCGCGATCTTAAGCGGGGCGATCGCCTTTGCGATCTATTCTCTGCTCCTGCGCGACCCCGCAGCGCGCGATCTTGCATCGCTGAGCCTCTTCGGCACAATTGCCTTCTCGGGCGCTCTTGTTCTTGCGCCGCTCGCCGGCGTCGAACTCATGAATGGCGGCCTATTCCCCTCTACCCCTATGGCTTGGGCAAAGATCGGTGGCATCATTCTATTTGCTTCGATTGCAGCCTTTTATTGCTTCACGCACACGGTCCGCGTTTTCGGACCGGTCACAGCCGGTATCACCCTTTATATGATGCCGCCCGTGTCGATCGTTCTCGCGGCCCTGTTTCTGGGAGAAAAGTTCGAACCATATCACGCCGCTGGCATTGTACTTGTAACAGGAGGCGTCGTGCTTGCGACGGCACCGTTGGGCAAAACCGGCTAGTCTGGCGTACAAGAAGCCAGCATCTTGATATTTCCGCGTGATAACCCAAATTATACTGGGAAAGGATGACATGCCATGAAACAAAGAGACGCGAAATTTACTATCGGTGAAGTCGTTCGCCACAGGGTGTTTCCGTTCCGCGGCGTGATATTCGACGTTGACCCCGAATACGCGAATACCGAGGAATGGTGGAACGCAATCCCCGCTGAAATACGCCCAGACCGTGACCAGCCATTCTATCATTTGCTTGCCGAGAATGAGGAGACGGAATACGTCGCCTACGTTTCAGAGCAAAACCTGGTTCATGACGAGAGCGACCAGCCGTTGCGCAACCCGCATATCCTTCGGATATTCGACACGGCGCCAAATGGCGAACTGAGGCCCAAATCGGCCATGACGCACTGAGCTTGTCAGTCTCAATGCCCAGACATGAAAAAACCGGCCTCATACAAAGCCGGTTTTTTTGATTCATTCAGACGGTATCAGTTGGCCGGCTTAGCCTTGGCTGCATCCTGCGCTGCTTCTAGCTTCTTGCGGGCTTCTTCAGCCTTCTTCTGCATTCCTTCCTGCAGCGAGCGCTGGCTCTCTGCAAGCTGAGACTGGCTGATCGGCTGGCCGTCATAAGCGCCGGTGAAGCCGTTCAAGGCAATCTTGATCGGGTTCGGCGCGCGGCGGAAGTTGATCGATGTGAAGACAACCTCATTGCCCTTCTTCAGGCTTGCGATCATCGCATCCGTCAACTGAACTTCGGCGGTGCATTTGTCTGGAAGGCAGACGGCGTAATCGAGCTTCTGGCCCTTGCCACCGTCGATCTGCATGACAATGCCTGGCGGCAGAAGACGTGCTGTCGGAACGGAAACCTGCAGGATCTTGCGATTGACCTTGCCTTCGACGCTGATGAGCCCAACAGCGGTGATCATCTGGCCGTTCTGAGCAAGAACGATATTCTGCACGACGCAAACATCATTGTCTTCCTGCTTGCTGCAAGTCTTGAACCAGCCGAGTGGCGGAGCACCTGCCGGAGCGGCAGCCTGCTGAGCCTGAGACACAGCCGGTGCAGACACCGCGCCCAGAGAAAGAACGAGAGCCGACAAGGCCGCCCGGGTGAATGTGTTTGCATTTTGCATCATAAGAGTTCCGTCTCCTGAATTTATGCGAAGCAGCGCTTAATGTGAGCGCCGCTCAACATCGCCGGTATCCGTCTGCCCGTTCCACTGTCGGTTAAATGAGGCAAATGCGTGACCCGAGTGTTTCGGCCATTCTGTTACATCTCGTTCGGCGCGATATCCAGCTTTTCTTTTACTTTTTCCTTGTATCCGACACGATTTCCATGAACGGATGGCCCTGACCGCTGTGATACGTTTCGGCGGGAATCAATACAAAACGGGCATGGTCGAACCGGTTTTAAGGACCGCGAGTTGATCGCCCGAATGCGACAGGATAGTGACATGCGAAGCCTTTTGGCCCTCATTCCCGCCCTTCTTCTTTCCGGCATGGCAATGGCTGAACCGCTTCACGGCATTTCGATGCATGGCAAACCAGCCCTGCCGGAGGACTTCAAGAATCTCCCTTACGTAAATCCGGACGTCAAGAAAGGCGGGCGCGTATCCTATGGCGTCGTCGGCACGTTCGACAGTCTCAATCCCTTTGTTCTCAAGGGCATGCGAACCACGGCGCGCGGCGTCTGGGACCCGGAATTCGGCAATCTTCTCTATGAACCCCTGATGCAGCGCTCACATGACGAGCCCTTCACGCTCTACGGACTGCTTGCAGAAACAGCAGAGTGGGATGATGAACGCACCTATATCCAGTTCAATCTCAACCCGAAGGCGCACTGGCAGGACGGGAAACCCGTCACCCCGGAAGACGTGATCTTCAGCTTCAACCTGTTGAAGGAAAAAGGCCGGCCTCCTTATGATAGCCGTCTGAACGGTGTGGCTAAAATGGAAAAGGTAGGCGAGAGAAGCGTTCGCTTTACCTTCAACGACAAGGCCAACCGCGAAACGCCGCTGATTCTAGCATCCTCCACGCCCATTCTACCAGCGCATGCGACGGACCCAAAGACATTCGAGCAGGCTGGTCTTGGCAAGGTCATCGGTTCAGGTCCTTACCGAATCAAAACGTTGCGTCCCGGCGAGCAGATCGTCTGGGAACGGGACAGGAATTATTGGGGTAAAGACCTTCCGGTGAAGGTCGGCTTCGACAATTACGATGAAATCAGCGTGATCTACTTCCTCCAGGTGACGACGATGTTCGAGGCTTTCAAAAAGGGCGATATCGACATCTACCCGGAGGGTGACGCCATCAACGGAACGTCCGACACATCCCATTGGGGGCAGGCCTACAATTTTCCGGCGGTTCACCGTGGCGATATCGTCAGGGACGTCTTCGAGCCCGGTCTGCCGTCCGGCATGTTCGGTCTTGTTTTCAATACCCGTCGCCCGATATTTGCTGATGAGAGGGTGCGCGAGGGCCTGTCCTATGTCCTCGATTTCGAATGGATGAATCGCAACATCCTCGGCGGCGCGTTCAAACGGACCCAGAGTTTCTGGCAGAACTCGAAACTTGGCGCCTTTGGCAATGCAGCCAACGACAAGGAACTTGCGCTTCTGGGCGATGCGGCAAAACGTTTGCCGCCGAACATACTCTCTGGCACCTATCAGATGCCGGTAACGGACGGATCGGGCGCAGACCGGAACGTGTTGAAAAAGGCCGTCACGACGCTTGCCGAAGCGGGCTTCACCATAAAGGGCGGCAAGATGGTGGATAAAAACGGTACACCCCTGCGCTTCGAGATCATGACACAGAACCCCGCTCAGGAGCGGATTGCCTTGGCCTATCAGCGCTCCCTACGCCTGATCGGCGTCGATATGGCAATCAGATCCGTGGATGACGGACAGTACCAGTCGCGCTCCAACAGCTTCGACTACGACATGATCATCCGCTCATACCCATCCTCGCTTTCTCCAGGTGCAGAACAGATCAATCGCTGGGGCTCGATATCGAAAGACGCCAATGGCAGCTTCAACTATGCGGGCGTGGCCGATCCGGATATCGACCGGATGATCGAAGCGTTGTTGCAGGCCCGTGAAACAGATGATTTCGAGGTTGCGGTTCGCGCCTATGATCGCCTTTTGACAGCGGGGCATTATGTAATCCCTCTCTATTACATTGGCGCGCAATGGGTTGCCCGCTGGAAATACATCGATCGGCCGGACAAAACGCCGCTCACCGGAAACCAGAAGCAGACGTGGTGGGACGCGCGCGCGCAGTAAAAAGATGCGCGTCTCTACCCGATAGGGTCCCTTTTGGTAACGCCTTGTGCCGCAAGGACAGACTCTCTAGATCAGATGCATATTCAAAAGCAGGAAGGAACAGCACCATGCAGCGCATTGTCATCGACATCGTTTCGGACGTGGTTTGTCCCTGGTGCTATCTCGGCAAGGCCCGGCTCGATCTCGCCTTGGCGGAAGTGCAGGATGAGGTCAGCGTTGACGTCAACTGGCGACCTTATCAGTTGAATCCGGATTATCCGGCGGAAGGCGTCGATCAGAAGGCCGAGTTGGAAAAGAAGCTAGGCGGCAAGGATCGCGTCGAGCAGGCGCACAAGATGCTCACGGAGCTTGGTCGCGACGTGGGCATCGCTTATGATTTCGATGCTATCAAGATAGGTCCGAACACGTTGGACGCACACAGGCTGTCGCTTTGGGCACATGCAGAAGGGCGTGAGCTTCAGGACAAGATCGTCACAGCACTGTTCAAGGCAAATTTCGAAGAAGGTCGCAATATAGGTGACCACGCAGTACTGATCGATATTGCGGGCGCATGCGGCATGGATCGCGAGATGGTGCGTCGCCTGCTGACATCGGATGCCGACAAGGACACGATCAAGGCCGAAATTGACGCCGCACAACAGATGGGCGTCTCCGGCGTGCCGTTCTTCATCTTGGATCAAAAATATGCCGTGAGCGGCGCGCAGACGCCGGATGTGCTTGTTAATGCGCTACGGGACATTGCCAAGATGAAAGAGGAAGAGCATAGGGCGATGAACTGACCGTGTGCGTGCGAATCCGTTGATCGACCCTTCGCCGCTCCGGTTTTCCATTCATATGATTGAGCGGTGATTTCGTGTCAGACAGCAGGTTGAAGGGCATCTTGCTCGCCTTTGCCGCGTTTGCGGCCTACGCATTCAGCGATGCATGCGTCAAACTGATCGATGGGCAGCTTCCACCCGTTCAATCTGGCTTCTTCGGAGCGCTCTTTGGCCTGATGGCTCTGCCCTTCATCCGAAAAAGCAAGGATGCCTGGACGGATATCGTCAAGACGACAAATCGGTCCTTATGGCTGCTTCGTTTCTTCGCCACCGGCGCGAGCACCATTGGCAGCGTGGTCGCTTTCACCCATCTTTCCATGGCAGAAGCTTTCGCGCTGATATTTCTGCTTCCGTCCTTCGTCACGATCATGTCCGTGATCTTCCTGAAGGAACAGGTAGGTATCAAGCGCTGGTCGGCGGTCATTATCGGCTTTGCAGGCGTGCTGATCATTCTGAGGCCAGGCTTTCGCGAACTATCGATCGGCCACCTGGGTGCGATTATCGGCGGGGTTGGTGGGGCTCTGTCCATCGTCATATTCAGAGCGATCGGCCCGAGGGAAAAGAACATCTCTCTCTACGGCGCAGGCGTCCTGGGATGTCTCGCGGTATCTGGTGTCCTGATGATCCCCACTTTCACCATTCCAAACGCGGAGCAGTGGCTGATGCTGGCAGGTTACGGTCTGCTGGCAGCCTTGGCAAATGTGCTCATCATGTATGCGGCACAATATGCACCTGCAGCCGTCATCGGCCCCACGCAATATAGCCAGATGCTCTGGGCTATCCTATTCGGCTACCTGATCTTCGGAGATCGTATCGATGGCTGGATGGTGCTGGGGATCGCGCTCATCGTCGGGTCCGGCCTGTTGACGCTGATGCGCGAGAAGCAGCGAAACGTACCGCTCCCGAATTCGGTTGCGGCATCCGATCAGAACGTAACGACGGTTATGCTGCCGCAGGAAGAGACGAAGGCGAGCCGATGATCGGCTCGCCCCGTTTTTTTGGCACAGTCAGTTCAAATTGATATTTTAAAGGCCTGAAATATTACGGCGCATCAATTGCAGACGCGAACACGGTACATGTCGCCAAAACCGTCCTGACGCCAAGCAATGTGGCAACGGGGATAGACGGGTTCGTAAACGACGGGTGGCGGGCCGTAATAGGTCGGCTCAGCATACACCGGAGTGGTGTAGACAGGCCTGTCATGCGCAGCCGATAGTAAAGCGCCGCCCACGAGCGTACCGGCGATGCCAGCGGCAAAGCCGCGGCCGAAATTGTTGCGTGCTTCAGCTTGGCTGGTGGTGGCAATTGTGGTGCCCGCAATTGTCAAAGCAACCAGACCAGCGGTGACAAATCTGTTCTTCAACGTCCACATAGTCCTGCTCCTTGAATGATCCAGCACATTGTCCTGTGCTGATGAAGAACAGACTACTCCTGCTATGGCTACCGCCACATGTCCGTTTGATTAATTCCGTGTAAGGATGCGAGTTGGCGTCAGATATCTTGACGCCAACGGCGTTCAGGCGTCACGATTTCGCCAGCTCGGCAAGCTGCGTCATGATCATCGCCGCACCCGCCAATCGCTTCTCAGGCGTCGGCAGATCGCGGGTCAGGAACACGCTGTGATCGGGACGGATTTTTGCCATGGAGCCCTGCTTGCCGATATAGCCGACCAGTGCTGCCGGGTTCGGGAACTCCTTGTTACGGAACTGCACGACAACGCCCTTCGGACCGGCATCGAGCTTCTCGACATTGGCTGTACGGCAGAGCGACTTGACGTAGACGATCTTCAACAGATGCTGCACTTCCTTCGGCAACGGACCGAAGCGGTCGATCATTTCAGCACCAAAACCGTCGATCTCATTGAGATCTGTCAACTCGCCAAGGCGGCGATAAAGACCCATGCGCAGATGCAGGTCTGGCACATAGCTTTCCGGAATCATGACGGAGGTGCCGACAGAAATTTGCGGCGACCAGCCGGTATCGACGACGTCGTCCTCGCCCTTCACTTCAGCGACCGCCTCTTCCAGCATCTGCTGGTAAAGCTCGAAGCCGACTTCCTTGATATGGCCGGATTGCTCCTCTCCAAGCAGATTGCCGGCGCCGCGGATATCGAGATCGTGGCTGGCAAGCTGGAAGCCCGCACCGAGCGTATCGAGCGACTGCAATACCTTAAGACGACGCTCTGCCATGGTCGTCAGCACCTTGTTGACCGGCAGTGTGAAGAGGGCGAAAGCGCGAACCTTCGAACGCCCGACACGACCGCGCAGCTGATAAAGCTGCGCCAGGCCGAACATGTCGGCGCGATGGACGATCAGAGTATTGGCTGTCGGCACATCGAGACCGGATTCGACGATGGTAGTGGAGAGAAGCACATCATATTTGCCGTCATAGAAGGCATTCATGATGTCTTCCAGCTCGCCCGCTGGCATCTGACCATGGGCCACCGCCACCTTCAGCTCCGGAACGTCCGATTGCAGGAAGGCATGGATATCGGCGAGATCCGCCAGACGCGGGCAGACATAGAAGCTCTGGCCGCCACGATAATGTTCTCGCATCAACGTTTCACGGATCACCAGCGGATCGAAAGGCGAGATGAAGGTGCGCACCGCCATGCGGTCCACCGGCGGCGTGGTGATGAGCGACAGTTCACGAACACCGGTCATTGCCAGTTGCAAGGTGCGCGGGATCGGCGTCGCCGACAGCGTCAGAACGTGAACGTCGCTCTTCAGTTCTTTCAGCCGCTCCTTGTGCTTCACGCCGAAATGCTGCTCTTCATCGATGATGAGGAGACCGAGATTGGCAAAGGTGATGCCCTGCCCGAGCAGCGCATGCGTGCCGACGACGATATCTGTCTTGCCTTCGGCCACTTCCTTCTTGACGAGATTGAGTTCCTTGGCGCCCACGAGGCGCGAGGCCTGCTGCACACGGATCGGCAACCCTCTGAAACGCTCGGAGAAGGTGCGGAAATGCTGGCGTGCCAGAAGCGTGGTCGGCACCACGACGGCCACCTGCACGCCGTTCATTGCCGCAAGGAAAGCGGCGCGCAGCGCCACTTCCGTTTTGCCGAAGCCGACGTCTCCGCAGATCAGGCGGTCCATCGGACGACCGGCGCCCAGATCATCGCGGATCGAGTCGATCGCATTCATCTGATCTTCGGTTTCATCGTAAGGGAAGCGTGCCGCGAACTCGTCATAGAGGCCGTCGGGTGCCGTCAAGACTGGAGCTTTGCGTATCAGGCGGGCAGCTGCGATGCGGATAAGATCGCCTGCCATATCGAGCAGGCGCTTCTTGAGCTTCGCCTTGCGCATCTGCCATGCGCCGCCGCCAAGCTTGTCGAGCTGCGCTTCCGCGGCATCCGATCCGTAGCGGGAGAGAAGATCGATATTTTCGACGGGCAGGAAAAGCTTCGCATCATCGGCATAGTGCAGTTCGAGGCAGTCGCGCGGCGCACCGGCAGCCTCGATGGTGCGCAGTCCGACGAAACGGCCGATACCGTGTTCGGCATGAACGACCAGCGACCCTTCATCCAGCCCGGCAACTTCCGAGATGAAATCGGCGCCGCGCTTGCGGCGCTTGGAGCGGCGCACCATACGGTCGCCAAGAATATCCTGCTCGCCGATAACAGCGAGATTGCTTGCCCCGTAGCTCGTCTCGAAGCCAGCCTCAAGGCTGAGAACGGCGGAGGCCGCCTCCCCCTTGCCGAGCTTCTCCACCTCTCTCAACGAAGCGATCGGCTTGATCTTTTCCAGCCCATGCTCGTTGAGAACCTGCATCAGGCGGTCGAGCGATCCTTCCGACCAGCCGGTGATCAGCACCTTCCAGCCTTTCGAGCGCCGCTCGGCAATGTGCTTGACCGCGAGATCGAAGACATTGACCCGGTCTTCCGCGCCACCTTCAGCAGGCGGCTTTGCCCAACGGGGGCCAACATGCGCATCGAGCGTGGCAACCGGCCTGTCGTTGGTGTCCTGTTCGTTGAACGGCGTCAGGCGAACCGCATTGACCGCGTTCAGCGCCTCATCGAAGCCCTTGCCGCCAATATAGAGTTGGCTGGGTGATACCGGCTTGTAGGGTGCGCCTTGCGTCGCGCCCTTGGTCTGGCCGGAATTGCGCCGCGCCTCGAAATAGTCATGCACCAGCTTGGAGCGCTCGACGGCGGCCTCGCGGGCGGTATGATCGGTGACGATGCGAAAGTCCTGGAGGTAGTCGAAGGCGGTTTCCAGCTTTTCGTAAAAAAGCGGCAACCAGTGCTCCATGCCCGCATAGCGGCGGCCCTCGGAGACGGCCTGATAGAGCGAATCGTCTCGCGTCGCGGCACCGAAGAGCGACAGGTAGTTCTTGCGAAAGCGGCTGATCGTATCGGGCGTCAGCGTCACTTCGCTCATCGGGTTGAGATCGAGCGACCGGGCCTGACCGATGGTGCGCTGGCTGGCAGGATCGAAGGTGCGGATGCTCTCCAGCGTATCCCCGAAGAAATCGAGACGCACCGGCTCTTCCGTGCCGGGGACGAAGACATCGAGAATGCCACCGCGCACGGCAAACTCGCCGACTTCGCGCACCGTCGCCACGCGATCAAAGCCGTTACGCTCGAGGCGCGCGGCGATGTCTTCCATGCGGATCTGGTTGCCCGGCTTGGCGGAAAAGGCCAGACTCTCGATAATGTCGCGCGGCGCCATCTTTTGCAGCATGGCGTTGACGGTGACGAGAACGATGGCCGGATGCGGCTTCTTCTGATGCTGGATCAGCCCCGACAGCGCCGCAAGCCTGCGCGCAGAGGTGTCCGCACTTGGTGACACGCGGTCATAGGGAAGGCAGTCCCAGGCAGGTAGTGTCAGCACCGGGATTTCCGGCGCAACGAAGCCCAGGATCTGCTCGAGATCGGCAATACGGTGCCCGTCCGATATGACATAGGCGACAGACGTTCCCGCCCGCGCCATATCCGCCAGGAGAAGCGCCTCCATTCCGGATGGCACATTTCCAATGGTCAGCGGCGTATCGGCCGATGCCACCAGCTTCACATCAATCCCGGCGATCATAAATCAGGCTTTCGTTGTCTCGGATGTGACCGGATCGAAGTCCGGGCGATAAGAGGCGATTTTCATGAAGAGAGGTGTCTGGAATTTTTCAGGGATCGGCAGAGCGCCCGTCACCATCTTGACGAGGTCGTTATCTTCCTCGGCCATGATGACTTCCAGCTCATCGAGGTCCGCGTCCGAAAGATCGGCGATATTGTCTTGGGCGAACTGCCCCAGCACAAGGTCCATCTCGCGAATCCCGCGATGCCAGCAACGATAGAGAATCCGCCGGCGCCTCGGTTCGAGGTCGGCACTCGTGCGCACCAGTCCAGTCATCGCATTCACCTGTATGTTGGTTTCGCATTCCTATAGAACAGGACAGGAACGCTTGGGAACCGCTATTTGTGCAAATATGCGGCATTGGGCATAAAAACTGCCGGTGATAAACGCTCTTTATCCGTCTAGCACTCTTGCAATGGGCGCAGCCTTACCCGATTTTGCAGCCCATGCGCCCCGCCATCCTCGATCCCCTTTTTGCCACAGTCTCTTCGCTTGCAGGCGTTGGCCCAAAGCTTGCCGATCTCTTGGCGAAACTTCTGGGCCGGGAGAACGCCGAGGACACGCGTGTTATCGACCTTCTGTTTCATGCGCCGTCCAATATCATCGACCGGCGCAATCGTCCGGGTATCGCGCTTGCACCCCAAGGCGCCATTGTCACCATTCAGGGACGTATCGACAGGCATCAGCCTGCGCCCCCCGGCAATCGCTCCGCACCCTACCGCGTCTTCCTGCATGACGAGACCGGCGAACTGGCGCTGACCTTTTTCCGGGCCAGAGGCGACTGGTTATCCAAAGCGCTTCCAATCGATGAGGAGGTGATGGTCAGCGGCAAGATCGACTGGTTCAATGGCCGCGCCTCCATGGTTCACCCGGACTTCATGGTAAAGGTATCGGAGACGGATAATCTACCGCTGGTGGAAGCCGTCTATCCGATGACGGGGGGGCTTTCGCCCAAGATACTGAAACGCGCCATCGATACGGCTTTGCAGCGCCTGCCGGTCTTTGCCGAATGGATCGACGAGACGCTTGCCACGCGCCAGAGCTTTCCGCATGTGGCGGATGCCTTCCGAGAACTGCACGATCCACGCGATGGGGCCGATATCGATCCGCAAGCCCCTGCCCGCCGCAGGCTCGCCTATGACGAGTTTCTGGCAGGCCAGCTTTCACTCACGCTCGTTCGCCAAAGACTGCGAAAGGTCGCGGGCCAGCCGATCCGCGCCAGGGGTGATTATGCCGCACGAATTTTGGCGGGTCTGCCCTTCTCGCTCACCAACAGCCAAAGTGCTGCGGTGAAGGATATTCTGACCGATATGGCGGGCGAGGACCGCATGCTTCGGCTGCTGCAGGGCGATGTCGGCGCGGGGAAGACGCTGGTGGCCCTGATGGCCATGGCGACCGCCGTTGAAGCTGGCGGTCAGGCCGTGCTGATGGCGCCGACGGAAATTCTGGCGCGCCAGCATTTCGCGACGATCTCGAAATATGCCGCGGCTGCGGGCATCTCCTGCGAGGTTCTGACCGGCAGAACCAAGGGCAAGGAGCGCCGCGAAATCGAGGAGCGCATCGCATCCGGCGAAGCGCAGATTGTTATCGGCACGCACGCTCTGTTTCAGGACAGCGTCACTTACAAAAACCTCGTTCTGGCCGTGGTGGATGAGCAGCATCGCTTTGGCGTACATCAGCGGCTGCGCCTCACCGCCAAGGGCATAACACCGCATATGCTGGTGATGACGGCAACGCCCATCCCGCGAACGCTCGTTCTCGCCGCCTTCGGTGACATGGATGTCTCCAAGTTGACGGAAAAGCCCGCAGGCCGAAAGCCCATCCAGACGGTCACCATTCCCAATGAGCGGATCGGCGATATTGTCGACAGGCTGCGAGGCGCTCTGGCCGAAGGCAAGAAAGCCTACTGGATTTGCCCGCTGGTGGAGGAATCGGAGGAATCCGATCTCATGTCGGCGGAGGAAAGACATGCGGTGCTATCGCAATCCTTGCGCGTTAATATCGGCCTCATCCATGGCCGCATGAGCGGGCCTGAAAAGGATGCCGCTATGCTGGCCTTCAAGAGCGGTGAAACGCGCCTGCTTGTGGCAACCACCGTCGTTGAGGTGGGCGTGGATGTGCCCGATGCAACGATCATGGTCATTGAGCACGCCGAACGTTTTGGCCTTGCACAGCTTCACCAGTTGCGCGGTCGTGTCGGCCGTGGCGACGAGGCCTCCACCTGCATATTGCTGTACAAGGGTCCACTCAGCGAAAACGGCAAGGCGCGGCTTTCCATCTTGCGCGACAGTGAAGACGGCTTCCTGATTGCCGAAGAGGATCTGAAGCTGCGCGGCGAAGGCGAACTTCTCGGCACGCGCCAATCCGGAACGCCGGGCTTTCGTATCGCCAGTCTCGAGGCCCATGCAGACTTGCTTGAAATCGCCCGCAAGGACGCCGCCTATATGATCGAAAAAGATGCCGAGCTCGTCAGCGAGCGCGGCAGGAACCTGAGAACCCTGCTTTACCTCCATCGCAGGGACGAAGCCATCCGCTTCCTCCACGCAGGCTGATAGACATGACAATCACACCCAATCCGCCACCGGCCTTTCAGAAGGGTTTTGCCCTTTGCTCACCTGAAAACATTCTCCAACCGAAGACATTCGCCAAGAGCGAGAAGAAGGCGATTGCCAAAGGCTTCAAGAAGCCCGGTCGCAAGCAAGCATGGGCGGACGCCCTGGAACAGGGCTGGAGCGTCAAGCTCGTCTATATGCGGCTCTTTGTGCCGGTGTTCCATTCCACTGCATCCGGCACGCAGGAATTCAACGACGTCGAAGACGACTGAGACGCATAAAAAAAGCCGCGCCGATTGTGTTCGGCGTGGCCCTTGTAAAGCGATCTGTCTCTAGCGCTTGGTAACGCCCGGCAGCGTCACGCGAAACACCTGGAACATGGTGTCCACATCCGCATCACCTTCCGCCTTGTAGGACTTTCCGACCTGGAATCCGTCTTGCGTCAGGAAGTCGTTGTCATTGGCAACGAAGAGGAAGTAGTCGTCCGGTGCGGACGCGTCGATGGCGCTGGCAATTGACATGGCTTCCCACTTTTCCGACAGGTTGTTCTTGTCGTTCGGCGCGCCGTTGTGCAGGCCGAAACGAGCAAGCTCCTTGCTGTCATTCAGATCGATGAAGTCATGCAGAAGAGCGGGTTTGACGGCGCTGTCCAGAGCGCCCTTGGGCGCAACCGCTTTCACGTCATCATACTCGCCGCCGGCAATATCAGTGGCGCCGGAAAGATCGACGAGTTCGATTTTACGGTAGACAGACGTATCGCCCTTCAGGCCCTGACCGTTGTTGCTGTCACGCGCCAGCATCAGGAAGGCCTTGTCGGACAGCGCCAAAATTTCGCTCTGGGCTGCCACGAGCTTCTTGTCCTTGCCTTCGAACTTCGGCAGCGGCACGACATATTCATGCGCAAGCTTCAGGTGGTCGACATCGCTCGCATCGTAGACCAGTGCGCGGGTATGATCGCGAGTCGACGAGGAATCACCACCATCCTGACGGGTCGCCGATTGCAGAACGGCAATGAGGTATTTGCCATCCGGGGTCAGTGACATGCCTTCAAGACCCTGATTGTTCTGGCGCCCGGTTTCGGGATCCTTCGGATCAGGCTTCTTGCCGCCTTCGCCAACATTGTTGGACGAGAAGTTGATCTCACCCTTGCGCATCGGCAGCAGCGCCTTTGGCGGCTGCGTGGCCGAGATCATCTTACCATCGGCAGAGAAATGATAGATATAGGGTCCGTACTCGTCGCTGATGAGGAACGAGCCATCCGCTAGGCGCACAACAGCCTCGGCATCGAGAGAGACCTTACCGGTAGAGGCAAAAGGCAGCACTGGCGTTGCGCCGCTCGCCGGACGGGTACCTACCTCCGGGTCGAGGCCTGTCATGTTCTTGCCCTGCTCATCGGTCAAAAGCAGCGTATCGGCAAGTTTCGCCTGAACACCCGTCTGCTGCTTGTCCGCAGCCACATCGCCGCCCGTTGCGGGCATCAGCGTGACATCGATCTTGTTGATGCGGGCATCATAATCCGTCGTGCCTTCGACGTTGTAGCCACGGTCCGGCAACAGCCATAGCGAACCGCGATAGGCATCGCCATCCTTCTTCCAGCTGGTGACATCGATCGCCATGCCGGAACCTGAGCCGAAGGTTTCACCCAACTTGTCGCGCTGGCTGGCGGGAATGCGCCCGATGGCGACGAGACCCTTGTTAGCATAGCTGACGCCATTTGCGGTGGCGCTGCTTTCAGCCATCGCAGCGGCAGGAAAGATGAAGATCGATGTCGCCAGCGCGGCGGCAAGCCCGCGAGAGGTCACGGAACGGAATGATGTCATGGAGCGATATCCTTGAGAAACAAAGAAAGATGGTCTCTCCGACATGTCCCATCGCGCAGCCGCGCATGGTTTTGGTGCATGTCGAAGCGTACCTTCTGCGCACTGTCTCTAAGAGCAGGATATGACACTTGCATGACGGCGATGCCGTCTCTTCATCCGACCTTCATGCGTTTGACCAGCTCAGCCGAGTTTTCGCTTACCAGCTGCGAACTTCGCCTTCAGCAAGCACTCGTCATATTCGGACTGCGCAGTGGAATCGAAAACGATCCCGCCTCCGACATTGAAGGTCGCTCGTCCATCGTCGAACAAAGTAATGGTGCGGATCGCCACGGAAAAGCGCATTTCCCCCTTTGGCGATATGAGTCCAATGGCACCGCAATAGACATCGCGTAGGCCGATTTCCAGATCGTGCAGGATTTCCATCGCCCGCATTTTCGGCGCACCCGTCACCGAACCGCAGGGAAAGAGAGCGGCGAAGATATCACCAATGCTCACATCGGGTAACAGCTTGGCCCGCACATGGCTGACCATCTGGTGGACGGTTGGATAGGTCTCGATCTCGAAAAGCTTCGGCACATGTAGCGTGCCGACTTCCGTGATCCGTGAAATATCATTGCGCAGCAGATCGACAATCATGCGATTTTCGGCAAGCGTTTTCTCATCCTTGCCCATGGCCTCAATCAGAGCCGCATCTTCCTCCGCCGACGATCCGCGCTTGACGGTGCCCTTCATCGGATGGGTCTCGATCCAGCCCTCCGCATCGACCGAGAAAAACAGTTCGGGAGAGCGCGACAGAATCACAGGCCCACCAAGATCGATCAAGGCGCCATATTTCACCGGCTGACGGTCGATCAGAGACCAGAACCCGGCAAGCGGATCACCGTGCCACCGACCGGTGACAGGCATAGTAAGATTAGCCTGGTAACAATCTCCCTGGCGCAGATGCTGGTGCAATGTGTTGAACTGCGTTTCATAATCCGCGAAAGACCAGGAGGGTTTGAGATCGCTCAACAAAGCGTCAGCCGCCAGGATATTCAATGGCTTAGGCATAGGGGTCATGTCACCGGCTGGTGAGCTGAAGACACCAAAACACAGGAGCGGTGTCTGTCGGCTCCCCTCTGCCAAGGGTGCGAGCTTCGGCTCGAAAAGGTATCCTGCCTCATAGGACATATAGCCGGCTAAATACTTGCCCTCAGCCCTGACCGCCTCCATCCGCGCAAGGGCGGGAAAGAATGCGTCAATCTCATGCGCAACGATAATCTCCTCCGGCTCCGTAAACAGTGTCACGGTGCCGGTCGTATCGTCACGAAAAAGAACGTAAGGCGCATCTAGCATTCGGCGATCCGATGATGTTTGTCACACCGGATCGATATCGCCTTTCGCCCACATTTCAATGGTCTCCGCGTAGAAATCCGCAAAGCGACCTTCTTCAATCGATTTGCGAATCCCCTGCATCAACTCCTGATAATAGGCGAGATTGTGCCAGGAAAGAAGCATGCCGCCCAGCGCTTCATTGGATCGGACCAGATGATGCAGATAAGCGCGGGAATAATCGCGCGATGCCGGGCAGTTGGACTGCTCATCAAGCGGACGCATATCTTCGGCGTGGCGCGCATTGCGAATATTGACCCTGCCCCTGCGGGTAAAGGCAAGGCCGTGGCGGCCAGAACGAGTCGGCATCACGCAGTCGAACATGTCGATGCCGCGCGCCACGGATTTCAGGATATCGTCCGGCGTACCCACACCCATCAGATAGCGCGGCTTTTCCGTCGGCAGAACCGGCAGCGTCGTGTCGAGCATGGCCAGCATCACGTCTTGCGGCTCGCCGACTGCCAAGCCACCAACGGCGTAGCCCTTGAGATCAAGCTGCTTCAATCCCTCGGCAGAACGGATGCGCAAGTCCGGCTGGTCGCCGCCCTGGACGATACCGAACATTGCCTTGCCCTTCTGCTCGCCAAAGGCCACACGGCAGCGTTCCGCCCAGCGCAGAGACATTTCCATGGCCCGCTCGATTTCCTTGCGTTCGGCGGGAAGCGCCACGCATTCATCGAGCTGCATCTGGATATCCGAATCGAGCAGACCCTGGATCTCGATGGAGCGCTCCGGAGACATATGATGCAGCGAACCATCGACATGGCTCTTGAAGGTCACGCCCTTTTCATCGAGCTTTCGCAGACCAGACAACGACATGACCTGAAAGCCGCCGCTATCGGTCAGGATCGGATGCGGCCAGCGGATCAGCTCATGCAGGCCGCCGAGGCGCGCCACCCGCTCCGGGCCGGGGCGCAGCATCAGGTGATAGGTATTGCCGAGAATGATATCGGCGCCGAGCTCGCGCACCTGATCCAGATACATGGCCTTGACAGTACCGACTGTGCCGACCGGCATGAAGGCGGGCGTGCGGATCACGCCGCGCGGCATCGCCACTTCGCCGAGGCGCGCGCCGCCGCTGGTTGCTTTAAGGGTGAAGGTGAAGTTTTCGTGCATCAGACTTTCCGGAAGAGCAGGCTGGAATCGCCATAGGAATAGAAACGGTAGCCTGTTTCGATGGCATGGGCGTACGCCGCTCGCATCGTCTCCAGACCGCAGAAGGCCGAAACCAGCATAAAAAGAGTGGATTTCGGCAGGTGAAAATTGGTCATCAGAATATCGACCGCCTTGAAGCGATAGCCTGGCGTGATGAAGATGCCGGTCGCACCTGACCATGGGCGGATCTGCCCGTCGTCGCCGGCAGCACTTTCGATCAGCCGCAGCGATGTCGTACCAACGCAGACGATCCGTCCGCCCCTCGCCTTCACCACATTCAGCTTCTCAGCCGTCTCGTCCGACACATAGCCGATTTCAAGATGCATCTTGTGGTCTTCGGTGTCATCGGCCTTGACCGGCAGAAATGTTCCGGCACCGACATGCAGCGTGACGAAGTGGCGCTCGATGCCAGCCTTGTCCAGCGCTTCGAAGAGTGCTGGCGTAAAATGCAGGCCAGCCGTCGGTGCGGCAACGGCACCTTTTTCCCGCGCATAGATCGTCTGATAATCTTCCTGATCCTGCATATCCTCGGGCCGCTTCGCAGCGATATAGGGAGGCAGCGGAATATGCCCGACAGAGGCAATCGCTTCATCGAGTGCGGGACCGGATACGTCGAACAGCAGGGTGATTTCACCCTCCTCGCCCTTTTCCTCCACCGTCGCTTCCAGCCAGGCAAGGCCGCAGGCATTGTCGCGCTCATAGCCGAAGCGAATGCGGTCGCCCGCCTTGATGCGTTTGCCCGGCCGCGCGAAGGCCTTCCACCGGCTCGCATCGGCGCGCATGTGCAGCGTGGCGGAAACCGAGGTCTCCTGCGCGCCTTCGCGCAAGCGAATGCCTTCGAGCTGTGCGGGAATGACGCGTGTATCGTTGAACACCAGCGCGTCGCCGGGCTTCAGGAAGCTCGCAAGATCAAAGACCTGATGATCCGTCATCCGGTCCGTATTGGGATCGACCACGAGTAGTCGGGCGCTGTCACGCGGATTGGCCGGGCGCAACGCAATATTTTCCTCGGGGAGATCGAAATCGAACAGGTCAACACGCATTCGGAAGCTCTTATAAAATTCGTCTATTGTCACTTTCACCTCTCTCGCCGCAGAGAAAAGCGAAAAGCTCAGAATGTCAAAACCCGCCTCGCAGCGAACTGCCGGCGGGTCATGGTTGGCACGAAGGATGCCTTTTCCTCGACGTCGTCCTCGGTCCTCGGGTTAAGCCCGAGAGTGCCCCGAGGATAGAAAACGTCGGCGGCCCGCCCTGCCTCTCGGCAAGGCGAGAACTCCTTAGGCTGCAGACGCCAGACGGATCGACACGATCGAATCGGGGTCCTTCACAGGCTCGCCCTTCTTGATCTTGTCGATGGCTTCCATGCCCTCAATTACCTGGCCCCAGACCGTGTACTGCTTGTTCAGCCACGGAGAATCCGTAAAGCAGATGAAGAACTGCGAGTTGGCGGAGTTCGGGCTCTGCGAACGGGCCATGGAGCACGTGCCGCGAACATGCGGAATGGCGGAGAATTCAGCCTTCAGGTCAGGCTTCTCAGAACCGCCCATACCGGCACGTGCCGGGTTAAAATCGGCAGAACCCTTCTTGCCGAACTTCACGTCGCCGGTCTGTGCCATGAAGTCTGCGATGACGCGGTGGAAGACGACGCCGTCATAGGCCTGCTCGGACACCAGTTCCTTGATGCGGGCAACATGGCCTGGAGCAACTTCTGGCAGAAGCTGAATAACAACCTTGCCGGTCGTCGTTTCCATGATGAGGGTGTTTTCCGGATCCTTGATCTCGGCCATGATATCTCTCCTTGCTAGGGTTAGGCTAGAGGGGCAGAACGCCCGTTTGACGTGGTTGTCGCGATGTTACTTCTTGGTCACCGTTACCTTGACCATGCGGTCAGGATCGGAGACTTCGCCGTTTCCGCCGGCACCACGCTTGATCTTGTCGACGAATTCCATGCCCGAAACGACCTTGCCGACCACGGTATACTGGCCGTTTAAGAAAGGTCCCTGATCGAACATGATGAAGAACTGCGAGTTTGCAGAATTCGGGTTTTGCGACCGGGCCATGCCGACGGTGCCACGCTCGAAGGGAACTTTCGAGAACTCGGCGGGGATATCTGGAAGGTCGGAACCACCGGTACCGGCACGCCGCGCATCGAAGCCCTTGTTCATATTGCCGTACTGCACATCGCCGGTCTGCGCCATGAAACCGTTGATGACGCGGTGGAAGGCAACGCCATCATAGGCGCCCTTCTTGGCGAGAGCCTCGATCTGCGCCACATGCTTCGGCGCAACCTCGGGCATAAGCTGAATGACGACCGGGCCATCCTTCAACTGGATCGTCAGAAGATCGGCCGCAGAAGCGATCGTGCTCGCAGCAACAGCGCTGACGAACATGGCACCCGCAAAGGCAAATTTGAGCAATTTCATTCGGATTGGCTCCACCTATATGCCGAAACTATCGTTTCAGCTTCGTGTTAAGGGCTTCAAGCACGGCTTTGGGCACAAAGGCCTCGACATGGCCGCCCATGGCTGCGATCTGACGAACCAATGTGGCGGTAATAGGCCGCGATGCGGTGCCTGCGGGTAAGAAAACGGTCTGGATATCCGGCGCCATCTGCCGGTTCATCCCCGCCATCTGCATCTCATAATCGAGATCGGTACCGTCGCGCAGGCCTCGAACCAGAAGCGTTGCACCATGACTGCGGGCCGCATCGACAACGAGATTGTCGAAGGAAACGACGCGCAGCCTGTCCATAGCGTCCGGCAACACGTCGTTGAGAGATTGTCTGATGAGATCCGCACGTTCTTCGAAGCCGAACATGGGTACCTTACCTGGATGAACGCCAATGGCGACGATCACATTCGATGCCACATTCAATGACTGGATGAGAACATCCAGATGTCCGTTGGTCATCGGATCGAAGGATCCAGGATAAAAGGCAATCGTCATACCGCTCTCGATACTTCCGTCTCGGTGGGCCTTTTGTCACGTCAGCATCGCATCTGCAAGACTTATACCTCGATCGCTTAAGTGAATGTCCAATGAATGCAGCATTCAGCACAGCTTCAAAGCCACTCCTTATAAGTTGAACCATCGACAACGCATCGGGTCTGACATCCCAATGGAGACGGAAATGCTGGCATTCATGGTGATCCTGACGGTCGCAGCTTCATTCGTGGTGGAACAGCTCTTCATGGATTGACGTGAGCTGCCAATTTCCTGAACGCCAGATGAACGCGGCATTCAAGGAAGCTTCACTGGCGCAATGCTAATCGATTTTTAATAGTATTTCGGAACCCGACTTGAAGTCAGGCGTTCTATTCGCAGGCAAAGGAACGGACAAATGTTTGCAAGAGAAAAGCAGTCTACTTCGGCGAAAATCGGTGTGATCAGCACCGCCTGGACAATGCTGCTCATCGCGATGGTTGCGACGACGTTCAGCCTTTACGCCCAGAAGCCACAGCAACAGGAAGCAAGCTTCCCGCAGCTTACATCCCGCTATCAGTATATGAACTACTACTGATCGGCAGGGGAAACCCACATAGACCGGAGTAATACGCCATGATTTTCGTTTTGACAGTGCTTTCTGCCTTGATCAGCGTCATGTTCGTGGCATCGGTCGTCTCGGTGGTTTCCGAACTACAGAAGGAAGATGAGGAGTTGAAGGATATGCTGGAACGCAGCAAGTCGTTCTGACAGCATAGGCATCAAAACTCCGTCGCCGCACAAAGCCGCCTTATCCTAGGCGGCTTTTTTGTGCGCCGCAGGCCATGGCATCTGCATGCGGTTCGCACAATCAGTTGACCCTTAGGTTTCAACAGAACAGCTTCCATTTACCAATAAAACGCTCTAAGGAACCCCGATAGACCCGGCGTAACGGGCGCATATTGTGAGGTTTGCATAACGATGCTCGATTCCCTGAGAAACGCTTCCAGAACCATGGCGGCAAAGCTGCTCCTTCTTCTTCTTGTCGTTTCATTCGGCATATGGGGTGTGTCGGCATCACTCGTTTCGAGCAATTCACACGCCGTGATGACGGTCGGTGATCAGACGGTGACACCGAATGAGTTTCGCATGGCCTACCAGCGGCGAATGGGAGAGATCGGCCAACAGTTCGGTACGCGTCTGACCACGGAACAGGCGAAAGCTTTCGGTATCGACCGCGAGGTCTTCAGCCAGCTTGCAGCGGGCGCTTCGCTTGATCAACTCGCGGAGAGCATGAACCTTGGGCTTTCCGAGGACCGTCTGGCGAATCTCATTGCCGAAGACCCAGCCTTCAAGTCGCCCACTGGCCAGTTTGATCGACAGCTCTTCAGCCAGCGTCTACGCGGCGCTGGCTTCAACGAGGACGACTATGTGAAGGAGCGCAGCAAGGTCGCGGTCCGCAGCCAGATCGTAGATGCCATTTCCGATGGTTTCACGCCGCCACAGGTTCTGGTTGATGCATTGAAGCAGTACCTCAACGAGCAGCGCTCGGTCGATTATCTCCTGCTGTCCAACGCCAATATCGATCCGGTGAAAGCTCCGGCGGACGATGTACTGGCTGCCTGGTTCGAAAGTCACAAGACGCAGTTCCGCGCACCCGAATATCGCAAATTCACATATGTGAAGCTTGAGCCGTCCGATATCGCAAATCAGAGCGACATCACCGACGCTCAGGTCGCCGAATACTACGAAAAGAACAAGGACAAGTTCCGCACCGCAGGCCGCCGCACGGTCGAGCAGCTGGTTTTTCCGAATAAGGAGATGGCGGAAGCTGCTGCTGTTCAGATCCGCGCTGGAACGACGACCTACGATCAGGTCATCAAGGATCAGGGCAAGCAGCCGGCAGACGTGCTGCTTGGTGAGTTTACCAAGGAAACGATGCCTGATCCCTCCATCGCCGATGCAGCCTTTGCGGTTCAGAAAGACGGCGGCATTTCGCCTGTGGTCGATGGAGCCTTTGGCCCAGTCATCCTTCGCGTCACCGGCATAAAGGGTGAGAGCATGAAGACGCTGGATGAGGCAAAGGAAGAAATACGCACGCAACTTGCGACCGCAAATGCTGCTGAACAACTCAACAGTGTTCACGATCGCTACGAGGACCTGCGTGGCGGCGGCTCGTCGCTTGCGGATGCGGCAAACCAGCTGAACCTCAAGGCAGTGACCATCAACGCCATCGACGCCAATGGCGAGGACGAAAAGGGCAACCCGGTCGAAGGCCTTCCTACGCCTGCTCTGTTGACAGAGGTATTTAAAACGGAACCCGGCACAGAAGCACCAGCGGTTAACATCGGTCGCGAAGGTTACGTCTGGTTCGATGTCGATCAGATCATCCCGCCGCGTGACCGCACGCTGGATGAGGTTCGCGAACGAGTCGTCGCTGAATGGACGGCCGAGCAGCAGCGCAATGCCCTGACAGCCAAGGCAGCAGAGCTGAAGGCTCGTATCGAAAAGGGCGAGAGCCTCCAGACGATTGCCGGCGAAATGGGTCTTGCTGTTGAAACCAAGATGGGGCTGCGTCGCAACAGTGACGATGCTCTCTTCGGTCAGCAGGCCGTTTCGGCGATCTTTGCAGGCGCTGACGGCTTGGCCGGCACCGCGGTCAATGCGGATGGTTCCGGTCGGATTCTCTTCAAGGTGACGGAAGTCAACACCAATGCCCCTGTCGATGCCCTGAACAACGACGATCGTCAGATCACGGCCATGGCAAAGGCTGCGGGTGAGGACATGCTGGATCAGATGGTCAGCCGTCTGCAGAACGACTATGGTGTCAGCATCAATCAGGCGCTCGCAGATCAGGCGATGACTGCATACTGATAGGGAACGGGACATGGCCGAACTGAAGCCGCTAATCGCCAAGGTTGCAAATGGTGAAAGCCTAAACAGGGAGGAGGCCCGCCAGGCCTTCGATATTCTGATGTCCGGCGAGGCCACGCCGTCTCAGATCGGCGGTTTTCTCATGGCGCTGCGGGTACGTGGCGAAACTGTGGATGAAATCGTCGGTGCAGTCTCGTCGATGCGGGCTCGGATGCTTCCTGTCTCCGCGCCCGCCCATGCGGTAGATATCGTCGGAACGGGTGGTGACGGTCTCGGCACGTATAACATCTCCACCCTCGCCGCGATCATCGTTGCAGGCACCGGCCTTCCAGTGGCCAAGCATGGCAACAAGGCCTTGAGCTCGAAGTCTGGTACTGCCGACGCTCTTTCGGCCCTGGGCGTCAAACTCGATATTGGACCTGAGCTCATCAGCCGCTGCATAAACGAAGCTGGCCTCGGCTTCATGTTCGCGCAGTTGCATCACTCCGCCATGCGCCATGTCGGCCCGACAAGAGTGGAACTCGGCACCCGCACGATTTTTAACCTGCTCGGCCCGCTATCGAACCCCGCAGGCGCGAAGCGCCAGCTGCTCGGCGTCTTTTCACCGCGTTGGCTTCAGCCAATTGCCGAGGTCTTGCGCGATCTTGGATCGGAATCGATCTGGGTTGTCCACGGCGATGGCATGGATGAGATCACCACCACAGGCGTTACCCATGTCGCGGCTTTGGAAGATGGCAAGATCCGCACCTTCAACCTGACGCCGAAGGACTTCGGCGTCTCATCCGCGACGATCGACGACCTCAAGGGCGGAGACGGCATCTTCAATGCCAATGCACTTCGCGGCGTGCTCTCCGGTCATAAAAACGCCTATCGCGACGTTTCTCTTTGCAATGCGGCAGCGGCACTCGTCGTTGCCGGCAAGGCCGAAACGCTGAGCGACGGTATGAAGATTGCCAGCGCTTCGCTGGATGAGGGCCAGGCTGCTGCTGCACTGGATAAGCTGGTTGCAGTCTCCAACGAGGAGTAAGCGAAGATGAGCGACATTCTGAGAAAGATCGAAGCCTATAAGCGCGAGGAAATCGCAGCCGCCAAGGCCAAGGTGTCTCTTGCCGATCTGAAGGCGATGGCCGCCGATCAGGCCGCCCCTCGAGGCTTCTACAACGCCTTAAAGCGCAAGCAGGCGGAAGGCACCTATGGCCTGATTGCGGAGATCAAGAAGGCAAGCCCATCCAAAGGCCTCATCCGTCCGGATTTCGATCCACCGGCGCTTGCAAAAGCCTATGAAGCAGGCAACGCAGCGTGTCTCTCGGTTTTGACCGATAGACCGAGCTTCCAAGGAGCGCCGGAGTTTTTGACCGCTGCCCGCAACGCTTGCTCCCTACCCGCCTTGCGCAAGGACTTCATGTTCGAAACCTATCAGGTGCATGAGGCCCGCGCCTGGGGCGCGGACTGCATTCTGGTGATCATGGCATCGCTTACCGACGATGAGGCAAAACGTCTTGAGGCCGAAGCCTTCTCGCTCGGCATGGATGTGCTGGTCGAGGTGCATGATGAAGAGGAAACGGAACGTGCGCTTAAACTCGCCTCCCCCATGCTCGGCGTCAACAACCGCAATCTACGCACATTCGAGGTCAGCCTCGAAACCAGCGAGCGGCTGGCGAAGATGGTGCCAGCGGACAAGCTGTTGGTCGGCGAAAGCGGCATCTTCACCCATGAGGACTGCCTGCGGCTGGAAAAATGCAACATCAGCACCTTCCTGGTTGGTGAGAGCCTGATGCGCAAGGACGACGTCACTGCTGCGACACGCGCCCTGCTCACGGGCCGGAGCGGCGTTATGGCAGCCGAATGAGCTCATCCCCGAAGCTCACTCATATCGGCGCCTCCGGCGAGGCGCATATGGTCGATGTCGGCGACAAGCTGGATACCGTCCGCACCGCCGTGGCTGAGGGTTTTGTCAGGATGAAACCGGAGACACTGGCGCTGATTCGCGATGGCGACGCCAAGAAGGGTGACGTTGTCGGGACCGCTCGCCTCGCCGGTATCATGGCTGCCAAGCAGACATCCAATCTCATCCCTCTTTGCCATCCTCTGATGCTAAGCAAAGTGTCCGTCGATATCTCTGAAGACGCCGCTCTACCCGGTTTGCGTGTTCAGGCAACCGTCAAGCTCTCCGGCAAGACGGGCGTGGAAATGGAAGCGCTGACGGCTGTCTCCATTGCCTGCCTGACGATTTACGATATGGCCAAAGCCGCTGATAAGGGCATGGAAATCGGTTCGATCCGGCTGCTTGAAAAAAGCGGCGGAAACTCCGGCGATTACCGGGCCTGAGTCTCCGACTCAACTCTTCTTGAAAAGCCCGACTGGCCTCTGCTGATCAGCCTGATTCTCATCCCTGTGATAGAGTAACATCTGAAGGTCGTGCTTGTGACCGAAAAGGAAGCGTATGAAACCCCTTCTGCCTGTCAACGAAGCTCTTGAACGATTGCTAGGTGCGGCACAGCCTCTCACTGTCACAGAACGCGTCAGCCTCACCAATGCCGATGGGCGCGTCCTGGCCGCTGACCTTGCGGCAAGGATTACACAGCCGCCCTTCGATTCCTCAGCCATGGACGGGTACGCACTGCGCGCCGCGGATGCTCCGACGGTCGGCTCCGAACTGACTGTTATCGGCACGGCCTCTGCGGGACACGCTTTTGACGGTTCTGTGGGACCGGGGCAAGCTGTTCGCATCTTCACCGGCGCGCCAGTGCCTAAGGGGGCGGACACAGTCTTGATCCAGGAGGATGCTGAGCTTCTGGATGCTAACCACATCCGTACCACATTCGATGTCACTCAAGGGCGACATATCCGCCCGCGCGGCCAGGACTTCCTGGAAAGCGAAGCTGTTCTCGATGCAGGCAATTGCTTGAGCTTCGCCGATCTGACCGTTGCTGCCGCAATGAATCATGCCGAGGTCACGGTCTATCGCAAGCCGCTTGTCGCCGTGCTCGCAACAGGCGATGAACTCGTCCCGCCGGGCGGTGATCCGCAGGTGGCACAGATCATCGCATCGAACACCTTTGGCGTTTCAACACTCGCACGTCAGGCCGGCGCGGATATTCTCGACCTAGGGATCGTCAAGGATGACGACGCGCTGATCCGCGCCGCAATCGGCAAGGCCATCGCCGCCAAGGCCGATATTCTCGTCACGCTTGGTGGCGCCTCGGTTGGCGATCACGATCTCGTCCAGGCCGCGCTGAAGGCAGAAGGTATGACACTGGACTTCTGGCGCATCGCTATGCGGCCGGGTAAACCGCTTATGGTCGGTACTATCGGCGCGATGCAGGTGCTGGGCCTGCCGGGAAATCCAGTCGCCAGTCTTGTCTGCGGCCTGCTGTTCCTTGAGCCTCTCATCCACAAGCTTGGCCACCAGCAACACCAATCCCGCGAGATCACGGTCAAGACGGCAACCGCTCTCAAGGCCAATGACATGCGGCAGGATTATCTGCGCGCCCGCTTCACTGGCACAGACAATGGGCTCCCCATCGCAGAAGTCTTCACCAAGCAGGACTCGTCGATGATGAAGATCATGGCGAAGTCCAATTGCCTGATCGTCCGACCACCGCACGCGCCTGAACTGCCCGCCGGGGCGGAATGCACAGCAATCAGGCTAAGAGGCTGAAGACAATAGTCTCATAAATGCAAAGGGCTCCGTCGTAACGGAGCCCATCCTTGTTTGATAGATGCGACCTGACGCCTTAAGCACGCAGCACTGCGTTGTCCGGATCGAACGGGCTTTCGACCACGACCTCCGCATCATAAAGATCGCCAAGGATCTTGATCTTCAGCTTGGTACCAATCGTGGCGTAGTCTGGTGCGAGCATAGCGAGCGCCACCGACTTGCCGATACGCCAGCCGAAACCACCGCTCGTTGCACGACCGACAACCTCGCCCGCATCGTTCAGGATGGCTTCCGAACCGCGTGCATCAACGGTAGTGTTGCCGCTGACGATCAGCGTGGAGAAGATCCACGGCAGACCCTTTTCCTTGCCAGCAACCACTGCGTCACGACCGATGAATTGCTTCTCCGGCTTGATGAAGCGGTCGAGACCGGACGAGTACGCGTTGTACTCGACCGAAAGTTCACGGCCCATGTTGCGGTAAGATTTTTCCAGCGACATGGACACCATGGCGCGAATACCGAATGGCTTGATACCGAATTCGGCACCGGCTTCCATCAGACGGTCGAAAATGTAAGTCTGCATTTCGATCGGATGATGCAGTTCCCAGCCAAGTTCACCGACGAAGTTGACGCGAAGCGCATGTGCGGTTGCGACGCCAACGGAGATTTCCTTGGCGGTGAGCCACGGGAAATCCTTGTTTTCGAGGCTGGTGCGCGTCAGCTTCTTCAGGACTTCGCGAGACTTCGGACCGGCCAGAGCCAGAACGCCGTACTTCTGAGTGATCTGCTGCAGAGTGACGGAGCCATCGGTGGGCACAAGACGGCGAAGCGTGTCGTGATCGACCGATTCAAGACCACCAGCGGAAACCAGATAGAAGCGACCGGGTGCCCACTCATAGACCGTGAATTCCGCCTTGACGCCACCATTCGGCGTCAGGAGATGCGTCAGCGCGATACGGCCACGCTTCTTCGGAATGGCATTCGCCAGGATCGACTCGAGCCATGCGCGAGCGCCGGGACCGGAGACTTCCATCTTCGCAAAAGCCGACATGTCCAGAACGCCGACATTCTGAGTAACGTTCTTCACTTCATTCCCGACGTGCTCGAAGTAGTTCGACCGGCGGAACGACCACTTTTCAACAATGCGTCCATCTTCGAGCGGTGGTGCGTAGTTGTGGTTGGTAATGACGTCTGCGCCAACACCAAGTTCTTCTTCCTTCAACGCATAACCTTCGGGTGCAAACCAGTTGGCGCGTTCCCACCCATAAACCGAGCCGAACACACCGCCGAGTTTCTTGAGGCGATCATAGACCGGCGTCGTTTTCAGCGGGCGAGCAGCAGAGCGCTCCTCATCCGGATAGTGCATGGTGAAGACGTTGGCATAGGCCTCTTCATTCTTGGCAATCAGGTAGCCTTCGGTTGCATAAGGGCCGAAACGACGCGGATCGACACCCGTTAGATCGAGAGTAGGCTCGCCATCGACGATCCACTCCGCCAGCTGCCAGCCAGCTCCACCTGCAGCGGTGATGCCGAACGAGTGACCTTCGTTCAGCCAGAAGTTCTTCAGGCCAGGCGCTGGACCGACGATCGGGTTGCCATCCGGGGTGTAGGCGATCGCGCCGTTATAGACTTTCTTGATGCCGACTTCGCCGAAAGCCGGAACGCGCTCGATGGCGCTTTCGATATGCGGCATCAGACGGTCGAGCTCTTCCTGGAACAACTCGTATTCGCTGTCGTCGGAAGGGCCGTCGACATAACAGACAGGCGCGCCAACTTCGTACGGACCAAGGATCAGGCCACCGGCTTCTTCGCGCATATACCAAGCGCTATCCGATTCGCGCAGAACGCCCATTTCCGGAAGGCCTTGCTTGCGGCGCTCCAGAATGTCTGGATGCGGTTCGGTGACGATATACTGGTGCTCGACCGGAATGACCGGAATGTTGATGCCGACCATCTCGCCTGTCTTGCGGGCGAATGAACCCGTACAGGAAATGACATGCTCGGCAATGATCTCGCCCTTGTCAGTCGTCACCTTCCAGTGACCGTCTTCGGTCTGCTCGATCGCAGTAACGGTTGTGTTTCTGTAGATAGTCGCGCCCTTGTCACGCGCGCCCTTGGCCAGCGCCTGGGTGAGGTCAGCCGGCTGAATATAGCCGTCATCCGGATGCTGGATCGCGCCGAGAAGGCCATCGATCTCACAGAGCGGCCAGACTTCCTTGACTTCTTCCGGCGTCAGCATCTTCACATTGACGCCAATGGTTTCTGCAATACCGGTGTAATACATATACTCGTCCCAGCGATCCTTGGTGCGGGCGAGACGAATGTTGGAAACCTTGGAAAAGCCGACATTCATGCCGGTTTCCTGCTGCAATTCCTCGTAGAACTTGACCGAGTACTTATGAATCTGGCCGACCGAGTAGCTCATATTGAACAGCGGCAGGAGGCCCGCCGCGTGCCATGTGGAGCCAGATGTCAGCTCCTTGCGCTCGATCAGAACGGAATCCGTCCAGCCCTTTTTGGCCAGATGATAGAGCGTCGAAACGCCGACAACGCCACCACCGATAACCACTGCCCGCGCATGTGTCTTCATAGTCATAGTTCCCCTTGAGGCATGTCATCCGCATGAACGCGGCTTTTTCCGAACCTGTGGCGCAGACTATGCAATGTCGCATCGCCGCCCAAACGCCTGATTACGACATGCAAAAGGCTCGCCGCGACGGCGAGCCTTTTGACGATTTTCAAGCAGCGAGAATGCTCAGCTTGGCTTCTTTGCAGCTGATGCTTTAAACTCCCCAACCTTTGCCTCTAACGGCTTTTCCTCCTCGGTCTGCACATTGGGAGCCTCGGACTTCGCTACCTCTTGCTTGGGAGCAGTTGCGGCAGCGGTATGGGAAACCACCGCCTTGTCACCCTCCTCCGAAAGAAGTGCCGCGAGGATTTGCGGGTTCGTCTCGCCTTCCATGTGGATGTTGAGATTACGCTGCGGCATCGGAATACTGATCCCCTCCTCTCGGAAGCGCTTCAGAATTTCCATCCGCAGATTGTTCTTGACGGCTAGTCCATGCGAAAGATCGGCAAGATGGAAGCGAAGCTCGAAATCGAGCGAGAAATCGCCAAAGCGCAAGAATTCCACATGCGGCTCCGGATTTCTCAAGACCGGCGTCTGCTTCTTCACCAGTTCAAGCAGGATATCCATCACCTTCTGCGGATCCGTCTCATAGGCGACCGAAACCGGAATTTCAGCACGCTGAATGCGATTGCGATGCGTCCAGTTGCCGACGGAGGAATTGATGAACTCCGAGTTCGGCACGATGATCGACTGACCTCGGAAGGTTTCAATCTCGGTGGCGCGAACGGAAAGCCGCTTTACGGTGCCTTCGACTGCGCCCGTCACCACCCAGTCTCCCACTTTGAATGGACGCTCGACAAGAAGGATCAGACCGGAGACGAAGTTGGAGACGATGTTTTGCAGGCCGAAACCGATACCAACAGACAGGGCCGACGCAACGAGAGCAAGGCTGGACAGATCAAGACCGGCAGACGAGATACCAAAGATTGCGGCAACAACGATCCCTAGATAGCCGATACCCGTGCCGACCGAGTTTCGCACGCCAGCATCGACTTGGCCTCGCGCCATGACATTGCGATCCAGCCATTTCTGGAACCACCGTGTCACCGCGTAACCGACGATGAAGACCAGAATACCGCTCAAAATGCTGATCAGCGAGATCGAAGTGTTGCCGACCTTGAAGCCTGTTAGCAGGCTGTATGCCCAGTTCTCGATATCGCCGGGCTGGAAACCCCAGGAGAACAGAACAAGCGGGACGCCAAAAGCAAGCGCAATCGCATAGATACCAAGTCCTGCAACAAGACCGGTCTGATCCAGACCTACGGGGCCGAGAGAGAATCGACGGCCGAGATACCGTCCCGCAAGCGTTTCTCCAAAGGCTCCCTGACGAGAGATCGCCTTGCCGGAAAGGATGCCGATATAAACGGTCGCCACCACCGCACCCGTCGCTACGATCTGCGTCGCAAGGAATCGGGCAAGCCCGACATAGCCTGTCAGACAGGCACCGATCAGCACCAAACCGCCGACTCGCAGCAAAATCGCGAGCCAGCGCGGCATGCGCTTGTGGCCGGTTTCGGCATCCTGACCTTCTCCGACCACAGGCTTGAGGAAAGAAATCCCAAAAAGGATAACGCCGATGACAATCGAGGCCACGAAACTCTTCGCCACCGTCAGAATGAGCGGCGAATTCAGTGTCTCGCTGATCGTGCTGAAGAGGTAATCCAGGCCGTTGACGATCGCCATGACGAGCATCGCCGACGATATCGTATGCGCGCCGCTGTTCGACACACGCAGAAGACGCCATTCCGGCTGTGTCGGGGCAAAAATTGCGTAAGTCAGGCGAGAAATGAAATACACGAAGGCAATCACTGACATCGCCACGAAGACGATGGGCGCGATATCCGGTCTCAGCACACCAAAATTATCGAGGAAAAAGGCCGACGTCACCATGAAGAGGAAGACCGACATCGACTGCACCGTCGTCGACCAGAAGGCGACGGAAAGGCGGCGCAGATAGGACGGCTCGCCGGAAAAAGCGCGTCGCTCCATGCGGTGTCCAAGAAGCCGATAACCGCCGACAAGAAACAGAAGTGCTGCCAGTATCGAAAGCGACACGGCACCGAACATCGAAAGCCGCTTGTAATTCCAGACGAATATGGACCAGCTTGTCAGCGAACTGCTGACCATCGAGATCTCGTCGATGAACTCCCTGCCAGCCTCCGCGAGCACCGGTAGAGAAATTTCCGTTCTCTTGAACAGAGTTGCGGCAAACAGCGCACGCCGGATCGACGTGATGTTGTTGGACAGAGCATTGGCTCGCCCGGCTACGGCTTCTGCTTCGCCCAGAACCGCATTGATCTGGGACTTTTCAGAATTGAGCTTGTCACGCTCGTCCGTCACGACGCTCGCCTCGGGCGGTGCGCCTTCCTTGGGCGGCGCACCGATCGATGTGATACGGGCGTTGATCTCATCCAGCCGGCCGCGGAGATTGCCGAGGACGCCGTTCACGGACGCCGCAAGATCATCTGCCCTGCCTTTCAGATCGACGAGACGGGCATCGTCTCTACCGCCCTCTTCGAGTTGCCGGCTGATATCGGAAAGGGAGGCCTTAGCCGTGTCGAGCTCTTTGGTAGAGCGCTCAACGACAGGTGTTGCCGCACCCGGCTGCGCCGCAGCGGTAGGCCCATTGGAAACCGGCGCTGAACCTTGCCCCTGATCTTGAGCGAAAACGAACGAGGATAGCAGAAGCAACAGAATAGGCAGAAGAGACAGAGGCCGAACCCAGCGCGTGCCACTCATCGAAAACCTCATCACGGATACCCTTCTGCTCCTGTCGAATCATGGGGCCTAGATAATGGACCTATAAGGCAATTCAACAGCGGCGTTACGCCTAAGATGTGGAACTTCTTTCGGTTTCAGCCATTAGAGTGTGCACAAGCAAATAGTGTCCATAGATGGAGGGTAATCATGGAAGCAGCAGGTATCGGTTGGCTCGCAGCAATCATCATCGGTGGCATCGCCGGGTGGCTCGCAGAGCAGTTCATGAAGAGCAATATGGGTGTTTTGATGAACATCATCCTCGGGATCGTGGGCGCAGTGATCGCCAACGCCATCCTGTCGGTGTTCGGAATCGTTTTGGGCGGCTGGATTGGCTATCTGATCGCTGGTTTCATCGGCGCTTGCATCCTCATTGCAGTCGCGAGAGCGATAAGGCGCTGAAACGCGTCAAAAAAACTTTCTTTTTAAAAGCCCGGTTTTCCGGGCTTTTTCATTGAAAGAGCATCACTCCCAGAAGAAAAATCGCAATATTTCGTCTTTGGCGCTAGACAAGGGAAATGAACCCCTTTATACGCCCCCTCACACCGCCACACGGTGCCGGTCGGGTGATTAGCTCAGTTGGTAGAGCAGCTGACTCTTAATCAGCGGGTCGTAGGTTCGAGCCCTACATCACCCACCATTCTTTCAAAGGCTTACAGCCTGTTTCTCACACATCAAGTTAGGTATCTGCGCAAGATATAGCGCCTCTCGTGGCGCAGAGAACGCCGTAAACTACGCGCATTACAATCTGTATCGAGTAAGATAGGCGGATACGGTTCAGGCAAGCAAAAAGGCTGCGCGACGCTTGAACACTCTCTCGACAGTTTTGATCGGAGAACGCACGACCCGAAAGTCTCGGCTCGCACACTGGGTTCTAGGGGCGCGGGCAAGACGATAGGCACAGGCTGCACCGCTCCTCTGAGTGAGTCTTCAGACGATTCCTACCGGACTGTGAGCGAGCGCTGGAGGGCTAGAAGGACCTACCGATGCCACAGGACCGAGTGAGCGCCACCCACTCCATCAAAATAGTGCTGCTAGAGCTGCTTCTTCCTAGATGTCCGCAAAGACGTCTTATTCTTGATCATACTCCGGCGCCATGAGACTGTTCACCAATATCGTGTTGTTGCTTGGAGGCGTCGTGGGAACCGGCCTCGTCTCTTTCTTTATAGGAAGGACTGTGGTGCAAGCCGCGACCTTCGGAACCTGTTTCGACGGCGGCTGCGGGTATGGGGCTGTGTTCCTGGCGTTTCCGCTCGTTTGGTTCGTGACCTTCGCGCTCTATCTCATGGCGCTTCTCGTCTGGCGAAAGCGACCCTTCAGGCACAATCGAAAAGATGCATAGTCCTCCCGACTGGTTGACATGCCAGCTAAGATAAAAGAATCTCCCCACGCTGGGGATTCGTCGCTTGATACTGCTCGACGTCGTAACGACGTTCGGCTTCAAAAAGCTAATGAATTTCGCGCATGTTCTGCAATGGGGAGCAGGATATGTGATATAATGGAGTGCTGCATGCGCGCTTTGATCAATCCGCCTTCGCTCACGATCGACACAATGGACTACCAGGCGGAATGCCAGTTCGCTCTCGAGCCTTCCATCAATGGGTTGCTTGAAATAGCCGAAAGTGCTGGCTGGGATCGCCAGCACGCCGCGCTCGCCATCGTGGCGCTCGCAAGCGGTCGGCTTTCTGCGGATAGCTTCACAGAAGAACGCGCTCTTTCCTGACACGAAAACGCTGTCTTTATTAAAAAAAGGTCCGGCTCTGCCGGGCCTTTTTTCGTTTTCTCGCGAAACCGCCCGCCGCGGGTGAGAGCGACGACGAAGATTAGAAGGACTCTGACTGGAGGGTGCGGTGATGCTTCACGTACACGCACTGAAGCGGCTGAACTGGACGATATTGACGAATCATTCAAAAAAGAACATAAAGTGAACAAAGGAGATTTGGATGACCACGTCAGAAAGATCGATAGAACACGCACTTGCGCTCGTAGCGCAATCCAGAAGTTTGAGAGAGCGCGCAGAAGAGCGCCGACGAGACCTCCGCCGAAAGACGGAGATGATGACGACGAAGCCTCTCTACAACTTGAAGAAAAAGAGTATCCGTCAGCTTACGCTAAGGCTTGATTCGTGAGGTCTGGCAAAAGGCGCCGTTCCTTTCAGACTCGAAAAAAGGCCACGCCCATTCGTCCGTAGCGCGGCCTTTTTGCTTCGGAATCACACTCTTACTGCATTCTTGCCACTGCGCTTTCTGGTGAGGCAACAGTTGTTTCGGCGTTTCCAGGAAGCCTGTCTGTTTTCTTCAGTACGAGCGCGGTCTTTTGATGCATCTCCGGCGACGCCGAAATGCTCGCTGTCGTGAACTCGCGGTCGATACCGGGCGGCACCGCCGTGGTCTCGATATTTTTGATACAGTCAGCGAAGGCCGTACCGGCAGTAAAAACCAAGGCTGCGGCGGTTATGAGAATTTCCTTCATGTCATTCTCCTCTCGCGGTGATCGACGGTCGATTTTTCTGAAATCAGATCCGTGGACTGTAAATGTGTGGGTCGCGCTGCCGCTCATCGGCAAGGCGTAGTAACGCCAGGCTACGTTCAAGTTTTTACCAGTTTAGATGCACTCCTGATCCCCCTGCGGAAGATCATGGCAACATAAGTTCCAGCAAGCGGCATGATGATCGGCTTATAGGTAGTAGCGGAGGCCTTGTTTGCGGCCTCAAGAACTCTTCGGCGACCGGAAGTACCTTGCGACGTCATGTTACAATCTCCATTGAGCGGAGAGAACGGAGAGAAATTCCTTTTGTTCCAACCGTCGATGGTCCGTCGTTAATATTTAAGGCATGGCTCGCGCCACCGCTTCTCCCGCACCGAAGAAAAACAATTACCAGTCCGTGGAGGTGTGAAACGCGAGTTGGCGCTTGCGGTCCGAAAGAGCTTGTCCATGATGCATTTCTTCATGTACCAGAGAGCATCAATCGGGATGACCGTATGTCGCGCTCAGTATACAAAATTTCCTTCGTTGCATCCCCCGCAGATCACGCGCAGGCAGCAAGAGAAGACCTCATCCGCGAATATGGCAATGCCTCTTTCGAAGAGGCGGAGGTGATCGTCGCACTTGGGGGCGACGGATTTATGCTACAGGTTCTGAACGAAACGATGAACCTCGGAAAGCGCGTCTATGGTATGAACCGTGGCTCGGTCGGCTTCCTGATGAATGATTACAGAGTGTCACGGCTACATGAGCGGATCGCGATTGCCACCGGCAACGATTTCCACCCCCTTAAAATGACCGCAGTGGACGAAACTGGCAACGAAGTTTCGGCACTTGCAATGAATGAGGTCAGCCTATTTCGCCAATCTCACCAAGCCGCAAAGCTTCGCGTCGATATAGATGGCAAGACGAGACTGGAAGAGTTGATCTGCGACGGAGTGATGGTTGCTACGCCTGCGGGTTCAACGGCATATAACTTCTCTGCCCATGGTCCGATCCTGCCTCTCGAATCTCCGCTTCTTGCGCTGACCCCCGTAAGCGCCTTCCGCCCAAGACGCTGGCGCGGTGCGCTGTTACCCAACCAGGTCACGGTGGATATTCATGTCCATGAATTTGAAAAGCGCCCCGTTAACGCGGTTGCTGATCATCGTGAGGTCAAATCCGTTCGCAGCGTCAAAATTGCGCTTTCTCAGGACAGAACGGCAAGAATTCTTTCGGATCCGGATCGTTCCTGGTCTGACCGCATTCTCGCAGAGCAGTTCACCAATTGATAAAGGACGTGACCATGAAAGCTCTTTTTGCGGCAGCGCTCCTGCTTGGCAGCTTCAGTCAGGCCTTCGCTCAAACTCCGGACATCGAAGCCCTGCCCGTCTCGACGATCTTCGTCACCAGCAGCGGCATGTGGGAGCGTGAACCAGCGGATGACGCAGCCAAGCCGAGCGAGCCTGCGCAAAACAACCCGACTGCGCGCGCCGAGCCCACGCGCGGCTATTACAAGGTCGTCGCCATGCGTCAGGGAGACGGTACGGCGAAAATCTACCTCCAACAGATCGCCTACACTGCAGATGGCCCCGCTTTGGTCGATACGCTCGAACTGGAAGAGTTTACCCAGATGAAAGCCTACGTCACCGACATCCGTCCGGAAAGCTCAGCAGGCGCATCCAGCTTGCCTGGCCTATTCGTCACGGTGCATCTGAAGACCGATCCGGCTCAGAAAGAGCCCGATGCATGGACCATCCTCATCGACGAACTGGGTGACATGAAGATCGAAAAGGCGTCCAATTAGAACGGTTCGCTGTGTCTCGCCCCTTGCCTAAATGCAGCTTAGGACCATAATGGCCGCTTTCGTCACAATCTGTCGGAAACCGATAGAGAGCGCCTAAAGTTCTTCGGGTCCGCTTAGAACTGCGCCGAAATGGTGCTTCCACAGCCTAACACCCAGTGCGCCCGACCGGTCCAGACTGGAACCAACGGTCAGCCACGGCAAGAGAGTGGGCGAAAGGCCAGCGTCGAATAGACAGAATCCGGCAGCCAGAACGCAAGTATCGGTTTGGATACCACAAACCAAAACCCGATCGAGTTCCAGCGACAAAAGATAGTCGATGGCGTCCCTTGGCGGCGAATAACCATGCTTGACGAAGACTCGATCCCCAGCCACCAGTGACTCATCGTCTTTGGCCGGTTTCCAACCCAATTGCCGTTCAAAGGGTGTGATCTTTTCATCATGCCGCTCGACGCTTGCAATGCTCGGCATTTTCAAAGCAAGAGCCGCGATGTCCTCAACGAGGCGCTGCGGGGGTTTAAAGCTCAGTTGAACATCGACGATGTAAAGAGCCTGTCTCAACGTCAATCTCCTGCCAAGTTGCCTGGATCTACCGATGTGCGCCCTGCAAAACTATGGTGCGGCCTAGGCACCATTCGTCCGCACGGAACTCCTAAGACATTTCCGTATCATATAGAACGCTCTAATCGGCTCATCGAGCTTTTCAAAAATTCCGATCGCCGGGCAGATGGTAGAAGATTGCCAGCCAGATGCCGTAAAAAGACCTCCCGCAGCGTATGCCGCGAGAGGTCATGATCTCATAGCCCTTTAAAGCAACGATCAATCGATATCGGAAACTTCCACTCCCGCGCCGCCGCTGATGCGGTGAGCAAGCGCTGCCTCCATGAACTCGTTGAGATCGCCATCGAGAACGCTGCTTGGCGAGGTGCTTTCCACTCCGGTGCGCAGATCCTTGACCAGCTGATAGGGCTGCAGAACGTAGGAGCGGATCTGGTGACCCCAGCCAATATCCGTCTTGGACGCGGCCTGCGCATTGGCGGCCTCTTCGCGCTTTTGCAGCTCGACTTCGTAAAGACGCGACCGCAGCATTTCCCACGCCTTGGCGCGATTCTTGTGCTGAGACCGCTCCTGCTGGCAGGCAACGGCAATACCGGTCGGAATGTGAGTGATACGCACCGCCGAGTCGGTCGTGTTGACGTGCTGACCGCCGGCGCCGGACGACCGGTAGGTGTCGATACGGCAATCGCTTTCGTTGATGTCGATCTGGATCGAGTCATCCACCACCGGATAGACCCAGATGGAAGAAAACGACGTGTGGCGGCGTGCGTTGCTGTCGTAAGGTGAGATACGCACAAGACGGTGAACCCCGGACTCGGTCTTCATCCAGCCAAAGGCATTGTGGCCCTTGACGAGGATAGTCGCAGACTTGATTCCGGCTTCTTCGCCATCATGCACTTCCAGAACTTCGACCTTGAAACCCTGGCGCTCGGCCCAGCGCGTATACATGCGCAGCAGCATGCTCGCCCAATCCTGGCTTTCCGTACCGCCGGCACCGGAATGCACTTCGACATAAGTATCGTTGGAATCGGCCTCGCCGGAAAGCATCGCTTCCACCTGGCGACGGTTCGCCTCGCTTCTGAGCGCCTTAAGCGCCTCTTCCGCTTCACGTACGATTTCGTCGTCGCCTTCAGCCTCACCCATCTCGATCAACTCGATATTGTCGTTGACCTGCTGCTCGAGCGAGCGAACGCCCGTGATGGATTCGTCCAGTTGCTGGCGTTCGCGCATCAGCTTCTGCGCTTCACCGGCATCGTTCCAGAGGGTCGGATCCTCTGCCTTGTTGTTCAACCAGTCCAGTCGTCTTATCGCCTGGTCCCAGTCAAAGATGCCTCCTCAGCAGGCTTATGGCCTGCTTGATTTCGTCGACTACATTTACGATTTCATTGCGCATTTCGCAGATTCTTCGCCTTCTTAAAAAACTGCCTGGGTGAATAAATGCGAGGGGCGCGGATGTAAATACCCGCGCCCCTCGACTTGATATCGAATTGATTTCAATAAAGTCCGCCGCCGCCGCCGGTGATGGCCTGCTGCGCCTGTGGAGATTCCCGCAAAATGTCTTCCTGAGACATGTTGCCGTCCATGCCGATGACATTGAAGCTCGATGCGGGGCCGGTACCGGGCTTGAAAGCTTCCATGATCGTATCAGGCTCGCCTTCCATCGCCGCCATACCCGTCTTGCGGTTGACGGCAACGAAGTTCATGCCGTTCGGCACAATGAACTTGCTGTGCGGCAGGTGCTTGGCAGCCTGCGAGATGAACTCGCCGAAGATTGGTGCTGCAAGCGAGCCGCCCGTACCGCCACGACCAAGCGGTGCCGGGCTATCGAAACCGATGTAAAGCCCGGCAACCAGGTCTGGCGTATAACCGACAAACCAGGCGTCCTTCTCGTCATTGGTAGTGCCGGTCTTGCCTGCAACTGGGAGATCGACCTTGATCTTGCCAGCAGCCGTACCGCGCTGAACGACGCCTTCCATCATCGAGGTGACCTGATAGGCGGTCATCGGATCGAGAACCTGCTCCCGCTTGTCGAGGATGGTCGGCTCGTTCTGATCTTGCCACACCGTCGCGTTACAGCCTTCGCAGGCGCGATCCTCATGGCGGAAAATGGTCTTGCCATAACGATCCTGAATGCGGTCGATCACTGTCGGCTTGATCTGCTTGCCACCATTGGCAATGACCGAATAGGCAGAGACCATACGCATGACGCTGGTTTCACCGGAACCGAGCGACATGGAAAGCAGAGGCGGCATCTTGTCATAGATGCCGAATCTCTCCGCATACTCCGCGACCAGATTCATGCCCATGTCCTGCGCAAGACGCACCGTCATTAGGTTACGCGATTTTTCGATGCCAAGTCGCAGCGTGGATGGGCCGGCAACCTCGCCACCATAGTTCTGCGGCCTCCAGACCTCGCCACCGGATACCACTTCAAGTGGCGCATCCATAATAACGGATGCCGGTGTATAGCCGTTATCGAGTGCTGCTGCATAGATAAACGGTTTGAAGGACGATCCCGGCTGGCGCATGGCCTGCGTGGCGCGGTTGAACTCGGACTGCGCGTAGGAAAAACCGCCGACGATCGCCAGAACACGACCCGTATGCGGGTCCATCACCACCATGCCGCCTTGCACTTTCGGTGGCTGACGAAGACGATAGGACGTACCCTGGGCTGCGATCGGCTCGACATAAACGACATCTCCGGGTTTCAGCACTCCGGTCGGAGACTTTGCTGTGCTGCGCTGCCCTTTGGAGTCGCGATAAGCCCACTTCATGTTCTCTGGCTTGATGGAGCCGCGGCTCCCCTTATCAGGGGTGTCGCTGTCGGGATCCGGACGCAGGCCGATATCGACGCCACCGGCACTCGCATCCAGCACCACGGCAAGCCTCCACTCGGGAACGTCGCGTAGAGGTTTCATTTTGGAAAGGAGCGCCGCCCAGTCGCCATTGATGTCGATCTGATCGATCGGGCCATGGAAACCACGGCGCTCATCATAATCGATGAGACCGTCCTGCAGCGCTTTACGCGCTTCCATCTGGATTTCAGGATCGAAAGAGGTGCGCACCGAAAGGCCGCCTTTGAGCAACTTGTCTGCGCCGAACTGATCGACGATCTGGCGACGTACTTCTTCTGCGAAGTAATCCGAACCGGCAAGCTGTGGGCCACTGCGACGAACGTTGACGCCAAGCGGCTGTTGCTTGGCTTCTTCGGCATCCGCCTTGGTAATATAGCCATTCTCGGCCATACGATCGATCACCCAGTTACGGCGCTCGACAGCTGCCTTTTCGCGACGGAAAGGATGATAGTTGGCCGGCCCCTTCGGCAGAGCAGCAAGATAGGCCGTCTCCGCGATGGTCAATTCCGTCACGGACTTGTTGAAATAGGTCAGCGAGGCGCTGGCAATGCCGTATGAGTTCAAACCGAAGAAAATCTCGTTGAGATAAAGCTCCAGGATCTTATCCTTGCTGTAGGCCTGCTCGATACGGAAGGAGAGAATGGCTTCCTTGGCCTTACGCTCCATCGTCTGCTCGTTCGTCAACAGAAAGTTCTTCGCCACCTGCTGGGTAATCGTCGAGCCGCCTTGCGTCGGTCCGCCAGTCACATAAGCGAGTGCCGCACGCGCGAAACCAGTCACGTCGATGCCGGGATGCTGATAGAAATTCTTGTCTTCCGCCGAAAGGAAGGCAGCCTTCACCCGGTCGGGAATGGCCTGGATCGGCAGGAACAGGCGCCGCTGTTCCGCATATTCCGTCATGAGCGCGCCATTGCCGGCGTGGACACGCGTCGTCACCGGCGGTTCGTAGCTGTTCAGAACCGCATAGTCAGGCAAGTCCTTCGTTATCGTCACCAGGTAAATGGCAACGCCAGCAGCGACCACGAGAAACAGCGTGCTCGCCAAGCCGAAGAAATATCCAATCAGTCTGATCATATGAGGCTACCGATACTTCGAATCGCACTTTGCGCCTGCCCGTAGGCGCGCAAATTTATATGGAGCGTGCCGTTTTGCACACCGCTTAACCGATGACAAGTCGCGGATATTACCATTCGCGTTCATGTTACCGGGAGATGGAGTTCGCGCAACGGGTAAAGAGCCCGCTACAGTACCGAATCCATCTATCGCAGTAACGCGGGGAATGTGAGTAAAATAGGGCTCTTGCTGACAAATCCCGCAGCTTTAGGGTTGCTGGCGGTCGCTTTCCAGCAACCGTCACAAAAGCAACACAGCCATGCAGAACTGGGCCGCCGGAGAAACCGACCCATCAGCGATCAACCACCATTGGCGAGAGCCTGAGCGCGATATTTGGTGACCGCTTCCGACAACCTCTCGGCCACTTTGTCGCGCCATTTCTCATCAAGAAGAAGCTTCTCATCTTCCGGATTGGAAAGGAAGCCGAGTTCGACGAGGACCGAAGGGACATCATGGGCGCGCAGAACCTGGAAACCCGCATAACGATGGGGATTGTTGATCAGCCCCACCTGCCCCTCGAATGAGGAGACTATATTCTCCGCAAGCGTTACCGAAAAAGCTTGAGTTTCTCTCCGCGTCAGATCGAGCAGGATATCGGCGACCTCGGGCTGCGCGTTTGAGACCGTCACACCTGCAATTTGATCGGAGAGGTTTTCGCGCTCCGCCAGATTCTGCGCCATTCTGTCAGAAGCCCTGTCAGAGATTGTGTAGACTGTGGCACCTCGAATGCCCTTCTGGCTCAGTGTGTCGGCATGAACCGAAATGAAAAGATTGGCGCTGTGCTGGCGAGCAATGGTGACGCGCTCGGAAAGCGCCAGAAACGTATCGTCATCTCGGGTCAGGAACGCTTTTATACCGGCAATCTTGTTCAGACGATCTGCCAGTTGCTTGGCAAAGGCCAAGGTGATGACCTTTTCGTCCGTTCCGCTGACCCCCCCTGTGGCGCCCGCATCGATACCGCCGTGACCGGCATCAACCGCAATAACGAAATCGGACTGCCGTGGTGATTTTTCGATGATATCCGGCGTGACGGATGCGGTTGTGGCAGGCGCCAGCGATTGCCAGTCCTGTTGCTTCAAAAGTTCCCCAAACTTCTGTTTGGAAGCAATTTCCGTATCGAGAACGAAACGGAACAGCTTGCCATCCTCTTCCGCTTCAACCTTGGCAATCGCAACCTGGACCGGCTTTCGGGCCGTCAGCACCAGCCGCGCACTCCCCTCGCCCATACTGCCGAAACGGATATCGCTGAAGAGGCCCGTGGGTTTCAACTCATGGGCAGGAAAGGCAAAGTTGACCGCTGGCATGTCGATCACGACACGCACTGGCGAATCCAGATAGTGAACCTCAAACTCGGGTTCGGCGTTGAAATCGAGAACGACGCGTGTGCGAGCCTCATCGCCAATGATACGCGCGGCCTTCGCGACAAACTCAGGTGCGGCATGAACGTGAATGCTCGACATAAACGTCATCAGCAGAGCCGGAACAACAACACCCGCATAACGAGTGATTCGTGGGAGAATGCTCTCCCGGTTCAATTCTGCCACCGTAGCCAGCCAATTTTTCATCGTCGTCAATATCTTTAAATTTTCATCGTTTCGCACGAACTTTGCCGGCTAGTTAGACAAAACGCGCATTTCCTCGGATAAGAATGACCCTACTTGAGCCCTGGGGCAACATTCGCAAGCCTTGATGAAGCAATTCTTAACTGCGAAATTCCATCAATGATATGGCATATTTAGCCTGCCTATTGCTATTGTGACGGATAAACCATACAACACGATTGAGGGTTAAAAATGTTGACGGGATAGATTCCCGCCGGCTGCCAATCGAGAATGACTCTGGCGCTGAATTACGGGCAATCATCTGCCGTCGCTTCATTTTTATCCTGAAACTGGATCAATCCGGCCGCGGCCGGAGACATACCCGGTGGCATGCCACCGATCGCTCTGTGGAGAGCATTTTCATCGGACTCTCAGGAGTCTATTTATTATAGTCGTTCTAGCTTGGCCAATGATGTCGTTGCAGCAGCTTTCATACGAACCGGACACAGGAAGCAGGCAAATTGCCCTGTACGTTGTCCGGATGCTGCCAGTTTACATGCGTCGGGCAGGACACTTCATTTCCGGCACACCCTTGAAAAAATATGAAAGGCCTGTCCCTGCGGCAGGCCTGTTCTCGTATGGGACAAGGCTGCGCCGAGGAGCACAGCTTACATGGCAGACAAAATGCTTATCGACGCCTCCCACGAAGAGGAGACGCGCGTAGTCGTTGTTCGCGGAAATCGCATAGAAGAATTCGATTTCGAGTCCGAACATAAGAAGCAGATACGCGGCAATATTTATCTGGCAAAAGTGACGCGCGTCGAACCGTCGCTTCAGGCAGCTTTCGTTGATTACGGCGGCAATCGTCACGGATTTCTGGCCTTCGCCGAAATCCACCCCGACTATTACCAGATCCCGCTGGCCGACAGGCAAGCGCTTCTGAAGGCGGAAGCCGAGGAGCATCGCCGCGGCGATGACTTCGAGCCAGCCGATGCGCCCAACGAGCCTGCGATCGATCTCTCCAAGGCGGACCAGCCGGATATTGGCATCGTGCCGGCATCTGAGGAAAAGGCCGAAGAAGCTGCGGCGTCCGAAGACGTCGTAATCGCGGAAGAGACCGTCGCCGTTGCGGAAGAAGCGGTTGCCGAAGAGCAGCCTGCGGAAGAAGAAAAGCCAAAAAAGCGCACCCGTCGTCCTCGCGCGAAGAAGAAGACTGACGCCGAAGAGGCTTCTGCCGAAGCGCCGGCCGAAGAAGCCTCCGACGAGGACGGCTCCAAGGGTGGCGAAATGGCGGCCATGGTCGACACCGACACGATTTCCGAGGACGTCGAACGCGTCGGCGATGATGATGATGACGACGACGACGATCATCATGAGAAGGAGGTCATCGAGTCTGTCGGCGCTGAAGACGCGATGGAAGAAGTTCCAGACCGCGCCATGCGCAAGCCGCGCAAGCAATATCGTATCCAGGAAGTCATCAAGCGCCGCCAGATCCTGCTTGTGCAGGTTGCCAAGGAAGAACGCGGCAACAAGGGTGCTGCGCTGACGACTTACCTGTCGCTCGCCGGACGTTATTCCGTTCTGATGCCAAACACGGCACGTGGTGGTGGAATTTCGCGCAAAATCACACAGCCTGCAGACCGCAAGCGCCTGAAGGAGATTGCCCGCGATCTCGAGGTTCCGAACGGCATGGGCGTTATTCTGCGCACCGCTGGCGCCAACCGCACACGCGTCGAAATTAAGCGCGACTTCGAATATCTGATGCGACTGTGGGAGAACGTCCGCACACTGACGCTGAACTCTACGGCACCTTGCCTCGTCTATGAGGAAGGCTCGCTGATCAAGCGTTCGATCCGCGACCTCTACAACAAGGACATCAGCGAAATCATCGTTTCCGGTGAGGAAGGCTATCGCGAAGCGAAAGACTTCATGAAGATGCTGATGCCGAGCCACGCCAAAGTGGTTCAGCCCTACCGCGACATTCATCCGATCTTCTCGCGCTCCGGTATCGAAGCGCAGCTCGACCGCATGCTTCAGCCGCAGGTCACGCTGAAATCCGGTGGCTATCTGATCATCAATCAGACCGAAGCCCTGGTTTCGATCGACGTGAACTCCGGTCGCTCGACCCGCGAACATTCGATCGAAGAAACGGCACTCGCAACCAATCTCGAGGCTGCAGAAGAAGTTGCCCGTCAGCTTCGACTGCGTGACCTTGCCGGTCTGGTCGTCATCGACTTCATCGACATGGAAGAGAAGCGTAATAATCGCTCTGTCGAAAAGAAGCTGAAGGATTGCCTGAAAAACGATCGCGCTCGCATTCAAGTCGGCCGCATCTCGCATTTCGGTCTTCTTGAAATGTCGCGCCAGCGCATCCGCGCTTCGGTGCTCGAATCCACCACTCAGATCTGCTCGCATTGCGGCGGCACGGGCCATGTGCGCTCGGAATCCTCCATCGCGCTTCACGTTCTGCGTGGTGTTGAGGAATACCTGCTGCGCAACACGACGCACAACATCACGGTTCGCACGACGCCTGAAACGGCGCTCTACCTGCTCAACCACAAGCGTGGCACGATCGTTGATTATGAAGAGCGCTTCGGCGTCGCAATCATCATCGCAGCAGATGCCAGCGTCGGTGCCCAGCACTTCGCCATTGACCGTGGTGAGGCCGTCGAAAACCCAGTGAAAATCGAAAGCCTTCTGCAAGCCCTTCCAACCTTCGAAGAAGACGAGGACGATATCGTCATCGAAGCCGAGGAAGAAGAAGACGAAGAAGAAGTCGTAGCAAAGGCTCAGAACAACGAGCCTCGGCAGCCTCAAGCTGAGAACGGCGAAGACGGCAAGCGCAAGCGCAAGCGCCGCCGCCGCCGTCGTGGAAAGGGCAACGGCCAGAACGGCGACGTTCAGGCTGATGCCAATGACGACACATCCGGCGAAGGCGATGACGAGGATGGCGACGATGCCTCCGAAGATCAAGCTGAGGCTATTGAAGCACGTGGCGAAGGCGACAATGCTGGCCAGGACGAAGGCAAGCGCAAGCGTCGTCGTCGCGGCAAGCGTGGCGGTCGTCGCAACCGCGACGAAAACGGTGAACTGCTGGATGCCGAAAATGGTGACGGCGATCAGGATGGTTCTGATGACGGCGTTGAAGATGGTGAAGCTGCTGCTGCTGTCGAAGGCGTAGAGCCGACCGCCGCTGTCGAGGCGAGCGAAGCCGAAGCGCCTGAGGTTGAAGAGGCTGAAAAGCCGAAGAAGCCACGCCGTACCCGCAAGGCCAAGGAGAAGACTGAAGCGGTTGCCGAGGCGCAGGTCGAGGCAGAAGCTCCCGCCGCTCAGACAGCCGTTACAGACGCTGCCCCTGCTCCGCAGGAAGCACCCGCGGCCGAAGCACCTGCAGTGCCATCACCTTCTCCAAAGGCTGCTGAACCCGCTGTCGAACCGGCTCGAGAAGAAGCGGACGACGCTGCAAAGCCAGCCCGCGCCAACCGCGGCGATAACGTTTCCTCGTCCGAGCCCGTTGTCACCTCGTCCGGTAAGAGCGACAGCGCCGATGGCGAAGAACCGAAGCCGCGCAAGGGCGGCTGGTGGCAGCGTAAAGGCTTTTTCTAAGCCTTGAAGCACACGCAGTAGAATCGAGACCCCGAGATTGGAGATCCAATCTCGGGGTTTTTCGTTTGATGGCGATAAAATTCTGTGGTGTCCAAGGCGAGATCAGGCCGATGTCATCGAGGTTGAGCGGTGAAGAATCGAGGCTCGCCTCGTTTCGGACGGAGATTAGTAAGCGAGACCACGTAGAAAACCAGTGAGCTTACTTTTTGATTTCGCTCGTGGTTCCGACGCGATGCAAAATAGCGCGAAAAGGCGCTGTCGATGCAATAGCCTGCCAATAACGCAAGCTTGGAACGAGCTACTTTCTCATCGAGTGCTGGAAGAACTGCCCTCAGTTCTTTCTTCAGCCATCAAAGCTCGGTCTTTTTCGACGGCGTCGAGCGCTTTCACTATTTCCTGCGATAGGTGTTTTAACTCCACGAGAGACATCCCGTATATAAGGGAAGCTTCATTGAGGTGCAGTCGAATACGTCCGGTGTAGGTGAAATTGGGCAACCTGATTAACTGAACGAGACCCCGGCGACTTTGGTTGTGTGATATATCTATTTGATAGATCAGCTCTCCGCCATAGACGCCGCGCTTCGCCTGCTGCTTGAGACCGCCGAAAAATCTACGAAAAAAATTCATGATGACCAGCTATCGGATGTCGATGATTTCGTTGAAGGCGATCTTATTAAGCATCGGCTGCTTCGTATTCAAAGAAAAATAGCTTACTTCAAACTGCCTGTCTTGACTCACATGTATCAACATGCGGATCGGAGCGGTTGGAATAAATAGATCGAGGAGTGCGGGTTAAAAACGAGGGGCGATATTCTGAATGCGGAAGGAATTCATCCACCCGTCACGCCTTAGTGATCGTTCTGGCCGCTCTTTTCTTTAATCGTCTCAAGCAGTATCGCTGCCCCTCGTTCGCCAGGCGGCACGTCTGTCCTCAGCCGTTCCTGCACCAGCTCGAACCCTTCCAGCATGGCGCGGCGTTGGATGGTGTCGGACGACAACCGCTCCGCCCAGCGTAGCATCGAGCCGGCGCGGACGACCTCGTTGAAATATTCGGGCACAACGGCGTAGTCGGCGATCAAATTGGGTAACGCGCCTGTCCATGTCTTCACTCGCTTGCTCAGCATCGTGAAAATCCAGTCGGTCTTATAGACGGACACGACCGGAACATGGCACAGCGCGAGTTCCAGAATGACCGTGCCGGAGGCCGCAATCGCTGCATCCGCATCAGCAAAGCAGCGCCACTTGAACGTATGATCGGTGCCGATCTCGGGGCGAATAGCCTCCGGCCAAGAGGCCGCTAGGTCCCTGATCCTCTTTTCCTGTCGCAGCACAGTTGGCAGGACGAATCGCGTTGCCCCATTCCGCTCCACGAATGCGCTTGCAGCCTGCTCGAATGGCTCCATCAGGCGGCTCGTTTCCGTCGAGCGAGAGCCCGGCAGGAGAAGGATTGTCCGCCTATCACCAGCAGAAGGCGCAGGACGCAAAGCCCGTTGTGTACGCACCGCCAGCACATCCGCATCGACACTTAAACGGTGGCCGACGAAAGTCGTTGCCGGACCGCCGAGCCGCTGCATCGCCTCCGGTTCGAACGGCAACAGCGCCAACACGTGGTCGACATAAGAGAGCATCGCCTTCGCCCGGTACTCTTTCCAAGCCCACACACTCGGACAAACATAGTTTACCACCGGCAGATCTGGCAGCACTTTTCGCACGCGCTTGGCGACGCGATGCGTGAAATCGGGGCTGTCGATGATTAGCAGCGCGTCCGGCCGATAGGCAATAATGGCATTTGCCGTTTCCCTGATGCGGGAAATTAGTTGCGGCAGTTTCTTCAGAACCTGAGTGAAGCCCATGATCGAGAGTTCGGAATAGTCGAACAGAGAACTCAGTCCCTCAGCCGTCAGCTGTTCACCGCCGACGCCAAAGAGTTCCACCTGCCCCGGATACTGTTTCTTAAGCGCGCGTACAAGGTCAGCACCGAGGAGATCACCGGACACCTCGCCCGCCACGACAGCAAGTTTCAGCACGCCGTCTGTCACATCATATCTCCTTCAAGCGCCGTGTCGATGCCGCACACGAAAAGGCCTGCCGCGTCAGCAGCTTTCAACATCGCTTCTCGATCAAGAATGAAGGCCCTGCCCGCCTCTACGGCTATGCCGGCCAGTCCGGCCTTTGAGGCGTTCTCGACGGTCGAGGGGCCGATCGTGGGAAGATCGGCGCGGATATCTTGTTGCGGTTTGCAGAGTTTGACGAGCACGCCCTTGCGACGCTGAGAAATGCGGCCGGCAGCACGAAGAACAGCCACCCGCTCCAGCATGCCATCGGTACCCTCAACCCCTTCCAGAGCAACGATGCGTCCACCGACAGAAACAGCACCCTGGCCAACATCCAGCACACCGAGTGCCAGCGCCGCGCGTGCGGCTTTCACGATATCTTTGCGGTCATCATCAGTCGGCTTGATCTTGCCTAGCGGACCCGTAGTCGCAAGAAGTCCAGGTGCAATCTCGTGAGCGCCGATAACACGCACGCCCTGCGCTTCGATCAGGCCAATCACCATCTGCAGCACCGTGTCATCACCGCCCGACAACAGTGTGCGGATGATCGAGGGCATTTTGGCGATCATTTTCAGGTTCGGGCGAATTTCCCGCCACTCTGGGCGCCGTGCTACACCACCCGACAGAACCACGCGATCGATGCCATGATGGCTCAGGAGGAGACCCAGCCCTTTGACATCGCCAACACTGATCGAGGCACTTTCGAACTGCGACCAGTCCAGATCGGCTTCATCCTTCAGGCGGATGATCAGCGGGTCCTCTCCCGCAGATCGTGCGGCAATCGCCACATACAGGGGAAGAGAACCGCTACCGGCGATGATCGCCAGACGCTGGGCGCCCGCAGCCACCGCGTTACTTGCCGCGGTTCGGCGATGAGATCGCCCGGTCATTGGCGGCCGCTATAAAGTCGACGATCTCTAGCGCTTGTGGGCAATCGAGATAGTCTTCGCGGATGGCCGCAGCGTTGGCGCGTACGTTGCCTTCGCTTTCGAAGATTTGCTTGTAGGCGCGGCGAACAGTGTGAATATCTGCGCGCTCTATGCCTGCACGCGTCATGCCGACAACGTTAAGCCCGCTCAATACCCCCGGATTACCGTTCAACATACCATAGGGAATCACGTCATAGCTCACAGCAGACAGGCCGCCGATGAAGGCTTGGCGACCGATGCGGGTAAACTGGTGCACCGCGCAGCCACCGCCCAGAATAGCCTTGTCCTGAATGTGCACATGGCCAGCCAGCATCACATTGTTCGACAGGATAATCTCGTTGCCGAGAATGCAATCGTGCGCCACATGGGAGTTGGCAAGAAATAGGTTGTCGTCACCAACCACCGTTCTGCCGCCGCCATCCGAACTGCCGGTATTCATCGTCACGCCTTCGCGGATCGTGCAACGCGCGCCGATGTCGAGCGTCGTTTCAGAGCCATCGTGGCGGATCGCCTGCGGTTGACCGCCAATAATAGCCATTGGGTGGATGACGGTACCCTCACCCACCACTGTGCGACCAGCCACGACAGCGTGGTTCAACAGCTTGACACCGTCGCGCAAAGTCACCTTTGCGCCGACATGAGCGAATGCCCCGATTTCGACATTCTCGCCGATGATCGCGCCATCCTCAACAATCGCCATGGGATGGATTTTGGCAGAAGCCGAAACCGCACTCATTGCTGATCCTCTGGGATCATCATCGCACCGACATCAGCCTCGGCCACGAGAGCGCCATCCACCTTGGCTTCGCAATGGAATTTCCAGACATTGCCGCGCTGGCGCTGCTTGACGACGTGGATCTCCAGACGATCACCCGGCACGACGGGCTTGCGGAAGCGGGCATTGTCGATCGTCATGAAATAGACGAGATAGCCTCCGCCGTCCTGGTTTCGAGCGCAGATCGCGCCAGCCGTCTGCGCCATGGCTTCGACGATCAAAACACCTGGCATGATAGGACGGTCAGGAAAATGGCCAGTGAAATGCGGTTCATTGACGGTAACGTTCTTTATACCGATCGCAGAATTATCGCCATCAATGTCGATGATCTTGTCGATCAGCAGAAAGGGATAACGATGCGGCAGCAGCTTCATCACTTCAAGGATGTCAGCCGCGCCAAGCGTCGTCTTCGTCTCTTCAGACATTCTTGTCTCCTGTTTTTCTATCGCGTTCTTCTGCGCGGGCGAGAATGTCGGCCATGTCACGCAAGAAATGTTTGATTGGACGGGCAGGCGTACCACCGACCTTAGCGCCCGCTGGCACGTCGGACACAACCCCGCTCATAGCCGCAATCTGCGCGCCATCGCCAATCGTGATGTGACCATTGATACCGGCCGCACCGCCAATCATCACGCCATCGCCAATGCGCGTGCTTCCTGCGATGCCGACCTTGCTGACGATGCCGCAGTGACGACCGATCCGGACGTTATGACCGATCTGAACCTGGTTATCGATTTTGGTGCCCTCGCCAATGACGGTATCATCCATCGTGCCGCGATCGACAGTCGTATTGGCGCCGATCTCGACGTGATCCTGAATAATGACACGACCGATCTGCACGATCTTGATCATACCACGCGGTCCGGGGGCATAGCCGAAACCATCTTGCCCGATCCGCACACCATTATGGATGATCACCCCGTTACCAAGGAGGGCAGAGAGAATACTGGCACCGCCGGCAATGGTGCAGTCACGACCGATTTGAACCTCGGCTCCGATAATGGCGCCGGGCCCGATGCGTGTGCCCGCACCAATTTGCACATGCGCGCCGACAACCGCAAAAGGCTCGACGATGACGCCGGGTTCCAGACTAGCAGTCGGATCGACGTGAGCGGAGGCCGATACAGATGTGCCCTCGGCGACGGCAGAAGGCCGCATCGCCGACGGATGCAAAAGCTCACCGGCCTGCGCGAAGATCGTATGGGGGTTCTTGCAGATAAGAGCCGGAATATGCCCCGGCACGATGCTCTTAAGCGACTCGTCGCAGATGACGGCGGCTGCATCGCATGTCAGCAACTCATCCCTGTTCCTGCGGGACAAGATATAGCAGAGCTGGTCCTGCTTGGCCCGCGACACAGGAGCGATGGAACGCACCATACGGTCAGCAAAAGCTTGATCAGACAGTTCCGCCCCAAGACGGGCTGCGATGTCTTGCAATCGCAGGCCTTCGTGGGGCGGAAAAAAAGCATTGTATTCCATGACGCGGAAACTCCAGAACATTCAAACTCGCAGTTCTGGACTGCCGATATCAGAAAGTGTTGGACATGCCAAACCGGAAACGCTGTTCCTCGTCGTAGCTTTCCTTGGCAATCGGAACTGCATAGTCGACGCGCAGCGGACCGAACGGCGAAGCCCACATGATGCCGATACCCGCAGACGCACGGATGGAGCTGTCATCCTGGACGCCGGCTGCATTCGAGACCTTGCTGCCGTAGAGCGTACCGGCATCGACGAAGCCAGCAAGGCGCAGACCGACATCTTCCGGAACGAGCGGCATTGGTGCAGTCACTTCAGCCGAAGCTGCGAAATATGTCGTACCGCCAATCGCATCCGAACCAATACGCGGACCGATGCCGTCATTCTTGAAGCCACGGATCACACGTCCGCCGATCTTGAACTGATCGAAGACGTAGAGATTGTCGCCCGTCGGAACGACATGACCTGCCTGACCCGTGAGAGAGCCGATGATATCGTACTCATCCGAAAGGGTATGGTAGTAACGAACCTTACCGAAGATCTTGTAGTATTCGGAATCGCCGCCCAAGCCCGCAAACTCGTTGGTCAACGCAGCCTGCCAGCCTTCGCGTGGCATATTACGGTCGTCAAGCGTGTTGTAGTTCAGCGTGTTGGAAATGATCGACTGAGTCCAATCACCATTGTTACGATCGATCAGATCGACGTACGGACCAGCGAGATTGGTCTGATAATCGCCTTTACCGTCATAATTGATCTGCTTGTAGGTGTACTTGAACGTGGTGCTGAGCTCTTCGGTGATAGGCGCGGTGACGCGAAGCGCGAAGCCCTGTTCATCATAGTTATAATAATCTTCGCTCTTCGTCTGGCTCTTGAACAGGTCGAAGCCTGCGGCGAGACGGTAACCAAGGAAGTAAGGCTCGGTGAAGGACAGCGTGTAGCTGCGCGCATCATCCTGGCCTGCACCAGCGGCAACACGGATATACTGACCGCGACCGAGGAAGTTCTTCTCTTCGATGGACGCTTCCAGAAGGGCACCGTCGTTCTGCGAGTAACCTGCACCGATACCGAAAGAGCCCGTTGGCTGATCTTCGACATCAACGACGATCACGACGCGGTCGGCAGCGCTACCCTGAGAGGTGCTGATATTGACCTTGGAGAAGTAACCGAGCGCCTCAAGACGACGCTTGGCAGCGCTAATGACCGTCTGGTTGAACGCATCGCCTTCGCTGATATCGAATTCGCGACGAATGACGTAGTCACGTGTACGCGTGTTGCCACGGATTTCGATACGTTCGACGTAGGCGCGCTCGCCCTGATCGACGATGTAGGTGACACCGATCGTGTTGCCAGCCAGATCGCGGTCGCCACGCGGCGTCACGCGGGCAAAAGGATAACCTTCTGCAGCGACACGCTTGGAAATGGCTTCCATGCTCTGCTGAACTTCCTTGGCGCTGTAATAGGAGCCGGAGCGCGTATCGACGAGACCCTGAAGCTGCGAACCATCGATACCAGGCACCGTGGATTCAACGGCGACATTGCCGAAATTGTAGCGCTGACCCTCATCAACCGTAATGGTGATGGTGTACTCGTTGGTCGCCTCATCGAGGACGGCGTTGGAGGACACGACACGGAAATCGGCGTAGCCGCGGTTGTAATAGAACTGGCGCAACGCCTCTTCATCGGCGCGCAGCTTGTCTTCATTATAGACGTCCTTGCGTGTCAGGAACGACAGCATGTTGGACTTCTTGGTATTGATGACGGCAGCCAGACGGCCATCGCTGTAGGCATTGTTGCCGACGAAATCGATACGCGCGATCTTGGTGCGCTCGCCTTCATTGATCTGGAAAGCGAGATTGACGCGACCCTGGGCAACAGGAACGACCTGGGTGGTTACCTGGACGTCGCTGCGACCGATGGCAGCATAGGCATCCTTGATACGGGCGATATCCGCCGTCACGACTGTCTGATCGTATGGTCCGAGAGACTGCGTCTGGACGATGCCCTGCAGCTTGTCGTCCTTGATCTTGCGGTTGCCGTTGAAAACCACCTGATTGACGAGATTGTTCTCGCTGACGGTCACCACGAGCGCATTGCCTGCGACACGCATGCTGACGTTGGAGAAATAGCCCGTTGCATAAAGGCGCTTCACCGATTCATCGATATCGGAATTGGAGAAGTTACGACCGGGAGCGATCGTGATGTTGGAGCGAACAGCATCCGCGCCAGCGCGCTCTGCACCGCGAACATCGATCCTGCTGACTACAGCTGCATTGGCAACACCGGCAGAAGCAAGCACCCCCATAGCTGCAATCGAAGAAACACCAGCAGACAGCGCAACCGCCGATACCGCGTTCAAAAATCTTGAACCAGCCTTCATTTCAATTCTTACCTTTTCCCGTTGTCCCTCAGCGGGCGGAACCCGACTCCGGCCATCTGCGTCGTTTTACCTGCTTTTCCTCTACAAGCAAGCCCGACCGTTAATTTCTGTTTACTTCGCAAGCCACCGTGACCCAATCGCCACTTTGGCTTCAAAACAAGGTAAACACCCTCTTAAAAAAACAGCTCGAAATGGCTCTTTAGCCGATCAAGCTGCTGATATCGTTCCACGTGGCAAAAACCATCAGACTGAAAATCATCGCCAGCCCGATACGAAAGGCCACCTCCTGCGCACCGGATCCAACCGGCCTGCCGCGCACCGCCTCTATCGCATAGAACACCAGATGGCCGCCGTCCAGAATAGGCACGGGCATGAGATTGAGTAGTCCAATGGAAATTGAGAGAACCGCCGCCAGTTGGATCAGCGCTCCGAATCCCAGTGTCGCAACCTGGCCGGAGGCCTGCGCAACACGCACCGGCCCGCCCAACTGATCAGCATTCATCCGTCCCGTGACGAGGTTGCCGATATAGTTGAAGGTTCCTGTGATGACGTGGCCGGTCTCTCGCACACCCTCGACCATCGCTTCCACAGGCGTGTAGCTCACATGACGGAAATTGCCCCGCGTCTGATCCGTTGTGATGCCGATAATTCCAAGCTCGATCTTGTTACCGAACTGGTCGGTCGTTTCCGTGCGCGTCGGAACCATAGGCAGCGACAGATCACGGCCATCTCTCTCGACGGTGACATTGATTTGCGTGCCCGGACGGATGGAGACATAGCGGCGGACGTCTTCAAACGTCTGCACCTTTTCGCCATCGATTGCGATCAGCCGGTCACCCGGCAGAATGCCTGCCGTCTGGGCGGCGCTGTCAGGGCGCACTTCGGAAACGACAGGATCGGAAATCATCCGGCCATAGACCGTGAAAAGGACCATGAAGATCAGGATCGCTAGGATGAAATTGGCAATGGGACCGGCCGCTACCGTCGCAGCCCTCTTCCAGAGCTTCGCACCGGCGAGCGTCTGCGCCCTCTCCTCAAGCGTAAGACCGGAGAGGCCGTCGCTGTCCGGCTTGCTGGACACATCCTCATCGCCGAAGAATTTGACGTAGCCACCAAGCGGCACAGCCGAGATCTTCCAACGTGTCCCACGCTTGTCGGTAAAGCCGATCAGTTCCGGACCAAAGCCCACGGAAAATGCTGTCGAGCGAATCCCACACCAGCGCCCGACGAGGTAATGGCCCATTTCGTGGACGAAGACCAGCAGCGAGATCACGAGGATAAATGGCACCATATAACCGGTTAGAAAATTAACCGCAGCCATCACAGTGTCCATATTATTCCCGATTCCCTTGTGTCGCGTCTCTTGTCATCCGTCTGGTCAGATCAGAAACCAAGCAAGATACCATCGCCTGATCCTGGCACATCACCAGTTACTGCCGCGTGAACCACCGCAATCAGGAATACGGTAAAGCAGGCGAAAACAAGACCGTCAACCCGGTCCATGAATCCGCCATGACCCGGAATAAGATGACTGGAATCCTTTACCCCGAACCGGCGTTTGATGAAGGATTCAAACAGATCGCCAATCTGGCTGAAGATGGAGAGCGCAAGCGCCAGCGAAAGTACGGTCAGCGAGATGGCGCCATGATAGGCCACCGCTACAGCGCCGCCCGCAACCATGCCAAAAAACGTGCCGCCCGCAGCGCCCGACCAAGTCTTTCCGGGAGAGATCGATGGCGCAAGCTTTGGACCACCGACAGCACGCCCGACGAAATAGGCAAGAATGTCAGTCGCCCAGACGATCGAGAAGACGAAAAGCATGGCGACGAGGCCAGTCGATTCCTCGCCACGAATGGCCGCGAGCGAAATGCCGCTGAGCGCAGAGTAGACGATGCCGCCAACAAGCCACCAGTTTGGCCCCCGCAGGATCGGAAACAGCGCAGCAGTGATCGTAAAGCCGGAAAGCAGAGGAAGATCAAGCGAGCTTTCGCCAAAGATCGTATTGCCGCTCATCACCGCGACAGAGAACCAGCCCCAGGCATAACCCGTCGGATTGGTGTCAGAAAGTCGGGTGATCGTGCTCCACTCATAAAAGATGAGAAGCGACAGAAGTCCTGCGATAGCACGGAACATGATACCGCCATACCAGGTCGCCGTCAGAATGACGACGGCCATCACGATGCCCGAAATGATCCGCAGCTTCAATTCGCGGCTCATCAGGCGCCCGCCATCGCAATTTGAGTGGAGAGGCCACCGAAGCGACGATCGCGCGTCATGTATTGATCGATCGCGGCCATCAGTGTCTGGCGATTGAAATCAGGCCAGTAGTCCGGAATGAAGAGAAATTCAGAGTAAGCGGCTTGCCACAACAGGAAGTTTGACAGCCGCTCCTCGCCGCTGGTTCGGATGATAAGGTCTGGATCGGGAATGCCTGCCGTATCAAGCCGGGCGGAAATCGCCTCCGGCGTGATCGCGGAAGCGTCGAGCCGGCCTTCTGCAACATCCAGCGCAAGCGACGCGGCAGCGCGGGCAATCTCGTTGCGCGAGCCATAGTTAAAGGCAATGATCAGTGTCAGCGCCGTATTATCGCGTGTCGTCTGCTCCGCCTCTTCAAGCAGGGCTCGGACATCGGCCTTCAGTCCTGCTCTGTCACCGATGATACGTACCCGAACATTTTCCTCGTGCAACTCCGCAAGGTCGCGACGAATGAAAGCCTTCAGCAATCCAAGAAGGTCGGAAACCTCAGATTGTGGCCGACGCCAGTTTTCCGAGGAGAAGGCGAAGAGCGTCAGATACTTCAAGCCGCATTGGCCAGCCGCCCTCACCGTTTCGCGCACGGCATCGACGCCCCGTCTGTGGCCCATGATGCGTGGCAAGCCACGCTGCTTGGCCCAGCGACCGTTACCATCCATGATGATAGCGACGTGCTCAGGTAACGGTGAAGGTGCGATTTCCGACATCTCAATCCATTTCAGGGTGTGCGGAGTTCAAGACAGCAAGTCTATGCCATGACAGAGGCAGTGATCGGTTAAACCGATTATACCTGCATGATTTCCTTTTCCTTCTCCGCAAGCAAGCGATCAATTTCAGAAATCGTGTCGTCCGTCATTTTCTGAACCTTGTCGGATTTGGCACGGCTTTCGTCCTGCCCGATGTCTCCATCCTTTTCGGCCTTTTTGAGACCGTCCATGCCATCGCGGCGAACGTGGCGGATGGCGACCTTGGCCTTCTCGGCATAGTCGTGCGCAACTTTCACGAGCGACTTGCGACGCTCTTCGTTGAGCTCTGGAAGAGGAATACGCAGATTCTGGCCGTCGACAATCGGGTTGAGCCCAAGATTGGACTCGCGAATGGCGCGGTCGACCGCGCCGACCATAGACTTGTCCCAGATATTGACGCCAAGCATGCGCGGCTCCGGCACGGTGATATTGGCCACCTGGGAGAGCGGAACGCGGGAACCATAGGCATCGACCGTGACGGGATCGAGGATGTTGGCGGAAGCGCGTCCGGTTCTGAGCGACGCGATATCGTTCTTGAACGCGTTGATGGCACCGTCCATGCGGCGCTTGATGTCATTGAGGTCAACACCACTCATCTTCATACTCCATTTTCGTTCTGGCCTTGGCGGCCCATTATCTTTACCGGCGCAATAAGGCGTCCGGCAATTATGCGTCGTGAACGATGGTCTTGAGACCGCCGCCCGTCAATATTTGCGCAAAACCACCCTTTTCGTGGATAGAGAACACGATGATAGGAATGTGATTTTCCCGCGCCAGCGCAACAGCCGCTACATCCATCACCGCAAGGCCCTTCGCCAGCACTTCCGAGTGGGTGAGTTCATCGAAACGCGTTGCTGTAGGGTCTTTCTTGGGATCGGCTGAGTAGATGCCGTCGACCTGCGTGCCCTTGAAGATTGCCTCTGCTCCCATTTCCGCAGCGCGTAGAGCTGCGGCAGAATCAGTAGTGAAGAACGGATTGCCGGTGCCGCCGGCAAAAATCACCACCCTGCCCTGCGACAGATGATGGATCGCAGCACGCTGCGAGAAGCTTTCGCAGATCTCCGGCATGGCGATAGCGGAAAGAACGACGGTGTCGATGTTGAGCTTGCGAAGGGACGTGGCGAGCGCCAGAGCATTGATCACGGTTGCCAGCATGCCCATGTGGTCACCGGTCACGCGGTCGCCACCCTTGGAGGCAACAGCCACGCCGCGGAAGATGTTTCCACCGCCAACAACGACCCCGACCTCAACGCCCATGGCCCGCGCTTCGGCGATATCGGACGCGATACGATCCGCGACGGCGACATCGATGCCGAAGCCTTGGTCGCCCATGAGGGCTTCGCCGGATGCCTTGAGAAGAACACGTTTATAGAGCGGCTTGGAAGACATCATGACTCCTTTAGCAGGCAACGCAAAAGCCAGGAGCGGCTTAGCGGCAATGGCAGGCGAAACATACTTGGTTCGACATCGCAAGAACATCTGTAAAGATTTTGCGGGCAAACCGAACGATAACCGGAACGCCGATACACGAAGGGCACCGCGTTGTCACGCGATGCCCCGGAGTTTTCCAATATTTGGGTAAAGGGATCAGCCCTTTGCGACGGCCGCAACTTCTGCAGCGAAATCGCTTTCTTCCTTCTCGATGCCTTCGCCGAGAAGCAGGCGAGCCATGCCCACAACTTCGATCTTGGCGCCGGCTTCCTTTTCGGCTTCTTTGATTGCAGCCTCAACCGTGAGGTCGGGGTTGATAACGAAAGCCTGAGACAGAAGAGCAACTTCTTCGAAGAACTTGCGCATGCGACCATCGACCATCTTTTCGATGATGGCTTCCGGCTTGCCGGATTCGCGAGCCTGTTCGATGAAGACGTTGCGTTCGCGCTCAGCAACAGCTGCGTCGACTTCTTCAGCGCGGATTGCGAGCGGGTTGGTTGCAGCAACGTGCATGGCAACCTGACGACCGATCGAGGTCAGAACAGCCTTGTCGCCCTCAGACTTCAGAGCAACCAGAACGCCGAGCTTGCCAATACCGTCGCCAGCAGCGTTGTGAACGTAGGTCGCAACAACGCCGTGCTCGACTTCGAGCAGAGCTGCGCGGCGAAGAGCCATGTTTTCGCCGATTGTGGCGATAGCGTCCTTGATCGTGTCGGAAACGGACTTGCCGGTCGCAGGATAGGTCGCGGCAGCGATCGCATCGACGGAGCCATCGGTCGTCAGAGCGACGGAAGCAACGCCACGAACGATGTCCTGGAAGGCGTCGTTGCGAGCAACGAAGTCGGTTTCGGAGTTGATTTCGACGACGACAGCCTTGTGGCCGGCAGACGCAATACCGATGAGGCCTTCAGCAGCGGTACGGCCAGACTTCTTGTCAGCCTTTGCAATACCCTTGGCGCGCAGCCAGTCGATTGCCGCTTCCATGTCGCCATTGGTTTCAGCCAGGGCCTTCTTGCAATCCATCATGCCTGCGCCAGACTTTTCGCGCAGTTCCTTTACCATTGCGGCGGTGATTTCGCTCATTGTGTGCCTCTTGTCGGTTCGGTCGACCACGGCAGTCTTGCCAGGCCGAAATCGGATTGTGGGAACGAATGTACCCGGAACTGTGACAGGCTGATGAAACAGCCGCCACGAAACTTGTGAAACCAGCCGCTGTTCCCGTTTGGGCCAATTGCTCGGTCAACGGTGTGCTGCGGCTTGAAACGAACAAGGCCGTCGAACGTGCAGTCCAGAACGGCCTTGTCTTATCCTGATGAGAAGGCGGCGCAGTGAGCGCCGCCGAAGGCCAATATCAGGCGTTGGCTTCGTCTTCGAGAGCAGGCTCGATCGGAGCTTCTTCAGCAGCGCCGATGTCGCGGCCGGAAGCGCCCTGCTGACGTGCGATGCCGTCGATGGCAGCGCGGGCGATCAGATCGCAGTAAAGCGAAATGGCGCGCGAAGCGTCGTCGTTGCCGGGGATCGGGAAGTCGATGTGGTCCGGATCGCAGTTGGAGTCGATGATGGCGACAACCGGAATGCCAAGACGCTTGGCTTCTTCGATAGCGATCTTTTCCTTGTTGGTATCGACGATGAACATCAGGTCCGGAACGCCACCCATATCGCGGATACCGCCGAGAGCCTTTTCAAGTTTTTCGCGCTCGCGCTCGAGGTTCAGACGCTCCTTCTTGGAGTAGCCAGAAGCTTCCGAGTTGAGGATTTCGTCGACCTTGCGAAGACGCTGGATCGAGTTCGAAATCGTCTTCCAGTTGGTCATCATGCCGCCGAGCCAACGCGAGTTGACGTAGTACTGAGCGGAGCGCTTTGCGCTGTCTGCAATGATTTCGGAAGCCTGACGCTTCGTGCCGACGAACAGAACGCGGCCACCACGAGCAACGGTGTCGGAAACGACCTGAAGCGCGCGCGACAGCATTGGAACGGTCTGAGCCAGGTCGATGATGTGGATGTTGTTACGATCGCCGAAGATGTACGGCTTCATCTTCGGGTTCCAGCGATGTGTCTGGTGGCCGAAGTGAACACCAGCTTCCAGAAGCTGGCGCATAGAAAAATCGGGCAATGCCATGCCTAGTTACTCCTTTTCCGGTTGAACCCCCGCGAAGCGAACAGCGCCGTTTGAGCGGCACCACCGGGCGGAATGAACCGGATTTCTCCCGGAACACCCCAAGCTTCGCGTGTGGAATGGTGAGCCGCATACAGCGAGCTCACCCAAATTGCAAGCATCCGGCATGAAAAAACGCCGGCATCGTCAGATTTCAGCGCACTTGTGGCGCTTCGCAGGTTTCAGGCTTGAGAACATCGAGCTTTGCAAGCTTGCCGGTCAAGACGAAGTCGCCATAGTCCATTGTCAGGTCTCGGGTGATTCCGTTCTCGTAAAGCTTGAACGACATGCGATAGATCGGCAGCGAGTCCGTTCCCGTCTTGTCGTTATAATAGGCAATCGTGACTGGCCAGAATGGCGCCTTGGCAAAGTCTCCCGCCATACTGGCATCGGCATCGCCGTCTTTGGGAGTCTGCTGCTTTCCGACGAGAGTGGATGTGATCAGGCTTTGATCACCGTCATCGGAACCGTCGAAGACGCGCGATTCGAAGATACGCTTGCCCATCTTGGCATTCTCGATGACCTGGAACATATGCTCCGTAGGGAATTCACCAGGTACGAGATCGATTTCACGCGGATCCGGCTTCGAGAGGTCGACTTTCATCTTGCCTTCGACGTCAGCGGCAGAACCGATAACTTCCTTGTCGAGCTTGTCGTCGGTGAAGGACTTGGTTTCGAAGGTGAATTTCTTCGATGCCGCGTCCTCGTAGGTCGTCGTCTGCTGGTCGGTCATCCGCACCGCGTCACCGGTATTGATCTGGGTGACAAAACGAAAATCCGTCTTGTAGCCTTTGCACGACGAGCCGGTGAATTCATAGACCATACGTCCGGTCATACCTTCGATGCCGGAGCGGTCGGACGCGTCCTTCAGCTCGAGATCATAGACGGCGCGGTGGGAGATCAGATTGGGAACGCTGGCAGGCACGGCACTTGCGATGCAGGGCATGAGGCCCACGCCAGCGGCAAGAACGAGAGCAAGGTTCCTGACGATCATTCAATATCTCCTGTTGGACTCATCGCTCATACTGTACAAGCAACCGTCCGGCTTTTGGACATCATGCCCTGAATGCCGGATTTTTGAAAGTTTTACAACCAAAGCGGAAACGGAAAAAATGTCGGACGCAATCGAAGCCCGCCTCAAGGAACTCGGATACACTCTTCCCGCCGCAGCAGCCCCTGCCGCCAACTATGTTCCCTTCACCATCAGCGGCAATCTGCTCTATATTTCTGGCCAATTGCCGATGGAATCCGGCAAGATTGCGGTCACCGGGCACGTCGGTCGCGACGTTGATGTTGCCAGCGCGCAAAGGGCGGCAGAGCTTTGCGCCGTTAATATTCTGGCGCAGGTCAAAGCGGCGTTGCACGGCGATCTGTCCAAGGTCCGTCGAGTGCTGAAGCTGAACGGATTCGTTGCCTCCGTCCCGGAGTTCACCGAACAGCACCTCGTCATCAACGGCGCTTCTAACCTGATCGCCAATGTTCTGGGTGACGCAGGCAAGCACGCGCGCGCAGCGGTCGGAATGGCATCGCTTCCTTTCAATGCCGCCGTCGAAATCGACGCCATCGTGGAAATCGACGTATGACACTGAAACTGTCCTGGTTGACGGCGCAGCCCGTCGCCCATCGCGGCTACCACGATCTGAACAAGCAAGTCTGGGAGAACACGCTTTCAGCCTTCTCCCGAGCCATCGAGGGCGGTTATGCTATCGAATGCGATGTGCAACTGGCCGCAGACAGCGTTCCGGTCGTTTTTCATGACGATGAGATGACCCGTCTCACGGGCATCAGGGGCGATGTGCGCGAACGCACCTCCGCCGAACTCGGGATGTTGTCGATCGGTCAGACAAAGGATCGCGTACCGACGCTGAAGCAGCTACTACAGCTGTGTGCTGGCAAGGTGCCGCTTGTCATCGAGTTGAAAGGTCGGGAGGGCGAAGGCGTCGATGATGGCTTCGCCGAAGCCGTTCTGGATGATCTCGAAGGCTACCGGGGCCAAGTGGCGCTGATGAGCTTCGACCACCATCTGCTGAAGGCTTTGAAGACTGCAGGCTCCCCCTGGCCTTTGGGGCTGACCGCAGAAGGCGCTGATCCGGAAGACTTCTTCAAACACGACGAGGCAATGCAGATCGGCCTCGATTTCATCTCCTATTTCTGGGGCCACCTACCGAACAGCTTTATTGAAGCGCAACGGAAGCTTGACGTACCGGTAATTACCTGGACGGTACGGGATGAAAATGCCTTGGAGAAGTCCTATACTTATGCTGATCAGATAACATTCGAGGGTTTCGTCCCCGACGTGAAGGACCGGCCAGCTACCGCATGAGCGACGAATACACCATTCGCGTTGCACAGTCCTTCAAGGACATTGCGCCGGAAAGCTGGAACAGGCTTTCCGGAGCATCCAGATCGGCTATCGCCAATCCCTATAATCCATTCACCTCCCACGCCTACCTCGCCTCGCTTGAGGATTCCGGCTCGGCCACGGCCAAGACCGGTTGGCTCGGTCAACATCTGTTGCTTGAGCGCGGCGATGGTGAATTGATGGGCGCCGTTGCAGGCTATCTAAAGAATCACAGCCTCGGCGAATATGTCTTCGACCACGGCTGGGCCGATGCTTTCGAGCGAGCGGGCGGGCGCTACTATCCCAAGCTCCAGTGCTCCGTCCCCTTCACTCCTGCAACCGGCCCACGCCTTCTGACCAGTGGCGTGGACGTAGCCGCGTTTCAGCAGGTCCTCGCATCAGGTCTCCGGCAGGTGACAGAGAAACTCGGAATATCTTCCGCGCACATCACCTTCGCGCCGGAAGACGAAATCGAAGCGCTGCAGGATGAAGGTTTTCTGCATCGCACCGACCAGCAGTTTCATTTCATCAATCAAGGCTACCGAGATCACGCCGATTTTCTTGATGCCCTGTCATCGCGCAAGCGCAAGAGCCTGAAGAAGGAACGGCGCGCAGCGCTGGAAAACGGCATCGAAATCGACTGGCTGACCGGCAGCGATTTGACAGAAGATATCTGGGATCAGTTCTTCACCTTCTACATGGATACCGGCAGCCGCAAATGGGGCAAGCCTTACCTCACCCGCAATTTCTATTCCCTCATCGGCGAGCGGATGGCAGACGATATCCTGCTGGTGATGGCAAAGCGCGACGGCAGGTACGTTGCCGGCGCCATCAACTTCATCGGTGGGGATGCGCTTTACGGACGCCACTGGGGCTGCATTGAAGATCATCCCTTCCTGCATTTTGAAGTCTGCTACCATCAGGCGATCGACTTCGCGCTTTCCAAAGGCTTGAAGCGTGTGGAAGCCGGCGCCCAGGGCGAGCACAAACTGGCCCGCGGCTACACGCCGGTCACCACCCACTCCGCCCACTACATCGCCCATCCCGGCCTTCGCCACGCCATTGCCGATTATCTGGAGCGTGAGCGTAGCGAGGTCGAACAAATCAACGACTATCTTGAAGACCACAGCCCGTTTCGCAAAGGCGAACGGCAGGAAGACGACGTCTAGAAAATTGTAAGGGAGCGCTCAATGGCCGTCTATGACGACAACAACATCTTCGCAAAAATCCTGCGTGGGGAAATCCCTTGCGTCAAGGTCTACGAAGACGACCACACGCTAGCCTTCATGGACGTGATGCCCCAGGCACCCGGCCACTTGCTGGTGATCCCGAAAAGCGGTTCGCGCAACATTCTGGACGCCGATCCCGAAGTTTTGATGAAGACGATTCCGGTCGTCCAGAAGCTCGCGGTTGCCGCTAAGGAAGCCTTCGATGCGGATGGCATTTACATTTCGCAGTTCAACGAGCCGGCCGCTGGCCAGACCGTCTTCCACTTGCACTTCCACGTTGTCCCGCGCAAGGACGGCGAGCCATTAAAGCCGCACAGCGGCGCAATGGCGGATGTGGAGATGTTGAAGGCTCACGCCGAGAAGATCAAACAGGCAATGTAAGTGCGAATCTCGACGTTCCGATCGTCGAGAACAAAGACCGCATCGCTCACGAAAAAACCCGCCGAGTCCATCGGCGGGTTTTTCTGTTAACGGGCTTATGGAAAGCCACTCCAGATCATCGGAGCTTCAAATCAGCCGCGCAGGATCGAACGACCGGCATAGGCAGCCTGCGGACCCAGCATCTCTTCGATGCGGATCAGCTGGTTGTACTTGGCCAGACGGTCGGAGCGCGACAGCGAGCCGGTCTTGATCTGACCGCAGTTGGTGGCAACTGCGAGATCGGCAATCGTCGAATCTTCCGTCTCTCCAGAGCGGTGAGACATGACCGCGGTATAGCCAGCCTTGTGTGCCGTCTCCACAGCATCAAGCGTCTCGGTCAGAGAGCCGATCTGGTTGACCTTGACGAGGATCGAATTGGCAACGCCCATCTTGATACCGTCGCGCAGGCGCGAAGAGTTGGTGACGAAAAGATCATCTCCAACGAGCTGGACCTTGGAGCCGATCTTGTCGGTCAGGTACTTCCAGCCATCCCAGTCGTCTTCGGCCATGCCGTCTTCGATGGAGATGATCGGGTACTTTGCCGCAAGTTCTGCGAGGTAATCGGCCATGGCTTCCGGCTCGAGCGTGCGGCCTTCGCCTTCCATCTCGTACTTGCCGTTTTTGAAGAACTCGGTCGAGGCGCAGTCGAGAGCAAGCGCGACGTCGTCGCCCGGCCTGTAACCGGCCTTTTCAACCGACTTCATGATGAAGTCCAGCGCTTCCGGCGCGCTCTTCAGGCCTGGCGCAAAGCCGCCTTCGTCGCCGACATTGGTGTTGTGGCCCTGGGCTGCCAGTTCCTTTTTGAGAACGTGGAAGATTTCCGCGCCGATGCGCACCGCGTCACGGATGCTTTCCGCGCCGACCGGCATGATCATAAATTCCTGGAAGTCGATCGGGTTGTCGGCATGCGCACCGCCATTGATGATGTTCATCATTGGAACGGGCAGCAGGTGGGCGTTCGGGCCACCGACGTAACGGTAAAGCGGCAGGCCAGTGGTTTCGGCAGCGGCCTTGGCAACAGCCAGCGAAACGCCGAGAATGGCGTTGGCGCCGAGGCGGGACTTGTTCGGCGTGCCGTCAAGCGCGATCAGTGTCTGATCGACATGGATCTGGCTTTCAGCATCGAAACCGCCAAGCGCATCGAAGATTTCGGTGTTGACGGCTTCGACAGCCTTTTCAACGCCTTTTCCGAGATAGCGCTGTCCGCCATCGCGCAGCTCGACAGCCTCGTGAGCGCCGGTGGATGCGCCAGATGGAACGGCGGCGCGACCGAAGGAGCCGTCTTCGAGGTACACATCGACCTCGACCGTGGGATTGCCACGGCTGTCGAGGATTTCGCGTGCGATGATGTCGGTAATGGCTGTCATGGTCTCTCCCTTGGGACTGGAACAGAGGATTTCAGTCGCTTGTCTTAGAGCGCATCGGCAAAGCTGTGAAGCCGTTTTTGAGCCGGATAGCGGATAAGCGATACTGAAATATGTGAAAGGTCATTGCCACTTCGCTGTAGACGAAGCGTGAGAAATTACAATGACGAGGCGTCGTCCTACGCGCCGCCCCACCTATAAAAATCGATTAGGCCAAAATCAGGCGGTCTTGGCGATGGCATCAAACGCCAGAAGTTTTTCCAGAAGCTTCGGCATATCCTTCAGATGAACCATGTTCGGTCCGTCAGACGGCGCGTTGTCCGGGTCTTCATGAGTTTCGACGAAGAGGCCGGCAATGCCGACGGCGACAGCCGCACGCGACAATGTCTCGACGAATTCGCGCTGGCCGCCGGTGGAACCGCCCTGCCCTCCTGGCTGCTGCACGGAATGCGTCGCATCGAAAACCACGGGCGCACCAAGCGAGGCCATGATCGGCAGCGACCGCATGTCGGACACCAGCGTATTGTAGCCAAAAGACGCGCCACGTTCGCAGAGAAGAACATTTGGATTGCCGCTCTCATTCAATTTTGAAAGGACGTTCTTCATATCCCAGGGCGCCAGAAACTGCCCCTTTTTCACGTTGATGACCCGTCCGGTCTTTGCGGCGGCCACCAGAAGATCGGTCTGACGGCTGAGAAACGCCGGGATTTGCAGGACATCGACGGTCTCCGCTACAACGGCGCACTGCTCTTCCGTGTGGATATCGGTCAGCACCGGAAAGCCGAACTCTTTCTTGAGGTCGGTGAAGATTTCCATGGCCCTGTCGAGGCCGATACCGCGCTTGCCGGAAAGAGAAGTACGGTTCGCTTTATCGAAAGAGGACTTGTAAACCAGCCCGATGCCGAGCTTGGCGCACAATTCGTGAAGCGTGCCGGCAATCATGAAAGCATGGTCGCGGCTTTCCATCTGGCACGGGCCGGCAATCAGCGAAAACCGCTCCGTGTTGGAGAAGGAGACAGCGCCTTTTCCCTCGCCAGCGACCACTTTCAAATTGTTCTTTACAGTCATCTCATTCCTCACGACTCATGCGCCGGACATCGCCGGCAACCGCAACTTTGCGAGCATGCAAAGGCCTTACAACATCAGCCCGAAAATCGGAATCGATTTTCCAGCTCTTCAGGCTTGATACCTTGCGCCAGCAACATGCGACAGACATTCTCGCTGTTCTCACCTCCAGAGAAAGTTGGGCCGGTTACGATGCCTTCCAGGCCTTCTTCGCACGCTGGCTTCGGCCTGCTCCTTACTCGTCCTGCGAGACGCGCTTCTAACCAAGCTGAGCGATCAACCTGCTGCTCGCCATCGTCGTGTTCAGGAGGATGCTGTCATATTCCTAGCGGCAAGCTTCCACATTTGCGCGGAAACAGGACAGCAAAACGGCAAGCCCGAACGTTTGCGGAATTTTAAGGGATTGCAGAACACATATGGAACATATAGTGTCCGTTCTGTATTTGTTTCGCGAATCTTCGCAACGCATTCCAAGGGTTTTCTCATGCTCACGCGCAAACAGCAGGAACTGCTCCTATTCATTCATGAACGAATGAAAGAGTCCGGCGTGCCGCCGTCTTTCGATGAGATGAAAGATGCCCTGGACCTCGCTTCCAAATCCGGTATTCACCGTCTGATCACCGCCTTGGAGGAGCGCGGCTTCATCCGCCGTCTGCCGAACCGGGCAAGAGCGCTGGAGGTTATCAAACTCCCGGAAGCCTATTCCGCACCCGCGCAGAAGCCCGTACGTGGATTCTCCCCAAGCGTGATCGAGGGCAGCCTCGGAAAGCCGAAAGCGCCGGAACCTGCCCCTGCCCCGAAGCCAGTAAATGATGCGATTTCAAGCGCGGTCACCGTTCCTGTGATGGGACGCATCGCTGCCGGTGTTCCGATCTCCGCCATTCAGAACAATACCCACGATGTTGCCGTGCCGGTGGACATGATCGGAACGGGTGAACATTACGCATTGGAAGTCAAGGGTGACTCCATGATCGAGGCCGGCATCTTCGATGGAGACACCGTGATCATCCGCAACGGCAGCACGGCCAATCCTGGAGACATCATCGTCGCTCTTGTGGATGATGAGGAAGCGACGTTGAAACGGTTCCGCCGCAAGGGTGCTTCGATAGCCCTGGAGGCCGCGAACCCGGCCTATGAAACCCGTATCTTTGGGCCCGACAGGGTCAAAATTCAGGGCAAACTTGTGGGTCTCATTCGCCGTTATCACTGACCGGTGACTGAAGGCACCCCTACATCGGACCGGTTGAGCGCAGTAATCTCAGAACAAAACCAAAAAAGCAGGTCATCGCCTGCTTTTTTTGTATTCCGCGCGTCAACGGAGACAGAAGCAATGATGGGACAATGAAACTGCACGGGTCTATCGCCCTTCTTCGGTTCGGCCTGTCGATTTCCGATCGCGATCGAAACGGCGCAATGCGGGGAAATCCGGAAGCCATGCCTCACGGCGGATTGTCCAAAGCTCGTAGGTCGGCTCAAATTGATCCGGCTCATCGAGTGAACCGAGATTGACCTCTACTTCGTCGCCGCTCCGGCCAAAAACTGGTGAACCGCAATCGGGGCAAAAAAAGCGGCCATTGTAGCTGCGAGTGTCTCCATCGATCGTTACGGCATCCTCTGGAAAAATTGCCGAGGCAAGAAAGAGCGCACCATGATGTTTGCGACAATCCATGCAATGACAAATCCCGACACGATAAGGCTGACCGACAAGAGATAGCCTTACCTTGCCGCAGGCACAGCCACCAGACCTCACCACCATGTTATTCCTCCTAGTCCACGTTACCTAGCCACCGAACACCGAACTTCGAATGAAGTTCAAATCCCACCACTCACGACGACTGTTTTTGCTCTTCGACAGACCGACACATCAAATAATGTGAAGACCGCCATTCGTGATCCGGCCTGTAACTCCCTGTGGGACCGCGCTACGAGATTACTGACAAATGTTGTCAACCGAGAAAACCCAAGCATTGTCCGCATGAGACTGCGCAACGGTATGCAGCAGTGAGAGGCGCTCTAATATCGAACGAGGGCATATGCGCGGATCTGAATGATTGGGACGCGCTTCAACGTGAACCAGCGCCGGAATCCATCAAGCCATGCGAACAAACGCATCACCATTTGGAGACAAAAGGATGTACGAACTCTACATAGCCAACAAGAACTACTCGTCTTGGTCGCTTCGGCCCTGGGTGCTGATGGAGACCTTGCAAATCGCATTCGCAGAGAGGCTCGTGCCCTTCAACGATCCCGATCCAGTGAACCGCTTCACCCACTTCTCGCCCACAGGTAAGGTACCCTGTCTGGTGGATGGAAATATCACCGTCTGGGATTCGCTCGCGATCGTCGAATACCTTTCCGAGCGTCATGACGGAGTTTGGGCAAGCAATGCGAAAGCCAGGGCATGGTCGCGCTCTGCAACTGCTGAGATGCATTCAGGCTTTCAAGCGTTGCGCAATCTTCATCCCATGAATGTTGGCCTGCGGGTGAGATCAAAAGCACAGACTGAGGCGCTGACGAAGGACATAGCCCGCATCGACGCCCTCTGGCAGCAGGGGCTTGAAACGTTCAGGGGACCGTTTTTGGCGGGCCAGAACTTCACAGCCGTCGATGCCTTCTTCTGCCCAGTCGCGTTTCGCTTCAAGACCTATGAAACGGCTCTGTCACCGGAGGCTGAGGCCTACAAAGCCCGCCTTCTCGCACTGCCAGCGATGAAAGCATGGGAACAAGCAGCGCTCTCTGAGCAATGGCGTGATCCAGATCATGAAGAGGAAGTCCTGGCGTCAGGCGAAATCATCCAGGATTTGCGCTCATCTCCAAATTGACACCGAAGGACCTAGGGCTGCTTCTCAAGCATCTTTCGGATATGGTCCGGCAACTGCGTATCGAACGTCTTGCTGCGCCAGTCATAAGCGCGATGCACGGACCACGCTCTTTCCAGGCTATTCATCGACGCCCGGGCCTTGGCGACGGGCGCTTCGCTGGCGTTCAGCCAAAGCTCTAGCGATCCCGTTTTTCGCAAGGTGGCTGCGCTGATCAGCAGCGCGCCTGAGCGGCACTCGGTAAAAGGCACGAAGCGCGTGGTGACGACAATATCTGCTGCATCGCAAGCCGTTCCGGCAAAGGCCGTATTGGATACAACTGCAACCTTGACGCCACTGCCATGGCGTCCGGCGCACCATGCGTCTTTTTGACAGGTGAAGAGATTGCTTCGATCGAAAGCGGTGACCATTCTGGCCTGGGCGCTTTGTCTCTCTTCGCCGCTCAGCGGTTTCGGGCGACGTGTCGCCTTCTGCTGCGTGTCGTTGCCTGCCCTTGCAACCTTGTCATCCAGCACAAGCGGGGCAATGTGCTTCTGCGGCAAAGGCACTGCTCTTTCCCACTGGTCATAGACGAAACCTCTTGCCTGTCTCTTGGTCGTGGCGATGGCATCGTCGTTGCGAAAAGCCACAAGCGCGCCGTCCTCATAGATCAACAGGTCGGGCTTGGTTTTGCGCTGCTCGGCGATCATAAGGCCAAAACCTATGATGAGAACCGGCAGCCCAAGAAGCGCAAGGCGCGTGCGCAGCAACGTCAGCAGAAGAAAGCCCGTTGTCGACACGATGAGAAACCAGGAATGCTGGCGCCCGATAGTGGCATCTCCGCCCCAACTTGCGACTGTTTTGGCAATATCGATAACGATTGCCATGCCGTAGCCCATCACTTTGAGGAAAGGCGCATCGAGCCCGAATGGCATGAGCAGCATCGCCACCAGAGCAAACGGCATGACGATGAGCGACATCACAGGCATGGCCGCAAGATTGGCGGCAAGCCCATAGGTCGTGACGCGGTGAAAATGCTCCACGGAGTAGATCGCAGTGGAAAACCCGCCGATCAGCGAGGTTATGATGACGCCGCCGACGATAGCGCCGAGTTTGGAGGAAAGCACCATCCATAACGGTGGCCTCGCGATGAAAAGCCGCTCCCCGTCCCCTCGCCATCTACTCCAGAACGCATATGCGGCAACCAGCGCCAGTGTCGCGGCAAAGGACATCTGGAAACTGGGCCCCATAATCTCATGCGGAGACATCACGAGAATAACGATCGCCGCCAGCGCCACATTGCGTAGGCTGATCGACGGCCTATCGATGAGGACGGCCGCCAGCATGATCGACATCATCAACCACGCCCGTTCGGCAGAGACTGCAAAACCGGAGATCAGGTAATAGGCAAGCGTCATCATGAGCGCTGCGAATGCGGAGATTTTCTTGACTGGCCAGCGCTGCGAGAAAGCCGGAAATAGACTGAACGCCATACGCATGCCGACAAAGAAAATGCCGGATGCGAGCGCCATGTTCAGCCCGGAGATGGCAACAATATGCGCCAGCCCTGAAACGCGCAGCGCCTCCATCGTCTCCTCCGAGATTGCCCTTCTCTCGTCGGTGATAACGGAGGCCGCGAACGCACCGGCATCGCCGCCGATCACGCTGCGTATCCTATCAGCAATCGCCGAACGCAGCATGTAGAGCCAGGAGGAGACGTCATGCACCCACCCCGACCTTCCCTCGACGCTTGCCGGCAACGGCAACGCCTCAGGTGCGCTGTAGAAGAAGCCAGTGGCACCGATGCCATCGAAATAGGCGGAGAAAGCGAAATCATTGAGGCCGGGAAGAGCCGGACCGGACGGTGGAGAGAGGCGCGCCTTTCCGCTAATACCTGCACCGACCGGAACAGGCTCCTGCCGGCTGCGAGAAAGAACGGAGATTCGGTCAGGTAATCGCGCCAGCATCGGATCGCTGGTGGATTTCAGTGCGATGACATAGCGCCAGTGACCCTTAGCATCGACTTCGCGCCGCTCCACCGTGCCACTGATCGTGGTGGTAACGGCACCGTCCAGAACGACCGTTCCCACCCGGCGCGTCTCCAGGTCGGCGAGTATCATTCCAAGCAACAGAAGCGCTGCTGCAGCCAGCAGATATGACAGAACGCTCTGACGGTGACGTGTGACGACCGCAGCCGGTATGATGAAGAGACCGCTTGTGAATAGGGCGATACCTGAGAGCGCAACCGGCAAACAAAACCAAAGCGCCGCTCCGGCCGCAATGAAGACCGGGACGAATAGAAAGACATGCCGGTACTGTAGTTCCTCGATCACATAACGCGACAAAGCCGCGCCGATACGTTGGACTGGGTTCTGCGGCGGGCTGAGCACCGCGTCGTAAGACCCGATATCGTTAGGCGTCACCGTCACGGGTAAGCTCGATGCGTCCGGCGCGCCCGTTGCGGGCGTGCGCGTGTCGAGCAAGCGAAAATGCTGCCGTTCCCCCGAATCCTGCAATGGCCGCCCTCTTAAGCCCCTGCAAGCAGTTTGCAGCTTGCAGATTCGGATTGCAATCGCCTGCAGCGATTAAGGAAGCATTGACTTAAAATGAAACAGTTGAGGCGCAAAACGATTAGATCAGCATATTCCAATTCTGCAATGCACAATTTGCCTTTTGGATAGCTTGGCATCTTGGCGCGGATCATATAGCTAAATCCCTGACGCTTAATTGGCCGATGCGTCACTCCCGCATCGCCTGCATATTCGGAGGTATGGTATGACGGAAAAAAGCGCGACAGTGACCCTCGGCGACAAGACGGTCGATCTGCCAGTACGAGAAGGTACGATCGGTCCCAACGTCGTCGATATCGGCACCCTGTACAAACACACCGGCTCCTTCACCTACGATCCCGGTTTTACCTCGACCGCTTCATGCGAATCCAAAATAACCTACATCGATGGTGACGAAGGCGTTCTGCTGCACCGTGGTTACCCGATCGAGCAGCTTGCCGAACAGGGCGACTTTCTCGAAACCTGCTATCTCCTGCTTTACGGCGAATTGCCGACAGCCGCACAGAAGAAGGACTTCGACACCCGTGTGACGCGTCACACCATGGTGCATGAGCAGATGAGCCGCTTCTTCACCGGCTACCGTCGCGACGCCCACCCGATGGCCGTCATGTGCGGCACAGTTGGCGCTCTGTCCGCATTCTATCACGACTCGACCGACATCACCGATCCGCACCAGCGCATGGTCGCTTCGCTGCGCATGATCGCCAAGATGCCGACAATCGCGGCCATGGCCTATAAGTATCACATCGGCCAGCCCTTCGTTTACCCGAAGAATGACCTCGATTACGCATCGAACTTCCTGCACATGTGCTTTGCGGTGCCGTGCGAAGAATATAAGGTCGATCCGGTTCTGGCACGCGCCATGGATCGCATCTTCATTCTTCATGCCGATCACGAGCAGAACGCGTCCACCTCGACAGTTCGTCTTGCCGGTTCCTCGGGCGCAAATCCCTTCGCATGTATCGCAGCCGGCATTGCATGCCTCTGGGGCCCTGCCCACGGCGGCGCAAACGAAGCAGCGCTCAACATGTTGAACGAAATCGGCACCGTTGATCGTATTCCGGAATACATCGCTCGCGCCAAGGACAAGAACGATCCGTTCCGCCTGATGGGCTTTGGTCACCGCGTCTACAAGAACTACGATCCTCGCGCTAAGCTCATGCAGAAGACGATGTATGAAGTGCTGGAAGCGACAGGAAATTCCGACGATCCGATCATGCAGGTCGCGCTCGAACTGGAAAAGATCGCTCTCTCGGACCCCTACTTCGTCGAGAAGAAGCTTTATCCGAATGTCGACTTCTATTCCGGCATCACGCTGAAGGCTCTGGGCTTCCCCACGACCATGTTTACCGTTCTTTTTGCTCTTGCCCGCACAGTCGGCTGGATCGCTCAGTGGAACGAAATGATCGAAGATCCGCAGCAGCGTATCGGTCGTCCGCGTCAGCTTTACACCGGCGCACCCAAGCGCGACTATCTTCCGGTTTCCAAGCGCTAAACCGTTCGGACAATCCAAACAAAAAAGCGTCTCTCATGGGGCGCTTTTTTTATGTTTCTGACGCTGTCAGAGTGGTTCGCCGCACAGGCAAAGACTTGAAGCAAAAACCGCTTGCCCTTATATCGGGCCTGTGAGGACGACCTCGGCCATGTCGGCAAAAGCATTCGGGACGGCCCGGTGATTATCTCGGGAGTTTCCCATGCGCAGCATAGGCGATCGTATCCGCCACGCTCTTAGCTTCGAAATTATTGGCCTTGCTCTGGTCGTCCCGCTCGGCGCGCTTGTTTTCGGCATGCCAATGAGCGACATCGGCATCGTCGGTGTTGTCAGCGCAACCGTCGCGACGGCTTGGAATTATCTCTACAATCTGGGTTTCGATCATATCTTGCAGCGCCTGCGTGGCACCACGCTGAAGACGACACCCATAAGAGTTGTCCATGCCGCTCTTTTCGAGCTCGGACTTCTGATCGTCCTGATGCCCTTTATCGCCTGGTACCTCGGCATCGGCATTATCCACGCGCTGATCATGGACGTGTCCTTTGCCTTGTTCTACGTGGTCTACGCCTTCGTCTTCAACTGGGCCTATGATGCGATCTTTCCCCTGCCGGAATGGCAGAAAGAAGCCGCGGCCAAGTAATACTTCGGGCTTCCCGCATAGCGAATTGTACAAAAAAACGCCGCGCATCGGATGATGTCGCGGCGTTAATTCTGAGACCTCAGGTGCCGATTACAGAGCCTTCAACGTCCAGGCAACGATCTCGCGAGATGCAGATGCAAAGGCCGCGTCCAGGGCCTTGACGAAGTTGGCGTTCCCCGTACCGCTGACGCGAGCGCTTGCACGGAACACATCCTGTGCCCGAACCGTCCCGTTGCGATCATTCAACAACTGTACCGAAATCTCAATGTTGGCGACGTTGTTCTTTGTGTCGACTTCAAAGGCACGAATATCCGTCACAACCTGATAGTCGATTGCAAGCCCCTGCCCCGGACGTCCCACGCCGCCCAGCCTGCCGGTATCCTGGAAGGCTTCGACCAGCTTGGATTGCACCATGCGCGGAAGACGGTCGCTCCATTGCGACTTGGCCAAATACTGGACTTCGGAGTTCGACAGCCTCACGACGATGTTCTCGCTGTCGAGCGCCTTGAGAGCTGTCGGCTCAGCGACCAGCAACTGGCGCGATTTCAGTGATGGCGCCTGCGTGACTGGCGCGGGTGAAACCGAGAGATCGAACGTATCGTTCGTCGCACCGCCGCCGCATCCAGCCAAAAGCGCTCCCAGCAGAGGCATCATCACGGCAAACTTCGTCGAGACCGGGGCGTTTTTCCGGCGAGGCATCTGCAAAATCATGGAATCACTAACCCCCATCAGCGCCGTGTCCGGCCATCATATTGTTTTACGTTCTCGCCACCGAAAATCAGACGCTGCGGATCGCGGTCGAAATTGGTGATCGTGCTGTTCAGATTGTCCACCGTCTGCCGTGTGCTGCTGATCAGCGCCTGCAAATCTCTCAGACCCCCATTCGAGAACCGCGCCAGATTGTCGGCAATCGGACCGATACGCGCATTGAGGTTGTCGGCCACAGCCTTGAACGAGGTGAGTGTCTCGCGCGCCTTGGCAAAAAGCGAATTGGCGTCATCGGTTCCGAGCATGCCGTCGACTTTCGCCAGAATTCCGTCAACGCGGTTCGATGCCATGTTCAGCTTGCGAGACATGTCGGTAAAGTCGGCAATAGCCTGATCGATGTCCTGACGACGTGTTCCCACGTCATCGGCAATCTGGCGGAAGGTGGAGATGGCCTGGCGGGCATCGGCGGTCGCTGCCGAAACATCTTCCACGGTATTGCTCACCTTCGCCGCATCGACAGAGGCCAACAACGCGTCGGCGCGCTTGATCACGGTCTGCACGTCAGCACTTGCCTGTTCGAAATTGGCTGACGTGCGCTGCACTGTTTCCATCACTGTCTGAATGCCGCTGGAGGAAGCAGCCACGTCGGCTGTAACCTTGTCGACATTGGTCAGGATCGAATCGATCTTTTGCGAATCCACCGCCTTCACCAGATCTTCGACCGCCGTCAGCGTACCGTCCAGGCGAACGGAGACGGACTGAACAGTCGTCGAAAGAGAACTCAGGCTTTCCAGAAAGTTTTCGATGCCATCGGAGTTGGAAGCGAGCGCAGCGGAAAACTTCTCGGCGTTGCGAACAGTCTCCGTTAGCGGACCACGAGCGTCCTGAACGAAGCCCTGCAATTCACCGATCGCGCCATCGGCGCGCTTCAATATCTTGTCGGCTGTGGCCAACAGGTTCGTCACACTCGACAGATCCGCCGTCAGTTCGGCAGGTACGCCGGTTTCGAAGGATTTCTGGAGAATGCGTTCCTCATTGCTGCGACCGCCGGAAAGCTCGATATAGGCAGCACCCGTCAGGCCCTGAATTTCAAGGACGGCGCGGGTCGATGGGAACACGGGTGCATCTGCCTGCACTTCCGTATAGGCAATCGAGTAGGCCGGATCGTCCCGGTCGATCGAAAGACCACGCACCGTACCCACCGGGATACCGTTGAACCGCACCGGCGAACCAACGGACAAGCCGTTTGCCGATCCGGGAATACGGATCGTCAACTGAGCCGTCGGACCGCCGCGACCGAACTCGGCCATCCAGTAGACGAAGCCGAATGCCGCCGCGACCACGATCAGCGTGAAAATACCAACAATGGTGTAATTCGCCTTGGTTTCCATGCCTATCCGTTACTCCCCGGAATCTGTTGCGTGCCATCCGGAAGGACGACTGCGCGAGCCCGCTTTCCGCGGAAATATGATTGGACCCAGGGATCGTCGTTGTTGAACATATCCTCGAGTGTACCTTCGACTGCCACCTTGTTGTTGCCGAGAACGGCAATGCGGTCGCAGACTGAAAACAGACTGTCGAGATCGTGGGTGACCATATAGACGGTCAGCCCCATCGAATCGCGCAAGCGCGCAATCAGCATATCAAATTCTGCAGCACCGATCGGGTCGAGACCCGATGTCGGCTCGTCCAGAAAAACCAGATCCGGATCGAGCGCCAGAGCGCGCGCAAGCGCGGCGCGCTTAATCATGCCGCCTGAAAGTTCAGATGGAAATTTGTCACCGGCATCCGGCTTCAGGCCAACCATTTCTATCTTCAGCGCAGCAAGCTCATCCATGAGCTTCTGCGGCAGGTCGAGATATTCGCGCATAGGCAGCTGAATGTTTTCCTTCACAGTCAGACCGGAGAAGAGAGCACCCTGCTGGAAAAGCACGCCAAGACGCGTGTCGAGCGACATGCGCTCCTCGTCCGATGCCTTGTCATAATCAGTCCCCAGAATCTTGATGGTGCCGGCCTGGCGCGGCAAGAGCCGCAGCACAGTGCGCATCAACACCGACTTGCCGGCACCGGACGGCCCGATGAAGCCTAGAATTTCACCGCGATAGACATCGAGATCGAGATTGTCGAGCACGACCTTGTCGCCGAAGCTGACGGTCACGCCCTCGACGGACAGGACGACTTCGCGGTCCTTCTTGCTCTCTTGGCTATCCGGAACTTGTTCTGGTTGATCCACAGCCTTCTCCTTAAAAATCGATGGCTGCGTAGAAGATGGCGAAGAGGCCATCCACAAGAATAACCACGAAGATCGACTTCACCACGGACGACGTGACGTGCTTGCCGAGCGATTCCGCGCTACCACCGACCTTCATGCCCTCGACAGCCGCTACGATTCCGATGATCAGTGCCATGAATGGCGCCTTGATCATGCCGGACGCAATCGTTGAGCTTTCGACGGCGGCGTGAAGACGCGACAGGAAGACCTCAAAAGTAATGCCAGAATAAAGGAGCGACACCACCGCGGCGCCAAACAGGGCGGAAAAGTTTGCGATGATCGTCAAAAGCGGCAGAGCGATTGTCAGCGCCACGAGACGCGGAAAGACGAGGACGCCAACGGGATTGAGACCGATGACCTTCAACGCGTCGATTTCCTCACGCATCTTCATCGAGCCGATTTCGGCGGTAATGGCGCTGCCTGAACGGCCAGCGATCATGATGGCAGTCAACAGGACACCGATTTCGCGCAACTGCAAAATGCCGACGAGATCGACGACGAACACTTCAGCGCCGAAATAGCGAAGCTGAAAAGCACCCTGTTGCGCGATGATCGCGCCGATCAGAAACGACATCAGCACGATGATCGGCACGGCGCGCACGCCCATATTATCAACCTGGTTGACGATGGCGGCAGGCGATACGCCGCGCCCTCGTCCGAGCTTCATCTGCGCGCCACGCACCGCGGAACCCAGAATATACATGCCCGCCAGAAAGTCAGAACCTGCCTGCACGACATTGCGTCCGACCGGATCGAAGATACGGCTGGCAATGCTGCGCTTTTGCGTATCCTTCGGCGGCAGCGGCGCTTCATCGGGAAGCGAGGTAATGATCTCCTCGACCTTCTCGTTGCCCTCGAAGCTCACCTCAGAGCCAGATGCTTCCAAACGACTGCGCAGGCGATGCAAAACCCAGGCGCCCGTCGTATCGATATTGTCGATGCCGGAAAGGTCAATCTTGATTGCGCCGGATGCAGCTTTTTCGAGCTTGTCGAGTTCAGGCAGTACGGCAGAGATATTGGCATTACGCCAGGATCCGGTCAGCACATAGCGCGCGCCGCCGCGTTCCGCGCCGTCATCCGCCGAGATTGCAGCCGGTTCCACCTGCTTGCCTGGTTGCTGTTCTTGCATATTTCTCCGCGCGAATGCAGCTTATTGAAAGATTCTCTTAACGATTCATATCGTTTGCCGGACCAGCAAGCCACAGCGGTGCTCCGTAAATGGATAGAAATTTTGCGGGTTCCACGCATTTACCCCCAACTATAAGGCAATTTTTATGGGCCGTTACCTCGAAGCCACAGCACATACCTTTCCAGTTGCAGGAAGCTTCACCATTTCCCGGGGAAGCCGCACGGAAATCCACGTCGTCACCTGCGCTATTACGCAGGATGGCATCAAAGGTCAGGGCGAATGCGTACCCTATGCCCGCTATGGCGAGACGATAGAAGGGGTTCTGGCAGATATCGACGCGGCCGCAAAAGCAATTGCATCGGGCCTGGACAGACAACACCTGCAGCAGGCGATGAAACCGGGCGCCGCGCGCAACGCCGTGGATTGCGCTTTATGGGACTTGGACGCAAAGCTCACGGGTCAACCTGCCTCCTCGCTCATTCTTCCTGCGCCGCCAAAGCCGATTCTGACTGCCTATACGATTTCGCTCGCGGATGCGGAAACCATGGCGGCGAAGACCAGAGAAAACGCCCATCGCCCCTTGCTGAAAATCAAGACGGGAACGCAGGATGACGAGGCTCGACTGCGCGCCGTCCGTGCGGCGGCGCCTGACGCGAAAATCATCGTGGATGCAAACGAAGGATGGGATGAAGACAATATCGAGCGCCACATGGCTATTGCCGCGGAACTCGAAATCTCTCTCATCGAACAACCTCTGCCTGCTGGTAAAGACGATATTCTGGCGAAAATCCGCCGCCCTGTGGCGATCTGCGCCGATGAAAGCGTTCATCTGACAAAGGATCTGGCGTCGCTGAAAGATCGTTACGACGCGATCAATATCAAGCTCGACAAAACAGGTGGTCTTACAGAAGCGATCGTGATGAAACAGGAGGCCGAACGGCTGGGCTACACGATCATGGTTGGCTGCATGCTGGGCACATCTCTCGCCATGGCGCCCGCCGTTTTACTGGCTCAGGATGCGGCGTTCGCAGATCTCGACGGTCCGCTGCTGCTTGCAAGGGAACGCGAACCAAGTCTTGTCTATGAAGGATCGCTCGTACATCCTCCGCGGCCGGAACTTTGGGGATAAAAACGCGAGCCGCGGAAGACCTTCTTATGCGGCTTTCGAACTGATCATCTTGGGAAATGCGACCGGCTCCAACTGGCCAAGCTTTGGCTCTACGGTTTTGTCGCTGGTCTGCATCCAAGTGATAAGTTCGAAGGTGCCGTCCATGTTTTCGGCAATCGCCGTGCAGCTTTCCACCCAGTCGCCGGTGTTGATGTAGCGGATACCGTCGATATCCTCCATCACTGCATGGTGAATATGACCGCAGATCACGCCATCCACCTTGTTGCGGCGCGCCTCATCCGCCACGACGCGCTGGAACTCACCGATGAAGTTCACCGCGTGCTTCACCTGCAGCTTTGCCCAGGCCGAAAAAGACCAATATGGCAGGCCAATGCGGCGGCGCACGGCAGCAATGGCGACATTAACGGCAATGGCGGCATCGTAAGCCCAGTCACCAAGATAGGCGAGAAGACGCGCATTGCGCACCACGACATCAAACTCGTCTCCATGCAGCACGAGATATTTTCGTCCATCTGCAGCCTCATGGATCATGCGCTCGGCGACTTCGATGCCGCCGAAATGCGTACCGGGGAATTCGCGCAGGAATTCGTCATGGTTTCCGGGAATGTAGACGATGCGCGCACCCTTACGCGCTTTGCGCAGAAGCTTCTGGACTACGTCGTTGCAGCCCTGCGGCCAGTACCAGCTGCGCCGAAGACGCCAACCATCGATGATATCACCGACGAGAACGATCGTATCCGCCTCGTGATACTTCAGAAAGTCCAAGAGAAAATCCGTCTTGGCTGCTTTCGAGCCAAGATGCACATCGGAAATGAAGAGCGTCCGGAAGTGTCTGGTTTCGGTCTCAGCAGCCATGAATTCGTCCCCTCGTCTCAGGAAAGGCGTTTGGAAATCTTTCAGCTCTTGGAAAACCAGACTCGTGTTTCAGCAAGATGACAAAGCGGCACTTCGATGGCCGGGGTCCTGGCTTTTTGCGAATAGCGACATTTACGCTTTTGCATACCACCCGCCAAATAAACGGCTGTACCACCGGTATGTTTGTTGTATGCAAAGACCTTCACGATAATTGAAATAAGCGGTGAAAAGATGAGTTCTCAGGACAAGGGCACGACGCCAAGCAAGAGCACGAGCAATGCGGATCTGGATGAGCAGGCGCTTTTCTACCACCGCTATCCTCGCCCCGGAAAACTTGAAATCCAAGCATCCAAACCGCTCGGCAACCAGCGAGATCTGGCACTTGCCTATTCGCCAGGGGTCGCAGCCCCGTGTCTTGCTATCCATGAGAATCCTGAAACGGCAGCGGAATATACCGCACGCGCCAACCTTGTGGCGGTGATTTCCAACGGCACCGCCGTCCTCGGTCTGGGCAATATCGGGCCGTTGGCATCAAAGCCCGTCATGGAAGGCAAAGCCGTCCTCTTCAAGAAATTCGCCGGCATCGACGTCTTCGATATCGAAATCGAGGCGCCCGGCATCAACGACATGGTGTCTACCATTTCGGCGCTGGAGCCGACCTTTGGCGGTATCAATCTCGAAGATATCAAGGCGCCGGAGTGTTTCGAAGTCGAGCGCCAGCTGCGCGCTAAGATGAACATCCCGGTCTTCCACGACGATCAGCATGGTACGGCCATCATCGTTGCCGCAGCCGTGACCAATGCTCTGGAACTTGCAGGCAAGTCTCTTTCCGACGTCAAGATCGTTGCCTCCGGTGCCGGTGCAGCGGCTCTCGCCTGCCTCAACCTACTTGTTGAGATGGGCGCAAAGCGGGAAAACATCTGGGTCCATGATATTGAGGGCCTCGTCTACGAAGGCCGCAACACGCTGATGGACGAATGGAAGGAAATCTACGCGCAAAAGACCGACAAGCGCGTGCTGGCCGAATCCATCGAAGGCGCCGATGTTTTCCTTGGTCTGTCGGCTGCTGGCGTTCTCAAGCCCGAGCTTCTGGCCAAGATGGCGGAAAAGCCGCTGATTCTGGCATTGGCCAACCCAAAGCCTGAGATCATGCCGGATGAAGCGCGCGCTGCCCGCCCTGACGCGATGATCTGCACGGGCCGTTCCGACTTCCCGAACCAGGTCAATAACGTCCTCTGCTTCCCTTACATCTTCCGCGGTGCGCTGGATTGTGGCGCAACCAGCATCAATGAAGAAATGAAAATGGCAGCCGTTCGCGCCATCGCCGAATTGGCCCGCGAGGAAGTCTCCGAAGTCGCGGCCAAGGCCTACAGCGAGGAAACTCCGGTCTTCGGCCCGAACTACCTCATTCCGTCACCTTTCGATCCGCGTCTTATCCTGCGTATCGCGCCGGCGGTTGCCCGCGCGGCTGCCGCAAGCGGTGTCGCTTCGCGACCGATCACGGATTTCGACGCCTATCTCGACCAGCTGAACCGGTTCGTGTGGCGCTCCGGCTTCATCATGAAGCCGATCTTCAACAGCGCCAAGAGCGCGGAAAAGAAGCGCATCATCTTTGCGGAGGGCGAAGACGAGCGCGTGCTGCGCGCAGCCCAGGTTCTCCTCGAAGAAGGAACAGGTGTTCCGATCCTGATCGGGCGTCCGCAGATTATCGAAACGCGCCTGAAGCGCTTTGGCCTGCGCATTCGTCCGAATGCCGATTTCGCCGTCGTCAATCCCGAAGACGATCCGCGCTACCGTGAATATGTCGACGACTACTTCGCGCTTGTCGGTCGCGCCGGCATCAATCCGGAAGCAGCCCGCACGATCATACGCACAAACAGCACGGTCATCGGCGCGCTTTCCGTCAAGCGCGGCGAGGCGGATGCGTTGATCTGCGGTCTTGAAGGCCGGTTCGACCGGCACTTGCGTGACGTGAACCAGATCATCGGCAAGCAAGAAGGCGTGCAGTCCTTCGCTGGCCTCAGTCTGCTGATCACGCAGCGCGGCGCGCTGTTCATGACGGACACCTTCGTCAACTACGATCCAAGCTCTGAAGACATTGCCGAGATGGCGATGCTGGCGGCCAAGGAAATCAAGCGCTTCGGCATCACGCCAAAGATCGCGCTTGCCAGCCATTCAAACTTCGGATCGCGTGATTCTGCCAGCGCCCGCAAGATGCGCGCTGCATTGCAACTCGTTCGCGATGCAGCGCCGCATCTGGAAATCGATGGCGAAATGCAGGGTGGCTCAGCGCTTTCGGAAATTCTGCGCAAACGCGCCATGCCGAACAGCGCGCTTTCCGGCGAAGCGAACCTCCTGGTGTTTCCGAACCTCGATTCGGCCAATATCTCGCTTGGCATCGTTCGCACCATGACGGAAGGACTGCATGTCGGCCCGATCCTGCTCGGTACCGCGCTTCCGGCCCACATCCTGTCACCGACCGTCACGTCTCGCGGTGTGGTCAATATGGCAGCGCTCGCCGCCGTGCAGGCGTCTCATCCCTCTGCGTGAGGACTTTGGCCGCCCGACATTGCGTGATTTCCAATTAACGCAATTTTGAAACTGCTGTTGCCGCATTGCGGCACAGCCCTATGCTATCCTGAACTTAATCATGCTGCGCGCGTTCGTGATTGATGTTGAGAAGGATGCCGACTGAATGCTGACCGGCCTGCATAAATCCGCTTTACCTGTTTCGCCACGCAGCATCCGGCTTATCTGCTCTGTGCTGGCCGCCTGCCTCGTTGCCCCGCTTACGACGCAGGCACAGGACATCTGCGAAACGCTTGAGGCGCAGCTCAGACAACCCTCAAACTCCACGCAGGTCATCGGCAACACGTCGGAGGTGCGACGGTTCGCCAATGCGCTGACGCAGCAGAATCTCGTCATACGCCGCATCAAGAACGATCTGCGACGCTATGGCTGCTCATCCGGCAGCGTCATCGTTTATGGCAACCCCAACACCGATCTGTGCCTGGAAATCACCGATGCGTTGACGCAGGCCGAAGTCGAGCGGGACATGATCGAGCAAGACCGCAATCATGCGCTTTCGCAACGGCGCAACGTTGACGCAGACCGACAAGACCGCATCATGGCGGCACTTGAGGCAGAAGGTTGCCTTGACAGAGGTCCGTCCGATTATGCCTCAATAGATCCTCTGCCCGATACACAGCCGCGCGACTATACTGACCCGCTCCGCGACGATGATGGCTGGGGCAATGGCTATGCGCCCGGTCCCGACATACAGGTTCAAGGCGAACTGAGGACGCTTTGTGTACGCACATGCGACGGGGCCTTCTTCCCGATCTCGTCCAATGCATCTCCGCAGGATTTCCCGGAGCAGGCGGCCCAATGCGAGCGGATGTGCCCGGGAACCGAAACGGAACTTTTCTATCATGCCATGGTGGGACAGGAGAGCTCCGACATGGTGTCGGCAAAGACCGGCCAGCCCTATAAGTCGATGCCGACCGCTTTCGCCTACCGAAACGGCTCGCCGTCTTCGCGCTCTGCGTCATGCAGTTGCAACATGGCTGCCTATCATCAGGAAATGAAGCGGCAGGAGCAGCAGGCGAGCGCACCTCAATCTCTGCCAAATCATTCCTCTTCGAACGAGACGCCGTCTACCCAGCCCTACTCGGGCATCACCCGCATTCCCTCTCCCCAGCCTGAGACCAAAAAGCCTGCAGATCAACCCGCATCCCCACAAGAGGAAGCCAAGGCCGCCCCTGTTCCAGAACGCGATTACGATCCGAAGAACAGCAAGGTCCGTGTTGTCGGTCCCCAATTCCTCCCGGAAGAAACCAGCCGCATCGACTTGAAAAATCCCGCATTGAAAGGCGCGCAGCCACAGCAAGAATAGCGTGAGGGCTTGAAGCACGTCCCGCAAAAGCATGCAGTGGTTTTGGAAGCCGACCTGCCCAAAAAAGCAGACATCGAAAGCAAGATCGCGACACGATTGTCTCCTCGCCAGAGGAACTCCAGCCAACCGACGTTGACCGGAGAGACCTCTGACTAAGCGATCCTTTAGCGTCGAGCGATGACTTAGAGTCTCCACCGACGTGGACGGCTTCAGTTCGCCAGCGCACTTTACCGCGAGGATGCGTCGCACTCTTGCCTAGATCGCTTTAGAACCGCGGAAACCAGGGCGGCACGAGCGGCTCGCCCGGCACAGGCTCTCTGACAGGGAGGCCAACGTCGCGTCTCATGCGATCCGACAGGTGCGCCGCATGATTTTTTGTCCGCTGACGGGTCAGCATACCAAGCAGCACCGCTTTCAAGGTGGCTCCAACGCCAAAGGTCCGAACCAGTTCGTCAACGGCTTTCGATAGATCATTTACACTCAAAGATTGTTGTTTAGACATAAGTCATCCGTCCCGGCGCAGAAAAGCAACCAGGTCCTCTTGTGATGAAAAAAGGCGTGCGGAAACTGCCTGCGAAGAAAAGCCTACGCGTTCAGAAGACTAGTCGACACACCGTGATGTATAGTGAAAAGCCTGACAAGGCAGCGAAAAGCTTAAATCGCCATTCCGCGTCGGTTTCCGCGCAGCAAATGTCCGGAAGATACCGGAGATACGGAGGAAACGGGCCCATAGAGGCGTGTGTGCTTAAATGTGGTCATTCAACGCCTCCTGTTTTTGAGTTACGGGCCTGATTTTTGTGACACAGCTCCGGTCTATCCGCAAGAGGTTCAATCTCGAATTGTATCAATCAACGGTTTGTGAGTGCAAAAATGTCACATCAACGGATAAGGACATCCGAATGACCGACAAAACCGGCGGATTTAGGCGCGATCTTCGCCTGACGCCGTCCTCAAACCGAAGCCCTGCATTAATCGTCGTGTGGTGAAATCCGGACGACCAGACGTGAAAACCGCAAAATCGAAGCCTTCCGGGTGGTCCACGCCCGGCAACACCTTTACCTTGCGGCGCGCTTGCCGAGCAATGGCTTCGGCAGGATCGAGCCAGTCCACCGGCCAGGGCGCAAGCTTGCGAAACAGATTTGCCATGAAGGGATAATGGGTACAGGCAAGTACGACGATATCTGTTTGCCTGCCCTTGTCCTCGATGAAGCAGGGCGAGATTTCAGCAAGCACCGCCTCGTCCGAGACAGTTTCGCCTCTGATCCAGCTCTCCGCCATTCTGGCAAGGTTCTCAGAACCCACCAGCGTGACATGGCATTGAGAGGCAAAGGACTGAATAAGATCGCGGGTGTAAGCCCGCTTGACCGTGCCGGGCGTCGCCAGAACCGAAACCAGGCCCGAACGTGTACGTTCTGCCGCTGGCTTGATGGCCGGAACCGTCCCGACGAACGTCATGTCGGGAAAAGCCTCCCGCAAATCGGCGCCTGCAAGCGTGAAAGCGGTGTTGCAGGCAATGATGCACAGTTCCGGTTGATACGTTTCGAGCAGGTCAGCAAACAAGGTAAGGATGCGCTGGCGCAAACCATCCTCTTCCCAGCCCCCATAGGGAAAGCCCGCATCGTCAGCGATATAGATGAAGCCTCGCTCGGGCATCAACACCCGCGCCTCACGCAGAACCGTCAGCCCGCCAATGCCAGAATCGAAAACGAGAATCGGCTTGGATAGAGAAACGTCAGTCGTTGTCGCCAGAGCCATTCTTTGAGGTCCCCTCGCCTTCGGCGCCCTTGCCTGCCCCTTTCGGCCAGCGGCGCGGAAAGGCATCGAGCGACTTGATCACGCCGCGAAACACGCTGATTTCCTGCTCGGTGAAACCACGCCGTGACAGAACAGCCCGCAGATTGTCCACCATTTTCGGCTTTTTTTCAGCCGGATGAAAATATCCACGCGCATCCAGCGCCTCTTCGATCTGATCGAACAGGCCGAAAACCTGCGCTTTGGTGGAAGGCCGTTGCTGAACGGAATCGAACGCCGTCTCCGCAAGATCCTCCATGCCGGATTTCATCCATTCATAGGACATCAACAGGACGGCTTGGGCAATATTCAATGAAGCGAATGCCGGATTGACGGGGAATGTGACAATCTCATCGGCAAGCGCTACTTCCTCGTTGGTCAGTCCCCAACGTTCGCGACCGAAGAGAACTCCAGTCTTTTCGCCCGCCTTGAACTTGGCGCGTAGAGTTTCGGTCGCAGTGACAGGGGATCGCACCGGCTTGAAACCATAGCGTTCGCGGGCAGTCGTTGCGTAGACAAAGTTAAGGTCGCGGATGGCGTCTTCCAGGGTCTCATAAACCTTGGTGGCATCGATGACGTGATCTGCCTTCGAGGCCGCAGCGCGGGCCTTCTCACTTGGCCAGCCATCACGCGGATTGACCAGACGCAACTCGGCAAGACCGAAATTGGCCATGGCACGCGCCACCATACCGATATTTTCGCCGAGCTGAGGCTCGACCAGGATGATGGCCGGGCCTTCGGCAATAAGTTCGAGATCGCTATTTGTACCTGCCATAGTCGCCTTCCATTTTTTGGGCTTCACTGGCACAGTTTTCCGCGCAAATCAAAGGCAAGCGGGCGCGAAAGACGGCTTATTCGCCTTTGATGATGTTGGTCATCTCCTGCTGCAGGGAATCGCGACCTTCGTCGCCAACGCGGTGTATGTCGTTGATGACCGGCTTGCCGTCCTCCTCGATCACATCGAAATTGACCTGATCGACCGTCTTCTTCATCTCCGCCTCATCCATGCAGGCCCAGAGTTTGAACTTGACTGTCACGTCGCTCACGCCGTCTTTGGGCGGCGCTGCCGAGATGTTGACGTCCTGCAACGGGCAACCGTCCTGAGAATTGGTCACTACATCGTAACCGAAAGGGTCTCCCTTCTCGCCGGACTCTGCTTCATAGGCAGGTTTCTTGGAGGCTTCACGGTACTGAGCGATGAAGGACTTGCTGAAAAGCGTCGTCAGTAGATCTTCGTCGAAGATGTATTTCCAGTCGTCCGCCTCGCCGGACCAGTTCTTCACTGTGATGTCCATAACCTTCTTCACTGGCTCGGTCGGGTCGGCGGCAAAGGCGCTGGAGGAAATGAACATTGCGGCAATGGCGAGCAGAATCTTCTGCATGATGACGTCCTGAAACTTCAGCTTACCCAACGTAAGCGATTCGCCTGAATTTAATCAGCAAGCGCATTTTGGCAATGCAGCAAACGCGTTTTGGTGAAGCCAAAAAAACCGGCCGACGGCTTTGCCTCTGACGCTCGCAATGCTATAGCGCCACGGGATATTTGCCCTTATGGCGCTCGATTGGGCGCAACCGCTCTCGAAGGTGAGGAATTCATGACAAAGATCAAGGTAGCCAATCCGGTCGTCGATCTCGACGGCGACGAAATGACCCGTATCATCTGGCAGCTCATCAAGGACAAGCTGATCCTGCCTTACCTCGATCTCGATATCGAATACTACGACCTTTCCGTCGAAAACCGCGACGCGACCAACGACCAGGTAACCGTCGACGCGGCGCACGCCATCAAGAAGCACGGCGTCGGCATCAAGTGTGCGACGATCACGCCGGACGAAGCCCGTGTGCAGGAATTCAACCTCAAGCAGATGTGGAAGAGCCCGAACGGCACGATCCGTAACATTCTGGGCGGCGTCATTTTCCGCGAACCGATCATCTGCAAGAACGTACCGCGCCTGGTCCCAGGCTGGACCCAGCCGATCGTTGTCGGCCGTCACGCTTTTGGCGACCAGTACAAGGCAACCGATTTCAAGTTCCCCGGCAAGGGCAAGCTGACGATCAAGTTCGTCGGTGAAGATGGCCAGGTCATAGAGAAGGACGTGTTCGACGCTCCGAGCGCAGGCGTGGCACTTGCCATGTACAACCTCGACGACTCCATCCGCGAATTCGCCCGTGCGTCCATGAACTACGGCCTGATGCGCAAGTGGCCGGTGTACCTCTCCACGAAGAACACCATCCTGAAGGCCTATGACGGTCGCTTCAAGGACATCTTCGAAGAGGTCTACCAAAGCGAATTCAAGGCGCAGTTCGACGAAGCAGGCATCATCTATGAACACCGCCTGATCGATGACATGGTCGCGTCCGCGCTGAAGTGGTCCGGTGGCTACATCTGGGCCTGCAAGAACTACGACGGCGACGTTCAGTCGGACACCGTCGCACAGGGCTTCGGCTCGCTCGGTCTGATGACCTCGGTTCTTCTGTCTCCGGACGGTCGCACGGTGGAAGCAGAAGCGGCGCACGGTACGGTCACGCGCCACTACCGCCAGCATCAGAAGGGCCAGGAAACCTCGACCAACTCCATCGCGTCGATCTTCGCATGGACCCGTGGTCTAGCCCACCGCGCCAAGCTGGACGACAACGCAGAACTGGCAAAGTTCGCATCCACGCTGGAAACCGTCTGCGTCGACACGGTTGAAGCCGGCTACATGACCAAGGACCTCGCGCTCCTCATCGGACCCGATCAGCCTTGGCTCTCCACCACCGCCTTCCTCGACAAGATCGACGAAAATCTCAAGAAGGCCATGGCTGCCTGATCGGCACCTGCCCTTCCAAAATCGATGGAAACCCGGCCTTCGCGCCGGGTTTTCTTTTTGCCCCCGGGCGCTGTCTTGATTAGGTCGTCCTGCCGGAGCAAACTCCCATCACCAAATAGGGAGAGAGACATGAACGATCTGACATTTTACACCCACCCCATGTCACGCGGACGCATCATCCGTTGGATGCTAGAGGAAGTGGGCGCGCCGTACGATACAAGAATCATCGGCTTTGACAGCGATATGAAGGCTGGCGAGTACAAAGCGATCAATCCCATGGGCAAGGTGCCAGCGATCAAGCATGGCGACGTGGTCGTGACGGAATGCGCGGCAATCTGCGCCTATCTGGCAGATGCTTTTCCCGAAAAGGGGCTTGCCCCGCCAAGCTCCAACCGTGGTCTCTACTATCGCTGGCTCTTCTTCGCGGCTGGTCCGCTGGAAATGGGCGTCACCAACCGCGCTATGGGCTTTGAAATTCCGGAAGACAAATATCGCATGGCGGGCTGCGGACGCTTCGAGGACCTTATGGACACCCTGGAATACGCCGTAACACAGACTGTTTTCATCGCTGGCGAAAAATTCACAGCTGCTGACGTCTATGTGGGCTCGCATATTGGTTGGGGACTGCAATTTGGCACGCTGGAGAAGCGCTTGGCGTTCACCGATTATCTCGGGCGTCTTGCGCAGCGCCCAGCTTTCTCGCGAGCTCAGGAGATCGATGACGCGCTCATCAAACAGATGAAGGCAAGCTGATCCAATTACGTTCGGAATACCCACACTCTATCAGAGGATGCGTCGCCCAAGCTGCAAAAACCAACCTTAGATTGAGATAAGTCATTGTAGATATTATAAAATTTAACCCCGACCACATATGAATCATTAACTCGTTGTGTTGTAAAACCAATAAGTGCCAATGGGCCTGCGAACGCAGTACACGGTTGCTGCGTTCGCGCTGACGCAGCGCCTTACAACGAGAGGCGACTGTAATGATGACTGTGCTTGGATGCATCGTCTATGACCACAACATCTGGCTGGTGCTGATGGCCGTCTTGCTGTGCGGCACTGGGTCATGGGTGACATCGCGGCTTTTCAGCAAGACGATAACAGCGAGCGGAAAACAGCGCGTGGGCTGGCAGGCAATGACAGCACTTTCCGCGGGCGTGGCGATTTGGTGCACGCATTTCGTCGCCATGCTCGGCTATGATGCGCGCGTACCGATCGGCTTCGATCTGCCGTTGACCGTGGTTTCGCTTCTGGCCGTGGTGTTCGGTAATGCAATCGGTTTCGCAGTAGCCATCAGCAAGCGGCATTTTCTCATGCCCGCCTTGGGCGGCGCGATCGTCGGTCTCGCAATCTCCACCATGCACTATACCGGCATGATAGCCTATCGTGTGCAGGGCATCGTATCCTGGGACGCGACCTACCTCGTCGCCTCCATCCTTCTCTCCGTCGCGCTGTCTTCGGCTGCACTGCATTTTGGCATGCGAAAAGGCAGCAACCTGATGGCAGTGGTCTTGACCCTTGCCATTGCTGTCTTGCACTTCACAGGCATGACGGCATTCCGCATCGAGCCGATGTTCGTCGATGGATCCTTCTCCAATCCGGATTCCCTCTGGACTCTGGCCATCGCGATTTCCGGCATGGCTTTCGTCATCGTTGCCTGCGGCCTGGTCAGCTACCTCATCGATAACGGCACACGCGCCGAGACCATTGAGCATCTTCGCCAAATGGCCTTGTACGACGCTCTGACCGGCCTCCCCAACCGCGCGAACTTCAACGAGAAGCTGGATCGTGAGCTTGCGGTCGCCGATACGCAAAAGATCAGGATCGCCATGATCGGGATCGATCTCAATCGGTTCAAGGAAATCAACGATACACGCGGCCATCATGTGGGGGACGAAGTGTTGACCGACCTTGGAATACGGCTCAAAAACCTCGTTCGCGAGGACAAGGGCGAGTTTATCGCCCGCGTTGGAGGAGACGAGTTTGCAGCCCTCTTCCGCATTGAGGACAAAGACCTAACCGGCGTCAACAGGTTCCTGAAAGGTCTCGAAGCCGTGATGTTCAGTCCGATCAACGTCGACGAATCTCAAATTGTTGCCGGCGCGAGCTTCGGTGTCGCCATCTACCCGAACGATGCGACCACCAAGGAAACGCTCGTCAGCAACGCAGACCTTGCAATGTACCGGGCGAAGTCGCAACTAACGGAAAAACGCGTCTGCTTCTATGAAGCAGGCATGGACACGGCCGTCAAAGCACGTCGCTGCATGGCGGCTGATTTGCGCAAAGCGCTGTCGCGCAATCAACTTTCAATCCACTACCAGGTACAGACCTCGGTCTCTACTGGAGAGGTCACGGGCTACGAAGCCCTCTTGCGTTGGCACCATCCCGAGCATGGTTTCATCCCGCCTTCAGACTTTATTCCGCTCGCGGAGGAGAATGGCCTTATCTTGCAACTTGGGGAGTGGGTGCTGCGCACGGCATGCACCGCCGCGGCCTCATGGGAACCAGCCTGCAAAGTCGCCGTCAACCTGTCCGCAGTCCAGTTTGCCGCTGGCGATCTGCCCAAGCTCGTCATGAGCGTGCTTCTGGAAACGGGACTTGCCCCACATAGGCTGGAGCTGGAACTCACGGAGACGGCCATCCTGAAGGATCGTGAGCGCGCCTTTCACATGCTTCGCCAGATCAAGTCCTATGGGGTCTCCGTCGCTCTCGACGACTTTGGCATAGGTTATTCTTCGATTGATACGTTGCGGTCCTTCCCGTTCAGCAAGATCAAGCTCGACCGCTCCTTTATTGATGAAGCCCACAGCAATGAGGAAGCGCTGACCATTATCCGCACGGTACTGGCACTCGGCAAGGGCCTCAGAATTCCGGTACTGGCGGAAGGGGTAGAAACGAAGGAACAACTGTCCCTTCTTGAATCCGAAGGATGTGGGGAAGCACAGGGCTACTTGCTCGGACGTCCCGCATCACTCGATCAGATCTTAGCGACGGGGCGCTTGAGCATCGTCGAGCGATCCCTCAGTTCATCAATAGCAGACGCCAAGGACCAGACAAGCGTAGCCGACGTGGCTGTTGGACGAACGGGCACGGACGGCTGAGCCTGAGAACCCCTGACCACGCACCATCGCTGCGCATGGGCTGCTAGACCATCTTGGAGAGAGCAGAAGCGTTGGGCGAATTAGCCCAAGCGCCGGAAGCGCCCTGTAGCCGCAGAGCCGAAGCGCGCGATGTAACCTCGTCAAGCCGCAGCGCCGCTTTTCTCATTCGCGGTATCGCCAAAGACTTCCTCAAAAGCCTCGCGCAAAAACACATCGACATCATTGATCATCACCAGAAGACCGAGATCGACGAGGCTTGTGACGCCATATTGCGTGATGCCGCAGGGAACGATCCCGCCGAAGTGGCTCAGATCTGGATCCACGTTGATCGAAAGACCGTGGAAGCTCACCCATTTGCGCAAGCGAATACCGAGTGCCGCAATCTTGTCCTCCGACATCGAGCCGTCCGGCAGAAGCGGCTTCTCCGGCCTGCGTACCCAAACACCCACGCGGTCCTCACGCCGCTCGCCCCTGACGTTCATCTTGTCGAGCGTGCGGATGATGACCTCCTCCAGTGAGGCCACATAGGCGCGCACATCCTGGCGTCTGCGCTTGAGGTCAAGCATCACATAGACCACACGCTGTCCCGGCCCGTGATATGTATATTCGCCGCCTCGCCCCGTCGCGAAGACAGGAAAGCGATCCGGCTCGATCAGGTCGGACGAATCGGCACTTGTACCAGCCGTGTAGAGCGGTGGATGCTCCAGCAGCCACACAAGCTCATCGGCTTCACCCGCAGCGATTGCCGCAACCTCACGCTCCATTTCCTCAATCGCCTGCTCATAAGGCACCAGCCCGTCGGAGATTCGCCAGCGCACACGCGGCGAGCCTGCGACAGGATACATTTTTTGGGTGAGATCGGTGCGTGTGAGCATGAAAATGTCCTTTCCACAGCCTTCTGGCAGAATGAAATTGAGGCTGCAAGCCCAGCGTTTCAGGGCTTCTTTCATATAGGGAGCGAAAGGCCTGTTTTTAATTTCAAAAAACTGTCACGACGCTCTTGTGCACCCAAAATCCTTTTGCTACATGCACCCCCGTCGGCGCAAGTCGATCCTACCACGATGCGGTCGTGGCGGAATTGGTAGACGCGCAGCGTTGAGGTCGCTGTGGGGCAACCCGTGGAAGTTCGAGTCTTCTCGACCGCACCAAAAGAAAAACCCGCTTCGGCGGGTTTTTCTTTGTCTTCAGTTATCTAAGCGATTTCTCTAAAGCTTTACGCGAAGGCCCTATAACCCAATCAATGGATCGGGATGTTTCTTTTATCCGCCTCTTCCTTGATAATATCTTCCACCAATTCGCGCTTCAGCGACGGATTTCCGAGTAGATAATCATCCGCAATTTCGAAGATGGATTTCGGGCTCTCGGCACGACTGAGCGTATCGAGATCCTGTGCGATCTGCTGTCGAAGCTCTGTATAATTTTCCATGATGGTCTCCTCTGTTGAGAAGACAATGCGGACAGCCGCGCGCGAGTTCCTTGGCAACAAGAAACCATCCGCGAGGAAGGGCCAGGTGAGGAAGACTGAATGCTGCGGGTCGCGCATCAGCCGTTGATATTCATCGAACCACGCACCGCACATCCGATAGCCATGTTTCGTCACCAGAACGCAGCGGTGCGACCTTAAGGTAATGTCGCACTCGAACGCGGCAAACGCTACAGAACGGCTCCTACGAGGGAAACATGCTCCCCCTGACGTAGCATGCTAAGTCACACATCGCCGATAAGCGATCGGGCGCTCTCTCGAAGCCAGTCGCCGCATTATTGCGCCTTCCGCTCACTGGGACGCGTGACCGGAAAAAGAAAGGGCCGGAACATCCGATTCGATGTTTCGGCCCCTAATCTATCAGCAGTCACATGCAAGGCCGCTACTTTGCCGCCTTCCAACCTAACGCAGGATCAGCCCGCAAGAGACGCTGCTACTGCTTCGATGGCTTCATCGGCCTTCGATCCATCCGGACCACCAGCCTGCGCCATGTCTGGACGTCCGCCGCCGCCCTTGCCGCCGAGAGCGGCAGAGGCCGTGCGCACCAGATCGACTGCGCTAAAGCGCGACGTCAGGTCTTCAGTGACCGCCGCAACGGCACTCGCCTTGCCATCATCGGAGACTGCGATCAGCAGCACAACGCCGGAGCCTAGAGTGGTCTTGGCGTCGTCAGCGAGACCTTTCAGGTCCTTGGCGTCGATGCCGGACATGGCCTTGGCCATGAACTTCACGCCACCAACCTCTCTCGTGTCACTGGCAGAGCCTTCTGCCGAACCGCCGCCCATGGCAAGCTTGCGGCGGGCGTCCGCCAGTTCACGTTCCAGTTTCTTGCGCTCGTCCAGCAGAGCCTCGACACGCGAAATCACATCGCCTGGCTGCACGCGAAGCGACGATGCGAGCGTCTTCACCCGCTCATCCTGCTCGGCGAGATAGGCAAGTGCGCCTGGTCCCGTAACTGCTTCAACGCGACGTACGCCAGCACCCACTGCGCTCTCACCAAGGACGCGGACAAGACCGATCTGCCCGGTAGCGGAGACATGCGTACCGCCACAGAGCTCGACAGAGTACGGTCGGTTGGCCTTTGCGCCATGAATGCCGGTACCCATCGAGACGACGCGCACTTCATCGCCATATTTTTCGCCGAAGAGCGCCATTGCGCCTTCAGCAATCGCATCGTCAACGCTCATCAGGCGCGTGACGACCGGCGAGTTCTGGAGAATGATTTCATTCGCCATGTCTTCAACGGTCTTCAACTCTTCCGCCGTCATCGGCTTTGGATGCGACACGTCGAAGCGCAGACGCTCAGGCGCAACGAGCGAGCCCTTCTGCGCCACGTGGGTTCCGAGCACTTCGCGCAGCGCTTCGTGCAGCAGATGGGTTGCGGAGTGATTGGCGCGCAGACGCGAACGGCGATCATGATCGACCGTCAACTGCACGGCGTCGCCGAGCTTCACGCCGCCCTTGGCGACCTTGCCGATATGGACGAAGAGGCCCTCGCCCTTCTTTTGCGTGTCGGTCACCGTAAAGCTGCCAGTGTCGGAGGAAATGACACCGGTATCGCCCATCTGGCCGCCAGACTCGCCATAGAACGGCGTCTGGTTGACGACGATCTGGACCGTCTCGCCTTCAGCTGCAGCATCAACCGACTTGCCATCCTTGACGATCGCCTGAACAACACCTTCCGCGGTCTCGGTGTCGTAGCCGAGGAATTCGGTCGCGCCGAACTTTTCCTTCAGCTCGAACCATACGGTTTCAGTCGCCTTGTCACCGGAGCCGGCCCAGTGCGAACGGGCCTCAGCCTTCTGGCGCTCCATGGCGTCGGTGAAGCCGGCAATGTCCACACCGATTTCACGCGCACGCAGTGCGTCCTGCGTCAGATCGAGCGGGAAGCCATAGGTGTCGTAAAGCTTGAAGGCGGTCTCGCCGTCCAGCATGCCGCCCTTGGAAAGGTCGGACGTCGCGTCGGACAGAAGCGACAGACCACGCTCCAGCGTCTTGCGGAAGCGGGTTTCTTCAAGCTTCAGCGTCTCCGAGATCAGCGCTTCGGCGCGCACCAGTTCCGGATAGGCGCGGCCCATCTGCTGAACGAGCGTCGGCAAAAGCTTCCAGATCAGCGGCTCCTTGGAACCCAGGAGCTCGGCATGACGCATGGCGCGGCGCATGATGCGGCGCAGAACGTAACCACGGCCTTCATTCGACGGCAGAACGCCATCGGCAATCAGGAACGCGGAGGACCGCAGATGGTCGGCGATGACCCGGTGGCTTGCGCGCTTCTCGCCTTCAGCCGGAACGCCGGTCGCTTCGACGGATGCGGAAATCAGGGCGCGGAAAAGGTCGGTATCGTAATTGTCATGCTTGCCTTGCAGCAGAGCGGAGATGCGCTCAAGGCCCATACCCGTGTCGATGGATGGACGCGGCAGGTTGATGCGCTCTTCCTTCGTCACCTGCTCGTACTGCATGAAAACGAGGTTCCAGATCTCGATGAAACGGTCGCCATCCTCATCGGCAGAGCCAGGAGGTCCGCCCCAGATATGATCGCCGTGGTCATAGAAAATTTCGGAGCACGGACCGCAGGGACCGGTGTCGCCCATGGCCCAGAAGTTATCGCTGGTCGGAATGCGAATGATGCGATCATCGGAAAAACCAGCGATCTTCTTCCATAGATCGAAGGCTTCGTCATCGGTGTGATAGACCGTCACCAGAAGACGGTTCTTGTCGATGCCGAACTCCTTCGTAATCAGGTTCCAGGCATGCGTAATCGCCTCTTCCTTGAAGTAATCGCCGAAGGAGAAGTTGCCGAGCATTTCGAAGAAGGTGTGGTGACGCGCGGTGTAGCCAACGTTATCCAGGTCGTTATGCTTGCCGCCGGCGCGGACGCATTTTTGCGACGAAGCAGCCTTGGAATAAGGGCGGCTTTCAAGACCAGTGAAAACGTTTTTGAACTGGACCATCCCCGCATTGGTGAACATCAGTGTCGGGTCGTTGCGCGGCACCAGCGGGCTGGATGGCACAATTTCATGGCCGTTCTTCTTGAAGTAGTCGAGGAAAGTCGACCGGATTTCATTCACACCGCTCATACGAAGTCCTTCATTGCCACGCTCACGCAGCGATAATAAAAAAGTCACAGGCTTTTATCGTTCGCCATGCTGCCTGTCCAGCCAAAGAGCGCCGGGCCCGCCCAGAATGAGGCAGCAAAAAGACGAGGCCGCGCGAACGGATCGCACGGCCTCATTTCATTTGGTACTATCGCGATGTCCCGGCAAAATGACGGGAGCCTCTCGATTAAGCGTCCGGCTCTACACCATCCGCGTCGGCTTCCGGTCCACCGTTTTCCAGGAACCGGTCGGCAATCAGGCCGGCATTCTGCCGCAGCGCCATTTCGATCTCATTTGCAACGGCTGGATTTTCGCGCAGGAACGTCTTGGCGTTCTCACGTCCCTGCCCCAGCCTCTGGCTGTTATAGGAGAACCAGGCGCCGGACTTTTCGACGATACCGGCCTTCACACCGAGATCGACAAGTTCGCCAGTCTTGGAAACGCCTTCGCCATACATGATGTCGAATTCGACCTGCTTGAAGGGAGGCGCCATCTTGTTCTTGACGACCTTGACGCGCGTCTGGTTGCCAACAACCTCTTCGCGTTCCTTGACCGAACCGATACGGCGAATGTCGAGACGAACAGACGCGTAGAACTTCAGAGCGTTGCCGCCCGTCGTCGTTTCCGGCGAACCGAACATCACGCCGATCTTCATACGGATCTGGTTGATGAAGATCACCATCGTCTTCGACTTGGAGATTGATGCCGTCAGCTTGCGCAGCGCCTGGCTCATCAAGCGAGCCTGAAGACCGGGCAGGCTGTCACCCATCTCGCCTTCGATTTCGGCACGTGGCGTCAGAGCGGCAACGGAGTCCACTACCAGCACATCGACGGCACCGGAGCGCACAAGCGTGTCGGTAATTTCAAGTGCCTGCTCACCCGTGTCGGGCTGCGAAATCAGGAGGTTCTGAAGATCGACACCAAGCTTACGGGCATAGACCGGGTCGAGCGCATGCTCTGCGTCCACGAAGGCGCAGATGCCACCCTTCTTCTGTGCTTCTGCAATGGTCTGCAGTGCCAGCGTCGTCTTACCCGAGCTTTCCGGGCCGTAAATTTCAATGATACGCCCCTTCGGCAAACCGCCGATCCCAAGCGCAATATCAAGGCTCAAAGACCCCGTCGAAACGGTCTCGACCTCGATGACGTTTTCATTGGAACCGAGCTTCATGATCGATCCCTTGCCGAACGAACGTTCGATCTGGGAGAGCGCCGCTTCCAGTGCCTTGCTTTTATCCACCGAATTGTCCTCTACAAGACGCAAAGAATTTTGTGCCATCTGAACCACCTTTAGGTTATTGAAGCCGCACAGGCAACGAAGCAGTGTGGAAACAGTATGTACTCTTTTTGTTCTCATTCCACAACAGTGCAGCAGCCCTTTGAAAACAAATAATGATAAGCTGTTCGTTCTGCTTTTGTTTTTCTTGATCGGAGGTTTTCCCAAAGCTCCGGAGCCAGTTGGATAGAGCCGCAAAACACCGAATCGGACACGTCCGTCCGGCTCGGAAAGAAGGATGGATCAACGTGAAGAAAATACTCGTTCTGGGCGGCGCGCATATAGACCGGCGCGGCATGATCGAGACTGAAACGGTGCATGGCGCAAGCAATCCCGGATCATGGATGGAAGAGGCTGGCGGCGGCGGGTTCAACGCGGCCCGCAATCTTGCGCGCCTTGGCTTTGAAGTGCGGCTGATTGCCCCGCGTGGCGGCGATGGCAATGGCGCGACCGTTGCTGCAGCGGCGCGCGACGCTGGCGTCGAAGACACGCCGTTCACCTTTTTGGATCGTAGCACTCCAAGCTACACGGCAATCATGGAACGCGACGGCAATCTGGTTATCGCCATTGCCGATATGGACCTCTACAAGCTGTTCACGCCGCGTCGCCTCAAAGTGCGCGCCGTACGCGACGCGATCAAGGCGACCGACATCATCCTCTGCGATGCAAACCTGCCTGAAGATACGCTGAGCGCAATCGGCGTCGCGGCGCGAGCCTGCGAAAAGCCCCTTGCGGCCATTGCCATCTCGCCGGCAAAGGTGGTGCGAATGAAATCGGCGTTGGCCGACATTGACATGCTGTTCATGAACGAGGCCGAAGCCCGCGCGCTGACCGGTCAGAATGTCACCGATGTGAGACAATGGCCGACCTTGCTAAGAAATATCGGCCTGCGCGGCGGCGTCATCACCAGCGGAGCCAAACGCGTTGTCGCGTTCAACCAGAATGGAACCGCGGCGCTCACCCCGCCGCTGATCGAAAACGTGAAGGATGTGACCGGCGCGGGCGACGCCATGGCATCCGGCTATTTGTCCGCCATTGCCAACGGCAAACCCATCACCGAAGCGCTGCGCCACGGCGCTGCCGCCGCTGCGATCACCGTGCAATCACCCTTTGCCACATCCAGCGAGTTGAACGGCGAAACACTTGGCGCGCTTCTGGCGCTTGTGCCGCAGGCTGAAATGGTGTGAAGAGATCGCTTAATTGAAATGGAAGAGACCATGACCAAGACCACCTCCCCGCTCCTGCCGATCGTCTACTCGGAAGAAGTCGCTGCGGCCAAGCAGCGCGGCGCCCCGATCGTCGCACTCGAATCCACGATCATCACCCACGGCATGCCCTATCCGGGCAACATCCGCATGGCTGAAGGTGTGGAACAACTGATCCGCGACAATGGCGCGGTTCCAGCAACGATTGCTGTCATTCACGGAACGCTGCATATCGGCCTCGAAAAGGACCAGCTCGAAGCATTGGCGCAGACAAAAGATGCCATGAAGGTCTCGCGCGCCGACATCGCTTTTGCGATCGCAGAGCGCCGCACGGGCGCAACGACCGTTGCCGCCACCATGATCGCCGCCGAACATGCGGGCATCAAGGTCTTCGCCACCGGCGGTATTGGTGGTGTACATCGCGGCGCCGAAGAAAGCTTCGATATCTCCGCTGACCTGACCGAGCTTGCGCGCACTGGCGTCATCGTCGTCTGCGCCGGTGCCAAGGCCATCCTCGACGTGCCGAAGACGCTTGAAGTTCTGGAGACCAACGGCGTCCCGGTGGTCACCTATGGTTCGGAAGAATTCCCGGCCTTCTGGTCGCGCGCTTCTGGCCTCAAGAGCCCGCTGACGCTGAACAGCCCGGCAGCGATTGCCAACTTCCAGACAACCCGCGAACAGTTCGGCCTCGAAGGCGGCATGCTGATCGCCAATCCTGTACCGGAAGAAGACGAGATTGGCCGCGACGAGATGGAAATCTATATCGAACGCGCATTGTCGGCGGCCGAAGAAGACGACATCTCCGGCAAGGCGGTGACGCCCTATCTGCTGGCGAAGATTTTCGAAATTACTGAAGGCCGCAGCCTCGATACGAACATCTCGCTAGTTCGCAACAACGCCCGCCTGGCAGCCGAGATCGCCGTAGCGCTCGCCTGAACCAGCTTGGACTAAAGAAAAGACCCGGAAGCCGATGGCTTCCGGGTCTTTTTTGTTGAGTTGCGAGAACCTTACTTCTGCGCGACCGGGCGCACCAGCGGAGTGATGCGGCGGATGGTGACGCGACGGTTTTCCTGGCTCGGACCAAGCGTCTGAACCTTGAGGTAACGCTCGCCGTAGCCCTGCGTAGTGAGGTTTTCCGGCGGGATACCGTAAACTTCGGTCAGGACCTTGGCGACGGACTCCGCGCGCTCGTCGGAGAGAACCAGGTTGCTCTCATCCGAACCCACGGCGTCCGTGTGTCCTTCGATGAGGAAGGTTTCAGCCGGGTTCTTTTCCAGAACCTTGTTCATCGCATCAGCAACCTTGCGCAGCGAGCGTGCCTGGCTCATCGGAATTTCGGCACTACCGGTGGCGAAGGTGATGGTATCGAGGTCGATACGACGCACCATGTCACGAACGCGAGCCGAATAGCGGACCTCATCCAGAGAGTAGACGCGCTGGACTGGTTCTACCGGCGGCTGCTCGAGGAAGCGATAGTAGTCGCGATCCTGGTCCGACGACGTATCGATGATGTACTCGTTGACCGGAATACGCAGACGCAGTGGCGGCAAGTCGAGACCCGGGTCGCGATAGACATATTCGCGATCTGGCTCATCCGCCAGTTCCGGTGCGTAGAAGAGCACATATTCGCGGCCACGCGCATCGATACGCGAACGCTGGATGACGTCACCGTAACGGTTGCGAATGGTTACGACCTGCGTGCCGTCGGAACGTTCGATCGTCTCGCGATAACGATCGTCGGGAAGACGTTCGTAATAGGGACGCGCACCTTCGCTGACGAAGCGGTCGTCATCACTGCCACGCACGACAACGCGATCACCGAACTGCAGGAAGACGCGGTCGCCCATGTCGCGGTCACGCGGCAGGTCGCGAGGACGCCATTCCCGAACGCCATCGGGCCGGTCGAACTGCGGACGGCGGTCGATGCGCTCACCCTGGATGTTGGTGATGTTCTGGATGTTGATCTGCGGCGCAGGCTGTCCGTCGCGGCGGGCAGCCGCTTGAGCTTCTGCATCCGACGTCGGAACCTTGAAGTCCTGAACCTGCTCCCGTTCACGGCGACGCTGTTCGCGAAGCTGCTCGTTGCCACTGCGATAGACTTCCTTGTCGCTGTCGAGAACGGCTGCACCCTTGTCTACCGGAAGAACGACCGTATCAGCCGACTTGGAAGGATCCTGGGCAATGGCACGGGCCTTGTCCAATTGCTCCTTTGTCATGGGAGGCGCTTCCGTCTGCGGAGTTGCGACCTGGGCTGGAACAGGCTCGCCCGCAGGTGCCTGACCTGTTGCGGCTCCGTCCAGCGGCGCTGGTGTCGGCGCACCCGGAACGGGCGCCGGTGCTGGCTCGCCATTCTGAGCGCGCGGCGGGCGCGGCTGCTCGGAGGGCTGCTGGCCAGGTGCCGGGTTTGGCTGCTCGGCAGGTGCAGGGGCGCGACCAGGGGTCGGCGGTTCTGCGGGCACCGGTGCTGCTCCCTCTGCAGGTTCTGGTGCGGCCGGACGCTTGGCTGGCTTGACCGGCTTTTCTGGCGCAGCTTCGTTGGCTGCGGGCTCATTTGCCGGCTTGGCGGCTGGCGCTTCTGGCTTGGCAGCTGGAGCTTCCGGCTTTGGCGGCTGTTTGCCTTCACCTTCTGGCTGCGCGTCTGCGGCGGGCTTGCGACGCGGGCGCTCTTGTTGCTGGCCAGGCTCGGCCTGGGGCGCGCCTTCAGGAGCGGCTTCGCGGCGGGGACGCTCGGGCCGTGGCTGGCCTTCTGCTTCCGGCTGCGCCTCTGCGGCTGGCTTGCGGCGTGGGCGTTCCTGCTGCTGCTCAGGCTCAGCCTGAGGTGCCGCTTCTGGGGCAGGCTCTCGACGCGGGCGTTCGGGGCGGGCTTCGCCTTCTGGCGCAGCTTCACGCTTGGGACGTTCCTGCGGCTGCTCAGCCTGGGGCTCTGGGGCTGCTTCACGCTTTGGACGCGGTGGAGCTTCCTCACGCTTCTGCTCTGGCTCGCGCTTCGGTTCAGCCTGTGGCTCACCCTGCTGCTCACGCTGGCGGCGCTTCAACAATTCTTCTTCTGGGTTCGCTGGCGCTTCGGCCTGCGCAAGAATAATGGCTCCTTGACCGTTGGAAATGGATCCCTGTTGCTCAACCCGCGCCAAAGGCGCTGCATGCGCAACGGTGGCCACAAGTGCCGGCTCTACTGCGATGGCAATCGACATCAGGGGGAAAACCACCCCGGTCAGTAATTTATTCTTATTCAGCATGGCGCTTCCTCATCTGCCGTCTTCATCCACTTTTGCCCTGCGGCATTGGGGCACAGTCTGCACATAATGGCGCTGAACAACGCCGGGCGTGCGGTCTTGTTCCAATGATGATCATCAAGGGCTGTACCGGGAATGAACGAAAAAAGGCATTTTCTGGAAGCGCGGCCTTAATTGCCGGGGACTATTTCCGACGAAAGACGCACCTTATCGGGGCGCTTCGGGATGGCATGTAACCCAATTCGTATGGAAGGCGGTCCAGGACGCCGGATTCATTCTTGGAAGAATTTGACGACGGCAGGTCAGGCCCACCGCCGTCTAGCGCGATCGCTAAGCTGTTTTTCCACCTGACGCTGGCGCGGGTTCAATCGCTTGCTCATCCGGTACACCGAATTCCGCGTTGCGTTTTTCATATCCGAAACCGGCGAGCAGTGCGACGGCGCAGGCGACGACCACGGCGACGCTGAAAAGCGCGAGGGCATAGTCGCCATTCCAATGCGCGGCAAGTGTCGTCTGCAGAGTGGCGTTGCCAGAGGCGAGCAAATTCCCGAGTTGGTAGGCAAAGCCGGGGAACGTGCCACGCACCTCGTCTGGCGAGAGTTCGTTCAGGTGAACAGGGATGACGCCCCATGCGCCTTGAACGAAGAATTGCAGAACGAAGGCGCCGATTGCGAGCAAGACCACGCCGGGAGCATAAACCCAGAACCATGCAGCAGGTATTGTCAGAACGGCGGCAATCACGATCGCATTGCGGCGGCCGATCTGTTGCGACAGGGTGCCGAAAAACAGGCCGCCGCAAATCGCCCCGATATTGTAAACGATCGCTATGGCGCCTGTGGTATGGCTGTCATAGCCTCGCTGCGTTTCTAGGAAGGTAGGATAGATATCCTGCGTGCCGTGGCTGAGAAAATTGAACGCCATCATCAGGATAACTGTCCAGATGAAAAGCGGGACGTTCTTCTTCAGCACCGTGAGGAACGGCTGCTGAGGCCGCTTCTGACGTTGGAGAAATGCGGGGGATTCCTCTACATTGCGGCGGATATAGACAACGATCAGCGCTGGCAGCGCGCCGACAAAAAACATCCCTCTCCAGCCGATGATTGGGTAGAGCAGAAAGAAGACGATTGACGCCAGCAAATATCCGGAAGGGTAGCCAGCCTGGAGCAGCCCGGAAACGAATCCGCGCGCTTGAGGCGGCACCGTTTCCATGGTGAGTGAAGCGCCCACACCCCACTCGCCGCCCATGGCGATACCATAGAGTAGGCGCAGCACGATGAACATCGTCAGCCCGGTCGAGAAGCCGGAAAGAAGCTCAAGAGCGGAATAGAGAAGGACATCGACCATGAGGGTGATGCGGCGACCGTAACGGTCGGATGCGAGCCCAAAGATCAGCGCGCCGATCGGCCGCATGGCAAGAGTCAGGAAAATTGCGACCGAGACCGCGGGAATGCTTGTGTTGAACTCCTTGGCAATATCCTTGATGACAAAGACAAGGATGAAGAAGTCGAAGGCGTCGAGCGTCCAACCGAGGAAGCTGGCGATGACCGTGTTGCGCTGAGAGGGCGTCAACGACTGAACACTTTGGGTGATACTCACGAAAAATCCTCCTTGAAGATGGAGGCGGAGGCCGAAAATCGGGAACCGTCTTCTGAAATAAGAAAACTTATGCCTGAAATTATAAGGCTTACTTACGACGCACGAACGCCACATTCTGTTCCATTAACTTCTAGTAACCAGGCTGCGATTCAAATCGTGTTTCGAGTCGGCTGTCGCAGCGCAAAACAATGATGTTGCATTTTTTTTGCAACGGGATGAGTATCCCGGCAAGCATCCGCAACCGGCTTTTGATCGGTAGCGGAGTGCTAAAGTCTCCACGCACGCAGAACATAAATGAGGCGTGCGTCGAATCGCCAAAAGAGAGGATCGAAATGCTCAACCCCACCCGTCTGTTTGCTGCAGCGTCCATCGCCGCACTGTCGCTGTTTGCTGGCTCCGCCTTGGCGCAGGACAAGATCGTCATCGGCACGGAAGGCGCCTACCCGCCCTTCAACGTTCTGGAAGCTGACGGAAAGCTGACCGGCTTCGATATCGATATCGCCAAGGCTCTCTGCGAAGAAATGAAGGCTGAATGCACCTTCGTTACCAACGACTGGGACGGCATCATCCCTGCCCTTCAGGCCAAGAAGTTCGACGCGATCATTGCGTCCATGTCGATCACGCCTGAGCGCCTGCAGAAGGTAGACTTCTCCAAGAAGTACTACAACACGCCGCCGGCCATTGCAGTGCCGAAAGATTCCCCGATCAAATCTGTGGAAGAGCTGAAGGGCAAGACGATCGGCGCGCAGGGCTCCACCACCCACGCCAACTACGCGGAAAAGCATCTTGCCGATTCCGAGCTGAAGCTCTACCCGACGGCTGACGAGTACAAGCTCGACATCACCAATGGCCGTATCGACGGCGTCATCGACGATATCGTTGTGCTGTCGCAGTGGGTAAAGTCGGACGCCGGCGCATGCTGCAAGATCCTGACGGCTCTACCGGTTGATGAAGAAATCAACGGCAAGGGCGCTGGCATCGCGGTTCGTAAGGGCGACACGGCACTGGCCGACAAGTTCAGCGCAGCCATTGCAGCGATCCGCGCTAACGGCAAGTACAAAGAGATCAACGATAAGTACTTCGATTTCGACGTTTACGGCCAGTAAGCGCATTTCTCATGTTGAAATATGATGGCGGGAGGGTTGCCCTTCCGCCATTTTTGTTTGAGAACATCTTCATAAAACAAATATGAAGAGCGGCGGAGACCGCAGGGGACATTGGCATGAGCGGAGTGTTTTCCGCCGTAGGTTCGTTCTGGACCTATCTCACATATCTGTTCGACCCGTTCTGTGGTCCGGTCGGTATCTTCTCACTCTTTGGCAACGGCACACTGCTCACCTGCGGCGACGGCTGGGGCGATGAAATTGCCTTTGGCGTCAAGGTCACCGTTTCAGTGGCACTCGCAACGCTCCCGGTCGGACTGCTTTTGGGCTTTCTGATCGCGCTCGCCGCACAATCGCAGGAGAAATCCCTGCGCCTTGCCGTTGGCATCTACACGACGATCTTCCGTGGTCTGCCGGAGCTTTTGACCCTGTTCATCGTCTATTACGGCATGCAGATCCTGCTGCAGACGATCGGCGGTTATCTCGGCTTCACTGGCCCCATCGAGATCAACGCCTTCGTCGCTGGTATGATTGCGCTTTCGGTCGTCTTCTCGTCCTATGCATCCGAAGTGCTGTTGTCTGCTTTCCGGGCCATACCCAAGGGTCAGTATGAGGCGGGAGATGCGCTTGGCTTGTCGCGCAGCCGCACCATGGTCCTGATCATCATTCCGCAGCTCGTGCGCATCGCCCTGCCCGGCATGACCAATCTCTGGGTGATCCTGTTGAAGGACACATCTTATGTGTCGATCATCGGGCTTGCGGATATCGTGCGACAGACCGGTATTGCTGCGCGTGTCACTAAGGATGCGTTTCTGTTCTACGGTATTGCCTGCATGCTCTACCTTGTCCTCGCTCTCCTCTCGTCGATCGGCATTGGCTATATCGACCGCTGGGCACGTCGCTCGGAGGTGCAGAGATGAGCCATGTCGACCAGTTGATCGAGGCAAGACCTGCACCACCCGCGCCGCCGCGACAGTTCTCATTTGCGAGGATCGCAGGCTACGCAATCGTCGCGCTTTGGGCTCTCCTTCTTGTCGGGCTGGTTCTGTCGCTGGTCCTGGACTGGGATCCAGACAAGATCGAGCGTTACGGCTGGCGCTATATTGACGGCCTGCTGACGACCATAAGCCTTGTCGGCCTTGCCCTGATCCTCGGCGCCGTGCTCTCCGCACCGATCGCTTTCGCCCGCATGTCGGAGAACAGGGTCGTCAGCGCCATTGCGTTCGCTTATGTCTACGTCTTCCGCAGTACGCCGCTCCTGGCTCAGCTGTTCCTCATCTATTATGGCCTTGGCGGCTTCCGTACCGAACTGGAAGCGGTCGGCCTGTGGTGGTTCTTCCGCGATGCTTGGTATTGCGGCCTCCTTTCACTGACGCTGAACACCGCTGCCTACCAAGCCGAAATCCTGCGCGGTGCAATCGAGAGTGTGCCGAAGGGTCAGCATGAAGGTGCTGCCTCGCTTGGTATTTCCAAGCCGGTGACCTTCTGGAAGATCGTTCTGCCGCAGGCCCTCATCGTTGCGTTGCGCCCCTACGGCAATGAGATCATATTGATGATCAAGGGCTCGGCAGTGGTCTCCATCGTCACTGTCTTTGACCTGATGGGCCAGACCCGCTACGCCTATTCGCGCACCTTCGACTTCCAGGCCTATCTCTGGGCTGCGATCTTCTATCTCTCCATGGTGGAAATTCTGCGTCATGTGTGGGCGATGGTGGAAGCGCGACTGACGCGCCATCTGAAGCGGTAACGCGTTAGCAGCACTCCGTTCGAGCAGCTGCTAACATGATGAGAAACATAAATAAATTGTGACAAACCCCATTCTTGGCAAGGTTCGATTAACCATGTCATGTTCCCATTGTCGATGACACTTTTAACGTGTCCGCGATCAATAGAACGGGAACAGCCACATGAACCAAGACATGGAAATGATGCTGAAGGGCTATGGGCTCACCACAGCCGAAATTCTCTATCGCATGCCCGATCACCCCTGCGTCCTGCAAAGCTACCTCTGGCAGAACTACGATCTCGCGCCCGACTTTCCTGAAATGCACGGATTTTTAAAGTTCTGGCAGGAGACGTTGGATGGTCCGCTGCATTCGGTACGTTATGTCCACCGCAAGCTGATCTCGGCGCAGGAATGGCGCTCTCTCAAAGGCGAATTCATTTTGCACTGACGGCGTTGTGGTCCCGGCGAGCGGCTGGCAATCCAAAACAGGCATTGCGCCTAATAGCGTTGCGGCTTAATCAGGCTTCCAACGAAGCCAAGCCGGATGCACGCCATGACCAACAACACAAAGATCGATGAAGAAGCCCTAGCGGAGGCCTACAACCGCGCGCTCGCCCTTGAAAAAGCCGGCGACATCGACGCGGCGGTAAAAGCCTACGAAGAGGTTCTCGCAATCGATCCTGAGGATCATGGCGGTGCCGCCGTCCGCATCGCATCCATGGGGCGCGGCGAAACGCCACCCAAGGCGCCGGACGCTTATGTGGAAACGCTGTTCGATCAGCATGCCGAGGCTTTTGAGGATATCCTCGTCGAACAGCTCGGCTATGCTGTTCCGATGATGGTGCGCCAACGGTTGCAGACGCTAGAACTCGGTCCGTTTAAGCGCCTGCTCGATCTCGGATGCGGCACCGGTCTTACCGGCGAGGCGCTTCGTGACATGGTCGAAGACATCACTGGTATCGACATTTCCGAGAACATGGTCGAAATCGCCCATGAAAAGGATGTCTACGAGACGCTGTATGTCGCTGAAGTGGAGGATTTCCTCGAGGACAATGACGATGAGCCGTTCGACATCGTCACTGCCACCGATGTGCTTCCCTATCTCGGCGCACTCGAACCGCTCTTTTTCGGCGCAGCGGAGAATATGGTCGAAGGCGGCATCTTCATCTTTTCATCGGAAACCCTGCCAGACGACAAGATGGGACGCCGACCCTATATCGTGGGTGCCCACCAGCGCTTCGCGCATTCCGAAACCTATGTTCGCGAACGTCTCGCTGCCACCGGTTTCGAGGTGATCGAGGTCACCGATATCAATGTGCGCATGCAGGATGGAGAACCGACACCGGGTCATCTGGTGGTTGCCAGATTTAAGGGTTAATCTCCTGCCAAATGTTTTGGTCCAGGAATTTGCAGAGACAGAGAAGCCCGAAGATCGATTTCGATCTTCGGGCCCACTTTTTTTAGGACGAAGGAACTTTACCGGCAAAGCACGCCAAACTCGCAGCGCTCTTCACTCTTCGCCGGATTTCGGATTGTCAAGAATCATGTAGTCCAGCGGCAGTTCGGTAGTGTACTTGATCTGCTCCATGGCAAAGGCGGACGATACGTCGCGGATTTCGATCTTGGCGATCATTCGCTTGTAGAAGGCGTCATAGGCGGCGATATCCGGAACGACCACGCGTAGCAGATAATCGACGTCGCCGCTCATGCGGTAGAACTCGACAACCTCCGGAAACTCGGACACGACTTCAGAAAAGCGCTTCAGCCACTCGATGGAGTGCGAAGCTGTGCGAATCGAAACAAAGACCGTCACCTTCGTGTTGACCTTCGTCGCGTCCAGAATGGCAACGCGGCGGCGAATGACGCCATCTTCTTCCATCTTCTGGATACGCCGCCAACAGGGCGTCGTGGAAAGCCCGACCTTCTTTGCAAGGTCGGCAACGGCCAGTGTGGAATCCTCTTGCAGAATACGTAGAATTTTACGGTCGAGGCGGTCCAATCTTCTCTCCTACGGAATTATTTTCCCTTATTTACATCAAATAAAACAGAAAAAAAGAAATTTGTTTCAGCGCGTCAGTCTTTCCACATGCTCCTGTAGGACAGGCAACACATCCTGCTCGAACCATGGGTTCTTGCGCAACCATGAGGTGTTGCGCCAGCTCGGATGCGGCAGAGGCAAGATGGCAGGGCCGTTATTCGTCTGCAAATAGTTGCGCCAACTTTGCACTGTTTCCGTCATGTTTTTCTTGCGCCGATCACCAAGGTGCCAGCTTTGAGCGTATTGGCCGATAGCCAGAACCAACTCGATCTGCGGCATAGCCTCCATGACCTCTTTACGCCAGCGCGGCGCACATTCGCGCCTTGGTGGCAGGTCGCAACCGCGCTTGTCATAGCCGGGAAAGCAAAAGCCCATGGGTGCGATGGCGAAACGATTGGCGTCATAGAAAGTCGGACGATCGACATTCAGCCACTTTCGCAGCCGATCTCCGGATGCATCGTTGAATGGAAGCCCACTTTCATGCACACGCAATCCCGGCGCCTGTCCGGCGATCAGTATCCTCGCCTTTGCCGAAATGACAGCGATTGGACGGGGCTCATGCGGCAGCCGATCTGCATCGCCCCTTAGTGGTGCGTCACGACAGATTCGACAGCGTGCGATACTGGCGCGCAAGAGTTCGATCGCTGTGTCCGGCTTTTGTAGTTCAGCATCCATATCACCACCGCAAGACATGTCGTAGCATGGTTATAATTCCCGCAAAGGGCCTATCATCATCCATGCCATTGCGCTCACGTCGCCAGTCCCTCGGGCGCTCGAATGCACCACTCCACAGGCCCAGCCTCTGCGTCCTCGCGTGTTCCTCCTCCTGGGCGTAGAGAAAAAACTCGGTCGTCACGGCGAGCCCTTCGGCGACGACAAGACTTCCCACGTCCTTGCCATCGACGGAACAGCGAACCAGAAGGCGCGAGTACTTGTCAGTTTTGCTCCCGGAACATTCGACCTCTCCTCGATCCAGGACATCACGTAAAAAGTCACGTGCTGCCTGCCCGCAGGCCCAGCTCTGATCATCCACGCCGCAGCTCTGACGAAGTTCGGGCGCATCGATCCCCAAAAGCCGGTAGCGCGTTTTACCCGACGCAAGCGTATCCCCGTCAATGGCGATAAACCGGCCAGAGAAGCGCCGGTCGCTCAAACCATCGACTTTCGCCAATATCAACGCCCCCAGAATGACTATGAGCAGCAGGGTGAATCCGTCCTTCACCGGAGAGAACCTTCTGCCTGACTTTCGTCTCATGTACCAACAAACCCTTTGCAGAAATGGCAAACAAATCCTTTCGCGGCAGCATCTTCTTAAGACTTTACCCTTAATCTGCAAACGTCCCGGATCGGTTTCGTTTGTAGATGAGTAAGAGCGCCAGCATCATTGCCGACAAGAATATCGTCGATCGGTCTCGCACGCGGCGCAACAAGGCCGTGTTCGATGCCGTGAAAGCGACCCGTGAGCGTCTGCAATATGGCAGCATCGGCACGATCGCGTTCGAGCGCGAAATGCTGCAGATGCATGTGGTGGAGATGCTGCATGGCGCTACGATCATGCCCCTCTTCATCATGCTGGCCACGGGCATCGGGATTTATATCACGCGCGACATAGAGCTCGTCGGTTGGACGTTCCTGGCGCTGACAACCCACGCCGTTTGCCTCATGTTTGCCCGTCGTGCGCACAAACAGACGATCAGCACGGCAAGTGCGGACCGCTGGCTCAAGACCTTTCAGGGAATGCAGATCGTCATTGGCTTGATCTGGGCGCTCTTCGCCGCTTATCCCATGAACGCCGAAAACATGTCGCTGGCCATGTTCTACAAGGGCGGCACGCTGCTGATCGCGCTGTCGATAACGGCCATGTCGAATTTCATGCTGCGCCGCGCCATTGTCACCACCTTTCTTCCTGTTCTCGTCGCACTCGGCATCAATGCGGCGCACTCGCAGAACCCGATCGATATCGGCATGGCGCTGATGTTTTTTATGGCCATGCTGTTTTGCCATTACATTACCAGACGGTTGCACAATACGAGCATCAAACTCCTGTCCTTCCAGTCGGAAAAAGACGATCTGATCGCGGAACTGGAAGTGGCGAATTCGATGTCGGACGAGGCTCGCCGCCGCGCGGAAGAAGCCAATCTGGCGAAATCTCGCTTCCTCGCCTCAATGTCGCATGAGTTGCGCACGCCGCTTAATGCGATCCTTGGCTTTTCGGAGGTGATGGCCTCGGAAATCCTGGGACCGCTCAACAATCCGCTCTACAAAGAATATTCGGCGGATATCAACCGCTCCGGCCAGCATCTTCTCGACCTCATCAACGAAATCCTCGATCTCTCTCGCATCGAGGCAGGGCGATATGAGTTGCAGGAAGAAGCCGTATCGCTGCTCGAAATTGCCGAAGACTGCATCGGCATGATCCAGCTACGCGCCCGTGGCAAGAATATCCGGATCACCCAGCAGTTCGAGCGCAGCCTGCCGCATGTCTGGGCGGATGAGAAGGCGCTGCGACAGGTGGTTCTCAACCTGTTGTCCAACGCTGTCAAATTTACTCCACAAGGAGGGGAAATATCGATCAAGGCGGGCTGGACTGCACGCGGCGGTCAATATGTGTCGATCAGAGATAACGGCCCCGGCATTCCCGAAGAAGAAATTCCAGTGGTACTCTCGGCCTTCGGTCAGGGATCTATCGCCATCAAAAGCGCAGAACAGGGAACAGGCCTTGGCCTGCCAATCGTCCAGGCAATCCTCTCAAAGCATGACGGGCACTTCGTGCTGAAATCCAAACTGCGTGAAGGAACCGAAGCGATAGCCATTCTACCGGCGAAACGGATTCTGCAAACCGTTCCGGCCGTCGAAGACGTGCCGGTAATAGAGCGCCGCAAGCGATCTTTCGCTTAATTTTCAGAACGGATTGACGCTGAGGAATAGCGTGGAAATCAGCGAATAAAGAACCAAACCGCCATTCGCCAGCAACAAACAGAAAACGGCGAACGAGCCGAGGTCTTTCGCGTTTCGTGCAGCGCTTGAAAATTCGGGCGACACACGGTCGACGATTTCTTCGATGGCTGTATTGAGTGCCTCCACGCAAAAGAGCAGCAACATCAGCACAATGAAAATTAAAGCATGGACCAGCGGTGCGCCGATGATGGTCAGGAAAATCAGCCCCGCCCCGAATGCCATCACCTCATGCCGGAAGGCTGCCTCCCCCCACAAACGGGTCAGCCCCTGAAAGGAATAACGCGTCGCGGCGATCAGATGGCGAAAGCCTGTCTCCTTGCGAAACGCGGGCTCCGGATTGAGAACGGGATCCGGCGTGGGCGTGTTGTGCGTCCTATCCATCGCAAACTCAGTGGTCAGTGCGGTTCGTGACACCCGCCTGCGCGAATGTCGCCATGCCGGAGTGGCATGCAGCGGCGGCCTTGACGATGCCTGCCGCAAGTGCGGCGCCGGTACCCTCACCGAGACGCATGCCCAGTGCCAGAAGTGGCGTTTTGCCAAGCCGCTCGACCGCCGCCATATGGCCCGGCTCGCCGGAGACATGGCCGATCAGGCAGTGATCGAGCGCTGCCGGATTTGCAGCTTTCAGCAGAGCGGCAGCAGCCGTCGCAACGTAGCCGTCGATCAAGACCGGGATTTTTTCGACACGCGCTGCCAGAATTGCACCGGCCATCGCGGCAATCTCGCGACCACCGAGACGGCGCATGATTTCCAGCGGATCCGACAGATGGTCTTTATGGAAATCGACCGCAGCCTTCACGGCGGCGATCTTGCGCGCCATGAACTCTCCTTCGGAACCGGTGCCCGGACCTGTCCATTCTTCTGCCGAACCACCGTAAAGCGCGAGATTGATCGCAGCCGCAACGGTCGTGTTGCCAATTCCCATTTCGCCGATGCACAGAAGATCGGTGCCGCCAGCGATCGCTTCCATACCAAAGGCCATGGTCGCGGCGCAATCGCGCTCCGAAAGTGCATCTTCGCAGGTAATGTCGCCAGTCGGGTAGTCCAGCGCGAGATCGAAAATCTTGAGGCCCAGATCATGGGTCACGCAGATCTGGTTGATTGCAGCTCCGCCCGCAGCAAAGTTTTCGACCATCTGCTGGGTCACCGAAGACGGATAGGGCGTCACGTCATTGCGTGTAACACCATGATTGCCAGCAAAAATCGCCACCAGAGGGCGGTTGACGGCGGGTGCGCGTCCAGACCATGCAGCCAGCCACATCGCAATCTCTTCCAGACGTCCGAGCGAACCGGCAGGCTTCGTCAGCTGTGCATTGCGCTCCTTGGCGGCAACCAGTGCATGCGTATCCGGCCCTGGCAGGTCACGCAAAAGAACACGAAAATCATCGAAAGGCAGGCCGCTCACGCTCATGGTATCGATCTTTCTCTCATGCCGAAGACTTGTGTTTTCCGGCAAATCGGTCTTTGTTGCGCCTCTCATAATCGGGGACGGGCAGAGGAACAACCTCTAAAGCATATCGGGCAAAACTACCGAGTGGTTTTGCGGTACCGATATGCTCTTCGAAAGCCTGTATCGGCCATTCGAACAGCGGGAGAGCGGATTGATCCTGGATGGTTTTTTGACGCGGATCATGCATGCTCTGAGCTTTCTAAGCCGCATTCCGGTGCCCGACACGTTTTTCAATGGAGTCAGGGTGGACATGCTGGCTGCCACTCGCGTCTTTCCTGTGGCTGGGCTCATGATCGCGCTGCCATCGGCTCTCCTCCTGGGCCTCCTCGACCGCGCCCATGCCGATCCGTTGGTGAGCGCGGCCCTTACACTAGGCATCGCCACCGTCATCACCGGTGCGCTGCATGAGGATGGTCTGGCCGACACTGCCGATGGATTCGGCGGCGGCGCGGACAAGGAGCGGACCCTCACCATCATGAAGGACAGCCGCATCGGCAGCTACGGGGCAATCGCGCTGATCCTTTCATATCTGGCGCGAGCTGCGGCAATAGCCGTCCTTATCCGCGAATTGCCTTGGCCGGCAAGCGCGGCCTGTCTGATTGCAGTCGCAAGCTTCAGCCGCGCCATGATGGTCTGGCACTGGCATGATCTTCCCCCTGCACGGGAAGGCGGTATCGCAGCATCCATCGGACAGCCGTCCAGAACCGATTGCAATCAGGCACTCTTCTTCGGCACCGCCATTGCATGCGTCACGCTGTTCTCGTCGATCTCGATCATTGGATCGATTGTCATCCTGTCCTGTGCGTCGGCGGCCGCCTATCTCTTCGGCCGTCAATGTCAGAAAAAAATCAATGGCCACACAGGCGATACGATCGGCGCAACACAGCAAATTACCGAAATCGTGATGCTGGTCGCCCTTGCTCTGCTCGCCTGAAGAAAAGATATGAAGACGATGGAAACACCCTGCATTCAGGTCTGCCAGCTAAACCGGGAAGGTCTCTGCACCGGCTGCTATCGGACCATCGCTGAAATCACCGGCTGGAGCGGCTTTACCGTCGCTGAAAGACACCGGATCATGGGTGAGTTGCCCAAACGCAAAACGGGGAAAGTGGCAGGAATGGAGAGCGCAAGGGCATGAATAGGCTGACTTTGGTTCTTCTCATCCTCGGTATCGGACTGGCACTTCTCCTCATCAACAATAGTAGCGGAGAGACCTTCGGGATGGATAATGAGCGCTTCGCCAGCGCGCTCTATCTGACACCGATCGCGGTCCTGCTGTCCGCCGGTATCCTGGCAGGCAATCGCGGCAATCTTCCAACGGTGCTGCGGCAACTGGCCATCTGGCTGGTCATCATCTTAGGCCTTGTCGCGGGTTATCTCTACCGAGGAGACCTGCAGCGGTTTGGCGACCGGTTGTTGGCAGGGCTCGTTCCCGGACGCGCCGTGGTGACGACGACGCGCGACGGTGTGCAGGAAGTTATTCTCAACAAATCAATGGGCGGTCACTTCGAAACCGAAGCCACGATCAACGGCGTCTCCGTCCACATGCTTGTAGATACCGGTGCAAGCTCCGTCGTGCTCTCCAACGCCGATGCGCAGGCGATCGGCATCAACCCGGACAATCTCAATTACACAGTCTCGGTGATGACTGCCAATGGCCGAACAGCTGCGGCATCGGTGCGCCTGGCGGAGATCGCCATTGGCCCGATCGTTCGTCGCAACGTCTCCGCGCTCGTCGCGCAGGAAGGCCAGCTGGACCAGAGCTTGCTCGGCATGACGTTCCTCTCGACGCTCGGATCATTGCAAATGCAGACAGACCAGCTGACACTGAGAGATCGGTAGAGCCGGATCAGTTACGCAGCTTGTAACCCGTCCTGAACATCCAGCTGATAACCGCCAGACATACCGCCAGGAATCCCGTGATCATCACGATGCTGATCAGCGGGTTCACATCGGCGATCTCGTAGAAGCTCCAGCGAAACCCGCTGATCAGATAAAGCACCGGGTTGAAGTGGCTGACCGTCTGCCAGAAGGGTGGGAGCATATTGATCGAGTAGAAGCTGCCGCCAAGAAAGGTCAAAGGCGGAACGACCAGCATCGGGATCAGGTTGAGCTGCTCGAAATTCGACGCCCACATGCCGATGATGAAGCCGAATAGGCTGAAACTGATCGCCGTCAGCACGAAGAACAGCACCATCATGACGGGGTGGGCAATAGAGATATCGACGAAGAAGGACGCCGTGATCAGGATGATCGTGCCTATCATCAGGCCCTTTGTCGCCGCTGCTCCGACGTAGCCCGCCAATATCTCCGTCATGGAGATGGGCGCTGAGAGAATTTCATACACGGTACCGGTGAATTTAGGGAAATAGATGCCGAAGGAGCCGTTGCTGACGCATTGCGTTAGCAGGGTCAGCATGATGAGACCCGGCGTAATGAAGGCACCGTAGGACACACCCTCCACTTCCTGGATTCGCGAGCCGATGGCGGTGCCGAAAACGATAAAATAAAGCGATGTCGAGATGACCGGCGATATGACGCTTTGCAGCAACGTCCGGCGCGTACGCGCCATTTCGAACAGGTAGATGGACTTGATGGCTTCGAAGTTCATTTTTGTCCTCCTACCAATGCAACGAAAATATCCTCAAGCGAACTTTGCCGCGTCGATATATCTTTGAAATGAACGCCCTCGCCAGCAAGCGCCGACAAAAGCTCCGCGATCCGCCCCTGCTCCCCGTTGCCGTCATACTCATAGGTCAGACAGGAGCCGTCTTCCGAGAGCTGCAAATGAAAGGGCGAAAGGCTTTCCGGAAGCGTTTTGACCGGCGTCGTCAGCTCCAGAGACAATTGTTTGCGTCCGAGCTTTCGCATCAGAGCGGTCTTTTCTTCAACCAGCAGAAGTTCACCCCCATTGATCACCCCGACGCGGTCGGCAATCTCCTCGGCTTCTTCGATGTAGTGGGTCGTGAGAATGATGGTCACGCCAGACGCGCGCAACTCCTCCACCACCTGCCACATGTCACGTCTGAGCGCGACATCAACACCCGCGGTAGGCTCATCGAGAAAGAGAACCTTCGGCTCATGTGCCAGTGCTTTTGCAATCAGCACCCGCCGCTTCATGCCGCCGGAAAGTTCTCGCAGCATGTTGTCCTTCTTGTTCCACAGCGACAGGGATTTCAAAACGCGTTCGATCAGTTGGGGATTCTTGCTGTAGCCGTGCAGCCCGCGAGAAAACGATACCGTGTTCCATACCGTCTCGAACTGATCTGTCGTCAGTTCCTGCGGTACGAGCCCGATTAAAGCTCGCGTCTTGCGAAAATCCTTGACGACGTCATGCCCACCGACAAGCACGCTGCCCTCGCCAGGATTGACGAGACCGCAGATGATCGAGATCAGCGTAGTCTTTCCCGCTCCGTTCGGACCGAGAAGTGCCAGAATTTCTCCCTCCTGAATATCGAGGGTGATGCCTTTGAGGGCCTGAAAACCATTGGCGTATGACTTCGTCAGATTGCGGATGGACACGATTGGCTTGCGGGAGGACGTCATGGATAAACTTTCGGCAGGATACTGAAGCGCGAATATAGGCACGCAGGAGCGGAAACACTACACCCGGCTTGCAGTTCCAGTTTCTTCGACATCCGCATTATGATCCGGGAACTCTGTCATGAAGATGTGATGCAGACTGGCTAACGATAAATGCGGCAGGCTCGGCGCGATTTGACGGCAGAGACTGCCCGGTTTTCAGCACCGTTGCATATTTCGAGATATACGGCAGTCATACTGAAAGACATTTCCGGGCAGAGGCTTACCCCAGGACTCTGCCCTGTTTTTTTATGCGACCGAAAACCCGGCCACGGCAGGTAGAAAGCCTGCCGTCAGTCGCAGTGGCGATAACCGGACTTGCGGGTGCGAAGATCGAAATGGAAGTGATTCCAGTGGTTGGGATCGCTTCCCGGACCAAGAACCGTCGAGAAGTACTTGCAGCTGTCGGAGCGGACGGCTTTCAGCAGACCTTTTTCGCGGAAGGCAAAAAAACTCTTGGTGCGAACGTCTATTTCCTTACCGTTCTTCAACGTAATCGTCCCGATGTCGATGGCGTTGCCGCGGGCGTGTTCCGACCATGGATTGCTGGCCCGGGAATTCATCTTGCGGCAGGAATAACCGCCCATCGGTGTGATGCGACCGACACCGGACAAGTAGCGGAAACGGGATGACGGCACGAGTTCGAATTTCACCCACTTGGCAAAGGCCAGCGTCACCTGGCAGTTGAGCTTCACCGCCGGACGGATCGCGACACCGCTATCGAGGCCGCTGAGTTCTATGGGGTAATCGATACCGCAAGTGGGACCATCGGCAATGCGCGCCACATCGCGGAAGGCAACGCCCAATCTGCGAAGCTCGGTGCGGCAGGCAACCTCAGAGGGCGGCATCATGCCTGGCGGTTGCGACATGCGCCTTTCCTGCGCCGGATTGTCGGGCATCAACATCGCCACGTCTTCAACCGGTTGCGCCTGCCGACGACCGCCTGCGGGCGGAGGCGGAATAAGGCGGGATTGATTGGCCAGCTGGCGTGGCGGCTGTTGTGGCGGATAGGAGCCGCTGTCGGGAGCAGACACCTCGATATCCTGCTCTTCGGCAAGGCTTCTCCCCGGCGTCACACCAAGTCCCGCATCCATGTTCACGCCCTGCTCACCCTCAGCCATCTGGGACGGCATGTGGCTTGATTGCGGCTGGACGGGTGCGAGACGGCTTGCCTGCGCGTCGAGCGTCGAATAGCCCTGCCCCGCTGAATTCAGTAGTGGATCACGTGAAGCCTGCTCCCCCGGCATGGGCTGCGAAAGCGCGGATGGGTCATTGAATGGCACATTCTGGCTGACGGGCGCAGGTGGCGCACTGTAGTTCTGACGGCTGGAGGAGCGAATGGAACTGACCCGGGTCGCTCCATCGACGTCAGCGGGGGGCACCAACCCCTCCGCTGAGCACGATACGATCACCGCCGACATTGTCATCAACGTCGCAAGACGACGCGGAAGGGAAACATACGCCATACCAGAACCTGCACCTTCAGCGACCGCAACACGCGGCGATCAGGTCAAATTGTAAAGAAATCTGGTAAACGAACCCTTGTTGCCGAAGCAAAGAAAGTGACCGGCAAAGGCTTGTATGTTCGGAAACGAGACAGCGTCGAGTCGACGATGCGAGTGTCGAGCTTCTAGTAGCGTGGAAAAACGGGAGGGGCCGTCGCACGCAACGCCCTCCTGATCGGATCAAAACGAGACTCAGGCCGCCCGTGACATCGGGCCTCCAGCAGAAACGTTTCCAAGCTGGAAGCGTGCCAGAAGCGAATGCAGCTTGCGGCTCTCCTCAGCCAGCGTTTCGCCCGCCACTGTCGTTTCTTCCACCATCGCAGCATTCTGCTGGGTCATCTGGTCCATATGGTTGACGGACGTATTGATCTCCTGCAGACCGGTGGCCTGCTCGCGCGCAACCGTGGCAATCGAGTTCACATGACCGTCGACGCGGTTGACCAGCGATACGATCTCCTCTAGCGCTTCTCCGGTGGAGCGAACCAGCGTTACACCGCCACTTACCTGTTCCGCCGAACTGTTGATCAGCGTCTTGATCTCCTACGCAGCATTGGCGGACCGCTGTGCGAGTTCGCGAACCTCCTGTGCAACAACGGCAAAGCCACGACCGGCCTCGCCGGCACGCGCAGCTTCCACACCCGCATTCACGGCAAGCAGGTTTGTCTGGAAAGCAATCTCGTCGATGACGACGATGATCTGGCCGATCTTGCGCGAGGACTCCTCTATCCGGTTCATCGCCTCCACCGCGCTGCGCACGATATCGCCCGAGCGTCCTGCGCTTTGCTTTGTCTCCGTCACCATCTGCCATGCTTCATTGGCGCGTTCCGACGCGGTGCGAACTGTGGATGTTATCTCGTCCGGTGCGACTGCGGTTTCTTCCAGAGCCGCGGCCTGCTGTTCGGTGCGGCGGGAAAGATTGCCTGTTGCTTCGCTGATATCGGCGGCACTGACATTCACAACCTCGGTGCTGCGCGAGATTGTTGCAATCACGTCCCTTAGAGCGCCGACGGCGCTATTGAAGTCGGCGCGCAACTTTTCATAGTCAGTCCCCAATTGTCCCACTTGAACGGTCAGATCGCCACGCGCAAGGTTTTCCATGGCTTGTCCCAATGAGGCCATAGCAAGCGCCTGCTGTTCGGCAGCGGAACGAAGCACGTCTTCGCCTTGCCGGCGGGTGTTCTCAAGGGTTCTCTGCTGCTCGGCTTCGCGCAACTGTAGCTGTCGGCGCTCGTTGACGGAATTGCGAAGAACAAGCAAGGTCTTGGCCATGGCGCCGATCTCGTTGCGACGCTCGACGAACGGCACCTCAGCATCAGTGTTTCCATCCGCGATACTGGACATGCTCGTCTTTAGTTTTCCGATTGGAGCGGAAACACTGCGTACCACAGCCGTGGCGATAGCAAGCACGACGAGGGCGCTGACAAGGCAAATACCGATATAGAGAATCGCCCCACGCCAGAACATGGCATTGAGATCATCGACATAAACGCCGGTGCCAATGATCCAGCCCCCAGGGTGCAAAGCCTTCGACATAGGAGAATTTGCCGACCGGATCAGGCGCGCCAGGCTTCGGCCACTGATAATCGACAAAGCCCTTACCGCTCGCCTTCACTGTGTTGACGAATTCGACGAAGAGGAGCTTTCCGTTCGGGTTCTTGTTGTTCGTCAGATCGGCACCGTTCAGCTCCGGCTTTACGGGATGCATGATCATTTTCGGACCCATATCATTGATCCAGAAATAGTCATTGCCATCGTCGTAGCGCATCGCTGCAAGCGAGGCTTCGGCCTGTTGCTGTGATGTCTCTCGGTTCAGCGTGTTATTCTGTTCGAGATGATGAAAGTGGTCGAGAACGCCAACCGCTGAATGCGTCAGCGCTTCCAGTCCAGCCTTGCGCTCCCTCTCCATCCCGCCATAGCCACCGAATAGACATGATACCAGCGCTGCCGCCAGTATCGCTAGAAATAGGGCGACAAGCGCGTAAAGCCGCGTGGATATGGTTAAATGTTTTATCTTCCCCCAAGTGTAATCAATTATTGATATATTTAAGAAATTTATAAATTATAAACTGCACTCTTCGCTAATATTAAAATATATTTCATGACGGTATATATCATCTATACGAATTATGACTGTAAGTAAGGCTCACCAACCTTCCAGTTTTGTGGCGACTTGTAGTCGGCTTAAATAAAAAAATTGGAAAAACAATAGATAAAGTAATTGTGGATTAACAAATCGAAATCATGATCTCTACGCAAAATAAATCCACGAGAGCGATATGCCCAAACCTAATTTTCGCTACACCCATTACGATCTCAAAGAGATACGTACCGGTACCATTATTGAAGTGTCCTTGAACGCGGTTGCAAACGTGCGTTTGATGACGGCTGGTAATTTCCAGAGATTTACAGAACTGTTGGATTTCAAGTATGTGGGCGGCGTTGCACGAAAATCACCGGTACGCATAGCTATCCCGGAGACGGCCCATTGGCACGTCGTCGTGGATGGTGAAGGCCACAAAGGCTTGGCAGAGTCATCGGTCAAGATGCTGCCACCCAACCCGGCCACCGCTGCGCGCAAGACTGCCTGATCGATCCTCCGACAACACCCGAAGGCGAAGCGCAAACATACCCCGAAACGGGACATTCACGCTTTAGCGGGGGTTACGGTCCCGCCGAAGCTTCGACCACCAGTCCAGACGTTTTCGAATGTCTCGCTCAAAACCGCGATCAGGCGGATCGTAGAATGTTGTGCGCCCCATCTTTTCGGGAAAGTAGTCCTGGCCCGAGAAAGCATCCGGCTCGTCATGGTCATAGCGATAGCCATCGCCATAGCCCTCGCCCTTCATAAGCTTGGTCGGCGCATTGAGAATATGCTTGGGCGGCAGCAATGAGCCATTTTCCTTGGCTGCCCGCATAGCGCTCTTGTAAGCAGTATAGACAGCATTGGATTTCGGTGCTGTCGCCAGATAGACGCAGGCCTGCGCAAGCGCAAGCTCGCCTTCGGGCGAGCCGAGGTAATCATACGCATCTTTGGCGGCGTTGCAGATGACAAGCGCCTGCGGATCGGCAAGGCCAATATCCTCCACCGCCATGCGGACCAGCCGCCGGCCGAGATAAAGCGGATCTTCACCAGCGTCGAGCATCCGCGCCAAATAGTAGAGCGCAGCGTCCGGATCGGACCCACGCACGGATTTGTGCAGGGCAGAAATCAGATTGTAATGTCCGTCCTGACTTTTGTCGTAGACCGGAGCGCGGCGCTGGACGATGCGGGTAAGACCTTCGGTATCGAAGACTTCGCCTTCCCTTGCCGCACGCCAGACTTCTTCGGCAAGCGTTAGAACCGCACGCCCATCGCCATCCGCCATGCGAAGTAGCGACAGCCTGGCATCATCGTCAAGCGGCAGCGGTTTAGCTTCCGTTTGTTCGGCACGGTTCAAGAGTTCAAGGAGGCTTTCCTCGTCATGCGACTTGAAAGTGAGGACGCGTGCCCGCGACAAAAGAGCGGCGTTAAGCTCGAAGGATGGATTTTCCGTCGTTGCTCCGACGAGAATGATGGTGCCATCCTCCATAACCGGCAGAAAGCTGTCCTGCTGGGCGCGATTGAAGCGATGGATTTCGTCCACGAAGAGCAGCGTCTGCCGCCCGTTCATTCGACGCGCACGCGCCGCCTCGAACACTTTCTTGAGATCGGCAACACCGGAAAAGATCGCCGAGATCTGTTCGAATGAAAGCCCCGCCTCGCCGGAGAGCAGCCGAGCCACGGTCGTCTTGCCAGTTCCCGGCGGCCCCCAGAAGATCATCGAACCGAGCGAACCGCTCTCGATCATGCGACGTAGAACGCCCTCTTCACCCGTCAGATGCGGCTGGCCCGTGACCTGCGCAATCGTCGTTGGGCGTAGCCGATCCGCCAAAGGCCGCCGATTGGCGACCTCGGCTGGAACCTGGGGTGCAAAGAGGTCTCCACTCATCGCAGAAACTGCCGCAGACGCTGACCATCACGAATGATTTCCAAACGCCAGAAGCCGGGATTGTCGTGCAACGCTTCTTCCATCTGGGCACTGGATGTAATGTCCACGCCGTTCAGTGACACGATAATGTCCTTCGGCTGGAAGCCGACGCGCGCAGCGGGCGAGCCCCGAGCGACATCGACGATGACAACGCCGGTGGTCGTGGCGACCATGCGCAATTCGTCGGCAAGCTTCGGCGAGAGATTGGCGACCGTCGCACCCGCGAAAGGATTGCGGCCTTCCAGCAGACGCTCGTCACGCGGTGCGGTTTCCGGCGCGGTATCAAGCGCGATGGTAACGGTCTTTTCCTTGCCCTTGTCGATCAGTGTGATCTTCGCAGACTTGCCTATTCCTGCTGTTGTCAGACGATAACCCAGCGCGTCTGGATGCTCTACCTCGATATCGTTGACGGCAGTGACCACTTGACCAGGCTCGATACCCGCTTTTTCCGCGGGCCCGCCCTTTACCACGCTGACGACGAGAGCGCCGCGTGCGCGCTTCAGTCCGAGAGCCTCGGCAACTTCGGATGTCACCGGGTCGAATGTCGCGCCAACATAAGGCCGCTGGAAGCTTTTGTCGCCCTTTTCAGCCGCGGCAAGGAACACCTTGACGAGATTGGCCGGAATGGCGAAACCGATACCGTTGGAGCCACCGCCGCGCGAAAAGATGGCGGTGTTGATGCCGATCAACTCGCCATTCATATTCATCAGCGCGCCGCCGGAATTGCCCGGGTTGATCGATGCATCCGTCTGAATGAAGAAGCCGAAATCGCCCTGGGTCACCTGATTGCGCGCTAGCGCCGACACGATACCGCTGGTGACGGTCTGGCCAACACCGAACGGATTGCCGATCGCCAGTACCAGATCACCCACTTCGGTCGCGTCCGAGTTGCCAAGCGGCAGCACGGGGAACTGCTCCTTCGCATCGATTTGCAGCACGGCAAGATCGACGCGGTCATCTTTTAGCAGAACCTTCGAAGAAAACTCACGACCATCCGCCAACGCCACTTTGATATCATCGGCCCCCTCGATGACGTGGTTGTTCGTAACCACCAGACCGCTGGCGGAAACGATCACACCAGAGCCGAGCGAGGATTGCTTTTCCGTACGGTTTGGCAATTGCTGCCCGAAAAACTGTTCAAAAAATGGATCACCGGCAAAGGGCGAAGCGCGGCGCTGAACGATGCGCTCGGCATAGACATTGACCACCGCTCCGGAAGTACGCTTGACCAGCGGCGCAAAGGACAGCTGCATTTCAGTGCGGCTCGACGGCACTGCCTTGGCGTCCTGTGCCTGTGCACTGAACGGCGCCAGAAGCAACGCCGCCAGAAAGCCGTGGGCCATGAATTTCAACACGCGCTGCATGTGATTCCTCATCTTCATCAATAGGATGCAGTTATAGCGTCTCAGCCTATAAATCAAACGGCGGCAATATCATGACATGTGGCTTTGCGAGCGACAGCTCTACTTTCTGTGGAACTGGTTTGCAGGTCTGAGAATTTATCCGCCAAGATTTGATCAAAAAAGAGAAAGAAAAATGCAGTTTCGAAAACACGCACTGGCCATGTTTATTGTTTGCGCGTCTTACTCGCACGGATCGCCCGTCGGCGCTGCAAGCTTCGATTGCGGCAAGACCGATCTCGCAGCAGATGAAAAAGCGATCTGCGAAAACCGCGCTCTGAACGATCAAGACGTGAAGATGGCCACGACCTTCGATATTCTAACGCAGCTCATGGCCATGGGAGCCCGCGATACGCTAAAAACCGAACAGGCCGAATGGTTGAAACACCGACAGACCTGTGAAGCCGATGTCGCCTGCCTGACTAAAGCCTATGACGAGCGCATGGTGAAACTCGGCGAAGCGTTCCAAAGCATCAACCGCCCGCTTTAAACTGTCTCGATGATATCCGTCATCAACGCATGCAAGGCATCCCGGTAACCGGTGCGCGCCGAGGGCGCGTCTTCTCGGGATGTCATAACGACAGATAGCGCCTTCGACGGAACGATATAGAGCATCTGCCCGCCATAACCCCAGGCATAATAAACCTTCTCACCCGCCATTTCCTTGATGAACCAGCAATAACCGTATCCGTCGCCATTGAAAACGGAATTGGTCCTCTGCGTCCATGACTGATCGATCCAGCTTTGCGATAGAAGTCGCTGACCATCTTCAGTTCTGCCGCCACGCCGATAAAGCTCTCCGAATGCAAGCAATGAGCGCGCCGTCATCGCCATCTGGTTACCTCCAAGATAAATCCCCTGAGGATCTCGCTCCCAGCTTCCAATGGAAAAACCGTCCAGCGGCTTGAACCAATCGCGTGCCAGCGAGAGCGTAGAGCGGCCAGAGGCTTTAGTCAGGATTGCCGAGAGAAGATGAGTCGAGGCGGTGGAATAGAGCATGGTGCCGCCCGGCTCACCGTCGAAGCCAGAGCCGAGGGCGGTGCGGACCCAATTGCGGCTTGCGACCCAACGGCCGTAGTTGGGACCGGACATTCGAGCCAGACCCGCCTGCATCGACAGTAGATTGCCGATGGTAACGCGCTCAAGTCTCGGATCGGAATTTGCGGGAAAGTCCGCCCGAAGCACAGAAGCGATCGGCTGATCCGCACCTTCCAGGATTTTGCGATCAATCGCCATGCCGACAAGGGCCGAAACAATAGACTTCGAAGCCGACTTTATATTCGTCGACCCGTTAAGCGCTGCACCATTATAGGCGCGCGACGCAACTTCTTTGCCATCGACGCTAACGATCACAGTTTTTAGCGTCTGGAGTGAACCAGACCTATCCAAGACAGGATCGAGTTCTTTGCGCACATTCGAGGATTGCGCGGACACTTTGGTGGCGAAAGGCAGGGTGGCAAAGACTGCGAGTACTGTGCGACGTTTCATACGTGTCTAGGTAGGCCCTCGCACAGCCAAAGGAAGCGGCATCACCACCTTGTGACCAGAAGGACTTTATTCGAGAAAAGATTCTCCAAACAACGCGTCTGAGTGATTTCCTGAACCGAAACATCAACGACTTGATTCAACATTAGAAGAAACGCCACGTCTACTCTTCGTAAATCATCTTCCGCGTCATGCCGCCATCCAGGACGAGAACCTGCCCGGTCATAAAGCCAGCGCCAGTGAGATAGAGCACGCCATCAGCTATATCTTTTGGCCGACCAACGCGGCCTACCGGATGCTGCATCTCGTCTTTCTTACGCAGATCGGTTTCATCCGTTATCCAACCCGGCGCGATGGCATTGACGCGGATCTTTGGTCCAAGGCTGACGGCCAGCGCGTGGGTTAGAGCAACGAGACCGCCCTTGGACGCAGCATAGGCCTCAGTTTCGGGCTCGGACATGAAGGCGCGCGTCGAAACCATATTAACAATGCTGGCACCCTCTCCCATCAAAGGCACGGCTGACCGCGTCATCAGGAAAGCGCCAGTCAAATGGCTGTCGGTCACTTTCCGCCAGTCTGAAAGTGAGAGCTCATGGATCGGTCCGTTCACGGGACTCGCGATGCCAGCATTGTTGACCAGCAACTCAAGCCCCTTCCAACCAAGCTGATCGAAAGCGGCAAGCACAGAGGTTTCATTGCCCACGTCGCACAAAATATGGCGAGCCGCCGTCTTGCTTTCCTTCACATCGAAAGACGCGACCGTCCAACCGGCTTCCACCAAAGCCTCGATTATACCGGACCCGATCAGGCCACCGCCGCCGGTCACAACTGCCCGCTTCATAATGCTCTCCCTACCATGTCGTGCGGCAACGTTTGCGATAGCCAGGTTGTTCCGATGTTGACACCGGGGTTGAACCTGGCGAAGGCTCGCGCATCATGGGACGTATGAACAATGCCACCAAGAAACCTGCCGTACTGACATCAGAACGCCTGTTGCTGCGACCGCTCAAAATTTGAGATACAGCAAGGCTCGCGCGGATCACCAACGATACTCTCAGTACCCGCAACCTTCTCAAGACCACAATGCCTTTCACCGCCGTGGAATCTCGGCGACTGATCTCAAGGATTCTGAAAAAGAAGCGTCCGATTTGGGCTATCGAGAGCGGGCAGATCATCGGCCTGATTGGCATCTCTGGTGAGTTTGGAGATTGGCTGGCCCGCAGCACCTGGGCAAAGGTTACGCCTGTGCGGCACACGTTTATCATAGATCATGCGTTTCAGCGCTTAAAGGTCGAAGCGCTTCATGCCAGCTTGATCGCCGACAGCAAGGTATCTCACCCCATCTTGAGGAAGCTGGGGTTTCAAGAGGACAGGATCGCGAGCGTCTTCTGTTGCGAGCGGAGCAAAGTCATGCCTCTCATCCGTTACAAGCTTGACCGACATAGATGGGAAGACGCTTGGCTCAACCAGAGCTTACAAAGGGTCAACGTAACCTGACTCAATCTTGCAACGACGACTTTCAACATGTTGTAAAAAAATGGAAAAAACGCCCTCTTCAGAGCGTTTTCCAATTAACTCGGACGATGCAGAGCGCAAACTCACTCAGGAAGAATGCGAACTGCACCCTTGTCCGCGCTCGAAGCAAAGGCTGCATAAGCCTTCAGCGCAGTCGTAACATTGCGTTTGCGGAATTCTGCGGGCTTCCAGCCAAGCTGATCCTGCTCCGCGCGACGCGCTGCGAGTTCGGCATCCGACACCTTGAGATTGATCGTCCGGTTCGGGATGTCGATCTCGATCGGATCGCCTTGTCGCACCAGACCAATAGCACCGCCTTGTGCCGCTTCTGGAGAAGCGTGGCCAATGGAAAGTCCAGACGTGCCGCCAGAGAAGCGACCATCGGTAATCAGAGCGCAGGCCTTACCCAGCCCCTTCGACTTGAGGTAGCTTGTCGGATAGAGCATCTCCTGCATACCAGGACCACCCTTCGGGCCTTCATAACGGATCACGACGACGTCGCCAGCCTTGACCTCGTTGGACAGAATACCCTTCACCGCCGCGTCCTGGCTCTCGTAAACGACAGCCGTTCCGTTGAACTTCAAAATACTCTCGTCGACGCCCGCCGTCTTCACGATGCAGCCATCCAGCGCGATATTGCCATACAGCACGGCGAGACCGCCATCTTTAGAGAACGGTTTCTCGACGGAGCGGATGACACCGTTTTCGCTGTCAGTGTCGAGATCGTCCCAGCGAGACGACTGGCTGAAAGCAACCTGCGTCGGAACGCCGCCTGGTGCTGCCTTGAAGAACTCGCGCACGGTTTCGGAGTTGGTGCGAGTGATATCCCAACGGTCGATGGCATCGCCAAGCGTGGGTTCATGCACCGTCGGGCAATCGCGATTGATCAGGCCGCCGCGGTCGAGCTCACCCAGGATGCGCATGATGCCGCCGGCGCGATGCACGTCTTCCATATGCACGTCCTGCTTTGCAGGCGCAACCTTGGAGAGGCAAGGAACCTTGCGTGACAGACGGTCGATGTCTTCCATGGTGAAGTCGACTCCACCTTCGTGCGCCGCCGCCAGAATATGCAGAACGGTGTTGGTGGAACCGCCCATGGCAATATCGAGCGACATGGCATTCTCGAACGCAGCCTTGGAGGCAATGGTGCGCGGCAGAACAGTTTCGTCGTCCTGCTCGTAATAGCGGCGCGCCAGATCGACGATCAGATGACCGGCTTCGACGAACAGACGCTTGCGATCCGAATGAGTCGCGAGCGTTGAGCCATTGCCGGGCAAAGACAAGCCGAGCGCTTCGGTCAGACAGTTCATCGAGTTGGCGGTGAACATGCCGGAGCAGGACCCGCAGGTTGGGCAGGCCGAGCGCTCGATGATCTTGACGTCCTCATCGGACACCTTGTCGTCGGCAGCCGCGACCATGGCATCCACCAGATCGAGCGCAACGGTCTTGCCGTGCAGAACGACCTTGCCCGCCTCCATGGGACCACCGGAAACAAAGACAGCCGGGATATTGAGGCGCATGGCGGCATTCAGCATACCGGGCGTGATCTTGTCGCAGTTGGAAATGCAGACCATGGCGTCGGCGCAATGCGCATTGACCATATACTCGACTGAGTCCGCGATGATTTCGCGCGATGGCAGCGAGTAGAGCATACCATCGTGACCCATGGCGATGCCGTCATCGACGGCAATCGTGTTGAACTCCTTGGCAACACCGCCAGCCGCCTCGATCTCCCGGGCCACGAGCTGACCGAGATCTTTCAGGTGGACGTGACCCGGAACGAATTGGGTGAAGGAGTTGACCACCGCAATAATTGGCTTGCCAAAATCGCCATCTTTCATACCGGTGGCGCGCCAAAGGCCACGCGCACCCGCCATGTTGCGGCCATGGGTTGTCGTTCTGGAGCGATAGACAGGCATCTTCTTATTCCTCGGTTTTCTCAAACTCGCGGGCTTCTCTCCCAAGCGCGCCAAAGCGCCTTGCCCGTTTAATCTGAGGCGTCTTCTACTCCATTCGCAAACGGCTGTCACTGTCACCTTGCGGCAAAACAGTACGGTGCGGTACGGTACGGCAAAAAATGTAATTCTACATCCGGCGTGATCAGACTACCGCATTGCATGTCTTAGCGTGTATTGGTGGTTCTCTTGGTTCTGTGAATGAAATCCCGGCTTGAGGATGTACGATGATCGTGAAGAATGGGCTGGTACACCCTCACAGACTACGAGTAATCCGCATGGCGCCAACCTTCCTTGTTGCTCTCTTCAGCGCCGCTCAGGCAGAGGAGACAAAGGGACGGCATGTGCAGATCGCTGTCCTGCTCGATGCTTCACCGGAGCCTCTGATCGCGGAATCGATCTGCGATAAGGAGGTAGAATGCGTGGTCATTTCCAGACCTGACATTGGAATAAAAGTAACTGTCGTTTTGCGTCAGAGAGACGATCGCCAGGCAAACAGATTGACTGTCGATTGCGCATCGCCCTGTTCGTTTCCCCTGGGCATTGGAACGGTCAATTTCCGCGGGCACCAAACCTTCGATCTCATCGACGGCGAATCCGGCGTGGGCCGGCATTATCTTTTTCAGCGGCCGCACACCACGATAGGCAGCATATCGGTTATGACTGAACCAACCGGGCCGAGCCAACGTCCACCGATCTGAATAACATCGCAACTTTCTGACAGTTGAGGCGCCATCGTGTCTTGGCACGTCCGAGTGTGCCGACTGGTCTTTCACTTTCGCGCGATTGGTGAACCGACATCTGTTGTTTGCCGTAAATCGGGATCATATCATAAGAACCTGCCTCATCCTGCACATTCCGTGCAGCACCTGTTTCTCAGGAGATTTCCATGGCCGTCTATCGCCCTCCCCGTATCGCCTCCAGCGAAATCACGCCGCGCGATATCTATCTCTCCAGACGTGGCTTTCTCGGTACGGCAGCCGGGCTCGCCGCTATTGGGCTAACCGGTCGAGAGGCGATGGCAGCACCGCTGACGGCAAAGCCCGGTGCCTATAGGCTGGATGAACAACTGACGCCGCTCGATGCTGTCACAAGCTACAATAACTTTTACGAATTCGGCGTCGGTAAATCCGATCCGAAGGAGAACTCCGGAAAGTTCAAACCGACGCCTTGGACGGTGAAGGTCGATGGCCTCGTCGGCAAGCCGAAGGAATTCGGTCTTGAAGAGTTGATGAAGTTCGATCTTGAGGAGCGCCCGTACCGCATGCGCTGCGTCGAGGGGTGGTCCATGGCGATCCCTTGGATCGGCTTTCCTCTTGCGGCCCTCCTAGACAAGGTGGAGCCACTCGGCAGTGCCAAATTCGTCGCCTTCGAAACTGTGGTTCGTCCGGATGAGATGCCAGGCCAAAGCGGTCTCTTCCAGCCGCTGAACTGGCCTTACGTCGAGGGCTTGCGGCTTGATGAAGCGCGCCATCCGCTGACGATCCTCGCGGTCGGCCTTTATGGTGAGACGTTGCCCAATCAGAACGGCGCGCCGATCCGCCTCGTCGTGCCATGGAAATACGGCTTCAAGGGTATCAAATCCATCGTGCGGATTTCGCTGGTAGAAAAGCAGCCGGAAACCACCTGGAAGAACTCCAACGCGCGCGAATACGGATTTTATTCCAACGTCAATCCCAACGTCGATCACCCGCGCTGGAGCCAGGCGACGGAGCAGCGCATTGGTGAAGGCGGCTTCTTCAGCGTGAAGAACCGCCCGACCTTGATGTTCAATGGCTATGAAGAGGTTGCAAGCCTCTATACCGGCATGGATCTGAAGGCGAATTACTGACATGGCATTTGCCCTGCCCTTGCCATCGCTCCCCAAACGCTATCAGCCCGCTGCCATTTGGGCGCTTTACATCCTTGGCCTCTGTCCAGGCCTCTGGTATTTCTACCTCGCTGCGACAGGGGGGCTCGGCTTCAATCCCGTGAAGGATTTCGAGCACCTGCTTGGCATATGGGCTCTAAGGTTTCTGTGCCTTGGATTGATCGTCACGCCATTGCGTGACCTGTTCAATATCAACCTTATCGCCTATCGCCGCGCACTGGGCTTGCTGGCGTTCTATTACGTGCTGGCCCACTTCGCAGTCTATCTGACACTAGACCGAGGACTTATCTTCAGCTCCATCATCGGAGATATTCTTAAACGTCCGTACATCATGCTTGGCATGGCAGGGTTAGCCATGCTCATTCCACTGGCACTGACTTCTAATCGCTGGTCCATCCGTAGGCTTGGTTCCCGCTGGAATACGCTCCACAAACTAGCTTATCCGGTGCTGATCGTCGCCGTTTTACATTTCGTTCTGGCGCGCAAAAGTCTGACATTGGAGCCGATCTTTTACATCACGCTCGCTGTCGTTCTGCTCGGCTACCGCCTGATCCGGCCGACCATCATGGCGCGCCGTAGGGCAAAGAGAGCTGCTAATGTCTCACGAACCACCTCATGATCCGTGCCGCGACCACGATGCCAGTCAGATAGCAAACGATATTCCAAAGTGAGAAGACACGGCCCAGCAGCAAGGTGCCGGCAGCCGTGTCACGGAAGGCGTCCAGCGCGGGGAAATGCACCAGCCGGAGCAACTCAACGGCAATGGCGATACAACAGGCCGTGACCACAACGAAACGGGGCGTTCTGTGCCGGGCCAATAGCGTCGCGATCAGCAGGTAAGCCATCGCGCCCCACAAAACGGAGCCGCCATATTTGACGACGGGAAACGTGAGCCCGATCGCATAGCCATAGCGCCGCAGCGCAAGCCCCGTCAAAATGACCAGAATGCAGGCCAGAAAAAGCAACACGCGTGATGCATAAAATTTGCCACTGTCGATTGTCATCGTCGCGCTTTACGTCGATTCTGTCGCCACCTCAAACGGTCGGCAAACTAGGACACATGCTTTGATGACCGATGCAACGTTTCCAACCAGCCGCCTATCGTTTCTGGATAACTATCTTTGTGATGCGCGACCCTGGGGAAGTCTGAGCGGCACCAGGCGCTTCATTGTCGAGTTTCTCTATTTCGGCATCAAGAATGCCAGAGCCTGCATGTTTGCGGGGCTGTTCTTCCTGTCGATCTTTCTGGTACCTCGCACGGGCCTCTTTGTGCTTCCGCGTTACGATGTTCTGCTCGTCATTGCGTTGGGCATCCAGATATTCATGATTTGGAGCAAACTAGAAACACTCGATGAAGCCAAGGCGATCTTTCTGTTCCACATCGTCGGCTTCGCCCTGGAACTATTCAAGACGTCCAGCGCCATCCAGTCCTGGTCTTACCAGGACTTCGCATACAGCAAGATTTATGGCGTGCCGCTGTTTTCCGGCTTCATGTATGCCGCAGTCGGCAGCTATATCATTCAGGCTTGGAGGCTGTTCGATCTCAGAATCCGGCATCACCCGCCCTATTGGATGGCAACGCTGATGGCGCTTGCGATCTATGCCAACTTCTTCACCCATCACTTCATAGGGGATTATCGCTGGTATATCGCCGCCTGTGCTCTTGGCTTATATGCCCGGACCTCTGTCACCTACCGGCCCTATGACCGGGATCGGGAGATGCCGCTTTTGCTCTCTTTCATTCTGATCGGCTTCTTCGTTTGGCTTGCCGAAAATATTTCGACATTCTTCGCAATCTGGAGCTACCCAAGCCAACTTGGGGCTTGGTCTGCAGTCAGCCTCGGCAAATGGAGCTCCTGGTCTCTTCTCGTCATCATGACCTTCACCATCGTCGCCCATTTGAAACACATTAAGTATAGGATTTTTATCCCCGAATAGTTCGGCACCGCCCGTCGAACTGGTTAACGACCCTCCCCCAAAAATCGTACTAAAAGCCGTCATTTACAGCATCAGGCAACAAGCTTACTCTGATGATTGGCTGTCCTCTGACGGCAAGCGATATGACGTCGTGAAGGCTGTCGTGATGAACATGACTTGTCTGCCTCTCTTTTGGAAAGGAAACGGCGTTGCGTATCGGCGTCCTCGTGCTTTTGGCAAGCGTCTCGGCATCCTCGGCTTTCGCAGCCAACATCAAGCCCGGACCATCGGAAACGGACTATCTGTTTCAATGCAGCGCGACTTTTATCATCAACGCGCACGCACTGAAGGACAGCGGTAAGTCTGCAAAAATCCAAGCCAAAGCTGCCGAGTACGACAGCAAGTTCAACAAGCTTGCGACGAGAGCGAGAGCGTCGTTTGAAGAAAACAGGCGCACAAAAGCAGAAGCATCGGCCTATCTGCAAAAGCACGTCGACACCATGTCCGTGCTCTTCGCCAAGGAGCCGGAAGTGATGACACGCTTCGTCCAGCAGTGCGATACGCGCTATCAGGACACGCTATAACCCATCGGTCTGTTCAACAGGCTCTGATCGACAGCGGCTTCGCGAAATAAATCCGGGCTTTGTGAATGGGAAACGAACCGGTCCATGGCTCTACCTACTCACGATTCTTAAACGACACGCATTCGCCGAATCCCGCTGGAATGTAGCGGCGCCCCTAGCCCTCGATCTTGGCCCTTATAGCGGTCCGCGAGCGACGTAGGACGTATACGCCTACCGTCGTGAACGAGGCGTCAGTTCGCTCGCTACGCTTAGCACCTCGTTGGTCACATTCCCTGATCGTGAAACCTCTCCACACCTTTGCGCAACATGCTCTACGACTTCAGACGCGCAGCGGTACCTCACCACCAAGTGATCGCCCGACGAAACTATATATACAGCAGACAGCGCTCACCATAATCCGCGGCGTTCCAAGCTGGCTGCCATCGGACGCATGAATAGACATAAAAAAACCGGGTGATCGCTCACCCGGTTCTTTAGATGTCCATGCTTAAGCGTGAGGCTTACGCAGCTTCAGCAGCAGCAGTCTCAGCAGCCACGCGAGCCTTGTCGGCTGCGCCCTTGGCATCGACGTCGCGCTCAACGAACTCAACGACAGCCAGAGCTGCGTTGTCGCCCTGGCGGAAGCCAGCCTTCATGATGCGGATGTAGCCGCCGTTACGGTTCGCGTAACGGGTTGCAATCGCGTCAAAGAGCTTACGGACAGCGTCCTGATCCTTGATCTGCGAGATGGCCTGACGACGAGCGTGCAAGTCGCCGCGCTTGCCGAGCGTAACCAGCTTTTCTACGATCGGGCGAATTTCCTTCGCCTTTGGCAGAGTGGTGACGATCTGCTCATGAGTAATGAGCGAAGCAGCCATGTTGGCAAACATTGCCTTGCGGTGGCTGGCGGTTCTATTGAGCTTGCGGCCTGAATTTCCGTGGCGCATTGCTATTCTCCTTTAGTGCAGGTTTCCTATACGGTCCTGCCGTTTCCTGGCACATGCAGACGACTGGTCTGCTGTTTGACGGGGAAAGGCAGTCTTTAAGGGCCTGCCTTTTCTTTGTTAGTATTGGTCTTCGTAACGCTTGGCGAGATCTTCGATGTTCTCTGGCGGCCATGCAGGCACTTCCATGCCGAGATGCAGACCCATGGAAGCGAGAACTTCCTTGATTTCGTTGAGCGACTTGCGACCGAAGTTTGGCGTGCGAAGCATTTCGGCTTCCGTCTTCTGGATCAGGTCGCCGATGTAGACGATGTTGTCGTTCTTCAGGCAGTTTGCCGAACGAACGGACAGCTCAAGCTCGTCGACCTTCTTGAGAAGTGCCGGGTTGAACGCCAGTTCCGTAACCGATTCTTCTTCAGCTTCCTTCTGCGGCTCGTCGAAGTTGACGAAGACGCCAAGCTGGTCCTGAAGGATACGAGCGGCGAAGGCAACGGCATCTTCGCCGGATACCGAACCGTTGGTCTCGATCGTCATGATCAGCTTGTCATAGTCGAGAACCTGGCCTTCACGGGTGTTTTCAACCTTGTAGGACACTTTCTTGACCGGAGAATAAAGGCTGTCCACAGGGATGAGGCCGATCGGAGCATCTTCCGCGCGGTTGCGTTCTGCAGGCACGTAGCCCTTGCCGTTGTTGACGGTGAATTCCATCCGGATTTCAGCGCCATCGTCGAGCGTGCAGATAACATGGTCAGGGTTTAGTATCTCAATGTCGCCAACCGTCTGGATATCGCCAGCGGTAACGGCACCTGGGCCCTGCTTGCGCACGACCATGCGCTTGGAATCATCGCCGTCCATCTTGATGGCGATTTCCTTGATATTGAGCACGATGTCCGTCACATCTTCCCGAACGCCGGGGATGGAGGAGAATTCATGCAGAACGCCGTCAATCTGCACGGCAGTCACAGCGGCGCCACGCAGAGACGACAGGAGAACGCGACGAAGCGCGTTGCCGAGCGTGAGACCGAAGCCACGTTCCAGCGGCTCAGCAACAAGCGTTGCCTTGGTGCGGCTGGAGGACGTGAACTCGACCTTGTTCGGCTTGATCAGTTCCTGCCAATTCTTTTGAATCATCTTTAAACCTTCCGTTCGCCGCCACCATTCAATCGTGGCGGACCGAGCATGATCACCGAGAGGAACCGAAACGGTTCATCGGAGGGTTTCAAGCGTAAGCACACCGGCCACGCCGGCAACCACACGCCGATTACGCGAAAATTCCGCCAGACCGATGGAAAGGCGGAACCTCCAGACAGAACGCGTTAGACGCGGCGCTTCTTGCGCGGGCGGCAACCGTTATGCGGGATCGGCGTCACGTCGCGGATGGAGGTGATGAGGAAACCAGCAGCCTGCAGAGCGCGAAGTGCGGATTCACGACCCGAACCCGGACCGCAAACCTCGACCTCAAGCGACTTCATGCCGTGTTCCTGAGCCTTCTTGGCGCAATCTTCAGCAGCGATCTGGGCAGCAAACGGGGTAGACTTACGCGAACCCTTGAAGCCCTTGGCACCAGCGGACGACCAGGCAATCGCGTTGCCCTGTGCGTCGGTGATGGTGATCATCGTGTTGTTGAAGGTCGAGTTGACGTGCGCTACACCCGACGTGATATTTTTACGTTCGCGACGGCGAACGCGTGTGGCTTCCTTGGCCATGATAGTCCTTTCATTGATCTCTTCACCGCCGTAACACCAGCGGCTACACCGGCGCGCAACCCGCTTGCGAGCATTGCGCCAAACTCAGAAAGGCTGGCGCGGTTCGCACCAGCCTTCTCTTCCGTATGAACGGAAAATTACTTCTTCTTACCCGCGATAGCCTTCGCCGGACCCTTGCGGGTACGAGCGTTGGTGTGCGTGCGCTGACCGCGAACCGGAAGGCCACGGCGGTGGCGCAGGCCACGGTAGCAGCCAAGATCCATGAGGCGCTTGATGTTCATCGCGGTTTCGCGACGAAGATCACCCTCGACCTGATAATCGCGGTCGATCGTTTCGCGGATCTGAAGGACTTCGGCGTCCGTCAGCTGATGAACGCGCTTGTCGGCCGAGAGACCAACCTTGTCCATGATTTCCTGCGCGAATTTCGGACCGATCCCGTGAATGTAGGTCAAAGCGATAACAACGCGCTTAGCCGTCGGGATGTTGACGCCAGCGATACGTGCCACGTCTATTCTCCTTGCGTTCCAGTTGCCATCCGGCAAGTGGTGCTTCCATTTGAGCGGCACGATGCTGCCGCCAGTTCAAATTCCTGTTCGTCACAAGTCAAAACGACCGAACCCGGACTTTCCTTCCCTAAAGGAAAATCCGCGCCAGTCGCTTGGGTTGTCGCGAGTTGGCGCGGTGTTTAACGGAATCGGTTCAAAAAAGCAACCGGCCCCGCCAAGATTCTTTAGATCCGCGCAGCAGAAGCTGCCGGGCTGTTGTCCTTTTCCAAGGCACCCGCGATTGCGGCAGTGACCGCATCGACATCCGCCATGCCGTCCAGTACAACGAGCTCACCCTGCTCGCGGTAGTATTCGGACAGCGGCGCTGTCTTCTCACGATATTCGGAGAGGCGCTTGCGGAACGATTCGGGATTGTCGTCCGAACGAACCGTACCACCAGCCGCGACCGTCTCAGCCACACGGTTTTCGATTCGGCGCACCAGCGCCTCTTCGTCTACCTTGAGCTCGATGACGGCATCCAGCTGAATGTTCTTCTGCTGGAGGTTTTCGCTCAGCGCCTTGGCTTGCGGCACGGTGCGCGGGTAACCATCGAGGATGAAGCCCTTCGCACAGTCAGCCTGCTCGATCCGCTCCGAAACGATCTGGTTGACGATATCGTCCGACACGAGACCACCGGCATCCATCACCGCCTTGGCGCGCTTGCCGATGTCCGTTCCCGCAGTCACAGCCGCACGCAGCATATCGCCGGTGGAAAGCTGCGGAATGCCGTACTTGTCCGTCAAACGCTTGGCCTGTGTTCCCTTGCCTGCACCTGGCGGTCCCAAAAATATCAGTCTCATCGTCCCCTCTTTCCTCCACGCAGTTTCGATTTCTTGATCAGCCCCTCATATTGCTGGGCAATCAGGTGGCCCTGGATTTGCGCAACAGTATCCAGAGTTACACTGACTACGATCAAAAGCGAAGTACCACCAAGGGCTAACGGTATGCCTGTACGGGCAATAAGTGTCTCAGGAAGGATACAGACGAAGACAAGATAAATTGCACCGACGACCGTGATGCGCGTCAGCACGTAGTCGATGTACTCTGCGGTGCGCTCGCCAGGGCGAATGCCAGGAATGAAGCCGCCATGCTTTTTCAGATTGTCGGCCGTGTCCTTCGGATTGAACACGATCGCCGTGTAGAAGAAGGCAAAGAACGCGATCAACAGGCCGTAGAACAGCATGAAGAGCGGCTGGCCGTGCTGAAGGGACGAGATGATCGTCGTCGCCCAGCCGGGAAGGTTCGTGCTGTTGGTAAAGCCCGCAGCCGTTGCCGGCAGAAGCAACAGCGAGGACGCGAAGATCGCAGGAATAACGCCAGCCGTGTTGAGCTTGAGCGGCAGGTGCGACGTGTCGCCCTGGAACATGCGGTTACCGACCTGACGCTTCGGATATTGAATCAAGAGACGGCGCTGGGCGCGTTCAACAAAGACGATCAGCGCGATCACCAGGATGGCGACGATAACGACCGTGAGGATCAGAGTTGTCGACAACGCACCCGTACGACCGAGTTCAAGCGTACCGGCCAAAGCCTTCGGCAAGCCTGCAGCAATACCAGCGAAGATGATCAGCGAGATACCGTTGCCGATACCGCGAGACGTGATCTGCTCGCCAAGCCACATCAGGAACATCGTGCCGCCGAGCAGCGTGATGACGGTAGAAACGCGGAAGAACCAGCCCGGATCGACAACGAGGCCGGCACCACTCTCTAGACCAACGGCGATGCCGTAAGCCTGCAGCGTGCCAAGCAGCACGGTTCCGTAGCGCGTGTACTGGTTGATGATCTTGCGGCCTGCTTCGCCTTCCTTCTTCAACGCTTCGAGCGATGGAACGACCGAGGTCATCAACTGCACGATAATCGAAGCGGAGATGTAAGGCATGATGCCAAGCGCAAAGATCGCCATGCGCTCGACAGCGCCACCCGCAAACATATTGAAGAGGCCGAGAATGCCATTCGCCTGACCGCGGAACGCCTGGGCATAGGCTTCCGGATTTAGACCAGGAAGCGGAATATGCGTGCCGAGACGATAGACGAGAAGTGCGGCAAGGGTAAACCAGAGACGCTTTTTCAGATCTTCAGCCTTGGCGAAGGTCGAAAAATTCAGGTTTGAGGCCAGTTGTTCCGCTGCTGAAGCCATAAAATTCTCCGCATGACCCTGTCCAGCAGCACGGTGAACGGCGTCTCCGGCAGGGTCCATAAAGATACTGGTTCAAAAACCGGGCTTCGGACGGAAAGCGACTGTTGCGCCGCAATCATGCCTCACCCTTGTTTTCGTATGTCCTATCCCCCCCCCCTACCGAGTTCAAGGTCAAAGGGGTTCAAGAACTGTGAGGCTCTCACTTGCGCTGCAAGCTGCGGCATTTTGAGCGCGAGACATGCAAAGTCGCAATGAGTCGCTGCGCAGATCCGTCAAATCGATTAGATTTTCAAAGACTTACGTAGCGTAAAGAGAAACGCCCGGGGCGAAACACCCCGGGCGTTCAGACACCATATATTACTCGGAAGCTTCCGGCGCAACAACGAGAAGCTTGATGGAACCACCAGCCTTCTCGATTTTTTCAAGAGCAGGCTTGGAAGCGCCAGCGACTTCGAAAGCCACCTTTGCCTTAAGCTCGCCATCGGCCAGGATGCGAACGCCGTCCTTGGGACGACGGATAACACCAGCAGCCTTGAGAGCAGCGGCATCAACCGTTGCCTTGGCGTCCAACTTTCCAGCATCGATAGCAGCCTGAACGCGACCGAGAGAAACGGTGACGTATTCGGAAGCGAAGATGTTGTTGAAGCCGCGCTTCGGCAGACGACGGTAGATTGGCATCTGACCGCCTTCGAAGCCGTTGATAGCAACGCCCGAACGAGCCTTCTGACCCTTGACGCCGCGACCACCGGTCTTGCCCTTGCCGGAACCAATACCGCGACCTACGCGGATACGGTCCTTGGTGGCGCCTTCGTTGTCTCTGATTTCATTGAGTTTCATGATAGGTTCCTCCGTCTCACTTCTCGTCTACGACGCGAACGAGATGCTGGACCGCACGAATCATGCCACGAACAGAAGGCGTATCTTCCAGCGTGCGCTGACGGTGCATCTTGTTAAGACCCAGGCCGATCAGCGTCTGACGCTGGATCTCCGGGCGGCGATTTGGGCTGCCGATCTGCTCGACCGTGACAGTCTTCTTGGCTTCAGTTGTAGTCTTGGCCATGATCCAGATCCTTACTCTTCAGAAGCGACGCCGGACGCGACGCGACGTGCCTGAAGGGTTGCATACTTCAGACCGCGCTGAGCAGCGATGTCCTTCGGATGAACCTGATGCTTCAGAGCGTCGAACGTTGCACGAACCATGTTGTACGGGTTCGAAGAGCCCGTGGACTTGGCAACAACGTCGTGAACGCCGAGCGTTTCGAAAACGGCACGCATTGGACCACCGGCGATGATACCGGTACCAGCCTTGGCGGAACGCAGCAGAACCTTGCCGGCGCCGTGGCGACCGTTAACGTCGTGATGCAGCGTACGGCCATCGCGCAGCGGAACAAAGATCAGATCGCGCTTGGCAGCTTCAGTCGCCTTGCGGATTGCTTCTGGAACTTCACGAGCCTTGCCGTGACCGAAGCCAACGCGGCCCTTCTGGTCGCCAACAACAACGAGAGCGGCGAAGCCGAAACGACGGCCACCCTTAACAACCTTTGCAACGCGGTTGATCGCGACCAGCTTGTCGACGAACTCGCTGTCGCGCTCTTCGCGGTTCTGGCGATCGTCGCGAGAACCTCTTTTTTCCTGTGCCATTGTCCTTTTCCTTTTTCTTTTCCGGTATCGAACGGCAAACGAAAGTAGGCCCTCCGGCTCCATTGCTGAAGTCCGGTTGGCCCGGTGAAAATCCACCCGGCGCGATCACGCCCGGGTGGATAAAGTCTTAGAAGTTCAGACCGCCTTCGCGGGCAGCATCTGCCAGGGCCTTAACGCGGCCGTGATAAATGAATGCGCCACGGTCGAATACGACATCCTTGACGCCAGCCTTGCCAGCGCGCTCGGCAACCAGCTTGCCAACAACGGCAGCTGCCGCAACGTCAGCGCCGGTCTTCAGCGACGAGCGCAGATCGGCTTCGAGCGTAGAGGCAGACGCGAGCGTCTTGCCTGCAACATCATCGATGATCTGAGCGTAGATGTTCTTCGACGAGCGATGAACCGACAGGCGCGGGCGACCGTTAGCAACCGCCTTGAGCTGGCGGCGTACACGGTTCGCACGACGTGCAAGTGCTTCTTTCCTGCTAGCCATTTCGCGTGTTCCTTACTTCTTCTTGCCTTCTTTGCGGACGATCCGTTCTTCAGCGTACTTGACGCCTTTGCCCTTGTAGGGCTCGGGACCACGGTATTCGCGGATTTCCGCGGCAACCTGACCGACCTGCTGCTTGTTGATGCCGGAAACGATGATTTCCGTCGGCTTCGGCACGGCGATGGTGATGCCCTGCGGCGGCTCGTAGACAACGTCGTGCGAGAAACCGAGTGCCAGCTGCAGGTTCTTGCCCTGCATGGCTGCACGGTAACCAACGCCGTTGATTTCGAGCTTGCGCTCGTAGCCATCCTTAACACCCTTGAAGATGTTCTCGATCATGGTGCGGGACATGCCCCACTTCGAACGAGCTTCCTTGGTGTTGTTGGACGGCTGTACCGAAACGCCGTTGTCTTCCAGCTTGAGCTGGATGTCGTCATTTGCGACGAAGAACAGTTCGCCCTTCGGACCCTTGGCAGTAATCTTCTGGCCTTCAACGTTGGCCGTCACACCTGCGGGAACCTGAACGGGCTTTTTACCGATACGAGACATATTTCTATCCTGTCTGTCCGTTACGGAGATCCTTACTCGGCCTTAGAAGACCGAGCAGAGAACCTCGCCACCAACGTTCTGTTCGCGAGCCTGGTGATCGGCCATCACGCCCTTCGGTGTCGAAAGGATGGTGATGCCGAGGCCGTTCGCGACCTGCGGAATGGACTTAACCGAGACATAAACTCGGCGGCCCGGCTTGGATACGCGGCCGATCTCACGGATCACCGACGCACCTTCGTAGTACTTCAGTTCGATGGTGAACTCGGACTTGCCGTTTTCAAAATCGACCTTGGAATAACCGCGTATGTAGCCTTCAGCCTGCAGCACGTCGAGAACGCGTGCGCGGAGGCTGGAAGCAGGCGTGCTAACCGAAGACTTGCGACGGGAAGCACCATTGCGGATGCGGGTGAGCATATCACCCAAAGGATCAGTCATGGTCATGTGCCCGTCTCCTTACCAGCTCGACTTGACAATGCCCGGCACCTTGCCGGAATTGCCCAGCTCACGAAGCGCGATACGCGACATCTTGAGCTTGCGATAGAACGCGCGCGGACGGCCCGTTACTTCGCAGCGGTTGCGGATACGCGTCTTCGAGCCGTCACGCGGCAGCGAAGCGAGCTTCAGAGTTGCCTGGAACCGCTCTTCGATCGGAAGGGACTGGTTCATGACGATGGCCTTGAGGGCGGCACGCTTGCCGGCCTGGGAGGCAACTGTCTTGCGGCGGCGCTTGTTCTTTTCAACTGCGCTTGTTTTCGCCATATCGGAGTTCCTTTTCTACGCTCGTCGTTACGGTTACTGACGGAACGGGAAGTTGAACTCTGTCAAAAGAGCCCGTGCTTCGTCGTCGGTCGGAGCCGTCGTGCAAACGATGATGTCCATGCCCCACATCTGATCAACCTTGTCGTAGTTGATTTCTGGGAACACAATGTGCTCCTTGATGCCCATGGCGAAGTTGCCACGGCCGTCAAAGCTCTTCGGGTTCAGGCCCCGGAAGTCGCGAACGCGCGGAAGCGCGATGTTGACCAGACGATCAAGGAATTCGTACATGCGTGCGCCACGAAGGGTAACCTTCGCACCGATTGGCATGCCTTCGCGAACCTTGAAGCCAGCAATCGAGTTGCGGGCGCGGGTTACGACTGGCTTCTGACCTGCAATAGCAGCCAGATCGCCGGCAGCAACCGTGGGCTTCTTGGAGTCGGCAGTCGCCTCACCCACACCCATGTTGATGACGATCTTTTCCAGCTTCGGGATCATCATGACGTTAGCGTAGGAGAACTTCTCCTGCATGGCGCCGCGGATACGGTTGACGTATTCCGTCTTGAGACGCGGTTCGTACTTGGTCTCAGCCATCGATGACTTCTCCCGAACGCTTGGCCACACGGACCTTCTTGCCCTCTACAACCTTGAAGCCAACGCGAGTCGGCTTGCCATCCTTATCGGCGATGGCGATGTTGGAGATGTGCAAGGATGCTTCCTTGTTGATAATGCCGGCTTCCTGGCTCTGGGTCTGGCGCTGGTGACGCTTCACCATGTTTACGCCACGCACAACAGCACGGTCTTCCTTCGGCATTACCTGGATTACTTCGCCGGTACGGCCCTTGTCCTTACCGGTCAATACGACAACCTTGTCGCCTTTACGAATCTTCTGCATCGCTCGTGCTCCTTACAGTACTTCTGGAGCCAGCGAGATGATCTTCATGTGGTTCTTACCGCGAAGCTCGCGAGGAACCGGTCCGAAGATACGGGTGCCGATCGGCTCTTTCTTGTTGTCGATAAGAACAGCTGCGTTGTTATCGAAACGGATGACGCTGCCGTCGGCGCGGCGGATGTCTTTAGCGGTACGCACAACAACCGCCTTCATCACGTCGCCCTTCTTGACGCGGCCGCGCGGAATAGCTTCCTTGATGGAAACGACGATAATGTCGCCCACGGAAGCGTACTTGCGCTTGGAGCCGCCCAGCACCTTGATGCACATGACACGACGTGCGCCGGAATTATCCGCCACGTCGAGGTTTGTTTGCATCTGAATCATGTCAGGTCGCCTTCTTGTTGTTACCGGACCGGTTGGGCACACATCATAGATGCTGCCCCCTGTTCCAGCTTATGAAATCTCTGTCTTTGCGCGGAAGAAACTTGCCAGGGTGGTTTCCCAAAGGGACCTTCCGTGCGCATCAAAGCAAAAGACGCTCGGGTTACGAGCGTCCTTGCGCTGCTTCATACAGATTTTCGCGCCAAGTGCAATAGACCTGGCGCGATTCCGTTGAAATTAAGCGTGAGCGGCAACAACCGTCCAGCGCTTATCCTTGGAGATCGGTGCGCATTCCTCAATGGAAACCACATCGCCGACCTTGTACTGGTTGTTTTCGTCGTGCGCCTTGTACTTCTTAGAACGACGAACGGTCTTCTGCAATAGCGGGTGAGCGAATCGACGCTCAACGCGAACTACGACAGTCTTCTCGTTCTTGTCGGATACAACGACGCCCTGGAGAATGCGTTTAGGCATAGTATTCTTCCTTAGGCCTTGGCTTCTGCGGCCTTTTGGGCAGCAATGGTTTTGATCCGGGCGATGTCCTTGCGGACTTCGTTGATGCGCGAGGACTTTTCCAGCTGGCCAGTGGCCTTCTGGAAACGCAGGTTGAACTGTTCCTTCTTGAGGTCAGCCAACTTGTCCTTGAGCTGGTCGGCGCTGAGGCCGCGAATATCTTCGGCTTTCATTTGCCTTGCTCCTTACTCTGCGATGCGCTGTACGAAGCGCGTCTTGACCGAGAGCTTGGCAGCGCCGAGACGAAGCGCCTCACGGGCGATCTCCTCGGAAACACCGTCGATCTCGAACATCATACGACCGGGCTTGACCTTGCATGCCCAGTAATCAACCGAACCCTTACCCTTACCCATACGAACTTCGGTCGGCTTAGCCGTAACCGGAGTATCGGGGAATACGCGGATCCAAACGCGACCTGCGCGCTTCATGTAACGCGTGATCGCGCGGCGGGCCGCCTCGATCTCGCGTGCATTCACGCGGTTCGGTTCCTGCGACTTCAAGCCGAATTCACCGAATGCCAGGTCAAAGCCGCCCTTGGCGACGCCCTTGATGCGTCCCTTGAACTGCTTGCGGTACTTAGTACGCTTTGGCTGCAACATTTTCTTACTTCTCCGAGCTTATCTTTCGCCAGCGTCAATCAAGCGTTTTCGCGACGACGATCGTTGCGATCGCCACGCTCACGGCTTGCAGGACCCTGAGCATCGCCTTCGAGCGCACGACGCTCGGAAGCCATTGGATCGTGCTCAAGGATTTCGCCCTTGAAGATCCAGACCTTGATGCCGCAGATGCCGAATGCGGTTTCGGCTTCAGCCGTACCGTAGTCGATGTCTGCACGCAGCGTGTGAAGCGGAACGCGGCCTTCGCGGTACCATTCGGTACGAGCGATTTCCGCGCCACCGAGACGGCCTGCGCAGGTGATCTTGATGCCTTCCGCGCCGAGGCGCAGAGCGGACTGTACGGCGCGCTTCATGGCGCGACGGAAAGCCACGCGGCGTTCCAGCTGCTGGGCGATCGACTGTGCAACAAGCGTTGCGTCGACTTCCGGCTTGCGCACTTCGACGATGTTGAGGTGCGTTTCGGAGCTGGTCATCTCGGAGATCTTCTTGCGAAGCTTCTCGATGTCAGCGCCCTTCTTGCCGATGATGAGGCCCGGACGAGCGGAGTGGATCGTAACGCGGCACTTCTTGTGTGGGCGCTCGATAACAACCTTTGCAATACCAGCCTGCTTCAGTTCCTTCACGAGGTAGGCACGGATAGCAAGGTCTTCATGCAGCAGGTTGCCGTACTCGGCAGTGTCAGCGTACCAACGGCTGTCCCACGTACGGTTGATGCCCAGGCGGAAGCCGATTGGATTGATTTTCTGACCCATTATGCGGCCTCCCCTTTTTCCTCGACTTCACGAACAACGATCGTGAGGTGCGAGAACGGCTTTTCGATGCGCGATGCACGGCCACGGCCACGAGCGTGGAAACGCTTCATGGTGATGGACTTGCCAACATAGGCCTCGGCGACGACGAGAGCGTCGACGTCGAGGTCATGGTTGTTTTCGGCGTTCGCGATAGCCGATTCCAGCGTCTTCTTGACGGTGGAAGCGATACGCTTGCGCGAGAACTCGAGCTCGGCGAGAGCGCGATCAACCTTCTTGCCACGGATAAGAGCGGCAACCAGGTTCAGTTTCTGGGGGCTGACGCGAAGCGTACGGGCAACGGCCTGAGCCTCGTTGTCCTTCAGCCGGCGTTCGGTCTTAGCCTTCGCCATGATTACTTCCTCTTTGCCTTCTTGTCCGCGCCATGACCGTAATAGGTCCGGGTCGGAGAGAATTCACCGAACTTGTGACCGACCATGTCTTCGTTGACAGAGACGGGCACATGCTTGCTGCCGTTGTAAACGCCGAAGGTAAGACCAACGAACTGCGGCAGGATCGTGGAGCGACGGCTCCAGATCTTGATTACTTCACTGCGGCCGCCTGCGCGCACCTTCTCAGCCTTAGCGAGAAGATAGCCGTCAACAAACGGACCTTTCCATACTGAACGAGCCACTTGAGACTTCCTCTCTTACTTCTTGCGCTGATGGCGCGAACGCATGATGAACTTGTCGGTCGACTTGTTCGAGCGGGTACGCTTGCCCTTGGTGGGCTTGCCCCATGGCGTCACAGGATGACGACCACCGGACGTGCGACCTTCACCACCACCGTGAGGGTGGTCGACCGGGTTCATAACGACGCCGCGAACATGCGGACGCTTGCCGCGCCAACGCGAACGACCAGCCTTGCCGTCGTTGATGTTGCCGTGATCAGCATTGGAAACAGCACCGATGGATGCGAGGCAGGAACCATGCACCAGACGCTGTTCACCGGAGTTGAGACGCAGGATCGCCATACCGGCATCGCGGCCAACGAGCTGTGCATAGGTACCGGCGGAGCGAGCGATCTGACCGCCCTTGCCCGGCTTCATCTCGACGTTATGGATGATCGAGCCGACCGGAATGAACTGCAGCGGCATTGTGTTGCCGGGCTTTACGTCAACTGCCTTGTCGGAGGCGATCACCTTGTCACCAGCAGCAAGACGCTGTGGCGCGAGAATGTAAGCCTGTTCGCCGTCCGTGTATGTCACGAGCGCGATGAATGCGGTGCGGTTCGGGTCATATTCCAGACGTTCAACCGTACCTTCAACGTCGAACTTGCGACGCTTGAAGTCTACCAGGCGGTAGGTCCGCTTGTGACCGCCGCCCTGGAAACGAACGGTGATCCGGCCCTGGTTGTTACGGCCACCCTTCGAGCTGAGGCCCTGTGTAAGAGCCTTTACCGGCTTGCCCTTGTAGAGCGAAGCACGGTCCACAATAACCAGCTGGCGCTGGCTAGGTGTGGTCGGATTGAAACTTTTCAATGCCATTGTATTTGTTCCCTTTTGGGTCTTTGCCCGCTTGGGCCTAACCTTTAGAGTCCGGTGGACACGTCGATGGATTGACCTTCAGCAAGTGTCACGATCGCCTTCTTGACGTCCTTCTTCTTGCCAGCGAATCCACGGAAACGGCGCGTCTTACCCTTGCGGATAAGCGTGTTCACACCCGTGACCTTGACGCCGAAGAGAGCTTCCACGGCAGCCTTGATTTCAGGCTTGGAAGCGTCCTTGGCGACGTTGAATACGACCTGGTTCTGTTCGGATACCAGCGTCGACTTTTCCGTGATCGAGGGAGACACGATCACATCGTAGTGGCGAAGATCCGTCATTTGAACCGCTCCTCCAGAGCCTCTACAGCAGCCTTGGAAAGCACGAGCTTGCCACGGCGCAGGATGTCGTAAACATTGATGCCCTGTACCGGCAGAACGTCCACGTTCGGGATGTTCTGAGCTGCGAGCTTGAAGTTGCCGTCAAGTTCTGCGCCGCCGATAACGAGAGCGTTGGTCAGGCCGAGCGAAGCGAAGTTGCCCAGCAGAGCCTTTGTCTTTGCGTCCGATGCAATCAGCTGATCGACGATGATCAGTTCTTCAGCCTTTGCCTTTGCAGACAGGGCGAGACGCAGGCCGAGCGCGCGAACCTTCTTGGGAAGGTCGTGAGCGTGGCTGCGAACGACTGGGCCGTGGGCCTTGCCGCCGCCGCGGAACTGCGGTGCGCGAGCCGAATGGTGACGAGCGCGGCCCGTACCCTTCTGCTTGTACATCTTTGCACCCGTGCGGGAAACTTCCGAACGGTTCTTGGTCTTGTGCGTGCCCTGCTGCTTCTTAGCAAGCTGCCAGCGCACAACGCGGGCCAGGATATCCTGGCGTGGGTCGAGGCCGAAGATTTCGTCCGACAGGGCTACCTTGCCGGCGTCTTTTCCCTCGAGGGTCGTGACGTTCAATTCCATGATAAGGCTCCCTTACTTCGCAGCCGACTTGACGGCGTCGCGGACGATGATCCAGGAACCCTTGGAACCGGGAACGGCGCCCTTCACGAGGATCAGACCGCGATCCTCATCGGTCGAAACCACTTCCAGGTTCTGGGTGGTGACGCGAGTCTGGCCCATGTGACCAGCCATGCGCTTACCCTTCCACACGCGGCCCGGATCCTGGTTGGAACCCGTCGAACCGTGCGCACGGTGAGAGATCGAGTTACCGTGCGATGCGCGGCCACCACCGAAGTTGTGACGCTTCATCGAACCGGCAAAACCCTTACCGATCGTTGTTCCGGTTACGTCGACCAGCTGGCCGGCTTGAAAATGATTTGCGGTCAGTGTTGCACCGACGTCGATCAGGTTCTCGGACGAGACCCGGAATTCGACGAGCTTAGCTTTCGGCTCGACATTGGCAGCGGCGAAGTGGCCACGGAGCGCCTTTGTCGTGTTCTTGACCTTGGACTGGCCTGCACCGAGCTGAACTGCGGTATAGCCATTCTTGTCTTCCGTACGCTGGGCAACGACTTGTACGTTATCCAGACGCAGGACCGTTACGGGAATATGCTCACCAGCGTCGTTGTAGACGCGGGTCATTCCCACTTTCTGTGCAATCACACCTGAACGCATTGGTTCAATCCTCTTGCGAGCCTTGAAGGGAAACCCCTTGCTCGGCCTTTTGTTAAGGAGTTCCCTTCGACATCTCACGATGTTTCCGGTCTCCGGATTGGAAGACGTTGGATTAATCCACGTACCTTCCTTGTTATATCGGCCCTTACTTTCGCAAGGTCAGGCCGAGGTCTTAGAGCTTGATTTCCACGTCAACGCCAGCAGCGAGGTCGAGCTTCATCAGCGCGTCAACAGTCTGCGGGGTGGGGTCAACGATGTCGAGAAGACGCTTGTGCGTCCGCATTTCGAACTGCTCACGGCTCTTCTTGTCCACGTGGGGAGAGCGGTTAACAGTGAATTTTTCAATGCGGGTCGGCAGCGGAACCGGGCCGCGAACGCTGGCGCCGGTGCGCTTGGCGGTCGACACGATTTCACGGGTAGAGGCATCGAGGATCCGGTGGTCAAACGCCTTGAGGCGGATACGGATATTCTGGCCGTTCATTCGTCTTGTCCTTGTTCTTTATTATTGATTTCCGCACGCGGAAATACATGAACCTAGTTAATCGTGGCGCCGCAGATTTTCAAAAATCGAGAGGAATGCGAAAGGCGCACCCCAATCATTTCAGTAGTCTGTATTGCGAAATCACCGGGACTCGCAACGCGTTGCGAATCCAGCGGTGAACGTGAGTGCGCGTTTACGCGCTTTCACCGAAATTTTCAAGCACTAAAAGTGCAGCGCCCATACGCTTTTTCATCAAACGACTGACGGCGGTGTTTTTGCACCGCCGTCAGACATAATTTCAAACGTCGAGATTACTCGATGATCGAGGCAACGATGCCGGCGCCGACGGTACGGCCACCTTCGCGGATAGCGAAGCGCAGCTTTTCTTCCATCGCGATCGGAACGATCAGCTCGACTTCAACAGTGACGTTGTCGCCAGGCATAACCATTTCCGTGCCTTCTGGAAGCGAAACGATACCGGTAACGTCAGTCGTACGGAAGTAGAACTGCGGACGGTAGTTCGTGAAGAACGGCGTATGACGGCCGCCTTCTTCCTTCG
>CAJYTK010000012.1 GCA_913777615.1 uncultured Agrobacterium sp. | reverse complement strand
AAAGCTTTGAGGCCTGCCCGCAAGCGCAAGCTTGTCGACACGATCAAGGCGGATTGGAAGGTTTCGATCCGGCGTGCATGCTCGGTGTTGAAAGTCGACCGGTCGCTCTATGTCTACAAGTCCAGGCGTGGCGAGCAGGCCGAGTTAAAGCTGAAGATCAAGGACATCTGCCAGACGCGGGTACGCTACGGCTACAGGCGTGTGCATATCCTTATCAAGCGTGAAGGCTGGTCTGTGAACCCGAAGCGAATCTATCGTCTTTACAAAGAGATGGACCTTCAGCTTCGCAACAAGGTTCCCAAGCGCCGGGTCAAGGCGAAGCTGCGGGTTGAGCGCACGGAGCCGACCCATTCCAACCATGTTTGGGCGATGGATTTCGTTCATGACCAACTGGCCACTGGTCGCAAGATCAGGGTTCCGACGGTTGTTGATATCTTCTCTCGCTTCTCGCCAGTGGTGGATGCTCGCTTTAGCTACAAAGGCGAGGATGTCGTTCAGACATTGGAGCGGGTCTGCCGACAGATCGGATATCCGGCGACCATACGTGTGGATAATGGCAGCGAATTCATCTCCCGAGACCTTGACCTCTGGGCCTATCACAAGGCGTCGTACTTGACTTCTCGCGGCCAGGCAAACCGACCGACAACAGCTACATAGAGAGTTTTAATGGCAAGTTCCGCGCCGAGTGCCTGAACGCTCACTGGTTCATGAGCCTTGACGACGCGCGGGCAAAGATGAAAGATTCGCGTAGAGACTATAGTGAGTTCCGGCCACACAGCGAAATCGGCAACAAAGTGCCGATCGCGCTCACGAACGGGTCATCGGCACCAGCGCCGACATGAGCCATAACCACGGAAAATTCCAGTTCCGGCTGGCCCAAAATCGGGCAGCACTTCAAAAACCGCTGGAGCGAACTAAAAACTGGATAAAACTTCGGGGCAAGGTCAGCTCGTCCATATCGACTGCCTGACCCTTGGCCCTCAGTTTGTCCGCTCGAGCTTCCGCAGCCTTCTTCTGGACGACAATCGGTGATGGCAGCCCCCAGTGGGCATGGACGAGCTGCTTCTTTCCGTCCGCCGTGTTGCGGGCAATCGGCCACATCTGGTCGGGGGTCATCTGGTAGGCCGGCATCAGATTGATCAGGCTTTCGGCATCCTGGGCCCATTTCGCGATCCAGTCCTTGTCTTCCATGCGATAAAGATTATAAATCCGACGCCATCTAATTCGACCAGCTTATAGAAGACAATCTAGCGGGTGATGCGTGGGATAGTGAGGTTTCATCCAGTCTATGCGTGAGAGGGGCAAAATCGGCTGTCTCCAGCACAATCATATGCATACATCATTTCAATGATGCCGAGATTACGGGTCTTAGGTCCGTCTCCCTTCAAGGTGAGGAAGTACGTCGAGCTTCGCGCCAAATATTTTGTCAGAATATGAACTCACATTCGTCGTTTAATTAGACGCATATGCTCGATGATATGACGGCCAGAGCCCTCCACGTGTTGTGCAATGATCGCTGCTGCGCCATCAGCGTCCTGCTTCTTGATGCACTGAATTAATCCGCGGTGTTCGTTCACAACGCTTGTCTGGCGGCTAAGCGAGGTCGGGAACTGGCGGCTGATCGCGGAGAGTATTTCGCGGTGTCGCCACCACAAATCGACGGCATGGCGGTTGTAATGCCGGTCGTACATGACTTGATGGAAAGCCATGTCGAGTTTTGAATGAGCATGCTGATCGGCGAAATTCAGGATCTCCATCTGCGCCTGCAAGTCTTCCAAGGTGTCAAGATCCGCCTTGGTGGCAAGGCCAACAAACCATCGCGTCAAAGCAGGTTCGATCAGGACCTCAATCTCAAAAATATCACGCACGAAAGTTTCGTCTATCGTTCGCACGCGTGCGCCGCGGTTTGGCATCATGACGACGAAGCCTTCGCCACGTAATTGCTGCAACGCCTCTCTCACGGGATTGGTTGATGTGCCCATCCGTTCGGCGAGTTCAGAAACCTTAAGACGTTCATTGGCAACAAACCGGCCCTGAATGATGTCGTCACGGAGCCGTTCATAGATCGAGGCTTCGCCAAGATCTGTCTCCTCCGTCGCCCGTTTAAATTCGGCAATCTTGCTCATAGAGTTCTACTAACCGAAAAAACCCATGACTGCCAAGTGCGAAAAATTCTATTTCGCACATCGTTATTGACAAATAATGTATGATCTGAAAACTTCACGCCATCTTAGCGGCGAAGACTGCTGGACGTGTCTGAGGAGCGGGCACTCAAAAGCTGGAGGAGTTTTTACATGAGCTATCAGCGAAAGCTGCGCGACCTCGTCGTTTCGACGGGGCTATTGGGAATTGTCGTGTGCGCAACGATGGCTCCGGCCTTCGCACAGGACTTCAAGCAGGCGCCTGTTCTTGAAGAGGAGGTCAAGACAGGCAAGCTTCCAGCCCTTAACCAACGGCTACCTGAGAAACCTTTCGTCGAAACGATGATTGATGGCGTCGGCAAATACGGCGGCACTTTGCGCACGACGATCCTTGCCAACGGTGACCAGTATAACCTGGCTCGCACCATCGCTAACGAGCTGCTCGTTCGCTGGGATCCACAGTGGAAGAAGGTCGTGCCATCGCTGGCCGAAGAGTTCACCGCTTCCGACGATGCGACCACCTATACATTCAAGCTGCGCAAGGGCTTGAAGTGGAGCGACGGTCAGCCGTTCACAGTCGATGACATCATGTTCTGGTACGAAGACGTATTCATGAACAGCGCGCTGACGCCAGCTAAAAGCCCGACATTCACGGTAGCTGGTAAGCCGGTCAAGGTTCGCAAGATCGATGAGCAGACCGTCGAATTCAAATTCGAAACGCCTTATGGTCTGTTCATTCAGCAACTGGCCTATGGCCAGGGCCATGCGCCGGTCATCTATCCGAAGCATTATCTCAGCCAGTTTCATGAGAAGTACAACAAGGATGGCATCCCTGCGCTTCTGAAGTCCAACCCTGCCGCCGGTGACTGGGTGGCATTGTTCAACTCGAAAGTCTCGCTGACTTTCCAGCCTGTTTACTGGCAGAACCTTGAACTGCCGACAATGAACCCATGGGTTCTGACCGTGCCTTATGCGGATAGCGAACGTGTTGTCGCCAAGCGTAACCCTTATTACTGGAAGGTCGACACCGACGGCAACCAGTTGCCGTACATCGACGGCATCACATGGGCAAAGCTTGATGACCCGCAGTTGATGGCTCTTAAAATGACATCGGGTGAATTCGATTTTGCTTTCCGTCACATCAACAATTCCACCTTCAAGTCTGTCCTCTTCGACGGGCAGGAAAGCGGTAATTACAAATTCGTAGATGTGAAGGACCTGCCCGCAAACGACGCCACCATTCTGCTCAACCTCAACTCCACCGATCCGGCGAAGAAGAAGCTGTTCCAAAACAAGGATTTCCGTATCGCTCTTAGCCATGCGATCAATCGTCAAGAAATCATCGATCTGGTTTATGTGGGACAGGGCACGCCCGCGCAGGTCGCCGTTCAGCCTGAACATGAGTTGTATAATGAGCGCGAAGCCATGCAGTACACAGAGTACGATCCGGCAGCGGCCAACGGTATGCTCGACAAGATCATGCCCAAAAAAGACGGCGAAGGTTATCGTCTGGATGAGAGCGGCAAGCGCCTGACCATCAACTTCATGGTGGCGGATGTCTTCGGTCTCTCCTACCCTGATGTCATGCAGATGGTGCAGCAATATGCAAAGGATGTCGGCATCGACATCCAGCTTCGCACGACCGACCGCGCACGCCTGAACACAATGTGGGCGGCAAACGAGCAGGACGCCTACATCTGGAACTGCGTCGGCGGACTTTCGGAAGTCTATACCGATCCACGTTGCTATATGCCGTTCCAGAAGGCCGACATCTTCTTTGCCGTGCGCTGGGCTGAATGGTACGCCAATCACGAAACAGGCGAAGAACCGCCCGAAGAGGTGAAAGCGCTGATGGCGGCCTATGACAAGGTCAATGCTGCCGCCAATGATGCCGACCGGAAGACGAAGATGGAAGAGTTCCTCAATCTTTCCGCCGACAACTTCCTGAATATCGGAATTTCGCGCCCGATGCCGAAATATATGATGGTTTCCAAGAACCTGAAGAATGTCGTCAATGGCATTCCGATCACCGGAAACCTGTGGCACCCGGCGCCTACGTTGACACAGTGGTACTTCGACAAGTCGGCCCAATAAGGCTCCTCCCGCTGGCGGTGGCGCGAATGCCACTGCCGGCTCCCCTTCGATCCAATCGAACGGTCCAATTCCATGCTTCGATATATTGCCAAGCGGCTGGTGTTCGCGATCCCGACACTATTTGCCGTCTCCATCATCGCGTTCATCATTATCCAGCTGCCGCCGGGAGATTATCTCACGACCCTGATGGCTGACTGGGCAAGCCAGGGCGGTGCCGTGGAGGCTGGAACCGTGGCTGCCATACGTGAACGCTACGGCCTCGATCAGCCGGTGTATTTCCAGTATTACAAGTGGATGTTCGGCATCGTCACCCGTGGTGATTTCGGAATGTCGTTCGAGCTTGGCAAACCGGTCACGGAGCTGATTTGGAGCCGCCTCGGTTTCTCGATGTTGCTTTCGCTGCTGACGCTTTGCTTTGTCTGGGCCATCGCTATTCCCATCGGCATTCTGTCCGCCGTGCGCCAATATTCGATCTCCGACTACACAGCCACTTTCTTCGCATTTTTCTTTCTCGCCGTACCTGACTTCCTCGTGGCGCTTTCTGCCATGTATCTGATGTCGGTCTGGTTCGGCCAGAGCGTCGGCGGTCTGTTTTCTCCCGCCTATATCGATGCGCCCTGGAGCTTTGCCAAGCTTCTGGATTTTGCCCAACATGTCTGGCTTCCGGTCATCGTCATCGGCCTTGGCTCTCTTGCAGCATTGGTCCGCATCATGCGCGCCAATCTTCTGGATGAACTATCCAAACCCTACGTCACGACAGCGCGCGCCAAAGGCATGTCGGAATTTGAACTGCTGATCCGCTATCCCGTGCGGCTGGCCCTCAATCCGCTGATCTCGACACTCGGTTGGATTTTGCCCGCGGTCATCTCCGGTGAAATCATCGTGTCAGTGGTGATGAGCCTGCCGACCACCGGGCCGTTGCTGCTTCGCGCCCTTCTTGCTCAGGACATGTATCTCGCAGGGTCGCTGATCCTTCTGATCTCGGTTCTGACGATCCTCGGGACATTGATTTCCGACATCCTGCTCGCGCTTACCGATCCACGGATACGCCTCCAATGACAGATATTACACATCTCCCCGCTGATACCGAGCCATCGATACATCTTCATGGCAAGGACATCGCCGTTGCAGGTCAATGGAAGCTGTTCTGGCTGAAGTTCAAGAAGCACAAAATAGCGCTCGTCAGTCTTGTTGTGATCTGCGCCATGTATCTCGTCGCAGCCTTTGCGGACTTCATCGCCCCGGTCGATCCGAACGCGACTAATGCGCGCTTCACCTATGCGCCACCCCAAGGCATCTCGCTGTTTCACGATGGCTCGTTCATGCCGCATGTGGATCAGCTAAAGATGACGCTGAACACGGAATCCATGCGGCGGGAGTTTACCCCAGACCCCGCCAAGCCATTACATGTCGGCTTCTTCGTCCCTTCGCAACGCTATGACCTTCTTGGCTTTATTCCCATGCAGACGAAGCTGTTCGGTCTGGTCGATGCCAAGCCGGGCGACAGTCTCTACATTTTGGGTGCTGACCGACTGGGCCGCGATATCTTTTCGCGTGTGGTACACGGCGCACGCATCTCGCTCTCCATCGGTCTCGTCGGCGTGTTCATGAGCCTTATTCTGGGCGTGACGATTGGCGGCATTTCCGGCTTCTTTGGCGGATGGGTTGATCTATTCATACAGCGCGCGATTGAGCTTCTACGCTCTATTCCAACCATTCCGTTGTGGATGGGGTTGGCGGCAGCCATTCCCGTTGGTTGGCCACCGCTTCGTACTTACTTCGTCATCACCCTCATCGTGTCGCTCATTGGCTGGACGAGCCTTGCACGAGAGGTGCGCGGCAAATTCCTGTCGCTTCGCCATGAGGATTTCGTTACCGCCGCACGTCTTGACGGCATGAGCGAAATCGGCATCATTTTCAATCACCTTGTGCCGTCTTTCATGAGCCACATTATTGCGACCGTCACACTGGCGATCCCGACGATGATCCTTGCCGAAACGGCTCTGTCCTTCCTCGGCATCGGGCTTCAGCCGCCAATCATCTCCTGGGGCGTGCTGCTTCAGGAAGCACAGAATATTCGTGCGGTTGCGCAGGCGCCGTGGCTGCTATTCACGCCTGCGGCGGCAATTGTCATCGCCGTTCTTTCCCTCAATTTCCTTGGCGATGGCCTGCGTGATGCCGCAGACCCATACGAGTCGGTGTGATGACCATGACAAGTGACACAATCCTCAAGGTCGAAGACCTGAAAACCTACTTCCCCACCCGCACGGGCGTATTCAAGGCAGTCGATGGCGTTTCGTTCGAGTTGAAGCGCGGTCAGACGCTATGCGTTGTCGGGGAATCCGGCTCGGGAAAGTCAGTGACAGCGCGTTCGATCCTGCAAATCGTAGATAGACCGGGCCGTATCGAAAGCGGCTCTATCATCCTTGCAAAACGGGAAGGCAATGCGGTTGATCTCGCCAAGCTTGACCCGCGTGGCAAGGAAATCCGTGATGTTCGTGGCAAGGAAATTGCCATGATCTTCCAGGAACCGATGAGTTCGCTCTCGCCCGTCCACCGGATTGGTGAGCAGATTGGTGAAGCGCTGCGAATTCACTTTGGCACGCCTAAAAAGGAAAGACGCGAACGCGTTCTCGAACTTCTGCGGCAGGTGGAAATACCGCGGCCGGAAACCGCGATCGACCGCTACACCTTCGAATTTTCCGGTGGCATGCGCCAGCGCGTGATGATTGCCATGGCACTCGCGTGTAATCCGTCCGTCCTCATCGCTGACGAACCGACAACGGCACTCGACGTCACGACACAGGCGGAAATTCTCGACCTCATCAAGAAGCTGCAACAGAGCCACGGTATGGCGGTGCTGTTCATCACTCACGATATGGGCGTCGTTGCCGAAATCGCCGACGAGGTGCTAGTGATGTATCGCGGCAAGGTCATGGAACATGGTCTGGTCGACAAGATATTCCATGCCCCGCAGAACGATTACACCCGCGCCCTGATCGGTTCTGTTGTAAAGCTGGAAAAGAAAGCCGAAGTCCGGCTTTCCCGTCCGCCGATCAAGCCTGATACGCCTGCACTGGTGGAAGTCAAAAATCTGTCGCTGCAATTTCCATCCGGCCTTAAAGCCGTGAACGGCGTATCCCTGACGGTACGCCCCGGCGAAACCCTCGGCATCGTCGGTGAATCCGGTTCCGGCAAAACTACGATGGGCCGCTGCCTGCTGCGCATTTATGACCCGCAGGAAGGCGAAATCAACTATCGCCGACCGGACGGCAATATTATTGACCTGTGTTCTTCCAACAAAAGCGAATTGAAGAATATCCGCCGTGAAGTCCGCATGATCTTTCAGGATCCGGTCGGCTCCCTCAGCCCGCGCAAAACAGTCGGTCAGATCATTGCGGAGCCATTGAAACTGGCGGACATGAAAGGGAAAGAGCTGGATGACCGCGTCGCTGAACTGATGCAGCAAGTGGGGCTGGAACCGGCATGGCGGGAGCGTTACCCGCATGCCTTTTCCGGTGGCCAGCGCCAGCGCATTGGCATTGCCCGCGCCATTGCCGTCAAGCCTCGCCTGATCGTTGCCGATGAAGCGACATCGGCGCTGGACGTATCGCTGCGTTCACAGGTTCTGGACCTGATGATGAAGCTTCAGGACGAACTCGGCTTGTCGTATGTCTTCATCTCTCACGATATGTCCGTCATTCGTTACATGTGCGACCGCGTAGCCGTTATGTATCGCGGCCGGATCGTGGAAGAAGGTGAGACCGATCAGGTCGTCAATCATCCTGCCCATGATTACACACGCGCACTTCTTTCCGCCATTCCCCATCCCGATCCGCGTGATCGCCGCATCCAAAAGCGCTTTCGCTACGCCGATGGCCAAACTGCTCAATAAACGGAATTCGTCATGAAAATTACTCAGGTCAAAGTCATCGTCTGCTCTCCAGGGCGCAATTTCGTTACCGTCAAAATCTTCACGGATGAGGGTTTGACAGGTGTTGGCGATGCAACGCTGAATGGTCGGGAAAAGGCTGTTGCTTCCTATCTCGAAGACCATATTGCACCGCTGCTGATCGGGCGCGATCCATCCCGCATTGAGGATATCTGGCAGTATTTTTATAAGGGCGCTTACTGGCGTCGCGGTCCTGTGACGATGGCCGCGATTGCCGGTATCGACACCGCACTTTGGGACATCAAGGCAAAAGCCGCCAATATGCCGCTGTACCAGCTGCTCGGTGGTGCCAGTCGTGAAAAGGTTCTGTGCTACACCCACGCACAAGGTCGCGATATAGCAGAAGCCGTCGAGGCTGTCGGTCGCCGCAAGGACGAAGGCTACAAAGCCATTCGCGTACAATGTGGAATACCCGGCCTGCCGGATGTCTACGGCACCGGCGCGAAATCGGTTACCAACAATGCTGAAGATGACGCAGTGCCGCATGAGGAAATGTGGTCCACGTCTAAATATATGCGCCACATCCCCAGGCTTTTTGAAGCCGTTCGTGAAGCCCATGGCTGGGACATTGAGCTTCTGCACGATGTCCACCACAGGCTGACACCTATCGAAGCCGCGCGAGTCGGCAAGGATCTGGAATTCGCCCGGCTTTTCTGGCTGGAAGACACGGTTGCGGCCGAACACCAAGAAGGGTTCCGTCTGATCCGCAAGCATACCACGACACCGCTTGCCGTCGGCGAAGTGTTCAACACGATCTGGGATGCTCGCCTTTTGATGGAAGAGCAGTTGATCGACTATATCCGCACTACCTGTGTGCATGCAGGCGGTGTGACTGCGCTACGACGGATTATGGATTTTGCCAGCGTGTACAATGTGCGGACCGCCTGCCACGGCGCTATGGACATGTCGCCGGTTTGCCTCGGTGCCAATCTGCACCTCGATCTCTGGGTGCCGAATTTTGGCATTCAGGAATACTCGGGTTATCTGCCGGAAATTTTGGAAGTTTTTCCCGGCGCATGGAGCCTCAAGGATGGCTACCTGCATCCCGGCGAGGCAATCGGTCACGGTGTCGATATCGATGAGGAACTTGCGGCAAAGTACCCCTACCAGCGCGCCTACCTCCCGGTGAACCGTCTTGAAGACGGCACTCTGTGGCACTGGTAGGACAGGAGAAAGACATGAAAATTACTGCGATAAAAACCTATGCGGTCAAGGTGGGCATCCGTAACCAACTACTGGTAAAAATTGAGACCGACGAAGGTATTTTCGGCTGGGGCGAAAGCGGTCTTTCAGGCCGTGAGAAAGCGGTCGTTGGCGCGCTTGAGCACTATGCTGAATTCCTGCGCGGACGCGATCCTTTCAAGATCGGCTCACTGTGGCAGGAAATGTATCGCAGCCAGTATTTCGAAGGCGGGCGCGTCCTTCAGGCCGCCGTTTCCGCCATCGATATCGCGCTTCACGATATCAAGGGCAAGGCGCTCGGCGTGCCAGTCTATGATCTACTCGGCGGCAAACAGCGCGATCATATCCCAACCTTCGCCACAACCTTCGCCGCACCCGGCCCTGAAATGATCGATCAGGCCAAGATGCTAGTTGAACACGGTTGGACGGCGCTGCGCCTTTCTCCCGCAGGCCATGAAGAAAAGCAGATTTATGAGCCACGCGAACACATTGCCACAACCGCAAAATGGCTGGTGAAGGCGCGTGAAGAACTCGGAGACGATGTCGTGCTCGGCATTGATTACCATCATCGGCTGACGGTGGCGGAAGCCGCCAGTTTCTGTCAGAAAATGCCATCGGGCACGCTCGACTTCCTTGAAGAACCCATTCGCGACGAGTCTCCGGGCGCTTATGAAGCCTTGCGGCGATTGACCGATGTTCCCTTCGCCATCGGCGAGGAGTTTTCATCGAAATGGCAGTTCCAGCCCTACATCGAGCGGGATATCCACCAGTTCAATCGGCTTGATGTCTGTAATGTCGGTGGATTGACTGAGTCCATGAAGGTCGCAGCATGGAGTGAAACTCATTACGTCGATATGATGCCGCACAATCCGCTAGGGCCGATCTGCACGGCTGCGACCATCCATTTTTGTGCGGCAGTCGCCAACTTCTCCTGGCTGGAAACCCGTGCCAGCCCAGCAGAAACCCATCTGGGTTTCGATAATTCAGACTTCTTCTCGACCCAACCACGATTGGAAGGCGCGGTTTACCCTGTTTCAGATGCGCCGGGCCTCGGGGTCGAGGTCAACGAGGACCTGTTGGCAAAACAGAGTTTCGAGTTCTGGGAGGCACCGCATCTAAAGCGACGTGATGGATCTGTTACAAATTGGTGAGCTGGGTCTTTGCCAACGTGAATTAGAGGCACTGTGGTTCATATCAATGTAAGGCGGCCACGGCTAAAATCGACCTCGTCCCGCCGCTGACGATCGCATATTGTCGAGGAGAACAGCGATGAGCAGAATGATGCCGCGCACGACATATTGGTAAAAGGCCTGAATATTGAGCAGGTTCATGACGTTTTCGGCAATGCCCATGATGAGGACGCCGACGATGACGCCGGTCATGGTGGCGCGGCCACCAGCAAGCGAAACGCCGCCGAGAACGCAGGCAGAAATCACCGAAAGCTCAAGCCCCGTTGCCGCGTTGGGCTGGCCGGAGGTGATGCGCGAAGCGAGAAGAATACCAGCAATGCCGCAGACCAGGCCCTGAAGCGCAAATATCCAGATGCGCATTCTGACGACATTGACGCCTGCCAGACGGGATGCTTCCGGGTTGCCGCCGATAGCCAGCGTGTTCTTGCCGAAGACCGTGCGGTCCAGCACGAAACCGAAGACGATGAACAACGCGACCATGATCCAAATCGGCGTCGGGATGGTGAAGACGCGTGACAGTGCAAGCTGGTAGAAATCAGGATCATTGATGCCGACTGCACGGCCATCCGAGGAAATCAGTGCCAGACCGCGCACGATCTGCATCGTGGCAAGTGTCGTGATCAGCGCATTGATGCGGAATTTCGCAATGACGACGCCGTTCACGAAGCCGACAATGCTGCCGCAGATCAAGGCACCTAGCAATCCGAGAATAATAGATCCGGAGGCGTTCGAGACCATGACGGCGATCATGCCTGAAAATGCCACTGTTGAGCCGACCGAAAGGTCGAAGTCCCGCGATGCAAGGCAGAACATCATGGTGCATGAAACGATGCCAATGGTGACGACCGATTGCAGTAGGCCCAGCATGTTGCGCTCTGTCAGAAAGTTCGGCACGGACAGAGAGACGATGACGAAAGCTATGGCGAAGATGAAGACGAGACCCTGTTCGCCGAGCAGAATTTTCTTCAGAGAGGTCATTGATCAGGTTCCTGAAATTAAACGGTGAAAGCGAGGTTCTTGTCGGGCAGGGCTGCGGTCAGAATGGTACGTTCATCGAAATCCGAGCGCGTAATATCGGCTGCAATTCGGCCCTGGCACATGACCATCATGCGGTCTGAAATGCCCATGACTTCCGGGAGTTCGCTGGAGATGACAATGATCGCCGTGCCGCCTGCGGCAAGCTCATAAAGGATTTCGTAGATTTCCGACTTCGCACCAACATCGATGCCGCGTGTCGGCTCATCGATGACCAGCACCTTCACGCCCTGTTCGGAGAGCCAGCGGCCAAGAATGACCTTCTGTTGGTTACCGCCGGAAAGGTTGATGATGTCCTGCTTGCGCGAGGGCGTCCGCACCCGCAGCTTGGCGATGAACTGTTCCGCGACGGATGCCTCTTTCTTCGGGTTCACTATGCCGAAAGGTGAGAAGTGCCGCCGCGAGGAAATGGCAATATTTTCCTCGATCGAGCGACCCTGAATGATGCCATCGTATTTTCGATCTTCCGGGCAAAGCACCATTCCAGCGGTAATTGCCGCCTTGGGGCTGTTGGGAGCCACGGCTACGCCGTCGATGGTGATGGAGCCTTGCTGGCGATGGTCTGCACCATAAAGCAGCCTTGTCATTTCGCTTCGGCCAGCTCCGATCAGGCCGAAGAAGCCGAGAATTTCGCCCTTTCGAACGGTGAAATTGACGGGCGTGCGCAGCTTTGGACCGGAAAGATTTTTGACCTCCAGCCGCACATCTCCGAGGGGGCGCTCTCGCCAGCCCCAGATATTGCTGATCTCGCGGCCAACCATTTCCGAAATAATCTGGTCGCGTGTCGTGTTCTTGATGTCGAGGTGATGCGCAGCCAGCTTCCCATCGCGCAGGACCGTCAGGCTGTCGCAAAGCCGGAAGATCTCATCCAGCCGATGCGACACGTAAAGGATGATGGTGCCGTTCGCTTTCAGTTTCTCAATCAGCGAAAACAGGATTTCGCTTTCTCGTGAAGAGAGGGAGGATGTCGGCTCGTCCAGCGCAATGACGCGCGCATCCAGCATGACGGCTTTGGCGATTTCTACCATTTGCCGCTCGCCGATAGAAAGGGTGGCGACCTTAGCATTCGGATCGACAGCGATGCCGATTTCCTGAAGTTTTGTCCCTACCGTTTCGACAAGCGTGCGGCTATCGATAACGCCTGCCTTGCCGGGGAAACGTCCAAGCCAGAGATTTTCCGCCACGGTCAGTTCGGGAACCAGCTGTAATTCTTGATGGATGACGACCACGCCAGCGTCGAAAGCATCGCGAACCGAACGGTAGGACTGCTTTTCGCCGTTGATCACGATGCCGCCAGTATCGGAGGACTGATCGCCGGAGAGAATGCGTATAAGGGTGGATTTGCCCGCGCCATTTTCACCCATCAGGCCGTGGACGGCACCCTTTTCAACGGCGAATGAGACACCGGATAATGCCTGCACGCCGGGATAGGCTTTGGATATGTCGTTGAACTCAAGAAAAGCCATCATCGCCCCCTGACTTTACAAAGGATAGCCGGCGGCAGTGGCCGCCGGTGGGTCAATGCAGAGGCTCTGGCTTATTCGATGCCGAGGTCGGCGCGAACCTTTTCGTAGTCGCCGCGAACAGCAAGCGAACCGGATGTCAGGATCAGCTTTTCCGGCTCCTTGTTATTGGCAATCCACTCATACATGTTGAGCGCGGTTTCATAGCCATGACGCTTCGGCGAGATGATGACAGTGCCGTAGAAGCCGGTAGCGGAAGGCTTCTTGAACTCGTTGATCGCAGATTCCGCGCCACCGATGCCGACGCCGATCATATTGTCAGCGGAAATGCCGACGGATTCGGACGCACGTACCGCACCAAGTACAGCTTCGTCGTTCAGGCCGAAAGCGATCCAGTGCTTGATGTTGGAATGCTTGTTGAGAACAGTGGTCGCTGCGTTGAGGGCAGCTTCCGTATCGGTCTTTGCCTGCGGTGCGTCAAAGATGTTTTCGGCAGGGAAGCCCGCTGCTTTCAGCGCAGTAATCGCGCCTTCCACACGGTCTACCGCTGTTGGAAGCTGGTCGTAGGAAACGCGAATTGCGCCCACGTCCTTCATCTCCCAGCCGCGCTTCTTGATTTCTGCGGCAATCGACTGACCGACCGTTTCACCGATCTTGATTGCGGAAATTCCCATATGGGGCACGTCTTCCAGCGGCTTGCCATCCGCGCCGACCAGGCGGTCATCGACGGTCATCAGCTTCAGGTCGTTGGCAGTTGCCTTGGCAACGATGCCGGGACCGAGCTTCACGTCCGGTACGCAGATAATGAAACCCTGTGCGCCCTGTGCGCCGAGATTGTCGATGGCCGACTGAACCTTTTCGCCGTCTTCAGCGCCGATCTTGACCAGCGCAAAGCCCTTTTCCTTGGCGGCCTGTTCGGCGAATTTCCACTCGTCCTGGAACCACGGCTCTTCCGCCTGCTTCACGACGAAGCCGATTTTAACATCGGCCGCAAATGCAGCGTTGGCGGTCAGCGCAATGGCGCTAGCCATGATGATAGCCTTCAATGAACGCATGTCTTATCTCTCCCTTTGACCCCGCGTGCCTCCCGCGGTCTTTCTTCATTATTCTTCAAAAATCATACCAGTCAATATTATATGTATGATTTTATTTTTCTATGCACCTTTGATCAGCTCGCCCGGTTTGCGGGTCTTTCTAAGGGCATCGGTCATTTCGGATCTTGCAACGCCGATCAGCTGTTCCATGGAATGGCGGGCGGCCTCCGGTCGCTTCATTCGAATGGCTTCCAGTACGTTCTGATGGGTCAGGATCGCTTGCTCATGAGACTGGCTTTCGCGATTTGTCAGCCGGAAGCTGGCGAGCAATGCGGCACGGATGGCGCTTGCAAATTGTCGGAAGACCCAGTTTCCGCTGGCATTAATGATGGCAGTGTGGAACTCCAGATCGGCGCGGCTCCAGGCTTCATTGTCGCGCGAATTCGCCTCCACCATGTCTTCGAATGCTTGGGAAATAAGATAGAGCTGCCGAGCATTGGCGTTGGCTGCAGCCTGCGCCGCAGCTGCCGGTTCCAGCAGTTGGCGCGCATCTATCAGTGACGAGTAAAAGCTCTCGTCGCCGCCAACCGTCAACATCACGTCCAGCACGATGGGATCGAGATAGTTCCAGTTTTCTCGCGGCAAAACGATGGTGCCAGCCCGTGTGCGTGATCGGACCATGCCAAGCGCCGAGAGATACTGCATTGCTTCTCGCAGACTTGTGCGGCTGACGCCGAATTGCTCGGTCATATCGATTTCATTGGGCAATGTCGCGTTCTCTGCGAAAGTGCCGGATACAATCAATTCCACCAGTCGGCGCAAGAGGGCCTCCCGAACACCCCGCTTACCCTGCTGTGCAATCGGCTCCCCCTGGTGCGTTAGAAACTGCTCCATAATTCTCGTCCCCTGCCGTTCGATCTCCGAATGGGTAGTATGAATGAACAAATACTCCGCATCAAATCGAAAATAAATCGTACAGAAATTGACATGTGTGGGACTAATGATAATGTCCCGGCATCGCGACCTTAAGGACAATAGGTCGCCATAAAACTCGTCATGGGGGAGGAACCGATGAAAAACACCAAGTACATAGGTATCATTGCAGCTGTTCTTTTGGGCAGTGTCGCAACCTTGTCGGCGCAGGAAAATCTAAAGGTCGGCGCGATCTATATGGACGCACAGGGCTTTTATGCAGGCGTGCGCAAGGGCATCCAGACCGGTGCGTCGGAAGCTGGTCGCAAGCTCGATATTGTCGAAACCAATGCGCAGGGAGACGTCAGCAAGGAATCTTCCTTTATCGACTCCCTGATTTCCGCTGGCGTTCAAGCCATCATTGTATCGCCGGTGTCTGCCGATGGTTCCTACCGCGCGATCCGTCGTGCGCATGATGCCGGTATTCCGGTCGTCTGCTACAACACCTGCCTCAACGACAAGGACATGAAGGATTATATCTCCGCCTATGCGGTCGGCGATCCCTTCGATTTCGGTCATAAGCTCGGTGACGCGGCTGCCGACTACTTCATCGCGCAGAAAAAGGAAGCGCCGAAAATCGCAGTTCTGAACTGCGAATTCGTGGAAGTCTGCGTTACGCGCCGCAAGGGCTTCGAAGAAGCGTTGAAGGCCAAGGTGCCGGGTGCGCAGATCGTCGCCAATCAGGAAGGCGCTGTCCTCGATAAAGCTGTTTCGGTTGCCAGCACCATGTTGTCTTCAAACCCGGATATCGATGCTTTCTTCGGTGAAGCCGGTGGTGCGACGCTGGGTGCTGCCCGCGCTGTGAAAAGCCAGGGCAAGGTCGGCAAAGTCGTCGTCTTCGGCGGTGACATGACCACGGAAATCGCGCAGGAACTTTCCGACTTCTCGGTCATCAAGGCCGTTGTCGATATTTCCGGGCAAGGTCTCGGCAAGCTTGCGCTCGCGCAGGCCATCAAGTCCATCGACGGCCAGCCGCCTGAAGGCATCAAGGTCGCTTACAATATCGATCTCTATAAGTCGTCCGAAGATGGCAAGGCCTGGCTGAAGGCCCACGCCGACGGCATTCCCTGATCGACCTTCTCATCGCTGCGGCTCCGCTTGGAGCGCGCCATGTAGCGCCGCCGGATATCCGGCGGCCTCCAAAGCAATGGAAAGACCCAATGACATCTGCTTCCCAGAACAGCCTGCCGGATGGCTCCGCCGTCGCTTCGATAAGAGGTTGCACACGGCAATATCCCGGCGTGCTTGCTCTTGACGATGCCACATTCGAAGTGGCGCCGGGCGAGGTGAGAGCCCTGCTCGGCAAAAACGGCGCGGGGAAATCCACCCTGATCCGAATGCTGACCGGTGCTGAAACACCCGACATCGGGACCGTCGTGATCGGCGGCGCCGAACTCACATCTCACGGCTCCGCCCGTGCCCAGGAATCCTTTCAGAAAGGCGTACGCGTCGTTTATCAGGAACTCAGCCTTGTTCCGGGCATGACGCTTGCCGAAAACCTGTTTCTCGGACGCTGGCCGCGCAAGGGCGGTGTCATTCAATATGCAGCCATGGAGGCAGAAGCGGCGGAAGCCATGGCAAGCCTTGGCCTCAATCTGCCGCCGGATCGTCTGGTGACGGGCTTGAGTCCTGCGGAGCGGCAGTTGCTTGAGATCGCCCGCGCCATGATTGGGCGACCAAAGATAGTCATTCTCGACGAGCCGACAAGCTCGCTGGCCGCCGCCGAAGCGGAAAAGGTGATGGCCGCGGTGACGAGGGTTGCCGCACAAGGAATCGCGGTTATCTATGTCAGCCACCGCATGAACGAAATTCGCCAGATTGCGCATTCCGCCACCATCATGCGCGATGGACGGATCATCGCCACCGTCGACGTGAGAGGTGCCGATACGCGCGAGATTGTCCGGTTGATGCTCGGCTCCGAGGCTTCACAGGCGGCAGAGTTGGAAAGTCACGCCTCTTCGGAGGTGGTTCTGCAGGTGCGCGATCTGGCGCTTGCGCCAAAGCTTTCCGCCATCTCTTTCTTGCTTCGTAAGGGGGAGGTGCTGGGCATCGCGGGTCTGCTCGGCGCTGGCCGCACGGAACTGCTGCAAGCCATCATGGGCGTGCGCGATTTCGATAGCGGCGATGTGCTGGTGGACGGCCGCTCTGTCAAGTCCGCCGGTTACAAGCAGATGGTTGATGCAGGTTTCGGCTATACGCCGGAAAGCCGCAAGGAGGAGGGCATCGTGCCGCTTCTCGGCGTGGATGAAAACACGCTTGCTACGAATTTCTCCGGCGTCAGCCGTAACGGCGTCCTTTCGGGCAGCCGCATGGCGCAGGCGACGCGGGATATCATCGAGCGCCTGCACATCAAGACGGCAAGTACCGATACGCCGATTGGCACGCTTTCGGGCGGAAACCAGCAAAAGGTTGTCATCGGTCGCTGGGTCTATGCCGGAAGTCGCGTTCTTCTTCTCGACGAGCCGACGCGCGGCGTGGATATCGAGGCGAAAGCGCAAATCTACGCCATCATCCGCGAGCTTGCGGCAGAAGGCCGAAGCATCATTTTCGTTTCCAGCGAAATAGAGGAACTGCCACTCGTCTGCGACCGCGCGCTGGTTCTGCGCGATGGCGCGCTGCGCGAAGAGTTCGAATCACCAAACATCGATCAGGACACCTTGATGGCTGCCTGCATTACCGGACATTGAGGGAGACAAGACCATGTCGCTCGATCAAACTACCAAAACGGCCGTTTCAAAGCGGGCACCAAAGCGGGGATTCACCCTGTCGAAGCATATGAACGAGCTTAGCCTGTTCTTTGCCATCGTCGTCCTCTACGTCATCTTCTCATCCACCGCGCCGGGCTTCATGTCCTTCAACAACCAGGTGAATATCCTGCGTGACGCGGCGACAATCGGAATTGCTGCATGGGCAGTCACGCTCATAATCATCGCAGGTGAGATCGATGTGAGCGTCGGTCCGATGGTCGCCTTCATTTCCGTGGAACTAGCATTCCTTTTGCAATGGGGCGTGCCCACGCCCGCAGCCTTCGTGCTGGCCATCGTACTTGGCGCGCTGCTCGGTTCCATTTCCGGCATTCTGCGCGCTTATTTCGATGTGCCTTCCTTCGTCGCGACGCTTGGCATGTGGAGCGCCCTGCGCGGCACGGCGCTGTTCGTTACCGATGCCCTGCCGGTGTCCATTGGTCGCAATGATATGCTGGATGTGCTGGACCGCTCAGTCCTCGGCATTCCTCCAGCCGCGATCATCATGCTGGTGCTGTTTGCAGCCTTCGCTTTCGTCAGCCGCAAGACCGCCTTCGGTCGCTCGGTTTTCGCCGTGGGTGGCAATGCCCATGCGGCTTTCCTCAGCGGTATCAATGTCGCGCGCATTCGCGTGGCTCTTTTTGCCATCGGCGGCGCGATGGCAGCCATTTCCGGTATTCTGCTGGTGTCCCGCCTTGGCTCGGGCAATGCCACGGCGGCGAACGGTCTCGAGTTCGATGTGATCGCTGCGGTCGTTGTCGGCGGTACGGCGCTTTCCGGTGGCCGTGGCTCGATGCTGGGAACGCTGCTCGGCGTGCTGGTGATTACGCTCATCGGTAACGGTCTGGTTCTGCTCGGCATCAACCCGTTTTTCCAACAGGTTGTTCGCGGTCTTATCATCGTCATCGCGGTGCTTGCCAATATTCAGGCGATCAAGCGCAGCCTGTCGCGCAATAAGGGATAAGTGCTGCATGGCTGTTATTGATCTGAAATCCGGCCAGCTCTCGCTGAGTCTCTCAACAAAAGGCGGCATCATACTCGGCTTCTGGAAAGACACCGATGCTGGTGGTGTGCCGCTGTTTCGGCCCGCGAAATCGAGTGATGCGGATGCGCTCGGTTCCTCCTGCTATCCGCTGGTGCCATTTGGCAACCGCGTCAAGGGCAACAGCTTCGGGTTCGATGGCAGAACGTACACGCTGACGCCCAACACGGGGTGGGACCCGCATTACCTGCACGGTGAAGGCTGGCAGGCCGAATGGTCGGTGGGCAAAAGCACACCGGCATCCGTTGAAATGAGTTTCATCTGTGACGGACATTCCACGCCCTATCGTTATCGGGCAGTGGAGACATTTACGCTTGAGGATGAGCGTTTGTCGTTGAGCCTTTCCGTGGAAAATATGGGAGAGCGCCCACTGCCCTTCGGACTTGGCTGGCATCCCTATTTTCCGCTGACGCCAATGACGACGCTGCAAGCGCGCGCCGATCATTTCTGGACCGAAATCGAGGGCTGGTTGCCGGGTGAAAGAACCGAGATCCCTGCCGACCTCGATTTCAGCGAGCCTGCTCCACTACCGGAACGCTGGGTCAACAACGGCTATGAGGGATGGTCCGGCGAAGCGACCATCGTCTGGCCGGAGCGTTTTACCCAGTTGAGATTGACCGCCGATCCGATATTCAGACACGCCTTCGTCTTCGTGTCCGACACTGCTTTCGATTCTTCTTTCGATCGCGATTATTTCTGTTTCGAACCCATGTCGCACCTTGCAAACGGGCATAATCTGCCGGATTTGGGAGACCTTAAAGTGCTGGCATTCGGTGAGAAACTAGCGGGCAGTATTACGCTTGAGCCGCGGAGTTTATGAGCATGCATGCGGAGTTTGGAAATGGCCGATAGCCATGGGTTCGACTACATCATCGTCGGCGGCGGCAGTTCAGCATGCGTCGTGGCTGCGCGTCTTGTGACGTCTGGTGCGCGCGTGTTGTTGCTGGAACGTGGACCGGATAAGGCCAATCCGATCATGCATATCCCTGCCGGCTACATGAAGTTTCTGGCGAAGGATACATACCTTGCCATGCATCAGACAAAGCCGCAGCCACAACTGGGCGGTCGGGGCCCCATCGTGCCGCAGGGTAAGGTTTTGGGCGGTGGAAGCACTGTCAATGCCATGGTCTATATGCGCGGACAGGCAGCGGATTTCGATCTGTGGAACGAGCTCGTCACAGCGCCCGGCTCTAACAATGATGGCTCATGGTCATACAAAGACCTTCTGCCCTACTTCAAGGCGCAGGAAAACAACGACCATCTGGGAGGTGAATTTCACGGTGTCGGCGGGCCGCTGAAGATTTCGCATCTCGGCCACACCAGCCCGATGACGCGCACTTACGTCAAAACCCTCCAGTGCATGGGCATTCCCTATAATCCTGATTTCAACGGTGCGGAGCAGTTTGGCGTCGGCTTCATGCAGCACACGATAGACTGGAAGACGCGCAAGCGCTCCAGCGCGGTCGATGCTTTCTTGGCACCGGTTATGAACAATCCGAAGCTGACCATCGAGACCGGCGCGACCGTGACCCGCATCCGTATGGACGGCGACCGGGTGGTCGCCGTGGACTATGTTCAGGGTGGGACGCGCAAGACTGCGGAAGCAAGCGTTGAAGTCATTCTGGCAGCGGGCGCTTACCAGACGCCGAAGCTGTTGATGATTTCCGGTATCGGACCGGAAGAACATCTCAAGCAGCATGGCATCGCCACGAAACTCGCGCTTCCGGGCGTGGGCAAGAATCTTCAGGATCACTATGAATGCCCGGTCGTCGCCACGACAAAGGGCGCGTTTGGGTATTACAAGCAGGACCGTGGCTGGCCGATGATCAAGGCCGGATTGCAATATCTGATGTTCAAGTCCGGTCCAGCTTCGACCACCGGCGTGGAAACCTGCGCTTTCTACGACCCGGATGGAAACAATGACCGTCCAACGATCCAGATGTTCTGCGTCCCGACCGTCTATCTCGACCGCGATGTGATGGGCACCGATCCGGGCGATGGCGTAACGATCAACTCGCTGCTGCTGCGCCCAAAAGCACGCGGCTCCGTCACGCTTTCCTCCAGCGATCCCTTCGCCAATCCGATTGTCGACACGCAGATATTCGGCCACCCCGATGACTTGAAGCTGACCATGGCTGGCTTCCGTTTCGCGCGTCAGGTGCTGGCGGAATCCCCGATGCGTGACCTTATCGACAAGGAAATCTTCCCGGGTGCAGAAGTGACCAGCGATGAGGCGATTGCAGCCCATTGCAAGCGCACGGTCAAGACCGGATACCACCCCGTTGGCACATGCAAAATGGGCCATGAGGGCGACCCGGACGCGGTGCTGGACACCAAGCTGAATGTACGCGGAACGCGTGGCCTGCGGGTCATCGATGCATCGCTCATGCCAACCATTGTTAGCGGTAATACCAACGCAGCCGTTTATGCCGCGGCAGGGAAGGCAGCGGATCTTATTCTTTCCTGATTGGATCAATCTCATGAAGCTTACTAAGCTAACCACCTACATCGTTCCGCCGCGCTGGCTTTTCCTCAAGGTCGAAACTGATGAAGGCATCGTCGGCTGGGGAGAGCCGGTTGTTGAAGGCCGTGCGCTGACCGTTGAGGCTGCCGTGCAGGAAATGGCCGATTATCTGATCGGCAAGGACCCGTTCCTGATCGAAGATCACTGGACTGTGCTTTATCGCGGCGGCTTTTATCGTGGTGGCGCAGTGCACATGTCGGCGCTGGCGGGCATCGATCAGGCGCTTTGGGACATAAAAGGCAAAGCACTTGGCCAGCCGGTTCACTCGCTTCTTGGTGGACAGCTCCGTGACCGGATCAAGGTCTATTCCTGGATCGGCGGCGACCGTCCGTCGGATGTGGCACAGAATGCTAAGGACGTGGTGGCACGCGGTTTCAAGGCCATTAAGCTTAACGGCTGCGAGGAAATGCAGATCGTTGACACCAATGAGAAAGTCGAAAAGGCCGTTGAAACCATCGCCATCATTCGTGAAGCCGTTGGCCCGCATATCGGCATCGGTGTTGATTTCCATGGCCGCGTCCATCGTCCCATGGCCAAGGTTCTCGCAAAGGAGCTTGAACCTTACAAGCTGATGTTCATCGAAGAGCCGGTTCTCTCCGAAAACCGCGAAGCTCTGAAGGAAATCGCAAACCACACCTCGACGCCGATTGCGCTGGGTGAGCGTCTCTACTCGCGCTGGGATTTCAAATCGGTTCTGGCGGACGGCTTCGTCGATATCATCCAGCCCGACCTATCACATGCCGGTGGCATCACCGAATGCCGCAAAATCGCGGCCATGGCAGAGGCCTATGATGTGGCGCTGGCACCGCATTGCCCTCTTGGACCGATTGCACTCGCGGCCTGCCTACAGTTGGACGCGGTCGCCTACAACGCCTTCATTCAGGAACAGAGCCTCGGCATTCACTACAACAAGAGCAATGACGTTCTGGACTACCTTTCCAACAAGGACGTGTTCCAGTACGCAGACGGCTTCGTGTCCATACCGCAGGGATTGGGTCTCGGGATCGAGATCGACGAGGCATACGTCATCGAGCGTGCCAAGGAAGGCCACCGGTGGCGCAACCCGATCTGGCGTCATGAAGATGGCAGCTTTGCTGAGTGGTGAGGGAGGAAAACGCCATGACGGCAAGACTTTCAGGAAAACGCATTTTCATTACGGGTGCTGCGCAGGGCATTGGCCTTGCGCTTGCCAAGGCATTTCTGCACGAAGATGCTGCTTTGTTTCTTATCGACCGCGATGCCTCTCTCTTGGATAGAGAGGCTGAAGTACTCAAGGAAAGCGGCGGCCAGTTCGGCTGGATGGCTGCCGACATAACGGATACGAAGGCGATCGCTTCTGCCGTGGCACAAGCAGCGGAGGAAGTCGGCCCAATCAACGCGCTCGTCAACAATGCGGGCGTCAACGTTTTTGCTGAGCCCTTGCAGACGAGCGACGAAGAGTGGCAGCGCTGCTTTGACGTGAATCTCAAGGGCGCATGGAACTGCTGCAAGGCCTTGCTTCCGGGAATGATCGAAATGGGGGGCGGCGTGGTGCTGCACATTGCATCCACCCACGCCTTCACCATTATTCCACATACCTTCCCTTATCCGTTGGCAAAACATGCGTTGTTGGGAATGACGAAATCGCTGGGTATTGAATATGCGCCGAAGAATATCCGGGTGAATGCGTTGGCACCTGGCTATGTCGCGACACAAAAGGTCATCGACTACTGGAACAGCTTCCCTGATCCCGTCGCTGCCGAAGCCGAGACGATGAAGTTGCATCCCGGCGGGCGCATCGCAACCCCTGAAGAAATCGCGATGGCTGCCGTCTTCATGGTATCTGACGAATGTCCGTTTATGAATGCAACATGCCTCACCATCGATGGGGGCTTAAGCGTCCAGCAGCATCCCGTTTAATGTGTATGTGACGGTATAGTCTGTAACGGCAAGGATCAAGGCTTAGCGGATGAGTTGAATCCAAAGCCTGGTTGGTGACCTTTAGTAAGTGGGCCGCCCATCCGTTTTGCAGGCCTTGACGAATCTCGCCCATTTCAAGAGCTTTTTCAGAGGTGTTTCTATATACGCTTTTGATGCTCCCGATAAATATGGCTCACGATAATCGACGTCGAGGCGAGCGGCGATTTGTGACTTATTGAGGCATTGGCCGATTTCCCAGAGAAGCCTTCTTAGCGCATGAGCAACAGTATCGCATGATCAGTCGATAGCTGATGATCTCGAAACGCCTTGCTTCACATAGACTGCCTTTACCAACGCTTATAAAATAACGAGGGGGTAATGTGGTATCTGGGTATATTATGCAGGTAACTCTATTATACACTGCGATCTCGCAGTCATTATATGACGCCTACCCACGCATAATCGAATTAACCCAAGCTTTACTTTGCCTTTAGTGTCAAACTTTAATAAGCAGTCCCTTATGGTTGTGAGAGGTAACAGGTAGCTCTCATGATTTTTCCGTGGAACCAAAATCGCCGCAAACAGGGCATCGCCACCAGGCCTAGAATCGGATCGATTGAAGAACGTTATCAACCCTCTCGGATCTCTGCCAAATCTTTGCGACGTGCGATATCGAGTGGCGAAATGTGGCCTGCGTTTCAGCCAATCGTTGATCTGCAATCAGGCGCCATTGTGGGCTTCGAGATCCTTGCTCGCTGGACACATCCTGTTCTTGGCGCAGTTCCACCGGCGGAGTTCATTCCGGTAGCCGAACAGTGTGGGCTAATCGGAGATCTCACAGAGGAAGTCCTGCGAAAAGCGTGTGCATGCGCGATAAAGTGGGAAGGTTCATTTGTCTTAGCTGTCAATCTTTCTCCCGTACAATTTGATGACCCAGAACTCTCGAACAAGATTTTACGTACCGTTCGTTCAAGTGGGTTTCCAGTCAATCGCCTTCACATTGAAATCACAGAGAGCGCACTGCTTGAGGACGATCCGCGTGTCCATGCAACGATTGCGTCGCTTAAGGCATCGGGAATGGGACTTGCCCTGGATGATTTCGGGACTGGATTTTCGAGTTTGACCCAGTTGCATGCGTTCCCGTTCAATAAACTCAAGATCGATATGAGTTTTGTAAGGTCGATGACTGTCGATAGCGGTAGCAGGAAGATCATCGCATCCGTTATCGGGCTGGGTCAAAGCCTTGGAATGATGGTTGTTGCAGAGGGGGTAGAGACAGAGGAACAGGCAATTCTTCTGCGCCGGATGGGCTGCGATCTTGGGCAGGGCTGGCTATTCGGAAAGGCTGAGAACGCCTGGGAAACCAGTAAACTCATCGGAAATCGCTTACTTGGGGAGTTCACAAAACGTGCCGCGCCTGCCCAGCTTTTTCAGCGAGTTCATCAACTAGATGCACTCTACACGGCGGCGCCGATCGGTCTATGTCTACTAGACACTGATCTTATACACCGTAGCGTGAACCCCCGCTTTTCAGCTATGTTTGGCTTGTCACCCGATGACATGCTCGGGAAGACAGTCGGCTCATTCATGCCGGCGCAAGAGGCTGCAAGAGTCTCGAATGATCTCCTGAGGGTACTCAACGGCGAGACAGTCATTCTAGAAGAGTATCGGCCTGTTGGATCAGGCAAAGTATTTTTCGTGATCAATCAGCGTGTTGACGACGACGATGGTGTTCCGATCGGCATATCGGTGTCCGCAGTGGACGTGACAGGCCACAAGGCGGTCGAAACACGGCTGTCACAGACTGAGGATCATCAACGCTGGAGTATTGATCTCAGCCCAAATATTCCCTGGGCAAGCGATGCAGCCGGAGCGGTCAACTTCATGGGGCCTACTCCCGACAGCTCAAAGATTGATGTGAAAGCGCGCATCGATGACTGGATGGAGCGAATGCACCCAGATGATCGACTTCGAGTCCGGTTGGAATGGCTGGGATGGATTCCTTCCGGAAAACCATTCGAAACAATTTTCAGAATGAGACTTGGCGACGACGGCTTTCACTGGATGCTCAGTCGCGCCAAACCTCACCACGGTCCGGACGGCACCATCTCGAAATGGTACGGGGTGATCACAGAGGTGGCTGCCCAGCAAAGCCTTAGCGAACAAGTGCTTAGACTAAAGAATGTTGGCACCTTGTTGCAGCAGCATTCGCACGACGTCGCGCCTATCCGCGCACATGACAATAACGTTCAGTCAATCAAATCTTCAGGCGAAACAGACCACTACAGCCAGCCGTCAGACGGACTGTCGCGATCGCATTATTTATCGATGCTGATGAGGATGTTCGAGGGTGCGCCGATAGCGATGTCGATTACCACCAGTGACACGAAGACTTCGCGCTACGTCAAGGTCAACTCGGCTTATCTTAAGATGACTGGACGTTCCTGGGAGGAGATCGGGGGAAAGACCCTGCTCGCTGCGGGCTCAGCCATCGACAACCCAGCCCGCAATCGGCGCCACCAGCTGTTGCTTGAGCAGGGATACTATGAACTGGAAGAGGTTGACATTGTCCGCGGTGATGGGACGACGATTCCAACCCTGATTTCGGCCCAGAGGACGACCATCAACGGAACCTCATTCGACCTCGAAATCATCGTGGATGTTTCAGAGCGCATGCGGCAACAACGCGAGGCTGAAAATGCTCTGAAAGTTTCAGCTAGAACCGACGCGCTCTCCGGGCTGCCAAATCGTGCCTATTTTGACGAGCAATTGCCACACCGGATCGAGAGGGCCAGGCGATTACAAAGCGTGCTGGCGATCGCTTACGTGGACCTTAACGGCTTCAAGGAAATCAACGATACATCAGGGCATCCTGTCGGCGACGAGGTGCTGAGGGTTATTTCATCAAGGCTGCGGACTGAGTTCATTTCGCATTTTATCGCTCGAGTTGGTGGGGATGAATTCGCGCTGTTGATCGAGACGGATAGGGCGCGGGCGATCGGCCTGCAACAGATGGTCGAAACGCGCATAAACAATATTTTTAAGTCGATATCTCTCAACGGTCGGACTCTGAGGCCTGGAGCGGCGGTCGGCGTAACAATCCTTAACGGCCGGGACGATGCATATTCTCTTGTAAAACGAGCCGACGACTACATGTATACCGCGAAATCGACACGCCAACGGATCGCATTCGTCTATGATGGCAATCAAAAATTTGAAGGTAACGAAGAAATAGTATCCGGTGCTGCCTGATGTTGGAGATAACGGCGAGCTGCTAGCGACTTGTGTGGTCCGCCGTCCGCCATTAGCGCCCATGCGACAGATGGTCGCCTCCGTTTGCGGTCTGCGCGACCAGATCCTTCCGGACGAGCGTTGCGATAATTCCGCTTAAGGTGGCGCGTTCGAGCTCAAGTGCGCGGGCAAGGTCACGCTGCACCGATGGGCCATTATTGACGAGATGCCAGAGAACATACCATTGCGTGGATCCGAGATCGAACGGACCCAAGCACTCGTCCACGAGCGCTCGACCGGCGAAATAACATCGCTTCGTCCATGCCCCTACGGAACGGTTATCAGCGTCAGCTTTATCAGGCATGATGGCAAAACTTTATGGATTCGTATGCTACTAACGATAATCGCAAGGTAGCATACGAATGCCAAGGCCGGGCACGGTTGACAGCGCTTGATGGGCGGGCGCTATCGCCATCTCTTCACATGATCGACGAGAGCACGCAGTTTTGGAGCGAGGTTGCGTCGGCTCGGATAGTAGAGAAAAAAACCCGCGAATGGAGGGCAAAAGTCCTGAAGGAGAGGAACCAGCTCTCCGGATTCGACATAGGGCTTGAATGTGTCTTCCATTCCGAAGGTGATGCCGCCGCCAGCACATGCTGTGCGGATCATAAGCCACATATCATTGGTGGTAATCTGAGGATCGACGGCTACATCAAACTCACGCCCATCCTCGCCGAATTCCCAACGGTAGGGTGCGCTGCGAGGCGTTGGACGCCAGCCTATGCACCGATGCGCAGAGAGCTCCGAAGGATGGTCGGGCTTGCCGAACCGTGCGATGTAGGACGGGGCTGCGAAAGCGCACTGACGCTGGTCGCCCGAGGCGGGAACTGCGACCATATCCTGATCGATGACTTCGCCCAGACGCACCCCAGCGTCATACCCTTCCGCGACAATGTCGAATTCCTCGTCAGTGACCGTCACATCGAGCTGAATGTCTGGAAAGGCATCAGTAAAACGGGCAAGGAGCGGCCCTGAGATAAACTGCTCAGCGATAGATGACACCGCCAGCCTCAACAACCCGCTTGGTGCGCTGTCGCGGTCCGTGGTCGCGTCAAGCGCCAGTCCGACTTCGGAAATCGCCGGCGCAACCCGCTGATATAGCTGTTCGCCAGCCTCTGTGAGACTGACACTGCGCGTGGTTCTATGGACGAGTGCCACGCCCAACCGGTCTTCTAGACGGCGGATCGCCTGGCTGATGGCTGGCCGTGTGACGCCCAAATTTTCCGCGGCGGCGCGAAAGCTCTGCGCTTCTGCGACGGCCAAGAACACGGAGATGCCATTCAGATCGATTGCCATTGGTTAGATTTAGTTACCACGGTGGTCGTCATTGGGCAAGTTGTTCGCTCTCCCTGGCGTGTTTACCTTGGATCTCGCAAAACAGGAGATAGCTGACATGGCGCTTGATCATTATAAACTTCTTGGACGGTCGGGCTTGCGCGTTTCGCCGTTGAGCCTTGGAACGATGACCTTTGGGTCCGAGTGGGGATGGGGTGCGGATGGCGACGAGGCCCGCCGCATTTTCGATCTCTATGTCGACCGAGGTGGCAATTTTATAGACACGTCGGTCAACTATACCGACGGCGGCGCTGAACGACTGCTTGGCACCTATATCGGCGATAAACGCGAGCGTATCGTCCTTGCGACGAAATTCACCATGGCGCGAGAGCCGGGCAACCCTAATTCGGGCGGCAATCATCGCCTCAACATAGTGCGTTCCGTCGAGCAGAGCCTTTCGCAACTCGGCACAGATCGCATTGACCTGCTTTATGTGCATGCATGGGACATGACGACCCGGCCGGACGAGGTTATGCGGGCGCTCGACGACCTCGTTCGGTCCGGAAAAGTTCTCTATCTCGGTATCTGCAACACGCCTGCATGGCTCGTCGCCCAGATGCAGACTCTCGCCGATATCCGCGGCTGGTCTCCTTTTGTGGCGCTGCAGATAGAATATAGCCTTGTGGAGCGGACCGTGGAACATGAGCTTCTGCCCATGGCTGCTGCGCTCGGCCTCGGAGTTTTGCCGTGGTCGCCTCTCGGCGGTGGCGTGCTGACCGGCAAATACTCTCTCGTTGACGTTGAAGATTCACGAGAAGCGGCCGTGTCCGCCAGCCGCAAGGGCGTCATTGCGTCGTCCGGGCATCTGAACGAACGGGCGATCGAAATTGCGCAGGAAGTGAAGGCCGTTGCGGAAGAGGCTGGTACCACGCCCTCACGGGTGGCGCTTGCGTGGACCCTGGCCAATCCGACCGTCGTCTCGCCGATTGTCGGCGCCCGCACGCTCGCCCAGGCGGAAGACAACCTTGGAGCTCTGGATCTGGTGCTCACGCCGGAACAGGTGGCCCGTCTGGACCGGGTCAGCGCGCCGGGCCAAATCTTTCCGGGTCGCTTTACGCAGCGTCCCCTCGTCCAACAACTGATCTTCGGCGGCGCTGCAGTTGAACACCGTGACTGACCCTTGCAACTATGGAAGGCCCGTCGATGGTGCCGGCAGTGTCGTTGCCGGTTGACGGGTCTCAACACGTCCTCAGCAATACGTAAGGACCGATACCATGAGCATTTACCCAACAGACCGCCGGGCTGCCAGCCCGAGCCGGGTAGCTTTAATCGCATTCGCACTGCTCGCCATGCCGGGCGCCGCAATTGCCAACACCGCGGCAACGCAGGTGCAGTCTCAGGAACGTGCCGCAATCGAGCAACGGAACAAGCCCATCATCGAAGCCGCCTTCGAAAAATGGCGAGGAGGCACCTACCTCTTCGCGGAGCTCCTCGCTCCCGACGTCGTCTGGACGATCCATGGCTCCGGACCGGTCTCCGGCACCTATCGCAACCAGCAAGACTTCATTGAACAGGCCTCGCGTCCCCTAACCAGCCGTCTCGCGACACCGATCGTGCCGGAGGTACACAATATCGTTGCCGATGGCGACACGATCATCATCCGCTTCGATGGAACGGCGACCACGACCTCTGGAGCGCCTTATCGCAACCAGTTTGTCTGGATATTCGAGATGAAGGACGGCCTTGTCGCCAATGTGGAAGCCTTCCTGGACCTCGTTGCCTATCAGCAGATCGCCGACAACAACGCCCCGCGTGCCCAATAACCAACGCCCTCGGCTTCCGCAGAAGTCCCGTCTGCCGCACCGGGGCAGTGCGCCAACGCTTTCACCTGCAATTTTAAACAGCAACGTTGAACGGACCCAGACAATGAGACAAGCATTTGCAACTTTCGTCGCAGCGGCAACAATTTCAATTCAACCCTTAGAAGCACAGGAGATCAATTTGCAGCCGAACCATCCATACGCAGGCATGTGGATTACCGACGACAATCGTGTCCGCCATGAACTTTTGCCAAATGGGCGTTATGTCGAGGCCCGCGGTCAGCGTGAGCGAGCCTATGAAGGCCGTTATGAAGTCAACGGCACGCATATCGAGTACTGGGACGACACAGGCTTCACCGCCGATGGCGATTTCGTCGAAGAGGGCACACTGCACCATGGCGGCATGATCTTTCGCCGCAGGTCGGTGACGCCGTGACATGCCGACGAGCCTGTACTAATGCAGTACGGATCAGAGCGATGGGCGAACCAGGTCTGCCTGAAGCCATCCGTTAGGGCGCGCCTTTCATCGTAACCTCTCCGCCTTTCGCGAGAGGTCTATGAAGGCCCGTAGCGGTTGCGGCACGTGGCGGCCGCGCAAGGTAGTGGAGTGTCGGCCCCGGTATCGGCGATCGTCAGCAAGCTCTTGATAGATGACAACGCAGCCCTTGATGATGATGAAGGCGTTGCGCCGCATGGATTGCAGAAAGAGAGGGCGTCTTGGAGTCAGGGTGGAAGTACTGGTCCTGAAGCCGCCCGGCTTCCCGCAGGGTAGGTCAGAGTACGCCGCAGACTGGGTGTCGTTTAAAGATGAGGAAAGCATGAGATTCCGCCCGAATGCGTACCGCTCGGAAGCCGAACGATTCTACAGGCCACGGTTCCAAGCGTACAAAACGAAGAAGACCGTCATCGCGGGACGATGCGGCAGCTCTACGGCTCAGACGCTGGACGGCGGCCCTCGTAGAGACGAATTGGGCGGGAAAAGCTGCCGGTAAGTGGACACGGAGGGAGCCGCCGCCTCGAACACGAGTTCCCGCAGGATTGGAGAACCATGTATATCGGTCGGCGTAGGGACGAGAGAAATGGCCGTCAGGCGGCAAGCTCACAACCTAAGCCTAGCCCGTGATCGGTCTTGCTGTGTCCGTCGTCCGTTGGAAGACAATACACCGGTAGGGTTCCATCCGGTAGCGTGTACTGGGCGAGGTCACCAGTTATTTGCGGTGTTTGGAGAAACGGCTTGTGCGCAAACCCAACGCATACGAAGGCAATCGCGCACATGATGCGCAGCAGAAGACCGAATCTGCCTATCGCTCTCGTCATCGTGGATGCTCCCCACGAACGGGTAGCGATGTTTTCGTTAAGGGGCAATGCGGCAAGCAGTCTTACGATGAACGGCCACGGCGATGTAGTGGGAGAAAAATTACATCGTGAAAGGTCTGTCCGCTGTCAAGCTAGCCGCTTCAGAAGCAGACGAACTCATGTTTTATGATCGAGCCACGCTTATCCACAGTCAACCTTCCGTTACAGAGTCATAACCGTTGACGATTTTTTCACGCCGTATACCATATCTAGTGTTCGAGGTTCTTCCGATTCGCGTCGGAAGCTAAGACGGGAATACGGTGCGTGATGTCCTTTCTGGACGGAGCAATGCCGGAGCTGCCCCCGCAACTGTAAGCGGCGAGCATTCTTCTCAAACTGCCACTGAGCCGAAAGGTCTCGGGAAGGCGAGATGGATGCGACGACCCGTGAGCCAGGAGACCTGCCTCAAACGAATACGTCCACGGGCGGGGTGTCCGAAGGTCGCGCTTGCGTGCGGGATGATCCTGCGCGTGCCGCTTCCTTGATCCCCCGCATCAACCACTTCGGGGTGAAGTCAATGTCGCATCATTCTAGTCAGTATCCGCGTGAATAGCGGGCGGTAACGCCTGCCGCCGATTTCGGCTGTCCTGATTTCCGAGTTCCTGAATGGGCGTTCACCACGCCCGATCGATATCGCACGCCTACTCAAATCTCACGAGGATCATCATGACCGTTACCGTTTACAGCAAGCCTGCCTGCGTCCAGTGCACAGCCACCACCCGCGCTCTTGATCGTCAGGGCATCGACTACACCGTCGTGGATGTGTCCGAAGACACCAATGCCTACGCTCTGGTACAGGGGCTGGGGTATCGTCAGGTTCCAGTTGTGGTGGCTGGCGAGACCCATTGGGCGGGCTTCCGCCCGGATATGATCAGCACGCTTGCGGCCTGAGCCGGAGCAATGGGACAGATCGTCTATTTCTCCAGCCGGTCGGAAAACACTCATCGCTTCGTCGGGAAATTGGGGATGATTGCGCGGCGGATTCCGCTTAGTCCTTCCGAGAGCCTTCGGGTCGAAGCCCCCTATGTCCTGATCCTTCCAACCTACAGTGGCGAAGGTGGAAAAGGGGCCGTTCCAAAACAGGTGATCCGCTTCCTCAACGATGCGGAGAACCGGGCAAACATTCGCGGCGTGATCGCCGCGGGCAACAGCAATTTCGGGGCGAGCTACGGGATCGCCGGCGATGTCATCTCCCAGAAATGCCAGGTGCCGTACCTCTACAGGTTCGAGCTTCTGGGCACTGAGGAAGATGTCGCGAACGTCAAACACGGATTGGAACGATTTTGGACGCGACCACTTTCGAAAAGCCTTTGAAGACATCGGAATCCGAACTGGATTTCCATGCCCTCAACGCGATGCTTAACCTCTATGACGAACAAGGAAAAATCCAGCTCGATAAGGACAGACTAGCTGTGAAGCAATATTTCCTGCAGCACGTCAACCAGAACACGGTGTTCTTCCATAATCTGCGGGAGAAACTCGATTACCTCGTCACCGAAGGCTATTACGAGCGCGAGGTTCTGGACCAATATTCCTTCAATTTCGTGCGAGATTTGTTCGACGCTGCCTATGCCCGAAAGTTCCGGTTTCCGACCTTTCTCGGCGCGTTCAAATATTACACCAGCTACACGCTGAAGACCTTCGACGGCAAACGCTATCTGGAGCGCTACGAAGACCGCGTCTGCATGGTTGCCCTGACGCTGGCCCAGGGAAGCGAAACGCTCGCCCAGTCGCTGCTGGATGAGATCGTCTCCGGGCGTTTCCAGCCCGCAACGCCGACATTTCTCAATGCCGGAAAGAAACAGCGGGGCGAACTCGTTTCGTGTTTCCTGCTGCGCGTTGAAGACAACATGGAGTCGATTGCCCGCGGCATTAACTCCGCGCTTCAGCTTTCCAAGCGCGGTGGCGGTGTCGCACTTTGCCTGACCAACATCCGTGAGGCGGGTGCGCCGATCAAGCAGATCGAGAACCAGTCATCCGGCGTCATTCCCGTGATGAAGCTGCTTGAGGACAGCTTCTCCTACGCCAACCAACTCGGTGCGCGTCAGGGCGCGGGTGCAGTCTACCTCAACGCCCACCATCCCGATATCATGCGCTTCCTCGATACCAAGCGAGAGAATGCCGACGAGAAGATCAGGATCAAGACCCTGTCGCTCGGCGTCGTCGTGCCCGACATCACCTTCGAACTGGCAAAGAACAACGAGGACATGTACCTGTTTTCGCCCTATGACATCGAGCGTGTCTATGGCGTCCCATTCACCGAAATTTCCGTGACCGAAAAGTACCGCGAAATGGTCGCGGATTCCCGGATCAAGAAGAAGAAGATCAAGGCGCGTGACTTCTTCCAGGTAATCGCCGAGATACAGTTCGAGAGCGGCTATCCATACATCATGTTTGAGGACACGGTGAACAAGGCGAACCCGATTGCGGGACGCATTTCCATGAGCAACCTCTGCTCGGAAATCCTTCAGGTCAGCGACGCCAGCCAATACAATGACGACCTTTCCTATAAGGTCATGGGCAAGGATATCTCCTGCAATCTTGGCTCGCTGAACATTGCTGCAACGATGGACAGCTCCGATTTCGGCAAGACCATCGAGACATCGATCCGGGCGCTGACGGCCGTGTCGGACATGAGCCATATCTCTTCCGTGCCATCGGTCGAAAAAGGCAATGACGATAGCCACGCCATCGGTCTCGGCCAGATGAACCTGCATGGTTATCTCGCCCGCGAGCGCATCTTCTACGGCTCGGAAGAAGGCATCGATTTCACCAATATCTATTTCTACACGGTGACCTACCACGCCATCCGCGCCTCGAACCGGATTGCCGCCGAGCGAGGCGTCAGCTTCAAGGGCTTCGAGAAGTCGAAATATGCCTCTGGGGAATACTTCGACAAATACACTGAGCAGGAATGGCTACCAGCGACAGAGCGGGTTCGCGAGCTGTTCGTGACGGCAGGCATCGCAATCCCCACACAGGCGGACTGGCTTGCGCTGAAGCAGGCCGTCATGACCTCTGGCCTCTACAACCAGAACCTGCAGGCCGTGCCACCAACCGGTTCGATCTCCTACATCAATCACTCGACATCTTCGATCCACCCTATCGTGTCGAAGATCGAAATCCGCAAGGAGGGAAAGATCGGGCGCGTTTATTACCCCGCCGCCTTCATGAGCGACGACAATCTCGAGTACTATCAGGATGCGTACGAAATCGGTCCTGAGAAGATCATCGATACCTATGCGGCGGCCACCCAGCATGTCGATCAGGGTCTGTCGCTGACGCTGTTCTTCCGCGACACGGCCACCACCCGCGACATCAACCGGGCGCAAATCTACGCGTGGAAGAAGGGTATCAAGACCATCTACTACATTCGCCTGCGTCAGATGGCTCTGGAAGGCACGGAAGTGCAGGGTTGCGTGTCATGCGCGCTGTGAACAAGAACGCTTCGAAAGATCAACTAATGAACATCGCCGTAAAGCCCGCCAGCCGCGTTCGCGCCATCAACTGGAATCGCATCGAAGACGACAAGGACCTGGAGGTCTGGAACCGTTTGACAGGAAATTTCTGGCTGCCGGAAAAGGTGCCGCTCTCCAACGACATCCCATCCTGGGGAACGCTCAAGCCGGAAGAGCAGAAACTTACCATCCGCGTCTTCACCGGCCTGACGCTGCTCGACACGATCCAGAACGGTGTAGGCTCGATCAAGCTCATGGAGGATGCCGCAACGCCACATGAGGAAGCGGTGCTGTCCAATCTCCTTCATGGAGGCGGTGCACGCACGTTCATACTCCTCGATCTTTTCCACTCTTTGCTCGACGCCGGATGTGGACGACGCCTATCGCTGGTCGGCGGAAAACGAATTCCTGCAACGGAAATCGGCGCTCATCATGCGCGAATATGACAGCGGCGATACGTTGAAGAAGAAGGTTGCCTCCGTTTTCCTCGAAAGCTTCCTGTTCTACTCCGGCTTCTATCTTCCGATGTACTGGTCAAGCCGCGCCAAACTCACCAACACCGCCGACATGATCCGTCTCATCATCCGCGACGAGGCTGTGCACGGATATTACATCGGCTACAAGTTCCAGCGTGCGGTGGAACGTCTGCCGGAACAGAAGCGCCAGGACATCAAGGACTTCGCCTTCGATCTCCTGCTCGAACTCTACGACAACGACGCAAAGTACACCGAAGCTCTCTATGATGGCGTCGGCTTGACGGAAGACGTCAAACAATTCCTACACTACAACGCTAACAAGGCGCTGATGAACCTCGGCTATGAAGCCCTGTTTCCGGCTGAGGCCTGCAAGGTCAATCCGGCGATCCTTGCGGCGCTTTCACCGAACGCCGACGAAAACCATGACTTCTTCTCCGGGTCCGGCTCGTCCTATGTGATCGGCAAAGCGGTGGCGACGGAAGATGAAGACTGGGATTTCTGAGCTTATGTAGAAGCTGAACTATTCAGTGATCCACCGTAATGCAAAGGAGGGGTCGTGGGTTCGGCTCAGTTCAAAGCGGAGACACTGTAAGTTCGCGTGTTCTCCGTGTTCAAAGAACCTCAAGCGATTTTACATGATCAGCGCTTTGATGTGCGTGCACGCGAGTGTATCGGATTAGCTCATCGAAGTGGCGTTGCATTTTACGTATGGAGTCGGCGTTATTGAGAACGAGATACATGCCGCCCACGAAGATAGCCGCGCGTTGCGATCCGAAGATCGTGTAGGGGACCGAGAATTTTTCCTTTTCGTTGAACAGGAATAGGCGGAATGAAGGGTAAAGTTCGTCAATGAGGTTGGACATGTATTGCAACTGTGTTGCTCTGACCTCCTTCTTCAGCCCACTCCACATGCCACGCCCCTGGGCAAAAGCTTCTAGTGTTTCGCAGGGCATGCAGACTTCCATATCCGTGCCCGGCTGGCGGTTGTAGTCCAGCCGGAAGGCGGATTCGCTCGCTTGCGCTTTCACACTTTGGTGCGCGCTTTCGGCTTCGAAGGCGATGATTTGCGGGGTGCGTAGAAGGTCCGGGATGCGGGCCGGCACGTAGCGGATCTTCGACCCAGTCGCCTCGGCATGCCATTTCATCAGCAACGTGTCTGTGTAGTCTTCGCCACCTTCTTCGATTTCGAAGCTAGGACGCAGCTCTCCAGTGAGCCCTGGATCGTGCGATATCCCCAGGAGCCAATCGAGCGATACGGCGTGGCGTTCGGCAATGTTGAGAAGAGTTTCCACGCGCGGTAGACGCGCCGAATCACCCGACAAAAGCTGTGATAGCGCCGAGCGGTCGATGCCGATCCCGGCCGCAAAAGCCGAATGGCTGTCACCGGACCGCGTGACCAGTTCCAGCAAGCGGAGACGAAAAAGTTCCGCCAAGGCGCGCTTGTCCATAATCCACCCCAATGTTTACTATTATCAACATTTTATGGTTTCTGTTATCAAAATCAACAGTCGGTCACCAAACTCTCGTTGTCCATGTCGCGGCTCGGTGAGACTCTTATGCGGGGCAAAGCATCAGGGGATATGATGAGCGACACGTCATTCGATAGGCAACACCGAGGAATCCATCAACGCCGAACAAGGGCGCCTAGGATAGAGTGGCCGACAGTCGCTCTACTTCTTGCATGCTACGGCCTGTGGGGGATGGCCGGCTACAGTCTTTATCCGGCCTATCCCATCGTCGCGCTCGTGCTGATGGGCGTGGCGGTCGCACTTCACTCGTCGCTTCAACACGAAGTTTTGCACGGGCATCCGACGAGGAGTGCCAAGGTGAACGAGGCGCTGGTCTTCGCTCCGCTCGGGGTGTTTTACCCCTACCGCAGCTACAAGCGGACGCATCTTCAGCACCATGCGGATGAGCGTCTCACCGATCCCTTCGATGATCCCGAGAGCTACTACCGCGCCATGAGCGACTGGGAGACGATGCCAGCGTTACTGAAGCGTCTGCTTGCCTGGAACAACACGCTGATTGGACGTGTGCTGATCGGTCCGCCGCTGATGGTGGTTGGTTTCACCGCTTCCGAATGGCGAAAGATTTTCAAGGGCGATCGCAAGGTCATCATGGCATGGACCCTCCACCTTGCCGGGCTCATTCCGACCTTGTTGGTAGTCTCGAATCTGTTCGGCATTCCTGTCTGGCTTTACATTGGGGTTTCCGCCTATCTCGGGGTTTCCATTATCGCCATTCGCTCCTACTGTGAGCATCAGTGGGCTGAGCAGCCGGATGGTCGCACGATCATCGTCGAGAACTCGCTTCTCGCGCCGCTTTTTCTCTATAACAACCTGCACTTCGTACACCACAAGCTGCCGACCGTCGCATGGTACAGATTGCCGTCGCTCTATCGTGCCGGACGCGCAGAATGGCAAAGGATGAACGAGGGATATGTATTCGCCAACTATTTCGAGGTTTTCCGTGCATTCGCTTTCAAGGCGAAGGAGCCGGTGGTGCACCCCGCCTGGCGAAAGGTGCAACCGGTCGTCGCGAACGATATCGTTGTAAAGCATCAGGGCCAGGTAGCCAGCTATCAAGCCGCGGGTGGTACCGCAATTCCGGATCTCCCTGCATGAGGTGGATTGCCGCTCTGCCGATGTATGACTGGCCGGAAGTGCGATCGGATGTGGATCGCAGTTGGGAAATAATGCGCGCCCGCTTGATCGCAAATGGCATTGATGCGCCTGAGCACCTCATTCGGCGCAATGCGGACATGCCACCGGTCCCGGGCGGCATTCGTGGCGGGGATGGTTCGGTCATCGCGCCGGACCCGGCGACGCTCGATCCGGATGCCCTCGATTTCGATGTTCTGTGGCGCCATCCGGCTCTTCTCGTCTCCGCTACCTGTTGGGGGCCGATGGAACTTGGCTTGCAGGATCATGTCCAGGTCATCGGGCAAAGCCCGTATGAAGATGTCGCGGGGGGCTCGGGGATATTCTATTCGAGCGCCATTATTGGTCGAAGAGGGGAGGGCGCCAGCGTGATGGCGCCTGAGACCGGCGAACCGGTCTTGCCGATCTCGTTATTTCGAGGAAGAAAACTTGCCTTTAACGAGCACCGCTCGATGTCCGGTCATCTGGCTTTGAAGCGCGATCTGGAGGCCATGGGCGAAAGCTTCAAGCTGTTTTCCGAAATGGTGGAAACCGGAGCGCATCGGGCGTCGGTGACAGCTGTCGCACGGGGAGAAGCCGACTTCGCGGCAATCGACTGCCGATCCTGGATGCTGGCTGAGCGCCACGAGCCGGCGGCGAGGGATCTGCATGTCGTCGGCTGGACAGGGCGGCGCAAGGGCCTGCCCTATATCCGTGCCAGAAACATCCATCTCGACTTCCTGATGTAGGCGTGGCGCGCATCTCAGACCGTTTGATCGGTAGGCAGGATCTTCGACAGGAGCGCCCTGGTCTTCTCCATGTCGGATGAGATCGGCCGATCGTCAGAATAATGGCTGACGTGCGACCGGAGCAGGCTGTAGAGCGCATCCGTACCTGGTGCTCTGGGCGCCACGGTTTCCAGAAAATCATGGGCCTGCGTGGCCGCCAGCCACTCGATCGCCAGAATGTATTCGGCATTGTCAATGACGGCGAGAAGCTTGTTGGCTGCAGCGGTCGGATGGGCAAGGAAATCCTCCTGCAGCGCCGAGGTGAGACCGCCATCGGTGGAGGCGGGCGCTGCCAGCCTGCGGTTCTCGTTTGCAAGCGCCGCTGCCGTGTATTGGGCGATCATGAAGCCGGAATGGCTGCCTGGGTCGGAAGCGAGGAAGGGGGGAAGTCCGCTCACCAGCGGATTGACCAGGCGGTCGATCCGCCGCTCGCTCATGGCCGCAATTTGCGCAATGGCAATGGCGAGCGCGTCGGCGGCCTGACCGAGTGCTGGCGCCACCGCATGGGCTTCCGACCAGACAAGCGGCTCCTCCGGCGTGCCGGCGACAGCGGGGTTGTCGGTGACCGATGCGAGTTCACGGTCAACGATGGCGGTGCAGTTTTCGAACAGATCGCGCGTCGCACCATGGGCATGGGGGATAGAGCGCAGGCTGAGTGCATCCTGTGTGCGCCGGCCCTTGGCAGCTTCGATCAGTCCGCTGCCGGCAAGACGTGTCCGCAGCACCTCGCCCACCTTGGTAATGCCATCGGAGACGCGAAACGACAGCACGGCCTCGCTGAAAGCCAGCATCTGGCAGCCAGCAGCCTCAAGCGTCATGGCGGCAATGGCATCGGCCCAGTCGAGCAATTGCGCGGTCCGCTTCAGCGCAATGCTGCAGAGACCTGTGGCGCAAGCGGTGCCATTGACGAGGCTCAAACCCTCCTTGGCGCCGAGAGTGACTGGCTCAAGTCCGAGCTCCGCCAAGGCCTCACGCCCGCTCAAGGCACGTCCGGCGATATGGGCGGAGCCTTCTCCAATAAGCACCAGCGCTGTATGCGCATTGTGCGTCAGGTAGCCCGCCGATCCGCGGGAAGGGACATCCGGAATGCAGTCGCGCTCGAGAAACGTGGTAAGATGGCGAACGATCTCCAGGCTGATGCCGGAATACCCATGGGCGAAGTTGGCGATCTGCGCGGCGATGATGGCGCGCACCTCACGAGGGGGTAGAAGCGGACCGACGCCGCAGGCATGGCTCAGGATAATGCTGCGCGAGAGCTTGCCCTGTGCTGTGCGATCAACCACGGTGTCCGAAAGAGCGCCGACGCCGGTGTTGATGCCATAGGCGCGGATGCCCCGCTCGACGATGCTTTCCACGATCCGTTGAGCGTTTTCGATCCGCTGCATTGCAGCGTCTGAGAGCGCAAGTGTTTCTCCCTGGCCGACATTTGCCACGTCCTGCCAAGTCAGCCTGCCATCGAGCAACACGGTCATTCGGTTTTCCTGATAATGTTCAATGGAATGAAAGGGTTCGTCTGGATTGTGCGGTTTCAGGTTTCCCAGACGCTGGATCAGGTGCTGTAGAGGCGATAGCGGCTGCCGGGGTAAAGCAAGCGGACGGAAGAGATGACGCCGGCGTCAGACCAGGTACGGCGGCGCACCAGAAGGCAGGGCTCCGTCTTGGAAATGGCAAGCAGCTTGCACTCCCATGGCTGCGCCGTCACCGCTTCGATATGCTGCTCGGCCCTCACGATAGGCGCGATGGCGGTGAGATAGCCGTTCGGCGTTGCTTTGCCGAAATCCTGATCGATATAGTGCGGAACGATGGCGTGGTTGACGAAACGATCCTCGATCTGCATCGGTACGGAATCTTCCGCATGCACCATGATCGAATGCGACACCGGGCTGCCGATCTCGATCGACAGTGCCTCTGCCAGTTCGGCATCGCAGCTTTCCATCTTCAGTACGACGACATTGGCTGTATGGACACCGCCGTTGCGGGTGATTTCGTCGGCAATATTGGGGACGCTCTGAAACTGCGACGTCCGCTTCTTGCTGGCAACGAAAGACCCCTTGCCCTGTACGCGAACAACGAAGCCTTCATCGGCCAGTTCGCGCAGTGCGCGGTTGGCCGTCATGCGGCTGACGCCAAGCAGTTCGACCAGTTCGTTTTCGGACGGCACGCGATGGCCGACGGTCCACTCGCCGGTTTCGACGCGGCTTCGAACATAATCCTTGAGCGTGACGTAAAGCGGCTTGTCGGATGCCTGCTCGTGCTGCGCTTTTTCGATCTGTTTCTCTACCGTTTGCATGGGGCTCCAAAAGGCGAACTACGAATGTTCGGCACCGGACGCGTCCGGGGCGCGTGTGCGGGTATGGTGCGTGCCATACCCGCAAACAGCCGTCAGTTCAACTTGTGCGTCGTCAGCCACTCTTCGGCAACCACGTCGAAGCTGTCATGGTTGGCAAGGCGACCGTTCATGACAATCAGGTCCTTGGTCGTCAGAGCGGCCGAAACCGCATCCAGCGTCTTGGTGACCGTGTCGTTAACCTTGGCCTTGGCCACGACCGGCACGATGTTCTGCGCGGGGAACAGGTTCTTGACGTCTTCGAGAATGATCAGATCGTTTGCAGCAATCGCCGGGTCCGTCGAGAACAGGTTCGCTGCCTGAACCTGATTGTTCAGGAGTGCCGACAGCGTCAAAGGACCACCGACATCGAGAGACTTGAATGATTTGAATTCAAGACCATAGAGTTCCTTCAGACCAATGATACCTTCCTTGCGGGTCTTCCACTCCGGCGGGCCACCAAGCACCAGTTCGGATGCGACAGGCTTGAGATCGGCGATCGTCTTCAGCTTGTATTTCTCCGCAGTGGCACGGGTTACCGCCACGCCATCGGAATCCTGAGCCACGGATGGTGTCAGCATGACAACACCTTCTGGCAGCGCCTTTTTCAGTGCTGCAGCGACGTCCGCCGGCGAATGGGCGGTGGCGTTCTTGTCGAGATAGCTCAAGGTCGCGCCGGCATATTCCGGCAGGAGGTCGATCGAGCCATCGAGAAGTGCCGGCATATAGACTTCGCGGCTACCGATGCTGAGCTTGGTTTCCGTCTTGATACCCTTGGCGGCCAGAGCCTTGGCATAGATCGTGGCCAAAAGCTGGCTTTCGGGGAAGTCGGCCGAGCCGACGATGATGGTGGACGTGTCCGAACGCTGAGCCGGAGCATTCCCGAGAGGATCGGTCTGGGCAAGCGTCGTGGTGGCGGAAAGCGCAATCAGCGCAAACGCGCCGGCGGCTTTTAAGATATTGAATGCCATGCAAGCTACTCCTTTTGTGTCGACGTCTTCAGAATGAAAATGCAGTTTTGGTTGATGCCCGCCCTATGCCCGGCGGGTTAGTCCTGGTGAGACTGTGAGCCTCGATATGATGCCGATCACCAGATCGACCATAAGGGCGAGCGCACCGACGAGAACCGCACCGGCCGCCATCTGGTAGTAGTCGTTCTGCGCACGGCCATCGATGATGAGGCGCCCTAGACCGCCAAGCGATACGTAAGCCGCAATGGTTGCCGTTGAGATGATCTGCAATGTCGCGCTCCGAAGTCCAGAGAAGATCAGCGGCAGGGCGCAAGGAAGTTCGACATCGAAGAGAATATCGAGAGGGCGCTTGCCCATGCCGCGCGCCGCATCCACCGCTGCCGGATCCACCGCCGCAACGCCGGCATAGGTCGCGCTCATGATGGGTGGCACGGCCAGCAGCACGAGAACGATGATACTTGGCACGATGAACGCCATGTCGGAGGCAAAGACCGGACCGAAAAGAATGACGAGCAACACGATCAAACCCAGGCTCGGCAGTGCACGCAGTGCGTTGGCAAGGCCGGCGATGACAACCACGCCGCGGCCGGTGTGGCCGACATAAAGACCGATCGGCAGGCCGATCAGGCAGGAGAAGAAGAGGGCAACGCCGCTATAGATCAGGTGCTGGATGACGAGCGCGAAGACGCCATCGGTGCCTGTCCAGTGGGCCGGATCGGAAAACCACGCGATCATCGTTCTGCACCTCCGGGCTGCCATGGTGTCAGGCGTTTCGTGGCAAAGAGCACAATCCCGTCGAGCAGAGCTGCCAACAGCACGCACAGAACGATACCGGCGATGATCGGCGTCAGGAAGCGCAGTTGAAGCCCTTGTGTAAACAGAAGACCGAGCTGCGGCGTGCCGACGAGTGCTGCGACGGAAACGATACTGACATTGGATACCACCGCGACGCGCAGGCCAGCGGCAATCACGGGCACGGCGAGCGGAAGCTCAACGAAGAGAAGGCGCGGCAATGTGCGATAACCCATGGCATTTGCAGCCTGAATGACATCGGGCTGTACGGAATCGAGGCCATCGGTGACAGTGCGGATAAGAAGCGCCAGCGCATAGATCGTCAGCGCGACAACCACGTTGAGCGGATCGAGAATGCGCGTGCCGAGAGCGAGCGGTAGCAGAACGAAGAGGGCAAGCGACGGGATCGTGTAGAGCAAACCAGCCGCACCAAGCATCGTGGAGCGGAAGAAGCCGGCCCGGTGCGCAAGCCAGCCAAGCGGCAGCGCGAGGAGGAGACCAATGACGACGGGGATGACAGAAAGCCAGAGGTGCCAGAGGAAGAGTTCGGCGATACGGCCGGACTCGCGGTACAGCCAATCGAACCTCATGCTTGCGCCCTCGCGCGACCGGTGCGTGCCGCCTCGATCGCGGTGACAACATGAGACAATGTGACGGTGCCTGCCAATGTGCCTGACGGACCGACGATCACGCCTCGGCCTGAGGGTGAACTGAGGGCGGCGTCAAGAACGTTGCGCAGACTGCTGCCCTCTACCGCAAGCGTGCCGCTGAGATTGAGATCGCCCTCTCTCAAAGGAGCCTTGATGCTTTCCACATCGGCCCAACCCAACGGGCGGTTCTCGGCGTCGGCGACGAGCACCCATCTGTCGGTCGCAATCTGGCGAAGGGATTCCGGTGTGGCGCCGAGCGTGGCTGTCGGTTCCTGGCCAAGTTGCACGCCATCATCGTTAAAGTCGGCAAAACCCAGGATGCGATACCCCCTGTCGCGTCCGATAAAATCAGCGACGAATTCGTCTGCGGGTCGTGCCAGCAATTCCTGTGGAGTGGCGATCTGCGCCAGCGTTCCGCCAGTGCGCAGAACCGCGACCTGATCGCCAAGCTTCAGAGCCTCGTCGATATCATGCGTGACCATGATGATGGTCTTGCCGATTTCACGCTGGAGACGGAGGAACTCGTCCTGCAGTTGAGCACGGACCACCGGATCGACGGCGCTGAAAGGCTCGTCCATCAGCATGAATTTCGGATCTGACGCGAGTGCACGCGCAACGCCGACGCGCTGCTGCTGGCCGCCGGAAAGCTGCCAGGGATAGCGATTGGCGAAAGCGGAAGAGAGGCCGACGCGCTCCAGAAGATCATGGGCAGTCCGAAGCGCCTGCTCCTTGGGCGTTCCGTTCAGCCGCGCGGTCGTTGCAATGTTCTGCACGACGGTGCGGTGGGGAAAGAGGCCGGCATTTTGAATGACGTAACCGATCTTGCGGCGCAGCAGCGCCACATCCATGGCGTTCGTCGGTTCGCCATCAAGAAGAATCCTGCCCGAGGAGGGCGTGATCAGCCGGTTGACCATGCGAAGCGACGTCGTCTTGCCGCAACCCGATGGGCCTACGAAGATGGTGAGCTTGCCGCTGGGAGCCGTCAGCGACAGTTTGTCGACAGCCGTGGTCGGCCCCCGATAGTGCTTGCTGACATGATCGAATGTTATCATAGGCGCGTTCCCTCTTGTCGACAATCGGACTTAGCCCCTGATCCCGATGCCCCTTAGTTGTCTATACAAGCACGAAGATAAGGCCCCCGCAAGCTGGGTGATCAAAGAATCTACACAAATAAACATTGCTTAAATTTATGCGGGACGGTTGTGGCAAAGTAGCTTAGGGTGCGGTCTCTTTGCGGACCTTTTTCGCGCGCGTTGCTATTATGAACACTTCCGAAAGTTTTTCTGATCGCGCGTTGGTGGCTAGAGTTTTGCCAGCGCAATACATTCTAGACTAATCGCTCGCAAGAACTGCCGCGGGGTCGCTAGTTCGACCCCACTCAAGAGCAAAAACCTGACCAAGAACCCAATTTCCCACGAGGGCGTTCCGTGTTGAGGAGAGAAACCTCATATATGTAGGTACGTTTCTACATGGAGCTTCATATGGGTGCCTTCAGTTTGACCAGCCGAGAATTGAACCACGATGTTGGCAGAGCAAAGAAGGCTGCTGAGGCTGGACCTGTCGTTATAACTGATCGGGGCAGGCCATCGCACGTCTTGATGACATACAGTGAGTTTGAGCGACTGACTGGAAAAGGTCGTAATCTTCTTGATGCGCTGTCAATGCCGGGTTTGTCGGCCGTCGATTTCGATCCGCCTCGATCGATTATAGCAGCCCGCGAAGTTGATCTGTCTTGAGATATTTACTCGATACAAAGGTTATCTTCGAACTTCGAAAGGTCGGCGACGGTAAAGCCGATCCGAATGTAACGGCTTGGATAGGTGCGCACGATGCCCGGGATTTGTACATTTCTGCGATAACAATTCTGGAGCTTGAGCGCGGGATACTTAGCATGCAGCGCCGCTACATTGCGCAGGGCTCTCGTTTACGCGCATGGATGGATGGCTGGGTTCGCCCGGAGTTTGCTGAGCGCACAATTGTAATTGATGATGCGGTTGCTACTCGTTGCGCCCATTTGCATGTACCATATCGCCGTAATGAAGCTGATGCAATCATTGCCGCCACGGCGCTTGTCCACGGGCTTGCGGTGGTGACGCGGAATATTCAGGATTTCCACGGAACAGGGGTAGTCCTTGTGAACCCTTGGAGCATCTGAGGCCAGGACCGTAGGGGCCTTGATCGCCCCTGCGAGGTGGGCAGTAATTGACGTGTCGCCGGTTCATATCCCTTCAAGGCGGTGGCTACGGCAGCGTTGCTGCCAATAGCAGTCGTCGCCACCCTTTCAAACATCGCGTTTGGCACCGTGGCGACGCAGGGTGGTTACGCCGTAACTTGATCATTCCGGGTTTTGTGTGTTTTACGTCTGCTCGATACGGTCAAGATGACAGACCCTGCAACGCCCATTGTCAACGGTTCGCTGAAGACCGAAAGGCTTAAGTCAGAAAGCGAAACGCCTGCGTTGGCGAAGCCGAAGATCGGCACAATGATGAATGCAACAGGCTTGTGCAGCGCATGCTCTAGGCGATGAAGCGGAGACTCATCCTTCGTTGCTTCTGGTGTGCCAGGGGTTAGCTTCAATGGAATGGTCAGTGCCAGCATGACGCCGGCCAGTGTCGCGTGAACGCCGGACGCAAACACGAGCACCCAGAGCACGGCACCAAGGACGAGATAGGGCCACAGCACTTTTACCTTGATCTTGTTGAAGATAAAGAGATTGCCCCAAACGAGAGCGACACCAGTGAGAGCGATCAGATTCAGATCTGCTGTGTAGAATAAAGCGATGACGATGACAGCTCCCAGGTCATCAATGATGGCAAGCGCCGCCAGAAAAATCTTTAGCGACGTCGAACGCGTGATCCGAACAGTGAGAGGGCGCCAAGCGCGAATGCGATGTCGGTTGCAGTTGGTATGGCCCATCCTTGCGATGCAGCGGGATTGTCTCGGTTCAGCAGAGCATAGAAGAGTGCGGGGAACAGCATACCACCCGCAGCACCGCACCCGGCAAAACCCTGCGGCTCCAGGTGGAGAGTTGGCCATCCAGCATCTCGCGTTTATCTCCAGCCCAACTATCAGGAAAAACACCGCGATCAAGGCATCGTTGATTAGTGCTGAAGGCTGAGAGGTCCAATGTAGACGTGCAGGATGTGGAAGTAGTCTTCAGCTAGAGGCGAGTTCGCCGTCATGATCGCCAGAAGGGCGACCGCCATAAGCACAAGACCACCGGAGGCCTTTTTATCGAGGAACTTGCGAAGTGTTGAATTAATGCGACCTGGATTTGATGTCGAAGACACAGGTTCAAGCTCCCTGAGTTGGAAGTTGAGCTAGTCTCCGTGGATTTCGGGGGAACCCGCAGCGCGCGCTATAGAAGGGCTTTATACTAGACCTTTGACTGGTTTTCCAAAAAATCCGTCACCGTTTTTCAAAGATAGCGCGTACGTTTCGCCTGTTGCGCTCAATCATTATCATTCGGTATGTTCAGCAAATGCCCGCAGGCTTGGCAGTGAACGGCGTCGACCGCCAAGACCTGGCACACTGGCATTCGATGCTGGTTGCGAGATCCCGATGCTCGCTTACCGGACGGGTAAAGACACAGACCGCGTCAGGTCGATTGGCCCGGTCCAACATCCACTTTGTAGACTTCCCGTATTTCCGTGTTGACGTCGAGTGGAGAGCTTCATCACATGGCTCAATCGACCCAGGCCCGAGGTCCGAACGCTCCGGACGGTCCGAGTTTGGCGAAAACCAGCTCGGCCGTCTCCAAACGATCACGCTACCAGCGCAGGAGGCGCGTGCCGAGCGCCATGCCGATCAGGCCGCATATAACAATACCGAGCGAGTACCACAGCGCCACGAATGGAAGGCCGTTTTCGATGCATGCCCAGGAATAGGTCCACGCCCCTGCGGCCCCTGCCATCATGCCAGCGGTAAATCCGGCGAGTCGATACCGCGTCGGTGCGCAACGTCGCAAGAACCAGATATTGGCGGCGAAGACGGGAGCGGCGGACGCGACAATGATCAGTGGGCAGAACCAGGAGGAGACGCCGAAAATCAAATTCGGATAGTCCATAGCTGGCGATGCATGCAACTGCCAGAGCCCCAGCATTGCTAGCAGCATATAGATGCCAATCGAGGCCAAGCCTGCCGATTTCGGCAGCCCACCGGGGCGCGAGACAATCAACACGGCGCAGATACCATTGATCGCCAGCGCCAGCGGATAGAATGATTTCACCCAGAAGGCGGGAAGAGACATTGCCGAGATTATGTCTGGACGCAAACCGTGCAGGAGCAGGATAAATGCACCAGACAGCAAGACGCCAGGCAGCAGCGCTTTGGAGAGTAAGCGGAGAAGAGCATGCGACCGTATAGGCTGCAGCCCTCTTGCCAGGCTATCGATCAGATCATCCGTTTTCGCCACGTTCGCCTCTCAATCTCGCAGCCAGCGCCTTGATGCCGCGATGAACGCTGACCTTGACCATTGCTTCCGTCTTGCCACTGGCAGCCGCCGCCTCTGCGACCGAACGACCCTCCAACCTGACGCGCCGGATCAATTCGCTTTGCCACGCCGGAATGCCAGAGAGCAATCGCTCCACATCCATGCTCGCGAGGATCGCGTCTTCGGAATAGCCGTCCGCGACGCCCTCGACCAGTTCCAGGCTGACAACCGATCGCCCGCCTCGTCGCCTGTGGTGATCGACCAGCTTGTGGCGTGCGATGGTAAAGAACCAGGCCGTGAACGGTCGCTCGCGATCGTAGGTGATCCGGCGCTGATGCAGCGCCAGAAGCGTATCCTGGATCAGATCGTCCGTGTCCTGCGCGTTCGACGTCAGCCGTCGTTTAAAATAGCTCTCCAGCAGATGCCGCAAAATACCGAGCAGACAGCGATAGGCATTCTCGTCCCCGTCAAGGAACAGAAGCATCAACGCCTTCAGCTCAAATTCGCTCATCGCCATCATGTCTTCCAGCTTCATACGGCCCTACGGCGAAACGGTTACACAGCATCGATGGTAAAATCGAGAAAAGTTCAGCCAGACCGAGTTTGCGATCACAAACGCGTGATGCCTGTTACCAACTCCCGCCTTCCGCGAATGAGCCTGATGTGAACCTTCGGCGCAAACACGCGGCGAGCACATCAAACGGGAGACGCATCATGACTATTCGTTCCTTCGCTGTCGCCATCGGCGCCGTCATTCTTGGTCTTTCCTTTGCGGCAGGCACCGCTGAGGCTCAGTCCTCCGACGCAATGAAAAAGACCGATACCATGAAGATGGATACGATGAAGAAAGACACCATGAAGACCGATAGCATGAAGATGGCCGGCAGCAAGACCGACTGTATGCACAAGGCCGGCATGGAAAAGGACTCGATGAAAAAGTCCAACATGATGAAGAAATGCGACGCGATGAAATGATCCTGTCCGCCCCCGCGAAACGCAACTTTTGCGGGGGCGGTTTCGTATCGACGATAACGCTGGCGCTCGAGGGAAATTATGGATGCGACCGCACAACCCGTCACTGGAAAACGAATTCTCATCAGGCGACACAGTCTGACCGTACGCCTATCGCACTGGTTGAACGTTCTGTTCATGACTGTGCTGCTGTTTAGCGGACTGCAAATCTTCAACGCGCATCCGGCTCTCTATTGGGGTCAATATGGCGCCGATGACGACCCGGCCTTCATTGCCATGGACGCGGTGCAGGACGGCGACCGGGTCAAGGGCATGACACATATCGGCGACGTCTCCTTTGAGACGACCGGTTTCCTGGGCGTGTCCAATGTCGATGGGGAGCTTACGGCCCGCGGCTTTCCCGCCTGGCTGACGTTGCCGAGCTATCAGGATCTCGCCACCGGTCGGCGGTGGCACTTTTTCTTTGCCTGGCTCTTCGTCATCAACGGACTGATTTATATTGCCTATGGTTTCATTGCCCGTCATTTCCATCGGGACCTTTTGCCTAGGCGCGGTGAACTCGCGGTACCGCATCTCGTCCAAGAGGTGGTTGATCATGCTCGTTTGCGCTTTCCGAAGGGCGAAAAAGCGCGTCACTACAATGCTCTGCAGAAGCTCACCTATCTTCTGGTCATCTTTTTTCTGCTTCCCTTGATGATTGCGACTGGTTTGACAATGTCACCGGGCTTCAATGCCTTCGCGCCCTGGCTTCTGGATCTGTTCGGCGGTCGACAGTCGGCCCGGACACTGCATTTCATCACAGCCAGCGCACTGATCGCCTTTGTCGTCATTCACATCGTGATGGTTCTGGTCTCCGGCGTATTGAACAATATGCGCTCGATGATCACCGGACGTTATGTCATCATCGAAGAGCCGGAAGGGGAGTTCAAGCCATGAGCCGCCTCATTACCCGTCGCCGTTTCCTGATCGGATCAACGCTTACCGCATCCGCACTCGGTCTGAGTGGCTGCGATGCGCTTGTCCAAAACGATAAGGTCCAGAAAACCCTGAAACTCGCCGAGGGCCTGACGAAGCGTGCGCAGCGCTTGCTGATCGGCGACAACACCCTGGCGCGCGAGTATACGCTCGCGGACATCTCGCCAAGTTTTCGCGCCAACGGCACAAGCATGCCCGAGGGCGCGCAATATCAGCAATTGTTGTCGACGCAATTTTCGCAGTGGCAGTTGGAGGTAGGTGGCCTCGTCGAGCGCCCAACCAAATTCCCCCTTGCAACCCTGAAGGCAATGCCGGCACGCAGCCAGATCACACGCCACGACTGCGTCGAAGGCTGGAGCGCGATCGGTCAGTGGACAGGTGTGCCGCTCGCTGCCGTTCTGGACAAGGTCGGCCTCAAGCCGGAAGCGCGTTATATCGTCTTTCACTGTGCCGACGAATACGAAAAGACCCTGGATGGCAGCGGCTGGTATTACGAGAGCATCGATCTTGTTGACGCTTTTCATCCTCAAACCATTCTCGCCCATTCCATGAACGGAAGAGATCTCGAAGTCGCGCATGGCGCGCCGCTACGGCTGAGGGTCGAGCGGCAGCTTGGTTACAAGCAGGCGAAATATCTGATGCGCATCGAGGCCGTCGCAGATTTCTCCAATCTCTACGGCGGAAATGGCGGCTTCTGGGAGGATCGCGGCTACGAGTGGTATGCCGGAATATAGGTCGAAATCCAGATTTCCATAGCTAGCGGATTTTTCAGCCCGCCTCCGCCGGTTGTTCAGCAGACAGGGTTTGAAACACAAAGGAAGCACAATGTTCTCAACCTCAAAAACAGGTTTTACCCTTTTCGCCGGCGCGCTGGTTGCGTTGACGCTCGGCGGAGGCGCCAAGGCCGCCGATCAGGTTCGTGTCCGTGGCACCGTCGAAAGCCTTCAGGGCAACATCTTGTCCGTTAAAACGCGTGAAGGCAGCAGCGCAAAGATCATGCTGAAGGATGGCTGGAAGGTCTCCGGCGTCGCCAAGGCATCGGTTGACGATATCAAGCCAGGTGACTTCGTCGGTATCGCATCACTGCCAACGGCGAGCGGCGGCGATGGCGCTTTGGAAGTGCTGATCTTTCCTGCAGCGATGAAAGGCACAGGCGAGGGGAGCTACGCCTGGGACCTGAAGCCAAACAGCTCGATGACCAATGCGACTGTTGCCGACGCCGTAAAGTCGGTTGACGGTCATGCGGTGACCGTGAGCTACAAGGGGAAGGAAAAGAAGATCACCATTCCGGATGGCACGCCGGTTGTCACTTTTGCCAATGCTGCGGAAACCGACATCAAGCCTGGCGCAACCGTTTTCGTACCCTCCGAAAAGGCAGACGACGGTTCGATGTCGAGCGGTCGTGTGGTTGTCGGCACGAATGGTGTCGTTCCGCCGATGTGAGCGGAAGAAACCGCCTCAGGTAGACAGAGACCGTCGGGCGATAAAGGCCGGCGGTCGAAACATGCCAAAAGGGCGGAGCACTTGGCTCGATATTCACGTAAGCTTGGCAAGCTTCGCCGTCCGGAGAGCGATGAAGGCTGACGGGACTGGTCCTCGCCGAGCCGCCGTCGGCGAAGCGCGCGCAGAAGCGATCGCCTGACCCGACCATAAGCGGCCGTATATCGCCTCGCTTCGGCCATGCGAAAGACCGTCTATCGGCGAGTCCGGTGCGGGCCGTGGAAGAATTTACAGAAACCAAAGGGAAAATTGAGGAAGGCGAGCGGTCGCTGAAACTAATGGTTCGCCGCGTTCGTAACTGGTCGGAAACCAAGGCCTGAACGTGGGAGCGAAAGGTCGCGCAAGGCGCTTAGGATGAAAACGCGCTGCTGAACTGTCGCGTGATTGCTCTGCCTTCGGAATCGCATAGGGCAGTATCGGCTGGAGGCCATGGCAATGTCGGAGTTGACCACATGAGGACCTGTCCCATTGACCATCTTGCCACGCTCATGGTGGTCGTCGCGATCGGCTTCTTCCGGTTAAGCAGCATGGAGAGCCGCTTTCGCTCCTTGCCATTTGATCGATCGCGCAACACTCAGGAGCCTTTCGACGATGCTGACGCGCGGGGGCTGATCGGGAGAACTCTTCTCTCGACAGTTACGGCAGGATCCGGTCTCTGGCTCATCCGACGCCAGTTGAGAACCTTGGATGCGTCGCGATGAGCAATATTCGCTCCAATAGTCGATCGTGGACTGACAGAAGCAGCGTCTTTGTCGGGTTTACCGCCCGTCGCTCCTTGTTTTTTCCAGAAGCCAACCGCTATAAGGTTGGGGTGGCAAGGTTTTCTTCAATGCAAAGCAACGACATCGAAGTTTTGATCAATCGTGTCGCGATGGGAGACCGCGCCGCCTTTGTGACACTTTACAAGGCGACTAGCCCAAAATTGATGGGCGTATGTTTGCGCATCCTCAAAAATCGCAGCGATGCTGAAGAGGCGCTGCAAGAAATATACGTCAAGATCTGGCAACGCGCGAAAACCTTCGCGACTGGACATAGCGGTCCGTTTGCATGGCTTGCGACAATCGCGCGCAACCACGCGATCGATACGATCCGCGCCCGCAAACCTGTTTCCGATGATCTCGACGCAGCATATGATCTTGCCGATGACACAACCCCGAACCCAGAGCAGCGCATGGGTATCGTCGATGATGGCCGCAGGATCGACAGATGCATGGCAGAGCTCGATCCGGCACATGCCAACGCAGTTCGTCGCGCCTATGTCGAGGGCCTGAGCTATATCGAACTTGCAGACGATCTGCGGGTCCCGCTGAATACGGTGCGCACGTGGCTGCGCCGTAGTCTCCTGAAGCTTAAGGAGTGCATCCAGCGATGACGCGTGATCCTGGCTCAAGCGAGCACTCAAAAGACGAAATCCTGGCAGGCGAATATGTCTTGGGTGTTCTGTCCATCGAAGGAAGAAGGATGGTCGAGCGCCGCATGGCCGGCGATGAGGCGTTTTCGCAAATCGTTGCGCGCTGGCAGGCCGACATGGAGTCCTTCAATCAGGACTACGACGAAGTAACGCCTCGCGCCGCCGTGCTGGAACAGCTTGAACAGCGCCTCTTCGCAGCACCGCTGACGAGTAACGCCAGCCTTTGGAATTCAATGGCTTTCTGGCGTTGGCTTTCGCTCGGCACCTCCGTAGCCGCTGCTGCCGCCCTGATCTATGCATTGGGTATCGCGTCGCCATCTTCTCGGGATGGTAAGCTGGTTGCGGAACTCTCGGCACCCAGTAATTCCGTCAACATGCTGGCGTCCTACGATGCCGAAAGCGGGCGAATGCGCATCGTACCTGTCGCGGCAGGGCGCGCGCAGGAGAAATCGCTGGAGCTCTGGCTTGTCCCTGGGCAAGGAGATCCCTTCTCGCTCGGCATATTGCCGGCAGATACCGGCGGAGAACTGGTCATTCCATCGGACCTGCGTGATCGTCTGGGTGGGGGCGCAACGCTTGCAGTATCGCTGGAACCGTTCGGCGGCTCGCCCACAGGCAAGCCGACCGGAGCGATCGTGGCGAGCGGCACGGCAAGAAGCCTCTAAGCTTTCGCTTTCCGGAGCGATGCGCTGCGCGATGGCACAAGGCACTTATTTGGAGGGGAGATGGGATACTCCGTGGCTGCTTCTCTGAGGACGGAAGCTTGCCGGCGCAAATGCGCGACAGGGCTCGCCTGCCTGTATGGCTTCGTCGGCACGATGCACCTTCTGTGGCCGAAGCCATTTCTGAAAATCACGCCGGATTGGGTTCCGTCGCCGCATTTGGTGATTTTGCTGACAGGGCTTTGCGAAATCGCTGGTGCGTTGGGGATCGTAACCGCACGACTTCAGCGGGCCGCAGGCATTGGTCTGGCGCTTTATGCGGTCTGCGTTTTTCCGGCGAATATCAAACACGCCATCGATGCGCTTTCTAGTGACCCGTCGGTGTGGGAGTGGATCTACCACCTTTTGCGCTTACCCCTCCAGCCCGTCCTGATATGGTTGCCTTTGTTTGCTGGCCGCGTGGTGAGGTGGCCACAGCAAGAGAGATGATCGTGTAAAATAATTCGACGGCCCTGAAACTTCTTCTCAAGCCTTTCCGTAACCTCCTTGTCCCGGAAGAGGGAAGCCGACCCTTAGGAGATGCAGCCTTGCATCTGGGTGATCGGCTAGGAGGAATCACCATGTTCAAGCTCGCAATCCCTTTCGCAGCCTGCGCCACCGCAATCGCGATCGCTGCTGGCAGCGCGTACGCAGCCAATCCCAAGGTCGGCGGTGCCGCGATGTACGAAGACAAAAACATCGTGGAAAACGCGATGAATTCGAAGGACCACACGACGCTTGTCGCCGCCGTCAAGGCAGCCGGGTTGGTCGAGACGCTGCAAGGGAAGGGGCCATTTACCGTGTTCGCCCCGACGAATGAAGCGTTTGCAGCTCTTCCCAAGGGAACCGTCGACACACTCCTGAAGCCTGAGAACAAGGCACAGTTGACCAAGGTCCTGACCTGCCACGTCGTCGCAGCCAATGCCATGTCAACGGCGATCGAGAAGATGATCAAGGACGACAAGGGCACGCATGATGTCAAGACCGTCGGCGGCTGCGTTTTGAAGGCCAAGGAAAGCATGGGCAAGATTACGCTGACCGATGAAAACGGCAATGTCGCGCATGTCACGATCGCCGACGTGAAGCAGTCGAACGGCGTCATTCACGTCATCGATAAGGTGCTTCTGCCAAAGATGTAATTCGCGTCTTTCAATTGAGATAAAGCCGGACAACAAACCGGCTTTATTTTCATTGAGGCAGGCCTGCAGCAGGCTTGCTTTAATTAGCTGAACAGCAAACCGTCCAGTAATGCGTCAAGTTTTCCTCGGCACGATCGACTTGTCCGATTTTGCTTATCTTTTGTCGATGGGGGCAACAAGAGGGTCGGTGGTTCGATTCGGTTCAAGAGCGACAGATTTTACAAGTCTCTGTGGCTTCAGGCCACCGCAACCAAAGAATACAATATACTAAAGCCCCTTTGCATAAGCCATGGGGCTTTTTGTGTTTAGGCCCGCGCTGCCTCGTCCAACGCAATACGTGCCATAGGATATTTAAAGCGGCAACAAAAACTAACGCTGCGGCGCCTCGATCGAATCCAGCTACGCTATCCTCACTGCAATGCTGCCGTGAACCTACTAGAATTCAGAATGATGATCAGGTGTTGGGTCGATCATGACCGTATGGATCAGATTGAGAATGACCGGCATCAGTCGCCTCATAGCGTGATTACCATTGTTGAGCTCGGGAAGAGGAACCTGTCGACGAGCATCTCGGCCTCTTCTGCATTGGACTGATGCCTTGAGCTCGCCGAACGACAATCCGGCAATCCGCGTCGGGTCTGTGCTATTGCGTCAGGACCTTCCCTGGATTGAGGAGTGCTCTTGCGTCGAGACAGGCTTTAACCTGTTTCATCAACATGACTTTTTCAGGATGCGCGTGTCTGATCAAAGTCTGAGCTCTTTTGCTGCCGATACCGTGTTCGGCGGAGAAAGACCCACCTAATTCGTGAAGGCCGCTGTAGAGGATGTCTTCTATCGCGATGGCCTTGTCGGTGTTGATTGCGTCACGCGCGGCGTTTAAAACGATGTGCAGGTTGCCATCTGCAAGATGACCAAAAATGTAAGGGTCTAGACGAGCATCTAGCTCTCTCAGTTTCGCCATGCGCTGCTCAAGATAGCCCTCTACCTCCGACAGCGGAACGGAAACGTCGTAGGAGGGCGCTCCGGGATAAATGCGGTAGATCAGGTCCGTATCTTCCCGCAAAGCCCAGATCGACCTCTCCTGCGCTTTGGACGAAGCGATGACGGCGGAGACGTTTTCATCGTCTTCAGCAACGTCTTCATAGATGCTTTCCACCTCGGCTTGGACGTCTGCATCGTCATTTCCGCCCACACAGAGCAGGAGATTGATGGGATGGTCGTTTCTGTAGTCGGTTGCAGACCAGTTGTGATGGGTCGACGTCAGATGGAAGTAGCGAGACCAGATGGCTTCCGCAGCGCGCAGATGTCCACGCCGCGCCTTTAACCCGCGCTGCATCGCGTTTTAAGGCAGCTTGCATCGAGGAAAGCCCGAACAGGACGGTTGCAGTTGAGGCCGGTACGGGTTCGAGCTTCACTGCGATCTTGGTGATGATGCCAAGCGTCCCTTCGCCGCCAATGAAGAGATGCGAAAGCGCGTAGCCCGCAGTGTTTTTGACCACTCGAGTCAAATCCGAATAGATGGTTCCATCGGGAAGAACAGCTTCCAGCCCCAAAATGCGATGGCGCATGACGCCATATCGAAAAGCAGCAATTCCGCCCGCGTTTGTGGACGCCATACCGCCGATCGTTGCCGAGCCTCGTGATGGCAGATCGATGCCCGGTTCGAGCCCATAGTCTGCGGCGGCCTCCTGAAGCGACTGTAGAGTAACGCCAGCTTCGACGATGGCGACGTTCTCGACGGGCGATAAGAACGTAATGCGGTTGAGACGGGCGGTGGACACGACGAGCTCGCCAGCGCGCGAAATACCACCGCCGACCAGCCCCGTCCGCCCGCCATGGGTGACGATGGCTACTCGGTGGGCATGGCAGCATCGGACGACGGCTGCCAGTTCCTCCGTGGTTCCCGGCAGAACGACTATGCCGGCGTCGAGATTTTCAGCCAGCACGCCATAGTCGATTGCCGACACGGCATCGTTTTCTTTCACGTGATCGGATCCGACGAGCATTGCGATCTCGGCCTTAAAGCCGGATGTCAGGCTAGACATTATGTTTTCCTTCGGATGAAGTGCGGGCTTGATCGGCGAGGGCGACGCTTTTTAACGCGGCTCGTGGCGCATCAAGTGTCCTTCGAGCAGCCGGATCATCACAACCAGCACCAGATTGATGATGAGATAGATGATGCCGGCCAGAGTGAAGACCTCGAAGATCGCGAAAGTTTGGCTCATGAGCCGCTTGGCGTAGCCTGTAATCTCCAGAACCGTGATTGTGGAGGCGAGGCTTGTGCCCTTGACGACAAGGATCAACTCGTTGCCATAGGCTGGCAATGCCTGACGAATGGCCAGAGGGAATTCTATCCTGCGGAAAGCGGTGAAACGCGACATGCCCGTGGCCTTTGCTGCTTCCTTGAGACCCGTGGGGATCGACAGCAAACCGCCGCGTAGAATTTCTGACGTGTAGGCTGCCGTGTTCAGCGCGATTGCCATGATGGCGCAGCGCGTTCCGTCGCTGACGATCCACCACGTCACCGCATTGCCCTTGATGAACGGGATTTGCGCCAAACCGTAATAGAACAAGAAGAGCTGCACGAGGAGCGGTGTGCCTCTGAAGATCATGCTGTAGTATTTGGCGATGTTGGCAACCCAGCGTCGCTCGGACATCCGCATGACCGCCAGTCCAAGCCCGATATGAAAACCGATAACGACGGACAGGATCGTCAGTATCAAGGTTTTGGAGAATCCTTGGAGGAGAACGGGTATCGAGGTCGAGAGGAAATCCATATCCATGGTGTCAGCTCCTCGATCTCAGCCTGACGGTGCGCTCCACACGATCAAAGCCAGCCTGACTGATGATCGTGATAACGAAGTAGACGACGGCAGCTATCAGAAAGAAGATGAGCGGGTTGCGGGTGCTGCCCGCGCCCACGCTTGCTGTGCGCATCAGTTCCTGCAGGCCGACGACTGAGACAAGCGCGGTATCCTTTATCGTCGCCTGCCAGACATTGTTCATTCCAGGGAGTGCGATGCGCAGCATCTGCGGAAAAATGATCCGCTGGAAAATTCTGTACCGCGAGATTCCGAGCGCTTTAGCAGCCTCGATATGTCCTGTTGGTATGGATGCCAATGCGCCACGGATGACTTCCGTAGAATAGGCGCCTGAAATCGCACTGACGGCGACGACGGCGATGATGAACGCATAGCCACTATCGGCGAGGGCGGCGTAGCCGAAGGCGGTAGCGACCCTGGTGACGAACTCTACCTATGAGAAGAACAGCAGATAGATGATCAGCAACTCTGGCACTCCACGGATCAAGGACGTGTAGGCCGTGACGATGACGGTGAGTGGAAAGATTTTCGCCCACTTGATGAGACCGAGCAGGGTGCCGATGAGCGCTCCGAGTATGATGCTGGCGAGACCGACGGCGATGGTGATCGCGGTACCGCGAAGGATCGCGCCGATCCATCCACCTTCCCAGACAAGTATCAGGCTGTGTTCCATTCGATGCCCCTCGGCAATTGGCTCGGTCCGACGCTTAGATCTCGCTGGCCTTTCTCTGCCGTCGAGATCACTGCGGTTACTGTTCGTGATAGAAGCGCGCCCCGCACGTCCTTGCGCACGGGGCGGCCATGTCAGTTGCAGGGACGCGAAATGTCCATCTTGAACCACTTCTGGCTGGACTTCCCAATCGAGCCGTCGGCGACGAGTTCACAAAGAGCCTTGTCGACTTTTGCCTTCAGTTCGGAATTGTCTTTCGAAATCCCAACACCGATACCTTCACCCAGGGTGGAGTCGAACTTGCTCTGAACTTTAACGTCGACAAACTGGAAGTCCTTGCCATCCGGCTTGGAAAGAAAGTCCTGCAAGGCCGATGCATCGGCAAAGGCCGCATCGATGCGACCGCTGGCGAGATCGATCTGCATGTTTTCCAGCGTATCATAGGTCTTCAGATTGGCGGACGGGATGCGCTTTTCGACGAAATGGGCATGCGTCGTGCCGGTCTGCACACCGATGGACTTGCCGTCGAGGCCCTTCAGCAACGCATCGATATCCTTGAGGCCTGCCAGTTCCGAACTCTTGGGCACAACGAACATGTTAGCGAGTTCCGCGTAGCCGACCGAGAAATCGATCTCTTTTTTGCGATCCTGAGTGATCGACATACCGGAAATGATGACGTCGAAACGCTTGGCTTTCAGTGCCGGGATCAAGCCATCAAACGCCTGAACGACGAATTTGCACTTCATCGCAAGCTTTTGGCAGAGCAGATTACCGACGTCGGCGTCGAAGCCGGTCACGTTTCCGGATGCGTCCGCCATGCTCCACGGTGGATAGGCACCCTCGGTACCAATCGAGAGCTGGCCCTCGGCGGCTTGAACCGCGCCTGCGCCAGCAAGGAGCAGAACGAGTGACAGAGCTTTAAAATTCATGTCGATATTCCCCTTTTTTTGAGTGTGTCATCGAACGTTTTTTGTTCCGGCAGAGCGTCATCGCGTGCGGGAGAGGAACTGGCGTAGCCGTTCCGATCTCGGTGCATTGAACATGTCTGCCGGGGCACCCTCTTCCTCCACTTTTCCTTGATGGAGGAAGAGAATCTTGTGTGACACCTCGCGCGCGAACTGCATTTCGTGCGTCACGAGGATCATCGTGTTTCCTTCTTCGGCCAGTTGCCGAATGACCCGCAGAACCTCGCCCACCAACTCGGGATCGAGCGCCGACGTCGGCTCGTCGAGAAGAATGAGTTTCGGGCGCATGGCGAGCGTGCGGGCAATGGCGGCGCGCTGCTGCTGTCCGCCGGAGAGCTGACCCGGATAATGGGCGTGCTTGTCTGAAAGGCCGACCTTCTTGAGAAGCGCGTGCGCATGATCTCGGGCCTCGGTCTTGTGTTGCTTCAACACCTGAATCGGCGCTTCGATGATGTTTTCCAGCACCGTCATATGCGGCCAGAGATTGAAGTTCTGAAACACCATTCCCACGCGCGAGCGCATCCGCTCGACCTGCTTGAGATCGGCTGGGATCGTACGTCCGTTGGCGCTGCGCTTCATGCGCAATTCTTCGCCATCAATAACGATCTGACCTTCGTCCGGCTGCTCTAACAGGTTGATGCAGCGCAGAAAGGTGCTTTTGCCTGAGCCAGAGGAGCCGATCATCGATACCACTTCACCGCGTTTGGCCGACACATCGACGCCGTTCAATACGCTCAGAGGCCCGAAACGCTTGTGGATGCCGCAAACCTCGACGGCAGGTCGATCCGCGGCCTTTGATTTTTCGTGATGCGGATTTGCGAGAACCGTGACCGATGCGGCGGCTGGAACGATCTTTTCGACACCGGCGCCTCCAAGCGCCTTCAGCTGAGCGAAAGCCCGGTCGAAATGGCGCAGCGACGCGGAGAGACAGACATTGCGCCAATCTGCGTCATCGGGAATGAAGGCAGAACGAATATCTCGCTTGATGGCCTCACCGAGCGGCGAGTCGACCTTGCCGTAAAGATGCAACCAATTGTCGGCCTTGACGGCCTTCGATACGGTTTCGCCGTCGAGGGTGCCGCATTCGATGACGAGAGGTAAAACGCGCGCTGCTGGCAGGGCGTGTCGAACGGCGCTCGACACGTAACCGGTTGCCGTGGCGGCAATTCCTGTTCCGGTTTCGGCGTCTTTTCCCGTCCTCACGACCGAAAGGGCGGGTCCGAATATCTCCACTCCCCACCCCAGCCCTGGATGGTCGCTTTCGGCAACCGACAGAAGTGCTGGATAGCCATATGGCCCGGCGCCCGTGTGGAGATCGAAAACGATAAGGTCCGTCGCTTGCTGCGCGAATATCGTCAGTATGTCCCTCAGTGTCCGGTTGGACCAAACTGGGCCGTCGCCGCCATAGAACAGGCCATCTGGAAAAGCGTATTGGCCAGCCTCTATGATGGGTGCGAGGCCTTTGTAACCACCAGCTTTTACACTGATCGCATCGTAAGCCGCATCCATCTCGTCGCGCACGGGACCATCCCATGAAGGACAGATCAAAAGCGGATGAATGTCACCATAACGTTCGTTCCTCGGCGGCGCTTTCTGCCAGTCGATGAAATTGCGGTTGAGGTCGACATTGTCTTCGTTGACTCGCCGTGACCAGGCGGTACCCCATGGGTTGATGAGATGAACGGCGAGTACGGCTGTATCGTCCGGTAGACGCCACGGAGAGTTCTGCGAGAACCATGCGGTTTGGCAGGCAGACCCGAAGGGGCCTTCGACGCCATGGGTACCGGAGATCGACACCATGAGTTTTTTTGCATCCTGCCGTCCAAGATAGGCGACATCAGTCGAAAGCTGCTCACCCGATGGTCCGTGCAAGGGATGCAGGTACTCCGTGAGACTGGCGCCGGCGGTGCGGGCCGCTGCGATAAAACGCGCGCGCAAGGCAGAAAAATCTCCGGCAAAAAGGCCAGACTGCGGTGAAGATGCCATGCGACAAAGCTCCCGGTTTTTCTCATCGTGGCGCGCTTTCGCACGCAGTTGGTTCCCGCAGGTCATTGCCTGCTTTTTTTGTTAGATTGAACGCTCTCGGTCTTATTGCCCGGCAAGCGTTTGTAGTGCGGCTATGAACCGATCGTTTTCCGTCCTTTTCCCGACCGTCATGCGGATGAAGGTCTCGTAGCCTTTCTCCTTCCATGGCTTGACGATGATGCCGTACGAGAGCAGGTGGTCGAAGACTTTCTGGCTGTCGAGGCCAACATCGATGAAGAGAAAGTTCGTTTCCGATCTCGCGGCTCGTAGCCCCAATGCAGATACCGCATCGGCGACCCGCGCACGCTCGGCTGCAATGGACGCCACGGATGCCTTCATCCAGGCCTCGTCTTCAAGTGCGGCAAGCGCCGCGATCTGTGCTGCTGTGTTAACGTTGAATGGTGTCTTCGACGAGGTTACGGCTCGCGCAAGACGCTTGTCGGAGAACACGGCATAGCCGACCCGCAGCCCTGCAAGGCCATAAGCCTTGGAGAAGGTGCGCAACACCACATAATTCAACGTTGACCTGGACAGGACTGCCAGTCCATCCGGCACGTCGCCACTGACATATTCGAAATAGGCTTCGTCAAGAACAAGAAGTGTTTCCGGCGGCACTGCTGCAAGAATCCGGTCGAGGCTCACTGCATCGAGGGCAGGGCCGACAGGGTTGGATGGCGAGGAAAGAAAAAAGATCGCCGGAGCCTTGGTAAGGGCTGCAATAATCCCCGGCACGTCGAAGTCGAGATCGACGCGCATCGCGACCTTGTCGACCGTTGCACCATTCGCCAGCGCTTCGATCTCGTGCAGGCCGAAGCCAGGCGAGACTGTGGCAACCATCGCGCCGGGACAGAGTACCGCGCGACAGATGGCTGCGATCATCTCCTCCGAGCCGTTGCCGATGACGATCCGCTCTGCCGCAACGCCTAGTTTCTCGCTGAGCGCGCCTCGCAATGCGGTGCAGGCAGGATCGCAGTAACGCGACGGGTTCAGGTTTGCGAGTGCTGCCAGCACTTTTGGAGAACAGCCATCCGGATTTTCGTTGCTGGCAAGCGCTGCGATGTCGTCACGACCACTGATTTTCCTCGCGACGGCGATGTTCATTCCGGCGTTGTAGGGCGGTAGCGCCGCTACATGCGGATTGAGCCTTATCTCTGTTCGTGGCATATCCATCTCGGCATTCCTCAAGTATTGCGGTCGGTTCAGTGGCTCGGTCAAAGATTGAGGACGATTGACGATTTCGGCTTCGTGCAGCACAGCAGCACGCGCCCTTGGGGCACTTCGTCGAGCGGCTCTTCGAAATAATCGACCTCTCCGGCAACAAGCGCCTGTTCGCAGGTGCCGCAAATGCCGGCGCGGCAGGAAAATTCGGGCTCGATTCCGTTCGCTTCGAGGCAGTCCAGGAGAGAAACGCTTGACGCTGTCCAAGCCAGCTCCCGTCCCGACTTCTGAAGTACGATCCGGATGTCATCCTTGTTTCGTCCCGGGTCCGCTGCCCCAGTCTTTTGCGCATCGGTAGCGGCCGGTTGCGCCTCTTTATCGGACAGCAGACTAGCCGGACCGAAGAACTCATAGGCGATCCGTTCCTTGCGCACGCCGAGCCCGATCAAGATCGCGTACAAGGCCTTCATGAAAGGTGGAGGCCCGCACATGTAAATGTCATAGTCATCAAGCGGCAGAAGTTTTTGCAGCCCCTCGCGGGTGAGAAATCCAGTCGAATGACAGCGGCCGGCTGCTAGATCGTTCTCATCAGCGAAACGGTGACAGAAATGCACCGTGATGCCGCTACGGACCGCTGCCAGTTCTTCCACCTCGTCGCGCAGGGCATGGACTTCCATGCTGTCACACGCATGAATGAACCACACCCGTTGTGCTGTCTCATGGGCCAAAACGTGAAGCATGGATACGGTCGGTGTCAGGCCCACGCCGCCAGACAGCAGCAGAACAGGCCTAGTGCTTTGCATGTCCAACTTGAAGGCCCCGCGCGGCGTGTCTATCTCCAGCACCGCACCAGTTTCAATCTCGTCATGCAGCCAGCAGGAACTCAAACCCTGTGGCATATTCTCAGACATTGCAGCCTCACGCTTTACCGTAATCCGATACGTGCCGCTTTGTTTTGGCGATGAGGAAACCGTATAGTTTCTCAATACGTGCCCGCCAGCATCACCCGGAATTCGGATGGTGAGGAACTGGCCAGCCTCGAAGGGCCGCCAGTGATCTTTATTGAGGGGCGCCAAGGTGAAAGAGGTAATCGTTTCGCTTTCACGTGTCTTGGCGATTACCTCGAAGGGCTGGAAGCGTGAGGATGCGGCCTGTTGCATTCAGGACAATCCTTATTCCGCTGCCTGGCTGACCGGCTGGCTCTCTGCTTCCGCGGCAATCAATTGCGCCAGCTTGCGGCGGAAACGTAAGGGACCGACATCGATCTTGAGGTCGAGGTTCGGCGTCTGCTTGTTGGCCATGCCGTGGTGAACCGCCTCCAGAACGACCCGGTCTTCCTCGAAGGCGCCACGAACGGATTTGGCGAAGCTTGCAGACACGGCCGGGTCGTCGGGCGCGAAGTTTCGCATCTGGAACCAGTAATATTTCGTCCGGTTCTCATCGACAGGCGTCATGAAATTGTAGCTGTCCATCAGGAAGGTGTTATCGGGCAGCGTCTTGCCCTCGCCGCCGGTGAAAGCAGGTGCGAAGATTGCTTTGATGATCGCGTTGCTCGGATAGCGCACCTCATAATGCTGCTTACGGTCGGTATTGCCTTCGAATTGGAGGAAAGGCGCATAGAATGGCGCTGGTTCGCTATCGATCATCCAGCGCCAGACCGTTACACCGTCATCCTTGACGGTGGTCTCAAGCGGGGTTTCCTCACAGGCCGAGCTCGCGAAGGACGACTGATGTACCCAGGCAACGTGGGATGGATCGAGCAGATTGTCCGTCATGTAAAGATAGTTGCAGTTCAGCGTCATGGACTCGCCGCGATTGATGCCCCAGGCGGGATCGCCGAAATGCTCGACGGCAAAAATCTCGTCCGGATCTGCTTTCTCGGCATCTCCCATCCAGATCCATAGGAGGCCATAGCGCTCGTGAACCGGATAGGAGCGAACCTTGGCGACATGGGGAATTCGCTCTGCACCCGGAACGCGGGTACAGGCTCCCGAACAGTCGAATGTGAGGCCGTGATAGCCGCATTCCACATCGTCGCCCTTGATGCGCCCCATCGAAAGCGGCAGCTTTCTGTGGGGACAGGCATCTTCCAGCGCGGCAGCCTGGCCATCCTGTTTGCGGTAAAGAACTATGTTTTCACCGAGAATGGTAACGGGCTTCAGCTCTCTGCCGACCTCGTGGTCCCAGGCTGCGACATACCAGGTGTTCTTGAGAAACATCTCGCTCTCCTTGCGTTTTGTTAGGCTGAGTGTTTGCCGTTTTTCAGCCCTCAACAAGTTGCAAGCGGCTGGTTTCTATTTTAGAAAATCTACAAAGGGAAATGGATAGGGGAGCCGCTGTGAAGAACCTGTCACTGCGCGCCTTGCAGGCTTTTGATGCGATTGGTCGTTGCGGCTCGATCACCGCTGCGGCCGAGGATCTGGGTGTGTCGCCCGGCGCAATCAGCCAGCTCGTGCGCAATCTGGAGCACTCTCTTGGCCTCACTCTTCTGGAACGGCGTGGACGTCGCGTCGAGCTGTCGTCCTGGGGACGACTTTACTACCGCGAAGTCTCAAAGGGCTTCCAGCAGCTCTCTTTGGCGACGACCGTGTTGAAGCGTGCCAGCAACGAAGGCGGGATCGTCGTCAGCGCGCTGTCATCCGTCGCCAGCCGGTGGATAGGCCGAAAGATTTTCGATTGGCAGGAACTCTGTCCCGACGCGCATGTGCGTATCTTCGGTCAGGATCAGGAACCTCGTCTCGGGGCTGAGGAGGTCGATTTTCGCATCACCTATGGTCGCCGCTCTTATGTTCATGAGCATGTGGCGCACCTGTTCACCGATTGGGTCGTGCCCGCCTGTTCCCCCGCCCTGATCTCTGCGCGGAAACCGCAATGTCCCGAAGAGGTTTTGACTTTTCCACTTCTCAATGTCGAATGGGAGTCGGATTACAAAGCCTCGCCGCAATGGCGGGATTGGGCTAAGCTGATCAAGGCGGATCATCAGCAGATATTCTCAGGACTTTCCTTCACGTTGTCGAGCAGCGCTATAGATGCCGCGGTCAACGGCAGGGGCTTCGTTCTGGCACAGCTTTCGATGATCCAGGAAGAAATCACCGCTGGGACGCTCGTCGTTCCTTTCGATATTCGGTTGAAATTATCGGAAAGCTACTTTCTCGCCTGGGACAGAACTGCGTTGGAAAAGTCCAACGGACAGCGTTTCCACAAATGGATGCTGGCGGTTGCCAGACAGCAGGAATTGATGTCGAGCCCGGAGCGGATGAGAGCATAAACAGCGGTCATCCATTTTAGCTTTGGCGACGTCCGGCGCCGCCAGGGGAGGTCAGCTTGCTGATCCTGAGGCAGTCGCCGGTGTTGCGGTTGTATTCAAAATCCTCCGAAGGGAAGCATCGTGCCGATATCGGCGTGGCCGAACGCGGAAGAATATTTAACGCGTCTTCACGATGACGTGAAACCTTTCCTGCCGTGGGTCGTTCAGCGCGCATGAAAAATGATGAAGTAAAACCAAAATCGGCTGCTGGTGACGACGAAGTAGGCGCTGAAGCCGCATCCTCCCAAGACAATGAAGGCAATGCTGAGGAGCTTCCCCCGGAGGAAGCGGAACCTGCCGCTGGCTTGACACCGGAGGAGGCTGAGGAAGCTCGCCGAAGGTATCTGCTGAAACGGTTCTGGATTAGCGCACGAGGCTTCTGGAGCCGTCGTGGCGACAAGCTGGCATGGGTTTTCACGCTCGGCCTGTTGACCATGATCGGCATCAATGTCGCGATCCAGTATGGGGTCAATGTCTGGAACCGCGGAATATTTGACGCGATCGAAAAACGAGACGCTTCGACGGTCTATTCGCTCGCGTCGATATTCCCGTTTCTGGTTCTGGGCAGTGTTTTCATCGTCACCGCGCAGGTCTACGTCAGGATGCGCATTCAGCGGCGCTGGCGCTCGTGGCTGACCAAGGTGTTGGTCGGCAGATGGATCGCAAACGGTCGTTACTACCAGCTCAACCTGATCGATGGCGATCATAAGAACCCTGAAGCAAGGCTTTCGGAAGACATGCGCATCGCCACCGAAGCACCGGTTGACTTCGTCTCCGGTGTTATCGCTGCGTTCGTCTCGGCCTCCACCTTTATCGTTGTGCTCTGGACGATTGGCGGTGCACTGACGCTGTCGATCGGCGGTATTTGGGTCACCATTCCTGGCTTCCTGGTCATAGCGGCCATTATTTATGCGGCAATTACCTCCACGGCCATCGCATTTATTGCGCGAAACTTCGTCAAGGTATCCGAAGTGAAGAATCAGGTGGAGGCGGAATATCGCTACACACTGACGCGCGTCAGAGAGAATGGCGAAAGTATCGCTCTGCTTGGTGGGGAAGAGGAGGAGCGTAACGATCTCGACAAGAGATTTGGAAATGTCCGGCGGCAGTGGCGACTCATGGCGCAGCAATATATGCGCACCACGGTCGTTTCCAACGGTTCGATGCTGATTGCACCCGTCGTGCCATTGCTGCTCTGCGCGCCGAAATTCCTCGATGGCAGCATGTCGCTCGGCGAGGTGATGCAGGCGGCGTCGGCGTTCACCATCGTTCAGTCCGCTTTCGGCTGGCTGGTCGATAATTATCCGCGGCTTGCGGACTGGAACGCCTGCGCACGGCGCGTGGCGTCCTTGATGATGTCCCTCGATGGCCTTGAGCGGGCTGAAAAAAGCGAGACTGTTGGCCGTATCGTGCGCGGCGAGACGGAAGGCGATACCATGCTTGGCCTCAAGGATGTGTTCGTGTCGCTCGGCGATGGAACCGCAGTCGTCAAAGAGACGGATGTGGAGATCGGCGCAGGCGAAAGGGTCCTGGTGTCGGGCGAGTCCGGCTCCGGAAAAAGCACGTTGGTCCGTGCGATCTCCGGTCTCTGGCCATGGGGCGGCGGTAGCGTCAATTTCCGCTCCGGCAGTCAATTGTTCATGCTGCCGCAGCGGCCCTATATTCCAGCCGGCACGCTACGCCGTGCCGTATCTTATCCGCAACCGGCGGAAAGCTGGACGGCGGAAGAGATAGGTGCCGCTCTCGAGAAAGTCGGTCTAGGCCAACTCAAGGACAAGATCGAGGACGAGGCGCCTTGGGACCAGACATTGTCCGGCGGCGAGAAACAGCGCCTCACCTTTGCTCGCTTGCTGCTCAACGCCCCCGATATCATCATCATGGATGAGGCGACGGCAGCGCTGGACGAAAAAAGCCAGGACAAGATGATGCAGACGGTGATCGATGAGTTGCCCGACGCAACCATCATCAGCGTGGCCCATCGTGCCGAGCTGGAGGCATTCCATAGCCGAAAGATAACACTTGAGCGCCGCGAAGGTGGCGCAAAACTTGTCAGCGATATCGAGCTTATTCCGCGGAAATCGAGAAGGGGCTCCATGCTTCGGAGGATCGTGAAGCGAAAGTGATGTGTCGCCGCTGACAGTCACCCGCCCACGGGGTCGCTTGACGACAGCTACGCATCTTTTTGCGTGCAGGCAAATGAATGGACTTTCACGACAGAATGCCCAGGGTCTGCCTGTCCTGAGCGCCTCTGTAAAAGAGTTCAAGAGCGCCCCGGAAGAGCGGGCTCTGGCCAGCAATTTCGGAAAACAGCGTCATGCTGGAGTGAAATTTAAGGTCATCCGGAGATCCGAGAATGTCATGGGCGCTCAAGTCCGGGTGGCTCAGCATCGCGCGGGTGCAATCTTCCAGCCGCGAGCCGAGAACCGGATGCGCCAAATACGCCTCTGCCTCCGGGCGGCCTGAAATGGCATAGAAGCGCGCCGTTTCCGAGCGGCCAAGACCGCGGATCTGCGGGAAGATAAACCACATCCAATGCGACTGCTTCCTGCCGGCGATTAATTCGTTCAGCGCTCTGTCATAAGTGCCCTGCTGCGCATTCACGAAGCGCTCAAGATCGAAGGACATTGCTCACGCTTTCAGTTCAACTTTGCTTCATCCGAGCACGTTTCGGAAGGTGTAGCAGGTGACCGTCGCAGACTTCGGCCTACGACCCTCAGAATGGCAGAGCAGGCTGTTCGCGCCTGCTCTATGGATCAGCGCTTGCGCTGCAGCTCTTCCGGCAGCACACCGAAATGATCGAGAATGATCTGAACGTTTCGGCGATGAGATTTGAAATAGACGTCGAAAAGATCGCCTAAGAGCGGTACGCTGCCGACGACCGAATCCATCGCCACGTTGCCGATCATCTTCGAAATTTTTTCCCGTGGAAGACCAAGACGACGCGCTTCATTGACGATGTAGAGCCCGACAAGCGCGCCGGCGCCGTCACCGAGGATCGGAACAAGACCCAGCACCGAGTCGGCGCCGAACCGCAGCCGCGTGCCCGGAATTCCGACCGCCGTATCCATGAGTCGCGATATGCTGGATAGCATGCGCAGTTTACGAAGACGCTGTTCCAGGACATCCGTGTCGCGCGAGGTGTTCGCACCAAAATGACCAGAATTCCAAGCTTGTGCTGCCATAGTGATCTCCAACGCCGGTAAACCCGGCAACAGAGAAATGGGAGAGCAGCACTGGATTTCAAGTCGAAGCACCGCTTCTGCTAAAAACGCCCCGTGCTTTGTACGCTACCTGACCAGCAGTAGGGAACCCGCCTGACCCCGACTATGTCTGACAAGACCAGACGCACGCGATCTGTAATCGTCTGTTGGCGGATTGAACGGTTCAAATCGATCGACAATCACGACTTCCAGATCATTGCGGCGGTGAGGTGGATAAAGCGTTGGACGTAAATGGTTTTATGCTCGCAATGTGCTGCGAAGCTAAGATAGCCAACACCGCAAGATGGACGTCTGAACCTGCATTAGGCTCGTTCGCTTGAAGCCAATCTACGGACAATACCGGTCAAGCGGATATCAGCCTTCATTCTGATTTTTGATTCATCTCAGCATCACGCTTGACAAAGCCATAATGGTGACGTTGCCCCCAAGTTTTATCCAGTTTTGAGTTCGCTCCAGCGGTTTTGGGTTGCTGTATTCGGGGCGGTAGCGGCGGGTTGCGGTGCGGAGCCATTCCGGCTGCGCAGCACCGCATCACGCGGGTTGAT